>NZ_OZ032145.1:0-1858892 GCF_964026395.1 Candidatus Tisiphia endosymbiont of Thecophora atra | reverse complement strand
TCAAGTTTTAACATTTATGGCTAATTTACCAAAATGTTTGGTAGGGATGGAAGCTTGCGGCGGAGCTAGTTACTGGGCAAGAGAAATAACTAAATTGGGGCATACAGTAAAACTAATGGCAGCACAATTTGTCAAACCGTATGTTAAAACTAATAAAAATGATCAAGCTGATGCAGAAGCTATATGTGAAGCGGTAACAAGACCAAATATGAGGTTTGTACCAATTAGAACTGTAGAACAACAAGATATTTTATCAATTCATCGAGTAAGAGAGAGATTGGTAAAAAATCGTACTGCCCTTGCTAATGAAATTAGGGGTCTACTACATGAATTTGGTTTTATTATTCCTCAAGGGATCAATAAGGTTATGACAAAATTAACCGAGATTTTAGATGAAGGAAATTTAAGCCAGCTGGGTTATCAAACATTTAGTGAACTGAAAGAGGAATTTTTGGATAATGACAAAAAAATAAAAGAGATAGAAAAAAGATTAAAAATAATAGCTAGCAACTTAACTCAATATCAACGATTAACAGCTATACCTGGTCTTGGTTTAATTACTGCTACTGCTTTAATAGCATCAATAGGTAATGCTACAAGTTTTGAGAATGGTAGGCAATTATCGGCATGGCTTGGATTAGTGCCAAGGCAGCATTCCAGTGGAGGGAAAGATAAATTGCTTGGAATTAGCAAGCGAGGTGATGTTTACTTGCGTACTTTATTGATCCAAGGAGCTAGAGCTGTACTAAATGCCAAGATAAGATTTACATCGGAAGAACAAAAATCTAAAAAAGATTTTAGCAAATTTACGCAGTGGATGTTTAATTTATCTGAGCGAAATGGACATAATAAAACAGTAGTTGCTGTAGCTAATAAACTGGCAAGAGTGGTGTTTGCAGTACTAAGGTCAGGGGATGATTATGTAGAGAGTAAAGTTTGTAGCACAAAGCTATTATAATTAACATAAAATAAATAGTGGTTTATTAATTAATAGGTAAACAAAGAATATGTAAGAGATTCCAACCCGGAATATGCGTGAGATAATAATATTGATGGTAAATAAGACAAACCTTAGCTTACAAAAAAACTGATGACTACAATGGCTCTTTGAAGCCGATAAAATGATAAGTATATAGTAAATTTGTAAGCCAGCGAATTCCATCAGGGCTGTAGGATAAATTACACATAATTTATTAACTATAAGCCGGATACATGTATGCATTTGCATTTTTGCTATTAGATGTTATTTTTTTCTTGCATTTTACAGGAGGTTCATACATGTAGTCAGTAACAAAAATTTAATTTTCTGTCCCACACACCGCATGACAATCTACTTCTATAGCATAATTTCTGCTCATATTTATCTCGAAGATGAGTCGCTACTTCAAAAGTGTTAACGATTTTTTGCATAAAATTTGCATAATGTTAATATACATATTGACATAAGACCTTATTATATAGTATAATCCTGTGTTATAAATTATGGGAAGGGAGATCACGATGTCTCGTAGATGTGAGCTTAGTGGAGTAGGTGTTTTATATGGTAATAAAGTATCACACTCACAAAGAAAAACTAGAAGACGATTTGAACCTAACCTAAGGGTGGTAAGGTTTGCAAGTGATCTGACGAAGCAAGAATATAAGCTCTCGGTAAATGCCAAATGTATGCGTTCTGTTGAGAAAGTAGGTGGTTTTGATGCATATATGCTTAAAATATCATGTGATGTACTCTCAGATAAAGCACAAATAATTAAAAGAAAGATAGTTGAGAAAAAAGTTGGTGCTTCATTATGAAAACTGGAATACACCCAAAATATAAAAAATTTAAAATTATTATTAGTAAGGATGTTTTTGAAACAAATTCCGGTGGTCATGCAGAAGAGATTTTGATGGATGTGGATTATAGGAAACATCCAGCATGGACTAAAGAATCTGGAAATGTCGTTAACCAATCTAATAAAAATATCAGTGACTTTAATAAAAAGTTTGCTGGGCTTAGTTTTGGTAAAAAGGTATAGCTAGGCTTTTTACTCAAGGTGGATGTTATCCTAAGCGGGGTGGAGGATTTGTTAAAACTAAGTAGTTTAGGTTCTGAAATAAATTTAGGGTGACGTCATAGTAGGTGTGTGCGTATATTATAGGAGTGTCTACGAATTGAATAATTTTTAGGAAAAATGTAGAAGAGTATACCGCAAGCAGTACGCAAATATACGTAAGGAACGGAAGCAAATTTTGACAATAAAATTACCAAAAAGAATCAATTCACAGGTACTTCCATTATCGTGGGGTGGAGCAGTTTGGTAGCTCGTCAGGCTCATAACCTGAAGGTCGTTGGTTCAAATCCAACCCCCGCAACCAATTATGGTACGAGTTTTAGTCTATCTGAGTTTGTTCTTGTAGTGTCCCATATATACTCGATGAAAATCAAGAATTGCGTCGTCATTATCCAAGATTCTAGCGGTACTCACGTACTAATATGTACGCCTAACACCTCGATTTGGTAATTCCTGCACTATCATGATTTAGATTCTATCGTCTATCAACTCTTCATTTACGAGCAGTATATGACGCCTATGTATTTTTATTACACTAGAATACACTACTTATCTTCTGTGGAGTTTCTTAATAGAATCTAAAGTAGTTTCTAAAATCATACTTGCTGCAATTGAATCATCTTTTTGGTTACGTTCTCGTCTTTTGATTCCTAGCGATTTTAATAAACTATTGGCAGCAAGGGAAGTAAGTCTTTCATCTTGTAGATATATAGGAAGATTTATGGCTAAACTAAGCTTTTTGCTAAATTTTAATACAATCGCAGTTTGATCACTAGCCTGACCATTCATACTAATCGGCAGCCCTACGACAACACCACAGCTAGAATAGGTTGTGATCAAGTCTAATATTGATTTGATCTTATTTTCTTCTGTTATCTCATATATAGTTTTTATAGGCATAGCGATGGTATGTTCTTGATTTGAGACAGCGATGCCTGTTTTTCGTGTCCCATAATCAACAGATATAATTGGTTTATTAACTTGTAAAAGTTGAAAAAACTCTTGCAGTGTTGATGTTATCATGATACCTAAGTTACAATCATACAAAAGTACGTTATTTATATGTTAAAACTAATCCAAAAACATTTAGATAGTAACCTAATCAAACTATCTTTGGTGTTCTCTTTTATTTATTTTCTACTTTTTAATTCAGCAGTTATTGTTTACAAGTTCAGCTACTACAAAGTCGCTTTTTTTAAAGCAATATTGGAGTTGAGTAAGGACTCTATTTATATTTGCTTTACTTGCTTTATCATTTTTTTTGGTTTAACTATCCATCGACTTGTTTTTATAATAGGAGCAATATTTTTATTTATAACGGGAGCAATTGCCAGCTATTATCTATATCTTTTCAAAATTTCTCCTACAAAAGAGATGATGGGTAGCTTTTTCTCTACTGACTTCAATGAAGTATATGAGATAGCTAGTATTAGGCTAATTGTTTGGCTAATTTTTAGCCTAGCTACTTGTATTTATACGATGAAGCATTTCTCTATTTTAGATAGTAAACTATTTGTTACAAAATTACTATCGGCAATTTGTCTTTTAATTACCATTAATAATATTATTATGCCGCAGTTTAATTTGCTAAAGGGTTATTTTCCTATCCAATATTTACATAATACATATTTATCTTTAAATAGCAAAAAAAGTGCAATGCGTGATGATATAAGTAAGAAGTTTTCTTTCATTGATCAATCGGATCAAAATATTACAGTAGTACTTGTAATAGGAGAATCAGCACGATTTGATCATTTTGGTATTAATGGTTATCACAGGAACACTACGCCATATTTAAGTTCTGTTGAAAATCTTTTTTCATTTAAAGCACAGTCTGCTTCCAATCACACACATCTTTCTGTCCCATCTCTTCTATCTCGCCATCCTGCGAGTAGCTTAGACAAAAGTACAGAAGAAACGAGTTTTTTATCAATTTTTACCATGCTTGGTTTTAACACTAATTGGATTGGCACTCAGAGTATAGTAGGATACTTAAGAAGTAAAAACCCCGTTACAATTTATGATGAAGTTAGATTTGCTATAATACCCAGTGGTTCTATTTTATTAAAGAGGCTTGATCACGATGGAGAAATGTTACCTCATATTGAAAATAATATTGTAAATTCTACTACTAAAAATGTTTTAGTTATCCACACAGCTGGTAGTCATTGGAAATATTCTGCTAGATATCCTCAAGAATTTCAAAAATTTACTCCTAAGTGTAATTCCATTACTAAGGTAGATCAGAGCAGTTGTGATATTGAAGAGTTGATTAATGATTACGATAATACCATTTTATATACAGATTTTTTTTTGTATAATGTAATAGATCTATTAAAAAATAGTAACGCTATCCTAATGTATGTTTCTGATCATGCAGAATCTTTGGGAGAACATGGTTATTACGGTCACGGTGGACCTATGATCCCAGAACAGACCACAGTGCCTTTTCTAGTTTGGGTATCGAATGAATTTAAAAAAAGACATCCTGATTTGGTAAGTTCTATAGCCAATCATTTAGGCACTGAAATTAGTCATGACTATGTATTTCATTCGATTCTTAATTGTGTTGGCATTCATTCTGCTGTGATTGACAAAAATTTAAGCCTATGTAGTAAGCAGCGGTCAAATGGCTAAAATTTATCTAATTGCTGGTGAAATTTCAGGAGATTTTATAGGGAGTCATTTGATACAAAGCCTAAAAGATCTCTATAAGCTGGAGGAGATACAATTAGAGTTCGTTGGTGTAGGGGGAAGCAAGATGGAAGAAGCGGGGTTAGAGCATAGCCTTTTCCCGATTAGTCAAATAAATCTTATGGGTTTCGTCGAAATTATACCACATATTTTTAAGATCACTAAGCTAATCAAGCATACTATTGCTGATATAATTCAGCATGCCCCAGATTTGTTAATTACCATAGACTCGCCAGGCTTTACTTATAGAGTGGCAAAGAAGATTCGAGCAGTCCGGCCCAATTTAAAGATTATTCATATTGTCGCACCCTCCGTTTGGGCATACAAACCTTCCCGGGCTATGAAATACGCTAAAATTTATGATTATTTGTTGGCTTTACTGCCATTCGAACCACCATACTTTCAGAAGGTAGGTCTAGATTGCCGGTATATTGGTCATCCAATATTAGAGCAGTATTTTTATGATGATAAAGATAAAGAGCTATTAAAGCGAGAATTACAAATACCTGTTCATTCAGAAGTGTTATGTGTCACTTGTGGTAGCCGCAAAGGTGAAATAACAAGACATGCTCCGGTATTCACGGCGGCAATCAATCTATTAGCAAAAAAATTCCCTAATCTTGAAGTGATATTTGTCACGGCTGAGCCTAGTCATAAATCTTTAATTGAACCATTTTTATCAGATGCAGCATTTAACTACCATTTCTCGAGTGATAGACTTAAGATTTTTGCTGTAGCTACCCTTGCTTTAGCAAAATCTGGCACTAATACCTTAGAAATTGCCGCTTGTAATACTCCAATGATTGTTGCTTATAAATTAAATATCTTAAGCTTTCTATTAATAAAGTTACTAATAAAAATACCTTATATTTCTTTGATTAATATTATTGCTAATAAAGAGATATTACCAGAATTTATCCAGTTTAACTGTACTAAATCAAATATAGCAGATAAGCTTACATCACTATTAGTTGACAGGAAAAAAGCAGCGCAGCAAGTGAAAGAAAGCAGGAAGATTTTAATAGAATTAGGTTTTAAAAGCCCTAGCTCTCCTTCAAGCGTAGCAGCATATATTATAAAGTCAGAATGTTTAAACTGATATATACTCAGATAGAAAATCAAGAATTGCGTCGTCATTATCCAAGATCTGCGGTACTCACGTACTATAGTACGCCTAGCACCTCGACTTGGTAATTCCCGCTACTATCATGATTTTGATTCTATCGTCTATCAACTCTTCATTTACGAGCAGTATATATATAATAAATATCAAGTTTGTAAGAACTAGAGAATAAAAATAACGATGAAGTTGACTATTAGATACAAGAACCAGTTATGTTAGAAGAAAAGTTATTATTTTTTGCACTTGAAAAAGATCACCTTAGCTGATATAAAATAAACATCTTTGTATATACTCAGGTAGAACTTCAAGAATTAAGGTCTCGCGACCTAAAGATTTCAGCTGCCCCGTTACTCATGTACGCTACGCCGCTCGACTTTGCTACTGCCTAGCTCTTCTTGAAGTTATACTATCGTCTATTAACTCTTGAAATCATAGAAGTATATATATATACTCTTCTGCTTTGAAGAATTGGCTTTTGCAAATACTTGCAGGGATTTCGCGTACTCACGTATTTTATGTACTGCTTGCGTTCGCTCATCCCTTGTTTATTGTCCCAATTCTCCAAATCATTTGAGTATACGCACCCTTAGCTCAGCTGGATAGAGCAACGGATTTCTAATCCGTAGGTCAGAGGTTCGAATCCTCTAGGGTGCGCCATTCTTCGATTTTAGTGCATTTTACGAATGCGTCAAACGGTGGACGCAAGGTATAATCTAGCTTACAGCCATTCAGCTCTAGGTTCGAAAATACAAGATTTAACAATTTGCGTTTTTTCTCAATATTCGAACCTTTAAATGTTTCTAACGCTCCAGAAGCCAGTTCTACTAGGTTAACTAGGCGTTCTGAAAATTTATCATCAGCATTGTTATGGCTTTCTATTTCTCTCACGATATCTTTACGTTTTTGTATTAATTGCTGACGTTTTCCTTCATGATCTTTCTTGCTAATATCACCGTCTAAAAATAAATCAGTTAACCTATCCATACGAGTTTTGATCTTAGTATGCTCAGCATGTAACTCTCCTATACGCATTTTATGAAAACCTTGCTCTATTTTTGCTGAGCTTTTAATATAAGCAATTACTTCAGCTAGCAAATTAGGATCTAGATGGAGTGTTGCTAATACTTTTTCTACTTCTTGTAGTATTATTTCTTCTTTCACGTATATCCTTTTATTAGGGTTATCAGGATGCCATCCTAGTAAATATATCCACTCTGCTGTACTACCATTAGGATAAGTCTTCTGCTTAGTATCAGCAGTGATCACACGACCAGTAACAGCACATTTTATCAATCCTCTAAATATATATTCTTTTTCTCTATATTTAAACGGTTTTTTATTCCAGTTAACACGTACCCTTTGGCAAGTATCAAATAATTCTTTACTAATTAGAGGAGGATATATATGTTGGTATTCTTTTTTAGTTTTTAGGACTCGCATTACTCCGTAATAAAATGGATTTGTAATAATAGAATAAAGATGAGAGTGGCATAAATAATCTTGATTACCTCTAGAATTACGTAATCCCCATTCTTTGGTTTTCTTTAGTATTTCAGGTAGAGTATGACTGCCTGTAGCATATGTTTCAAATATTTTTTTAATTAAAGGATCACGATCAGGATCAATGATTATTTTTCCTTTGTTATGTCCTGTACCGTGTCCTTTGATATGCAAGTAACCAATAGGGGCAGTACTGATCCATTCCCCTAAACGTAATTTTTGGTCTATACTGCGGTTGACATTATCTCTAAGACTATCAACAAAGGCTTGAGCCATTAATACAAAAATATTCCACATCATCTTTTCTTGTGACGTAGAATATTTATGTATTATACAATTTTCTGTGTAAAAATGTAGTTCGATTTTTGCTCTTTCAATTAGATCATTTAGTATAGGTGTTTCTTTATAACTACGTTGTAATCGATCAACTTTATCTGCAACTACTGCTATAACCTCTTTTTGTTTTTTAGCAAAATCTATAGCCTCCATAAACTTTTTACGATTACCTACTGTTGATGATTCAGAGAATTCAAATATTCTTAGAATTTCTAAACCTTTACGCATACAATATTCTTGTAATCGGTATTTTTGCGCTTCAATAGAATAGCCTTCTTCTTGTTCTTTTGTTGAAACGCGACTCATCTTCTAGACGAAAAAGTGCTTAAAACACCTAAAGAATGAGGTTTATAAGGATTTTGCTATAAGATTTGTAGTCATGTAAATGATATTTTTTATTTGACAATGCTGGAATTTAGAGATATAATCTCTTTCATGTATATTACAACTGTTCCAAATAGAAATTCTTGTCCTGCAATATTGCTTCGTACCTCTTATCGCGACTCATCTTCGAGATAAATATGAGCAGAAATTATGCTATAGAAGTAGATTGTCATGCGGTGTGTGGGACAGAAAATTAAATTTTTGTTACTGACTACATGTATGGACCTCCTGTAAAATGCAAGAAAAAAATAACATCTAATAGCAAAAATGCAAATGCATACATGTATCCGGCTTATAGTTAATAAATTATGTGTAATTTATCCTACAGCCCTGATGGAATTCGCTGGCTTACAAATTTACTATATACTTATCATTTTATCGGCTTCAAAGAGCCATTGTAGTCATCAGTTTTTTTGTAAGCTAAGGTTTGTCTTATTTACCATCAATATTATTATCTCACGCATATTCCGGGTTGGAATCTCTTACATATTCTTTGTTTACCTATTAATTAATAAACCACTATTTATTTTATGTTAATTATAATAGCTCTGTGCTACAAACTTTACTCTCTACATAATCATCCCCTGACCTTAGTACTGCAAACACCACTCTTGCCAGTTTATTAGCTCAGCAACTACTGTTTTATTATGTCCATTTCGCTCAGATAAATTAAACATCCACTGCGTAAATTTGCTAAAATCTTTTTTAGATTTTTGTTCTTCCGATGTAAATCTTATCTTGGCATTTAGTACAGCTCTAGCTCCTTGGATCAATAAAGTACGCAAGTAAACATCACCTCGCTTGCTAATTCCAAGCAATTTATCTTTCCCTCCACTGGAATGCTGCCTTGGCACTAATCCAAGCCATGCCGATAATTGCCTACCATTCTCAAAACTTGTAGCATTACCTATTGATGCTATTAAAGCAGTAGCAGTAATTAAACCAAGACCAGGTATAGCTGTTAATCGTTGATATTGAGTTAAGTTGCTAGCTATTATTTTTAATCTTTTTTCTATCTCTTTTATTTTTTTGTCATTATCCAAAAATTCCTCTTTCAGTTCACTAAATGTTTGATAACCCAGCTGGCTTAAATTTCCTTCATCTAAAATCTCGGTTAATTTTGTCATAACCTTATTGATCCCTTGAGGAATAATAAAACCAAATTCATGTAGTAGACCCCTAATTTCATTAGCAAGGGCAGTACGATTTTTTACCAATCTCTCTCTTACTCGATGAATTGATAAAATATCTTGTTGTTCTACAGTTCTAATTGGTACAAACCTCATATTTGGTCTTGTTACCGCTTCACATATAGCTTCTGCATCAGCTTGATCATTTTTATTAGTTTTAACATACGGTTTGACAAATTGTGCTGCCATTAGTTTTACTGTATGCCCCAATTTAGTTATTTCTCTTGCCCAGTAACTAGCTCCGCCGCAAGCTTCCATCCCTACCAAACATTTTGGTAAATTAGCCATAAATGTTAAAACTTGATCTCTCATTAATTTTTTCTTTAATACCGTCTTACCATTTTTATCTACACCATGAATTTGGAAAATTCTTTTTGCAATATCTATACCAATTGTGGTAACTTCCATCTTAGCCTCCTGATTGTTATTTTAATATTTAATATTAACTTTAGAAGATTAGCAACTGCTTTTCATTCTGTATATCAGGAGGTCCATACCATTATTTTTTCACCTGTGGAATTTTATAATAAAGAAATACTGATAAAAGTGTACTTTAATGACAAGAGTTTTTATTTGAAACAAAACAATGGTAATACACATAAGAAGCATTATGTTGACTAATTTTTAGTATGTCAAGTAGAAAAGTGATGTTTACATGACTACAAACTTCATGCCAAAACCACTGCAAACCTGATTCTTTAGACGTTTTAAGCACTTTTTTGTGTCGAAGATGAGTCGCGTCTTATCTTCGAGAGGGAGAAGTGCTTGAAGAGGTAGGAAAGTAAGGTTTACAAGAATTCTGCGATAAATTTGTAGTCATGTAAATGATATTTTTTACTTGACAGGGCTAGAATAAGAAGGGTATGAATCTTATTCATGTATATTACAACTGTCCTAAATAGAAATTCTCGTCCTGCAATATTGCTTCGTACCTCTTATCGCGAAGACGGGAAAGTATTAAATAAAACCCTAGCTAACTTAACTAACTGGGATGATTTACGCATTGAGGCTTTTAAGAAATGTAATAAGCACTTACGCAATTTTTATGACCACTTAATTGCTAAACATAAAGCAGCAAAAGTTGCTCTTGTTGTTGTTATGTGCAAATTACTAGCTTTTATGCACTCTATTGTCAAAAATAATTCTTCTTACAATGAAAATTTATGTTAAGTTACTATTTTTTATTGACTTCCATTACGGATGTTTAGGTTACTTTAGCATTTTTTGGATATATATTTAGTCTGAAAGTAGAAGTTTATTCTCTCAACTTACCTTGGAATTTCTCATAAACAATTGTAACAATTTCTTGACTTAATAAATTTAGGTCTGCTTCATTTAGTGTACGATCATCTGCTTGGAATTGTACTTTAATTGCCATTGATTTCTTACCTGATGGTAGTTTATCTCCTGAATAAATATCAAATATATCAACTGATTTTATTATTTTTTTATTAGAATTCTTTATATAAGTCATCATCTCGCCAACCGGCTGTTCTAGATCAACTACAAAAGCATAATCTCTAAAAGTTGGCTGGTAGTCGGAAACAATAAACTCATCTCTTTTAGCAAACTTTGCTTTAGCAAATGGTATATTGGCAATATTTATTTCAAAGGCAAATATCTCGCAATCAATATCAAAATGCTTTAATATAGATGGATGAATTTGTCCAAAATATGCTATGGCATTTTTACCAAGTTTTATAATACTTGATTTTGTCGGATGGTAATACGGTAACTCAGTTGGACAAAATTGGCACTTATCGATCGATAAGCCAGTATAATTTAAAACATTTTCTAGGTCAGATTTAATATCAAAAACATCTACTAAGCGAGCTTCAGAATGACAATCTTTCACATGATATTGTCCACATCTTACTGCAGAAGCAAAAACTAACTCACCATCAGATTTACAAGAGTTAAAGATTGGTCCTATTTCCATCAAGGCAATTTCTCTAATTGATCTTGCTAAATTTTTTTGAACTAATTTAAGTAAATTTGCAATGAGGCTAGGTCGCATATAATTATTATCTACACTAATAGGATTTAGTAGAAATAATTCCTCTTTTATTGGAGCAAATAATTTTGCAACGTTACTATCCATGAATGAGTTTGTTACAACTTCATCATACCCACAAGTGGCTAAAATTCTTTTAATATCAGAAATTCTTCTTTGCTCTTTAGGTATAATCCTTGTTAGTTGCATTTCTGGTAATTTAATCGAGTCTAACTTGTCATAACCATAAATACGAACAATTTCTTCAACAATATCTTCTTTGATTGCTATGTCATACCGCCAAGAAGGTATGGTAAGTTTTAGAGTGTCACCTATATCTACTATATCAAAGCCAAGTTTCTCTAAAATATTATAAATCTCTGTCTTATTTAAGCTCAGACCAGTTATTTTAGCTAGACAATCTACAGGGAATTTCAGGGTTCTTGGAACAAGGGTGAGCTGCCCATTATACACTATATCAGAAATTTCACCTCCACAAATAGATAAAATCATTTTACTTGCAATATTTAAGGCTTTTAAGGTAAATGCTTGATCAATATTACGTTCAAAACGATATCTAGAATCAGTATCAATCTGTAGAGATCTACCAGTTTTAGTAATATATTTAGCAGAAAAACACGCCGCTTCTAGCAAGACATTTTGTGTCTCAAGCTCACTTTTGCTACTATCACCTCCTATAATACCAGCAAGAGTAAGTACTTGCCTATCATCTTGAATTACCAAAGACCCTTCATCTAAATCATATTCTTTGCCATTTAAAGCTAGAAATTTAGTTTTTTCTTTAAGTAGTGTAATTTGCAGCTTATCTGATAATTTACTTCTATCGTAAGCATGCATTGGTTGCCCGAAACTATACGATATATAGTTAGTGACGTCCACTAGGGCTGAAACCGGTTTTAGCCCAATATTTTGCAATAATTGCTTTAACCAATCAGGGCTTGTCTTGTTTTGTAAATTTCTTATTTCCCGAAAGCAGAATAATGGACATGCTTCTTTATTTTCTATCTCTAAAGCCAAAGTAGATTTAAATTCTTCGGCAATTGATGGTACTTCTAATTCTTTAAGCGTACCAATACCCTTGCTAGCTAGGTCTCTAGCTATACCATAGACGCCAAGAGCATCACCACGATTTGGGGTAACGTTAATATCAAAAACTGGGTCATCATACCCATAATATTGTATAAATGCCTCTCCTATTTTAGCGTCGGGCATCAGTTCTATTATACCATCAGAATTAGTACCCACTAATAGTTCTGCTTCAGAACATAACATTCCGCAACTTTTTTCTCCTCGTATTACCGATTCTTTAATTTTGAATTTACCATTAGGGATTTCACAACCTATTTTTGCCAGTACTACTTTAATATTTTCCCTAGCATTACTTGCTCCGCAAACTATCTGTAAAATACCTTCCCTAGTTTGGACGTCACATATTTTTAGCTTGTCCGCCGATGGGTGAGGTTTAGTAGCTAGTATATGAGCTACTTCAAAATCCTTTAGCTCCATCCTTCTGTCTATTAGTTCTTCTACTTCAAGACCAAGCATAGTTAAACATTCAGCAATTTCCTCAACAGAACTCTCGGTATCTAGGAATTTTTTTAACCAAGATAAAGTAAATTTCATCTTGTTAATCCTCCAGCTAGACTTGGCAAGTCAAAAGCAGAGAAGTTATAGTGTTTTAACCATCTTATATCTCCTTCAAAAAATTGCCTGAGATCCTTGATACCGTATTTTAACATAGCAAAACGCTCAACACCTAGACCAAAGGCAAACCCTTGATAGCACTCACTATCTATATTAACATTTTTAAGAACGTTTGGATGGGTCATACCACAGCCAAGCACCTCAAGCCATTTATTGCTACCTTGCATCTTAATATCCACTTCTGCACCCGGCTCAGTAAACGGGAAAAAACTTGGTCTAAAACGTATGTCAATATTTGTTTGTTCAAAAAAATCTTTGATAAACTCTGTAATAATGTATTTTAAATGTCCCATATTGATATTTTTATCGATCACCAGCCCCTCAATCTGATGAAACATTGGTGTATGAGTCATATCTGAATCAGATCTATAAGTTCTACCAGGAGCAATAATCCTAAAAGGCGGTTTACCTTTTTCCATTGTCCTGATTTCCATCGTTGAAGTATGGGTACGCAACAATAAAGGCTGTTCTCCTTCTTGTGCTTTTAGATAGAAAGTATCGTGCATCTGCCTTGCAGGGTGTTCTTCATAAAAATTTAGGGCAGTAAAATTATACCAATCATTTTCAATAGTTGGACCATACTCAATTGTTAACCCAAATTTTGCAAATATTTGAATTAATTCTTCGGTAGCTTGGGTAATGGGGTGTATGCTCCCCTTCTTATACTGCCGGGCTGGAATTGTTAAATCTGTCTTTTCTTCAGCAAATCGTTTATTTAATTCAATTTCCTCCAAGACTGCTTGTTTTGCTTCTAGCAAATTACTAATCTGTCCTTTAAGCAAATTAACTGCCTCGCCTAACTTTCTGCGATCATTTTGCTCAAGACTACCAAGCTTTCTCATTTCTTGGTTAAGTAAGCTTTGTTTCCCAAGAAACTCCACCCTAATTTGTTGCAACTCTGATAGAGCTTGAGTTGATTCTATTCTGCTTTGTGCAGATTTTAATATTTGGTTTAGATGATTCATAACAAGTTAATAATAATATCGAGCCATAAATATTAGACTAAATTTTATTATATCTCTAGATTAATTAGAAGCAAATGTCAATAACATGTTATTGCAGGGCTGCCTCTTGTTTATGTTATTACATAATGCTTAGCATTTTGGTGCTACTTTTGAGAATTTTGTTATGCTCATGGCATCATAATGTCCAAAATTTAAGGTTTTACGATTCTCGCTAGACCACGATTTACAAATGTGATAAAACCCTTGATTTTTTATTAATATTCCTATATAATTCATAGAACTAACTTAATATTATATTTATGCCTGACACACAACGATTATCAGAATCTGAAAACGAAAGCTTTGTTAGCTTAATTCGTAATAAAAACTTCAATGCTCTTGAAAAATTTATTAATTCTAAAGGATCGATTGATACAAATCAATCGGTGCGTGATGCGGCTGGTCAATCCTTTTTGCAAGTGGCTGTTATATATGGTTCATATGAGATTTTAGAGCTATTACTCCAAAAGTGTTATTATGACTTAAAGTATCAAGATGCAAATGGTAATACTGTTTATCATTATGCGGCGGATTTAAATAAAAATAATGAATTAGCTCTACTGATCAGACGCGACCAAAAATCTGCTCTTATACCTAATAAAGAAAATATTACCCCGTGCGATATTACTAAAGCTCGTGGTAATGATATTGGATGCAAATTACTTTCAGATCCCGTTGCACCTTTAACAATCATAGGCAAGCTTGCTGTAATTAATTTGTATGGAAATGTTAACAGTTTGGACATTCCTAAAACAATTATCGATGATATTAATGCAGTACCGCAAGATAATAATATTTTGGAATACTCACTCAATATTACAGGAGATGTAACATTTCCTATTCCTGAGGTTTAAATGGAGATAAAAAACTATATGACTAGTTGTAGCGGCTTGCTTTCAATATGACACAAGCTCGCTTTTATCGGTAACAAGTAACTCAAATTAAATGACTTTATTAAAAATACAGTCTAGCTCGATTTAATTGACTCTCAAAATTTCTTGGCTCACATTATAATTGGTTCTATATTTTCCTTTGGCTCACTTTATTTGACCCTAATTACTCCCACAATACTTACTGAATTTAACTTTAAAAAATAATAATCTTATAATTATTTCGTAGTTTATACAGCTAGATGATTAGATAAAAATGCTCGTTATTTTTATAATAAAAATCACATTGAACTTTTGTATCAAATGTAATATACTGCTAGTAAATGAAGAGTTGATAGACGATAGAATCAAAATCATCCACTACGGTCACCAATTTTTATTTTTAAATGATTAATTTTAAAACTCTTTCAATTTACCTACTCAGGCTATATTGTGGCTATTTCATCGGTATATTGCTTCTGATTATCGGGGTTTTAATTCTTTCAAATATCTTTGACCTTTTGCAAAAATTTAAAGCTGTATATATTCCAACACATTTTTTTTGGAAACTTGTATTATATAAAATACCTTATTTAGTTAATGAAGTAGCTTCTCTTCTTAGCTTCATTGCGATGTTATTTTTTCTAAAAAGACTAACTAAACATAATGAACTAATAACTATTTTATGCAATGGTATACATATTTGGAGGGTTATTGCTGTTCCAGTTTTTGCAGCGGTGATTTTTGGTATAATACTAATAACTATATGTAACCCTATTGGTACATTTGGTTTACAAAAATATGAATCTTTAGAAGCAAAATTAAGTAAAAAGACATCTAATAATTTTATAATATCAAAATCTGGTTTACTATTTTTTGAGAATTATCAAGGCAATAAAAGAATTATTCAGGCTGGGTCTATTGATGTAGTGAACAATAAGTTAAATAAGATTATTATATTATTTTTAGATGACAAAAATAATTTCTTAAAAAGAATTGATGGGGAATATGCTATTTTAGTTGATAATAATTTAAAACTAACTTCTGTAAAAATTTCGGATAACTATAATGTCAAACAATATGAGCATTTTACCGTTTTAACAAATTTATCAATAAGTAACTTACTAAATAGTTTTATAAATCCTGAGATGATTGCTATTTGGGATTTACCAGATATAATTAAACATTTAGTAGAATTTGGTTTGCCAATAACTAACTACCAAGTTTATTTCTATAAACAGTTATTTAAGCCTATAATTATGGCTACCACAGTGATTTTAGCAGCCTGCTTTTTTAGTCTCAAGCAACGTGATAATTCTCAAGAAAAAATCTTAGTAATTGGCTTATTTCTAGGTTTTATTATTTATTTCCTATTAGAGATTTTGTTTAAAATACTCGCATATAATGCAACCCCCCCTTTCTTAGCTATTTTATTGCCAAATATATGTATATTATTTTTCAGTAATTTTGTTATTATGCATTCTAAAGAAACCTGATGCGTTAAAATGATTTGATTTTGGAGAAATAAAAATGTTAACAAACTTTTTCAGGAAATTTGTATGTGATATGGCCATAGATCTTGGTACGGCTAATACTTTAGTGTATGTCAAAGGCAAAGGAATCGTACTTAACGAACCTTCTGTAGTTGCATTGATTAAAGTGGACGGAGCATTTAAGCCATACGCATTTGGTCAGGAAGCAAAAAATATGTTAGGACGTACCCCAACAGACATTGAAGCAAAAAGACCACTAAAAGATGGTGTTATAGCCGACTTTAAGGGAGCTGAAGAAATGATAAAATATTTCATCAGAACAGTACATAATCGTAGATCATTTACTGGTCCAATGATTATAATTTGTGTACCCTCAGGTTCTACACCAGTTGAGCGTAGAGCTATTCAAGAAGCAGCAGAGAGTGCAGGAGGTAGAGATGTATACCTTATAGAAGAACCTATGGCAGCAGCAATTGGTGCTGGCTTACCAGTAACAGAAGCAACTGGTTCAATGATTGTTGATGTAGGCGGAGGAACAACAGAAGTAGCAGTCCTATCGTTAGGTGGTATTGTGTATGCTAGATCAGTACGGGTAGGTGGCGATAAAATGGATGAGTCTATTATTTCTTATATTAGAAGGCATTATAATTTACTAATCGGTGAAGCTACAGCAGAAAAAATCAAAAAGCAGATTGGGGCTGCTTACGTAGATGATAGTTTAGAACCAAGAGTAATGGAAATTAAAGGACGAGATTTAATCCATGGTATCCCTAAAGAAATGCTACTAAACGAAAGACAAATTGCTGACAGTCTAATTGAACCAATTAGTCAAATTGTAGAAGCAGTAAAAGTGGCGTTGGAATGCACTCCTCCAGAGCTTTCATCCGATATTGTAGATACGGGAATTGTTATGACTGGTGGTGGGGCATTACTCCGAAACTTAGATCATGTCCTAAAAGAAGCAACTAAGCTGCCGGTAATTATTGCTGATCAAGCACTATCATGCGTAGCTCTTGGTACGGGAAAAGTACTAGAAGATTTTCAAAAATTTAAGCATGTGTTATTTAAACAAGATTAACCAATGGCATTACTTGCAAACAGAATAAAGCGTTCTAGTAAAATAGTAGAGTTTGCTAGATTTATACTTGTTACTTTGAGACGTGTTTTCGTTTTATTTTTTGTTATCGCCTCACTTTACTTATTTATTGCTGCTCCAAAAAGATTTTCTTCTATTTCTCTTGAAGTCGTTGGACATGTTATTTTTGGTGGATTGCTAATTCATGAAAACATATTTAAGCAAATTAATTTAATAACCCAAAATTTTATTTATTTACGAGACTTAGCAAGAGAAAATATCGAACTACAATTAGAAGTGGCAAGACTAAGAAAGTTACATAGTAATATATATTTGATCCAATCTGAGAATAAAGAACTAAAAAAACTACTATCAGTTGTAGAAGAAGAACAATATAACTATGTCAGTGCTAAATTACTAAGTGTTTCATTAAACCCCTTCAGTAAAACTGCTTTAGTGTCAGCTGGAGTGAGACATGGTGTGGAAGTTGATCAGATAGTTACCAACAGTGAAGGATTAGTTGGGCGAGTAATACAAGTAAGCAACAATTACTCTAAAATAATTTTAGTTAATGATGTAAACTCTCGAATCCCGATCACTACCGTATCTTCAAAAGAAAAAGGCATCATGAGCGGTTATGGTAATGGTAGCAAAATACTCTATTTACCAAAAACTCATCTTGTCCAAAAAGGCGAAAAAGTTATAACATCTGGTTATGGTAATATTTATCCTTACGGCATAACGGTAGGTTACGTAAAAAAAGCAAATGCAGAAAAGGTTCTTGTAAAGCCTGTAGTTGACTTATCAAAAACTGAGTTTGTCAGTATATTGTTTCCTCAATGAATCTAATAATCGGCTTTTATACTGCTATGATTTCAAGAGTTGATAGACGAAGAGGTCAATTTTAAGAAGAGCTAGGCAGTAGCAAAGTCGAGTAGCTAGGCGTACATGAGTAACGGAGCAGCTGAAATCTTTAGACACAACGACCTTATTCTACCTGAGTATATTATGTTTGGACAAAATCCTAAAAGACCAGCCATATTTCATGATGGAACTAGTCTAGAAATTAAGAGTATTTTTAAGACTATTCAGGGAGAAGGCCCTTTTATAGGTATGCCTGCTGTTTTTATTAGGCTTGGTGGATGCAATCTTGCTTGTAATTTCTGTGATACAGACTTTGAAGATTTTAATATGTTAACCATTAACAATATTATCGAAGAAGTTGAAAAACTTACGATTAATATCAAATTAGTGGTTATAACTGGTGGTGAGCCTTTTCGTCAACCTATAGAATTATTGTGCTATAAATTAGTAGATTTGGACTATATGGTGCAAATTGAAACTAATGGCACATTATATCGTAATCTTCCAGATAAAGTCCATATAGTTTGTTCACCAAAAGCTGGGAAAAATGGTTATGCACTATTGAGAGATGATTTACTATCTCATATTAATGCCCTAAAATTTTTGGTGGCTAAAAATATACCCAAATACTCTAACATACCAGAAGTAGGACAAAGCAAGTATAATATACCAGTATTTATTCAGCCTATGGATCAAAATAATCTGTTGCTAAATAAAGAAAATGAACGGTTAGCTATTGATTTGGCCATTAAGTATGGTCATCGCCTTTCCTTACAAACTCATAAGATTTTGGGTATTGAGTGATTATATATTAGATATCTTTGGCAAACTCGCTTATGCTGAAGAATTTAAAGAAGCCATGGAATCTCAACCCGCAGCGGACGATGATGTATGTGAGGAGCAGAGTACCGGTAGCACGAATAAATTACCAGCAGAAGTAGCAGCCAAGAATATAACAGCTGATAACCAACTAAGTAGAATAGTTAGGTTCAAACATACGGAGTTTATGGGCATAAAGTTGAGATACGCTTCCTCTTGATTAATAACATTCATATTTACTAATGCTTTTTTATTTCTACTGCTTTTTGGTCATATCGATTTTTTGCTTGTAGAACTATTTCCTGAATTTTTTTCTCAAAGACCTTAATAGGTGGCAATTCGGTCCAATATTCTGCTACATGTATGCCACTTGCTGATACATCCAAAAGCCCAATTTGAGCATGTGATTTTTCAGTGCAAAGAATAATACCAATTGGTGGGTTTTCTCCTTCAAAGATCTCATACTTCTTAAGCCAATTTATATAAAGCTCCATTTGCCCTTTATATTCTGCCTTAAATTTGCCAGTTTTGAGTTCAATCGCTACTAACCTTTTGAGTTTCCGGTTATACATAAGTAAATCTAAGTAAAAATGCTCATTATCTATGGTCATTCGCCTTTGACGTGCAACAAATGAGAATCCTGTACCAAGCTCTAAAATAAATTGTTCAATTTGCTGCAAAATAGCACTTTCTAGATCACTTTCATAAGGTGCATCAGGCAAGTTTAAAAATTCTAATATGTATGGGTCTTTTAACACTAACTCTGGAACTAATTCATTATTTGATTTTAATAACGACAAGATTTGTCCACTATGTTTTTCAGATTGCTTGGATAACTCGCTTCTTTCATAAGTCATTTTATGGATGCTAGTGCGAAGTTGCCGTACACTCCAAATATATGCGTAGAATTTTCTTTGGTTTTGTTCTTTCAACGGCAATAATTCTATTATATGACTCCAGCTTAATTGTTGCGACAGTGTCGCAACAATTTGATAATTTTCAAAAGAATCATAAAACTTAATCATCCTAGTTATTCCAGTATAAGTAAACCCTTTTCCATAGTCGACTGAAAGATGCTGTGCTAGTGTTTGTACGATCGAGTGTCCATACTCTGCTCTTTGATCTTTTAAGATTTCTTCCTTAATTCTCTTACCTATGTGCCAATATACCATAGTCATCTCAGAGTTTGCTACTCTTACTACTCGGCTTTTGGCTTGAATAATCAGAAATTTTATATCCTCTATCAAAGAATTATGGTCATTCGTTATTATTTGGTTCATTTATTTTTCCTATCCTTGCATATGGTTATTTTAATTATGACTTTTTATGCTCAGCTATTCTTGCTTGAATCAGCTCGTAAACTCTATGGGGATTTTTTAGACTATAAAATGTTACACCAACTTGATTCATAGTTGCGTTACTAATCATTGAAACAGTACCCAATCCAAAAATACGTTGTAAGACACCACATGTTAAACTTAGTTCTTTTATATCTTCGTACTTAATATCTACCCTTGTATAATTAATAAAACTATTAATATATGAAACTTTATCTGCCCCAATTAAAAAATCTGTACAATGATATTCTAACGCTATAGCTCCAAATAATATAAAAGGTACTAGAATTAATAAAGTGAGGATAAGTAGTGTATTGACATCTGATATATATAAAATTTTAAGAATACACATATAAGGAATACAAATTAGTATTCCATACATACCATAATACCTAAAATCTAATATAAGCTTAATTTGTTTCATATATTATTCGCTCCCATATTGATGTTTATTTACATATTACTAACCATCATACCCTAAAACTAAACATTTAGTGAAGTTACAGGAAATAAGATATAACTTTACAATCATAATTGGGGTAAGGCTAAAAATAGCAACCCATCCTTAGTAAGTTGTTTAAAACCTGATCCTTAGTCCTAGGCCTATATAAATCATACAGCTTAGATCCCCTTAATGATTTTTGGCCCACAAATCCATGTTATATTGTTTGCAATATTCAAACATATCAATTGTATTAGGGTGGTGTATGCCAAACTTCTTAATTTGCGGTTTACCAAAAAATTTATAATTATATATATCTTTTGATTTACAGGCGGCTTTTGCCCCTTTGTTATATAATTCACTTACTTGAGCAACATTTTTACTTCTATCTCCATATAAATAATGATATATAACAAACGCTTTTTTATAAGATTCTATTGCTTGCTTAAGGCTATCTTGAGCAAACAAACTATCACCTTGTACTACATAACTAGCTGCTAAGCTAGGATTTTTAGAATAATTTGTTTTTTCCGGATTGTTGTTTTCATCTGCTAAAAATATGGGAATAGCTTTATTAATGTATTCAGAAGCTTTATCTATTTTACCTAAACCTAATTCACTTCTTGCCATTTCTGTATAAATATCTGCAAATATTTCATTATCTTCATTCTTTATGGGCTTATGTATATAATATAACTGTTGAGCTTGAGCATAAGCTTCTTGATATCTACCAAGGGAATTCAATATCTTTGTTCTAGGCATATAAGCTCCAGTAAAGTATGGGTCATTAATATGCGATCCATTTTTTATAAATAGTTCGATAATTTTATCTTCACCCTCTAAAGCTTCCTTATATTTGCCTTGCATATTAAATAATGCACTTTTTAAAGAATATATTATAGATAGATCAGCTTCTTGTATTGTTCTTTGTTTTACTAATTTTTCTATCTTTTTAAGAAATTCTTCAGCAAGTTTTATCTCTCCTAAAAACATATAAGATCCAGATATATGAGATATAAAATTAAATTTGAGAGAATAACTAGATTCATCATCATCAAGTTTACCTAAAATCTTTAATGATTTAATAAGATAAGAAATCGCTGTTTCAAAATTTCTTAATATTATTTTATTATACACTCCTATTGCTCCTAAATATCTAGCGTAATAAAATTTTTGATATTCAGACATTTGCCACAATTTAAATTTTTTGTTTTTATCTTTCCAACTAAACCAATCAACCATTTGTTGTGCTTTATTATTATTGTAAATGTTTATATATAGAGACAATAATTCACTTCTTAAGGTAAGTATTGCATATATGTTAATATTATATTTCTCAGAATTTATGAGAATAATTTCTAGGTTTTCTAGTACAGTTTGAGCACTTCTCCACAAATATCCTGAGTGAGTTCCTTTCGCCTTAGGTAGCTTAGCAATAATATTTTCTAAATATATTTTATTATTATTGCCATTTAGTTCCATTATTTTATTGCTGACTATGTCATGCATTTCAAAAATAGGGTTATTCTCGCTAGCATTAATATTACTAATTAGCATAAACTTGGATAATTGATATATATCATCATCAAGGGTATCTTTATTATCAGTAATGATGGTAAGCAGCTGTTTTGAAAAAGCTTGGTTATTTAGTAAAGCTATTTTATTAAGTAACTTTGCTGCACTAAAGGGTAATTGTTGAACAGCCATACTAATATTCGTTGCTATTTTATCAGTTGATTGATAAATTTTCTTTTTATATTCTTCTTTATCTAGACCTTTAATTTTGTTAAGTAATTGAGTTCCTTGCACTATCAATATTGGATAACCACTAAAAGATTGTGTTAAAAATTCGATATTATTGTTATTTTTATTGTCTAATAAGTTATTAGCTAAAGCTACAATAGTAGGGTGATCGAGTAGTGGCATGGCTATAATGTTATGTAACTTTTCATTATCTTGCGAGCAAAACACTACATGACCATTATGTTCCCAATCGATTAAATCTTGTACTTTTTTATTTTCATTAACTTTTAAATTATCAAACACCAATAACCATTTAGTAGTAGTAGTTAAATATGATATTATTTCTTTTTTTGTTAAAGTAACTTCTTCAGATATATTAGTTCGTTTAACCATATTGAGTTGTTTGGCTAATTTCACAAATTGTTCATCAAAATCAAGGTTACAATCAAAAAACCAAATAAGATCATAATTATTTTTATTCTCATAACCATACATCCTAATCAGTTGAGTTTTACCTATACCGCTAGTACCCACTATACTTGCTTGTCTATATTTATTTAAATATTCATCAAGAATTCTAAGTTGTTGCTCATGATTGACAAAATAACTAACTGGAGTGATTAAATTAGATACTTGTTCTTGAGCAAAAGTTCTAGTATTAATGATTAATAATATGATTGATATTAGAAAATTTTTCATATAATGAAACTGTTGAAAAATAAATTATGCCCTAACGGTACGTATAAAACATATTATTACGAATAATTATAAAGAATAAGCAAAAATAACTCAACTTAAGTTTGAATATTAATAATAATCATCATTAAAAATATGAATAGAGAATTTTTATGAGAAAAATTTTAATAATTCTAATTTTGCAATTTATCGTAATAGAAGCATTTGCAAGTATTGAAAGAATAAAGCTACATTCTTTTGATAATTTAGTTGATCAAATTAAAAATGACACAATAAAAGGTAAAGATGTGCTAATTGTATTTGATATTGATGGAGTTATTCTTTGTCCTAAGGACAGCTATTTAAGCCATAATAATCGTGAAGTACGTCATAAATTTCTTGATGACATTGAAAAATCACAAGGTCTAGCTCAGAGAAAAAATATATATGCACTTATTGCTGCTCAGATGGAATATAAGCTAATTGAACCAAGCTTAATGAAACACTTTTGGTTTCTAAAGTTCAATGGTTACAACGTTATTGCCTTAACATCAATGGGACCAAATAATCCATATTTTGATCAGGAACAAGATCGTGTTGATATGCTTAAAGATAAAGGATTATTGTTTGATAAAAGATATCACGGTCAAATAAAAATTGATAAACAAAAAAGACCCCAGCCAAAAGCCATTGAGGGAGTTATTTTTGCAAGAGGATATGAAAAGGGATTAGTTCTCAAGGCATACCTTGATCAACAACATACTGCCTATAGCAAGATAGTGGTGATAGACGATAAACCTCAAAATTTAGATTCTATTGAAAAACACCTAAAAAATCAGATTGGTAAAATAGTGCTAGTAGAATATAGCTATGATAAATTTGTAGAACAAAAATTTACAAACAATATTTCTACTTTGCAGCAAAATTTTCTTAAAACTCAATCTATTTGGTTAAGTGATAAACAAGCCTCAGTTTTATTACAAATGAGGAATAAAGCCAAAGTTGAGTAATGTAAAGAAAAATTAGGTTAAATGTGAATTGTAAAATTAGCCTTTGTGAACATTTCTAAGTAGGAGCAAAAAGTGTAATTTTCGGACAAAAAATTACTATCAGAGGACATAAATATTGTACAAAATGCCTTGAGTAAGAGAGAGGTGGTTAACTAGAATTGAAATTTGATCCCTTTTAATCAGAATTTCGGATGGATCTCATCTTCAGTCGAGCTTGTGCCTCATCGTCACTCAGCCATATATGCTCTTGGGATAATGCTTGAAACTGTTTATCTGCTATATCCTGATTTAATACCTCATTTTTATCTTTGAGTTCAGTATAATGAATACCTAGATAATTAATTTGAGGATATTTATCTTTAAGTACATTTTGCACTGAAATTAGATTTTTCAAGTGGTCATCGACAAAAATGATATTTTTGTAATTTTTATTTAATTGCTCCAAGAAACCTAAAAGCACTTTCCCTTTATCTGTTTTGTTCGTGAATATAACACGAGAGATACATTTAGGAAAGTCCTCCTTTAATAAATCACCATTATCTTTAAAATGATATCCAAGAGACTTTAAGCGTGATAAATGAAGTTGTGCTTCATTCTGAACGATACCATAGTTCCCACTGCTGTTGGCCGTAAACCCAACAATAGTCATTTTTTGAGCATCAAGTTCGTTAACAAAATTTGGCATGTCTGGAGAAAGCAATTCAACCTTAATAGAAGACAAAATCTGACTAGTTAAATACTCAGCCATCGGTACTTTACGCCCATTAAGTGCAATCTCTTTTCCTTGGAAATCTTTAAAGATGGCTTTGAGGTGTTTTGAGCGATAATTGTCTTTTTCGCCCACATATCTCAACACGCTATCCCGTGGGACAAACAGCACATAATCGAGGTCAAATAAAATAAGAGTGTTTTCGCCATCAAATTGAGAAGTATATGTTTTAATCTCGTTAACCGAAGATGCTTGTACAATTTGAGCATTTGCTTCAAAAGCAAAAAAGCCCATGAACACCATGAATGCAATCTTGATATACTCAAATAATTTGAAGAATTGGAGCGTAAAACAAGAGGCGAGCGGACTAGGCGTAGTAAACCATTGTTTGTACGCGAATTCTCCACAAGTATTTGCAAAAGCCAATTCTTTAAAGCAGAAGAGTATACCCAATTTAATTTGGTTCAAGTAATTTTTCATCGTTACACAACCTATCTTGATGATGTCTATTTTTAGTCACCATTTGGATGAATGGTATCCCAATACACTTCTACTTCTTGCTATAAAAACTTAGTTAACCTTTAAGGGAGTGCCTATGAGTTTTAAACATCTAAATTAACTACATTCAAAGCATTTGCTTGAATGAATTGTCTTCTAGGTTCAACAATATCTCCCATTAATGTTGAAAAAATCACCTCGGCACTATCTTGTTCATGTACTTTAACTTGCAGTAAAGTTCTTTTTTGTGGATCTAATGTTGTCTCTCCTAACTGATCAGAATTCATCTCTCCAAGACCTTTAAAACGTTGAATAGATATACCTTTTTTACCATGTTCTAATATATAATTCAGCAAGATACTAGGTAACGTAATCATAAATTCCTGATTTTTGATCAACAACTTTGCTTGTCCAATAAATAAATTTACAAGTGGGGTAAATGCTTTAGCTAGCTGAATAAATTCAAAAGACTCAAGCTGTTCTTTTGATAAAATTTTACTTTCTTTTACCCCCCGAACAAAACGAAAAAATTCTATATTATTTGCGTTAACTATAAACTGCCAGTCTGTCTTATCAGGTGTGATATCACCAAGATTTAAAATATTTAAAGCCTGATTTATTTCATTCGTTTTATTTTCATCAAATATTTGATTACCTAATAAACCTTTTATAGCTAGACATTCTGCAATTTGCCGATTAAATTTTTTGCTTACTTGGTCAAGTAACGTAGTGAACCTGATAACCGCCTTTATTACCCCCTCAAGATCATTACCAATGATCTCTGCTCCATTATACAACATAATTGTTGCATCACTAATAGTAGATTTGACTAAATAATCTTGCAGAGCTTGTTCATTTTTTAAATAAAGTTCGTTATTACCTTTTTTTACTTTATATAAAGGCGGCTGAGCTATATATAGATATCCTTTATCAATTAATTGACGCATATGCCGGTAAAAGAAAGTAAGTAATAAGGTTCTGATGTGCGAACCATCAACATCAGCATCAGTCATAATAATTATTTTATGATATCTTAACTTCTCCAAAGAAAAGTCTTCATTACCAATAGCAGTGCCAAGAGCTGTTATTAGAGTCCCTACTTGCTCAGAGTTTAACATTTTATCAAATCTAGCTCTTTCAACGTTTAAGATTTTACCTCGCAGTGGTAAAATTGCTTGAAATTTTCTATCTCTACCCTGCTTTGCTGTACCACCGGCAGAATCTCCTTCCACAATAAATAACTCTGAAAGAGCAGGGTCTTTCTCTTGACAATCAGCAAGTTTTCCAGGTAAGTTAGAAATTTCGAGAGCCGATTTCCGACGAGTTAATTCCCTTGCTCTTTTTGCTGCTTCTCTAGCAGTTGCAGCTTCAATAATTTTATTAATAATTATTTTTGCGTCACTAGGATGTTCTTCAAACCATTCCAAAATCTTAGTATATACGGCACTTTCTACGATAGGTCGAACTTCAGAACTAACTAATTTATCTTTAGTTTGTGAAGAAAACTTAGGGTCTGGTACTTTTACTGATAAAATACATGAGAGACCTTCTCTCGTATCATCACCAGTGAAATTTACTTTATTTTTTTTGTTAAGCTGAGTATTCTCAATATAAGTTGTGACAACTCTAGTAAGAGCGGCTTTAAAGGCAATAAGGTGCGTACCACCATCACGCTGCCTTATATTATTGGTAAAACATAAAATATTTTCATGATATGAATCATTCCAATTCATAGCTAGTTCGAAAGTAATCCCTGTTGCTTGGTTATTGGTATTGAGTGCTATACATTTATGTAATGAGGTTTTGGCTCTATCAACATACTTGACATAAGCTTCTACACCACCAGTGAAGCAGAATTCTACTTCCTGTTGTTCAGAAAAACGATGATCCTTTAATAATATCCTTACACCGGAATTTAAAAAGGCTAGTTCTCTAAGCCTATGCTCTACAGTAGCAAAATTAAATTCAATCGTACTAAAAGTTGTAACAGATGGAAGAAAAGTAATTTCAGTACCATTCTTCTCTGATGAATCTCCTTTCAGTAACAATGGTACTTCAGTAGCACCATCTCTGAATTTTATAAAATACTCCTTATTAGCCCGCCAAATTTTAAGTTCTAACCATTCTGACAGAGCATTTACCACAGATACACCAACACCATGTAATCCACCAGATATTTTATAAGAATTCTGATCAAACTTGCCTCCAGCATGCAGTTGAGTCATAATAACCTCGGCTGCTGATATACCTTCTTCATGAATATCAACAGGTATCCCACGTCCATTATCACGCACTGTTACAGATCCGTTTGCATTTAGTATTATTTCAATTAAGTTACAATAACCAGCTAAAGCTTCATCGATTGCGTTATCAACAACCTCATAAATCATATGATGTAATCCTGAACCATCGTCAGTATCACCAATATACATACCGGGTCTTTTTTTTACTGCCTCAAGACCTTTTAAAACTTTGATGGAGTCAGCTCCATATTCTAATTCTGCTATTGATTGTTGTTGATTAGTTGACATATTATAACTGCTCGTAAATGAAGAGTTGGGTAGACGAAGGTCAACTTCAAGAAGAGCTAGGAGTGTCAAAGTCGAGCTGCTAGGCGTACATTAGTACGTGAGCAGCTTCGATCTTTAGACACGACGCCGCCAATTCTTGAAGTTCACCGAGTATACATAAAATGAAAGATAAAGAATAACTATACACCAAAATTACAGCAAGTGTATAGTTTTCAAGTAGTTTACCCCAATTAGGGATAAGAATTAGTTAATTCTTATCCCTAATTCGCGTGTAGTTTGTTAAAAATGTTACCTTTTTCGTACTACACCTTGGTTTTTACTACTACTATTTTCAAGGACTACTTTCATAGCATTTCCTACTTGTAGCAGTTCAGGTAACGATTCTAGCGGGGTTCTTAACGATGTAAGGTTTTTCAAAAAATATGCTGGTAGAATATTTTTTGTCTTATCCTTAACTAAATTCGCAAAAGATGTGGTGATTTTTTCCCTGTCAGGTATTAATTTGACTGTTTCTTGTATTTTTGACTCAATAATCAATATATTTTTGGCTGCTTTTTGGCAATATCCTAACTTCTCAAGAATGCTTTTATTGGGATCTAATGCAGCAATGAGGTTTTCTTTTATGTGAGATAATTCGGTTTCAATTGATTTTTTTAGATCTTTTCCTTGATTAGGTATATTTCCAAGGATTTTAGTCATACCTTTACGTAGAAGGTCAACACCTCCCATTATATCATCCTTAGTATGAGGGATTTCTTCAGATAAGTCAATAAGTTTTTTAAAAGATTTTTTTTCTTTTGGATCTTGTACAACCAATTTATTAATTTTCTTCAAAGAGTCAATATCTAGCCCTAATTCTGCTACAGCTACAGGTGACACCCCTGCTATTTCTGTGATTTCAACAATCTGCGTAGCTTTGGAATATTTTTCTTTAAGGTTTGTACTTTTTTCTATTTCGGTTCGTTTTTCTCTAACTATTTCTAGTTTTTCTTGCCAATTCTCTACTGTCTTCGTTAGATTTTCAGTACTGAGAAAAGATTTTACTGAGTCTAATAAGCCACTTCCCTTGAGTATTAAACCAACTACAGGCATTTGTACAGCTATTATACCAACTAATAAATTACCTAAATAATCAACTATATCTTTTGACGCTCCAGGATACAAGTTATCTAGTTTATTTTGAAACTCCAAAATACTTTCAAGAACTTTTATTATTAGCTCAATGAAAGCATCTTCAAAGAATAATATCTCTTCCTTTACCTGTTGCTGTTCATCAATGTACTTTTCTAATTCATCTAAAGAATTACCTACTGTTTCTCTGAATGATTCAGCTATTTCTCGCTCCCTTTGTTGATCTTCTGAATCTAGAAATATGTTATATATACAGTCAACTCTTTTTTTAATAGCTCTTAAGTTCCTAGGAAACGTTTTGAGTGTTTTCATAGAATCAAACTTTAACTGTTCTATAGCACTAGCAATAGAAGCATTTGATAAGATAGTGGGTAAAGCGACTTTTGAAAGGAAAGAGTATATGTTAGGCATAATAGATAATTGAATTATATTAAAATTTTTAAATTATTACTCAAAATAATACAAATAAAAACTACACTTTAAAACTGTTATATTGCTCTGACAGTTAGTTTTTGATATGTTATAGCTACTTGATCTGATTAAATATTTTTTAGCTATACGTGCTAGCTTTATCACAACAAATCAAGTTTTAGATCAAGAATACCTTTAACTTCTTGCATAAGCTAGCAAAATTTTTTAACATAAACATATTTTTAGAAAACCAATTATGCATAAATTCCTATACTTCGCCGTTATCATTTTACTAAACTATTCAGTTTATGCTGTTAACTTATCTGATGCTCTAACTAGTGCGTATAATAATAATGGTGAGTTACAAATCAATAGGCAGACTTTTTTAAATGAAATTGAACAGTTCTCTGCAGCTTTTTCAGGTTTTATGCCCAGTGCGTCTTATAATATTGATTCTGCTATTAATACGAATAAACCGAATAGTCAATATGCTACTTCTACTAAAAAAGAGCTGAAATCACAACAGGGAGCTTTAGTAATAGAGCAGCCTATATTTAGTGGTGGGAGTAGTGTTGCAACTTTGAAAGCCGCCCAATCAGCTTTTAGGGCATCACGTGCTAAATATTATGCAGAAGAACAAAAAATTCTTCTTAACCTAATAAAAACTTATCTCGATTGTTATGAAACAAAAGAAAAATATGAGATTTCTGAAATTAGTGTAAAAGCTAACAAACAGCAATTAGAAACCATTGAAGAAAAACTAAAATTAGGTGAGGCAACATCAATAGATTTAGCTAGTGCCAAAGCTGGTCTTGCAAAAGCTGAAACTGAGAAGTTAACAGCATATGCTAATTATCAAGCAACAAAAGCAAGCTTTATTCGAATGTTCGGTATAGAAGCAAGTGATATTGATATGCCTCCTATACCTGATAACTTACCTACTTCATTAGAGGATTTAATGCAAAGAGCGATAAATGTTAATCCTAACATAGATAGTACAAGACATAGTGTTAAAAGTCATAAAGCTAGTGAACTGGCAGCAAAAGCTGAACTTTTACCCAAGGTAAGCTTTAAAGTTCAATCTGGTAAAACCCATTACACTCCAGAAAGCCTATCTAATACCAATAATAGAAGTACTACATCTACATTATCAGTTAATATACCTATTTATTCTCACGGGGGTAGCGAATATTCAAGAATTAGGAAAGCTAAAAATAGTACTAGGAGTGCAGCTATTCAACTTGATGATACAATAAAACAAATTCGGGCAAGTGCTATTGCTAGTTGGGAAGGATTTGAAGCAGCAAAGTCTAAAATTATTGCCACATCACAAGGTGTAGAAGCTGCTCAAATAGCTTACGATGGGACAATACAAGAAGAAATTGTTGGTTCTAAAACAATCTTAGACGTTTTAACTGCTGAAGAAAAATTACATAGTGCTAGGGTGTCAAAAGTTGATGCACACAGAGACTCTATTTTAGCAGCTTACCAAATGAAATCTTTAATTGGGGAATTGACAGCAAAAAGCTTAAAATTGAAAGTTAAATATTTTATTCCTGAAGATGAGTTTAAAGGACTCAAGAAGAAACTTATTATAGGTTTTTAATGAGTAAAGATCATAAAAAAAACCAAGATATGTCAGTTGAAGAGATATTGAAATCAATTAAAGGAATGATTGATAGTCGTGGTATAGTCAATTCAGCAGGATTGGGTAGCAAGAGAGATGGAGCGACGCCTATATGCAATAGGCGAGCGATCGAAGACGACGCTACCGACTTCTCCTCAATTGACTATAGTAATCAATCTAACGATGATGAAATACTAGAATTGACAAATATAGTAGGGGATGAGGCAAATAAGTTAGAAAATAATAGGCATAGTGAACTAGAAGAGGAACTATTGCAGACATCCTTGGTATCCGATAAATCTGCAGCAGAAACTACTAAGATTTTCCAGCATTTCTCTAAAACAGCTCAGGAGATTAGTACAAATGCTTCGAACCCTACGGTCAAAACATTAGAGGATATAATTATTGAAATGTTACGACCACAATTGAGTCAATGGTTAAATAAAAACTTACCTTTATTAGTAAAACAATTGGTAGAAAAAGAAATTCAAAAATTAATACCAAATGATAAAAAATGACTTAGTGGAGGGTATCATTTGTGTTAGTCTTATTTTAACAGGGTAATTTAAAAGTTTGGCTATAAGCTTTGATAAATAGGGGATAGAGTTCTTAATACACCTTCGGTGTCATTCCCGCGTAGGCATTGCCAACATAACTGTTGAAAGTTAAAAGATCGTCATTGCGAGCGAACGTACGTGAGCGTGGCAATCCATAAAGCTTGTCATATAGATTGCTTCGTCGACCTACGGTCTCCTCGCAATGACGATCTTTTAACTTTCAACAGTTGTGGGGATGTTACTTAGGCTATTTATCGTTTTTGATTACTTAGGTTCTTATATCATGATTTAAAGATATAAGAACCTAGTATAATAAATTTAACGTGAGAATAATTATAAATGTACTTTAACATGGAGAGTAAGGAGATTATCTTAGGTAACAAATTTTTTATAGTCCTAATAACTATCTTTTTGTTTATGGATAAGGCTGATGCTGCTCCACCACCTCTTCCCCCAGCATTGCCACAATTAGAAAGTGATAAAATGAATCAACAGAAAGAAGAGGCAGGTTCTTTGCTGGAAAAAATACAACAATTTATGCATTCTAAGAAAATTGATAATGAAGTATCAGGATCAAGCAAACCATCATCCACACCACAAGATACTAATAATGAAGAAGGTGAAACAGATTCCTTCATTGATTTAGGGAATAATAAATTACCAACCTTAGAAAATACAAAAGAATTGGATCAATTAGATAAACATCTGTACCAAAAAATTGATCTAGACAAGCCTAGTAAGAATGACAGTAATACCAACAAAGATTCTCCTACTCTTCCAGCAACTGAGGTTAAAGATGCTGTACCTATTAAGCCACTTGATTCATCTGCCCAGTCTAAACCTCAAATAGATATTCCGAGTAGTAATAAGTCTGAGCCACAAGCTACTGTACCTTCTGTAACTATACCTGATAAAGAGAAATATCCAGTAATATTGCAGCAGTCAAGTAATGCAGATAATAAAGAAGTGGTTGCTCCTAATCTAGATATATTGCCTTCTTCGCAAGAAAAAAAGCCTGCTTCACCGCAAGTAACTGCTCCTATCGTACCAATAGTATTACCTAAGGAAAATACTGAATCTAAAGTGACTAAGCCTCAAACTCTTATCCCAGTATTTGTAAAAAAGGATAAGCAACTAGATGACTCTAGTAAAACTGCCCTAGAGAAAGATACCATAGAGAGAGATAGGAATGTAATCAAAGAAGTGCAAGAAGTAAATAAGTATCAACCTCATCAATCTGCAATTACAAAAGATAAAGCTAGCACCATCAAAGAAACATCGCCTAAAATAACTGAATTTGTACAAGATGAAGCACAAATGTTACTTTTACCAAATGATGATGTAGTATTGGGAGAGCTTACAGAAGAGGCAAGATTAGAGCAAATGGATATGTATTCATTTATTCAAATGTTTAAGAAAATTTATGATAGTGACAATAGAAAGCAGCAAAGAAAGATGATAGATAATTTTATTGATAATTATGATAGTGATTTCCATACTACTATAGTAAGTGATGCAACGGATAGAGCATTTGAGGCAGTTAGAAAAAATAATTTATTTGTTCTTAGGGTTCTTTTGGATAATTATCCAATCATCCAAAGAAGGGGGAATGATAATTATACTCTTTTACATGAAGCTGCAGAAACTAATAATTACTATATAGCAAAATTGTTAATTATGCGTGGTATAAACATTAAGGCTACTAATTATCATTGTAGAACGGCATTGGACATCTCTGATGAACAAAATAATAATGTGGGCTGTTTGATAATGAAAGCAACAGCAAATTAGTTTATTTTTGCTAATCTAGCACTATGTCTTCCACCTTCAAATTTAGTCGTTAAAAATTTATCGATCATTTTACAAGCTAGTTCCTCATTAGGTATTTTAGCTCCTAACACTATTATATTAGCATCATTATGCGCCCTTGATCTTTCTGCCATAAATAAGTCAAAACATAAAGCTGCTCTTATTTCAGACGTACGATTTGCGGCAATTGACATACCTATGCCAGTTCCACAAATTAAAATTCCTAAAGGAGCTACATTTTCTAAAATCCCATCAACAACTTTTTTAGAATAATCTGGATAATCCACTATTTCTTGATTGTAAGTACCACAATCAAGAATAGATATATTTTTATCGTGTAAATAACTGATAATTTTGCTCTTGAGTAGAAATCCGGAGTGATCACTGGCTATTATAAGATCGTAAGTTTTCATAATTACTTAATTTTGATAAAAAATACTAGACTTGATTCTATATTAAAGTTAGTTTATTGCATAATAAAATTGCAAATTTTTTGGTAAGTTATGAAGAGTAATATAGTTTTTGTCTATTTTATAGTATTTTTGATTTCTGGATGTAGTGCTCAATCTCCAGCCCCTATTGAGTATAATCATGGAAAGGATTTTACCAAAAAGTCTACAACCATCAATTCACCAACTACAGCATACTCCGAAAATAAGAAACTATTAGAAAGCGATGAAGGTGAAATAATAAGTAGAGAAATTGATGAGAAGGAAAAAGATTTTGACGCTCCAACTGGTTTCTTAAAAGATCGTAATGCCATAGAAACTGAAAATCGAGACGACGTAATAATAGTTCCAAAAGTGAAACCAAATGATAGTAAGCTAATCTACCATGAGGTACAACAAGGAGAAACATTAGTATCAATAGCAAATGATTATGGTCAGAAGGTTGAAGAATTAGCTGAGCTAAATAACATATCTGCACCATATCATCTTAATGAATCCCAAATTATCACAATACAAATTAGTACTGAGTTATTAAATAAAAAAAATCAAGAAAGTCTTGTAAAAAAAACGAAAAATACTGTTCAAACTAATACAGCAAAATTTATCAAACCAATTGAAGGTAAAATTATTATCAAATTTGGTGAGCAAACATCTAAAGGAAAAAGCAAAGGAATTAATATTGCCGCAGACGAAGGAACTGCTGTAGAATCTATTGCAACAGGTCAAGTAGTGTTTGCAGGTAATGATACAAAGTTTGGTAATTTATTAATAATAAAGTTAGATAATAGCGACCTGTATGTTGCTTATGCTCATTTGCAAGACCTACTTGTTCAAAAAGGAGCAACAATTTCACAAGGAAAGATAATAGGACATGTAGGGAGTACTGGAGATGCTAAATATCCTCAGCTACATTTTGCTATTCGCGAGGGGAAGATAGCTGTTGATCCGCTAACCTATGTAAGCTATTAGGTACAACTTTAGGCTTCAATGCCGTTAGGTATTTTTACTCTATATTTTCATGCTTCCTTATTTTTATTATTTGGCAAAAATCCTCCAACTTGTGCATCCCACAATGTTCTATAAAAACCACCTTTCTCAAATAGTTTAGTATGGGTGTTATCTTCAATAATTTTACCTTGATCAAACACTAGGATACGATCCATATGCATCAAAGTAGATAAACGATGGGCAATCACAATGGTGGTTTTACCTTGCATTAGTTCCCATAAGCTTTCTTGGATAGTACTTTCAGTAAGAGAGTCTAGCTGAGAGGTTGCCTCATCCAAAATCAAAATTGGGGCATTTTTGAGAATAGCCCGAGCTATGGCAATCCGCTGACGCTGTCCACCTGATAATTTAACTCCTCGTTCTCCTACCAAAGATTCATACATTTGGGAAAGTTTGGTTATAAAGGCATGGGCATTGGCACGCTTCGCCGCCTCTATCACTTCTTCATCACTTGCATCAATACGCCCATAACGAATGTTTTCCATAAGTGATCGGTGGAACAGTGAAGGATCTTGTGGAATCATGGCAATAGCTTCTCGCAAGGAATCCTGCCTGACTTCTTGAATATCTTGACCATCTATAAGAATTTGGCCATCTGTTACATCATAAAGACGCAAAATTAAATTTACAAAAGTTGATTTACCGCTACCGGAATATCCAACTAAACCAACCTTTTGCCCAGCTTCAATAGTTACTGATTTATTCTGAAATAACGGTTCAATGCCTTTGTAATGAAATTTAACTGATGAAAAAGTGATTTGACCATTGGTAATTAGCAAATTTGAGGCATTGTCTTTATCTTTGATCTCTAGCGGTACAAGAAGTTTGGCAATACTCTGCCTACATTTGCCAACAGCTTTATTTAACTCATCTACTTGCTCCATAGCCCACCAAGTCATATATCCTACTTCAAGACTCAAACCTAAAATAAGTGCAAAATCACCACTACTTACCATTTGCTTCATCCGTAACTGAATTAAAAAATAAAGCATGAATCCAAGCATAATAGAAAGAGAAATGCCCTGCATAAAACGCAATGTTATTGCAAATATTTCTTTTGCTTGAAAGGTTTTTTTTGTTATAAGCAAAGTTTTTTTAAGATAAGATATTTCATAAATACGTCTAGCAAAAATTTGTACATTACTGGTATTGGTAATACTATCGACTATTTGCCCTGAAACAATTGATTCAGCAGCAGCATGAGATTTTGATAAATTAACAAGCTTTTTGGACATGCGTAGACTAAAGGAAGCAAATACAAGGAGCCATATGAACAAGGCATAAAAAAACTTCGGATGCACATAATACATATTCACCAAGGACACCATTAGCAGTACAACCACTCGAATAAGATGCCTTGTGATGTCATGCACAATACGTTCTATGTTATCAGCAAGTGTATTAATTTGAGTGGCAATAGCCCCTGCTAAATTATCTTGAAAAAATTGTTGCGTATGTTGTAGTACATATCCAAAAGTTTCACTAATAATTTGATTTTTTATCATTGGCTGGAACTTATAGTTTATATATCCCATACCACGCCAACAAAGATTATGTATCTCAAAATTCAACACAAAAAATACAGCAAGCCAAAATATAATAGATAGCGTATTGTTTAGCTGTGATGTACCTAAAGAATCAATCATATATTTAATAAGCAAGCTATTACAAGGACCCCAAAGTCCAGTGATCATAGCAAGACAAACAAAAATAATCACAAAACGTTTGTAGCCTCGCAAAAAATGCCATATAAAAGACCACAAATTTGGTGTTAATGTGCAATCCATATCATCTTTCCTTATTTTTATCATCTGGCAGAAATCCTCCAATTTGTGCATCCCACAGAGTTTTATAGATTCCTCCTTTAGTAATTAACATAGTATGAGTGTCGTCTTCTACAATTTTGCCACGCTCGAATACTAAAATACGATCCATATGCAGAAGTGTTGATAAACGGTGAGCAATGACAATAGTTGTAGCATTAGTAGTTTCCAAAACTTCATTAATAGATTTTTGAATTAGAGCTTCAGTTGGTGAGTCAAGTGCCGATGTTGCTTCATCTAAAATAAGGATGGGTGCATTTTTTAAAATAGCCCTAGCGATTGCAATACGTTGCCGTTGTCCGCCACTTACTTTTACACCTCGTTCACCAACTATTGAATGGTAACCATTAGGCATTCTCTCAATATCATCATGTATTTTAGCTTTTTTACAAGCTTCTTCAATCTCTTGTAAAGTAGCATCATATTTAGCTAGCTGTAGATTCTCTAGAATAGAACGATGAAACATCGTAATATCTTGAGGGATTACTGAGATATTGCTTCTTAGCGACTCCTCCGTTACTTGTGAAATATCATATCCATCTACAAAAATATATCCGCTTTGTAAATTGAAATATCTAAGCAAGCATTTAATTAAAGTAGTTTTTCCAGCACCTGATGTGCCAACTATACCGATCCTTTCTCCAGGTTTGATGTGTAATGTAAGATTGTCAAATATAGTACTTCCACTACTATAACGGAAGGTTACGTCTTGATATTTAATATCACCTTTGACACGAGGAAGCAACTTAGCATTTTCTGTATCAGTAACATCTGAGATAGTATGAATAAAGTTAAATGAAGATTTAATGGCAGCAATCTTAGGATTTATAGAAAATATTATACTGTCTAATAACTGATCAATCGCCCACTCAATGTTAAAAGTAATCGCTATAGTAACTGCAAATTCACCAGCTGTGATTTGTTCAGTTTGGTATAAATATGCCAGTACCCATATTTGGGCTGCTGCTAGTATAGTAAGTAATATGGAATCGATCAAATCTACATAATAAGCATCATACTGCCTAGTTTTTCTATCCCAGCCTTTCCATTTATCAATGGCAGGAAGGAGTTTTAATTTCAGCTCCGTCCAACTATTACCAATAATCTTAATACCAAAAATATTGGCAATAGAATCATTGATAATGCCAACCGCTTCTTGTCGTGCCTTAACATATTCTTCTTGCAGTTGTCCTTGTTTTTTTAATAAAACTGACATTATTGGTACATACACAATAAGAAAAGCAATTACAACCCCTGCTATTTTATAATTCATCATGAACAAAAATATTATGCCACTTACAATAGTTACAAGCTGTACCAAAGAACGATTGAGAACAGTAATTATGGTTATAATACCATCTTGAAAATCAGTGATTTTACTGGCAATTTCTCCTGATAAATGAGAATCAAACCAATGTAAAGAGTGTCTGATAGTTTTGCCATAAGTGCTTTCGATGATTTCTGCAAGCATCGCTGGCTTGTATTTAATATCAAAAAGCCTAACGATAAAAAACGTACCATGATTCATCATTTTATATAATACAAATAACCAAAGAAGTAGGGTAACATCTATTTTTGGATCTTTGGCAATAGTATCAATAATTTCTTTAATTTGATAGTTAACGAACATATTAAACAGTGAAGCACCAATGGACATAAGCGTAAGGCTAGCTAGGTACAGCCGGTATTTGTAAGCCAAGGCGTATAAGTATGATTTTAGTTCATAGTTTTGTTGTTTAGTAGAAGTCATAAAATATTTATTTCTAATTATGCAAAAATGCACTTTATCATAGCAGGTTATAATATCTCCACTAAGTACTATCTTTAATATTTTTTTTAATTAGTGGAAAAGTTATAACCTGCTATAATGAATTCTTTACATAATTAAAAGGGAATTGTAGTGCAAAAATTTCTCAAATATTCAGCTGGGTTATTTATTTTAATAATCGTTATATTGCTAATAATTCCTTTATTTATTTCCTTAGAATCATATAAAGGCCTAGCAACTGATAAAGTCAAAGAAATAACTGGTCGAGAGCTACAAGTCAATGGTAAGATCACCCTATCTTTATTACCAACTCCTACTATTACAGTTAGAGATATAAAGCTTGCTTCTCTACCTAATGCTCATTATCCTTCTCTATTGGAAGTTAAGGAAGTATCTGCTTCTCTTTCTATATTATCGCTATTTAGAGGAAATATAGAAATCTCAAAGATTGAAATTAATAAACCAGTACTTAATTTAGAACGGATGCGAGATGGTGTAGCTTCTTGGGAATTTCCTAAAATACAAAGCAATGTTAGTAACAGTTCAACTGATAAAATGCATGATAAAAATGCAGAATTTTCGTTAGATATAAACTTAATTAAAATTGTTGATGCTAAGCTAAATTATGTTAATTTTAGCGGTAGTACTAGAGGTAATAGTGTTTCCCCAACAACAATAGATATTGATAGATTAGAAATTAAAAACCTGCATGGACCATCTGATTTAGCTTGCCAGTTCTATTCTTCCGGAAAACATTATGATATCAAAGGTAATATAGAGGAGAAGCATGGTAGTATAGCTTTAACAGTGAATTTAAATGTTCTGCAAGAAAAAGTTAATCTCTCAGGTGACTTTGCTTACGACAATATGACTTTTGTTGGACAGCTCAAACTGGAAGGAGCTGCTAAGAATCTGCAAAGTATTTTTCCTGATATACCTATCCTACACGATTTAGATCACAAACTAACCTTTAACATCAATAGTGATAAGAAATCATTTAAAATAAGTAGTATTGACTTTACGGCAGGTAAGCTATCAGCTACAAGTAATGCTAATTTTTATTTTGAAGATAATAAGGGAGATTTAAGCGTTAAATTATTGGATAAGCCATTCTCTTTTGCCACAGGCTTTGCATATTTAGATCAAAATTTATTGCTAAATAATATTAATCTAATTGTCGATAAAGCTAATATAACAGGCAATATAGGTATTAAGGATTGGGATAAAGACCTAGTTATTTCTTATAATTTAAAAATTAGTGATATACCAACCATTGCTAGTTTGTTTGGTAAAACTTTACCTGTTAATCTTGGTGATGTTTTGCTAAAGGGTGAGACTATTAAACAGCAAAATTTACTTAAAACTAATAGTATAATAATGCTGGCAAAAACTACTAATAATATCAAAGGAACTATCTCTTTAGATAAGGTTATTAAACCTGCTATTACTATTGAGAGTTTTGGTGATAATTTAGGTCAAACTATAGGGCAATTAACCACTAGTTCGCCTAATAAAATACTTGGTAGCTATTCTCTTTCAACACAAGTCGAAGGAGATATGACAGAAATTATAAAAATCAACATAAATAAATTTACTGTTGCATTAAAAAAGAACCCTGTAAATTTTAGTGGGGCAGTAAATATAAATTTGACATCTGCTAAACCAAAGATTCTATCAGATATAAAAATAGCTTCCTTAAATTTAGATGATTTAAGTGATGCACCGCCTAATAGTGGATCTACTAACTCGGTGCAAAATGTAGACAACTCTGTGCCTTGGTCTAAAGATACGATAGATTTGTCATTTTTAAACAAGTTTGATGGAGATTTAACCTTAACTATACAAAAAATTATTAAAGGGAGTCTGATTTTTGATAGTATAAAAACTACTATGTTATTAGCAAATGGTGTGCTGGATATAAAATCTTTAAATGGCAATTTATATGGTGGCACTTTAATCGCTACTGGCAAAATTTCTTCTCAAATTAATCAACCTGTTAGCTTTAAAGCTAGTATTAAGGATGCCGAGTTAAAAAATATAGTACCACAAGGAGGTAAAATTAAAGTTACGCAAGGGGTTGTTAATTGTGTACTCGATCTAAAAACAAAAGGTCAGAGCCAATTGCAATATGTAAGTAACTTATTTGGTAAAACAACATTAACAGCGTCCAATGGTAAAGTTAGTGGATTTGATCTACAAAAAGTATTAGATAGCCTTAAAAACATTAAAGACCTTCAAACTATTTTAAAAATGCTCGATGGTTTCTTTGCAAGTGGTGAAACAAAATTTCAAAAACTTGCTGTAGATACTGAAATAACAGAAGGCATAGTTAATATAACACATGGCACATTAGATGCCCCCTCGTCAAAGGTAGCAGTTACTGGCAATATTAACCTTCCTGCCTATACATTTGATACGAATAGCATTATTACTGTCGATATAAAATTAATGCCACCATTCAAAGTTCGTTTTTATGGCTATCTTAATAATCCACAACATAAACTTGATACTAAAGCACTACAGCAATATCTTGTGAAGAATTTAGTAAATAGCGTGGTTAACGATGTTAAGAAAGGTAAAAAACCTGAAGACATACTAAAAGATATTATTGGAGTAGGCAAAGATAAAAAGCCCACAGGAGAAGAAGTGCAAAATGATCAAGATAGGGGATCTTCTACTAATGGAGAGCAGCCTACCAACAAAGTAAAGTCTACCATTGAAAAGGGATTAAAAGGATTATTTAAATAATGACATTTTTTAGATTTACCATTGCCTCATCTGTTACACCCTCCTCACTAATAGAGCTAAAGTATACGGCTTTAAAAAGATGTGGGCAAAAGTAAGCTCGCAATGACGTCTGTGGATTTGGCGTAATGTTAGCCCTAGTTAGCTCTACATATACTCAAATAATTTTCTGAGAATAATATCTTTTGTTATTAGTGGCACTAAATATTTATGCTATATTATTTTATAACTGATAGAGGTTGTTAATTAAAGTGTTTTTATGGCAAAAATTAAAATAACAGAAAAAGAGAGAAATAGCTACATATCAAATAAATCATTTTTGGAACATGCTCTTATATATGCTATTAGAGCTAGGGACAAAAAAACACTTGAATTGTTAAATAGTAGGTGTCCTGATTTCAATTCTTTTATTAAAATTAAACTAGAAGACTTATTTAAAGAATTAATGTATTTAGTCACGAATGATAAATATGAAAAGATAGTAAAATTAATAATTAACAAATTCGACATTAGTTTAAGCCAACAAAGAGATCAAAGAGGTGCAACTTTACTTAATGAAGCTGCTTGCTACGGAGCTGCAAAAATTGTAAGTTTTCTACTTAAAAAAGGATTTGATCCTAATAATCAAGATTTTTATGGACACACTCCATTACATCATGCAATAACTGTTAATAGTCTAGGAACTGTTATTCTACTCGTTAAACATCCTAAGATAGACTTAAATGTTCAAGATCAGGATGGTAATACCCCACTTCACTTATCAATTTTTCATAAGGATTATTCAATATTAACAACATTAAAAGATGTAGGAGCAAAGCAAAATGTAGCAAATAAAAGAGGCTATAATTATTTGGAACTCTATAAGGCATTGACAAAGGGAAGTGCAAAAGTTACGATGCCAAACTTACAACCACCTGAAGAAAAAGAAAACATAAAATTCTATGAAGGAATGGCAAATTTTTATAAGGGTATTTTATCGGATGGAAATCAAGGAGAATGCTTTGTGAGGGCTGTCAATAGTATAAAAACCTTCCTTAATGAATTACCAATATCTCATAATACAATAGACTTTGCTTATGAAAGCTTATGGGCATTAGCTAAATTATATGAGTACTATAAATATAAAGATTGTAAAGATAGTAATAAATTACAAAAGTATATAATAAATAAAGCGGAAGCTTGGAGGTTATGTACCGCCTCTGAAACAAATGCCTTAGAAAAAATAAATACAATTATAGATACGAATTTTGAAGATTTCTATAAAATAATACTACAACTTAAATCCCAAAATCCACCTTCTACCATTTTACAATCATTAGTAAAGCATGAATCGAACTCAAAAGATCAAGGTCTTAAAGACACAATGCTTCAAGTTGGATATGAACCCCATTCTTATTTTTCAGAATTATTAAAAAATTGGGATTTTGCACGTTTGCAGAATAATGATCTTAAAAACGAAGAAATTATTGAAACTGACGAAACATCTTATTTATCATCTCTTCCTAAAGAGCCTGAGTGTAGTACTATTACACAGGAGTTAGATTTGGCTGCAATGGGTTTAGCAGAAGAGGAGAGGAAAGCATTAGGTGTTGATAGTAATGATACCAGCGTTTTTTTGGCAAGCTAGGTTAGTTCTTTTAAGTTATTCTATAAAAATTTGTTCCTATTTTCTTGGATTTAGGTCATAATCCGTCGTTGTCATTTTCTCAAGAAATCAAGAAGTAAAAATATATAATAAATGACTATTGACAAAAATATACCAAATTATCTGACGATAGCTCGTATTGTGGTTATTCCAATTATTGTAATGACTTTTTATCTAGATAACTCTAAACTAGCTCATAGAATTGCAGCGTTATTATTTATTATAGCTAGTATTACTGATTTTTTTGACGGTTATCTTGCTAGAAAATTTGATTTAGTATCAGGGTTTGGTAAAATGTTTGATCCAATAGCTGATAAATTATTAGTAGGTTGTGTAATTATAATGTTGGTAAAAAAAGGAGCAGCGGGAGAGATACCGTGCTTATTAATTTTAGCTCGTGAATTTTTAGTGGCTGGACTACGTGAATTTCTAGCTTTAATTCAAGTAAGTATTCCTGTGTCTAGATTAGCTAAGATTAAAACATTTACCCAAATGTTTGCTTTGTCAGCGTTAATTCTTGGTTCTAAAGGTTCAGGTATAATTTATATGGATTTAATAGGTCAAATAGCTTTATGGATTGCCGCACTTTTAACTGTAGTAACCGGATATTCATATTTGAAGGCCTGTAGTAAATATTTTTGAGCAAATTAGTTCCTAAGCCAAAATATTACTATTGATTTAAATTTTACCATCTAAAAGCAATTATTTATTATAATAAAAAAATAAAATTATTGATATAATAGTAACTTAGTGTAGCATAAAAAGTATGATATATAATTAAATGATAGGTATTAATCCTAGATGTTTTAGATACATTACGCAACTATTATAAGCAGCCAACTTACGTTTCGAACAAAAGAATAGCTGTGTAATCTCTAACTATTAGTTTATTGGGTTATGAAGGAGCAAAATTCACCATATTTAGATAAATTAAAGCAAAATTTATTCCAGATATTTATCTTAATTTTTATAGTTTATAGTACAATCATAGCTTCATTGTATAAATATTATAATGCTAAAGTTGAAATGGAAAAAACACAAATTCTACAAAACCAGTATAATAAAATACTAGCAGTAAGTATGAATAAAATCTCTTCTCTAGCGTATCATTTATCTAGCAATATTCAGGAAAAAAATGTTACAATCAATAGTAATGGTAGTGAACTTGAGATATGTAATGAGGCAGAAAAATGTATAAACTATAATCTTTTTAATTTTGGAGCATTATTGAATAAGCATGTTCCGGAATTCATTTATTACAAGATAGAACTCAATAAAAAATTTCTTTATTCAAATATCAAAACTCAAAATTATCAAATAGATAAAATATATCCTATCAACGCTTCTAACCAACTTAATATTAGTTTGGCAATTAATAGTACATATTGGCATAAAGTAAAAGCAGATATTAAAAGACCATTTTGGGTATTAACAGCATTTATTACTGCTAATCTTCTATTGTTATATTTTCTCTTTAAAAGCTTATTTAAGAGTTTCAATAAATCGTATGCATTACATTATCAAGACAAACATGCTACAGAATTAGAACAGCTTAAGTTTAATTATCAGCAGGAATTAAAAAATTGCGAAACCTCTTTAATGAGGAAAATTTGGAATAATGATTTCAATAAACAAAAAGATTTAGAAATTAATTGTTTATTTGCTCAGGAAGCTAATCAAATATCCTTGCTTGATAAGAGTTCTAACAATCAAGAAGATATGATCAAGGATTATAGGTTAAAAAACTTTGGTGATAAAGTACCTTGCTCTATACTTCTGTATCAAGAAAATAAAATAGAAGAAATTAATGCCAGTAAATTAGTTGACTTATTTACTGATAGATTTAATCAGGAAGACGAAAATATATCGATTGAAATTTTAAGCAAAGCAAAAATATTATATTTTGCTTCTAATGCAGCGTTGTACCAAATCATTTATAGTGTTATTAACTATCTATTTTTTTTGTTAAAAAAACAATCTTCTACTACCAAACACAATATTAGGTTAACTATCGATAATATAAAACAAAAAATAGAGCTACGTTTTGAATATGACGGTTATCCTATAATGACAGCAGAAGAGCTACTCAAAACATCAAATCATTTTTTCAAAACGCATGCTAACCCTTTTTTACTTAATTTAAGTCAAATATTTAATATATTAAGAGCTGATGGATTCAACTATAAAATAAGTTATAACCAAAGCAATATTATAGAAATCTATCCAAATGATTCAAGCATAAGACAGGAAAATAAAAGTAACCAACAACCAATAAAAACAGAAAATAATGTGATTCTACTAGCTTCTTTAACGAGGAAAAAAAATGAATAAATATTTATTGCCACTTATGGTGTTATTTATAGTCAATAATTCATTTGCCCATACACAAATATCTAATTTGATCACTCCAGTTAGTTATTTTGTCAATCATGAGCAACAAATTAAAATGCTTGAGAAACATTTAGGTAAATATAGACAAGCAAGTATAGTTGGTACTAGTGGTATAGGTAAAACTCAGTTAATTAGGATGTATACTTATGAGAATAAAAATAATTATGATCTAATTTGGTTGTTTGATTGTAACCTAGACCTTAATGAACAATTTGTTAAATTAGCCCAACAACTCAATATGGTCAAACAAACTAATATATCTGAAGCAGTAACTCTAGCCAAAAAAGAAGTAATGTCATATTTAACTTCTACTAGTAAATGGTTATTGGTGTTTGATAATTTAAAAGTTAATGAAAATAAAAAAGTGCAAGACTTTATTGATTGGGAACATAATGGTAATGTGGTGTTTTGTTCTCAAAATAACGAAATATTACCTAATGTTATATTAATGACCTTGTTTGATAAACCTACTATCGTAACTTTGGCTAATACTTTATTGGATAATAAAGATAAAAATAGTATCGAATTTTTAACGCAATCTTTTAGTGGTTATCCAATACTTATAGTTCAAGGAATCCAATTACTAAATAAAATTAAAGACCTAGATAAAGAAGAGTATAAAAAGAAAATTTATCAATCAACTGATAAAATAGCAACAAATATCAGCATGGCTATAAAGGAATTAAAGCCTAGTGCGGTAAAGTTACTTAATAAAATAGCTTTGATAAATAACCAAAGTTTCTCAAAACAATTACTTACTATAATTACTGATAACAAAGATACTCTCGATGATGATATATACCAATTATCTAAGTTTATGTTGATTAGCAATATTGATTCTAATCAGGATAATCCTATTTTTGAAATGAATGATGTAGTTAGCAACAAAATAATGGAGATGAATGGAGATAAAAACAATAGAATATGTTTAGAGGATATTATTCTAAAATTACCTAAACTCAAAGGAGTGCATTCTGCCCATGTATGGAGAGCTACTAATACTATATCCGAAAATTTAGAGATTATTTTTCAAAATGCTGAAAAATATAATATTAACATATATTTAATGCTTAACTTAAGATTGCAATTGTTTGCCTCATATATGAATGCTTGGAATCTATACAAATCAAAGCAAATGGTTAACTGGTTTGAGCAAAAAGAACAAGACGAACAGTTTAAATTTTGGCAAATGTCTACCTGTCAGAAATTTTGTTACGCTAGATATTTAGTAGGAGTAGGACTTTACAATAGAGTAACATCGATAAATTATCAAAAAACTATTTCTTATTTAACTAAAGCACTTAAAGTTTTAGATACCCTAGGTGATGATTATGATTATATTTATTCTAAATTTAACTGTAGCTTAAACATTGCTCTAACTCATGTATATTTAGGTAATATAAAAACTGCTGAAGAAATTATTAATGAAATGGAGAAGCTATTTAAACATAGGATAGAGGGAGGAAATATATTTATATTATATCATGTGAAAGCTAGAATATTTTTTATTCAAGGTAAATATAATGAAGCTTTAGAATACGTCAATAAAGGCATCGAGGTATGGAAGACGTTAGATCCTAATGATCTAGGTTTTACTAGAGATTATTTACTTAGGGCAGCAATATTAAGCTCTATTGGCAAATATCAAGAAGCTTATGTTCAAACTCAACAAGTATATAATATGCATAAATCTGTAAACCAAGAGGCATTAGGTTATATTTATACACAAATGGCAAAAAGTGAATTAGGATTAAATAAAATAGATATTGCTTTAGATCATATTAATAAAGCTATAACAATATTGTTAGCAGATGAACGTAGAAATCCTAAGAATGTAGATCATTTGGAGGATCCAGATTTAGCAGTAGGTTATGTAGTACAAGGTGATATTTTACTTGCTCAAGGTAACATTAAAGAAAGTATAGAATCTTATAAAAAAGCTTATGCTATATACCACTATTTCTATGGGGATAAAAGTAAAAATGTTGTTCAAGTAAGTGAGTTATATAACAAAGGAGCAAAAGCAGCTTGTAAAAACAAAGATTTATATAATTATAAATTCTTTGGTAAACCACAAATTAAGGAATTTGGAATAAATCACCCTAATACTATCGCCATGTTTGAATATTGTAAACAATATGACATGGATTTATGGGTAAAGCAAGATTAAGGTTTGTGATATTTATCAATCATCCAATCTATAAATGTATTATCAACAGACTGTTTTTTCAGTGCATATTCATATACTTCTTTTATTAGAACTGTAAGATTTGTAAATGAAAAATTTAAGTTTCTTTCAATTAACATATTAATTGTTGCACTAGTGGCTTTACTAAAAATTTTCATTTGATCAATAGTTAGCACTTCATGGCTTATTTCGTTATCAACAACAAGAGCTTCTAGGCTAATATCTAAGGCTTTTGCAATTAATTGTAAATTATTAGCACTAGGGTTTTTTGAACTACCATACAAAATGCTATAAACAGTATTTCTACTTAATCCAGTTTTTTTCTCTATCTCTACAGCATTTATATTTTTTTGCACCATTAATGAGCTAAGTTTGGTTTGTAAATTTGCCATAGATAAGATTCTATATATAAAATTAATATTTCTAGATAATAAGGTATAACCATCAAAAAGTAAATAACTAAAATAATTAATTATAATTAATTTATTTAGATCATGGGAGTTTGTAACACTAATTTTTAATGATCTACTAAAAAATTTAAATTACCCTGACCCCTCTTATAAACATTTATACTTGAATTTTTTCAATCTATCTGATATGTATTACCTTGGATAGGTGTCCGAGTGGTTTAAGGATCTAGTCTTGAAAACTAGCGTGCGGGCAACCGTACCGTGGGTTCGAATCCCACCCTATCCGCCACTGTGGTACAAGTCATCGTTTTTTTAAAAATATCGAAAGGGAAACGTAGAGAGGTCTCAAGTTTTTTGCCTCTTAGTTTGAGGTTATGAAATACGTAATTTATGATCTAGACTCCTTTTAACGTTATCACTTAAACTATCAACGTAAGATTGTGCCATTAATACGTTCATCCCCCACATTAGCCTTGCATGGGATTGAGAATCTTTGTTTATTACATAACCTTCTGTTCTAAAGTGTAATTCTATTTTACCAGCTTTTATTGGTTCTTCCAATAATGAAATTTCTGAGATTCTCCTTTGAACACGATCTACTTTATCAGCAACAATAGCAATAGTATCTCTGTGACTTTTAGCAAATTTGATCATTTCCTTAAATTGTTTACGATCACCTCTGCTGGAAGATTCGATAATTTCAAAGATTTGGATAATTTCTAGGTTTTTACGTTGGCAATATTCCAACAATCTGTGTTTTTGTGCTTCGATAGAGTGTCCTTCTTCTTGTTCTTTTGTTGAAACACGAACTAAAATTATGGCTTTTTGTGCTGAGTCTGTCATATTTTTCCCTTTGATAATAGTAATAATAAATTAGAGTTTAAATTAATAAGTATTATGCATTCAGAGATAGATCAAATACTGGATAAGTCAAGTTGAGTTTGCATTAAATTATCCAAGTAACCCCAGTATTAGAGCCAAGTGTAACATTTTTTTAGCATTAATAATTTTAGGTTATTGTAAAAATAATTGTTTTAACTCGTATCAGGAGTAACTTTATCAAGTGCTTTATCATAGATACCCCTATTTAGCTATTTTAAGCCTCGCACAACGCATTTTAGTATTCTTGCGTATTTTTTTGGAGTACTTTTGATTATTACTCTCCAAGTCTAAATATGGGCTTTTTTTATATGGGTTTGCTTTAAAATAATAGATAAGTTAAAAACTTAACCGAATGCTGCTGTTTACATCGATCCCATTATTGATATTCTGTATCAGATATGATACAATTGAGTCATAATAAATAAATTTATAATGATCTTATGGCAGCTAAACGATTATTAGTGTCTTTAGACGAGAAAATATTTGATGAAATTGCAGGTCTTGCTAAAATCAACAATGAGTCCTTATCTAAAGTAGCAAAAGGTCTTATTATAACTAGTCTAGAACTTCAAGAGGACAAAATATTAGCTAAATTAGCAGATGAAAGGATAAGTAATACTAGGGAATGGATTAGTCATATGGACACTTGGAAATAATGTATAATCTTCTCTATTCAGATCAAGTTATATACAAAGATATCCCTAAGCTTTCTACACCAGTTAAATCTTTAATTTAGAAAAACAAGCAAAAAATCTAGGATATACTTTGCTAAAAATGTGAAAATTTAGCAGATTGATTGATTTGTTTCCTAGAAGAACCTTAATGCTTAATTATTCTTGCCCCATATATCCATGTTATATTGTTTACAATATTCAAACATATCTACTGTGTTAGGGTGGTGTATGCCAAATTCCTTTATTTGGGGCTTACCAAAAAATTTATAATTGTATAAGTCTTTGCTTTTACAGGCAGCTTTTGCTCCTTTATTATATAATTCACTTACTTGAGCAATATTTTTACTTTTCTCTTTATATAAGTAATGATATATTGTAAATACCTGTTTGTAGGATTCAATTGCTTGTTTAATATTACCTTGAGCAAGCAAAATGTCCCCTTGTACCACATAACTTATTGCTAAATTTTCAGTTTTGTTATATTCATTTGTTGAAAGTATAGCTATAGCTTTATTAATGTGTTTGAAAGCTTTATCTATTTTACCTAGACCTAACTCACTTTTTGCCATTTGTGTATAAATATCGTTAAACACATAGTGTCCTTTTTGTGTAGATTTATGTATGTCATATAATTGTCTAATTTGAGCGTATGCTTCTTGATATCTACCAAGATAATTTAGTATTTCTGCTTTACTTAAATAATCGCCAGTAAGATATATGCTATTATAGGGTACTCCATCTTTTATTTCACACTCAATACTTTTATTGTAATAATATAAAGACTCACTATATCTACCTTGCAGAAAATATATATAGCCTTTTAAAGGATACATAACATGATATCCATTAATTCCTTGTAATTGCTTCATTTGGTCTATGTATTGTTCAGCGAGTTCAATATTACCTAAAGATGCGTAAGATCCTGCTATCTGTGAAATAGAATGAAATCGCAAATAAGTATAATCATCATTAAGTCCATCTATAATCTTTAATGATCTAGTGCTATACAAAATAGTCCTGTCATAATCTCTCAGTAAAATATTATATGTTCCTACTGTATTCAAGTATTTAGCATAACTATATTTTTGATATTCAGACATTTTATATAGTTTAAATTCTTTATTATTATCTTTCTGTTCAAACCAATCGACCATTTGTTTTGCTTCATGACAATTATGAGAATTTATATACAAAGACAATAATGATACTCTCAAATCAAGCATTGCATATAGGTCTATATTGTACTTTTCAGAATTATTTAACATAATTGCTAAATTTTCTGGTACAGTCTGAGTACTTCTCCACAAATATTCTGAGTAAGTTATTTTCGATTTAGGTAGCTTAGCAATAATATTTTCTAAATATATTCTATTATTTTCATCACCATTTAGTTCCATGATTTTGTTGCTAACTATATCATGCATTTCAAAAATAGGATTATCCTTGTTAGGATCAATATTACTGATTAGCATAAATTTAGATAATTGATATATATCATCATCTAAAGTATTTGTATTATCAGTAATGATGGTAAGCATCTGTTTTGAAAAACCTTGGTTATTTAATAAAGCTATTTTATTCAATAACTTTATTGCACTTGGTGTTAATTCTTGAATAGCCATATTAATATTCGTTGCTATTTTATCAGTCGATTGATAAATTTTCTTTTTATATTCCTCTTTATCTAAACCTTTAATTTTGTTAAGTAATTGAGTTCCTTGCACTATCAATATTGGATAACCACTAAAAGATTGCGTTAAAAATTCAACGCTATTGTTATCTTTATTATCCAATAAGTTATTAGCTAAAACTATAATAGTAGGTCTATCAAGTATGGGCATTGCTATAATATTAGGTAACTTTTCATTATCTTGCGAACAAAATACGACCTGACCATTATGCTCCCAATCAATTAAATCTTGTACTTTCTTATTTTCATTAACTTTTAAATTATCAAACACTAATAACCATTTATTAGTAGCAGTTAAATATGATATTACTTCTTTTTTTGCTAAAGCAACTTTTTCAGATATATTAGTTTGTTTAACCATATTAAGTTGTTTTGCTAATTTAACAAATTGTTCATCAAAATCAAGGTTACAATCAAAAAACCAAATAAGATCATAATTATTTTTATTCTCATAACCATACATCCTAATCAGTTGAGTTTTACCTATACCACTAGTACCAACTATACTTGCTTGTCTATATTTATTTAAATATTCATCAAGAATTTTAAGTTGTTGCTCATGATTGACAAAATAACTAACTGGAGTGATTAAATTAGATACTTGTTCTTGAGCAAAAGTTCTAGTATTAATGATTAATAATATGATTGATATTAGAAAATTTTTCATATAATGAAACTGTTGAAAAATAAATTATCCGGCTTATAGACAAGAAATCAAGCAATTTACCCTATAGCCCTGATGGAATTCGCTGGCTTACAAACTTATACTTATCATACCATCGACTTCTAAAGAGCCATTGCTACATTCAGTTTTTTCGTAAGCTCAGGTTCGTCTTATTTACCATCAATATTATCATTTTTCGCATATTCCGGATTGGAATTTGTTAAACTTTTATTACCTATAATGTCATTTCATCAATTATTTGGAGCAGTTTTTTAACTACAAACTTTACTCTCGGTATAATCATTACCTGAACTGAGTACTGCAAATACTACCCTTTCTAGCTTATTAGCTACCGCGATAACTGTTTTATAACCGTTTTTCTCAGATAAATTAAACATCCACTCAGTAAAACTTATTAATATCGGGGTAAAAGATAACCATTGAAAAAAAGCTATTATCTGATCCGATAAAATTTGGTAAACCTTTAAAACATAGCTTCAAAGGTTGCCGCTCCCTCAGAATTGGTGATTATAGAGTGATTTATCAAATAGTAGATACAGCAATTAATATACTAGTAATTCAACACCGCAAAGATTGTTATAATAATTCATAACAACAAAACTACTATACCCCAATATCCTCAAACTTACAGGTTATCGCGTTTATAGACTTACTTTGTCTATTTAAGGGGCTTAAATTATCTCTTTATTAATCCTTTTCAAGCAAATTTTTTCCGTCACTGTTTTTAATTTTTTAACTCTATCAATATAGGTAAAGTAGCTGTTCTTTAGTTATTCTATAATCTTTGTTATAGCGAGCCTCAACATAAGCCTGTTCAAGTAATCTAAAACATTGCCTTTGCTCAACGCTAGAATGAGGAAATATCTGCCATAATTCTTCATTGTAATTTCCGGCTATACTACCTAATTTTCTTATATCGTGTAGTTTAGGTTTATAGCCAGAAAAAACTAACAGGATAGCATTATAAAAACTTTCGGTAGTTTGGTGTAACTCAAAAGCAGACAAAGCAAAATCTTTTCTTGTTAGTTGATATTTACAAGCAAGAAAAAAACCTTTGCCTCTTGCAAACCAGTATTCATAATCTTCTTTAGCTATTTGTCTTTGTTCTTGCCATGGTAAATTTTTGGCTTCCGCCAGCTGAAATTCACCACTATCATATAAAAGAATACCTTCTTTTTTTATATCGGAAAAGAAATAATGCCCCTTTTCCAACTGACTATTTACCGTCTTGATTGATTCTATCACCAAAGTTACCCATAACTCAAAAGGACTTCTTAATGATTTTTTTTCTAACCTTTTTTCTATTTTATCTTCTATTGCTAACCCGGCAAGACCGGCATGTTTGCCTTTCTTCATCACCAACATAATATCGAGATCACTTTGATAGCTGTAGGTAATGTGACCTTTTTTATACTCATCTTGTACCCAATCGCCTCTAGCATAAGAGCCAAATAAAATAATCATCGCAATCTTGTGCTTTGATACAGCGAGAATTTCTTTGACGATATTATCAAGTCTTTCTTGAATTATCAGGGAGCGTTCAGGTAAAACAGTTTTCATATATTTGTAATGCAGCTATCTATAATGTAGATTACTACAATCGGCATAAATATTGCAAAAAGAATTTTGCAAATTCACCTATATACAAGAAATCTTTTCTATAATATTTAAGATTTCATTTGAGTACCGTGATATTGTTGCAAGCAAAACATGATATTTCTTGGTGCAATAGATACCTTTTTAATTGCATCAATATTATTTACTATTTTAAAAAAGATGAATATTTTTAAAATTATACCTCCAGTTTTTTGTTGTGACTTTCTAGAGTCTCAATTAACAGCTCTTCTACTTGATAACTAATATTTGCATTTTCAAAATCTGTGAAATCTATTATTATTTTGCTTGTAATTTTATTATTAGACTCTAGAAGTCCCACCAGTGTTATTGCTCCATTGTCAGTAATATTGTTATAGCTAAGGTTTATTTGGCTGATGGTTCTATTAGTTTCCAAAGCCTTAACAAGCTGGACAATATTCAAACTACTAACTTGGTACTCAAGATTTTCTGCTACCTTAGTATGGCAAGCCGTTATTAACTCTACAATCTTGGCATGATCAGGTAATTCAGATTTACAGACACTGGCAAAGAATTTCACATATTCATATTGCTGCTGTAAGCAATAACCATAGCCTTGTATCTGATGCTGAAGCTGAACATTACCCGGTTCAGCATATTATAAAAAATTTGTGGGAATATAAAATTTGGCGGGAATAAAATATGATGTAAATTGTAATTTTTTATGATATAATAACTCCCCTACAATACAGCTACCTTGGAACTTAGGTAGCCGAGTTGGTAGAGATAATCTGAAAAACCTAATAAACCGGATTCCTAGTAATGTTAGAGAGCTAAAATACATCATCTATGTTAATAGTCAGGACAACCTAAGAATAGTAAAGATTTAAGCCAAAGCCTAACCTCGCTCGCAGTTATTATATGCAATTTCGCTTCCTCTACCTGATTCGGTATAAAAATCTTATTGCCTAAGTGAAATTTAGCGATATCCGGTAAATGATCACTATTACTTGCGTAAACATTTTTCATGATTGTTCTAAGATTATCGATATCTTTTGACTTGTTAAATTTTACAACAATTTTTCACATATAATCCCCTGTAGTATCAGTATTGTAAGGGAGTTATTATATCCTAAAAATCACAATTTGCATCATATTTTATTCCCGCCAAATTTTATATTCCCACAAATTTTTTATAAATACACTTTACATATCAAAATATATCATATATTTTATATAAAGCATATAACTTTAATAATAGAATAGGACTGTGTAAGTCTAAAAAAATGTCATTGAGAGAAGATGAGGCAATCCTGTTTTGTGTCATACCTGCAAAAGCAGGTATCTAAATTCCCGCCGTTGCTAAGAATGACAACTTACAATTGCTTCGTTGTCACAAAGCGGCTTCTTGCTAATAGACGGAGTAATATTAGTTGGGTTAGCTATATGACATAAAAGACTATGCTAATGTCGGCGATACAGATCGAATAACAGTACTTTATTGATAACTACTAACTACTAATCACTTTTGACCTAAATAAAAGAGAGGAAAAAATGCCATTAGACAAAACTATTATACAACAAATAACAACTAACTCTATTACTACTCTTAACCTTGAGCAGCAGATAGGAGATGAAGAAGCAAAGGAACTAGCCGAAGCCTTAAAGAATAATAAATCTATTACTCATCTTTACCTTCAAAATAACCAGATAGGAGAGGCAGGAGTGAAAGCTCTAGCAAAAGCCTTAAAAGATAATAAATATATTACTACTCTTAACCTTAATAATAACCAGATAGGAGATGCAGGAGCGAAAGGTCTAGGAGAAGCCTTAAAGGATAATAAATCTATTACTACTCTTCATCTTCGAAATAACCAGATAGGAGATGCAGGAGCAAAAGGTCTAGGAGAAGCCTTAAAGGATAATAAATCTATTACTACTCTTAACCTTTGGGGTAACCAGATAGGAGATGCAGGAGCGAAAGGTCTAGGAGAAGCCTTAAAGGATAATAAATCTATTACTACTCTTCATCTTGAACGAAACCAAATAGGAGAGGCAGGAGCGAAATCGCTAGGAGAAGGCTTAAAGGATAATAAATCTATTACTACTCTTCATCTTGAACAAAACCAAATAGGAGAGGCAGGAGCGAAATCGCTAGGAAAAGGCTTAAAGGATAATAAATCTATTACTACTCTTCATCTTGAACAAAACCAAATAGGAGATGCAGGAGCGAAAGGTCTAGCAGAAGCCTTAAAGGATAATCAATCTATTACTAATCTTCATCTTGAACGAAACCAAATAGGAGAGGCAGGAGCGAAATCGCTAGGAGAAGTCTTAAAGGATAATAAATCTATTACTACTCTTTACCTTTGGGGTAACCAGATAGGAGATGCAGGAGCAAAAGGTCTAGGAGAAGCCTTAAAGGATAATAAATCTATTACTAATCTTCAGCTTCAGAGTAACCAGATAGGAGATGCAGGAGCGAAAGAACTAGCAGAAGCCTTAAAGGATAATAAATCTATTACTAATCTTTCCCTTTATGTTAACCAAATAGGAGATGCAGGAGCGAAAGGTCTAGCAGAAGCCTTAAAGATTAATCCCTATATTACTTATCTTTCCCTTGATAATAACCATATAGGAAATATTATAGCACAGGAGATAGAAACAGAATTACAGATTAATAGAGATCCTACTAAAAAAGCCGCTAAGATACTAAAACAGCAACAACAAGCAGAGGTAGATGAAAAAGCCAGACAAGAAGCTGAGAGACTTGAGCAAGAGGCAAAGCTTAGAGAGCAAGAGGAAGCTAAGGCAATAGAAGAAGCAGCTAAATTAAAAGCCATAGAGGAGGCAAAAGTAAAAGAATATATACTAGATATACCGGTTGTGAAATTATTTGAGGTAGCAGATGGGAATAATCAGTTTGATAATGATGATCAGGCTACTATCAAGCAAGTATCGAATCTAATCCGAGATGGTAACGACCGCCTGCAGGAACATGGTAAGAATGGGATATTGCTGCTTGGTAATACCGGAGCTGGCAAGACTACACTCGCTCATGTGTTTAGTGGCAGGGAGCTACAGGCGATTTTTGATGATGAAACTAACGAGATGGTTATTGAAGCAAAGCAACCATTTAATGATATTGTCATTGGTCATAAAATGGCTTCCGAGACTAAAATTCCTAATAAATGTTTTGCTAAAGATAAAAACCTAATCATTTGGGATTGCCCTGGCTTTAATGACACTGATCCTGTTCAGGAAATTGCTAACAGCTTCTATATTAAAAGGCTCTTTGAAACTACAGAACAGCTAAAATTTGTGTTGGTGGTAGATGAATCATATTTAAGGAGTAATAGAGGTAGTGATTTCCTTGAAACGTTATCTAATTTTATAAAAAGTTTTAATAATATTGAATTTATAAAGGGCAGCATATCTTTAGTATTTACTCATGTACCACCAAACAAAAATATTCAGCATATTAAAAACTCTATAGATAAAATATTAAAAGATAATCAAGGGGCAACAGAGGGGCATAAGGCACTGATTAATAAGCTCAAAGATAATGGCTCAATACATCTATTCTATAAACCAACTGACGAAGGTGAGTTAGCTGTACCTGACTTACTTGCGGCAATAGACACATCATCCAAATATTCTGACGCTAAAGGTGATATGGTCAATATAGCTATTTCTAAGAAAGCTATGGAGTGTTCATCTCATCTGTTAAATACTGCCAGTAATAATTTTAATCAACTATTAGAGGTGATAGTTAAATCTATTGGTAATGCAACTAAATGCTCAGATGCTAATTCACTCAATGCATTTTCTGAGAATTATCATCTTGTCAAAGATTGGATTCCATCATCAATTCATTACAATAACCTACTGCAAAGGCATAATAAAGATGAATATTTTCTAGAGCTGGACTTATTATCAAAGTTACAGAAAGTACTTAACTGTGAGCAAATAGTAAGCATACCAAATGCCATAATAATCTTGCAGCAAGCATTAGAGATTTTTGCTGAATATGCTGAACCGGGTAATGTTCAACTTCAGCATCAAATCCAAAGCTATGGTTATTGCTTACAGCAGCAATATGAATATGTGAAATTCTTTGCCAGTGTCTGTGGAGTTGAGTTACCTGATCATGCAAAGATTGCAGCAGAGTTAATAACGGCTTGCCATAATAAGGTAGCAGAAAATCTTGAGTACCAAGTTAGCAGTTTGCATATTGATGAGGAAAAACTTGACCAAGTTTATTATCATAAAGCTATAAAGTATCTAGAGGATTATCCGGACTCTCCTGCCTGCAAGAATCTTAAGGCTATAGCCTATAGTTGCTTAGCTAATATCGTTGAGCAGAATGCTGAAGAAGGAGCATTGGCTTACTATGTAAAAGCTATCGAAGCCAATAGCCATTTACCAAAGATATATGAAAAACTTGGTCAGCTATTTTTTAATAAAGGTGAATATGCTAAGGCGATTAACTGCTATAAAGTAATTAATAATGCGGTTAGGATAAAAGAATGTTTTAAAGCATGGCTAAAACAAGATGCAGAGAATCCTGATATAATGCTAAAGCAGGCTGAGTATTTTGAATCTGTAGGGTTATTTGAGCAAGCTAAAAAATATTATTTCAACGCATCTAGCATAAGTCAGGATGATAATTTTAAAGCTGCGGCTTACAATAAAATTAGTAATATTATGGTTAATGCTGCTGCTCAAGGGCAAGATTTTACCACCAAAGCACAGGAACACAATTTTTACAATTATGAGCTGGTAAATGAAGAATTTACCAACAATTTACTTGGCGACTCAGGTTTAGAATGTGATTTGTAATGCTAAAAGATTGCAAAGCAGTTTTGCTGCAATTATACGTTTTACCAAGTCCGTTGGGTTTTTTAATTCGTAATGGTAGCTATGAGAAGACAGTAATTGATGATGATAATCGTAAGTTGACAGTAGAAGTACCAAGAGATCAAGAAGGTTTGATTTCAATATTGATAAAAAATAGTATTATTAGCAAAAATTTTACTAATAATCTATTAGTGGATAATAAAACAGGTGTATAATGGTATTATAGTTAGTAGAAAATCGTAAAAACAATGACAGAAAAAAAGAGTAAAAATAATATTAATTATCAACCAAAGATGTTAGTGGGTAGTGATGACTTCTATGATCTGCTCATTAATAGCGATATATTCGTTGATAAAAGTTTAATGATCAAAGAGTTATTAGAAGATAGCGGTAAGGTTATCCTAATCACTCGGCCAAGACGTTGGGGTAAAAGCCTTAATATGGACATGCTTTGCAAGTTCTTGGAAATTGAAGTGGACGAGAGAGGTAAGCCTTTAGCTCAAGAAAAGAGAGTAAATAATAAATTATTTATCGGTGGTGAAATTGATTTAGGAGTAGCTAGTGGTAAAAAAAGACTACTTAAACCACTTCAGATAACACAGTATTCAGACATTATCTCTGACTACCAAGGTCAATTTCCAGTAATATACATAAATTTTAAAGAAGTGAAGGGGAGCGATTATAATGAAATTATTAGTAGTATTATAGATCAAATAATAGAACTATTTGAAAAATTTCATTATTTAGAACAATATCTTCAAGAAGATAATACATTTCTCAGTATTTCACAAAAAATAATACTAAGAAATTATCTAAGTGGTGATATTAATATAGGCTATTTAAAAAACAGCTTGAAGTTTTTAAGTCAGATTTTATATAAGCATTTTAAACAAAAAGTATACATATTAATAGATGAATATGATACACCAATTAATAGTGCATATTTAGAATTTGGTCACAAAGCAAAAGAATTTGAACGAATTCTTAAGGTGTTTAGAGGAATGTTTGGCAGCAGCCTAAAAGGTAATACTTGTGTAGAAAAAGGAGTAATTACTGGGATATTACGAATAGCTAAGGCTAATTTGTTCTCAGATTTGAATAATGTTACAGAATATACCTTACTTGATGATGATTTCTCTAAGTTCTATGGCTTCACCCAAGCAGAAGTTGATAAGTTACTAACCATCGTTCCAACTGAAACGAATCCTGAAGAAATTAAAAATTGGTATAATGGTTACACCTTTGGTGGAGAGGTCATTTACAATCCATGGTCAATCATGCAATGTTTAGCACACAAAGGTAAGCTCGATCATTATTGGCTAGATAGTGGAGGCACAGGTCTTGTGGATAAAGCATTATTGTCAGACGAAATGCAGGAAGATTTACAGAGCTTAGCTGCTGGAAAAAGTATTATCTCACCTATTACCAAACAAATAAGCTTTGCTGATATTAACAAACCAGTAGGATTGCTCAGTTTATTACTGTTCAGCGGTTATTTAAATCCTACGGTTCAAAATTCAGAAGAAAATATTTATGAATTGTAAGCACCAAATCGGGAAGTAAGGCACATATATAAGGCACGGATGCTACAATGGGTAACTGATCAGTTAAAAATTGATAGTTCTAGATATTACTCTTTTATTAACTTATTACCAGCAGGTAAAGTAGAGGAATTTAAAGAGCGTTTACAAGAATTGTTGCTAAATTCTACAAGTTTTCATCAAACAGGAGAGAAAAAGGCAGAATTATTTTATAGTGGCTTTATGCTAGGACTTATTAACATGTTATCACCTAGTTATATAATAGCAAGTGAACAGGAGTCAGGAAGTGGTAGAGCTGATATTATCATGATCCCCAAAGCTGGTAGAGAAGATAAAGCAATTATTATTGAGTATAAGATTGCTAAAAATGCAGAAGATTTGCTTTCAGTAGCCAAAATGGGCTTAAAGCAAATTATAGATAAACAATATGACACTAAGATAAGAGAACACAAACATGTCAAAAAGATCATTAAAATCTCTATGACCTTTTGTGGCAAAAAAGTAGTACTAGAATACCAAATTGATTAAGAAAAATATTACATACATAAATTCTTTACCCCTATGATTAAAATTTACTCTTTAGTTAGGTTATTTGGGGCTAACTATAAAAGCCTTGTTAAAGGCAGAGTTTTGTTATAATTAGCCTTTAAAGGGATTTGCAAAAGTTCTAACCTAAACTGGTAAAAAGTTCGCAACGTACACCATGCAGCCCGCCATTTGGTACAAGTGTTTGTTTTTTCAAAAATATCGAACGGGAAACGTAGAGAGGTCTCAAGTTTTTTGCCCCTTAGTTTGAGGTTCTGAAATACGAAATTTATCATTTTGCGTTTTTGAGGCATTTCAGAACCTTTAAAAGTTTCATAGGCCTCAGATGCTAGAGTTATTAGCGTTGTAGCGGTATCAGTAAATTTATCGTCTGCTTCATCATAAGTTTTTAGTAAACGATCAATTTCATATTGGCGATCTTTTAATTGTTGTTTTTTTCTTTGAAATTCTTCTGTGCTAAGTTCTCCATTGAGTCGTAAATCTATTAATGAATTTAATCTATTTTCATTTTCGGTATGTTCTTTCTTTAATGAAGCTGTTGTTTGGTCATGTTCAGCTTTTTTTAGCTCATTAGTATTTTTTAAGTATGATAGGGTCTCTTTTGTTATAATTGCTTGGTAACCATGTGACCACATCTCTCCTTTTACTCTCATTTCACCGTAATAAAATGGTTGTTGTATTAAACGATGTATAACAGTTTTATTTAGGTGACAATTCTTTTTACTTCTTAAGCCTAATTCTTTAGCCATGTTTACCATAGACCTAAGAGTATAGACCCACAACTGTCGAAAGTTCGAATGGGATCATATTTTCAGCTCCACCAAGTTTGGATTACCGCCATAAAAAAGTACAATATCTTTAATTGGTAACCTAGCTGACTCAAATTTCTTTCATCTAAAATCTCGGTTAATTCTTGACTATCGAGTAGAACCACTTCAAACCTGATTGTTTCTATATACAATACTGAATTAGATGTAACAAGTTACATCTAATTCAGGTTATAACATATAAATAAGCTAGCACTAATAGTTATTATCTTAAATATCTACTAATTCTTGATAGGATACTTCTAAAACCTCATAAGATTTTGAACCTTTAGGAGTAGTTACTTCTACTATATCTCCAACCCCTTTACCGATGAGAGCCTTAGCAATTGGCGATACTATGGATACCCTCTTTTTGGTTATATCTGCTTCATACTCTCCAACAATATGATATATAACTATTTCCTCTGTTTCATCATCGATCAACTTAACTAACGCCCCAAATTTTATGGTATCACCGGAGAGTTTTGAGGTATCAATAATTTTAGCTCTTGCTATTTTATCTTCAAGATCCACAATGCGACCTTCAATAAAACTTTGTTTTTCCCGTGCTGCATGGTATTCTGCATTCTCAGATAAATCTCCAAAATCTCTAGCTGTTGCTATAGCTTCAATTACTTTTGGTCGTTCTATGTGTTTAAGATGTTTAATTTCTTTTTCTAAACTATCAAACCCTTTATGTGTAATAGGAAAATCTGCCATAATAATATGTCTTGTCTAAGTTAAGTTTTCTAGTATATTTGTTGTGTCAAACTTTGTCAAATAGGCCTTTTAGGTTATTATGCAAACTAAACTCTTTAATTTTGAAATACAACGTAAAACTTTCCATTTATACAGCTTGATTATACCACTTTTTTATTTATTTTCATCTAAATTAGTTGTTACTACACTATTATTTCTACTTATAATATGTGTATTATATATAGATATTACAAGGCATTATAATTTATATGTTAAGAAATTTACAGATAAATTTCTTGGAAAGTTTATGAGACCTGAAGAACAGAGTGGTTTATTCAGACTAAGTGGTAGCAGTTTTATGGTGGTTGGGTTTTTCTTAACTGCTCTTTTATTTTCAAAAGGTTTAGCGATTTCATCTTGGCTTATATTGATAATAGCTGATTGTCTTGCTGCGTTAGTGGGTACAAAAATAGGTACGCCTCTAAAAAATGGCAAATCATTGGAAGGTTCCATTGCCTTTCTAATTTCTGCAATTTTTATTAGCATATTAGTGTATTTTTTCATCGGCTATCACACTAGTTTTACTGTTATCATAATTAGTTCTATAGTTGCTACTATTAGTGAATTCTACTCAAAAGAGGTATCAATAAACGATAATTTATTAATACCTCTTAGCTACTGTTTCTCTACAATCATATTCACCTTTATTTTAAGTTTATGAGAATTCCATTAGAATTTTATGAACTTCTTAGAACTCGGATTAATTTATCAGATGTTGTTAGACAAAAAGTAGTCTTAACTAAGAAATCTGGAAATTACTTGGGATTATGTCCTTTCCATGTTGAAAAATCTCCATCATTCACTGTAAACGACGCCAAGAAGTTTTATTATTGCTTTGGCTGTGCTGTTCACGGGGATGTTATAAAGTTTGTTTCCAACTTTAGCGGTTTATCTTATAAGGAAGCAGCCATTAAACTTGCTAATGATTATGGCATTGAATTGCCTAAATTAACAGCAGCACAACAGAAACTCTATGAAGAATCGGATGAACTATTTGATATCTTAGAGATGGCTGAAAGATTTTTTACATCACAATTGTCACAAGAAGTATGTAGCTACTTACATGACCGCGGTATTAGTAAAGAAGCAATTAAGGAATTCTCCATCGGTTTTGCTCCTCCAGCTAAAGCATTACAGAAATTTTTTGAAAAAAAATCAATATCTTTGAAAAAACTTCAAAAAGCAGGCTTAGTGGGCAAGCGAGATGATGGTACAATATATGAGATATTTTATAATCGGATAATCTTTCCGATTAAAAATGTTTATAATAAAGTAGTTGGTTTTGGGGGGCGAGTGCTTAGTGAGGGGTTACCTAAATATTTAAATTCTCCGGAAACCATATTATTTCAAAAAAATGAAACATTATATGGGGAGAATAATGCAATTAGTGTTGCCTATAAGAAAAATCATTCAATCTTAGTTGAAGGGTACTTGGATGTTATTGCCTTGCACCAGGCTGGTTTTAAAGAAGCAATGGCAAGTCTTGGTACTTCGGTTACAGAGAATCACCTACAAAAATTATGGCGTGCCGGAGATGAAATAGTACTTTGTTTAGATGGTGATATAGCAGGAATAAAAGCCACCCATCGGGTAATTAATCTAGTACTACCTCTGATAAATGGCAATAAGAAAATTTCCTTTGTGGTGTTACCTAGCGGAAGTGACCCTGATGATATTATAAATAAAGATGGTGCAGGAAGTTTTACACAAATTTTTGATAAAAGAATTAATCTATCTGAAATGATTTGGCGTTCCGAATATGAAGGTAAGACTTTCTCAACTCCAGAAGACAAAGCTATTTTGGAAAAAAATCTTGGAGATTATTGTAAACAAATAAAGGATAAACTACTTAGCAATAATTATTATCGATATTTTAAAGATCAGATATGGCAAAATTTAATTAAACGGCAAAATAAAGTAACTATAACAAGTTCAAATATTACATCTACCACTCCTAACTATTCAGAAATCGAAATATTAGAACAAGCTTTTTGTATAATATTGGTTAAATTTCCTGAAATGACCAAAAAGCAAGAAATAAAGGATTTCTTATTAACGTTAAATTTCCAAAATAAAATGCTTGAAGCTTTTCGTGATTGGTATTTTGCAGAAATTATTAGCAACGATATATTAGATCAGGAAAATATTATTGGTTTGGCAGAAAAAACTGGATTTTATGACACTTTTTCAGTATTGTCAAAATCCAATAATCTATTTCTAGATTTGTCATTTAATAAGGATGATATCGATTCTGACTTACTTTGGCAATGGTTGCATAAAAAACATCACCTAGTGCTATTAAAACAAGAATATACCTCAATTATTCAAAATGGCTCAGATGAAGAGCTAAAAAAAGCTATATTATATCGAGAAGAAATTTTGAAAATCTCTAAAGAGATTTATAATCTAAACGAATCTTTTACTAATTGACCCAAGGTTTATAAATTATGACAGAAGCAAAAGAGAAAATAGATGTAAAAGGTACTGCAGTTGGTACTGCAGTTGATAACCTAGTTAAAACAGCTAAAGAAAAAGGCACTGCAGTCACTTATTATGATCTAAATAAAGTCATTCCAATGACTAATAATATATCAGTAAACGATTTAGAAAAGGTAATATCAAAGTTTTCTGAGGCTGGAGTTGATATTATAGAAGGTGATGATGACGAGATCAAACTTGATATTAATGTAGATGATGAATTTAAACTGTCTAATAATGTTGATCGTGAGCCTGAAGACGAAAGTGAAGAAGAAAATTTAGGTACGACCGATGATCCAGTAAGGTTATATTTACGAGATATGGGAGGAGTTGGACTTTTTTCTCGTGAGACTGAAATAGAAGTAGCCCAAGATATTGAAGAAGGCAAAGAGATAATGGTTAAGTCACTTTGTGAAAATCCAATATCGATGAAATTCTTTATAAAATGGCATGAAGATTTAGTTAATGAAAAAATACTACTCCGAGATTTGATTGATCTAGAAGCTAATATGCTCAACGGGGATGATAGTAATTCTGAAGAAAATCAAAATAATTATATAGAATCAGATCATGAAGAACATGAAGAAGCTAGTAATTTATCAATAGCTACTATTGAGTTACAGTTATTACCTAGTGTTATCAAGCGTATGGAAAAAGTTTCTAAACTTTCTGAAGAGTTGTTAATTGAGGCAAAAAAACATTACACACGTTATCCTCAGCCTAAAGGATTGCATGATAACAAAAAATATACCAAGAATCTACAATTACTAATTATTGAAATTTCTAGTATCCATTTTCACTCTAAAAGGACAGAAGAAATTCTTAATAGAATATATAGTCTAAATAGAGAATTAGTAACTAAAGAAGGGAGCTTCCTTAAATTAGCTGAGAAATATGGCATAAGTCGTCAGAACTTCCTAAATGAATATATGGGAGCAGTAATTGATGAAAGCTGGAAAAGGCAAATGCAAAAAAATAGGCAATCTAATTGGAAAAATTTCCTTGCTAAAGAATCTGATGCTATTGATCAAATGATTAGTGAATTAAAAACCATGGAAATGACTATTGGTTTGCCAATTATTGAATTTAAAAAATTAGTGCATACAATACAAAAGGGTGAAAGACAAGTCCTTAGGGCAAAAAAAGCTATGATAGAGGCTAATCTGCGTCTAGTTATCTCAATTGCTAAAAAATATGCAAATCGTGGATTACAGTTTCTAGATTTAATTCAGGAAGGAAATATTGGGTTAATGAAGGCTGTTGATAAATTTGACTATCGTAGGGGATATAAATTTTCTACTTATGCTACTTGGTGGATTAGGCAAGCTATTACTAGAGCTATAGCTGATCAAGCTAGAACCATACGTATTCCCGTGCATATGATTGAAACGATCAATAAAATTATTCGTACCTCTAGGCAGATGCTTAACGAGCTAGGTTATGAACCGACTCCGGCAGAAATTGCCGCTCGCCTTTCTATGCCAGTTGATAAAGTACGAAAAGTAATGAAAATAGCTAAAGAGCCAATTAGCTTAGAAAATCCAATAGGCGATGATGATGGTAGTTATCTTGGAGACTTTATTGAAGACAAAAATGCTGTATTACCGCTTGACGCAGCAATTCAATCGAATTTACGAGAGGTCACAACTAGAGTTTTAGCAACTCTTACTCCTCGTGAAGAAAGAGTTCTAAGAATGAGATTTGGTATAGGAATGAGTACTGATCATACACTAGAAGAAGTTGGACAACAATTCAACGTTACTAGGGAACGTATTAGGCAAATAGAGTCCAAAGCACTACGCAAATTGAAGCATCCGACTAGATCTAAAAAACTTAGTAGTTTCCGGGGGGGATCTAGAAAGCAAAACAATTCTTCAGATTCTGCTTTTGGAGGATGATTTTCTATAGGTTTTATTTTTACAATGTGAGTGTTGCGAATCGAATAATATATTCTATGAAATTCTCTCGTGCATGTAGTTGTTGTTGGTTGTGAAAGAAATACCGGTGAAAAAAATATGTAGTTAAATTAAAAGCTTGTTTTTTATCATTATTAGTAATTTGGCTATTAGTGGAGGTTAGGAATTGTGGTAAGATTAGAAGCCTGTCTTGATATGGTAACCCCTCTGATAAGCATACAGCTCTTCCAGATTTTGGCGAGACGTAACCTAGATTTTCCCTAGTACCTGTTACCGCACATTTATACAGATCAAGACCATAACCTGATTCTTGAAGTATGGCTAATTCAAATTTAATATATTCCTCAAAAATAAAACTATTTGCTAGACTACTTAAATATTCTACAAAAATTGGAAAAAATTTATTGTGATTTTCTCTTTCATGAAATGCCATCTTAATAAGGCTAATAATTGAATTAAAAGCGTAAAGCTTAATTTTATTAGTTATTAAAAGACCAGCGTAAGATTTTATTAATTCGCATTTAGCCATTCCTAGATGCTCGTGTAATCTAGCTTGCCAAAAAAAATCAACAATATTACCTTGTTGATTTACAGAGCCAAATTTTTTAGATGTTTCTCGTATTACACCGGAATATAAGCCATGATTTTCAGTAAAAACTGTAATAATAGCCGTATTTTCTTTTAGTGGTTTTTTGGCAATTATTATACCTATATCTTTAAAATTCATATTTAAACTTGTTACCTCAGTTTTGGATTAAATTTAAAAATTTTAATCCAAAACTGGCTAGAATATTCAGAAAAATGCATTCTTGAAGCGGCTGGTACGAATGCATTTTAATCTATTATCGCTAATAATCTTATTTTTATACCAATAAAAATAAGATTATTAGCAAATGAAATATTTAACAATCAGGCGTCAAACCGCTTTAAGCCTGATTGTTTACATTCTCATTCCAATTTCGGATTAATGAAATTAATCCGAAATTGAGGTTTGTTGCAATCTCATATGGCTATATGAGTGCGGATCATTTTCCCAAAGCTCACGTACTTTCACAAAAAGGAAAAGGTGAATTTTACAATCAAAAGCTAGCTGCATCTCTATTCTTGCCTTATATCCTATTTCTTTAATTTTACAACCATTTTTTCCTAAAATAATAGTCTTATAAGAATTCTTTGAAACCACTATTACCTGATGAATTTTGATAGACTTATCATTATTCTCCTGCCACATTTCAGTTTGAACAGTTAAATTATAAGGTAATTCTTGGTGGAGATTCAAGAATAATTGTTCCCTAGTTATCTCAGCTGCTAAAAATCGCATAGGTAGGTTAGTAACATCATCTTCTTCGTATAGCCAAGGCGATAGCTCTGCTTGGCTTTGTATGTAACTTAGTAAGTTATTGATATTCTCGCCGTTTAAAACGGATATTTTAAATATATTAGCATCTATGAACTGAGACCTTATAATATTTTCTATTTCTTCTATATATTGAGAAGGAATATCGATCTTATTTAATAAAAACATTAAATTTATTTTAAGATTTTGTAATTTTTTCAATATTTGTAAAGTAAATTGGTCTATAGGTTTCGTACTATCTATTATTAATAAAACTAAATCTACACCATGTAAACTTGACCATGCACACCGTACCATTGCTTTTTCCAGTTGTTTCTTTGGCTCAAATATACCTGGAGTATCTAGTATTATCAGCTGCGTATCTTTTATAGTAACTATTCCAGTTATAATGGAGCGAGTCGTTTGAACTTTATTCGTTACTATGGAGATTTTTTGTCCAATAAGTTTGTTTAATAATGATGATTTACCAGCATTTGGTTTGCCGATTATACATAGAGAAATTGTCTTTTGAGATATTCCCACGGATTAAACCTTACAACTTGTTGAGGTAGTTCATTAATTTACGAGCAGCAACTTTTTCTGCTTCTTTAACTGAATGACCAGTACCAGTTTGTTGGTAGGCTTCCATTTTTACTAATACAGTGAAGATAGATGCGTGTGGTGATCCTTCTCTTTTTATCACTTCATACACGGGTCTTTCAATTCCCTTTCTTTGTGCTAATTCCTGAAGAGTAGTTTTAGGGTCATAATCAGCTAAATCAGTAATAGATATAAACTCATACCACAAATCATATACTATTTTTTGGGTCGTATCAATATTACTATCAAGATAAATGGCAGCAATTAATGCTTCCATAGTATTCTCAATATTATTAGGATTTTGTCTTCCCCCTAATACTTCTTCGCCATGGGTCATAATAATATAGTCTGACAAATTGATTTTTGCAGCTACTTTGCAAAGTGATTCTTTACAGACTAGATATGCTCTAATTTTTGCTAATTTCCCCTCATCATAAGTAGAGAAATTTTTAAATAAAATTTCAGTAATGATAAAATTAATTATTGCATCACCAAGTAATTCTAAACGTTCATAGTTTTTTTGAATTCCATGCTTTAGGGTATGTTGCTTAAGGGAAGGATGACTTAACGCTTCAAGTAAAATATCTTTATTATTAAAATTATATCCTATATCTTGTTCAAGCTTTTCCGGAGCAGAAAGAGCTGATTCTTTACTCGTTATCATTTTGTATTTGTATAAACCTTATCTGTATAGAGGGACATAAATATCCTGTTAAATCTAATAGATGCCAGCCAAGTACCAACACGGAGTATTTGATTAATTATCCCAATATCACTTTGCCATAATTCTTCTTTTGTAGAAAAAATAATAAATTGTCCTTTGGCAATAAAATTCTTAAACGGTACAAATCCTAAATCTATCCTACTATCATTTGATTCATCCCTGTTATCTCCAAGGAAGAAATACTTACCTTCTGGTACATAAAAGCTCTCCGTATTACCATATTTATTTACTAATGAATGATTATTTTGTTTTAATTTATAAGAAAAATAACTTACACCATTAGGTAATATTTCTTTATATTTTATATAATTTTTTCCTTCTTCACTTGTATATGTACCAATTTCAGTGCGTTCTATGGCTTTATCATTTATATATACTACGTCATTGATTAATTGTACTTTATCTCCAGGTAGGCCAATTAGTCTTTTTATAAATCGAATATCCATATTATTTGGTGGGCGAAAAACTATTACATCTCCTCTTTGTGGCTGTGAGGTCCATATTCTTCCATTCAAAATATTGGGACTAAAAGGAAAAGAATAATTACTATATCCATAAGAATATTTTGTTGAAAAAATATAATCATTCTCCAGCACGGTTGCTTTCATTGAACCTGTTGGTACAAAAAAAGGTTCCATGATAAAAAATCTTATCATCAGTGCCAAAAATATTGTAAAGATAAAAGACGTATATTCTTTAATTTGTGTTTTTTTGTTGGTAACCGCAGCTGTTGTTTGCATAATTATTATTTAATAACGAACTAAATTTAGCTTATAATACCTTATTACTATGTTTAAATCCAGCAATTTTTGAATCGCCCCTAGTTCATGTATGGATATACCCTATAATGCAAGAAAAAAATAACGTCAATAGCAAAAAAGCAAATGCAGTCATGTATCCGGCTTATAGCAAAGTGAATTTTATTAATATTTTCAATAATACAGATAAAATATTACTCTACAGCCCTGATGGAATTCGCTGGCTTACAAACTATACTTATCAACTCGTTGCCTTCAAAGAGCTATTGGATAAATCAGTTTTTTTGTAAGCTAAGGTTCGTCTTATTTACCATCATTATCATTTTCTTTCGCATATTCTAGGTTGGAATCTCCTAATATTCTGTTTACCTCTACAATGTTATTTCATTACATCAGTTGGTTAGTTATTTATAGCATGCTCTTTAGCTACAAACTTTACTTTCCACATAATTATCCCCCGACCTGAGTACTGCAAACACTACTCTTGCCAGTTTATTAGCTATGGCAACCACTGTTTTATTATGCCCATTTCGCTCAGATAAATTAAACATCCACTGCGTAAACTTGCTATAATCTTTTTTCTATCTCTGTTATTCTTTTATCATTATCCAAAAATTCCTCTTTCAGTTCACTAAATATTTGGTAACCTAGCTGACTTAAATTTCCTTCATCTAAAATCTCAGTTAATTTTATCACAACCTTATTGATCCCTTGAGGAATAATAAAACCAAATTCATGTAATAATCCTCTAGTTTCATTCGCAAGTGCCGTACGGTTTTTTACCAATCTCTCTCTTACCAGATGAATTGACAAAATATCTTGTTGTTCTATAGTTTTAATTGGTACAAACCTCATATTAGGTCTTGTCACAGCTTCACATATAGCTTCAGTATCAGCTTGATCGTTTTTATTAGTTTTAACATACGGTTTGACAAATTGTGGAGTCATTAGTTTTACTATATGTCCCAATTTAGTTATTTCTCTTGCCCAGTAACTAGCTCCACCGTAAGCTTCCATTCCTACCAAACATTTTGGCGTATTAGCCATAAATGTTAAAACCTGATCTCTCATCAATTTTTTCTTTAATACCGTCTTACCATTTTTATCTACACCATGAATTTGAAAAATTCTTTTTGCAATATCTATACCAATTGTGGTAACTTCCATCTTAGCCTCCTGTTTGTTGTTTTAATATATTGAATATTAACTCTAGAAGATTAGCCACTGCTTTTTATTCTTTATATCAGGAGATCCATACCATTACCTTACGCATGGCATTTAAAAGTCATAGGGAAAATAGCCTAGAGTTTATTAGCGAGAAGCCACTTTGGTCACAACTGTTGAAAGTTTACAAATACTTATACCACAGCGTCATTGCGAGCGTAAGCGAAGTAATCTAAATCACTCATCTCCTATTTTAAGAGCAGCTATAAAAGCAGATTGAGGTATCTCAACATTACCAATATTACGCATACGTTTTTTGCCAGCTTTTTGTTTTTCCAGTAATTTACGCTTACGAGTTATATCACCGCCGTAGCATTTAGATAAGACATCTTTACGCATTGCTTTGACAGTTTCTCTAGCAATTATTCTACTACCAATAGCAGCTTGAATAGCAATTTGAAATAATTGCCTTGGGATTAGATCACTGAGGCGTTTACACAATTCTCGACCTCGATATTCTGACCTTGAACGATGTACTATAGTAGATAAAGCATCAACTGGCTCGCTATTAACTAAAATAGATAATTTTACCAAATCGCTCTCCTGATAAACATCTATTTCCCAATCAAAGCTAGCATAGCCTTTTGTATAACTTTTTAACTTATCATAAAAATCAAATACTATCTCATTTAACGGTAATCGATAAATTACCATAGCCCTACCGGCTACATAAGTTAATTCAATTTGCACCCCTCTTTTATCGGTACATAAAGATAACACATTACCTAAAAACTCATCTGGTACTAATATTGTTGCCTTAACCCAAGGCTCTAACATTGAGTCGATATTTTGCACAGGTGGCAAATCAGCTGGGTTATGTATTTCTAATTGATTTCCACCACGCATATTAATCTTATAAATCACACTAGGAGCGGTGGTTATCATATCAAGGTCAAATTCGCGTTCCAATCTTTCTTGTACTATTTCAAGATGTAGTAACCCTAAAAACCCACAGCGAAAGCCAAAACCTAAGGCTGTTGAACTCTCTACTTCAAATTCAAAGCTAGCATCGTTAAGTTTTAATTTAGCTAAAGAATCTTTTAAATGCTCAAATTGTGAAGCATCTGAAGGGTATAAACCACAAAACACTACCGGTAAATGCGGCTTAAAACCAGGCAGAGATTCCTGACAAGGTCTTTTCTCGTCAGTTATTGTGTCCCCAACCTTACAATCAGCAACTTGTTTTATTGAAGCAGTAAAGAAGCCTATTTCTCCTGGGTATAAAATATCTGATATATGTTTTCTAGGAGTAAAATACCCAACATTTTCAACATTATAAGTAGAATTGGTAGCCATCATTTTAATACGCATATTCTTGCGTAAAACTCCATCGATAACTCTAACTAAAATTACTACCCCTAGGTAAGAATCGTACCAGCTATCAACCAATAATGCCTTTAGAATATCTGTTTGATTAGTTTTTGGACATGGCAGCCTATTAACAATTGCTTCAAGTATCTCCTCTATTCCTATACCACTTTTTGCAGAAATCAACAATGCATCGCCTGCATCTATGCCAATTACGTCCTCTATCTGTTGCTTAACTTTATCAGGATCAGCAGCTGGTAGATCAATTTTATTTAGAACTGGAATAATTTCATGATTATTATCGATCGCTTGATAAACATTTGCTAGAGTTTGTGCTTCAACACCTTGGCTACTATCCACTACTAACAAAGAACCTTCACAAGCAGCTAACGATCTACTCACCTCATAAGAGAAATCCACATGACCAGGAGTATCCATTAGGTTTAGATAGTATGTATTACCATCTTTTGCTTTGTAAGTTAATCTAACAGTCTGTGCTTTGATAGTGATACCACGTTCTTTTTCTATGTCCATTGAGTCAAGTACTTGATGACTCATCTCCCGAGCTGCCAGCCCCCCACAATATTCAATTAATCTATCTGCTAGAGTAGACTTACCATGATCAATATGAGCGATGATTGAGAAATTTCTGATAAAGTTTTGATTATTCATGGTATATTTGGTATAATGTTAAAATTAGAAAGAAGTTTTATCTTTATATAATAAAATTCCATTTTATAGTAGGAAAATTAACAATGCGTGCTGAAATTGAACATTATGTAAAAAAAATCGAACAGTCTTTAGAACTGCTCAGGAGGTCGCTTTGATTTCGATAATGCAAGCAAAAGGCTTTTAGAGCTAGAAAATATATCAGAAGATCCGGATCTATGGAATAATCAAGAGAAGGCCTCGAGTATTCTAAAAGAAAAAAGACTTCTAGAGATCAAGCTTAACTCGTTTAAACAACTTCAGTCTAATTTTACGGAATGTTTAGAACTTGAGGATTTGGCATTTACTGAAAATGATCAACAAGTTTTGCAGCAAGTTCAAGAAGATTTAGGGGAACTATCTATTATTGCCGGAAAATTTGAGACTGAATGTTTATTTTCTGGAGAATTTGACAGTAATAATTGCTTTCTAGAAATCAACGCCGGAGCTGGAGGAACAGAAAGCCACGACTGGGCATCAATTATGATGCGTATGTATTTACGCTTCGCAGAAAGGCTGGGTTTTAAAAGCGAAATTATTCATCTTATTAATGGCGAAGAAGCTGGAATAAAATCATGTACTATCAAAATTAATGGCTACCAAGCATATGGTTGGTTTAGAACGGAATCTGGTGTGCATAGGCTAGTTAGGATATCACCTTTTAATGCCGCAGGTAAAAGGATGACTAGTTTTGCTAGCAGTTGGGTATATCCAGAAATTGATGATGATATTTCTATTATAATAGATGAAAAAGATCTTAGAATTGATACTTATAGGTCTTCCGGGGCTGGGGGGCAACATGTAAACACTACCGATTCTGCAGTAAGGATTACCCACTTACCGACTAATATCGTAACCCAGTGCCAAAATGATAGATCGCAGCATAAAAATAAAGCACAAGCTATGAAAATGCTTAAAGCAAGGCTTTATGAGTCAGAGTTAAAAAAACGTACCGATGATATTAATGAACAAAATGCATCCAAGACTGAAAATGGTTGGGGACATCAAATAAGATCTTATGTATTACAGCCTTATCAGATGGTTAAGGATTTACGTACCAACCATGAAACTTCTGATACTAAGGGTATACTTGATGGGGATTTAGAGAAATTCGTTTCAGCCAGCCTATCAATGAGTGTTGGTAATATTAGTCATTAGACTATACTAGTTATATAGTTAGTTTTTTACATAAATTATCTATACTCTTCTGCTTTGAAGAATTGTTTTTTGAAAATATCATGGATTCGCATGTTCACATACTATAACGCTTGCTCACCATTCATTTTCAAATCCAATTCTTCAAAACAGAAGAGTATATATTCCTAATTTGATAAAGTTTTTATTGAAAAAATACCTCAGGAAAAATAATCACATTAATTCTTCTTTATTAATCCTTTCTAGACATATCTTTTCAGTCACTATCTTTAATTCCTCTACCCGGTTAATAAGGTAAAGTAATTGTTCTTTACTAATTGTATAATCTTGATCATATCTTGCATCAACATAAGCATTTCGCAGTAACGTAAAGCACTCTTCTTGCTCAGGAGTCTCATGTGGAAATATCTTATAGAGATCGTAATGATGACTTCTAGCTCTATCGCCAAGTCCTAGTATATCATGTGACTTGGTCTTGTAACCAGTAAAAACTAACAGGATAGCATTATAAAAGCTCTCTGTAGCTTGATGGAGTTCAAAAGCACACTTATTAAAATTATTTCTTTGTAAGATATTATGGACGTCAATTATGCATTCTATACCTTTCCTAAACCAATATTTAAAATCTTTCTCAGCTATTGGTCTGCGTTCCTGCCATGATAGTTCCTTAGCTTCAGACAGTATAAATTCACTACTATCATATAAAAGAATTCCCTCTTTCTTGATATCACTAAAGAAATACTGACCTTTTTCCAGTTGCCTATTTACCAACCTAATAGGTTCAAGTATCAGAGTAATTGGTGGTTTTTCATCTAATGAGAATTTTTTACTTAGCCTGTTCTCTATCTTATGTTGTAGGTTTATAGCTGGATAGCCAGCATATTCTCCGTTCTTTAAAATCAACAAAAGATCAAAATCACTTTGATACTTATAATAACTAATATCCCCTACCTTCTCTATATCCTCTACCCAATCTCCTCTAGCATAAGAGCCAAATAAGATAATCATCGCTATTTTTGATTTGCCTACATATAGGATTTCTTTAACAATATTATCTAGCTTTTCTTTAATCACTAGTGAACGGTCAGGTAAGGTAGTTTTCATAAAACTGCTTTTTTATTCCAAATCAATCATATACTAAATATATTAAATAGTCAATAATAATTGAACCATAAATTGATTTATTTTCTCAAAGTTGCTATGAAAGTTAGCAACACTTCTTTTATTAACTTAAACCATATTTAACTCATTAATAAAGCAGTGATCTATTTTGATAGTGTTTATCCAAGTTTTTATTACTTGTTTATGAGTTACAACTATTACATATTTATAATCTAAGTACCTTCTTAATACGTTATTTGCTCTATTACTTAATAACTCTTTTGATTCCCATCTTTTACTAATACCAGCTGGATATACCCCATTATTTTTTTCATAATCCTCAATTGTACTTTTTAATTCGTATTGATTTTTTATCATAAAATTTAAATCTGGTTGCCATTCTCTTAAATCAAATTCAACAATAATATCTAGGTTAATATTTTTTGATATAATTGCAGCAGTTTGAAGTGCTCTAGTATAAGGAGAAGATAAAATTATTTCTGCTTTTTTTAATCTATGGTCTTTAGATACTTCGTTAGCTTCTCTTGTGCCATTTTCTGTCAAACAAGGCAAATCTCTACTTGCACCTTTTAGTTTATACTTTTCATTTAATGCCCAATCGGTTTCACCATGCCTTATTAAGAAGAAAACTGTCATTTTTTCAATAATCCAATTAAGAATCCTCCAGCCATAAGCATAATAGATATCCAAATAAAACTCATCATTGGTTTGTAATATATTTTTGCGTGAATTACATCATCATCAATTTTACTCAAAACCGCGTAAAGATCATAAGTTAAATAAGAATATATATTACTTTCTTGCGATAGTTGCTTTTCTATTATATATAATCTATTTTCAGGCTTTAATATAGTGATATTATTCTGTTTATCCTGAATCCAAAATTCAGCAATTTGACGATAATAATTTTGAGCTGAGGATATTCTAATATCTCTGAGCGTAACTTCAAAATTTCCTGATACTACCTTGTCTCCAACTTTTCCTATAAAATCTACTTCGCTCTGTAATAATGAATTAACAGTAATAGTAAAAACAAGCAATCCAAAACCTAGATGTCCTAAGATCATAGCAATATTGGCTTTTAGTTTTGTTCTAAAGAAATTGCTTTTTGCTAATATATAATAACAATTTTGTATTATTAGAAAAAGAGAAAATGTCATGGTACATGCTGAAATAAAACCATACTGCATTTGATACGAGCTAGTAAAAGTTATTACTAAAGAAAAAGCTAGGATAAGTAGACTTCTTGGATAAATCAATCTAGTTGGTGATTCTTGTTCGCTCGAAACTTGCCTTGCTCCGTAACAATCGTCTATGTGTGCTGCGGTGTTTGGCTTCGTTTTTCCTAAAAATCCCGAAAGTTTTTTTGATTTATGCAAGAAGTCTAGTAGGTTTTTTGTTCTTATATTATTTGTTTGAGCAATACCAGCTAGTAAAAGCGTTGGAATAATAAAGATTATAAAATTATTGATAAAAAATCTTTCGCTAATGGTAATAGATTCTTGGTATAATAAATAATAAACTATGGGGTAAATGGTGGCACATAGTAATACTACTAAGGCTATTAAGAAAAAGCTACTACCCCAAATAATAAGTCTAGGTTTGTCTAATTTTGTCGGAAGAAGGATACCGATATTTTGACCTTTTAGAATGAGTAAAACTAAATTTGATGTAGCGAGGATAGCAAATATTGCTAGCATGTAGATTGCTCGCTTAGGTGATGATGCAAAAGAGTGAATTGAGGTGATTACGCTTGAACGTACCAAAAACGTACCAAATACTACAAGTAAGAAAGTGATGATTGATAAGGTTATAGTCCAATTCTTCATTTGTCCAGATTTTATCGTTACCAAGACTGAATGATGTAGAGCAATAGCAGATAGCCATGGGAACAGGGAAATATTCTCTACTGGATCAAAAAACCAAAACCCTCCCCAGCCAAGTTCTCTATAAGCCCACCATGATCCTAAGGCTATTCCTAAGGTTGAAAATAGCATTCCTAAATTGGTAAATATTTTAATTGCTCTGAGATTAACAAAGTCTAAACTAGACGTAAGTAGGATTACGCAAGCAGATGTGAAAGGTACAACGTAACAGACGTAACCTAAATATAATATAGGTGGATGTATTATTAGTGCAATATCTTGCAGCATAGGGTTTAAACCAAGACCTTGGGCGGGACGGAATGATAGGCTGTCAAATGGGTTAGAGGTAAAATAAATAAAACTACCAAATAATATTTGTATTAGTGCTAGTATAATTATGTGATATACTTGATTTGGACGGCTATTGAATAGAGCGATGTAAATAAAACCTATAATCTGCAACAAACATAGCCACAGCAGTATAGAGCCTTCATGGCTTGCCCAGCTAGCAGCAATTTTAAATCCAAGAGGTTTTAATGTACTAGAATTCAGAAAGACATTCTGCACAGAAAAATCTGATATGATAAATCCATATACTAATAGTAGGAAAGATAATAATGTTGACAGGAAACTAAGGTAGAAAAAAAAAGTAGCAGAACGATGTAAATATAAAGAACTAACAACTGTTAGTATGCTGAATAAGATTGCAGATATTTGTAAATAATTGCCAAGACTACTTATCACTTTCAGATTCTTTATTTGGTAGAATAATGACTTTTATGCTATCAAGTCTGTTACCTATTTTTTTGTTAATGGTGATACTTAAATTAAATATCTTGATAGATTCTCCTTGATTGGGAATACGCTCAAGTTTATGGATAATTAAGCCAGCTATGGTATTTGCGTCATCATCAGGTAGACTCCAATTTAATTCTCTATTTACATCTCTTATGGTTACAGATCCATCAATAATAAACTCCACATCAGATTTTTTTACAATTGTGTTAATAGGATAATCATGCTCATCGATAATAGGACCAACAATCTCTTCTAGAATATCTTCTAGAGTAATAATACCTTGTAGATCACCATATTCGTCAACAACACAGGCAAAATGGCTCTTTCTTTCCCTAAAAGCATGAAGTTGATGAGTTACCAAGGCATTGTCAGGTATGAACCAAGGCTGATTTACTAATTCTTTGATATTAATTTTTTTTGCATCGTTATTCTTTTCATAAAGAGCCCGGAGTAGATCTCTCATGTGCAGTACGCCAATTATATTGTCCTGAGTATCCTTCCATAATGGTATTCTTGTATGGGGGCTGGATAATAATGCTCGCTTCACTATCTCCTCTTTAGGCAAATCTACATTAATGGCTACTATGTTACTTCTATGTATCATAATTTCAGATACTGTCATTTTCCTAATATCTAATATACCCCCTAACATGTCACGGTCAGATTTATAAACATTACCTTCTTGATGATAATGTTCAATAACTCCTCTGACTTCTTCTGCTCCCGAGATATTTTGTTGTAGATTAATACGGAAAATAAAACAGAACAGCTTAACTATAACTTCAAAAATAGAATTAATTGGTTTCAAAAGCTTTAGGAAAAATATAATTGCTGGAGAAGTGAATAATGCTAACTGTTCTGCTTTTGCTACAGCAATAGCTTTAGGTATTATTTCGCCGAAAACAATTATCACGAAAGCCATAACTGCTGAAGCTGCGACAGTGCCGCCATCACCTAGCCAGTCGATAAATATACTGGTAGCAATGGTAGTGCAAACAGTATTAAGCAGAGTATTACCAATCAATAATGTGCCAATTACTTTTTCTTTATTCTTTAGAACTTGTAATACAGTGTTACGTTTAGCACCTTTTGCCTTAAATTTTTGTATTTTCCCCGGAGAAGACGCGGTGATGGCTGTTTCAGTAGCTGAAAGCAGTGCGGCACATCCTATCATTAGAACAATAATGATTGTCAAAAAAATAGTCATTGATCCTTGTGTAAATTATTAGCGTAAATCTAATTATATTGGCAACTGTGCAATTCCCCTAATACTTTTTTAGTATGCTCTTGCCTCATGGTAATTTAAAAGTCGCAACTGTAAATAACCTAAATCTCGATATAAGAATTAATAATTCTTATATCGAACTGGCTTTGTTATAAGGAAAAATGCACTCTTGAAGCGGTTCTGCAAGTGCATTTTAACTTGTTAGGTGTAGAAGAGGCATATATAATTAATTTCGACTAGAATACAAAAGTTAAGGTTTGACTTAATATTGATAAAAAATAGTATGATTAGCAAAAATGTTACTAATATCTATTAGTGTACAATAAAAAAGGTGTATAATGTATTATATAGTTAGTAGAAAACAGTAAAAGCAATGCGCGATGAAAAAACGAAGAATAATGGTAATTATCAGCCAAAGATGTTTGTTGGTACTGATGACTTTAAAACATTATTATTAAACAGTGATGTATTTGTTGACAAAAGCCTAATGATCAAAGAATTGTTAGAGGATAATGGAGCAGTGACTCTAATTACTCGACCAAGGCGTTGGGGGAAAAGTATTAATATGGATATGGTCAGACGCTTTCTAGAAATGGAGCTAGATAATAGGGGGAATCCTTTACCGCTAGAAGAGCGAGTAAATTATAAATTATTTACAGGTGGAGAAATAGATTTAGGCTTTGGTGAGACTAAAGAACTGAAAGTATTAAAAATTGCTAGTATAACAAATGCTATGAAGCGTCAAGGTCAATTCCCCGTTATATTCATCACCTTTAAAAGCATAGAAGGTTCAAACTATTACGATATTGAACAAGGTGTAAAAAGCCAGTTACGGAAATTATTTCAGGCTCATAGCTATTTAAGTGATAGTAACAAACTGAAAACAAGTGAGATAGCTGATTTCAACCAATATTTATTTGGCGAGGTAACTCTAGACAATATCAAAAATAGTTTGGCTATTTAAATCCACATGCTAAGATGCCAGAAAGGGATATTTATGAACTATCTATTCCTAATTATGAAGTAAAATATATTTACGAAAAAAGAGTACTCCAATGGGTTAGCAAACAAATAAACATTGATAATTCTAGGTACTACTCATTTATTAGCTTGTTAATAGCTGGCAAAATAGAGGAGTTTAAACAAAAAATGCAGGAGTTGCTGCACAGTAGCACTAGTTTTCATCAAGTGGGAGAGAAAAAGGTCGAATTATTTTATAGTGGCTTTATGCTAGGGATTGTTAATATGCTAGCACCGAGCTATATAATATCAAGTGAGCAAGAATCAGGTGATGGACGCCCTGATGTAATCATGATCCCCAAAGCTGGTAAAGGAGATAAGGCAATTATTATTGAGTATAAGATAGCTAAAAATGCAGAAGATTTAACGACTATAGCAGGGTCTGGTCTACAACAAATTATTGATAGGAAATATGATACTAAAATAAAAGAACATCAACATGTTAAACAAATACTAAAAATCTGCATGGCTTTTTATGGTAAAAATATGGATTTACAATATCAAGTAACAAATCTTTAATAATAGAGCGTTAGTGCTTGAATAATAAGTAATTTAGTGTTTGTTGTGGTTCTGAAATTGTCCACTACGCCCCACAACTGTCGAAAGTTCAACAAACGTCATTGCGAGCGAACGTATGTGAGCGCGGCAATCCATGAAGCTTGTCATATGGATCAACTATGTTCGCAATAAAAATTTAAATAAATTTGGTTTAAATTTTTATTGCTTGTGCAGAGCTAGTTAAATCACGTAACTTAGCGTTTGCAATCACAATGATTTTACGCATTAATGCTACCATCGCCACCATTTTCTTTTTTCCTCTATTGATCAATTTCTCATAAAATACCTTCAGTTCAGAGTTAGAATTTCTAGCAGCCATAGCAGCTACAAACAACATAGGTCTAACAAAATTTCGACCATGACCTGTATGTCTATATCCGCTATATCTACCGCTATCATTAGATATTGGTGCAACACCTACTAATGATGCTATTTGTTTGCGGTTCAATGTACCAAGTTCAGGTAACAAAGCTATAAGCTCATTAGATACTACTGCGCCTATACCACTAATAGTTTGCAGAGTCTCTTTCTTAGCTTGCAAGAGCTTATCTTTTGCTATTAAGTCATCTATTTCTTTAGTAATAGATGCAATTTGTTCTTCTAGTACTTCGATCATTTTAACACAACTAGACTTGATTAAATCAGCTCTCGGGGACTGAAACCTATTTTTTTCTGCAATCAACATTTGTTTAAGATCGTTCCTACGTCCTACTAATTCATACAAGTTTAAAGCTTGCTTAGATTGTACTTTAAATAGCTCTAATCTTTCTGATCGTTCAAAACCATAAAGTGCTAGAGCTTTAGCGTCAAGACTGTCAGTTTTAGCTGCATTACCAAAAGACCTAATAAAGTTTTTAACTTTACGAGTATTGGCTCTATGTACAGCAAAACCCTGATTGCAAAGCGTTAGTAATAGTTCCATTTCATATCCACCAGTAGTTTCTAAAACACACAATGCAGAACTAATCTCTTTTTTGTAATCCTTGATAAAATCAGCTATTCCATTAGAGTTGTTATTATATTCTTTAGTTTCTTTTTTTCCATGAATAGCAACAACAAAATTGAATTTTCCTATATCAAGACCGATAAAATTATTATATAATAGCATAATACCTCGAAGACTTTTAATGTTGTTTACGATTGTAAGCGGGCGTGCAAAGGCATCCCAATCAACTATTCAAACGTCTCGGGGATTTGGGCTAGAGTACCAATATCCATTCGGTCTTAAAACCAATTGCTTCACGGTCGCTCACGCCTGCACAGCGATAGTCATTTATATTATTAATGACTATCGCTGTAATACCCCCTTATAAGTCAGTATAAATCATTATTTACATTGACTTCAATATCTATTATATCATACTTTTAACTTACAATTGACTTCAATATCTATTATATCATACTTTTAACTTACAATTGCTTCGTCGACCTACGGTCTCCTCGCAATGACGTTTGTTGAACTTTCGACAGTTGTGCAAATTGGGGTAGAAGGCACAACTGTTGAAAGTTAAAAAATCGTCATCGCGAGGCGTCGATAGACGCCGTGGCGATCTCATGAAGTAAGCTCTTCTTCACAAGATTGCCACGTCGTCGCTTACAGCGACTCCTCGCAATGACGCATAGGTGTCAACTTAAGAGCGTAATGATTGAGCATGTATAAACAAATTAAACACAGCCGTCATAGCAAGGCTCGTTAGATGCCGTGGCGATCCAGATAAACAGCGAAGCTATTTTTTAGAGTAACGCTTCGCGTCTTCTAACAAACTGGTTTAAAGAAGGATTTATTTTAGCCTATACCTTAAGGTTGATAGATCACCACAACAGTTTGTTTATGTTATAGTCAATTCAGGAGGATTTGATGCTAGGAACGATGGAGCGAAGCCTATAGATAATAGGCGAGCGATCGAAGACGACGTCACCAAATTCTCATCAATTGACTATATCACAAATGCACAGCGGTTTGTTTGGTGCTTGGAAGAAAGTTTGGGAGTCAAGTAAGTCAAACTATCATGATATGACAAATTTCTATAGCTGTTTCAAATATAACACAGTTGATAGAAATTTATAAAAAAAATAGTCAAGTAGCTTGTAATTAATTATTTTTACATATATAGTAGCTGCGTGTTTAGATATTTCTAAAAAGGTTTTAAGGTATTATGATTGCGTAGGGTCATCCCTGTGCACTCGATGGTTACCCTTGCGAAAGTATGGGGCTAGAAAAGTTTAATATAGTCTGCTAGGCTGTTTTTTTTAGATTTCTCTACCTGCACGGGAATGACATCGAGCAGAAATAACTTTTGAAACTAATTGCTCTAAGAAACTGTATTTAGAAAATGAATTAACTTAAATAGGAAAAAATTATGAATAATAAAAGTAAAAAAAGCAGTTTTTTGAAAAACTTGCTAGCGACTGCTTCTATTGCTTCAGTTATAATCGGTGGAAGTAATATGGCATTTGCTGGTGCTGCTCCTGCTGTGAGGCAGACGGCAGGTAATGCTAACTTTCGTACAGGTGTCGGATTAAATGGAGCTGCACCATTTGTCTCAGGTTCGAGTCTAACAATTACTGGTGGTCATACGCTTGATCTTAACCTTCTTAATGGTCAAACTATTTCACATCTTGATTTGAATGGTCAGAATATAGCTCTTAGTACAGTTACTACCGATACAACTATCAACTCTATAACAAATGGTGGTAATGCTGCTACTTTTCTAGTTACAGCTGGTCACAGTTTAACTTTAGGTGGTAATAAAGTTGATGTTGGTATTGCTATTGGTGGTGGTCTTGGTAATGGCTTCTTAGGTGATGTTGATTTTCAAGCGGGGGGTATCCTTAATATTACTACTGGTCCAGTTGCTAATGGGTTTGCTTTTGCTCCTGTAGATATTGCGTTTGGTGAGTTTACAGTTACTAACGGTGCAAATGCAACATTGAATATTAACAATGCTGGTGCTAAGACAACATTTAACAAAGCATCAGTTGCTACAGCCCACACAATTAACATCTCTGATGGTAGCACTGTTGAATTCAACTCTACTGCAACTGCTGGTGGTGCTGTTCCTAATACGTTGTACTTACAACCAGGAGCAGGTGATAGAATCGACTTTGGTAATCAGGGTAATGGTATATTGTTACTTACTTCTAAGAATGCTGCTGCTGTTAACTTTACAGTTATAGATGGCTCTCTTGGTGGTACTCAAGATGGACATGGTATAATTCACTTCAATAATGATGGAAGAAATTCATCTCTTTCTCATCAGGGAGGTGCAGGTAGTGCCGTAGTTGGTATAGATAAGGGGCATAGAGCTAGGAAATTCATAGTTGATGCTAATGCTGGTAATGCTGCAACAATTACAGGAGGAATATATACTAAAGATCTTGAATTACGCGGTGGGACTATCAATTTAGAAGGTGAAGTTGATGTAGGAGATAAGGGTGTTACAAATATAATAGCAGCTTCAGCTGTAGTTCTATCCAAGAATAGTAATCTTGGTATAACAGATTTCCATAATATAGCTAATAGTACAATTACTGTGGCAGCTGGTAAAACACTTGAAGGAAACTTTCATGCTGACGTAAACAATGCTGCAGCTCAAGTTGGAACAATAATTTTTCAAGGTGAGGGTGTATTAAAAGCTGATATAATAAACAAATTAGTTGCAATTCGCAATACTGCTGTTGGTACTCTGAAATTGTCAGGACAGCATGCTGTCACTGAACTACAAGGAGGGGCGGCTAATACACATTTTACATTTATTGATGGTTATAAACTGATCGGTAATATTAATGAAGTTGCTGCTAATGTTAATGCTGCTGCTGCTTCAAATTTAACGTTTGAGGGTAATGCTGAAATTACTGGTAACATTGGTGCTGCTGGTGCTGGAACAGTTGGTAATATTATCATCCCTAAGGATAAAACAGTAAAAGTTGGTGGTGCTACGATTAATGCTAAGACTATCTTTGATAATGTTAATAGTGGAACATTGAAATTAACTAATAATGCAGCTGATGTAACCATTACATCTACAATAAGTGCTAATGGTGGTGGTACTATTGATGCAACTGAAATGAAAAAAGATGGTACTTTAAATATTGTTGGCACTATTGGTGGGGATCTTGCTCTTGATAATTCTAAGGCTCTAAATAAATTATCACTGAACGGACAAAAACCTAACTTTAACATAGCTCCCAATAAATGGGTTAATATTGCTGAAATTGATTTTGGTGGTAACGCGTCAACAGTTAAGATGAATGTTGAGGGTGCTAGGTATGCCTTTGGAGCTTTGACAAATGCAGGGGAAGCTACATTTGAAATTAGTAAGAATGTTGCCTTATATAAGACAACAACCTCTAAGGATGGGAGAGTAAAGGAAATCAAGTTTACAGAAGACAATAAGACTCTTACTCTTCATAAAGGTAATGATATTACTGCTAATAGTATAACTGCTTCCGATGGAGCTAATGGAAGTAATCTAATTTTTGCTGGGGATGCTGCTCTAAAAGGCGACATAGGAACATTAAACAGGCAATTTAAAGGTCTCAAAGTAAATGCTGGTGTTAAGGCAATTACATCGGGTCAAGGCTTTTTCAGCGGAAATATAGAATTAGCAGGTGCCGGATCTACATTAGTTGTAGATGGTAATTATACCGCTAAAGCAGTTGTTGGTAATGTTGCTGGTAATGGAACACTGAAATTTGTTAATGCTGCTGGTGTTGGTACTGGTGTAAAATTCACTACTACAGCAGATGCTAATGCTCCTGCTGTTAACGCTATATCTACCTTAGAATTGCATGGTGGTGATGTTGAATTAGTAGGTGATAACGGTCTGAAATTTAGCAATATTAAGTTTGCAACTGCTGCAAGCTTAACTTTAGCTTCAAATATGAAACTTAAAGATATAAATGTTGATAGTACTTTGAGTTCTAAAGACGCTAGACCTACAGTTGTATTATCAGCTATTGATCACACTATTAATAAACCTGACCATATTGGTACTGATAAAGATCATTTGGTTAATCTACAATTTGCTGGAGATAATACCTTAGATGTTAATACTCCAAGCTTCTTTGCTGGTGTAACAACTAAAACTGATAATCAAGGTGCTGTTAACTTTAAGGCTGGTTCTAATCAGGTTTATGGCTTAGGTTCTAGCGGACACAACTTAAAAGATGTAACTTTTGAAGTAAATACCGAAAACTTTGGTGATACTTATGTCAATAATGCTATTATTAATGACAAATTGAAGTACACAGCTGGTGGAACAGTAGCTGGTGGACTACAAGTTGGTAGTGCTGATGGTGGTTCTGTAGCTGAGTTTAAAGATGGTGTTATTTTGACAGCTGCTGTAACCAGTAAGGGAGTAGGTAATAATATTAACTTCACAAATAAGGCTACTATTATTGGTACTAAGCTTGGTACAGAGAATGATCGTTTTAAGACTATAACATTTAATGGCAATAAAGAAGTAACCTTGAATAATGCTGCTATGTATGCAGACATAGTTAACTTCGGTACTGAAAAGATCGTAATTACTGGTGATAACAACATAATTAGTGGTACTTCACATATTCATGACAATATTAATCTGAACTCTGGTAAGTTAATCTTCCAAGATAACCAAAATGACGTAAATTCTACATGGAATCCTGGAACTTCTATTGCAACTACCTTAACTGCAGATGGAAAACTTGGTTCTATAGAAGTTAATACTCATATAAATGTGGCTGCTAGTGTACCAGTTGAGGCTATAATCCTTAAGGATGAAGGTAAATTAGGGGCGGATCAAGAGTACAAGTTGATTAGCAATGGTAAAAATCTAATTCTAGGTAATGATGTACGATTTGGTCCTCTAACAGGAGTAAAAACAGATCAAGCATATGCAAAGTGGACTGTTTATACTAAAGAGGATAAAGATGTTTACTTGTTGCGTTCAAATAATGCTGCAACTATAGCTCCAGCTGATATGAAAGCTGCTGGTGGTGATGATAAAGATCAAGAAAATGCTGCTTTGCTTGGTCGTGAGGCATTAGCTGATATGACTGATATTGGTCTGTTAAAAGACCAAAAAGAACGTGGTAAAGCAATACAACAACGTGTAAATGCTGAGAATGCACTAGTAACTGAAGCTGTCGATCATACTAATGCTGGGATTGCTAGTTTAGTGGGAGCAAGACTTGCCCAAGTTGATGATCAACAAAAACCTGTAGCTAGTGGCTCTGATGATGTAGCTGGTGAATCAATGGGGGCATGGGCTATGCCATACTATAATCAAGCTGTTCAGAAGGGTGAAGGTAGTGTTGTTGGCTATAAAACGAAATCTGTTGGTGGAATCCTTGGTTTCGATGCTTTAGCAAACGAAAATCTAATGATCGGTGCTGCTGTTAGTATTGTTAGAACTGATATGAAATACAAAGATTATAAAATTGGAGAAAAAACAAACATTAATACTGTGATGCTCTCTATTTATGGATCACAACAACTTGATAAAAATTTCTTTGTACAAGGTTTGGTTTCTCTTGGTTCAAATAAAATTAAGAATAGCGATCCTAGAAAAGTTCCTACTTCTCGTAATGCTAGTGGTCAGCAAATTGCTAAAGCTAGTTATGATTCTCTGTCTTACGGTGGTCAAGTATTATTTGGTTACAATGCTAAAATGTCTGACTCAATGTCATTAATACCGATGGCTGGAATTCGTTATACAGGATCTAGCGATGAAGGTTATAAGGAAACTGGTACAGACAACGCAAATAAGGTCGTTGCTAAGAAGACTAACAATAAAGTTGAAGCTGTGCTTGGTACTAGATTTGCAGTTTCTGTAGATACTAGTGGTATTACAGTGATGCCTGAAGCACATGCTTTTGTTTCGCAAAAGTTATTTGGTAGTTCAGGGAAAGTTAGTGCTAAATTAGATGGTATGACTAGTTCATTTGCTACTAGATCTGACAAAGAGGCAAAAACATTATTTAACCTTGGTTTAGGCGTTACTGCTAAAGCTGGTAATATGGAGTATGGAGCTGGTTACGATGCATATTTAGCTAGTAAATATGTTGGTCACCAAGGTACTTTAAAAGTTCGTGTAAACTTCTAAACTAATCTTTTAAGTTTACTTATCTATTACTTCAAACAAAAGGGTTTTCTTTTAAAAAAGAAAGCCCTTTTTGTTTAATAAGAGTGCCTACGAACTGATTCTTCCTGATAAGTTTGTCGTCAGAATTTGTTTTCTCTCCTTATATAATGGGCTAAAAAATTTAGATAAAAAAGCATGTAGTTTTGTTTCGTAATAAGATAGAATAAAAAATTATACTTAGGAAACGAATGACAAAGAAACAAAGTAGAAATTTTAGTGCAGAAGCAAAAACTAAGATATAGTCAATTCCAGGAGGATTGGATAGCAGGAGCGGTGGAGTGAGTATCACAACTGTTGAAAGTTAAAAAATTGTCTATTAGCGAAGTGTTGTTGTAAGGCTTAAACCGTCATTGCGAGGAGTCGCTGCAAGCGGCGACGTGGCAATCTTGTGAAGGAGGTCTTGACTATCATGAAGATTGCCACAGTGCCTAACGGTGCTTAGATGATTTTTTAACTTTCAACAGTTGTGCCGAAACATCGAGAATGTTAAATCCATGTCTCATATCGAACTCATACAATAAAAAAGCCATGATAAATATAACATGATCAGTTATATATGGTGGTAGGATGGGTAAACTGTATCTCGAATTGAAGCTTTGAATTTTAAAGACTTCGTACCTGAGCAAAGACCCATCCTGTTTGGATAAAGACTACGAACGGATGTCATAAGGTTTTTAAACCTTGCTGTAGCATATCCTATTATTAATATAAATCATGAGGCTCTATATGGCAACAACTTATATTAGTGTGGACATTAGTAAAAAAACTTTAAGTAGATTTAAAGGGTCTCATTAAGGAAAAGTATAACATAGATTTAGAAATTGTTAAACGACCAGCGTGCAGATTTTGGATACCAAAAAGTACACCATCAGAACTATTGTCAACAAGAGAAGTTGGGTTTAAAGTACAGCCAAGGCGATGGGTTGTTGAGAGAAGCTTTGCTTGGATAAATAGAAATAGAAGGCTCTCCAAGGAATATGATTTTCTTACTGATTCTAGTGAAAATATAATTTTTTTGGCTATGAGTCGATTACTTCTTCGTAGGATATTTACTTCTATTACTTAGTTTGCGGACAAGCTCTAATTTAACTGATAATGAATGGTTTGGAGGTCTGATAACTGCCTTCATTCCTTTCTTTCTCAAATGCTAATTAAGAGCTAAAACAGGCAATAATGAAGTATTGATAGTAGAAAGGAGTTGATTAAAGCCAACCCATAATGTTAGATACTGTACTACTTTATCAGGACGACCATTATATTTAAATACTTTACGAAAGAATGCTTTGACCACCGCTTTATCAAGAAACTTGGTTTTAAAAGTTTTCGTTCTGCTGCGATTACTATCACTGGTATAGAAAATATTCGTATGATTCAAAAAAGACAAATTACTGGAGCTAATAATAATTTTTCTACTTTTGAAAATTTTGTTATACTCATGGCATAATAATGTCCCAAATCCGAGGTTTTACGATTTTTGCTAGACCATGATTTATAAATGCGACAGAACCTGATAAAATGCCACCTTCTAAACAAAATGATAGGAGTTCATGTATGCACAATTTTGTATGTTCCTCGAGTAAATGTCATTTACCTGTTACACCACAGCACGGTCGGATTATTGTGCATGGTGCACATGCACATAATTTGAAAGGTGTTTGCTTTGAAATACTAAAAACACGCTTAGTTGCGTTCACCGGCCTGTCAGGTTCAGGTAAATCTTCCATTGCTGTTGATGTTTTAGCGAACGAATGTGTTAGACAGCTTTTGGGCGGATATGGCTTGGTTACTGATCACATTCCAAAGCCAAGAGTGGATACCATCTTGGGCTTATCTCCGGCAATAACCATTTCTCAGCGAAAAACGGATTTTAATTCCCGTTCGTTGGTGGGGACAAAAACAGGCATTTTAACACTCCTAAGAAATCTATTTGCTACTATTGGCCATCAGCAGTGTAGCGGCTGCGATGTTGAAGTTAAGCAACCATTACAAGGTAAGCATAAACTGATAACTGTTGAAACTGAAGAAAGAAATACCGATTCTTCATCGACTAAAAAAAGCAAAAAAAGTTATTTTGGTTGCCCTCATTGTAATGAGCAATTAGAAATACTGCAAATGTCACATTTTTCCCCTAATGCAGTTTCTGGAATCTGTGAGTCATGTAAAGGAATAGGTGAAACTCTCGACGTTGATATATCCGGTTTACTTGATGGAGAAAAAACTATCATTAACGGAGGGGTTAGGTATTGGGAGTCAGGTGTTGCAACTCATTATACGAAGGTAATTGAAGCTGCTAGCAAATATTATGATTTTCCTTTTGACCAAGATATACCCATAAAGTCTTACTCTGAGGAATTGCATAATTTTTTGCTGTACGGAATCACATACCCAGATTTTGTTAAGAGCCATAAGGGACTCAAAGCACCTAAAAAAGTTGGTGAGGGTAAATTTGAAGGCATCATTCCTCATTTAATGACTCAGTATAAGAAAAATCCTAGTAAGGCACTAGATAGTGTCACAAAATTTATGGTAAGAAGTGCGTGTCCATCCTGTAACAATGCCTGCTTAGGAAAACTCGGGAGGGAAGTAACCGTGGGTGGTAAAACTATTATAGAAGTCAATGGTCTCAGCCTAAGCGAACTACTTAAATGGTTAGAAACACTGGAAAGGACTCTTCCGAAGGATGAATTGCAAGCATATACCGCCTTTTCAAACGGATTGCAAGAGCGTGCATCAAACTTAATCGAAGTTGGTTTGCACTATCTTACTTTAGATAGGACACTTCCCTCATTGTCTGCAGGAGAGGCACAAAGACTTAGATTAGCTGATGCTCTTGGTAGTAGCTCGCTGACTGGTGTTTTGTATATTCTAGACGAACCAACAACTGGCTTACATCCCCATGATACAGCTAAGCTATTAAAAACACTGCGAAGGATACAAGAAAATGACAATACTGTAGTGGTCATTGAACACGATCCCGATGTTATTAAGAGTGCAGATTATATAATAGATGTAGGGCCTGGAAGAGGAACTCAAGGTGGAGAAATTGTGGTTTCCGGCACGCCTACTGAAGTTATGGCTTGCGAAAAATCTATTACTGGTAAGCACTTAGCTAGGAAGGCAGCTATCAAACTCAATCCTCCAGCTCAGGGTGATGGGAAAGCAATTACTATTCGTGGTGCGAGTGAAAACAACCTTAAGAATATTGATGTTTCTATACCAACACAACAATTGGTTGTGCTAACGGGTGTATCCGGTTCTGGAAAATCAACCTTTTTATTTGGCATCTTAGATAAGGTAACGAGAAATCATTTTAATAAAGCGAAAGAAGTACCTGGGAAACATACTTCTGTCGAGGGATTAGAAAATGTTAAGCGAGTAGTGACAGTCAATCAATCTACTATAGGCTCAAAATCATCTCGCTCCAATGTAGCAACCTACACAAATCTTTTTGATTCAATAAGGGATTTGTTTGCTTCTTTGCCAGAATCAAAGAAACGCGACTTTGGTGCCAACGCATTTTCATTCAATGCATCAGATGAGCGTTGTGAGAACTGTAATGGAGCTGGTGTAGTACAGATTGATATGTCTTTCATGCTTGGAGTGGAAATGGATTGCCCCTCTTGTGCTGGTATGCGGTTTAATGATGATCTGCTTGCAGTGAAGTTTGCGGAATATAATATCGCTGAAATCCTAGACCTGACAGTAAGTGATGCGATCCCTGTCTTTGATAAGCAGAAGAAAATTCTTGAAGTTCTGAAGTTAATGCAGCGGGTTGGTTTGGAACACTTAAAGTTAGGTCAATCCACTTCAACGTTATCTGGTGGTGAAGCACAAAGAATTAAACTTGCCTCCGAATTATCGAAAGCTAGTAAGCAAAAGACTTTGTTTTTATTGGATGAACCTACAACAGGGTTACATTGTGAGGAGGTAGGACTACTGCTTAATATCTTAAGGGAGCTGGTATCTAAGGGTCATACTGTAGTAGTCATTGAGCATAATCTTGATGTCATGTGTAGAGCTGATACTATAATTGATTTTGGTCTAGGAGGTGGGACTGCAGGTGGTACAGTTATTGCTAGAGGTACGGTACAAGAAGTGTGTGAGAGCAAATCATCAATAACAGGACAGTGCTTGAAAACTCATTTGGATTCCAACTTATAATTGCTTCATCGCCACAAAGTGGCTTCTCGTAATGACGCTAGGCTGTTTTTCCTATGACTTTTAAATTGCCATGGGAGTTATGCGTAAGGTGAGTGATTATTTATTACATGACTTATAGTTCTCGTACCATTTCCGATTATGGCATACACTCAACTATTGATTGCAATTTTTAAATTACTCTGCTAATTCATTTAAGATTTGGTATTGTAATACATTATTATTTTGTGTATCATAACTTGAGTTCGATGTAAGACATCGGTTTAATAGCCTAGGGTGTTATCCCATAACTGTTGAAAGTTAAAAAATCGTCATTGCGAAGTGCCGTTAGGCACTGTGGCAATCTTCATGATAGTCAAGACCTCCTTCACAAGATTGCCACGTCGCCGCTTGCAGCGGCTTCTCGCAATGACGGTTTAAGCCTTACAACAGCATTTCGCAATGACGGTTTTTTAACTTTCGACAGTTGTGGGTGTCATCCCTGTTAGGGTTGATACAGAGTCTAGTATTAATTTGTTACATCGATATTTGAGGTTATCATAAGAAATATTTTTAATCACTTGAAACTGAAGGAATTTAAAATGCAAGTATTCGTTGGAAAAGCTGCACCGGATTTTACAGCTAAAGCTATTATGCCTGATAATAGTATAGAATCTGAATTTAATCTTAAAAATTATGCTACAGGTCATAAAGTTGTATTGTTTTTTTATCCCCTAGATTTTACTTTTGTTTGTCCATCAGAAATTATAGCCTTTAATAATAGATTAGGAGAATTTACTGAGAGAAATACAAAGTTAATAGCAATAAGCGTTGACTCGCATTTTTCTCATTTGGCTTGGAAGAATACTCCTTACAATAAAGGTGGTGTTGGCAATATCCAAATTCCTATGGTGTCAGATCTTAAAAAAAGTGCCTCCCATAGTTATAATGTACTTCATGATGATGGAATATCACTACGTGGTACTTTTGTTATTGATGAAGCATTTATAGTACGCCATTTGTCAGTTAATGATTTGCCAATTGGTAGAAATGTTGATGAAGTAATAAGACTGATAGATGCTCTAGACTATAATGCAAAGCATGGTGAAGTATGTCCAGCTGGGTGGCATAAAGGTGATGAAGGTATTACCCCATCACATAAAGGAGTGGCAGATTACTTAGCTTCTAATGCAGAAAAATTATAGTATATAGCGTAGGTTTTGCCGGATCAGTAGGATGTCATTGCTAGCTACTAACACCAATATACCGTAGCTAGAGATGACATCGAGATTTCTTAAGTTGACACACATAGGTTTACGCAGGTTTCCACGACCAGTTGTCATTTTTAAACTTCTCTAGTTAGAAATTAATTGTTTTTTTATTTTTTTACTTAGTGGGAAAAAATTTTGCTATATACTGCAAATATCATCCAAGGGATAATTTATGTCAAAGTAATCTTAAAGCCAAAGAAAGAGATTTGATGCTTAAGGAGCTATTTTTGGATACTAACCGAGTATCTTATACAAAAGAAACAATTGATATTCTAAGACTAATTAGGAGTGAAAATGTTGGTCCAAGGACTTTTTGGAGTTTAATAAAACTATTTGGTAGTAGTAGTGCTGCTATTGAAAACATCCAAGAATTTTCGCTGCGAGGTGGACGCTCTAAACCAGTAAAGGTATTTTCATAAAGTGAGGCAAGTAAAGAACTTGAGCTTTTGGAAAAGAATAACGCCAAAATTATTACCTATAAGTCTCTAGAATATTCAAGATTATTGTTAGAGATTTTTGATTGTCCGCCGATACTAAGTTATAAGGGCAATATCGGGTTATTATCACACGAAAGATGTTTAGCAATTGTTGGAGCAAGAAATGCTTCAGTAAATGGTCGTGCTTTTGCAGCTAAAATCGCTAAGGAATTGACAGACGCAGATTATATAATGGCTTCTGGACTTGCAAGAGGTATTGATACGGCAGTGCATCAAGTTAATATTTCTAAAACAATAGGAGTTATAGCTGGAGGAATTGATCATGTTTACCCCATAGAAAATGTTAAATTATTCGAACAAATTCAGCAAGAGGGATTAATAATTGCTGAATTACCAATAGGTTCAAAACCTCTTGGACAACATTTCCCACAGCGTAATCGATTGATTTCTGGTATATCTCTTGGAACGGTAGTAATTGAGGCAAGCCTAAAATCTGGATCATTAATAACAGCAAGGTTTGCTTTAGAACAGAATAGAGAAGTATTTGCAGTGCCGGGATTTCCGCTAGATTCTAGGTGTCAGGGTACTAATAAACTTATCAAGGAAGGAGCATACATGGTGGAATCTACCCAAGATATAGTAACTAATCTACCACATTTTTCTAAGGTTGTCAGCAAATCTAAGGATGTAGCAAATGATTCAGCTGAGAGTAACCAGTTTAAAGCGTTAGATATAAAATATGCTAATCCAATTACCAACGATATGCGTATGAAAGTTAAGGAGCTTTTATCTTCAACTCCTATAGATTTTGATTGTTTGCATCAAACGCAGCTACCTTTGCAGGTTATATATATGATAATACTGGAGCTAGAACTGGCTGGAAAAATAACTAGATATCCTGGCAACAAGATATCTTTAATTTATAAATAAATATGAAATTAGTAATAGTAGAATCGCCAGCAAAGGCGAAAACGATAAATAAATATCTAGATAATGGTTTTAAAGTTATTGCTTCGTTTGGACATATTAGAGATTTACCATCTAAAAATGGTTCAGTTCTGCCAGATGAAGATTTTGCTATGAAATATATTATATCAGATAAAGCAGAAAAATATGTTGAAGCAATAACTAAAGATGCTGCCAAAGCTGAAATGGTTTATCTAGCAACAGATCGAGACCGAGAAGGAGAATCAATTGCTTGGCATGTTGCAGAAATAATAAAAGAAAAAAACTTGGTTAAATCTAGTGATTTCTTTAAAAGAGTAGCATTTGATGAAGTTACAAAAAAAGCTATTTTACATGCAATTGAAAACCCAAGAAAGATTGATATTGATTTGGTTAATGCTCAACAAGCAAGGAGGGCATTAGACTATTTGGTAGGATTTACTTTATCGCCGATATTATGGCGTAAATTGCCAGGATGTAAATCAGCCGGAAGAGTGCAGTCTGTAGCACTGAGACTTATTTGCGAGCGAGAAGATGAAATTGAACGTTTTAAATCGCAAGAATATTGGGATATTAGTCTTAATGTTCTTAATAGTAATAATGAACTGTTTTTAGCGAGATTAACTCATGTTAATGGTAAAAAATTAGAGAAATTCTCAATTACTAATGAACTGGCTGCCAATGATCTAGTCGAGAAAATAAAATTAAAGAATTTTCATGTTGCCTCTATAGAAAAAAAACAGCAAAAACGTCAACCGCAACCGCCTTTTATTACCTCTTCGCTGCAGCAAGAAGCTGCAAGAAAATTAGGGTTTACTGCTAAGAAGACTATGCAAATTGCCCAAAAACTTTACGAAGGTATGGATATAGGTAATGAAACTATAGGTTTGATCACTTATATGAGAACGGACGGGACAACTCTTGCTAGTGAAGCTGTTGAACAAATACGCCAGTTGATAGATAAGAATTTTGGGGATAAATATCTGCCAGCTAGCCAGCGAGTTTATAAATCTAAAGCTAAAAATGCCCAAGAAGCTCATGAAGCGATTAGACCAACTGATATTACCCTGCTACCAGAAAAGTTAAAGGATAAATTAGACAAAGATTATTACAAGCTTTATGACCTAATTTGGAAGAGGACGGTAGCTTGCCAAATGGAAAATGTTATTATTGATTTGGTAGTAGCTCAGCTTGATACGGAAAATAAAGAATTTACATGCAGAGCAAATGGCTCAATTATTGCGTTTGATGGTTTTTATAAAATTTATCGAGAAGGTCTAGATGATGAAACAGAAGAAGAAAATAGGCTTCTACCAGCTCTAAAAGAAGGAGAGAAATTAATTACAGATTCAGTGAATCCAGCACAACATTTCACTGATCCGCCACCAAGATATTCTGAAGCTAGTTTAGTAAAGAGGCTTGAAGAGCTTGGTATTGGTCGCCCGTCTACTTATGCTTCGATTATATCAGTGTTGCAAGATAGAAAATATGTAGTTGTTGAGAAAAAACGATTCTTTCCAGAGGAATTAGGACGTTTAGTTACAACATTTTTGACAGGTTTTTTTAAGAAATATGTGGAATATGATTTCACAGCTGATCTTGAAAATGATTTAGATGAGGTAGCAGAAGGTAAAATAGAATGGAAGTCTTTACTAAAAAAATTCTGGGATGGGTTTAATAATAATGTAGAAGTAGTTAGTGGAAAGAAAATATCTGATATAATTACTTATGTTGAAGAAGCCTTAGATTATCACTTATTTGGAGAAAAATCAGAAAGTAACAATTCAAGAATTTGCCCATCCTGCTCTACAGGTCAATTAGGTCTAAAGCTTGGTAAGTTTGGAGCATTCTTAGCTTGCAGTAATTACCCAGAATGTACTTTCAAAAAACAAATTACCTCTAAAAATAGTGATGATGTTGCTACTATGGAAGAGAACAAACTATTAGGAGTAAATAAGGATGGTTTTGATGTTTTTCTAAAGAAAGGCCCCTATGGTTTATATGTACAGATTAGTGAGCAAGTTGCCAAGGGTGAAAAGCCAAAGCGTGCATCATTGCCACCTTCTATTGCACAAAGTGATGTTACTCTTGCTTTAGCTATGAGGTTGCTTGAGTTACCGGTTAAATTATGTTTGCATCCTGAATCTCAACAAGAGATTATACTTGGTATAGGTAGATATGGTCCGTATCTTAAATATCTTGATAGGTTTATTTCAATACCAAAAAGATACGATCCTTTTACCATAACAACAGAGATAGCTGTAGAAATAATTGAAACTAGTAACAATAAGTTAAAGAATAAACAAGAGAAAGATAATGGCAAACAGGTGATAGTTGCAAAAAAAACTTCTAAAAAGAATGCTACAGCAAAAAAAACAACAAAAAAGAAAAAAGTATAATAAGCGGTTAAGATAAAATTATGGGAAGGGTTATCACAAGATTTGCACCATCACCAACAGGTATGCTACATATAGGTAATAGTAGAACAGCTCTGATAAATTGGTTATATGCTAGAAAGCATAATGGCATATTCATTTTAAGGTTTGATGATACTGATTTTGAGCGTAGCAAACAGCAATATAAAAATGCTATTGAACAGGATTTGAAATTTCTAGGACTTAACTGGGATCAAACGTTTTGCCAATCTAATAGACTTGCTAAATATGAGGCTGTAAAGACATTATTATTGCAAAAAAATAGATTATATCCTTGTTTTGAGACTCAAGAAGAGCTGGAACTAAAACGTAAATTACAATTATCAAGAGGACTCCCCCCCATCTATGATCGGGCAGCTTTGAATTTAACTCAACAACAAATAAATGATTATATTAATCAAGGAAAAAAGCCGCATTATCGATTCTTGGTATCACATACTCCAATTATATGGCAAGATATGATTAAGGGTGAAGTTAAATATGATGGGAAGAATCTTGGTGATCCGATAGTTATCAGAGAAGATAATAGTATGACTTATATGCTTTGTTCAGTTATTGATGATATTGATTATTCGATTACCCATATTATTAGGGGCGAAGATCATGTAACTAATACGGCGATTCAGCTACAAATGTTTGAAGCCCTACAGGGAGAACTATACTCAAATCAAAAGAGTATACCTAATTTTGCTCATCTCGGTCTAGTTATTAGCCGAGATGAAAAAATATCTAAAAGAATAGGAGGATTTGAGATCGCTGCTCTAAGGGATGAAATTGGATTAGAACCAATGGCAATTAATAGTTTTTTTAGTTTAATTGGTTCGTCATCAAGTATTGTATCGTTTAAAAATTTAGATCAGCTAATAAAAGAGTTTGACATTAATAATTTTTCTAAAAGTCCAACAACTTATTTGCCGGAAGAATTAGAACGTCTGAATCATAAATTACTAATTAGCCTTAGTTTTGATGAAGTAAAAGATCGCTTAAGAGAGATTAAGGCTGAGCAAGTAACTGAACAGTTTTGGTTGGCAGTGAGAGCTAATTTACAAAAATTATATGAAATAAAAGATTGGTGGAATATTTGTTACTCACCATCTAAAGTTGAAGGATTAGATAAAGATTTTTTAAAACAGGCAGCTATATTGTTACCAGACGAACCAATAACCCTTGACAGCTGGAGCATATGGACTAAAAAAATTATGACCGTTACTGGTAAAAAGGGCAAGGATGTATTCTTACCTCTAAGGCTTAGCATAACGGGAATGGCATCCGGACCGGAAATGTCAGTAATATTACCCTTACTTCGCAGAGAGGAAATTATAAAAAGATTAAGTTGATTTTTGTGTTGATCTAAAAAAATAGCCTGAAAGGCTATTAACCCCAGCATCCGTAATGGAAGTCAATAAGAAAATAATAACTTAACATAAATTTTCATTTCTAGAATTGGCTTTAATATAAGGAAAGATGCATTCTTAAAGCGGCTAACGCGAATGCATTTTAAACCTTTCTAAAGCTAAAAACATGATTTTAATCTTTTAAAATCATGTTTTTAGCAAAATGGATTGCCACGCTCACGTACGTTCGCTCGCTAATAGACATATACGTCTATAAAACGTCTATTAGCAAGGAGACCGTAGGTCGACGAAGTAATCTATAATTTTACCGAATTTGGGATAAGAATTGACAAATTCTTATCCCGAATTCGCGTGTTACGGATTCTAGAACGAAAATAACGATCGATAAGACCATTAGATAGAAACCTTCACACCTACTAGTTCGGACAGATATCAGCTTTACAAACTCCAATAATAACTCCATTAGTATTATTAGTTATAGTTGCGTTCATACTAGAGCCACATGCTATGAAAGTCATATCTTGACAATTCCTAACTTGAATATGACCTGAAGATACTTCAGTTACATTACATCCTGTTCCTGTAATTTGTGGGGGTTTAGTACCAATCTCATAAGTTATGTCAAAGTTAGCAAGAATTATATTGGTGTGATTATCTCCAAAGCTTGTGCATTTCCACACTTGACCTGTATAACTTATGCGATTCTTCCACTTAAAACTGCATGTATCACCAGGAGCAAAATACCAACCAGCATCGCCCATACTATGGCATTGGTCATCTTGTATATCTGATTTAACTAATGAAGATTTTTGACTTTTTATTTGACTAGAAGAATTATCTAATTTGTTAACATTCACTGGATCGTTTTTTATTTTTTCCATTGCTGGATTGCTAGCAAATGCAGATAAAGTGGTACACAATATAAAAGGTATAAAAAAAGAAAATCGCTGCATATTTATCTCCTTGTTAATGTTAATAATTATATAGTTTGATAGCGTAACATTTTTTCTGTAAATTGCATGTTAACCCGCTTACTTACGTTAAATCTACAGAAAGAATGTTCGCTATCGGGACACAATAGGCTATTAAACCGATGTCTTCTAACAAACTGTTCTAATAGTTTGTTTATGTTTTTACATAATACGTAGCATTTTGTTTGCTGCTTACATAAAACTTAAGTTAAAGTAAATTAGGGAAACCCATGACTTCCTACCTTCCGAGTTTTAAAAGCAAGAGCTGACTTTTGGGATTCTTGATTAATTTCAACAATTCTATCATTTAGGAATTTTTGTAAATTTACATCATCTTTAACATTAACATGTTCTCCTTGCCGTTGGTATCCCATTTTAGGAGATCCATTTATACTTGTTATCCTCTCTTCTGTTCTTAATCTAACCTGCCCTACATTCGCTTCTCTCTCTCCTCCAGAACCAATTTCTTTAACTCTTTCTCCCCTTCCATCCGCTTCAACCTTTGCTAATTCCATTAATAGTTTTATCTGTTCTTGAGGAGTTGATAATTTTTTTAATTCTTCATTGATATATTGTTTCTGCTTTTTAAGTGCATTTTTTTGCAAATTTTTATATATCTCTTCTGCTTGTGCAGTAATCTCAACATTGGTTTTTCGAGATGGAATTACCTGTGTTGTAAAGTTGTTTCTAAGGGATTGGGCTACCTCTTTTGCACTTTCCTTAACAGACTTTGACCCAACTAATCTGCTAGCTGTACGAACATTATCAACTACTTTTGGTGTTAGAACGGGGGCATTCTGAAGAGTGGGCTTAGGTTCATCTATAATATTACCCCTTGGATTTACTTTCACATTTACTTTTTCTGGTTTTAGAACAGGTGTGGGATCTAGGGCATCAAGAGGCTTATCTAGAATATTAACACTTGCATTTACTCCTTCCTTTTGGGTCGTGTCAGCAAGAGAAACCACAGCCTCTTTTGTTCTACCCAACTCCTCAGTCTTCTGAGGGGAAGTTATAATACGGTCCACAGATAGTGTATCGATAGATTGTGAAATATCCACGCCATGTCCCTTGTTTTTGGCTACTTCTTGCATCATTGCTTTATATTTTTCTTGCGTTACTGGCAAGGTATAGATATGTCCACCATGTTCTATATAGCCAACTGCATCAGGGCTAGTGCCATTAAACTTAACTGGACGTGGTGAGCTGACCTCGATTAGCCTACCATCATCATCATAGTGAGCCGTAAAATATACAGCCTTACTTGCAGCAATATTTCTGCCATGCTGATCCTTTACCGCTAGCGATAAATGCATTGGACCACCATCATTAAGTTCTATCGGAAAATCTATCGTCCTATAATTTTTAATTTCTACTGGAGTACCATCACTTTTTTGCACTGTTTGAGGTGGATTTATTTGATGTGTTGCTTCTGTTAATGTAGCAATCTCACGATCATTTGCATCTCGTACTATCTGCGTTTTAGTAGTAATACCATTAGCACTTCCTCCAACTCCATCCTTCCATTCCATAGTACTAAATCTATCTGCAAACTGAGTATGAACATTCTTGTAGCCGGCAATTTCGACTTGTTCCAAAGCTCTTTTTAACTCAACTCCTCTCAGAACTTCACTGATTTTCTCTTTGTTTTCTTCATTCTCACAGTACGCACGAAATTTAGTTATATCTCCAATTTCTTCTAGTTTTGCTATATTATTCTTTACTAGAGCTTCAACTATTAGCTCCCTCTGCTTGGTTAAGATTTGATTCCTAATTGCTTGGGTTATAGGGTCAACATCTAGATCGGCAGCAGAAAAAGAAGAGAACCGGATAGAGTCAAAAGAAGGACCTTCAGAATGCTCTTCTAATTCTCTAAGATTTTCCTCAGCAGAACCTTGCAATACAAAAACGTCCTGAGCGAGTTCTTCTTGAGCAGGTTCTTCTTTAGTAGAAGTAATGATTGCCTGCAACTTATCTTCATATTTTTCTAAACCACCAAGAGTTTTTTTACTCTGCATGGATTGTTGCAGTTTGTCAGCTAATATATCAAACACTATAAATTTATTAAATGTTAACTTATCTTGTTCAGTTAACTCATCTTTAGTCTTTTCCCCTATCTTTTTACATTCATCAGCATTAGTCTTGATTGCTTCAGCCAAACCGTCTAATACATCATTTACTACAACAACCTTGAATTCTTTTGAAATATAATGATTTTCCAAAACTCTATTTGGAATTTCAAGTAGATGGTTAAATAGAGGATCAACGACCTCATGTTCAACTAGATCATTTTTTGCCTGAATATCTACTTTTTCTCCAGCTTTATCTATTTCAATCATCAAGTCTGTATAATAATCAAAATACTCTCTAGGATTTTTCTCTTCACTCTTACTCATTTTTACCACCCTATTCTTAAATTCTAATTATATTGATGCTAAATAATATTCTTATTTAAAGCAACTAAAAAAGTAGAGTCCATCACTTTAATTATATCATAAATAATATTAGCACTAAGCATATACGCAATTATATCTTGACATTTTCTTTGCCTAGAGGCAAACTAAGCTCTAACAAGCGGAAGTAACGGTAATTATGATCTTGATATTTATTTTAATGTTTTATGTTTTTACAATTAATAGGCATAGAGATAGCCAAAAGAGCTATAATTTTATCATACCATTATTTTATATTAATCTTTTAATAGCTAATATCTATTTTTACTTACATGCTACTGACCACTTAAATATCTCTTTTTAATTTGTTATGAACCCAGTTTCAAGCCGACCTACAATAATTATATATATTGCTATTGCTATTTTATGTATAGTAACAAATATCGTAGCCTTTATTTTCCAATTTTTTTATTATGAACTACCCTGCCCTTTATGTTTATTACAAAGATTCGGTTTTATTGCTATCGGACTTGGAGCACTACTTAGCATAATATATAATCCTTCTTGGAAATATGATATGATTATATTCATCTCTAGTATTTACACGCTGATGGTAGGGCTTAGGCAGGTTTTGCTGCATATTTTACCCCATGATTTAGGATATGGTAATACTTTCCTTGGGTTACATTTTTATACATGGTCAGCAATAATTTCTTTTTCTTTAATCCTATTAATGTCTATAATTCCTATAATTAGCCTTATTCTAAGTAAATTTAGTATACTACAATTTTATCCTAGTTTTGTACCTGCATTAATTGAGATTAGTTTGATAATTATCACTCTTGTTAATGTGTTTGCAACTTATTTTGAATGTGGTTTTAGCATATGTCCTAGCGATCCTACAACTTACTTAGAATGGAAAAATTTACAGCAATTATTTGGTAGTAGTTAAGTAATTTTAATTTATTAGATCTATGTTTAAAAAAGATAACTATTCAAGAAGTTTAATTATATTATTATAATAGAACATCATGAAAATTTTTAATAATAACCAATAAATGGAGGATACAATGTCAAAAAGCTTTGTAGAAAAAGTAAAAAAAGGGGCAGCAAAATTAGCAGATAAGGTAGAGCAAAAGGTAGAACAATTTGTTGATGCTGTACCAACTGATGATGAGATAATGGACAAACTCCGAGATGGATTTAAAAAAATTAACTCTAAAGTTGCTCAAGTAAGCCCAGAAAGTGCAAAAACTTTGCGGAAGATAGAAGGAAAAATAGGGGTTAAGCCAAGTCCACAAAATCTTGCTGAAATAGTTGATGACTTACATAATCTCAAAGATAATTTTATGAAAGACATGAAAACTCCAAAAGTGATCACTCAATTCGGTGATTTTTTAAAATCTACTATTGCTTTAATAGGATCTATTGGTAAATCTGCAAAAGAACGTGGAAAAGCATATGATAACTTTAGCAAATCAGTAGAAGCTCTAGGTAAAGCGATTAGCAAAGCATTCGAGGGACCGTCAAAGACACGTTGAGGAGTAAAATATTACCAAGGCGGATTGATTCCTGCGTGGGTTCATTAGTGTCCGGAGCTATCTTTATAGTTAACCCAAGGAGATTCTAGCTATAATAATAGAAGTGCTGTCACCCCTGCTTCAGTGCGGGGTCTAGATTCCCGCCTTCGCGGGAATGACATTAACCCTAGCAGGGATGACACAATAGGCTACTAAACCAATATCTTACATCAAATTAAGGTGTTAGATTATTTTTTAGTCTCATTTGTTATTTGTGACTTTGGTAACATTATTTTGATATCAGCTTTACTTTCAAGATCAGCAACATACTTTAATATAGCATCTCTACTAAGTTGATTGGTTATACTAGCAGTAGCTTCCTCCTTAGAAGGTATTTGTGCAGGTCTTTTATCAAGTACAGTAATTATATGCCAACCAAATTGGGTTTTAACTGGAGAAGAGATTTCATTTACTTTCATTGATAATGCTTTATCTTCAAATTCAGGTACTAGCTGTCCAGAAGTAATATAGCCTATTTCTCCACCATTTGCTTTAGACCCTTCATCTTTTGAGAAATCCTTAGCAAGCTTAGCAAATTTTTCCCCTTTTTTAAGTCTATTTTGTACATTTATTGCTTCTTTTTCAGTTGCAACCAAAATATGACTTACTTTTACTTCCTCTTTTCCTTTTAGGCTAGCAACTAATTTATCATATTCAGCATTAATCATTTTCTCATCAACATGAGATTTTACATAACGCTCCATCAATTCTTGCTGAACCAATTGGTTTTTTACGACATTCAACTTAGATTGGAATTCTTTTGAAGATTCAATATTAGAATTCTTGGCCTCTTGCTCAAGCAATTTTGCATCGATATAGCCCTTTACTAACATTTCCTGTATATTCGCATCGAAATCAGTAAACTTTTTTCCTTTAGCACTTGGTTGGGTATCTAAAGAAGGTTGGAATTGTTGCATAACCTGTGATTCTTTTACTTCACCACCTTTGTAGGTAGCAACAATTTTATCTTCATCAGCAAAAGCACTACTCGCAAGTAAACTAGCAGCTAAAAAAATTATAGTTGTTCTTTTCATTTGTTATCCATTATTATATATTGTTTATGATAGCTGGATTTTATAAGGATAACCCTTCTACGTCAACAGCTATTTACAATTTGTTTGATAAATATCATAAAATATCATATTTTACAGGATATTTACTAACCTCAATTAGATATAAGAATTGTTAATTCTTATATTGAATTCGGTGAAATTATAGAAACAATCAGATTGGAGACGGCTCTGCATCTGATTGTTAAATCATGTCATTGCGAGGAGACCGTAGGTCGACGAAGCAATTGTAAGTTAAAAGTATGATATAATAGATATTGAAGTCAATGTAAATAATGATTTATACTGACTTATAAGGGGGTATTACAGCGATAGTCATTAATAATACTAAATGACTATCGCTGTGCAGGCGTGAGCGACCGTGAAGCAATTGGTTTTAAGACCGAATGGATATTGGTACTCTAGCCCAAATCCCCGAGACGTTTGAATAGTTGATTGGGATGCCTTTGCACGCCCGCTTACAATCGTAAACAACATTAAAAGTCTTCGAGGTATTATGCTATTATATAATAATTTTATCGGTCTTGATATAGGAAAATTCAATTTTGTTGTTGCTATTCATGGAAAAAAAGAAACTAAAGAATATAATAACAACTCTAATGGAATAGCTGATTTTATCAAGGATTACAAAAAAGAGATTAGTTCTGCATTGTGTGTTTTAGAAACTACTGGTGGATATGAAATGGAACTATTACTAACGCTTTGCAATCAGGGTTTTGCTGTACATAGAGCCAATACTCGTAAAGTTAAAAACTTTATTAGGTCTTTTGGTAATGCAGCTAAAACTGACAGTCTTGACGCTAAAGCTTTGGCACTTTATGCTTTTGAACGATCAGAAAGATTAGAGCTATTTAAAGTACAATCTAAGCAAGCTTTAAACTTGTATGAATTAGTAGGACGTAGGAACGATCTTAAACAAATGTTGATTGCAGAAAAAAATAGGTTTCAGTCCCCGAGAGCTGATTTAATCAAGTCTAGTTGCGTTAAAATGATCGAAGTACTAGAAGAGCAAATTGCATCTATTACTAAAGAAATAGATGACTTAATAGCAAAAGATAAGCTCTTGCAAGCTAAGAAAGAGACTCTGCAAACTATTAGTGGTATAGGCACAGTAGTATCTAATGAGCTTATAGCTTTGTTACCTGAACTTGGTACATTGAACCGCAAACAAATAGCATCATTAGTAGGTGTTGCACCAATATCTAATGATAGCGGTAGATATAGTGGATATAGACATACAGGTCATGGTCGAAATTTTGTTAGACCTATGTTGTTTGTAGCTGCTATGGCTGCTAGAAATTCTAACTCTGAACTGAAGGTATTTTATGAGAAATTGATCAATAGAGGAAAAAAGAAAATGGTGGCGATGGTAGCATTAATGCGTAAAATCATTGTGATTGCAAACGCTAAGTTACGTGATTTAACTAGCTCTGCACAAGCAATAAAAATTTAAACCAAATTTATTTAAATTTTTATTGCGAACATAGTTGATCCATATGACAAGCTTCATGGATTGCCACGCTCACATACGTTCGCTCGCAATGACGTGTAGAGAAGCTGTATTTACTAATATTAAAGCCAATTCGGGATAAGAATTGACAAATTCTTATCCCGAATTCGCGTGAATTTAGGTTATTTTACAGGATATTTACTATTTAAATCTAGGATATAAATGCTTTCTTTACTTAAAAAATTATTCGGCACAGCAAATGATAGAAGTATAAAAAAACTATCTTTAGAAATTGAAAAAATTAATTTGCTCGAGCCTTCAATACAAAAACTTTCTGATGATGATTTGAGAAATAAAACAGAGCAATTTAGGCAAAGATTAAAAGATGGTGAGTCATTAGATGACTTAACTTATGAAGCTTTTGCTGTTGTACGGGAAGCTTCAAAAAGACTCTATGGGATGAGGCATTTTGATGTTCAGTTAATTGGTGGATTGATATTGCACCGTGGTATGATTACTGAAATGCGTACAGGAGAAGGAAAAACTTTAGTTGCCACATTACCCGCATATTTGAATGCTCTTACTGGTGAAGGGGTACATGTTGTTACGGTAAATGATTATTTAGTAAAACGTGATTCTGAGTGGATGGGAAGAATTCATAATTTTCTAGGGTTATCTGTTGGTTGTATCACTGCTGGTATCAGTGATGATGATAGACGTAACGCTTATAGAGCAGATATTACTTATGCAACTAATAACGAGCTTGGATTTGATTTCCTCAGAGATAACATGAAATATAGTGAAGATTCTAAGGTACTTCGTCCTTTTAAATTCGCTATTATTGATGAAGTTGACTCAATTTTAATTGATGAAGCAAGAACTCCGCTAATTATATCAGGTCCAGTAGACGAACGCTCGGATTTATACAGCACAATTGATAAATTAGTTCGTCAGTTTAAAGATGAAGATTACGAAAAAGATGAGAAATTACGAACAGTTAATCTTACTGAGAATGGTATAACTCATGTAGAATCAATGCTTGTAGCTAATAGTCTTATTGTAAAAGATTCAAGCCTTTACGATTTTGAAAATTTAAGTTTGGTTCATTATATCAATCAATCATTAAGAGCTCATATCCTCTTCAATCGTGATGTTGATTATTTAGTACGCGATGGAAAAGTTATGATTATTGATGAATTTACTGGACGCGTTATGGAAGGTAGACGGTATTCCGAAGGGTTACACCAGTCACTAGAGGCAAAAGAGCATGTACAAATTCAAAATGAGAATCAAACTTTAGCTTCTATTACTTTCCAAAACTATTTTAGGAATTATCCCAAATTATCAGGTATGACTGGTACAGCAATGACCGAAGCTGCAGAGCTAAAAGACATATACAATCTTGATGTTCTTGCTGTTCCTACCCATAATCCAATTACTAGAGTTGATTATGATGACGAGATTTATGGCAGTAAACAAGATAAATATGAAGCTATCCTAAAATTAATAAAAGAATGTTATGATCGTGGTCAACCTGTCTTGGTTGGAACGGTTAGTATAGAGAAATCTGAAGAAATTTCTAACTTACTTACCAAAAATAAAATAAATCATAATGTTTTAAATGCAAAATTTCATCAGCAGGAAGCATTTATTATAGCTCAAGCTGGACGATTTAAGGCTGTGACTATTGCCACAAATATGGCAGGTCGTGGTACAGATATTATGCTTGGCGGTAACCCAGAAATGCTAATAGAACAACTATCTCTAAAGAACCTAGCAAAAGAGCAATATGAATTAGAAATAGTAAAAATAAAAGAGCAGATAGCTGAAGAGAAGCAGCGTGTAATAGAGGCTGGAGGATTATTTGTTATAGGTACTGAAAGGCATGAGAGTCGTAGGATAGATAACCAGTTACGAGGAAGAGCTGGTAGACAAGGTGATCTAGGCAATACAAAATTTTTCTTGTCTTTAGAAGATGATCTGATGCGTATTTTTGCCTCAGACCGTATTTCCGGAGTTTTAAGAACGTTAGGTTTAAAAGATGGTGAAGCAATCCATCACCCTATGATTAGTCGTTCACTTGAAAAAGCTCAACAGAAAGTTGAAGGACATAATTACGAAATACGTAAAAATTTATTACGTTTTGATGATGTTATGAATGATCAACGTAAGATAGTTTATGAACAGCGCAGTGACATCATTAAGTCAAAAGATGCACATGATTTTTTAACCAACATGACAAAAGAACTAGTGGAAAAAGTGGTATTAACTTTTATTCCCCCTAGTTCTTATAGAGAAGACTGGGATATAAATGCTCTAATAGGAGAGTTGCAGCGTATTTTTGCTATAAAACTACAGCATGAATCTATAACAAAGGCTGATGTTACCGAAGTACAGGTGGTATCTAACGTTGTACAAATGGTAAATGACTTGTATCAAGCAAAATATGAAGCATATAGCGTTAACTTGATGAATGACGCAATTAAGTATATTTTACTAACAACTTTAGATCAAGTATGGAAAGATCACCTACATAATTTAGATCATTTACGACAAGGTATATCACTAAGGGCTTATGCCCAAAAAGATCCTCTTAACGAGTATAAAAGAGAAGCTTTTAATTTATTTGAACAAATGCTCGATAATTTGAAGGAATTATTTATCCAAAGAGTTTGTCATCTCCATATGGATACTAGCCATATTAAAAAAGAGTCAATGTCTTTGGAAAATAAAAAACTTCAAAAGACAATGCGAGAAACTAGGGAGGACCCAGCTTTTCATAAATATAATGCTGGTGTTAGTATTGAAACTCAACTTAAAACCATCAAAACTCAAGTCAATCCACAGGATAGAGTACAATCAGACCCATCAAGTTGGGGAAAAGTGGCTAGAAATGAGTTATGTCCCTGTGGTTCTAGCAAGAAATATAAATATTGTCACGGAAGTAATGAATAAGCAGAGCAATTTAATGATAGACAACCAACTTGTGAGTTGCTTAGTAGCCACCCAGTTTCCACAATTTAGAGATTTGCCTATTCAGCCGGTCGAACTAAGTGGTTGGGACAACAGAACATTTCGCTTGGGTAAGCACATGCTTGTACGCATGCCTAGTAGCGAGAGGTATGCAATACAGGTAGAAAAAGAGCAAAAGTGGTTGCCTAGATTGGCATCTTTGCTGCCACTTTCAATTCCACTGCCTGTAGCAATGGGAGAAGCTGGTGAGGGCTATCCATGGCGATGGTCCATTTACCGCTGGATTGAGGGCGAAACTACTACATCTGCACACATAGCCGACCTAGGTGACTTCGCAACCAGTCTCGCACAATTTCTCATCGCTCTGCAAAGCATTGATCCCACAGACGGACCTCTACCAGGCTTACATAACTTCTATCGTGGTGGTTCTCTAACGATCTACGACACTGAAACACGACAAGCAATTTCTGCATTAAGTAACAAGATCGATGTCATCACTGCTACTAAAATTTGGGAAGAAGCTCTTACTACTACTTGGCAAGGTTCACCAATATGGATTCATGGTGACATCAGCACCGGCAACCTGCTAGTGCAAGAAGGAAAGTTGAGTGCTGTCATTGATTTTGGAGGGCTAGGTATCGGCGACCCAGCCTGTGATTTGGCGATTACTTGGACATTGTTTCAAGGAAAAAGTCGGGATATCTTTCGAACAATGCTTCCGTTAGATGCTGGCACTTGGGCTCGCGGTCGTGCATGGACATTATGGAAGGCTTTAATTATCGCAGCAGGTCTCCCGGGTACAAATACTGCAGAAGTCACACAATCATGGCGTGTTATTGATGAAGTACTTACAGATTACAAGCATAACTAAACAATGTTATGAATAGCAAAAATAGAACATAGAAGTAATTTCTATATTAGCCCTATCATAGAATATATGTAATTATAAGATTTTGGAGATGATGAGTTTCGTAGATTAACGGTAATAAAAATATCTGCATTTGAGAAAATAGCTAAGTTCTATTCTATGAAGAAAGTAATAAAAATAGGTACAAGAAGAAGTCCTTTGGCTTTAGTACAGACAAATTTAGTAGTCGACCAAATTAAAATTCATTACCCAAACATAAATTGTGAAATAGTCCCAATAATTACCTCTGGTGATTTGATTAAGGATAAAAATCTGTATGATATAGGTGGCAAAGCTTTATTTTTAAAAGAAATAGAAAATGCTCTTATAAATGACGAAATTGACTTAGCTGTACATTCCTTAAAAGACGTACCTTGCAAACTACCGTCAGAATTGATGATATGTGCTGTACTTGAGAGTGAAGATGCACGGGATGTATTTGTCTGCTTAGATTATAAATCAATAGAAGAACTGCCTTTTGCTAGTAAGGTAGGTACATCTTCAGTGCGTAGAAAAATCCTAATACAAAGAAAAAGACCTGATTTAAAAATTGTTACTTTTAGAGGAAATGTTGATTCAAGAATAAAAAAATTAATGCAAGGTGATGTTGATGCAACTATTTTAGCTTATAGTGGTTTAAAAAGATTAGGACTATTTGATACACAATATTGCCACTTAATAGAGACAAAGGAAATGTTGCCATCTGTAGGACAGGGTGTTATAGCGATAGAGATAAGAAAAAATGATAATAAAATGCAAGAAATATGTAATAAAATTAACCATTTTGAAACATGGGAACTAATGCAAGCTGGAAGGGCATTTTTGGAATATTTAGATGCAGATTGTAAAACTCCTATAGCTGCTTATTCAACGTATATAGGTAATGATATTCTTACAGAGTTTATGCTTTCTGATTTTGACGGTAGTAAAATAGTTTTTCATAGTGACATTTCTAATCCAAAAGATTGCAAAAATTCTGGCATACAGGCCGCAAAAACTTTGATGTTAGCTATAGTGAATTGAGGAGAATTTGGTAACATCGTCTTCGATCCCTCGCCTATTATATACTGCTCGTAAATGAAGAGTTGATAGACGAAGATCAAAATCATGAAGTGCTAGGAGTCAAAGGGTCGAGGTGCTAGGCGTACTACATTAGTACGTGGCTACCTACGATCCCTGAAGACGACAACGCAATTCTTGATTTTCATCGAGTATATATAGGTGTCGCTCCATCGCTCCTGCTACTCAATTCTCTTCAATTGACTATAGCTAAAACCTTCTTACGCGAATTAGGGATAAGAATTAACTAATTCTTATCCCTAATTGGGGTTTCTTGGGTTAACTTAGAATTATTCTTAATAGCATTTCATTATTAATTCGAACTGGTTATCATTAGAAGGAATAATTTTTGTACTAGTATTGTAAATAATTGGATCATTAATTTGCTCGTGACCAAACCTATTAGTCTTAAATACTGGAATTTTTAAGGTTGCTGCAAAATCAGTAAGAACAGTAATGATATTCTTACCATCACCTCCACAAGTCCCAAATATTATAGCATTTACATGATCTAGCAGCCTTGCTTGTTTTAAATGATATAAAATACGATCTAGCTGATATGGTTTTATGTCAACATCTTCCAAAAAAAGAATCTTATCTGCTGTTTTTATTTGCCATGATGTACCGATAGATGTTTGTACAATGGTTAAATTACCACCAGTAAGATTACCTGTAACAATTTTGCTAGATTTTGCAACAGGGTTGATTGCTGATAACCCTTTAATTTTAGCTAGAATTTCTTTACTAGAAATTATTTTTGCTATTTTTATAAAATTCTGATGATCTCTTGTTGGATTAAATATTTCAATGATTCCGTTACCATGAATTGTCTTCCATCCCCATTCTTGAGAAAAGAAAATATGTAAAGCCGTCATATCACTAAACCCTATAAAAAACTTTTCCTTTATAGGTTTTTTCATGCGTTGTAAGTCAGGAATCAATTTTGCTGAACCATATCCCCCGCGAAGTGTCCATACTACGTCATTTGATTGATCCAGTAATGCGTTTTCTAAACACGATAACCTTGTTTTATCATCGGCAGAATGGAATAAGCTTTTTCCTCCAAAGCAACTATTTGGAATATCTAGTTTTAATGAAGTAATATTTTTTAAATTAGATAATAATTCACTGCTTACCCCTGAGGCAGGAGCAACAACAGTAATTTTTGTATCTTTCAATAAGCTAATAAATTCCTTATTATTTTTGTTAAAGTCTAGATTCGAAAATGCTGATAATAACATAAAAACAACTAGTAGGAGGACTATACGCATTGGTAACATAATTTGAAAAATTTATGATATGGATGGTTTTCTGTTATAGTCTGAATTTTATCATTAATTAATTAATTTGATTATACACGATAAAAGTTATGCACTAAGTAAAAATTAGTCAATGGCATCAATATTTTTTCTATTTACAATTAAGATATTAATAAGATTTAATCAATACTTTAAGCAATTATGGAAATATATTTGTTTGTTAATAAGATGTAAAATTAAGTTGAACATGGATTTTACAAAATGATTATTCATTTTTTATTCACAAACTTATCCACAATACTTTTATATTATAGAGGACTATACATAGTTATATGCAGCAATTCCAAAAGTTGCCTAATTCTTTATATTTTCAATTATTTCTGTTGTTAAACCACATTCTCTTCAATACATCATCTTTTCTTACAAAATGGTGATAAAAGGCAGCTAAAGTATGCAGAGCAATTAAAGCACAGAGAATAAATGCTGAAAATTCATGCATTTTGTAAAATATTTTGGCAAATAATGCATTCTGAATGAATGAAGTGATAGTAAACAGTCCATATATGTCAATGTTACGACCTGATAGAATGGTCATTAATACACCACTGATTGGCATTATAAACATTAAAAAATAGAGTATATTGATATTTAAGGTAGCAGCATTTTTTTGCCATCTTGGTAAATCACTTGGTAAGATTACTCTGATATTAATTAAACGCCATAGCAATCTTACGGATACTAGTAATAATACCATCACGCCTATAGCCTTGTGGGAGGCGTAAATTTGCTGTTTTACAACAGGATCTTCTATGTTTTGCATAGAAAAACCAACTATAATCATCGATACTACCATAACCCCAACTATCCAATGTAGAAGTTTTGTAACTAAACCATAGGAATTTTCAGTGTTTCTAATAGTCATATTAAAACCTATAACATAGCTAAATAATAGACTTCCTGCATAATTCTACTTTTGCTGGTAATTTGTGCGTGATACCGGTACTCTGCTCCTCACGTACATTTTAGTACGCTGCGGGTCGAGGTTCCGTGTCTCCTACAAATCCTTGCGCAAAAGCGAATTCTGCAGGAAGTCTAATTTTAAGTATATTCAAGTTTCTATCTTAATGTTAATATTTTTTTAGTTAACAACCGTAAAATTATTATTCACTAAAGCTAATTTTAGCACTTCATCTATATTTGACACTGATAAAATTTCCAAGCTATTCTTTATATTCGGTGGAATATCTTTTAAGTCCTTGATGTTCTCTTCAGGTATTAGTACTGTTTGTATACCACCTCGGCTAGCAGCCAATAATTTTTCTTTTAGTCCTCCAATTGGTAACACTGTACCCCTTAGGGTGATTTCTCCAGTCATTGCCACAGTTCTTTTGACTGGTATTTTGGTCATAAGTGAAACAATAGTGGTAAATATTGCACATCCAGCAGATGGTCCATCTTTTGGAATTGCCCCAGCTGGCACATGTAAATGGATATCAAGGTCTTTGTAATCTTCATACTTCAGTCCAAAATTATTAGCTCTAGAGCGGAAACAACTATAAGCTGCTTGAGCGGATTCTTTCATTACATCCCCAAGCTTGCCTGTAGTTTTAATATCTCCCTTTCCAGGAAATGACAATGCTTCAATGGTTAATAGTTCTCCGCCAACTTCTGTATAAGCAAGCCCCGTGGTACTACCTATTTGGTCTTCTTTCTCAGCTAAACCAAAATTATGTTTTCTAGCACCTAAATATTCTTCAAGATTTTCAGATGATATTGATATGCTTTTTACTTCTTTGTTACTCAGAATCCTTTGCAATATTTTTCTTGTAACAGAGCTAATTTCTCTTTCAAGCGATCTTACCCCTGATTCTTTGGTATAATATCTGATTAACTCTAAAATTGCTCCATCATCAATAGTTAGCTCATTTTTCTTCATTTGATGTAGTTTCAATTGCTTTGGTATTAAATAATTTTTAGCAATTTGTGATTTTTCTTCTTCAACATAACCAGAAACATTAATGATCTCCATACGATCTAGTAAAGCTCTTGGCAAATTATAAGAATTGGCTGTTGCAATAAACATTACTTCTGATAAATCATATTCTACTTCTAAATAATGATCAACGAAATGGCTGTTTTGTTCAGGATCCAAAACTTCAAGTAAAGCAGATGCTGGATCACCTCGGAAATCAGAACCCATTTTATCAATTTCATCTAATAACATAACAGGGTTATTAGTTTTAACTTTTTTAATTAAGTTTATGATTTTTCCTGGCATAGAACCAAGATATGTTTTTCTATGACCTCTAATTTCCGATTCATCTCTAATGCCACCAAGAGCAAATTTAGTATATTTCCTACCCATTGCTTCAGCAATTGACTTGACCAGTGATGTTTTCCCCACTCCTGGAGGACCAATTAAGCATAGTATAGGTCCTTTAATTTTTTTAGAGCGTTGTAATACTGCTAAATATTCAATGATGCGATCCTTGACTTTCTCAAGACCAAAATGATCCCGATTCAAAATTTCTCTAGTTTTATTTATATCAGTTTTACTATTATCAAATTTTCCCCATGGCATAGCTAATATTGTATCAAGATAGTTACGAACAACTGAGGATTCACCTGACATTTGATTCATAAGCTTTAGCTTTTTCAGTTCTGATTCGGCTTTTTCTTTTGCTTCTTTTGAAAGTTTTAAGGTCTTAATCTTTTTTTCTATATCAGAGAAGTCAGATTTATCCTGCTCGAGTTCTTTTTGTATAGCTTTCATTTGTTCGTGCAAGTAATAATCACGCTGAGTTTTTTCAATTTGTTTTTTTACTCGTAGTTGTAAAGCTTGTTCTGCTTCCATTTGAGCCATACTAGATGTCAATGTATCTATTATAGTTTTAATTCGTGTTTGAGGTTTTGTTTCTTCTAATAAAGTTTGTTTTATTAGTAATGGTGCAGTCAGATAAGAGGCTAGCACATTAGTAATATAACTAAAATTTGTCGGATCTTTGGTTATTTCATCAGCTATTGTTTCTATTATTTCTGGATTAATTTTTTTATGATTCTTGGTATATTTCATAAATAACTCAATGACAATTGACGTAGAAACTTTTAAAGCTTCCACATCAATTACCTCTTCATCTTGTAGTATGCTATATTCAGCTTCAAACATTTCTTTATTAGTTATGTTATGAAGTTTAACCTTCTGCATTGCTTCAACAAGAATTTTTGCATTATTTTGTAACCTTACTGTTTGTATAATTTTAGCAATTACTCCTGTAGAATGAAGATCTTGAATATCTGGAGTGTCTTGATCTTGTTGTTTTTGTAACACCAATAATATATATCTATTAGTATCTGTGGATTTAGTATTCAGTAAGGCTTTTAGAGACTTTGTCCTACCGACAAATATGGGAGCAATCATGCCGGGAAATATCACCATGTCTTTTAATGCGAGTAGGGGTAATTTTTCTTTATTTGTCATACTAAAACCTTGAAAAATTTATATACTAAAGGGATTGTTAACTATATAATGTTGCCGTGCTGGGATTTCAAGCTACATTTATTTTGTATATGCATTTATCACCTCAATCTCCAAATATAATATCAATAGCAAGTAATAGGGTAAAACAATATCTTCATTTGACTCCAATAGTCCAGTCTGAAACTTTAAATGAAATGCTGGGGCATAAAATTTTCTTTAAAATAGAATCGTTGCAAAAAACTGGAGCATTCAAGGTTAGAGGGGTATTAAACCATTTATTAGAGTTACAAGAACGAAATCGTTTACTAGATAAAATTGTTGCATATAGTACAGGTAATCATGGAATTGGTCTTGCTTGGGTAGCAAAAATTCTTAATCTGAATGCAAGAATTTATTTGCCCAAAGATACTTCTCCAATTAAGCAACAAGCAGCAAGATATTACGGAGCAGAGGTTATACTGACCGATACTAGGCAAGTGGCAGAAGATAGGGCAAAAGGTGACATAGAAAATGATTTCTACTATTTGCATCCTTCTGATAGCGATTCGAGTATAGCTGGGGCTGGTACTATGTGTTATGAAGCCTTGCAACAGCTGGGGTTTAGCCCAGATGCTATTTTTGCTTCTTGTGGAGGTGGTGGATTACTTTCTGGATCATATTTAGCAAAAAAATTACTGTCTCCATCCAGCTTGCTTATAGGTTCAGAGCCGGTTAATGCGAATGATGCTTTTTTATCTATTCAGCAAGGTTCAATATACAGATTTGCTAATTCACCACATACTATAGCAGATGGCTTGCGTACTTTAGCAGTTTCACCACGTACATTTAATTATCTAAATAAACTTGATGATTTCTTTCTTGCTGATGAATATTCTATATATTACTGGACCGCTTGGTTAACGCATTTACTAAAAATTGCTTGTGAACCATCATGTGCTTTAAATATGGTTGGAGTAGTTGATTGGTTAAAGAGACAATCAAAACCTAAGAGAGTTTTAGTACTTATATCAGGTGGAAACATTGATCCTGCTCTTTATCAGGAGCTTTGGAAGGGGAACTATCTATCTAATTTACCAAGCCCATTAATGTAACCTAGTTTACACGAATTGGGGCAAAAAGCACAACTGTTGAAAGTTAAAAAATCGTCATCGCAATGAGCTTTGCAAGCCCTAAACCGTCATTGCGAGAAGCCGCTGCAAGCGGCGACGCGGCAATCCATGATACGCGAAGCGTTACTCTAAAAAACAGCTTCGCTGTTTATCTAGATCGCCACGGTATCTGACGAGCCTTGCTATGACGGCTGTGTTTAATTTGTTTATACATATTCAATTTACGCTCTTAAGTAGACGCCTCGCAATGACGATTTTTTAACTTTCAACAGTTGTGCTTCGCATACACAGACGATTGTTATAGAGCAAAAGCAAATTTTAACAACACATTTTGACAACAAAATTACCAAAAAAAATCAGTTCGTAACACTCCCATTTTTTACAGTACATATAAGCACATTACCATCAACTTGTACTATGCGGAGTAGATCTCCTTTATGTACTGATTTGATAGTATCTTTGCTGAGTTTAGCATTCATAATAGTTCCTGACCACAATACCTGTCCTGTTTCCCCTACTAGAAGTTTATTGCTGTATACCACTACTTCCTTACCAACCATATCAGAATATTCGTACTTATCATATTTCTTGTAAACATAAAATTTTAGCGGATACCATAAGGTAATCAGCCACATAAAAGAAGCAAAGCCAAAAATTATATACTGGTATTTTAAAAGACCCGGGTAATTGTTTAATATTATTGCAGTAGATACTTCACCTAGACCCAAAAATAAAAAACCAACATTTGGAATGTTAGCAAATTCTATAATTATACAAATAACGCCAGCAATCAACCACCATTCTACTATTGAAATTTCAGATAGGATCATAGGATACCTTCAACTAATGTACTCACCTTACGCATGGCAATTTAAAAGTCATAGGAAAAACAGCCTAGCGTCATTGCGAGGAGCTGCGACGCAGTGACGAAGCAATCCATTTTTGGTTACTTTTATGGATCAACTATGTTCGCAATAAAAATTTAAATAAATTTGGTTTAAATTTTTATTGCTTGTGCAGAGCTAGTTAAATCACGTAACTTAGCGTTTGCAATCACAATGATTTTACGCATTAATGCTACCATCGCCACCATTTTCTTTTTTCCTCTATTGATCAATTTCTCATAAAATACCTTCAGTTCAGAGTTAGAATTTCTAGCAGCCATAGCAGCTACAAACAACATAGGTCTAACAAAATTTCGACCATGACCTGTATGTCTATATCCACTATATCTACCGCTATCATTAGATATTGGTGCAACACCTACTAATGATGCTATTTGTTTGCGGTTCAATGTACCAAGTTCAGGTAACAAAGCTATAAGCTCATTAGATACTACTGTGCCTATACCACTAATAGTTTGCAGAGTCTCTTTCTTAGCTTGCAAGAGCTTATCTTTTGCTATTAAGTCATCTATTTCTTTAGTAATAGATGCAATTTGCTCTTCTAGTACTTCGATCATTTTAACGCAACTAGACTTGATTAAATCAGCTCTCGGGGACTGAAACCTATTTTTTTCTGCAATCAACATTTGTTTAAGATCGTTCCTACGTCCTACTAATTCATACAAGTTTAAAGCTTGCTTAGATTGTACTTTAAATAGCTCTAATCTTTCTGATCGTTCAAAAGCATAAAGTGCCAAAGCTTTAGCGTCAAGACTGTCAGTTTTAGCTGCATTACCAAAAGACCTAATAAAGTTTTTAACTTTACGAGTATTGGCTCTATGTACAGCAAAACCCTGATTGCAAAGCGTTAGTAATAGTTCCATTTCATATCCACCAGTAGTTTCTAAAACACACAATGCAGAACTAATCTCTTTTTTGTAATCCTTGATAAAATCAGCTATTCCATTAGAGTTGTTATTATATTCTTTAGTTTCTTTTTTTCCATGAATAGCAACAACAAAATTGAATTTTCCTATATCAAGACCGATAAAATTATTATATAATAGCATAATACCTCGAAGACTTTTAATGTTGTTTACGATTGTAAGCGGGCGTGCAAAGGCATCCCAATCAACTATTCAAACGTCTCGGGGATTTGGGCTAGAGTACCAATATCCATTCGGTCTTAAAACCAATTGCTTCACGGTCGCTCACGCCTGCACAGCGATAGTCATTTAGTATTATTAATGACTATCGCTGTAATACCCCCTTATAAGTCAGTATAAATCATTATTTACATTGACTTCAATATCTATTATATCATACTTTTAACTTACAATTGCTTCGTCGACCTACGATCTTCTCGCAATGACGTTGACCATATACAACTTTTAAACTGCCCTGCCTAAAACCCGTTATACCTTCGAACTTTCGACAGTTGTGCTTACGACCTTCTCGCTAATAGACATGATTTAACAATCAGATGCAGAGCTATCTCAAATCTAATTGTTTCGATATAACAAGCTTCCAAGGAGAATTTAGTCATGAACAAATGTCTTTAAAAACATTATAACATTAGCTATATCTTGAGGTTTATTTAAACCAGCAAAAGTCATCTTTGTACCAGGTATATATTGACTAGGTTTATGCAAAAAATGAAATAAACTTTCTTCATCCCAAATTCCCCCTTTACTGGATAAAGCACTTGAATATTTATAATTCTCTGCTTTAGCTTTTTCTGCCCCAACGATATTCCATAGATGTGGTCCAACCTTATTAGCTTTACTCTTATCAAGAGAATGGCACATTAGGCATTTTTTTGCTATCTCCCTTCCTGCTTCAGCATTAGCAGTTTTCATCAATTCTTCTATATTCACTGGTGCTTCTACGGCAACCTTAGCGTCAAGGTCACTATGAGAATCTTCTGTTACTTCTACACTATAACCTCGAGATTCAGGATGTAAAACAGGCTTATACAAAATATTTGTTATAAACCCTACCATCATTGCAATTAAACTGGCTAACAAAATAGAAGCAGCAATTTTATTTAATTCTATTCCAGACATATTTAGGTCGTCTCCGTAGAGAGAATATGTATACTCGGTGAACTTCAAGAATTGGCGTTCCCGCGACCAAAGATCGAAGCTGCTCACGTACTAATGTACGCCTAGCAGCTCGACTTTGACACTCCTAGCTCTTCTTGAAGTTATACTATCGTCTACCAACTCTTCATTTACGAACAGTATATTATCTTAGAACCATTTTTATACTGGAGCGGGTGAAGGGATTCGAACCCTCGACTTCGACCTTGGCAAGGTAGCGCTCTACCCCTGAGCTACACCCGCTTTTAAAAGGCTCACTTATATAAAAACAAGTCATGAATATAAGGAAATACTGTAAAAAGATCAAGAAGAAATAACATAAAAAGAAATTTAATTTTAATCGTAGATACTGTTAATTAACCTTTAATTCGATGTAAGACATCGGTTTAATAGCCCAGGGTGTCATTCCATAACTGTTGAAAGTTTACAAATACCTACACCACAGCGTCATTGCGAACGTAAGCGAAGCAATCCAAGAAACAATCTAATAGATAAATGATGTTACTGGATCAACTATGTTCGCAATAAAAATTTAAATAAATTTGGTTTAAATTTTTATTGCTTGTGCAGAGCTAGTTAAATCACGTAACTTAGCGTTTGCAATCACAATGATTTTACGCATTAATGCTACCATCGCCACCATTTTCTTTTTTCCTCTATTGATCAATTTCTCATAAAATACCTTCAGTTCAGAGTTAGAATTTCTAGCAGCCATAGCAGCTACAAACAACATAGGTCTAACAAAATTTCGACCATGACCTGTATGTCTATATCCGCTATATCTACCGCTATCATTAGATATTGGTGCAACACCTACTAATGATGCTATTTGTTTGCGGTTCAATGTACCAAGTTCAGGTAACAAAGCTATAAGCTCATTAGATACTACTGCGCCTATACCACTAATAGTTTGCAGAGTCTCTTTCTTAGCTTGCAAGAGCTTATCTTTTGCTATTAAGTCATCTATTTCTTTAGTAATAGATGCAATTTGTTCTTCTAGTACTTCGATCATTTTAACACAACTAGACTTGATTAAATCAGCTCTCGGGGACTGAAACCTATTTTTTTCTGCAATCAACATTTGTTTAAGATCGTTCCTACGTCCTACTAATTCATACAAGTTTAAAGCTTGCTTAGATTGTACTTTAAATAGCTCTAATCTTTCTGATCGTTCAAAACCATAAAGTGCTAGAGCTTTAGCGTCAAGACTGTCAGTTTTAGCTGCATTACCAAAAGACCTAATAAAGTTTTTAACTTTACGAGTATTGGCTCTATGTACAGCAAAACCCTGATTGCAAAGCGTTAGTAATAGTTCCATTTCATATCCACCAGTAGTTTCTAAAACACACAATGCAGAACTAATCTCTTTTTTGTAATCCTTGATAAAATCAGCTATTCCATTAGAGTTGTTATTATATTCTTTAGTTTCTTTTTTTCCATGAATAGCAACAACAAAATTGAATTTTCCTATATCAAGACCGATAAAATTATTATATAATAGCATAATACCTCGAAGACTTTTAATGTTGTTTACGATTGTAAGCGGGCGTGCAAAGGCATCCCAATCAACTATTCAAACGTCTCGGGGATTTGGGCTAGAGTACCAATATCCATTCGGTCTTAAAACCAATTGCTTCACGGTCGCTCACGCCTGCACAGCGATAGTCATTTATATTATTAATGACTATCGCTGTAATACCCCCTTATAAGTCAGTATAAATCATTATTTACATTGACTTCAATATCTATTATATCATACTTTTAACTTACAATTGCTTCGTCGGCCTTACAGCCTCCTCGCTAATAGACGCATAGGGAAGCTGTATTTACTAACTTTCAACAGTTGTAGCGGCAATCCATGAAGCTTGTCATATAGATTGTTTCGTCGACCTACGGTCTCCTCGCTAATAGACAGTTTTTTAACTTTCAACAATCGTGGGGTGACATCATCCCTAATGGCAATGATTACTTGAGCCTACTATTAATTTTTTACATCGATACTTGAGGTTAATTAGATTACCCTACAGAAATGTAGAAAATCCTTGCTTAAAATAACTAAATCCACTAGAAATTATTACTTTTATCATGGAGCAAATTATGGGGCAAAAAAACAATCCTAATAACAGTTTGTTAGAAAAGCAAACAAATAATATTAATTATGATGATTTTCCTTATGAAAGTTTTCCTTTTACTTATACAAGGCCGGAACATTTAAGAACTATTGGTCTATTATTTAACATGAAACCTCCTGCTATAGAGACCGCTAGGATACTTGAGCTTGGTTGTGCTGAAGGTGCTAATATAATTGACTTTGCTGAAAGTTACCCAAAATCTTATTCTTTAGGAATTGATTTGTCAAATGTCCAAATTGTTAATGGCATGGAAATAGTTAAGAGTTTAGGTCTTAAAAATATTGAACTAAAACACTTATCTATACTAAATCTTGATGAGTCAGTTGGTAAATTTGATTATATAATTTGCCATGGAATAATCTCGTGGGTGCCTACTATAGTTAAGGACAAGATTTTTGAAATTTGCAATAAATTATTAAACCCCGACGGTATTGCCTTTATTAGTTATAATACTCTGCCAGGCTGGAATATGCAAAAAACTATCAGAGATATGATGATGTTTCACAGTAGCACCTTTACTGACAACCATAGTAAAATACAACAAGCTAGATTATTATTAGATTTTGTTAATGATTCTTTAGAAGGTTCAGATAATTCTTATTCTAAATTCTTACAACACGAAACTAAACTTCTTAAAACTACAAATGATTCATATTTACTACATGAATATCTTGGAGAAGAAAATACAGCTTTTTATTTCCATGAATTCATAAGTACAGCTAGAAAACATAATTTAAATTATCTTGGAGATTCTGCACTTTCTGCGATGTTTGTCGGTAATTTACCTGCCAAGGCTGCAGAGCAATTACAAGCGATAAATGATATTGTTAGAACCGAACAATATATGGATTTTATCACTAATCGTAAATTTAGGACTACTTTGTTATGCCACAATAATGTCACTATAGATAGGAAAATTGAACCAAGTAAGTTAAGTGATTTTTATACTACTGCTAATATTATACCAGTAATACCTGAAAATGAAGTGGATATGAATAATACAGTAGAAAGTTTAGGATTTCATTATAATAATAATTCAGAATCCCCTAATATTTCAACGTCTTCTCCTATAATAAAGGCAGTTTTCTATGTTTATGCTGATAATATTGGTAATCCTTTGACTTTGGATCAAATTTGTAAATTGGCTATGAAAAAATTAGAAAAATTACAGCTTAAAGATATTAGAGCAGAATTAGATCCTGTAATTATAAAACTAATGTTACAAGGGTACGTACAAATATTTGCAACAAAACCTCAGTCAGTATATGAAATCTCGGCAAAACCAAAAGTAAGTGATTTAGCAAGATATCAAGCTCAAAAATTAGACTCAACTAATTTGTTTGTGACAAATCGAGTTAATGCTGTTGTTCCATTGCAATTGCATGAAAAATATATTATTGAGCTATTAGATGGACACAACTCTATTCAGCAGATTGAAGAAAAAATATTTGAAAAATTTGCTTCTGGAGTATTAGTGGCATCTAATGAAAATGGTAAGATAAGCGACGAAAACCTTTTAAAGCCATTTATTAGTCATTATGTAGATGTTTGCTTGCAAAAATGCAAAAGAAATTATTTATTAATTGGGTAAAGTGATGTTAGTTGATAAAATTAAGACCAAAGTCGGTCATGAAGAGATAAATGTGATTATCGAGATTCCAATGCAAGATAGTCCTATAAAATATGAGATGGATAAGGAATCAGGAGCAATATTTGTTGATAGGTTTATGCAAACTGCTATGTTTTACCCATGTAATTATGGGTTTATTCCGCATACCTTATCAGAGGATGGAGACCCAGTAGATGTATTGGTTGTATCACATTATCCTGTCATACCTAGCTCTGTGATTAGGTCACGCCCTATTGGTGTTTTAATGATGGAAGATGAATCTGGATTGGATGAAAAAATTATTGCTGTGCCTAGCTCTAAACTAGATATTACTTTTGATTCAATAAAAGATTTAGATGATCTTTGCCCGATGTTGAAACAACGTATAGTACATTTTTTTGAACATTATAAAGATCTAGAGAAAGGTAAGTGGGTGAAGGTAACTGGCTGGGAAAATGCTCAAAAAGCTAAGGAGTTGATTAATGAAGGTATATTAAGGGTATCTACTAATACCATTTCCGAAAACTAATCATCACGTCGTCGTACTTCATGATCTCCTCTCCTCACGTACTAGTTGTACGCGAAGGTAGCCGACACTCGTACTCCGAGTAGCAATTTAGTTTTGGGAAATGGTATAAGATAGAAAATCAATAATTGGCATTTGCTTTATGACCGAAAACGATAAGGTGAAGAACAGTGCTTACATAACATCGAGGCGGCTTAAATGAAAGGCGAAGGATATACATTATTTCGTTCTGGAATTATAGTATCTGTCTTTACTTTAATCTCCCGTATATTTGGTTTGGCTCGCGAATTATTCATTGCTTCATTATTTGGTGCTGGTAATATTGCTGATAGTGTTAATGTTGCTTTTAAATTACCCAACCTATTTAGGCGTATTTTTGGGGAAGGGGCGCTTTCAGTGGTTTTTGTACCTATTTTTAATACAAAACTCATAGAATCTCGAGAAGCAGCACGCCATTTCACTGGCATTATCTTTACTATTTTACTTATTACTTTAGTGAGTGTGGTAGTGTTAATGCAGATTTTCATGCCATCATTAATGTTCATTATTGCTCCTGGTTTTCATGAAGATCTAGACAAGTTTAATTTGACAGTTATTTTGTGTCGCATTACCATGCCATATTTAATTTTTATCTCGGTAAGTGCTTTACTAGGGGGAATTTTAAATTCAGTAAAAAGATTTGCAGCTTTTGCTTTTTCTCCGATCATTTTAAGTATTACTGTTATAATTACAACAATAATATTACAAGAACATATATCTACTCCTATATCGATTAGTTTATCTTTGTTGATTGCTGGGTTATTACAAATTATCTTTATGTTTTTTTGTGTAATTAGGGTTGGTTTATCATTCCCACTAGTTTTTGACCCATGTAATAAAGATGTAAAAAAGTTTTTGTTTGGTATGGGTCCAGCGACTATTAGCTCTGGATTTCAGCAACTTAACTTATTTATCTCGCAATCAATAGCTAGCTTCATCGAAGGAACAATTTCAATATTATCCTATGCAGATAGAATATACCAATTTCCTTTATCTATAATAGGGGTAACTTTTGGTACTATATTATTACCAGAATTATCAAAAACATACCAAATGAATGATTTAGAAAAAGCAGCAAGGATTCAAAATAATGCTATTAAAGTTGGACTTTTATTATCTTTGCCAGCTGCGTTCGGTATTATCGCTTTATCAGAATCAATCATTCATGTAATATATGAGCGTGGAGCTTTTACTTATGCTGATACAATTAAAACTGCTGAAGCTATTTCCGGTTTTGCCCTTGGTTTACCAGCTTTTATACTTGCCAAAATTTTGATGCCTATATTTTATGCTAATAGTGATACGAAAACTCCTTTAAAAATAACATTATATTCTCTTACTGTGAATACTATATTAAATATCGTTCTGATGAAACCATATGGTCATCTTGGTATCGCTCTTGGCTGCTCTATTACCGCTTGGTATAATGTTTGGTTGTTATATATATATACAAAGAAGTATGGTCATTCTTTCATTGATTCAAAATTATACTTTTTTTGTGGCAAGATTTTATTCAGCTGCGTAATAATGGCACTAGTAATTTGGGTGATTAAGCACTATTGTTCTGAATATTATTATTCCGAATTGTTATTAGTAAAAACTTTTATGCTGGCAGCCACAATTTTATCTGGAGCGATGACGTTTTTTCTAATGATTTATTATTTTAGACTTTATCCAAAATAATATATAATACCAATTCCCGAAATTAATTTATTCCGAGGAATTTGAAGGAGACACGGAACACAAAACTGTAGTGTACAAAGACGTACTTGAGGATTTGAGCCACAACTGTTGAAAGTTAAAGCCGTCGGAGACCGTAGGTCAACGAAGCGATCTATATGACAAACTTCATGGATTGCCACGCTCACGTACGTTCGCTCGCAATGACGCATAGGCGTCAACTTAAGAGCGTAATGATTGAGCATGTATAAGTAAATCAAACCTAAACGTCTATTAGCGAGAAGCCGCTGCAAGCGGCGACGCGGCAATCTAAGATACGCGAAGCGTTACTCTAAAAAACAGCTTCGCTGTTTATTTGGATCGCCACGGCATCTAACGAGCCTTGCTATAACGGCTGTGTTTAATTTGTTTATACATGCTCAATCATTACGCTCTTAAGTTGACGCCTATGCGTCATTGCGAGCGTAAGCGAAGCAATCTAGGAAACAATCTATAGATAAATGATGTTACTGGATCAACTATGTTCGCAATAAAAATTTAAATAAATTTGGTTTAAATTTTTATTGCTTGTGCAGAGCTAGTTAAATCACGTAACTTAGCGTTTGCAATCACAATGATTTTACGCATTAATGCTACCATCGCCACCATTTTCTTTTTTCCTCTATTGATCAATTTCTCATAAAATACCTTCAGTTCAGAGTTAGAATTTCTAGCAGCCATAGCAGCTACAAACAACATAGGTCTAACAAAATTTCGACCATGACCTGTATGTCTATATCCGCTATATCTACCGCTATCATTAGATATTGGTGCAACACCTACTAATGATGCTATTTGTTTGCGGTTCAATGTACCAAGTTCAGGTAACAAAGCTATAAGCTCATTAGATACTACTGCGCCTATACCACTAATAGTTTGCAGAGTCTCTTTCTTAGCTTGCAAGAGCTTATCTTTTGCTATTAAGTCATCTATTTCTTTAGTAATAGATGCAATTTGTTCTTCTAGTACTTCGATCATTTTAACACAACTAGACTTGATTAAATCAGCTCTCGGGGACTGAAACCTATTTTTTTCTGCAATCAACATTTGTTTAAGATCGTTCCTACGTCCTACTAATTCATACAAGTTTAAAGCTTGCTTAGATTGTACTTTAAATAGCTCTAATCTTTCTGATCGTTCAAAACCATAAAGTGCTAGAGCTTTAGCGTCAAGACTGTCAGTTTTAGCTGCATTACCAAAAGACCTAATAAAGTTTTTAACTTTACGAGTATTGGCTCTATGTACAGCAAAACCCTGATTGCAAAGCGTTAGTAATAGTTCCATTTCATATCCACCAGTAGTTTCTAAAACACACAATGCAGAACTAATCTCTTTTTTGTAATCCTTGATAAAATCAGCTATTCCATTAGAGTTGTTATTATATTCTTTAGTTTCTTTTTTTCCATGAATAGCAACAACAAAATTGAATTTTCCTATATCAAGACCGATAAAATTATTATATAATAGCATAATACCTCGAAGACTTTTAATGTTGTTTACGATTGTAAGCGGGCGTGCAAAGGCATCCCAATCAACTATTCAAACGTCTCGGGGATTTGGGCTAGAGTACCAATATCCATTCGGTCTTAAAACCAATTGCTTCACGGTCGCTCACGCCTGCACAGCGATAGTCATTTATATTATTAATGACTATCGCTGTAATACCCCCTTATAAGTCAGTATAAATCATTATTTACATTGACTTCAATATCTATTATATCATACTTTTAACTTACAATTGCTTCGTCAACCTTACGGTCTTCTCACTAATAGACGTGTAGAGAAGGTGTATTTACTAATATTAAAGCCAATTCGGGATAAGATTAACTAATTCTTATCCTGAACTGGGGTGTCTATCAACTCTTGAAATCATAGTAGTATATTAATGATGAAAACTGAATCTAATTATCAAGATTTTTTGAAAACTATAGCCATAATAACCATGGTAATAGATCATTTAGGGTTATACTTTTTCCCTGAATACGAGATAATGCGGGTTATTGGTCGTATTAGTATGCCTATTTTCTGCTTTTTTGTTGGCTATAATTTTTATAAAAAACCAAAAATTAAAATTCTTGTAGTCGGAGTTCTACTACATATTTTTACTACTATATTATTTAAGCAGTTCACCACAACTAACATACTTATTCCTATTTTTCTAGGTCAGTGCTATCTTTATTGTTTTCAAAATAGCCTAAATAATTTTTTCTATAAGGGTTATTGTCATGTTGTCTTCCTTGGGACTCTTTGGTTCTGCACTTGGTTCTTGGTTGATTATGGTACCATAGGTTTAGCTATCATGTTACTTGGCTATATAGCTAAACATGATCTAGGTAATCTTAGGATTGCCGTTGCAATATCTATGATTTTGACTGTACTGCATACCATTGCTGTTTTTCCCTTGTCGCATATCTATGTACTTATAGTAGTTATATTTGGAGTTTTGCAATATATATTTATGGTTGCAAGAAATTTTGAACAAAAAATTGCTATAAATTTGCGAATTATAAGCCATAATGCTTTATATATCTATGCTATACATCTAGCAATTTTACAATTTTTATTTTTCAAATTCTACTTACAGAATTGATAAATCAGTTAATAAACTGTGCTAAAATGTCTATGTTTCAAAGAAAAATATAGAATCTACACATAATTGTCTTATCCCTTGTTGACAATTATTAAGAAAAAGAGTAACATGTTTGTTGAGTTTAATAATTAACTCTTTAATAGCATGAAAACCTTGTATCTATCGATTTATTTGGTTTAATTTCTACGGAAGAGTTGCGAATTAAGTTCAAATAAGTAACTCTATACTAAAAGGTTTTTATGGCTACTAAAGTAGGTAAGGTTAAATGGTTTAATACAACCAAAGGTTTCGGTTTCATCCAGCCAGACGATGGGGGGAGTGACGTTTTTGTTCACATCTCGGCTGTAGAGCGTGCCGGTATCCGTAATCTTAATGAAGGTCAAAGTGTTGGCTTTGATCTAGAAGATAATAAGGGGAAAATTTCTGCTGTTAATCTACAAATAAAATAATATTTATTTAAAACTACAAGCAACTACTCAAAATTTATGAGTGGTTATTAAACTAGTGAATTTTGGGTAGTATCATCTTTTTATACACTTCATGGATTATTTTTTGTAATTCAGTGTTTCACTGTAAGTTAAAGTTATAATTTTGTTGGAACATAATACAATAGTTTTTTACTATACAATTAATTGACAACTCACATTATAACGTAAGAACTTAATCATACACTTATTCTTTTAAAGTATAGAATATATGTTTACTCAAATGCTTTGACTAACCTGAATTAGATGTAATACATCGGTTTAATAGCCTAAGGTATCATCCCTACACCTTCGATGTACCCCAATTCGGGATAAGAATTAGTTAATTCTTACCCCGAATTGGGGTAAAGCATTTGAGCATTTTTAATTTAAGATAAATAATATTGGACTTATATAATGAAAAGTTTTAATTTACCAAATGAAGTGATTATATCACTTGAACGCATGAACATAACCTCTCCAACGGAAATTCAAAGAAAGGCCATACCGGTTGCTATGCAAGGTAATGATGTTCTAGCTTCTAGTCAAACTGGTTCGGGTAAGACCCTTGCCTATTTGCTACCAATAATCAATTCTTTTATACAGACTAAATCAATGTCTTTGGTACTTGTTCCAACTCGGGAATTAGCTACTCAAGTGCGTGATACTTTAACTAAGGTAACTACTCAAATAAAACTTCCTAGTGCGGTTTTGATAGGCGGTGAACCAATGCATAAACAATTTACACAACTAAAAGTAAATCCTAAAGTTATAATTGGCACACCAGGTCGTATCATAGATCATTTACTTCGTGGTACTTTAAAATTAAATACTATCCAACTGGTAGTACTTGATGAAATGGACAGAATGCTTGATATGGGTATGAAAGAACAATTAGAAGAGATAAATAAATATATACCTGCGAAACGCCAAGTTTTAATGTTTTCAGCTACTATGCCAAAACATATTATTGCATTATCGCAAAAATACGTGGTTAATCCTCATCGTATTACTGTTGGATCAACTACTAAGGCTGCATCTCAAATAAAACAAGAAACTTTGCGTGTTTCTGATAAAGAGAAATTTCCTGAGCTTATAAAGCAATTAAATGAACGTGATGGTTCTATAATTATTTTTGTAAAAACTAAGCGTGGTGCTGATCAGCTTGCAAAAATGTTGAAATTTGAAGATCATAAAGCTGAAGCTATACATGGTGATTTAACACAAGGTAGACGTGATCGTGTAATTTCATCATTTCGCTCTTCTCGTCATAGGATCATGGTGGCAACAGATGTTGCAGCTCGTGGCTTAGATATACCTCATACACAGCATGTTATCAATTATGACTTACCAATGGCTCCAGAAGATTATTTGCATAGAATAGGTAGAACTGGTAGAGCTGGTCTCTCAGGTTGTGCATTATCATTCATTTCGCCAGAAGATAATATCAGATGGAAAGCTATTGACCGCCTAATAAATCAAGGTGAAACTACTTCAAGAGCAGATATGAGGGAAAGTAAGAATCGCAGGAAACCATTTAATGGTCATAATGGCAAAAAAAGTTATTTTCCTCGTAATAACAATGATAGAAAACCTTATGCTGGTTCTGCTAGAAATAATAAAGCATTCTAATATCATAGTACCCTACATTTTTCTATAATCGTCATAGCAAGGCTCTTTAGATGCCGTGGCGATCTAGGTAAACAGCGAAGCTGTTTTTTTAGAGTAACGCTTCGCGTATCCTAGATTGCTGCGTTACCGCTTTTTCGCGACTCCTCACTAATAGACGATCAGCAGCTATTTTAATAGTGGTTATATAAAAAATATAGGGTACTATGGCTAATACCTCTCAACTATCAAAACCAATTCTTCAGATCACTTGAGTATACTTATTTACTCAAAGTTTTCTGAGATTGGGAATATGCTTGTTGTTCAATGCTTGCAACCCTTGATATAACCTGTTGTTTGATACCAAGATCTACTACATGCTCATATCTCATTCCATTATCTAGCAGGATATGACCAAGTTTATTTACTAACTCTACATCCTTTTTAGAGAATTTACTAATAATTAATTCTGTAATTTCATATAAAAACTTCCAAGATAGCTCAACTCTATCATTGAGTGAGAGGTTCTTTTTATTATTTTCTTTATTAAATGGTTCTGCATTATTAGGATCATCAACAAGCGTTCTAACCGGTGTTTTCTTGCTCTTTTTATAAATAAAGAATGTAACAAACACTAGAAATAGACCTATTACAGCGATTATCAAATTAGTATTTTGCATAAAACCCTCAAATATATCTTACTGATACCATTTCCCAAAACTAAATTGCTACTCGGAGTACGAGTGTCGAGTACCTTCGCATACAACTAGTACGTGAGGAGCGGAGATCATGAAGTACGACCGTGATGATTAGTTTTCAGAAATGGTATGATAATGCCCTGCTACTTGACTCTATACCACACGATCTTCTTCTTGTGCTAAAAATTCTTCAAGCTTTTCTTTCGTATAATTTTTTTCCTCTAAAATCACTTCATTGTCAAAAATATGTTGTACTGTTTTTTCTTCTAATAACGGACCTTTTAAATGTTCAAGAGCATTAAGATTTTTTTTATAAAAATCAAATATTGCTGTTTCTTGACCTGGAAACTTCCTTGCTTGAGCCATAATAGCACTTATAAGATCTTTCTGATCGATATGTAAATTCTTAATTTTCATATATTCGGATAACATTAGACCTATTCTAACACGACGTAAGACTAGCTTATTATAATACTCATTAATTTCTGCTTGTGATTTATCTTTAAATATCGAATCTGAGTCACTATTTCTCTCCGTTTGAGATTTCAGAATACTTATCTCTTGGTCCATTAAAGATTTAGGAACATTAAACGTTAATAGCTTTTCTAATTGATCAAATAAGCTCATTTTCATTAAAGTGCGTATAGGTTCACTATATTCATTTTTTATGCTTTTAGAAATATTATCACGTAACTCTTCTAGTGTTTCACAATTAAATTTCTTAGCAAACTCATCATCAACAACTAGCTCATCAGCAGAATGTACAGCCTTTACTTGTACAATAAACTTAGCCGGTTGACCTGCGACTTGCTTCATATGGTAATCTTCAGGAAATTTAACGTTGATTTCTACCTCGTCCCCAGTCTTACTTCCAATAAGCTGATCTTCAAAGCCCTCAATAAAAGTTCCACTACCAATTACTAGTTTATAATCTGTAACCTTACCACCTTCAAAAGCCTCATTATTGACATAACCAATCGCATCAATAGTAACTTCCTGCCCTTTTTTTACTTTCCCTTTACTTTCTTTATTATAAATTTTTGATATAGATGCAAGCTTATCTATTTGCTTATTAACATCATCTTCTTTAATTACTAACTTTGGATAAATAATTTTTATTTTTTTAAAATCTGGCAATTCAATATCAGGTAATAGCTCAAATTTTAGAGTAAATTCTATATCCTCATTCTCTTCATTACGTAAATTTTCTAACTGTGGATCACCTACTGTTTTTAGTTTATGATCTTTAATAACATGCTGGACTGCATGATTAATTTCATGGTTTACCACATCAGACCTAATAGATTGCTTATATTTTTTATTAACAATGCTGATTGGCACTTTACCAACACGAAATCCATCAAGCTTAACTTTTTTTGCTAAACTAGCTAATTCTTTTTGTACTTCATTGGCAATTTTAGAAGAAGGAAGGACTACTTTAACTTCAAAATCTAGACCTTCATTTTTAAGTTCTGTGACTTGCATACTAAAAAACTCATTAGCAATATTAAAACCTTACGAAAACTTGAAGAGCTACTAAATTAAATCAAGCTCTCCAGTTTTTGTATTATTATTTTGTGGTGCGGATGGAGGGACTTGAACCCCCAAGCCTTGCGGCGCTAGAACCTAAATCTAGTACGTCTCCCAATTTCGTCACACCCGCATAGCTGTAGCCCTGACTACTTAACATAGATTGTTTTAACAACTTAATTAAATAGGTTCAGCTAGGAGTTTTATCAGAGAATTATAATACACATGATACAGACTTTGTAAATCGTTAATTTCTGTGTATTCATTAATTTTATGAGCTGTATTAGATTGTAAACCAAATTCCACAACAGGACAATAATTTTGGATAAACCTCGCATCAGAAGTACCACCACTAGTAGATAATTTTGTATATACTCCTGTTGTATTAGATACTACCCGAACAAAATCGGCAATTAACCCTACTGGTTCTTGGATAAAACAATTAGCTGAAGTTACACTACTTAATTCATATTTAAAGTTATATTTCGCACAATATTTATTAATTATCTGATCTATCAAATCTGTTATGCTCGATGATGAATGAAGATCATTAAAACGAATATTAAACTTTGTTGTAATTTTTGAAGGAATTACATTAGTAACATCATTACCTACATCAATAGACGTAACTTCTAGATTCGACTGTTGAAAAAATTCACTTCCTTCATCCAGTCGATAATTAACCAACTCATTGAGTATCTGAACTAAAGGAGTAATCGGATTACTGGCTTGTAATGGATATGCCACATGCCCCATTGTACCATATAGAACTAGGTTAAAGTTAATACTTCCTCGCCGACCAATTTTTATGGTATCACCTATTTGACGCTCATTTGTTGGTTCACCTACAATAGCAAGATCGATCAAATTATTACCACCCTTATGCAAATATTTTAACATTTCCACAGTGCCATATTTGGCGTTTCCTTCCTCATCGCTAGTAATTAGAAAACTAATTGAACCATGCGGAGTTGGATTTAACTTAATAAAATCTAAGCTAGCAGCTAGGAAACATGCTATCGCTCCCTTCATGTCAACAACTCCCCTACCATAAATCTTATCACTTACGGTAGTTGCTATAAAAGGGTCGTTAAGCCATAATGCCTTATCACCTGTTGGCACGACATCAACATGTCCAGCAAAACAAATATTAGGTCTTGCATTACCATAAACAGCATAAAGATTGGTTACTTTATAATTATCCTCTCCAAATATTTTGATTTCAGTCTTAAAACCATTTTTTTCTAATAAGTCATTAATATATTCAATACAACCACTACTCTCAGGAGTTACTGATTGAAAACTAATTAAGTCTTCAAGAAATTTTATCAAGATAACCTCCAATAGTCATAAACTTATAGTTCTTCCTAAAAATTCCTCTCTCATATCTAGCCAATGTTTTATTCTCTGACAACCAAAACAGACACACCCGAGTGCCGCACAATCTTGGACGCATTGGAACCTAACATATAATCTCTGAGTTGTGGTCTTACTGCTGAAATAATGATTAAGTCAGCTTTCACTTCATTGGCATATTGTATTATTTCATCATATACTGCCCCTCGACCAATATGTAATTCAACTTCGATCTCCTCCGGCACATATTGTCTAATTAATTCTGTTACTTGTACCCGATATTTTTCTTTTTGATCTTTTGCCCAACTTTTAGGCAAATAATCCTCAACCATTTTCATACCGAAATCCGAGATGATATAAAGAAAATGTAATTTGGCACTAAAAATAGTAGCAAAACTTAAAGCCTTTGGTAATATCACCTTAACTGATTGTTTATCCGACAAATCTATTGGTATTATTATATTTTTAAACACAATTAACACTACTCCGGTGCATTTATATTATTATCTATTTCTTACTACTGAATGTTTTGGCAAAACAAAATTATTGGTATCAGCAAAATGCTTAATATCTATATTATATAACATATAATTAGAATGTTTAAAATGTTTTACGTTTTTGTGAAACATTCCGATAAATTTATCCAATAGTTTAGCATCCATATTGCTATTAGTAACTAAAATTGCTGTTACTGCTACTGTATTCTGATCGAGAGTGATCCCAGGATATAATGTTTTATCCAGTAATGCCTTATGAAAAGCTTTATTAGTGGCGATTAATTGTGCAATTTTATTATCTTCAATAGGTACAAAATCAACTTTACAGCTATTAGCAATAAATCCCACCAAGGCATTAGGATGACCTACCGTCATCATTATCACATCAATTTTACCGCTACAAAATTCTTTTATTGACTCTTCATAATTAATTTCATCAACATCTATTGGTTCTTTAGTAAAATTATATAACTTCCTTATAGCATTGTAGGTAATAGTATTACTAGAGAATGGCAAGCCATTTGATATTCTCTTACCCTCAATATCAGAAAAAGTCTTTATCTCATCCCGATTTTTTACAACAACAGTAAAAAACTCATCATATAGATTAAGTACCTGACGCATTTCTTGCATTTTTTCTGTATTAGAGTAATATCCAGTACCTTCAAAAGCCTCAAGTGCTACATTAGATTGCACTAAAGCTAAATCTATCTTACCTTCTTTTAGCAAAGCTAAATTTTCAACCCCTCCACTAGTAGGTACTACTTCACAATTCACACTTTTATCAGCTAAAGTAAAGGTTTTACACAAATCCAATCCGATAGAGTAATAACCCTTCAAAATAGAACCAGACCCAATTCTCACTGTTTTCTGTGAAGCAAAAACGCAATTACTAGTAAAAAATAGGCAAAAAACTACCAATAAAACTCTGAAATTATTCATAAATAACACTATACACTAAAAATAATTGACCACTAATACCTTAAGACTTAAAATTTAATAAATCATTTTCCCTATCCAAAGTACCTTTACTATTATTGATAATCAAGATAATTGTTACAATTCATGTATAAAAAAATTCTTATTCCTTATAATATTCTTCTCCAATTTCAATTTCACTACGATTATTTAACTTACGCCAATTATTGGTGTCCCTAAGTGAGTAGATGCAGCCACAATATTCTTGCTTATAAAAATTTTCACGTTTAGCTATTTCGTACATTCTACTGCTACCTCCATTTTTACGCCAATTATAAGTCCAGTAAGTTATTCCATCGTAATGAGAAGCGGCCTTGATCCCTGATTCATTAATTTGATCCATATCTTTCCAGCGGGAAAGACCAAGAGAACTGGTAATAACTTTAAAATCATTCTCATAAGCATAAAGAGCTGTCCGTTCAAAACGCATATCAAAACACATAGAACAACGTTTACCTCTTTCTGGTTCATATTCCATACCTTTGCTTCTTGCAAACCAATTCTGCACGTCATAATCTGCGTCAATGAAACTGATACCCATTTTTTCAGCAAAACGGATATTTTCATTTTTACGAATTTCATACTCTTTTTTAGGATGAATATTAGGGTTATAGAAAAAAATAGTTAAATTAATACCGGACATTAACATTTTTTCCATCAGCTCTCCTGAACATGGAGCACAGCAGGAGTGTAGTAGTACTTTACTTTCACCATTTGGTACTTCTAGAATTTCATTCATAATTATCTGTTAATTTTCTTTATAAAATTTTAAAATAACATACAATATAGCTAACTCGATTAGTATTTATCCATAGTTGATCTAGGGCAATGTTGTCATCCCCGCGTAGGCGGTGATCTAAAATAGTGTTCAGAAAACCCTGAAATATTATAGATTCCTGACCGAAGGGGGAATTACATCCTTTCCGTTGAAACAAATGGATAAATGTTAGTCGGGTTAGCATTAAGATATTGTATTGTAGAAAAAAGTATAATAAATTATTATTTTTTATTAACAATAATTTTGTTACTAAATATTGAATATTGGTTTAATTGAGAGATATATTATGTTAAATAAAACGACCAATTTACCGGAAGGTTTTGTGTATTTGGATCAAATAGATCCTACTATAATTCAACAGATGATGTATTATGATACTAGAAATTTTGTAGGAAAGCAGATCGATGGCTATAAAGCTAATAGAGCTGTGCTAACTAAAGAAGCGGCTATTGCCTTAAAAAATCTTCAGCAAGATATAAAAAACGATAACTACTCTTTGGTAATTTATGATGCTTATAGACCTAATAAAGCTGTACAATATTTCGTTAGCTGGGGAGAAGATGTTGCTGATCAAAAAATGAAAGACTCTTATTATCCATACATTAATAAGGCTGAAATTTTTCAATTAGGTTATGTTGCTAAACGATCACCTCATAGTCGTGGAAGTACTGTAGATTTAACTATTATCGAACTTGGAAAACAATTAAATCAAAACCCTAAAATGATAAAAAGACCTCTAAAAGATGGTCGTCTAATCCCTTATTTTGATGATAATACGGTTGACATGTATAGCTCTGTAGATCTTATGGATCTAGTATCCTCCCATGATAGTAAACTAATTGATGAATTTTATTTACAAAATCGTAATTATCTACGTGAGAAAATGACAAAACATAATTTTAAGGAATATTCGGTTGAATGGTGGCATTATACCTTACAAGACGAACCTTATAAGGATCAGTATTTTGATTTTGATGTTGAATAACTAACTACAATAACGCATTGCGTTATTATTTAATAGACTTCCTGCAGAATTCGCTTTTGCTGAGGAATTTGTAGGAGACACGGAACGCAGAACCGCAGCGTACTCAAATGTACGTGAGGATTCGAGTACCGGATCGACGTACAAATTACCAGCAGAAGTAGAATTATGCAGGAAGTCTAATATATACTCTTCTACTTTTAAAGAGTTAATATCAGTAGAGTCATGTATACTCAAATCATTTAAATTCTATTTCCTTATCATGTCTAATATGGACTACGTAGATGGTATCATCATATATTCGATGTAACAAGTTATACCATTTCCGAAAACTAATCATCACGTCGTCGTACTTCATGATCTCCGCTCCTCACGTACTAGTATGTACGCTCCGGTGTTCGATACTCGTACTCCGAGTAGCAATTTAGTTTTGGGAAATGGTATTACATCGAACTTCCGCTAAGTATTTATAAGTAATACCATACACTACTTATTTTGTGTTTGCAACTCTCGAATTAGGAGAAGTATACTGCTCGTAAATGAAGAGCTGGTAGACGATAGTATAACTTCAAGAAGAGCTAGGCAGTAGCAAAGTCGAGCTGCTAGGCGTACATTAGTACGTGAGCATACGAATCCATGATATTTTCAAAAAACAATTCTTCAAAGCAGAAGAGTATATTAATCACTCCCGTTCTTGATTTTGTTAACTATAGAATATATTTCTTTTTTGCTGTAGCTTCTTCCAAAATTTTCATTAGCTATATCTGTGACACTTTTTGCACTCCATCCTTTAGATAAGTATAAATCTATAAATTTTTTTAAATCATCTGCAAGAAGAGCTTTATAAGGTTCAGAAGCACCAGAAATTAGCAGTACTATTTCCCCCTTGATAATGTTCGAGTTATAGAAATTTATTACATCTTCTATTAATCCAGACTTTACTTCTTGATAAAATTTAGTAAGTTCTCGTGCTACACATACCTCCCTATTACCAAAAACAGTAAAAGCTGTATGTAGCGACTGCTCTATTCTGCTAGCAGTTTCAAAAAAAATCAAAGTTGCTTTTATATTAGATAATTCTGTAAAAATCTTCTTTTTACCTTCAGTAGTTTTTGGTAAGAATCCAGCAAATAGAAAGCGGTCTGATGGTAATCCAGAAATGGTTATAGAGGTAGTTAATGCCGAAACGCCTGGCACTACGTCTATGTGATAATTCAATTTCCTTAAATCTCTTACTAGTTTATAACCAGGATCAGCAATTAACGGTGTTCCAGCATCAGATATTAGACTAACTATTGCTCCATTATCAATTAATGTGCGGATAAATTCTCTTTCTTGATAATCACTATGATCATTATATATTTGCAACTTAGTCTTTATATTATGTTTTGCTAGTAATTTTCTTGATATTCTAGTATCCTCACACAGTATAATTGTAGAATTTTTTAACATTTCTAAAGCCCGGAGTGTTATATCATCTAGGTTACCAATAGGTGTTGAGACAATGTATAGCCCTGGTTTGAAGATCATAATTTAATCCTATAAGTAAGCATTATGAGCAGTATAAAAGACTTCCTACATAAGTCAAAGAAGCTTTCTAGATTTTTAGGAGAAACGAAGCCGAGTCGAGGTGCGTACTCAAATGTACGTGAGACACTAGGGCAAGTTTCGACGACAAAATCACCAACTAGATTGACACCAACTAGATTGACTTATGCACAAAAATTTTTAAAGGTCACCTTATCATTTATATGTCTTGTCTCTTTATTTTCTTGCCAATCTAATAAGGAGATTGTTGTTCCTAGACCAAAAGAAGTCGCTCGGGAAACTCTAGAAGTGGCTATTTTAATGCCCCTAACAGGAGAACATTCTACATTAGGTAAGCAATACAACCAATTAATTAAAATGGGTCTAGAAGATGGCTTAAAAACTTATGTTCATGTTACTTCTTATGATGGTTCTAATGAAAAGCAGGTACTTGCTGCAATGGATAAAATACTGCTACGTAAAACAAAAATTATTCTCGGGCCATTATATTCAAATCTTACCTCTCTAATTGCCAATAAAGCTAAAGCACATGATATTATTATCATTACCATGTCTAATAATCCTGTATTGGCAGACAAAAAACTTTTTGTATTCGGTCATACTCCGTCAAAGCAACTCATAAAAATAATTAATTACTTTGCTGATAATGATTATAAAAATTTCATTGCACTTTTACCTTCAGGTAGTCATGCACAAACTATAAACCAACTTATCCAAAATATACTAATTCAAAAAAATTCTACCTTAGTGCGGAGTGAATTTTATGCTAATATACCGGAATCAATAGAAAAGGCGGTTTTAACTGTCTCAAATAGTGTTGATAATTTAAATGAAATGGAGGATACGGCAACTAAACCTGTAATTTATCTGTCAGATGATAGTAAAAATTTAGATTTGCTTTTTGATAGTATTCATAAGCATAATTTAGATAAGAAAGCAGTTATAATAGGTGATAACAGAATTGATATCGATCGTTCTGAACCTATAAGTATTATCTTCACCGGTTCATTGAATATTGTCAATAGTAATATAATAGAAAGGGCTAAAAATATAGGTATTAATCATTTGTCTTTCATGCATGCTGTAGCTTATGATCTAGGAAGAATAACATCAAAATATATAGATACCAACTTTACCGAAGAACGATTTTTAGCAGCTATTAATGGCAAAACCCCATATACTGGTATATCAGGTAATGTCTACTTCATCGATTCAATAGCTCAAAGAGAGTATGATATAATTAAGAAAGAAGATGGTCTGTATAGTACCATGGCAAAAAGTGATAACAAATTCTGATTTAGACGGGGTAAATCTATCAATTTATTGCGTAATTTATCTAAATAACATATAGTAATAAATGATAAAATAACTTAAACAAGTATTTGATATAGAATATGGAAAAATTAATAACAAATATGGATCAACATGGCAGAGTATTGATTCCATCAGAAATAAGAGAAAGGCTTAATATACAACCGGGTGATAAAGTTAATCTAGAAGTTTATGAAAATGAGGTAAAGATAATTAATGCTAACCAAATAATAGATGAGATGCATGCAATCTTTACAAAAAACCAAAATAATAGAAAAGATTCAGTGGTAGATGATTTTATAAATAGAAAGCATGAAGAATACCAAATAGAAGAAAATAGAAGTATAAAAAATGGCTAATAAAATAGTGTTTGATTCCTCTGCTCTTATAATGCTATTTGCAAAAGAACTTGGATATGAATCCATAAGGCAGCATATGAAATATGCAATAATCTCAAGTGTAAATATTGCAGAAGTATACAAATACTGTATTGAAGTACAAAATTTAACAGAAGACGACTGTAGAAACCTGATAAAGCTTTCCGGTATCAAAATTATAGATTTTTGTGAAGAACAAGCATTAATAACAGCAAGAATAATCAAAAAAACAAAACAGTATGGTTTATCCTTAGGAGATAGAGGGTGTATTGCTCTAGCAATGTTTAAAAATTACCCTATACTTACTTGTGATAAGATATGGCAAAAAGTTGATCTTGATATTGAGTTCATAATGGCAAGGTAATGACTGATATTTTGAGATATGCACGTGTATCAACCTTACTATTACCCACATCTTTTTGAAAAGGTGCTACATCTCAGGTTTTAATATCAAAAATATATTTTCCAAAGGCTAATAAGTATGCAACTTTTAAAAGATGTAGGTAATATAGTCAATTGATGAGAAGTTGGTGATGTCGTCTTCGATCGCTCGCCTATTACATATAGGCGTCGCTCCATCGCTCTTGCTACCCCATCCTCCTGAATTGACTATAGTAAACTTCGGTGCAGAGTCTAAAAATATATAATATCTTTCTTGGTTATTTTTTTAGATATTGCTACTTTCGCAGGAATGACGTAGAAGATGCTTAAGTTAAGGTTAAATTAATGATAAATTTTATAAAATATTCAAAAAAAACTCAGTCCAATTTTATCTTCAATTTGTTAACATTTTTGATAATCGCTAGCATCCTTATCTTTATTGCCTGGGGTTTAAAGCAGATGGCAGCACCAATAACTGTATTAGAGCAGCAACCAGTAACTCTAGAGTATAGTAATCTTTTTCAGTATTCTCTTAGAACACTTTTGAGGATGCTAATTGCGGTAATTGTCTCATTAATTTTTACTTTTATTTATGCCAGCCTAGCTGTTAAAAGCAAGAAATGTGAACAAATATTAATTCCGTTACTAGACATTCTTCAATCTCTTCCTATTCTTGGATATATTTCTTTTACAGTTACAGTTTTTTTAGCTCTTTTCCCGTCAAGTATTATGGGAGCTGAATGTGCGGCGATATTTGCTATTTTTACATCGCAAGTTTGGAACATGACATTTAGTTTTTATTATTCGCTTAAAAATATCCCACAAGAATTGCATGATGCAGCATATATTTTTAGAATGTCAAAATGGAGGCAATTTTGGCAGGTCAGCGTTCCATATGCAGTGCCAGGATTAGTTTGGAATATTGTAGTATCAATATCTAGTGGGTGGTTTTTCGTAGTAGCTTCAGAGGTTATCACAGTTGGCAATACCCATATAACCTTGCCTGGAATAGGATCATATATTGCTTTAGCAATTACGCAGAAAGATCTTTATGCAATTAGCTCAGCAATTATGTCAATGTCACTGGTGATTATATCATATGATCAATTGCTACTTAGACCTCTAGTGGCATGGTCTGATAGATTCCGTTATGAAATGAATGCAGGTAACAATGCACCACATTCTTGGGCATTAAATTTATTTCAAAGAAGTTTGATTATTCAAAAATTATTCTCCCCTATTGCTTATATTGCAAAATTTGTACTTTATCTCCCCATACTTAATCGTTATAGCGAAATAAATTCAAGTTCGTCAAATAATTTTTCCAATAATCCTTCGTGGAGCGATTATTTATGGTATACTATGCTGGGCGGCATAGTATGTTTTTCGGTCTATTACATATATCATTTCTTGCATTACGATATTGGTTGGTCTGAGCTATTGAACGTATTTGTTTTAGCATCAATTACTATGTTACGTGTGGTAGTACTTATAATTCTTGCAGCAATTATATGGGTACCGATTGGTATATATGTTGGACTAAATCCTAAAGTAACAGCTATTGTACAACCACTAGCACAATTTTTTGCAGCTTTTCCAGCAAACTTATTATTTCCAATTGTCTTTATAATTATTACTCGTTACGATTTAAACCCTAATATTTGGCTTAGTCCTCTGATGATTATGGGAGCTCAATGGTATATATTATTTAATGTTATAGTAGGAGCATCAACTATTCCCAATGATCTTAAAGATGCCACAAAAATTTTTAGAGTCAGTGGTTGGAATTGGTGGTTCAAAGTCATGTTACCAGCAATTACCCCGTATTTTATAACAGGAGCAATAACTGCATCAGGTGGAGCATGGAATGCTAGTATCGTGGCAGAAATTATTAATTTTGGCGATCGGAAAATAGCAGCAAGCGGTATTGGCAGTTATATAGCTGAAATGACAATAAAGGCTGATTTTAATAAAATAGTCTTAGGTATGGGAGTTATGGCTCTATTTGTGGTATTGTTTAATCGTTTATTTTGGCAACCGTTAAATGAGTATTCTATTAAAAGATTTCAGCTATAATTCTATGAATCTAGAATATCCGAAAATCAGGGTAATTTAAAAGTCGGGCTGCAAGCCTAATAGATAAAGGAAAAAGTGCTTAATATGCACTCGATGTCATTCCCGCGTAGGCGGGAATCTAAAAAAATAAGCCTGAAAGACTATTAAGTAATATAGATCCCTGCCTTCGCAGGGATGACATCGGTAGTGGTTAAACTTGCATCTGTAGCAACTAGTGATTGTGACTTTTAAATTGCCCTGCCGAAAATTCTCAAAAAAGCCTATTGCATTTAACTGTAAAGTGATTATAATGTAATGTTTCGTTTAGCTAGGCTAGCAATACAATGAATAATAGAATAAACAATCCATCTACGATAGTAGTTGCAATGTCTGGTGGGGTTGATAGCTCAGTAGTGGCTGCTATGCTCCATGAACAAGGTCATAAAGTCATTGGTATAACTTTACAATTATATGATCACGGTATAGCTACCAAGAAAAAAAATGCCTGTTGTGCTGGGCAGGACATTTACGATGCAAGAATGGTAGCAGATAAGTTGAACATTCCGCATTATATTTTAGACTATGAGTCTAAATTTAAAGAATCAGTAATTGATGACTTTGCTGATAGTTATATTAAAGGCGAAACACCCCTACCATGCGTAAAATGCAATCAGTCAGTTAAATTTAAAGATCTGCTAAAAGTAGCAAAAGATTTAGGGGCTGACTGTCTTGCTACTGGTCATTACGTTCGAAAAATCGAAGGTATAGGTGGGGCAGAATTACATACTGGTATTGATGCTGGAAAAGACCAAAGTTATTTTTTGTTTGCAACTACTTTGGAACAATTAAATTATTTATCTTTTCCTTTGGGAGGATTGAGCAAAGAGCAAACAAGAGATTTTGCTAGCAAATTTAATCTAAGCGTTGCCGATAAACCTGATAGTCAAGATATTTGTTTTGTACCGGATGGCGACTATAGGAAGGTAATTAGTGGTATACGAAACAATGCTAATAAGCAAGGTAAAATAATTCATGTAGATGGCTTTGAACTTGGCACACATAATGGTATAATAAATTATACTGTAGGTCAACGTCGTGGGCTTGGCATAGCCTTTCAAACCCCACTTTATGTAGTAAAAATTGATCCTACTACAAAGATTGTATATGTTGGTCCAGACTCGGCTTTAGACTCAACTGAATTTACTATTAAGGATGTTAATTGGCTTGGTAAAAAAATGACCGAGCAAGAAGAAATTGATGTAAAAGTTAAGATCCGTTCGACTCGACCTGCTACCTTTGCCAAGATTAGTAAAATAAGTCATACAGAAATTAGAGTAAAGTTAATGTCTGCAGAAAAATCTGTAACTCCTGGTCAAGCTTGTGTCATATATGATAATGATCGAGTTCTTGGTGGGGGGTGGATTACTAGAGAAATTGTATAGATACAATTTCAAAAAAGTCTATTTTTATAAAATAACCTCAAATATTGATGTAATAAATTAATAGTAGGATCAAGTAATCATCACCATTAGGGGTGATGTTACCCCTGTGAAAGCAGGGGTCTAAAGAAAATAGACTTCCTGCATAATTCGCTTTTGCTGAGGAATTTGTAGGAGACACGGAACGCAGAACCGCAGCTTACTCAAATGTACGTGAGGATTCGAGTACCGGATCAACGCATAGGTGTCAACTTAAGAGCGTAATGATTGAGCATGTATAAGTAAATCAACCTAAACGTCATTGCGAGAAGCCGCTGTAAGCGGCGACGCGGCAATCCAAGATACGCAAAGCGTACTAGAAAAACAGCTTCGCTGTTTATATTGATCGCCACGGCATCTAACGATGCCTCGCGATGACGGCTATGTTTAATTTGTTTATACATGTTCAATCTTTACGCTCTTAAGTTGACGCCTATGCGGATCGACGCACAAATTACCAGCAAAAGTAGAATTATGCAGGAAGTCTAATAGCCAAGAAGGGTGCTTTGGACATTCTAGATTCCCGCCTACGCGGGAATGACATAATGGCGACAGGGAATGACATACTAGTGGTTCACGTGGGCAAAGCCTCGCAGGGGTGACATCGTTTCTACTACTGATAGTCTAGTGATACAATACTACAACTGTAGTATATACACCCTTCTAGGGTTTTCTATTATTAAAATCGGAGGAATTAATGAGCTTTTTAACAAAAAAAAGTTTTGAATCAATAAAAGAACTAGGTAAGACTAGTGGTCTTAATAAAACTTTAGGAGCATTTGATCTAATATTATTAGGGCTTGGTGCTATAATAGGCACAGGTGTATTTGTAATAACCGGTATAGTAGCTGCCACATATTCCGGTCCTGCCGTCATGCTATCATATGCTATTGCTGGTGTAACATGCATCTTCGTTGCCCTTGCATATACAGAACTTGCTACAATGTTACCTACTTCTGGTAGTGTGTATACTTACTCTTATATAGCTTTTGGGGAAATATTTGCTTGGTTAATTGGTAGTGTCATTGTATTAGAACTTGGTTTTGCTGCTGGTGCTGTTGCAGCCGGTTGGTCCGGATATGTTCAGGCAATATTGTCAGCAGGCGGAATATATTTACCTAAGGCTTTAACTGCTGTACCTGCCAATGGTGGTATGATAAATTTACCAGCTTTTCTTATTGTAGTATTTATCTCTTTTATTTTATATTTAGGAACAAAAGATAGTAAAAGACTAAATGCTATATTGGTATTTGTAAAAATGGCAGCTATCTTTGCTTTTATCATATATGCTGCACCACATTTTAATGCTACAAATTGGCAGAATTTTTTACCTTTCGGCTTTAATAATATGCTAGTTGGGGCATCTATCCTATTTATTGCTATGACAGGTTTTGGTACGATAGCCGCTACAGCTGAAGAATGTAAAAACCCCAACCGTGATTTAATGATTGGCATTATTGGGTCATTAGTAATTTCAACAATAGTATATGTTATAATAGCTGGTTTGACCACTGGTATAGCCCCTTTTGATCAACTTAATAATGATCAACCACTTGCTTATGCACTGAGCATAAATAACAGTAATGTTGGTTCGGCAATTGTTGCTACTGGTGCAGTAGCTGGTATGACTACAGTATTAATGATGAATATTTACGGCACGTCTCGTATCTTTTATGCAATTGCCCGAGACGGGTTACTGCCAAAAAGTTTTGCAAAACTTCATCCTAAATATGATAGTCCGTATATTACTATTTTAATATTCTCTGCACTTGCTGCATTATTAGGGGGATTTTGTCCAACTGCAATTCTTTTTCAGCTATCATCTATGGGAGCTTTAATAGATTACACGGCAGTTGCTATAATAGTTATGTTGTTTAGAATAAAAATGCCGAGTGCAACAAGACCGTTTAAATGCCCATTGGCATTTGTCATTATACCATTTGTTTTAATAGCTTGCATATATTTGCTAATTATCCAAATATTTGATGGTGAAATGACTGCTGGTAAGGTTTTAGCATATTGGTTTCTAGCAGTATTTGCTCTATATATTATTAGAATATTTTTTATGAAACGACAAGTTTAAGTATATATGAGTAATAAGTTACAACCTATACGTGGTACTAAAGATCTCTTACCAGAAGATTATATAGTTCATGACTATATAATTAATACGGCAAGGCATATAGGTGGGCTTTATGGTTATCAAGCCATGAGTACACCCATAATTGAATATACTAAAGTCTTTGATCGTACACTTGGAGAGACTTCTGATGTAATAAGTAAGGAAATATATAGTTTTCTTGATAAAAGTGATAATAATATCTCTCTTAGACCGGAATTTACGGCTGGCATTATCAGGGCTTTTATATCTAATAATCTGCAACAAACATTACCTATTAAATTTTTCTCAAGCGGTTCAGTGTTTCGTTACGACCGACCACAAGCTGGAAGACAAAGGCAGTTCCATCAAATAAATTTTGAGTATATTGGTGGAGAAGGACCTAGTACGGATGCCGAAACTATCAAGCTTGCATTAGATATTCTTCAGACTTTAGAAATAGATCAAGATACAACTTTAGAAATAAACTCACTGGGTTGTACTGCAACTCGTGCTGTTTACCAACAAAAGTTAGTAGAATATTTCAATGATTATAAGTCAGAATTATCAGAAGATAGCCAAAAGCGGCTTATCAAGAATCCAATGCGTATATTAGATTCAAAAGATGAGAACGATAAAAAAATAGTTGTCAATAGCCCCCTCATGTCGCAATATTATAGCAGTGATGCTGCAAAATATTTTGACGATTTACTAAAATACTTAGATTTACTCAATGTAAAATATATCATTAATCCAAGATTAGTAAGGGGACTTGACTATTATTGTCATACAGCTTTTGAGTTTACTACTAGTAAACTTGGTAGCCAGTTTGGTAGTCAGTCGACAGTTCTTGCTGGTGGTCGTTATGATGGGCTGAGCAAACTTATGGGAGGTCCTGAAGTAAAAGCCATTGGCTTTGCTGCTGGAATTGAACGCCTTAGCCTAATGAGAGAGTACCACATATCTAAACCAAGACCAGTATTTGTCTTTCCCATTAGCGACAATAATTTAGAATATTGCTTAATTTTAACAAATCAATTGCGTCAAAAAAATATTTCTGTTACCTTAGATACTAACGGCAAAATAGCTAAAAGAATGGTACGAGCTAATCTACAAAAGGCTAAATATGCTATTTTTGTTGGCGATAATGAACAAATGAGTAATAATTTAAAATTAAAAGATCTTGATAAACAACAAGAATATCTATTGCAATTTGAACAAATTATGGAATTATTAACTCACCTTACGCATAACCCCCATGGCAATTTAAAAGTCATAGGAAAAACATCCGAGCGTTATTGCGAGGAGCTGCCTTGCAGCGACGAAGCAATCTAATGAATGTGGATTGCCACTACACTCACGTGGTCTCGCTAATAGACGTCTTGCAATTTTTAAATGCTATATGTAAGGTGAATTATTAGTTAATGTAAACAAATTATAATTATATATGAGCAAATTTGTACGAGCAGATGGTAGGGTTATATATACTCAGACCAGTCTAACTAAACAACAAAAAGAAGCTATTGGATTACTCTCAATTGGCACGTTCTTAGAGTATTTTGACCTGATGCTTTATGTTCATATGGCTGTACTTCTTAATGAGCTTTTTTTTCCGAAATATGATCCTCACACTACTTCTCTTCTTTCTGCCATCGCTTTTTGTTCTACATTTGTTGCTCGACCAGTTGGAGCCTTGTTATTTGGCTGGATAGGCGATAATATAGGCCGTAAATCCACTGTTATCATAACAACTTCTATGATGGCTATTTCTTGCATTGTTATGGCTAATTTACCCACTTATGCACAAATTGGCGTCACTGCTGCTTGGTTAGTTACTATATGTCGTATCGTTCAGGGCATATCTTCTATGGGGGAAGTAATAGGAGCAGAACTCTATGTTACTGAAATAACGAAACCTCCTGTGCAATATCCAGCTGTTTCGTTAATTGGAATTTCCAGTAGCTTAGGTGGAATGTTTGCTTTAGCTATTGCCTATTTGGTTACTAGAAATGGTTTTAATTGGCGTATTGCTTTTTGGGTTGGGGCTGGAATTGCCTTAGTGGGTGTTGTAGCTAGGACGAATCTTAGAGAAACCCCAGAATTTGTCGATGCTAAACGTTATTTAAAAAGAATTTTAGATAATGTTTCGAATAAGGTGAGCATAGATAAAAAACATGTGGAAAGTAATCCAATTTATAACGAAAAAGCTAACCCAAAAACATTGTTGCTGTTGTTTCTGATGAATTGTATATGGCCAATCTGCTTTTACTTTCTTTATATTTATTGTGGTAATATCCTCAAAAATTCTTTTGGTTATAGTGCTGAACAAATTATTCATCAAAATTTTACCGTCTCTATAATACAATTATTAGGTATATGCTTGCTGGCATATTTAAGCTATATTATCTATCCTATAAAAATTCTTAAAGTAACAACATCAGTATTTTTTATATTCATATTGTTCCTACCATATTTATTAGATAATATTCGAACTCCCTTTGACTTATTTTTAATCCAATCATTTATTGTCCTTTTTGTTTCGTATGCCCCTATCGCAGCGATTACATATAAGCATTTTCCTGTCTTTAAACGTTTTACCTCCGTTAGTCTTATATTTGCTTTATCACGTGCCTTAATGTATGTTATTACTTCTTTTGGGGCTGTTTATTTGGTAGAATATTTAGGTAATTGGGGATTATTAATAATATTACTTCCAACAACTATAGGATTTATAGTGGGTCTATATCATTTTGAAAAATTGGAGAAAGAAGCTGGGAATTATCCACAAAAGTCTGATATAGATTATGTTGGACGAACTGTGGTATAGATAAATTTTGATAACATAATGCAACTAAATTTTGTGGTATTGCTGGTATTTTTAAATGCATAGCAACAATTATAAATTCTTCCATAGTTTCCTTGATGATTTTCTTCACTTTTTCCGGCGATTTAACTCCTAGAGTCTGTAAGTTATGCTTTCTATCAAATAATTTAATCAATGCTACATCATATTTTTTTTGTCTATATAACGATTCCATAATTTCCGCCGAGCTAATCTTCCCGTGAGGCTTGTTCCTGCTTAAGTCTTCTACTTGACTAGCAACCTGCTCTCCAAAAATATAGGCAATCATTTTTTCGGTAAGTGTAGTGTCTTCGATGGTGTCGTGTAATATGCTGGTAACAATAATGTCAGTGCGGAAAAGATAATCAGAGATCATATACGCCACCTCTATTGGGTGAGAGTAATAAGGCTCGCCTGACTGCCTCATTTGGCTGCCATGATATTTCTTGGCATAATAAATAGCCTTTATAACCTCATCAATATCTATTGGTCTATTTACTTCCTCATTCATCTTACGTAATTTGTCCAGTAACCTAGTAGCATATTGACAAGGTGCATACTTTGAGTTGTCCCAATAATTACTATCTTCCATAAAAAACCATAATATTTTAAATCACTATACAAGTTAAACTAAAAATTAGAATATTACTAGGAGTTTATTGTATTTTTTTGAAAAAGATAAATATTTATACCAATTTCCAAAATTACTAATAAAAATTTTTATATTGACCTGCCTATAGATAATTATATAATCCACGCTTTCAATAAGTATAAAATTATAATGAATAAATTACCGAAAATATTATCTACGATTTATATATATTCATTATTTTTTGCCAATGCTCAGGCAGAAGAGATTAATGCTGATCAGAGATTTTTTTATATTGGGACGGAAGCTGGAATAGTAGAGCCGGTGGTGAAAAAATTTCGCCATAATTCCGGCACTGGTTTTACTTTAAAAAGGTCTAAGATGTATAGCGGTAAGATTGGTTACAGCTTCTATCCGCAAATGGCAATTGAGTTTTCGGTAACACATCAACCAAAATATCGACTACGTTATGTTTTACCACAAAAAGAACTAGCTCCCTCTCTAATTATACCACAAACTCCAGGGATCACTAAGGTAATTTCCAATATATATATGATTAATTTAGTATATGATCTCGATAAAGTGCAGGAAATAACTCCTTTTGTCATATTAGGTGCTGGGGTGGCACGGGTAAAAGTTAGCTCTGCTTCCTCTCGTTGGGATTTAATGAATGTAGAGTATTTTAGAATTAAAACAACTCGTAGTAATTGTTTTGCTTGGCAAGTAGGCCTTGGATTTTCTAAGGAATTATCTAGCAATTTTAGCATTGATGCAGCAGTAAAATTACAAGCTGCTCATTCAATAAAGATTAACTATGCTACTTTGGATATGAAAACCCAGCAATTTATACCAGCCACTCCTATTAAAAAAACCATAGGGGTTGGAGAATTTGGTATAGGATTTACTTATAAGTTACCAATTTAATGCAAGAAGACTATTAGTGTATTGAATTTTTTAGTGTATACTAGTAAAAATTTAAAGAATTGACAACAAAATACGGTGTTATCCGTGTTTTGTTTTACGTTATGGAGAATATATGACCACTAATTTAGAACTCACCTCAGCACCTCATAATACATACGATGAAGTGCCTTACGAAAGTTATCCGTACGCCTTAACCAATCCATATCACCTACGGACGCTTGCTGTTTTATTTGGGATGAAACCAACAGCAATTGAAACTGCACGAGTTCTAGAACTAGGATGTGCTGCAGGCGGGAATTTAATACCTCATGCTGTTAATTATCCTAAAGCACATTTTGTTGGAGTTGATCTATCTAAAGTGCAAATAGATGAGGCTAATAAACATAAAGAAGGATTAGCTCTTAAAAATATAGAATTCCGACATTGTTCTATTACAGATATTGATGAATCATTTGGTAAATTTGATTACATAATTACTCATGGAGTAATCTCTTGGGTACCAAAATTTGTTCAGGATAAGATTTTTGAAGTAAGTAGTAAAAATTTATCAGAGAATGGAATCGCGTATATTAGTTATAATACACTACCTGGTTGGAATATGGTTCGTACCATAAGAGATATGATGCTTTATCACTCAAATACATTTAATAACATTCAAGATAAAATTGCTCAATCTAGATTGTTACTTGAATTTGTTAAGGATAGCTTAGAAACTTCCGACTCTCCTTATGCTCAAGTGTTAAAATCTGAAGCCAGTTTGCTTGCCAAACAAAATGATCATTATTTGCGTCATGACCATCTAGAAGAAGATAATGTACAATATTATTTTCATGAATTTATGGATGAGGCTAAAAAAAATAATCTACAATATCTGTCTGATTGTAGTATAGCTAGCATGTATTTAGGAAATATGCCGGCAAAAGTGGTGGAAAAATTACAAGCAATAAATGATATTGTTAGAACCGAACAATATATGGATTTCATTACCAATCGTCGATTTAGATCAACCTTACTTTGCCATAATAGTGTTAAATTAAATAGATCTATCAATAATGAGGATATTAATAAATTTAATATGACATTTAATATAGTACCAGAAAAGCCTCTTGTTGATATAGATCTTAATTCACTTGAAACAGAGAAGTTTTTTTATAATGGTAATAAGGATAGTAGTTTATCAACATCTTCTCCTTATATGAAAGCAATACTCTATACTTTCTCTGAGAATATCAATAACCCAATGAGTTTTGATAAAATTGCCGTGAGTAGCAATAAAAAATTACATGGAACAAAATTGAATGAAATAAAGGCTGAGTTCTTAGCTAATGCCATGAAATTAGTATTGCAAGGATATATTAATATAACGTTACAGGTAACTCGAAAAGAAGTAGATCTTAATAAACCTAAAACATCAAAGCTTATTGCATATCAGGTAGCTCATACATCCAATATGTGGGTGACAAACCAAAGACATGAGGTGGTAGCTATTAACCTTTTTGAAAAATTTGCTCTGCAATATATGGACGGTAAGCATGATAATAAGCAAATAATTGAATCTGTCATGCAGCATGTTAATTCTGGTGAGATGACATTAAGCCGTGACGGTAAAAAAATAGAGAATATTGATGAAGTCAGTAAAGAATTAGAAACATTCTTGCAACCTACACTAACTAGATTCGTGACTAATGCTCTGCTGATTTAAAGATAAGATATACTCTAAAACAGAAAATCAAGAATTGCGTCGTACCCCAATTTGGGATAAGAATTAGTTAATTCTTATCCTGAATGGGCTTTAATATTAGTAAATACACCTTCTCTACACGTCTATTAGCGAGAAGACCGTAAGGTCACGAAGTAATTATAAGTTGAAAGTATGATATAATAGATATTGAAGTCAATGTAAATAATGATTTATACTGACTTATAAGGGGGTATTACAGCGATAGTCATTAATAATATAAATGACTATCGCTGTGCAGGCGTGAGCGACCGTGAAGCAATTGGTTTTAAGATCGTATAGATCCTAGTACTCTAGCCCAAATCCCCGAGACGTTTGAATAGTTGATTGGGATGGCTTTGCACGCCCGCTTACAATCGTAAACATTAAAAGTCTTCGAGGTATTATGCTATTATATAATAATTTTATCGGTCTTGATATAGGAAAATTCAATTTTGCTGTTGCTATTCATGGAAAAAAAGAAACTAAAGAATATAATAACAACTCTAATGGAATAGCTGATTTTATCAAGGATTACAAAAAAGAGATTAGTTCTGCATTGTGTGTTTTAGAAACTACTGGTGGATATGAAATGGAACTATTACTAACGCTTTGCAATCAGGGTTTTGCTGTACATAGAGCCAATACTCGTAAAGTTAAAAACTTTATTAGGTCTTTTGGTAATGCAGCTAAAACTGACAGTCTTGACGCTAAAGCTCTAGCACTTTATGGTTTTGAACGATCAGAAAGATTAGAGCTATTTAAAGTACAATCTAAGCAAGCTTTAAACTTGTATGAATTAGTAGGACGTAGGAACGATCTTAAACAAATGTTGATTGCAGAAAAAAATAGGTTTCAGTCCCCGAGAGCTGATTTAATCAAGTCTAGTTGCGTTAAAATGATCGAAGTACTAGAAGAGCAAATTGCATCTATTACTAAAGAAATAGATGACTTAATAGCAAAAGATAAGCTCTTGCAAGCTAAGAAAGAGACTCTGCAAACTATTAGTGGTATAGGCACAGTAGTATCTAATGAGCTTATAGCTTTGTTACCTGAACTTGGTACATTGAACCGCAAACAAATAGCATCATTAGTAGGTGTTGCACCAATATCTAATGATAGCGGTAGATATAGTGGATATAGACATACAGGTCATGGTCGAAATTTTGTTAGACCTATGTTGTTTGTAGCTGCTATGGCTGCTAGAAATTCTAACTCTGAACTGAAGGTATTTTATGAGAAATTGATCAATAGAGGAAAAAAGAAAATGGTGGCGATGGTAGCATTAATGCGTAAAATCATTGTGATTGCAAACGCTAAGTTACGTGATTTAACTAGCTCTGCACAAGCAATAAAAATTTAAACCAAATTTATTTAAATTTTTATTGCGAACATAGTTGATCTAATGAATGTGGATTACCACTACACTCACGTGGTCTCGCTAATAGACGTCTTGTACTTTTCTACAATAGACTTCTTTCGAAACTCGCTTATGCTGAGGGATTTGAAGGAGACGCGGAACCGCAGCGTACTCTAATGTACGTGAGGATTCGAGTACCGCATCGACGTACAAATCACCAGCAGAAGTAGAGTTTCGAAAGAAGTCTAATTTTTAAATGCTATACGTAAGGTGAATGGTTAATTATCATTTTCTTGCATTTTTTTATGATATAAAGCACCAAAATCAATCGGGTCAATCATCAATGGTTGGAAACCACCATCCTGAGTGACATCAGCAATAATTTTTCTAGCAAATGGGAAAATCATTGCTGGACAATGAATTGCTAGTATTATTTGGTGTTGATCTTCCTCTATATTAATTAAATTAAAAACCCCTGCATATTTTAAGTCCACTATAAATAGTCTATGCTTTTCACTCATTGCTTTAGCTTCTATACTTAATTCTACCTCATAAAAATTCTCTTCAGGTAAATTAGAAATATTGAGGTCTAGGAATAAGTCAATTTGTGGATTACGTTCCAAAGATACTAAAGATCTCGGAGCGTCTGGATTTTCAAAAGACAAATCCTTTATGTATTGTGCATTAACAGCGATATGAGGCATTTCTTTTTGGTTAGTATCTTTCATAATAATATAGTCCTTTTTTACATTTTAAATTTTAAGTTATTGGAAGGGTAACACCTTTTTGTTTCATATATTTCCCATAACGATCGGCATAAGATATATTACAAGTTTGATCACCTTTTAAAAACAAAAATTGACATGCTCCTTCATTAGCATAAATTCTTGCTGGCAGTGGGGTAGTATTGGAAAACTCTAATGTTACATGCCCTTCCCATTCCGGTTCTAACGGCGTTACGTTAACAATTATACCACATCTTGCATAGGTTGATTTGCCAACACAGATAACTAGCACATCTCTTGGAATTTTAAAATACTCAATTGTTCTTGCTAAGGCAAAACTGTTTGGTGGAATAACACAAACATCAACCTCTCTGTCTACTAAACTATATTCATCAAAATTTTTTGGATCAACTATTGCCGAATTAATATTAGTAAATATTTTAAATTCCTTCGAGACTCTTGCATCATAACCGTATGAAGATAAACCATAAGAAATAATTCTCTCTGAATTATTCAATCTAACCTGCGTATCAGTAAAAGGTGCAATCATATCGTGTTCTATACACATTTTTCTTATCCAATTATCAGACATAATGGTCATATATAATTACACATACTATGTTTAAATTACCGAATATAAATGATATAGTTAAAAATTAAAAGTACTAAAACTTTAATTAGCAGGGCAGCCTCATTAAAATATTTATATATTCTTCTGCTTTAAATAATTAGTTTCGCAAAACTGTAGGAGATTCGCGTATATACTCAAATGATTTGAAGAATTGAATTTGAAAATGAATGGTGAGCATGCGAATCCATGACATTTTCAAAAAACAATTCGTAGGAGCAGAAGAGTATACTCGGATGATCTAAAGAATGGGAACAACAAACAAGGAAGGCTTACCAGCGTAGGATGACATCTAGACTATTACCGATACTAGAGTTAACGATAGCTGGCATATAAGGCAAATATCCATTACATTATAAGAACGACTAACTACTTTGTTTTTACTTCTACTTGAACAACTTTCTGAAGCCCATTATCGAAATATAAGAATAAATCAAAGTTATCACCAACTTTTAGTATAGTTTTTAGATCCAAGAGCATAATATGCATACCACCCGGTTGTAAAATAGCACTACTTTTAGCTGGGATGACTAGCTTGTCGAGTTTTACCATTTTGCTAACCCCTTTTTCATCAACAAAACTTTTATGTAATTCAACCTTGTTAGCTATATCTGAAGAAACATTTACCAAATTATAATCGAGGTCAGAGTCATTAAAAATCTCAAAATATATTGCAGAATTATTATTTTTGCTAGCAGTGGTAGAAGGTCTTGCCCAAGCATTTAATATTTTAATAGATTCAGTTGATGCAGTAGGAGCTGATGCTTCTAATGATGCTGCTGGATTGTTATTACTTGGTGTGGTAGTTGCAAAACATATTGATAGGCTAAAATATAAAGTAACAGCAATGAAGGTTACTATGTTCTTAAGTAGCATATTATTACCATAAATTAAATTAATTACACAATCGATTCACTTAATTATATAACATATTATACATACACTAAGTATATTTTGCAAAAAAATAATATATTTATAGTGTATAATGCTAACTTTGGCTTACTTTAACAAATCTTTGTTTAAAAGAATCCCAATGATAGTGAACATTTACTGTTTTAATTTCTGTAACTGTAATATCTCCATTAGGTAACTGGGCAACATCAAAGCCTTTTTGTATAGATTCGGTAATTAGAGTCGCTGATTGACAAATATACCTAACATTAAAAAAGGGATTATTATCAGTATCTAATGAGCTTGTAGTGTTCTTAGTTGGGGTATTCAAAATAGGTACGTTTTTTTCTTTCATTCTAAACAACTTCAGATATTCTGTACGTTTTTATAACAGTTTAGTAATAAGGTGGCAAGAGTTTGTTGTTAGATTAGTTTAGGTTATTTAGTCTAATTAGTTTTTTTTGTAATGAGGTGTGTGCTGTGTTAGAAGGTTTTGATTTTTCAAAGTCTGCAATAAGGTTATTTTTCTATTTTTTAAAGAAAAGAAGAATTAAACTAACTATTTTAGGGGTGTTATGCATAATACGGGGAATGATACCAGCTATTGATAGTGTGTTGCTACAAAAAATTATAAATTTGATTGAGTCTTTTTCTAATGAAACAGTTAAAGACCTACCTTCCTCCATGTTGTTTTGGGCAATAATATATGCATTTTGGTGGGTATGTGTAAATACTATGTGGCGAATTTATGATTATATTTATCTAAAAACCATGCCATATATCAAAGCTCAGATATTAGACGAAATGTATAATTACACTCAGTATCATAATCATAGATTTTTTCAAGAAAACCTTGCTGGTCATATTACCAATCGTATTACTGAAGGGGCTAGATCTTTTGAAATGGTTTTGTCTTTATTTGGAGAGAAAATTCTATACAAACTAGCTATAATTGTTTTTGCTCTTGGAACAATGTACTGTGTACATCAAATATTTGCTACTATATTCCTTATACATATTTGTGTTTTTGTAGGCACTAGCGTTATCTGTTCAAGTACAATAAACAAATATTCAGTAAATTATGCACGAAGCAAATCAGTAGTTGCTGGCAGTATTGTTGATGCAATTGCAAATATTGGTGCAATACGGATGTTTACTTCTCATAAATTTGAACGTCAGAATCTAGAAGTAAGGATAGATGATGCTGTAGTTAATGAACAAATTATGCAACTCTTTATGTTTAAGCTACGTATTGTACTAGGCATAGCTTGTTCTATAATGATTTTTATAATGGTTTATTATCTAGCTCAACTTCGTAGTCAAATGCAAATAACTATAGGAGATTGCGTGTTGATACTTACTTTATCTATAACGGTTAGTAGTGAAATTTGGGATCTAACGCAGGAAGTAGGAGATATGTTCGAAGAGTTTGGTTCTTTTAATCAAAGTGTATCATTAATGAAACCTCATATTATAGAAGATATTGAGAATGCCCATCTTCTAAAGGTTACAAAAGGTGAGATAATATTTAAAAATGTTAGTTTTAAATATTATCATAATAATAATTTATTTGAGAATAAATCCGTTACAATTTTGAGTCAACAAAGGGTCGGATTAGTAGGGTTTTCTGGTTCAGGAAAAACAACTTTTATTAATCTTATTACACGGTTGCACGATATAGACCAAGGAGAAATTCTAATTGATGGGCAAAATATTAGATATGTAACTCAAGACTCTTTACGAGAAAATATTAGTATAATACCGCAAGAACCAATCCTATTTCATAGGACAGTCATGGATAATATTAGATATGGAAAAAAAGATGCTAGCTTAGAAGAGATAATAGAGGCAGCAAAACTAGCTCATATACATGAATTTATTGAGAGCCTAACAGAAGGATACCAAAGCTTATGTGGTGAAAGGGGTAATAACTTGTCAGGTGGTCAGAGGCAGAGAATAATAATAGCACGGGCAATATTAAAGAATGCTCCAATATTAATTCTTGATGAAGCAACAAGTAGTCTAGATAGTAAGACTGAGGAGTTGATACAAGATTCTCTATATTACTTAATGCAAAATAAAACTGTATTAGTTATAGCTCATAGATTATCAACTTTGTTGAATATGGATAGAATTTTGGTTTTTAATGAAGGTAGCATAGTTGAAGATGGACAACATGAGGAATTACTGAAAAACAGTAAATTGTACAAAAAACTATGGAAATCACAAGTAAAAGGCTTAATAATTTAAAGAAATTGCTGATTATTTCACCTTACGTATAGCATTTAAAAATTGTAGAAAAGTACAAGACGTCTATTAGCGAGACCACGTGAGTGTAGTGGCAATCCACATTCATTAGATCAACTATGTTCGCAATAAAAATTTAAATAAATTTGGTTTAAATTTTTATTGCTTGTGCAGAGCTAGTTAAATCACGTAACTTAGCATTTGCAATCACAATGATTTTACGCATTAATGCTACCATCGCCACCATTTTCTTTTTTCCTCTATTGATCAATTTCTCATAAAATACCTTCAGTTCAGAGTTAGAATTTCTAGCAGCCATAGCAGCTACAAACAACATAGGTCTAACAAAATTTCGACCATGACCTGTATGTCTATATCCGCTATATCTACCGCTATCATTAGATATTGGTGCAACACCTACTAATGATGCTATTTGTTTGCGGTTCAATGTACCAAGTTCAGGTAACAAAGCTATAAGCTCATTAGATACTACTGTGCCTATACCACTAATAGTTTGTAGAGTTTCTTTCTTAGCCTGCAAGAGTTTATCTTTTGCTATTAAGTCGTCTATTTCTTTAGTAATAGATGCAATTTGCTCTTCTAGTACTTCGATCATTTTAACGCAACTAGACTTGATTAAATCAGCTCTCGGGGACTGAAACCTATTTTTTTCTGCAATCAACATTTGTTTAAGATCGTTCCTACGTCCTACTAATTCATACGAGTTTAAAGCTTGCTTAGATTGTACTTTAAATAGCTCTAATCTTTCTGATCGTTCAAAACCATAAAGTGCTAGAGCTTTAGCGTCAAGACTGTCAGTTTTAGCTGCATTACCAAAAGACCTAATAAAGTTTTTAACTTTACGAGTATTGGCTCTATGTACAGCAAAACCCTGATTGCAAAGCGTTAGTAATAGTTCCATTTCATATCCACCAGTAGTTTCTAAAACACACAATGCAGAACTAATCTCTTTTTTGTAATCCTTGATAAAATCAGCTATTCCATTAGAGTTGTTATTATATTCTTTAGTTTCTTTTTTTCCATGAATAGCAACAACAAAATTGAATTTTCCTATATCAAGACCGATAAAATTATTGTATAATAGCATAATACCTCGAAGACTTTTAATGTTTACGATTGTAAGCGGGCGTGCAAAGGCATCCCAATCAACTATTCAAACGTCTCGGGGATTTGGGCTAGAGTACTAGGATCTATACGATCTTAAAACCAATTGCTTCACGGTCGCTCACGCCTGCACAGCGATAGTCATTTAGTATTATTAATGACTATCGCTGTAATACCCCCTTATAAGTCAGTATAAATCATTATTTACATTGACTTCAATATCTATTATATCATACTTTTAACTTACAATTGCTTCGTCGCCACAAAGTAGCTCCTCGCAATGACGCTAGGCTGTTTTCCCTATGACTTTTAAATTGCCATGGGGGCGTAAGGTGAGTTAACCATAAAATTATAGAAACAATCAGATGCAGAGCCGTCTCAAATCTGATTGTTTCTATAATTTTACCGAATTTGGGATAAGAATTGACAAATTCTTATCCCAAATTCGCGTTACTTGTATCTTATTTTGATAAAATTACTTGCTCTTATAGAGATAAAATGAGAACATAGATATGTAATAAAGAATAATAAATTAATATTATAGAAAAATTTGTTAATGGGAGAAATGTTATGAGGGTACTGTTAGTAGAAGATAATAGTGATATAGCTAGTTCTATTGAATTAACGTTAGCTTCAGAAGGAATTATTTGTGAGGTGGTGGAGTTTGGTACAGAAGGAATAGAAATAGCTAAAATTTATAATTATGATTTAATTATTTTAGACCTGATGCTGCCAGATATTAGTGGATTCGAAGTCCTACTGAGATTACGTTCTGCTAAAGTAAAAACACCTATACTGATTTTATCAGGTATTACTACAGTTGATCAAAAAATTAAAGGACTTACGTGTGGGGCAGATGATTATATCACAAAACCATTTAACCGCGAAGAGTTAATTGTTCGTATTTATGCAATTGTTCGTCGTTCTAAAGGACATTCTGAGTCAGTGGTTAGGTTTGACAAGGTAAGTATTCATCTTGATACTAGAATTGTAGAAGTTGATGGAACAAGGGTTCATTTAACGAATAAGGAATATGCTATTTTAGAATTATTAGTCTTACGTAGGGGAACAGTACTGAATAAGGAGATGTTCTTAGACCATCTTTATAGTAGTGTTGATGAGCCGGAGATTAAAATTATAGACGTATTTGTATGCAAATTACGTAAGAAATTAGCTGATGCTGCTGGTGGTACAAACTACATTGATACAGTATGGGGACGTGGTTATATGTTGAAAGAATATGATGAACAAGAAACACTATTGCATCATTTTCAAGGAGAAGTTATTGAACCATCAGAATCAGAGATGGAAGATAACAAAGAGTCGTGATAATAAAATAGATTGTGATTTTTATCAAAGATATGACAGGAACTTAATTTAATATAGATAAAGCATTATGATACCTAGCAAGATAGAATTAACCGGTAAAGTCTATATTAAATATGTTGATCCTATACCAGCACCAAATGTTGGGGATGTTAAGCTTTTATTAAATGATGATGCATTGAGTCTTAACAAAGGAGATTATGATAACTTAAAGTCAAGTGGTTATATTAAAGCAAAAATTTTTGATGGACTTATTTGGCAAAATATTAGTATAAGTGAGTTATGTCTCAAAAAAGAACATAAATTTACTAAAAAACAAAAATCTATTGACTCAGCCTTACTGTGCCGAAATATAATTGAAAAACATCAGGGAGTCATGTTGTACCGAACTTATAGAGGACATTTTACTACTCAAGAATAGATTTCGTAAACAGGGGACTAATAAATGGAAACAGATGACAAAAAACCACAGGACTCTAGAAAATTGGCAGACCAAATTAAGGATGCATTAGTAGGCATCACTGATGATGAACTTGGATCTGATGAGGCGATGGAAATTTTCAATGAGTTAAGTAACAACGATGCTTTCGAGCAGGAAATAGAACAAATATTGGCTTGTCTTAACGAGCAAACAATGGATCTAACAAAATTACAAACACAGATCATCCTATTAATAAAAAAATATTTAGGTAAACTTGAATACAAGAAATTAGGAAAATTAGGTGTTAAAATTGATGAGAACCTTGTTAGTAAGAATGTTGCTGAAGTAAGTAGTTACTTAATGCAACAACATTCACAATTGGTAAAAGAAGCTAACCGAGGTTTGATAAAATCAAAAGATAAGCTACAAGGCATAAGTAATCAATCTAGATTGGAAGCAAAACGTTTAGTGAAAAATTTTGCTTTATACCAAGTTTATAAGTTCATGAACCCTAAAAGAATAGCTGGAGAAACAAAGGAAGAAAATTTTGCTTATAATATGATTAGAGGGGGGATAGATCTAGCTAAAAAATATGAGGGTGGATCGAAAAGTGATCTTAAATCTTATTCTCCAGAATTTATCAAAAAATTAGATAAGGCTCATCAGAATTTTAAAGGTAGTGGTAGGACAATTTATTGATTAATGCGAGAGTTAGCCATAGAGTTAGCCATTATGGATTGTTTTACGCTCCAATTGAAGTAGGAGAAGTATACTCAGGTAGAACTTCAAGAATTGGTGTTCCCGCGACCAAAGATATCCGCTGCTCCGTTACTCATGTACGCTACGCCGCTTGACTTTGCTACTGCCTAGCTCTTAAGTTATACTATCGTCTACCAACTCTTCATTTACGAGCAGTATATGCGCGAATGCCTAGAAATTTCGTAAAATCAATTCATTAGAGTAGAACCACTATGAAAGCAACATTGTATATCTTAAGTGCATTTGGACTTGGAGCAATGAAAGCTAGTATAGTAAAATCTCTTAATAGTAGTATACCTATTTCTCTAGTTGTATTTTCACAATTCTTTCTTTGCGCTATCTTTTTTTTACCAAAAATTATTAGGTCTCGTGGTCAATTAATAGTATCACAGCGATATTGTGCATTAATTACAAGGGGATTATTGGGTACAGCATGTTGGTATTGCGTGTTTTCATCAGTAAATTACTTGTCTCTTTTCAATGTTAGTACACTTACGAATTTGTCTCCAATTTGGGTGCTGCTAATAACGAGTATTTTTACTGATAAATCTATCAAAAATGATCTATTATTTTTAGCAATAATTGGGTTTATTGGCTGTTTATTAATACTGAAGCCATCAGTAGAAATTATAAATTTAGGAGCCGTTTTTGGATTATTTAGCGGAATATTTATGGCATTAACTATTATATCATTACACAACTTACTAAAAACGGAGACATCAGATAGAGTATTAGTGTATTATTTTTGGATTTCCTCTCTTATTATGTTACCATTTTTAGTGGATTTTAATATAACACAAGTTTCTTCAAAGGATTGGATATTGCTATTAACCAACGCTCTGTTGATGCTTTTACACCAAATATTATTAAATAAGGGATTAGAAATTGGTTTAGCTACTGAAATGAGTATACTAGCTTATAGTAGCGTTGTATTTTCTTTAATTTTAAGTGTAGTTATATGGCAGGAAATACCAGATATTTTCTCAATGATTGGAGCAATAATAATAATTTCAAGTGGAGTATATATATCTAGGAAACAAAAATCGTAAGCAAAAAGTAGAGTAAGATGAATATATCTATTAGTTTAACCTCAAATATTGATGTAATACCATTTCCGAAAACTAATCATCACGTTGTCGTACTTCATGATCTACGCTCCTCACGTACTAGTTGTACGCTCCGGTGTTCGACACTCGTACTCCGAGTAGCAATTTAGTTTTGGGAAATGGTATAAGACATAGGTTTAATAGCCTAGGGTGTCATTCCCGCTTCGGTCAGGAATCTAAAAAAGTTTAAATAGTCTTCTATGCTATTTTTTTAGACCCCTACTTTTGCAGGGGTGATATCCCCCCTAATGGTGATGATTACTTGAGCTTACTATTAATTTATTATAGTCAATTCAGGAGGATTTGGTGCTAGGAGCGATGGAGCAACGCCTATATGTAATAGGCGAGCGATCGAAGACGACGTCACCAACTTCTCATCAATTGACTATACATCAATATTTGAGGGTAATTTATGCTTTCGCAGGGATAACATTGGTGAATTTTAGATACCCCCAAAACTACTAACGTCTAACAAGTAGTAAATGAAGCTTTACAAATTGGCAACATTTGTAGTATAAGAACCTAGGATTAAATTATTAAAAGAATTATAAAAATGAATATTCATGAATACCAAGCAAAGATGATTCTGAGGCAATATGGTATACCTACTTCTACAGGAGTTGTAATATTGCAAAAAGAAGACATCGATAGGCTAATTGATGGTTTAGAAGCAGAAATATATGTGGTTAAAGCCCAAATCCACGCAGGTGGTAGGGGAAAAGCTGGTGGTGTAAAAGTTGTAAGAACTAAAGAAGAGGCAAAGAAAGCAGCACACGCAATGTTTGGCATTAACTTAGTAACTCATCAGACGTCAGCTATGGGCCAAAAGGTTCGCCATCTCTATGTTGAATCTGGGTGTGATATTTTAAAAGAATATTATTTTAGTGCCGTTTTTGATCGTAGTAATAGCAAGGTAACTTTTATAGCTTCTACTGAAGGTGGGATAGATATTGAAGAAGTTGCTCATAATACTCCAGAGAAAATTATTAAAGTATCAGTTGATCCTGCAACAGGCATACAGCCATTTCATTGTCGTAGAATGGCATACAAGCTTGGCTTTAAGAATGAGCAGGCAAAACAAATGATGAAAATTGTTGAGTCAACCTATCGAGCTTTTATAGCAACTGATGCTAACCAAATTGAAATTAATCCACTAATAACAAAAGCTGATGGTAGTTTATTGGCACTTGATGCCAAGATTAACTTTGATGATAATGGACTATTTAAACATCCTGATATTTTAAATATGCGGGATGATGATGAAGAAGATGCTCTTGAAATAAAAGCAGCTAGCCTTGGTCTTAGTTATGTTAAGATGGATGGTACTATTGGTTGTATGGTGAATGGGGCTGGGCTAGCTATGGCTACAATGGATATTATCAAGCTTTATGGTGCTGAACCGGCAAACTTTTTAGATGTTGGTGGTGGGGCTGATCGTGAGAAAGTAACGGAAGCACTAAAAATAATTTTATCAGATTCACATGTACAAGGGGTTTTAGTTAATATTTTTGGTGGTATAATGCGTTGTGATATAATAGCCGAAGGCATTATTGCTGCAGTGAAAGAGATTGGCATTACAGTTCCACTGGTTGTACGTTTAGCTGGTACCAATTTTGAATTAGGTAAAAATATTTTAGCAAATTCTGGTTTAAAAATAATTGCTGCAAATGATTTAGGTGATGCTGCTGTTAAGATCGTCGATGCAGTAAAATAATTCATATAAAAATACGGAAAATGCATATATGTCAATATTAGTTGATAAAAATACAAAAGTAATTTGCCAAGGTTTTACTGGCTCTCAAGGGACTTTTCATTCTGAGCAGGCCATCAGTTATGGTACTAAAATGGTAGGAGGGGTAACTCCTGGAAAAGGTGGAAATACTCATCTAGATCTACCTGTATATAATACAGTACATGAGGCAGTTGCAAAAACTAAGGCTACTGCCAGCGTTATTTATGTCCCACCACCTTTTGCTGCTGATTCAATTTTGGAAGCTATAGATGCAGGAATTAGTTTGGTAGTGTGTATTACAGAGGGAATACCGATACTTGATATGATAAAGGTCAAAAGGGCATTAATCGGATCAAAAACTAGATTAATTGGACCAAATTGTCCTGGCATTATTACTCCTGATGAATGCAAAATAGGTATAATGCCTGGTTATATTCATAAGAGAGGCAGGGTAGGAATTATATCCCGGTCCGGTACTTTGACTTATGAAGCAGTAGCACAGACTACAGCTGTTGGTCTTGGTCAATCTACCTGTATTGGTATTGGTGGAGATCCAGTTAACGGCACCGATTTTGTTGATTGTATTGAAATGTTTTTGCAAGATGATGAAACAGAATCAATTATTATGATTGGTGAAATAGGTGGGGATGCTGAGGAAAAGGCTGCTGAATTAATAAAAAGCTCAAAGATTAAAAAACCAATAGTTAGTTTCATTGCTGGTGTTACTGCTCCTGAAGGTAAAAGAATGGGGCATGCTGGTGCAATTATTTCTAATGGACAGGGTTCAGCTGAAGATAAGTTGGAGGCGTTGCAAAGTGCAGGTGTTACTATCACTAGATCACCAGCTGATATTGGGAAAACTATGTTTGAACTATTAAAAAACCTCTAAACCTTAGAGGTAATGACTGCAAAAGCTACAGAAATTGGGTAATCGTCTGAAATGGACAAGTGAATTTTGATTTGTCCAAATTTGTTTGGATTTTCAGGATGACAAATTTGGGCAAGGGGCTTTCCTAAGGCATCATTTAGTACAGAGATGTCTTTAAATCGTAAGCCCCTCCCAATTCCAACACCAAGAGCCTTGCTAACTGCCTCTTTCGCAGCAAACCTTTTTGCCAAAAAACAACCATGCTGGTCTTTGCTTAGAGAAGTTAGCTTTTGTATTTCTGTTTTAGAAAGAATTATGTTTATAAAACGCTGACCATATAGGTTTAAGATCCTTTCTATTCTTGGAATTTGTACTATATCTGTACCAACACCAATAATCATTTTTGTTCATCATCACTAGCATTATCATCAAATATTTGATCATCTAAATCAGAGTAGTCTTCAGTAACACAAAGATCTGAGCCGCTTGGTAAATAATCAAACTCTTCTACAGCAGTATCAAGAGAAGCATCAGTATTTTCTTCATCAATAGGATCGATTCTGCTTTTTGTTCGAAGACGTTTTAATAATTGTGCCTTTAGGGCTGGAATCGTTATATGACCAGCAGCTATTTCACGTAATGCCAGCACAGTTGCCTTATCACCTTTCACGTTATTAATAGTCATTTTACTACCGGAATTTATATCATTTGCTCTTTGAGCAGCTAAAGCTACAAGCTTAAACCTATCGTGAATTTTTCCAACACAATCTTCAATCGTTATCCTAGCCATAATATTCTCTTTTTAATTTTACAAGATATATATACAATAACGAACCAGTATAAAGTATAATTAGTAGATTTCAAGAATAGAATTTTCATTGGCTCTCTCAGGGTAATTTAAAAGTCACAATCACTAGTTGCTACAGATGCAAGTTTAACCACTACCGATGTCATTCCTGCGAAGGCAGGGATCTATATTACTTAATAGTCTTTCAGGCTTATTTTTTTAGATTCCCGCCTACGCGGGAATGACATCGAGTGCATATTAAGCACTTTTTCCTTTATCTATTAGGCTTGCAGCCCGACTTTTAAATTACCCTGGCTCTCTAGGGTAGTTTAAAAATCATAGCTACAGGTGGAAAGATATAAGGGAACTACAAAGAACAGGGGGAAATATTATGTTTTTTTGAGCATTTTTTTATATAGATCTAAGGTTTTACTAAGCATTAAATCAAGGGAAAAATTATCGATTACTGCTTTTCTTGCTGCTTGTTGTATTTTTTTACCTTCATTGGTTTTGAGTATAGATAAGCAATGTTCGATTTTTTCTGCTAAATCAACAGCATCGTTTGGTTTGACATGAAATCCAGTTTTTTTATCTAATATTGTTTCAATAGCTCCACCTATATTTGTAGCAATTACTAGCTTTTCCATTGATTGTCCTTCAGTTATAGTTCGACCAAATGCTTCTGGCTCAATTGAAGTAGATATTACTATATCTGAAATACCATAAAGGCTGAGCATATCAGTTTCATTACCAAAAATTTGAATTTTACTTTGTAGTTTCAATAAGTTTATAAGAGATTTTACTCGGTTGGTAAAATTGGGATGTTTGGATAAATCTCCAACCATTAGGCAGTAGAAATCTAGATGTTTTAATTTGCCAAGTGCTTCAACAAGGGTAAGATGCCCCTTCCAACTGGTCATTCTTGATGGTAACAATATTATAGGAGTGTTGTTAGATATACCGTATTTCTTTTTATGTTTTAGTAACTTTTCTTCTGTAACATTTTTTGGATCAAAATAACGATAATCTACCCCTCGACATATTACAACAATTTGATCTTCTAGGATTTGATAATTAATTAATATATGGTGTTTTACAAAATTAGACACAGCTATGATCTTTTCGCCTTTGACCATGACGCTATTATAAAAATGTTTGAAAGGATTCGAGATGTTGTAGACTCCGTGGAATGTTGTTAAGAATTTGACGCCTGTAGCCTTTGCCGCCATATAACAACTCCAAGCTGGAGCTCTCGATCTTGCATGCACTATATCTACGTTATATTCCTTAATTATTTCTGACAGAATTCTTGCGTTTTTCCATATTGTTAAAGGATTTTTAGTAGCACTATTCATAAAAATATGTGGCACTCCTGCCGCTACTAATTCTTCAACCAATGAACCACCAGATGAAACTACAATAACATTATAATCAACTTTTTTTAACATTTTAGCCACTTCAATTGTTCCTCGCTCCACTCCACCAGAGGATAAAGCTGGAACTACTTGCAAAATGGTGGGTTTATGATATCGTTTGGGTGAATCTGATGAAATCATTAATCTTTTACATAATTAATTTAGATGCGTAAAATATATAATACAGAAAAGAAAAGATTTATCACTTACAATCATCACGAAAGTAGTAAAAAAAATATGCCCTCGGTAATTTTCTTGCATGGCTTGATGTCGGGTATGAATGGTAGAAAGGCTATGTTTCTTGAGAATTACTGTAAAAAACGTGATTATAATTTTATCACATTTGATAATTTTGGTCATGGAGAATCATCAGGTAGATTTCTAGATGAAACGATTGGATCTTGGCTTACAGGGGTTGAACTAGTTTTAAATAAACTTGTAGTGCAACCAGCTATTATCATAGGCTCTAGCATGGGTGGTTGGTTAGCCATTCTTGCTGCTATAAAATTTCCTAGTAAAGTTTGTGGTCTTGTTTGTATTGCTCCTGCCCTAGATTTTACAGAAACTATTTGGCAAAATTTAACTGAAATGCAAAAAACACAAATGCAACAACAAAAATACCTTGAGGTTGGTGGGCGTAATTGCAACGATAAATATCCAATAAGTTATCAATTAATACTCGAAGCTAGAAATCACTTGTTACTAAATGCAAATAGTATTAAGCTTAAGGGGGCTATTCATTTAATTCACGGGATGCTAGATGAGGACGTACCTTACACCATCTCAAATAACCTTGTAGAAAATATTACTAGTGATATGGTAGTGGTGAAATTAATAAAAGATGGAGTTCATACTCTTGTACGAGAATCAGATTTAGCTATAATAGCTAATTCTTTGGAAGAAATAATAAACTTATCATTAGAACTATGAATAAACATATATTTGCTAAAACAACTAAAGTTTCCGATTTTTTAAAAATATCGGAAGTAATAGATAAGCTAGATCAAGATAGTCTGGTGCTTTTTGATGTAGATGACGTACTTATCATGGATCAAGATGAATATCGCTTAACTCATCCTTATAGACGGCAGTGGCGTACTGAAAGCAAAAACCGTCTTACGAGAGAAGAAAGACATCTTTTATTCAGTATTATTTTAAAAAATCGTACTATTCGCTTAGTGGACTATAATATAACTGATATACTAGGTAGATTATGGAAGATGCAAATCCCAACTGCTGCTCTGACCAAATTATATACAGGGAAATTTGGTGTTATTGAGGATTTTACCGATTGGCGTCTTACAGAGCTTAAAGGGATAAATATAGATTTTATGAAATCTACTCCGATAAAAGAGGAAATATTAGTTGATGAATTACATATTGGGGGTGGTATACCAATGATGAAAGAAGGGGTGATTCTGACAGCCGATGTTGATAAAGGTGCAGTATTAGAGAATATTTTACACAAAAAAAACTACTATCCTAAAACAATAATATTTGTGGACGATATTTTAGAAAATATTGAGTCAGTGGCAAAAATATGTAGCAAATTACAGATTAATTTTTATGGTTTTGAATTTGACGGGGCTTCTTTGATCCCGGAAACAGAACTAGATGAAAAAAGTGAAAAAATTCGTTTTGAGATTTTAGAGAAGGAACATCGTTGGATAACAGATTTAAGACTATAATTATTTTTTTGTGTATATGCATTACTTCTTGCTGTGTTATAGCTGAAGAACAAGAAACTATTGGGGTAAAAGCTACTACAGTACAAATGGCTGATTTATATAATGTTTTCAGCGTTATAGGACAATGTAAGAGTGGTATGAGCCGTGATTATTATGCAAATGTTTCTGGTAGACTTGATTTAGTATCTACTTCCCAAGGAGGTAAGATCCATCAAGGTGATGTTTTACTTATTATTGACCAAGATTTAGCTATGTCAATTAAGTCACAAGCGGAAGTCTCTTTAAGAAAAGCCATGGCTTCTTATAGCCGTAACAAGGAATTACTTGCCAAAAAATATATTAGTAGTGATGTGCTAGAAAAATCTAGCAGCGAGTTAGAAGAAGCTAGGCTTGCTTTTGCTAAAGCAATGAATAGTTACAACGATATGGTTCTTATAGCTCCATTTGATGGATATATTGGTATAATAAAATCCAAAATAGGGGATAAGATAAAACAAGGAGATTATCTTTTTAGCATTATTGCTCAAAATTCTACTACTAATAATATTTTAATAGAGCTACCTGAGGGGCTTTATAATCAGGTATCAGAATCCACTAATTTAGTGATAACCGATAATAAGGGTGGATTAATTAATGGAAAAATTGCTGAAATCTCACAATATGTTTCAGATAATGGTACTATAAGTGCTAAAATTATCGTTGATTCTAATAGTAATATTGTGCATGGAAGCTATGTAAATATAGATCTAATTCTTAACAAACATAGGAATTTAGCTGTGCCTAATCAATCGGTACAGAGTAATAATAAAGGTGAGTATTTTGTATATAAACTCAATGACAATAAGGTACAACAACTTTATGTTAAACTTGGCACTAGTTTAAATGGTTTAACAGAGATTATCTCAAGCGAAATTAGGGAAGGAGATATGGTGGTATTGGAAGGGATTACTAAGATTTATGATGGTAACGTCGTCAAATTGTTAGATTAACCTGAATTCATGTAACAAGTTATATTGTTAAGCATCAACTGCGAACGATGTCACCGAACTAAGATTAAATTAACAGAGGATTAAAATGGAATATATATTATTAGTTTGTAGTATCGTGGCAATTCTTATTATTGTACAGATGGTTAAGGTTGTACCACAACAACAAGCATGGGTTGTAGAAAAGTTTGGAAAATTTGATAGGGTTTTGCAGCCCGGATTGAATATTTTGATACCAGTGATTCAAAGAGTAGCCTATAAACACACCTTGAAGGAAGAAGCTATTGATGTTACTGCTCAAACAGCTATTTCAAATGATAATGTTACGTTATTAATAGATGGTGTTTTATATGTAAAAATTGTTGATCCAGTCGCTGCATCTTATGGTGTTAATAGTCCATATTATGCCATCACACAGCTTGCACAGACCACCATGCGTTCAGAAATAGGTAAATTACCATTAGATAGGACTTTTGAAGAACGAGAAACGTTAAACATTGCTATTGTGTCTGCTATTAACCAAGCTGCAGTAAATTGGGGGATACAATGTATGCGTTATGAAATTAAAGATATTCAGCCACCACAAACAATACTTAAAGCAATGGAATTACAAGTTGCAGCAGAACGTCAGAAACGAGCTCAAATTTTGGATTCAGAAGGCAATAGACAAGCAAAAATAAACCATGCAGAAGGTGAGAAGGCTCAAGTTGTATTAAATTCTGAAGCTTCCTATATTGACCAAGTAAATAGAGCTAAAGGTGAAGCTGAGGCAATAGGATTAGTAGCAATGGCTACTGCTAAAAGTATTGAAGTTATTGCTGCATCTATTCAAAAGTCTGGGGGTAATGACGCAGTATCTTTAAAAATTGCTGAACAATATATAAATGCTTTTGGTGAGTTAGCCAAAGATAGTAATACAGTAATTCTTCCAGCAAATCTTTCTGAACCAGGGAGTTTTATAACTCAAGCTTTAAGTATTTTTGATCAGCTAAAATCAGTGAGCAATAAAAAATTGTCTAAGGAATCTTCTATGAAGAAACAAACGAGTGCTAATGAGTAATTACTTATTTAACTTGAATTCGACATAAAAATAATTATTATTCTAAGCACCTTCGGATGTCACCCCTGCATAGGCAGGGGGCATCGAAGGTGCATCAGGGGTAATATATCAACCCTAACAGGGACTATACTGATAACAAGTTATATTGAACTCAGGTTACAATAATCAGGTTACAATAAATTTAGGAGAAAATTTAATGACATACGTGCCTATAGTAGTTGAACAAACCCCTAGAGGGGAAAGAGCCTATGATATCTATTCTAGGTTATTAAAGGAACGCATCGTTTTCGTTTGTGGTCAAATTGAAGATTATATGGCCAATGTGGTGGTTGCACAATTACTATTCTTAGAGGCAGAAAATCCAGAAAAAGATATTTTTATGTATATTAACTCTCCTGGTGGTGTTGTGACTTCTGGCTTGGCAATTTATGATACTATGCAATATATTAAACCTAAAATTTCTACTCTTTGTATAGGGCAGGCTTGCTCCGCGGGGTCTCTGTTGCTTACTGCTGGTGAGAGAGGTATGCGTTATTCCCTACCACATAGTCGTATAATGATCCATCAACCGTCAGGTGGTTACCAAGGGCAAGCTACAGATATAGAAATTCATGCTAAAGAAACCATGAAATTAAAAAGAATGCTCAATAACTTATATGTCAAGCATACAGGGCAAGAACTAGATTCTATTGAAAAAAGTATGGAACGTGATAATTTCATGGATCCTGAAGTAGCTAAATCTTTTGGACTTGTTGATGAAATTATCACCGATAGAGCAAAAATCTTAGTAAGAAAATAGTTTAAAAGGCCGTTAGATGTTATGGATTCCTGCTTACGCGCATAGGTGTCAACTTAAGAGTGTAATGATTGAGTATGTATAAGTAAATCAAACCTAAACGTCATTGCGAGAAGCCGCTGCAAGCGGCGACGCGGCAATCTAAGATACGCGAAGCGTTACTCTAAAAAACAGCTTCGCTGTTTATCTGGATCGCCACGGCATCTAACGATGCCTCGCGATGACGGCTGTGTTTAATTTGTTTATACATGTTCAATCATTACGCTCTTAAGTTGACGCCTATGCGCTTACGCGGGGATGACATTATACTGAGCCTTGACTCCTACTCATCCATTGACGCTGCTCCTATTAGTTGCGGTTCGTTATTATGATTAGTACAATAAATCTCTTCGTAAGTAGTATTTTCTATATATTTTGTTACTTCTTTATGACTCATTTGGTTAGTAAATAACATTAATTTTTTGTTATCTTCGTTTATATAAGTTTTAGAAGCAACTAATCTGACATCACTACTACAATCTTTTGCTTCATAAATACCACGCTTTAAGTACTTAATACCATTTTCAGCATTTTTTCTTGAAGTAAAACCTTTTGTTAGAATATTCTCCCACTTACTAAGATCAATATCTAATTTTAAACTAGAATCAATAGCAGCGTATAAATTAGGAAATATATTAATTGCATCTAATAACTTAATTTTAGTCTCTGCATTGATTATCCATCCAGCATCTTTATCTTTATTAACCGGATTTATCGATTGTTCTAAAAGAATTTTTTTACTTAATTTGAAGTATTGGTCTATTTTTTGAGGGTCACAGCTATCAATTATATCATCATACGAAGGCAAAGTTTGTGTTGGTCTAGTTTTTTCTTTTGTAACTCTTTTTTCTATCTGTGACTCTTCGTCATTACTTAGAGTTATTTCATTCAGTTCTTTATGTTCAATTTCTGCTTGCTTTTCCGGATACGATTCGTTAAAATTCTCAGAAAGTTCCTTATGAAATTCTAAAATGTCTTTGTGAAATAAGTATAAAGGATCGTTTGATTTATAGGATATAGCTAGATCTATATATTTTAAGGCAATGTTATAATTGGAAATATCAGAATATAATACTGACAGCTTAAAAAACAGTGCTGATGTTATATCAGGATTAAGCTTTTTTATAATTGCACTGACATTTTCAACACGATTATCTAATAATAATTTAGCTTCTGCCTGAAATTCAGGGGAGATTTTGTTAAACTCTTCTTTTTGTGCTACTATCTGATGTTTTAATATTGACCTATAAGATTTTATGTGTTCTTCATCATTTAATAATATAGCCAATTTAAGATTGATAATAACTATACTGTACTTATCTGTATAACAGAAATCTTTTATTAATTGCAAATCAGTATATTCTTCGTTATTTAAAACATCTTTCATCATCTTTACACAAGGTAACGTATCTGGATGTTTATTAAATAGAGCCTCTGCTTTATTATATTCTCCTATTGTAGTGTATAGACTATATAAATTAGTGACAGTAGCTTGATCAGCATTATATTGATAATATTTTTCAAAATAATCTGTAGCTTCTAAGTGTTTATTTTCAAGCATTAGCAGCATTCCATTATTCCAGTAATGATGGGCTTGTAATACTTTAAAATCTTCTTGTTTATCAATCTCATGAAGTTGAGAAGAACGTATTAATTGATCTGTAATGTTTAAAAAATATTTTGCCTCTCCTATATTATGAATATTAATAAAATACTGTGTTAAGTTTTGGGAAAGTATTATTGACTCTTTAAAGAGTTGCTTATTACGAATTACTGTTAAAGTATCTCGATCCATTGATCCAATAACTTTGGTAAAATCATACAATAATTCAATAAACAGATCATTCTTATCTATAGAATCTATAATTGATAAGAAAGACTCTTTTATATAGGATATCTCTTTAGCTATTACTGTGTTTTTTGATTTATAGTTGTGTAAGTTTAGTAATGCTTCGGCATAAGATGTCCATATCTTTTCACTTTGACTTATATTTAAACTATTTTTGATAGAGATTACTTTTACTATATTATCATTTGGTTTCTTAAATGTGATGCTTGGATCAGTTGGATAAATTTTGCCAATTTTAATATTGGCATAGTCTTCAATAAATTTGGCAAATGATTTGTTGTATGTATACTGCCTCCCCCTATATTCTTGATGAGAACATAAATTAACAAGCAAATATTCTGTTGTTAGTTCTGTATTATCTCCCAACATTTTTTTCTTAATTAGTTCCATTAACACTTCAGGATGAGCATTAGAACAAATATTGTCTATAAAAGCTTTATTACTTTGTCTTGTTGGAAGTAAAGCAAGTGAATTAAGAGTTGCTTTAATTTTTTCTTGTGGTAAAAGTTGGAATTTTATTTTGCTCATATAATTTGCATTTAATTGATTGAACCGTTATAAACGGATTAATAATTAATGCAATAACTTTTTTGCATTAGAAGTCTAATTTTGACAACTATATATAAAATCCCTAATTATCGGTACAATAAACTGTTTAAATTTGCTACCACTAAATAAGCCGTAATGTCCAACTCCCTTTTGTAAATGATATTTTTTCATTGTCATAGGAATACCGGAACACAAATCTAATGCAGTTTTAGTTTGTCCAACCGCAGCTATATCGTCATTCTCACCTTCGATGCCTAGTAAAGCACATTTTGTTATATTTTTTAAATGAACTTTACGATTTTTTGAGACAAATTCATCTTTGGCAAGAGCAAAATCTTTAAATACTTCTTGTATTGTTTGCAGATAGAATTCCGATGTTATATCCATAGTGGCTAAATATTCATCATAAAATTTTATGGTATGATTAGCTTTTTCAAGGTTGCCATCTAGCAAATTTTGTAGTAAATCCAAATGCGAATTGATATGCCGAGGAATATTTAAACTGATAAAACCCATAAGTTGTAAAAATCCTGGATAGACATTTCTTCCGTAACCAGGATAGTTAAAGGGGACGGATGTAATCACCATTTGGCAAAACCATTGCATGCTTTTATGGATTGCAAACAAGTCAACATCTGTAGGATTAAGCCTTGCATCAATAGGTCCACCTATCAAAGTCATTGACCGCGGCACATTTACATCATTATTTGCAGACATTATACTAATGGCAGCTAGAAGGGGAACTGTTGGTTGGCATACTGCCATAGTGTGCAGATTTGGTCCTAGAAGCGTCATAAACTCAATTAAGTAGTCTATAAAATCATCTAAGTTAAATTTACCAAGTTGATTAGGTATAGTGCTTGCATCAAGCCAATCTGTAATATATACATCTGCGTAGGGGAGCATTTCAGTTACAGTGTCCCTAAGTAAGGTAGCATGGTGTCCTGACATTGGAGCGATTATTAATAACTTTGGCATACTCTTCTGCTTAATACCAATTTTGCTAAAATGCTTTAATTGACAAAATGTTTTAGTCGCAACTGTTTTTTCTTTAACGACATAAGATGTACCATTGATAATACATTCATTAATGTTAAATTTTGGCTTCTTATATGTTCTAGTCATCCTTTCAGCAAGCGTCAAATATGCTAACATAACGTGAGCGTAGCCGCTATTTTTTACAGGATTATTACTATTTTTAAACCACTGCTCTAAAATTTCTATGTTCGCTCGCATTGGAATAAGCATAGTTTTAAAGCCTTCTAGTGTATAATAAAGATTATTAGAACTGCCATTATGCATAATATTTGTCCTTTAGAAGTATGTTTATACGTGAATTCGATGTAACTTGTTACATCGAATTCAGTATTATATATAGAAATAATCAGGTTTGAAGCGGTTCTACACCTGATTGTTAAAATATAACACTCCATTCAATATGTGATTTTAATTATTAAAATCACATATTGAATGATGAAAAAAGTTAAAATGCACTCGCGTCAGCCGCTTCAAGAGTGCATTTTCCCTTATAACAAAGCCAGTTCGATATAAGAATTAATGATTCTTATATCGAACTGAGGTTATTTATGCTTTAATTTTATATAATTAAGTGTTAATAATATACTCAAATATGCAATATTCAAATGATTTGAGTATATTTAAGTAATAGACTTCCTGCACCTTCGATGTCACCCCTGCTTCAGTGCGGGGGCTAGAAAAGTCCAAGAGTCTTCTTGGGCTTATCTTTTTAGATTCCTACTTACGCAGGAATGACATCGTTTCCATCTCTTGTAGAAGTAGAATTATGCAAGATGTCTATTAGTGCTAATTAATTATTATGATAATATAAAGGTGATGCGTAAAAAAATTGTGGCGATTATTGGTAGACCCAATGTAGGGAAGTCTACGCTCTTTAATCGTTTGGCTATCAGGAAAAAGGCTATCGTACATGATCTCCCGGGGGTAACACGTGATCGAAAATACGCTGATGCTCAAATTGGACCATTCGATTTCATGGTAATTGATACTCCTGGTTTAGAAGAAGCAATCGGTGAAAAATTAGAATATAGAATGATGCAACAGACTGTAGAAGCGATTCTAGAAGCAGACTTGCTATGCCTTATGGTGGATGGTAAGGATGGCGTATTACCGGAAGATAAGTTTTTTGCTAATTTTATCAGAAGGTATGATAAAAAATCTGTGTTGATTGTCAATAAATGTGAAGGACGGTTTGATTTTGCTAAAGAATACTACAAGCTTGGTTTTGATAATGTAGTGCCAATTTCTGCAGAACATGGTGTTGGTATGGCAGATTTACACGATGCAATAACTGAGAAATTAGGGGATGAGGAACTAGAGGAAGAATTAATCGACCCAATAAAGGCTGACTATATACAAATAGTGGTAAGTGGTAGACCAAATGCAGGAAAATCTACTTTTATTAATAGTATTATTGACAATGAAAGATTGTTAACAGGGCCTGAAGCCGGTATAACAAGGGAATCTATAGAAATTGATTGGCTATATAATGATAATAAATTTAAATTAATTGATACGGCTGGTCTAAGAAAAAAGGGAGCTATTAACAAGTCCTTAGAAAAATTATCAGCTTCTGATACTATTAATAGTATTAAGTTTGCTAATACTGTTATTCTGATGGTTGATGCACGAACGAATTTGGAGCAACAAGATTTGAATATTGCCAGTTATGTTATAGAGCAAGGTAGAAGCCTGCTTATAGTAGTTAATAAGTGGGATTTAATTGAAGGGAAAAATAAAGATAAATTTAAGGAAGAATTTTTTTATAAGATGGAAACCAATCTACCGCAAGTTAAAGGAGTGCCGATAATATTCATATCAGCCCTAAAAAAGCAGAATATTAATATGGTACTAGATGAGGCTATAAAAATTTATACTTTATGGAATAAAAAAATTGCTACCAGTAAACTGAATAATTGGTTAGGTTTTGCACTCGAGCAACATCCGCTGCCCTTACAAAAAGGTGGCAGACGTGTTAGAATTAAATATATGACCCAAACAAAAACTCGCCCACCAACTTTTAAACTATTCTCTAATAATCCTGAGAAAATCACGGATAGTTATACTAGATACCTTGTAAACAACTTGCGGGAAGCTTTTAATTTACCCGGTGTGCCAATAAGATTTACTTATACTAAAACTGAGAATCCATATGTAAAGTAGGGTAATTTAAAAGTCGGGCTACAAGCCTAATAGATAAAGGAAAAAGTGCTTAATATGCACTCGATGTCATTCTCAGCAACGGCGGGAATCTAAAAAAATAAGCCTGAAAGACTGTCAAGTATTATGGATTCCCGCCGTTGCTGAGAATGACATCGATGATGGTTGAATTTATATCTATAACAACTATTAATTATGACTTTTAAATTACCCTGATGTAAAGTCATAGGATTACTGTTGACAAAAACTATCAGAAATTATAAATTCAAATTTTAAGCCTAAATAATCTGAATTTACCAAGCGTGTAAGTTTTAAGTAATGGTCGATGTCATCCCTGCGAAGGCAGGGATCTAGAATATCTTACTACATGTATCTTTGCTATTTTTTAGATTCCCGCCGTTGCTGAGAATGACATCAACCCTCACAGGGATGACATCGCTTCTAGCTAGTTCTTTCTCACATTAAACCTATGTGAGATTATGTAAATAGAGTCAATTAAATTTTATTCAGAAGATAACCAATTATTTTGAAAAAGAGTTTATCGTGAACAAGGGATAGTACAACTTCTATGGTAATTAATATTATAATGATCCATTCAAGTCTAGTTGAGTGCTTATAGTTTAAGTCATTTGACAAAATATTGTAGAGTTCATGGATCATATTCAGCCGATGGTTAAGAATATTCTGACGAATTTGAATATCTTGAAACTCTGCAGTCATTAAGTATAAAGGTTCATAACTAGGACGACGCCAAAAAAATTCAGGAGTATCTAGTATATCGCTGTGTAAATTAATGGAATATCGTTCGTTAAATAATATGCCAATTTGTTGAGATATTTCCTTTTTTGAGAGTGATACACTGCCAGTGCTGGCTAGTTCTTGTTGAATTGGCGTTGTTTTTACAATTAAATTACTTACTGATTTCTCTAGTACACTAAGCTTAACTGACTGAGCTAAAGCATGCGATATAGATAATTTTATAAAAGTTGATTTATCTGCTAGAATGATTTGGTTTTTTTCTTCATCTATAAAAGTTTTACCTGTAGTTTCATCATAATCAAAATAGATAAAGTCAGACATTATCTCGTGAATACTATTAGCTTGCAGAGCTACTATGTCTTCTAGGATCATTTTTTCTTGGCTTTCTTCAGCTCCCCATATAGTAACACAGCCAAATGGGAAAAAGAAAACATCTATAGGGTCTAAGTTTTTTGCTTGTTCTTTTTGAATATATAGTACATCATCGAAGTGTTTAGGTTCAAGACCAATCTTATTGAGATTTATTACTAAGTCATTCATCTTATATTCAGAAGTCGTACAGTAGGAAGCACATCTCATATAATAAATAATTTATAGCAAACAACTGTTGCATCAGTATAATATAGTATTATAAAACTTATTAAAGTCAATTAAAATATCATAGTTGGTAATTATGTATGAAATATTAACAAATAGAGCAATTATTGAAGTTTTTGGTGATGATGCGATGAATTTCTTGCATAATTTGACAACTAATGATATAAAAAATAATAATTATTGTTATAGTTATGCTCTAAGTAATCAAGGAAGGTATTTATTTGATTTCTTTGTATTAAAACTATCAGCAACAAGGTTTTTTATTGATATAAATGTTAATCAGTCTGATTTATTTAAAAATCACTTAGTGCGGTATAAATTACGTGCTAAAATTGAAGTGAATGACTTAACTAACATCTATCAGGTTATTTACTCAAAACAACAGCTAGAATTTAATGGATACAAAGACCCTCGTTATGATCAACTAGGCTTTCGTTCCATTGTTAGTAAAGATGTACTAATAACTACAGGAACAGCAAGACTATACCTGCAAGATAAATATAATTTTGCCATAGTTGATGGGTATGAGGATCTAATTTTCAACAGATCCATTCCGCTCGAATATGGCTGTGAGGAATTAAATGCTGTAAGTTATACCAAAGGTTGCTATATTGGACAGGAAGTTATTTCAAGAACAAAATACCAAGGAGTAGTAAGGAAAAAAATATTTAAATTATCCGTTAACATAGATTCCATTAATACAGGCAGTTCAGATATAGCAAAAGATGATGAGATTATTGCCAATAATATAAAAATTGGTACAATATGTTCGATTTATCAGAACATGGCAATAGCTTTAATTAGAGAGGATGATTATTATTCATTACAAAATACAGCTATTACTGTAAAAAACTTACCTGTTTCTTTGGTTGTTCCACCTTGGCGTTATAGTTAACTATTTTGTCATTGCGAGGAGTCACTTTTGACAGTTGTACTCCTAGAACCTAAACGGGTTAGCTATAACTTGGTCATTACTTGGTTACTTTTTTGATTATTATGGTAGAGTGTTGTCGTGTTTTGCCCAATTCAGGTAATTGTGGCTGTACTGGAGTTAAACCTAATTTCTCATAACCACCACATATTCTCACAATGTTCTCCAACTCTTCTAATGCTGTACTACTTGCATCTGCTGTTTTCTCTCGTTGATATTCTGTTGCATGGGTATCATAATGTTTTCCTACAAACTGACTTGCTAGATCAGGATATAGCTCAGCAAGTTTGTGCAATGATTTTCTTTCTTGGGCTAGTAAGTTAGGTAATGATTGTAATTTAGCAGTTGTCCGCTCAAGAGTCTCATAATCAAAATACTCGGACAATCCAACTTCCAGCTCTTCAATGGTTGGTAGGGCAGTTTTTATATTTTTTGGCAAGCTTTCAGTCAACTTATATTCAGCAAGACCAATTGGCTTAGTCATGTCCCGTAGTGCATATTCGGCTTTGATTTGTTCTCCTTTATCCTTACAAAGAATTAAGCCTATAGATGGATTATCAGTTGAATGTTTTAATTGTTCATCAACAGCTGATAAGTAAAAATTTAATTGTCCTACATCACGAGGAGAAAATTTACCTGCCTTGAGCTCAATAATTATAAAGGCTCTAAGATGCAAATGATAGAATAACAGATCAATATAATAATCTTCATTTCCTATTGATAATTTATATTGTCGTCCCACAAAGGCAAAGCCTACTCCAAGTTCAAGAAGAAATTTTTCTATATGAGAAACTAACGCTTTTTCAACTTCTCTTTCATGTGCTTCATTGCCTATGCTAAGGAAGTCAAAAATATATGGATCTTTTAGAGTATGATGGGCTAAATCTGACTGCGGAGATGGTAATTTATTTTTAAAATTTGTTATAGCTTGACTCTGACGTTTATGTAGAGCTAATTCAATTTGCATAACCATTACATTTCTTGACCAACCATATGTAATAGAGTGCTTAATATAAAAAAGACGAATCTCTTTATCTATTACCTTATCTAGTAAAGTAATATTATGATACCATGTTAATTGTGCAAGTACCTCTTGCACAAATGTAGGTTCAGGATATTCTTTAGCAAATTGTCGCATATATTTAAGGTTTCTAGTGCTAAATCCTTTCATTTCAGGAAAAGCAGATATTAAATCACGACTAAGTTTGTCAATTATTTTAGTTCCCCAGGCATGTTGCTCTTGACGAGTCAAAATCTCGCTACCAATATGGTGATATAAAATTATCAGCTCTTTATTAACAGATCGTGCTGCTTGATAGCGACTTGTAGCTACACGGTCTTTTAACTGTTCTAAAAACTCTTTATATTCTGTAGTTATAATATTTTTATCCACGGTGGTTCTTAATTTATTGATTCCCTAACGTAATCACTATACCATTAATTCAGGATAATGATAACTCTTAAAAAAAAATGTGAGCAAGAGTAATGTATTGAGGAATGAAAAAAAATAAGCAACCTTGCAAAAATAATAAAAATTGCTATTAGTGGAGCATAAAAATCTGTTATATTTATTATATATTAGTTAACCCTAGGAGGACACAGTATTAGTAGCAATGAGAAAGAACAGCAAGATACCATATGAGTAAAATTATATTTTTAAATGGATGTGGCTCTGCTGGTAAAACATCTATAGCAAGAGCAATACAGTATTTAAGTAAGGATTCTTGGCTTACTTTTGGTATAGATACTTTTATTAGTATGACACCATTACCATGCTCATCTGATGATAAACCTGATGCTAGATATTTTACCTTTGTTCCGGGGATAAATGATCGTGGTCCAACCATGCGTGTTGAAACTAAGCCAAAGGGTGAGCAGCTCTTTGGTCTCATGCCGGATTTTGCCAATCTACTTGCAAGTCGTAATAATAACCTTATCATTGATGAAGTCTTATTTGAAGATGCTTGCCTCAAATCTTATATAAAAAGCTTGAATGGCTATATTGTCTATTTTGTTGGAGTTTTTTGTGATCTTTCAGTGATGCAAGAACGAGAAATTTTACGCTGTGATCGTGCTATAGGTTTATCGAATGACCAAATAGATAGAGTCCACGCAGGTAGCCTGCGAGAATATGATTTAACAGTTGATACTACGAACCGGTCACCTTTTGAGATTGCCAAGCAAATTCTAGCTTTTGTAGAGGAGAATCCTATGCCACAAGGTTTTATTATTATGCATGAGAGATTACAGTTATGACGCTTCCCTTAAAACCTTTTTATTTTTTACGTCATGGTGAAACAGATTGGAATCGACACCATATTTACATGGGTTCGCAGGATATTCCTCTCAACCAAACTGGAGAAAACCAAGCACGGGAAGCCTCTGATATTCTTGGAAAAAAGGATATAAAGCATATTGTCACAAGCCCACTTATGAGAGCATACAGGACTGCTGAGATCGTTAATGAAAAGCTAAAGGTTGATATTACAATTGTCCCGGAGTTAGCAGAATGTTGTTGGGGTGAATATGAAGGCCAACCCATTGATGATAATATTCTGAAGAGATGGCTAGATGGCAATCCTCACCAAGGAGCAGAATATGTAAATGATTTTGATAAGAGAGTTTTGCGTGGTATTAATATTGCACTCAGCTTTCAAGAGCCAGTTTTAATTGTTGCACATAGTGGTGTTTATCGTGCTATCCAAAGACTTTTAGGAGGGTCAATTATATATCTTAAAAATTGTTCTCCCATTTTTTACAATCCACCAATCGGACAAAGTCAATCATGGTCTATGTGTGAACTCAGTTAACCTTAGGTTAGTTGTGAGGAGGAGATTTATAAGTAATATCAAAATTCGTTACTGTGCAATGGAGGACATCTCTTGCATGTTACCTCTCATGGAACAACTTGGGTATACTCTTCTGCTTTGAAGAATTGTTTTTTGAAAATATCATGGATTCGCATGCTCACGTACTATATGTACGCTCCGCTTGCTCACCATTCATTTTCAAATCCAATTCTTCAAATCATTTGAGTATATAAGGTATCAGAGGAGGAATTAAAAGCAAGATTTCAAAGATTCACAAAAAACGATGGTTATGGCGTTGCTGTAGCATGTTTAGAATCCCAAATTGTGGGGTGGGTTGCATGGTCTAAATCTCAACTTTTTATATCAGATAAAACAAGATTTCATATTGAAGGAGTTGTGGTTGATGAATGTTACCGAGGTCAAGCTATTGGAAAAAGATTGATGGATTTTGTAGAGAATGTTGCACAACAGTCTAGTCCAAGCATCGTTGATTTAACCTCTGGTCTTAGGCGTGCCAAGGATGGAAGTCATGAGTTTTATAAAAGCCTTGGTTATCAGAATGATGGTCTGATGGCAAAACTATATTTAAGGAAAGAAATTGAATGAGTGAATCAAAATCTCTTTTAAAGCCAAATGCATGGGAGGCTTATTACAAAGAAAAATTTCATAAACCAGCAAGAGAGTTTGTTGTTGAATTCTTTAAAAAAGTTGAATTACTAGATAATCAAAAAATGCGAGGTACAGCCATTGATTTAGGGGCAGGAGTAGGACATGAAACATTTTTGTTATTAGAAAAAGGTTTCAATGTTATTGCAATAGACAAGCAAAAAATGGCTTTTGATTTTATGCTTATTAAATATCCAGAAATTGTTAAATATAAAGATCATTTTAAAACTTTAATATCTTCTTTTGAAGAGTTAGATTTTCAAGAATTACCAAATGTAGACATCATAGTTGCTAGCTTTTCTGTACCGTTTTGTAAACCTGAATATTTTAAAAAATTTTGGAGTAATATTGTAAATAAGATTGATTCAGGTGGTTATTTTATTGGGAACACTTTTGATCCCGAAATTGTAGCTTTTTGGAAGGAGGATAAGAAAAATATGACTTTTCATACAAAAGAGCAAACAATTGATCTTTTTAAAGAGTTTAACATTATTAGTTTTAAAGAAGTGAAGACTTTACCAAAAGAGGATAGGAAAATTGATCATTATTATGAAGTTATAGCCAAGAAAAAATAAGATAAACCTTGTTACAGGACATGTTATGAATATTCATTTTGAAAAAGCTAACTTAAGTCATAAAGAAACTATTTTTAACTGGTTAAAAGAACTCCATGTTCAGGAATTTTGGGATAATAGCCAAGAACATAAAGATGATATTTTAAATTTCATCAACGGTCGTATAAAGCCTTCAAGCTACGCAGGTGGTCTATACACATATTGGATAGGGTGTATCTATAACGAACCTTATTGCTTGGTCATGACACTACAAGAAAAGCAGGAATATTCTATACCACTACTCAAAAAAGCTTATCTTTCAAAGCATGGTCACACCTATAGCATGGATTATACCATTGGCAATATAGCCTATTTTGGCAAAGGATTAGGGGCAAAGACTTTAGAAGTATTTATTGATTTTATTAGAAGTAGTTATGATAGCTAGGCTGATACTTTTTTTATTGATCCAGATGTCACAAATCCAAGGGCTAGACATGTTTATGAAAAGGCGGGATTTAAATATATCGATGATTTTATTATGGAAGGAGAGGGGGTATTTGCTGGATGCAAAACACATTTTTTAGTAAAGCGATTGTAATCAATGGTACAAATTAATATCAAAATAAAGAATACAGTAAAGTTTCAGGAAAATATTTTAATCCGGCTTGCTGAAACTACTGACATTTCATCATTTGTCGCTCTGTCATATAAAAAGCGTCGTGCTTATGAAAAAGCTCAGCCACAGTTTTGGAAATATGCTGGTTCTGAATCCGAGGAATCTCAAAAGCAATGGTTCAAAGAATTATTGAGGTTAGACGATCACATTATGCTGGCTGCAGTTTACAAAGAAAAAGTCTTAGGTTTCATCATCGGTAGATTAACGTTAGCACCAAAAGTCTATAACCCGGGTGGACTAACGCTTATGGCGTTAGTCCACCCGGGTTATAGACTTTTATCGATGATTTTTGTGTGGAAAGTAAACACGATTGGAATTTTATTGGTCAGAAATTGATTAAGGAAATCAAGGAACTCGCAAAAACTAAAAATGCTGCTCAGTTTCTTGTCGTTTGTGGTGCATATGACGAGTCCAAACGTAGCTTCCTTAAAAGTATGGGTTTAACTGTGGCTTCTGAATGGTATGTGGGAAGAATTATGTGATTACAGGAATGAATCATGTTACTTTAGCTGTAGTTTGATCAGTCTTGTGAGTTTTTTCGTAATACTCTGCTGCTTTAAATAATTATTTTTTTAATATCATGGATTCACGTATTAAATGGTAATACTTGCGTTCGCCCGCCTCTTGTTTGTTGTTTCCATTCTTCAAATCATTATGGGTATACTCCCCAAATCTAACTTAAAACAATGGAAATCAGTTGTGTTTATTATGAATTTTATTATAATGAAATATTTAAAGCCTTTATTTTAACTCAAGGTTATCTTAAGGCACGAATATTACTGACTTTAATATAAGGAAAAATGCATTCTTAAAGCGGTTTTGCGAATGCATTTTAAACCTTTCTAAAGCTAAAAACATGATTTTAATCTTTTAAAATCATGTTTTTAGCAAAATATTAATTTAACAATTAGATGCAGAGCCGTCTCAAATCTGATTGTTTCGATAATTTCACCGAATTTGGGATAAGAATTGACAAATTCTTATCCCAAATTCACGTAACTACGTGGGAATAACACCACAACTGTTGAAAGTTAAAAAAAACCGTCATTGCGAGGAGGCTGTAAGGCCGACGAAGCAATCCAGTAACATCATTTATCTATAGATTGTTTCCTAGATTGCTTCGCTTACGCTCGCTAATAGACGCTGTGGTATAGGTGTTTGTAAACTTTCAACAGTTATGGGAATGACACAATAGGCTATTAAACCGATGTCTTACATCGATATTTGAGGTTAAATTAGTAGATTTAAGGAGGGTTATGTATAGAATTAACTTTATTATTATAATCTTATCTTTCATGCTTACAGGTTGTCTGCCAGCTGTTTTTACTGCAGCAACTACCTCTACTCTTGCAGTTGCAAAAGATCAATCAATTGCGGAGACAATTGATGACGTAAAAATAGCTACAAAAATCAAAGCTTCTTTTATAAAAAATAATTTCAGGGAATTATATACTAAGATTAAGGTTGAGGTAAATCAGGGTAGGGTACTACTGACTGGAATCATAGACAAAAAAGAAGATGCATTAAAAGCTGTAGAAATTGTGTGGGGTGAAAAAGGAGTTCGTGAAGTTATTAACGAACTAATAATAGATAAAAAAAGTGATCATTTTGACTTAGTGCAATATACTAAAGATGCTATGATTACTAGTCAGATCAAGGCTAGAACTTTTGTTAACCGAGATATAAAATGGGTAAATTATACCATTGTTACAGTGAATGATATAGTATATATATTTGGTATAGCAAGGTCTGAGGAAGAATTAGAAAAAGTTACTTCTATTGCTTCCCAGATTAATGGTGTGGCAAGGGTTGTCTGTCATGTTAAAATAAAAGAAACTGAAACTGAAAATGATAATAAATAATCTCAATTCGATATAACTTGTCATATCAAGTTCAGGTTAAATATGATATAAATGAAAGTGAAACTTAGATATATTATTTTGTTGCTAGTTTATTGTATAGGGCTTAGCTCTTGTTCTACTAAGCCTAGTCTATATCGTAAATTATCGCAGGAAGATCCTAAAAATGTTCATTATAAGGGACACTATAAGATAGGCAATAAATATACTATCAAAGGTAAGACTTATAAACCTAAGGAAGATATTAATTGCAACCAAGTAGGTATAGCATCTTGGTATGGTTCTAAGCATAAATTTCATGGAAAAAAAACAGCAAATGGTGATACATATAATAAACATATGCTAAGTGCAGCCCATCCTAGTTTGCCATTACCTAGTTTGGTTAAAGTGACTAACTTAAGTAATAATAAATCTCTTATTCTTATGGTTAATGATCGCGGTCCTTTTAAAAAGAACCGTATTATAGATGTTTCGGAAAAATCTGCTGAAATTTTAGGATTTAAAAAACAAGGTATAGCAAAGGTTAGAGTACAATATATGCATAAGGAGAGTAAAGAATTTTTGAATAATATTGCTTTAAAGCCTAAGGAAAATTGTATTGCAAAAAAGAAAGTAGCCAATCCTAAATGTAGCGTTAATTGTCATATTAAATTAGTAAATCTAAAACATAAATTAGCAGTTAACCCTTGATGATTTTTGTATTATAGTGTATGCCCAAATTGGAAAACCAATTCTTCAAGCTTTTATAGGAGTATACATGATTGTTTTTGGAAAATATAAATTAAATGGACCACAGTATCTTGAGTCTTATAGGAAGATGTTGTTGCTTAGAAGATTTGAAGAAAAATGTGGGCAGTTTTATGGTATGGGTCTAATAGGTGGGTTTTGTCACTTATATATTGGGCAAGAAGCAATAATTGCTGGTGTGGATTTAGTAAAACAGGTTGGTGATAGTACTATTACCAGTTACAGGGATCATGCTCATATTATTTCAGCAGGGACTGAAGCAAAATACGTATTAGCAGAGCTGATGGGTAAAGAGACTGGTTGCTCGAAAGGCAAGGGTGGTTCAATGCATCTGTTTGACGTAGAAAACAAATTTTACGGTGGACATGGTATTGTAGGGGCTCAAGTGCCTATAGGTACTGGTCTAGCTTTTGCTGAGAAATATCGAAATACTAATAATATATGTTTTACTTTCTTGGGAGATGGGGCAGTTAATCAAGGTCAAGTATATGAAGCTTTTAATTTAGCGGCGTTATGGCACTTACCTGTAGTTTATATTATTGAAAATAATCAATATTCAATGGGTACTTCAGTAGCTCGTTCTACCTTTATGACTGACCTGTACAAGAAAGGGGAGTCATGTGGTATTACGGGATTTAGACTAAATGGTATGTTGTTAGAGTCAGTTTATGATTATGTTCGGCAGGCTGCGGAGTTTGTTAGAAATGATGGTGAACCAATAATATTAGAAATGGATGCTTATCGTTACAGAGGACATTCAATGTCTGATCCAGGTAAATACCGTAGTAAGGAAGAAGTGGAAAACTATAAAGAACAAGACCCATTATCACAAGTGAAAAATATAATTTTGGCTAATAAATATGCTAGTGAAGAGCAGTTAAAAGAAATTGAGAAAGAGGTTAAAGAGGTCATTGCAGAAGCAGTTGAGTTCTCAGAAAGATCAGCCTTACCGGATGAAAAAGAGCTATATACGAATATTTACGTTGAATGAGTAGAAACATGTTACAAACGACGGTACGGGAAGCCTTACGTGCAGCAATGCAAGAAGAAATGTTAAGAGATGATAGTATCTTTATTATGGGAGAAGAAGTTGCTCAGTACCAAGGAGCGTATAAGATAACCCAAGGGTTATTAGAGCAGTTTGGTTCAAAAAGGGTAATTGATACGCCAATAACAGAACATGGTTTTACTGGCGTGGCTATTGGAGCGGCATTTGCTGGGCTTCGTCCCATTGTTGAATTCATGACATTTAATTTTGCCATGCAAGCAATGGATCAAATAGTTAACTCTGCAGCTAAAACTCATTATATGTCTGGTGGAACTATTAAATGTCCAATAGTATTTCGTGGACCAAATGGGGCAGCAAGTCGAGTCGCTGCCCAACATAGTCACAATTATACAGCTTGTTATAGTCATATTCCGGGGCTTAAGGTAGTAGCTCCCTATAGTGCAGAAGATCACAAAGGGCTTCTAATGACTGCTATTCGTGACGATAACCCGGTTATTTTCCTAGAAAATGAAATTCTCTATGGTCATAGTTTTGAAGTCCCAGAAATAATAGAACCAATTCCATTTGGTCAGGCTAAGAAACTTATTGAAGGTGATGATGTCACAATAGTAACATTTTCTTTGCAAGTTAAGTTGGTCTTAGATGCAGCAAATAGCTTGTATGATAGTGGTATTAATTGTGAGGTAATCGACCTAAGAACTATCAAGCCCTTAGATATAGAAACTATATTAGAGTCGGTTAAAAAAACTAATCGGTTGGTTGTTATAGAAGAAGGCTGGTTTTTTGCAGGTGTTGGTGCAACTATAGCTAGTATGGTAATGAACCAAGCATTTGATTATCTAGATGCTCCTATAGAGATTATCTCAGGTAAGGATGTTCCTCTACCATATGCTATTAATCTAGAGAAATTAGCACTGCCAACTATAGAAGATGTTATTAGTGCTGTGAAGAAAGTGTGTTATACTAGGTAGACTTCAAGAGTTAAGGTCGTCAGTTTAACCACTACCGATGTCATTCCCGCGTAGCGGAAATCCATAATATCTAATAGCCTTTGCAGGCTATTTTTTGGATTCCCGCTTTTAGCTAGGAATGGTATCTCTCTGCCATTTAATAGTTTGGTGATGTATTTAGTAATATACTAATAATTTGGTCGATAAGATCAGAGTTAGCATTAATGTAATCTTCAGTTAACTTTAATAACGCAAGTAGATTGGCTTTAGAAGCATTATCCATAGCACTTGTCTTCTTATCAAGCTCAAATTGTAGGCGGCAGGAATTACCATAAATTTCCCCTAATTCAGAATTATACAAACCTTGAGCTTGCATCATTCCACTAATCAAATTAGCTTTTAGTACCCAACCAATAACCCCTGATTTACATAAATCTTTCGACTCTATGCCTAGTTTTGTCAATCCTGTACCAAGTGATATAAGTACGATATCTTTTTGAGTTAGTGTATCATCTAGCTCATAAGCTAAATTAGCAGCTATCAACTCAGGATTACTGGCAAACATACCCCCATCTACTTGATAACTGCTGTTATTATACGCATTAGTTAGAAGCTTTGGTGCAAAGAATATAGGGGCAGCACTGCTAGCTACTGCAATATCACTTATCAGAAAATCATTATTAGGGTCTTTAAGTGCCTGCTTTCTAGTCCACACCTGTGGTAAATCAGTATCCAAATTATAGGAAGTAACAGCCGTAGGGTTTATTAGTTGGCTCATCCTAGTATTACCAAAAAGCCCTATTAATATCTTGTCATATTGACTCCGATCGTATTTTGATCCCCAAAGACCAAAACCAGTATATATTTTTCTAAACATGGAAGCGTAAAAAATATCTTTAGACTTTTGCATATATAGATCTAAAATGTCAGAAGCTTTATATTTTGGCTGTCCTGATTCATTAGGTGTAGCAAGAGCTAACACCACAAGTCCACCTGTAGAAGTACCTACCATAAGGTCGAATAACTCACTGGCAGGTTTACCACTTCGATTTTCAAACTCTGCAACAATACGTGCTGGTATAATACCCTTAACCCCACCGCCATCTATTGATAGTATTCTAACAGCTTTCTTCTTATTTTTAAGAATAGATATATTTTTTGTTACTAAAGGACATAAGTTGGCAGAAATTAAAGGAGAGCCTTTTTTGCTATATTGCATCTGTTTTCTAGAAGTACAAGCAGTAAATACTACTAATATAAGTAAAAATACTATGACATTTTTCATAATAACCTAAGAATATTTAATTGATTTACCCCAATTTGTGATAAGAATTAGTTAATTCTTATCACAAATTAGCTTTAATATAAGGAAAAATGCATTCTTAAAGCGGCTAACGCGAATGCATTTTAAACCTTTCTAAAGCTAAAAACATGATTTTAAAAGATTAAAATCATGTTTTTAGCAAAATATTAATTTAACAATCAGATGCAGAGCCGTCTCAAATCTGATTGTTTCGATAATTTCACCGAATTTAGGATAAGAATTGACAAATTCTTATCCTAAATTCGCGTAGGTTATATTATTCTATATTTTTACTGCCCTGACCATCAAGGCCTTTAGTTCCATCCAGCTTTGCATTAACTAAAGATATTTTACTAACAAAGGCTTTAATGAAATTAACATTTGTTAAATCAGTATCATTAAAATTTGTATTATAAAGTTTGGCAGATTCTAATTTGCTACCGATAAGCGATGATTTACTAAAATCTGTGTTATTTAAATTTGCCATAGTTAAGTCAGTATTTTGTAATATACAACTCTGAAGCTTAGAATTAGATAAATCTACCCTTTTAAGAACAGAACCTGAAAAAATAGTTTGATTAAATACAAGATCTAGTAAATTTAAATCTTGTAAATTCATATTTGATAAGTCTTTTACCTGCTCTAAATCTTTTACAGAATATATAATATTTGCTGACTTAAGCTTATCAAAGTCTGGACTATTTAATACAATATTTCTATTAAAATCTGAATTAACAAAATTATCATCTTTATAGCTCACATTATTTAGTTGAGAATTTATAATTGATGAATTATCAAAGGTCACTTTTGACAAATCTGAATTTATGATAGCCATTTGATAAAGATGACTATCAACAAATTTGGTACTATTTAAAACAGTATTCTGCATAAGCACTTTAGTAAAATTCACCTTATTAAATTGAGTACTAGAGAAATTAGAGTTTATTAACTCACTATTAGTCAAATCAGAATTAATAACAGTTGCTTGTTTGACATAGCTATTATTCAGTAATATACCAGTAAGATTACTATTCTCAATATCGCTATTAACAATATTAATTTTATTTAACTTAAGCAAAATGCTACTGCAATTCTTTATTGATAGGTCCTTTATGCTAGTGTTATTAAAGTGAGTATTATCCATAATACTCTTTTGAATTTGCACTTGCTGCAATTGTGCATTATTAAAATTGGTATTTTCAAAATTACAACTTTCAATAATTGCATTGGTAAAATTCGCAGACTGAAAAGAAGAAAAAGAGAATAACGAGTTAGTAAGCTTTATATTTTTTAATTGAGCCTGATTAATAATACCATGAGTAAAATCTGAATTATTAATAATCGCTCCAGTAAAATCCACCCCTGTTAGATCTACAGATTCACAATAACAATCAGTGATACTAGCGTAATTAGCTAATATTTGCCGCAAATCTGTACCATAAAAAATAGAGTTTGATATAACTGCCTTTTTAAAACTACTTTTTCCTAAATTGCTTTTCTGAAAATTAGATTTACTTATAATACTATCATCAAATACAACTTTAATAAGATTGGCATTTTCAAAATTAACATTTTCTAAATTAGCTTTGATAAAATCAGTGTCCTCAAAATTTGATTGAATAAAATTACTATTTTCTAAATTGGCATTTTCAAATATAGATGCTTGAAAATCTGAGCCATAAGCTGATATATTTTTTAATATAGTATTAGAGAAATCACTTTCTTGAATTACAGATTTTGTTAGAACTGCATTCTCAAAATTTGCTCCTGAGAAATCCACACGTGATATTTCACAGAAACTTAAATCAACACTAGAAAGATCTTCATCTATCAGTTTAACACCTAATAATTTTAATCCCCTTAAATTTGAACCAAATTTACTTTTAATATTTACTCGTACCTTATTTTTATTCTGCTCTATTATATAATTCCTAATAACAAGACTTTGACTATTAGATAACAAACCATCTGCATCTCTCGGAGGATCCGAACATCCGGTAAGGAATAAAAGTAAAGCTAGAATAAAGAATTTTAGTTTAAAATACTCGCCAACAAAAGAGATGTTACTCTTGCTTCCTTTAACGTCATTTCCGTCGTAGCTCGAATGACACCGAGGCTGCTTAAAGATATTACAGAGCATTCTTTCTGTTTACACCTGTTATATAATGATATAAAGAAGAAAATATTAATATCTTCACTAAACCAGTTGGTATAAATACTATAAACCCACTATAAATAGCTTGTTTAATTCCTATAATTGTTGCCAACCAGCTAACTCCCAAAAAGTAAATTATAACGTGACCAATAAGACAGCTAAAAAACCCTGCTAAAAATCTCTTAGTAAATTTTTCAGACAACCTACTTTTAAGTATACTCATCACAGGGGTTGCAATTAAATATCCTATCAGGTAACCACCTGTTGTACCAAGAAGAAAGTATAAACCACTGGATAATTTTGTAAACATTGGCAGCCCTACTATTCCGGCTGTAAGATAAGTTAAAACTGTAGCAAAACTCAGTTGCGGGCTATAAGTAAAAGCAATAATACTAAGTACCACAGTTTGCATAGATACTGGTACTGGCTGGGTAGGAATAATAATCTGAGCTCCAGCAAAGAGAGCTATTACCCCCATCATCACTTTAATAACAACTACAGCATGCTTATTAGCTATAAAATTTGCTAGAGTTTTCTTATTCGTAACTGTCATAAATTTCCTCCTCGTTAAATTTATTATTAGGAATATGTAAATTGAGCAATTTCAATTTACGATGTAAAGCCGAACGTTCCATACCTACAAAGGATGAGGTCTTAGAAATATTATTATTAAACCTATACATTTGAGCAGCTAAATATTGCCTTTCAAAAATCTCTCTTGCCTCTCGAAGTGGCATGGTCATCATATCAACATTATCTTCCTGCTTTGCAGAACTAGCACTATTAACTAGAATTTCTGGTGGTATCATAGATGGTTTTATTACTTCATTATTATTTGAAGATAGTGGATTCATAATTAAAGTCCATTCTATCACATTGCGTAATTGCCTTATATTACTTGGCCAATTATAAACTTGCAGAGCTGCAATAGTTTCATCAGAAAATTCACGTGCTTTTAAACCAGAAAACTTAGCAAGTTGCTTAACAAAATATTTGACTAATACAGACATGTCATCTTTTCTATCATATAAAGATGGTACTTTTAAGGAAATAACATTTAGGCGATGATATAAATCTTCCAATAGTTCACCTTTACTTATTTCTTCTTGTATAACCTTAGAAGTTGCAGCAATAATCCTTATATCTAATTTTATTGCTTTGCTTCCCCCTACCTTATGAAACATTTGATCTTGCACAAATTTAAGCAATTTTACTTGTACCGAAACTGGCAAACCACTAATTTCATCTATGTATAAAGTACCATTATTTACTATTTCTAATATCGAAGGACGTATAACGCCTTGGTTCTCTATTCCTTCAAATAATTCTTGATGGATCCGGTCAGGATTCATGCATACTGGACTAAAGATTACGAAAGGAGCATTAGCCCTTTTTGATTTTTTATGAATTAACCGAGCAGCTAGTTCTTTACCACTACCAATCTTACCTTGAATCAATACTCTACTAGTAGCTAAAGCAGCTTTTTCAATATCAGACTTAAGCTTAGTTGTAATGTGAGAGTTACCTATAAGCTCAGTTTTATCAATAACCTTTGATTTCAGATCAAGATTTTCACGCTTTAACTTAGCTGCTTCACAGGCTCTTTTTAATAAAATTACTAACTTATCATGACTAAATGGCTTTTCTAGATAGTCATATGCACCCATTTTGATAGCGTTTACGGCAGTTTCAATAGTACCATGTCCACTAATAACTATCACAGGCATTAGTGGATAGCGTTTTTTTACTATTTCCAAAATCCCAAGCCCATCAAGTTCGCTACCCTGAAGCCAAATATCTAGAATAATTGCCGATGGGGTTCTTTCTTGGAGTATTTTAAAAGTTTGAATACTATTAGCAGCAGTCTTGGTAGTAAATCCTTCTTCTTTTAAAATATCTGAGACTAAATCTCTAATATCTGCTTCATCATCAACAACAAGAACATCTATAGACATTGATTTTTCCTAAAACTAATTATTGAAATTATACGTTAATAGCTTACATAAAAGAAATCAACTAATTTTTATAACATTTTTACCACATAATCAAAATTATGTATATTAAGTCCACACTAAGGCGATACTATTTAAGAACTCGTTTTATAAGAGGAACAGTAATAGCTCGCTTATGAACTAATGCAAAATGCGTTATTACCCCTAATAATTTTATCATTTGATCAAATTGCCTCGGCAAATTAATTAATAAATATTCAATTACACAGTCAGATACCTTAAGCGATTGATCAGAAAAATACTTAAAGATTAACTTGGTCATTAATTCATCATCAGGTTGGTTTATTTCTAATCTTACAACAGCATTAATTCTTGAGGATAAATCCTGTAACACAAAATTACTAGCTAAACTTCCTGTAGTCATCAACAAATATTTACGGCACTCACTTATTAAATTAAAACAATGGAGAACTTTCCTTTCATTCCAAAATTCTATATCTTCCATAATAAAAGCATTATACTGCATTATATCTTCTGCACTAAGTATATCTAAATCTTTTTTTATAAAAAATGCATTCGACAAATTTTGCCATATTTTACTAAGATAGGTCTTACCAGAGGATGGTGGTCCGTAAATCAAAACTGTAAACTCATACGGTTTACTTCCCCAAGATACAGACCAGTTTTTGATTGAATTGTATGCAACTTGATTAGAAAGTGAATTAATAAAATTATCTAGAGCATATAGATCATTACTAAATAATGGTAATATATATTGTTGGGAGTTTGGCATAATTAATGTTTAAGTCTTATAAAACTTACTGGATTTATAAAAATCGATAGCGGCTAAAAACAAAACTTTTATTATACTAGCAATTGGCACAGCAAAAAATATACCAATAAAGCCAAATAGGTTACCCAGTGCTAGAACCGCAAATATTATCCAAAGAGGATGTAATCCTATCTTATCACCTATGATTTTCGGTGATAAAATATACCCCTCAACTATTAGACCAATCAAATAGATAATTATTATATAAAATAATTTATTGACCATACCAAAAGCAAAATAACTAATAATCATGGTAAGAGAAAAGGATATAAAAACTCCAACGAATGGTATAATTATTGAGAAACCAGATAAAATACCTAATAATACCCCTAGATCTACGCCAAGAATCGATAAAGAGATTCCATAATAAACTGATAATAATAAACAAACATTTAGTTGTCCTCTTATATAAGCAGATAAGGAACAATTAATTGCTGATAATATTTCTTGAATTCTCTTTTTACCTTTTAAAGGTAGCAAGAGGTCTATATTCTTTGCCATTATTAGCCAATCCCGTAAAAAATAAAACAATATAAGCGGTATTAATAAAATTAACATAAATAAATTGATTGTTATCTTTGTCACATGCCAAATATTATTAGCAAGACCTGTGATAAGCAAAAATATGCCATTAACAAAATTACTAATAGAATCTTTTATCTTATCGGCAATATTTGGATCTATTGAGTAAACTTTTGCCGTAATAACCGGTATTAATTCAGTTTGTAAGTAATCTTTATAAGCAGGAATCTTACTAATAAGTAGAGTTGTTTGTTGATATATAATAGGCAACACTACCACAACCACTATAGTAAAAATACTGAAAAACAGCAAAGAAATTACAGAAACTATTATAGTTCTAGATAGTTTATATCGTAATGAGAAATTATCAATTATAGGATGTAATATATATGATATTACCCCAGCTATAAGAAATGGCGTCAATATATCAGAGATCAAAGTCAAAGTTACTATAACAGTCCCAATAACAATAACCCAAAAAATAACTTTATCCAAGATGATTCCTCTTCTTTTATAAATTATCCCAAAGTACGCGAATTCGGGATAAGAATTTGTCAATTCTTATTCTAAATTCGGTGAAATTATAGACAACAACGCTTCGCAATGACATATACGTCTATAAAACGTCTATTAGCGAGGAGACCGTAGGTCGACGAAGCAATTGTAAGTTAAAAGTATGATATAATAGATATTGAAGTCAATGTAAATAATGATTTATACTGACTTATAAGGGGGTATTACAGCGATAGTCATTAATAATATAAATGACTATCGCTGTGCAGGCGTGAGCGACCGTGAAGCAATTGGTTTTAAGACCGAATGGATATTGGTACTCTAGCCCAAATCCCCGAGACGTTTGAATAGTTGATTGGGATGCCTTTGCACGCCCGCTTACAATCGTAAACATTAAAAGTCTTCGAGGTATTATGCTATTATATAATAATTTTATCGGTCTTGATATAGGAAAATTCAATTTTGTTGTTGCTATTCATGGAAAAAAAGAAACTAAAGAATATAATAACAACTCTAATGGAATAGCTGATTTTATCAAGGATTACAAAAAAGAGATTAGTTCTGCATTGTGTGTTTTAGAAACTACTGGTGGATATGAAATGGAACTATTACTAACGCTTTGCAATCAGGGTTTTGCTGTACATAGAGCCAATACTCGTAAAGTTAAAAACTTTATTAGGTCTTTTGGTAATGCAGCTAAAACTGACAGTCTTGACGCTAAAGCTCTAGCACTTTATGGTTTTGAACGATCAGAAAGATTAGAGCTATTTAAAGTACAATCTAAGCAAGCTTTAAACTTGTATGAATTAGTAGGACGTAGGAACGATCTTAAACAAATGTTGATTGCAGAAAAAAATAGGTTTCAGTCCCCGAGAGCTGATTTAATCAAGTCTAGTTGTGTTAAAATGATCGAAGTACTAGAAGAACAAATTGCATCTATTACTAAAGAAATAGATGACTTAATAGCAAAAGATAAGCTCTTGCAAGCTAAGAAAGAGACTCTGCAAACTATTAGTGGTATAGGCGCAGTAGTATCTAATGAGCTTATAGCTTTGTTACCTGAACTTGGTACATTGAACCGCAAACAAATAGCATCATTAGTAGGTGTTGCACCAATATCTAATGATAGCGGTAGATATAGCGGATATAGACATACAGGTCATGGTCGAAATTTTGTTAGACCTATGTTGTTTGTAGCTGCTATGGCTGCTAGAAATTCTAACTCTGAACTGAAGGTATTTTATGAGAAATTGATCAATAGAGGAAAAAAGAAAATGGTGGCGATGGTAGCATTAATGCGTAAAATCATTGTGATTGCAAACGCTAAGTTACGTGATTTAACTAGCTCTGCACAAGCAATAAAAATTTAAACCAAATTTATTTAAATTTTTATTGCGAACATAGTTGATCCAGTAACATCATTTATCTATTAGATTGTTTCTTGGATTGCTTCGCTTACGCTCGCAATGACGCTGTGGTATAGGTATTTGTAAACTTTCAACAGTTGTGGGATGACACCCTAGGCTATTAAACCGATGTCTTACATCAAACTGAGGTTGATTTACGCTGGCAATATCTTAGATAGAAACCTTCATGTTTTTTTTGACACTTGCACTATAGCAGGTCTAATTAACCTATCTTTTATCTTGTAGCCTGATTGCATAATACCTATAATACTATCTTGATCATATTCATCTGATACTACTTGTGAAATCGCGTGATGTATATTGTAATCAAACTTTTCCCCTAATAATGGTTCTATTGATTCTAAACCGTGCTTTTTTAGTATGCTAGTCAACTCATTTTTAGTCATTTCTACCCCGGTAATAATACTAGCTAGATCACCTTCCGTATTTTGTGGTTTATGCTCCAAAGCTCTAGAAAGATTATCATTAACACTGAGCATATCTTTAGCAAAAGAGAAAATTGCATAGTCTTTTGCTTCTTCAATTAATTTTTCTAAACGTTTCCTAGTATTGTCAGATTCAGCTATTGTCCTTAACAGTTTATCCTGTAAAATTTCAATTTGACTTTTCAAGCTAGCAATCTCTTGCAAACTATTTTGCAAAATCAGGGTATCTGTAGTATCTTCCTCTATTTCATTTACTAGCTGAGCATCATTATCAACTTTAATTTCTTGGTTATCATTATTCTTCTCCTGTTGTTTTTCCATATTTACAGCCTTTTTTCTTGCAAAAATCTATTTTCTTAACATATAGTGTAAATCTTTGTATTTTCAAGTCAATTTTAATTAAGTAATAATCCATGAGAGCTTTTAATAGAAAGAATAATCAATTACGCAATATTTCAATTGAACCATCAGTTCTACTTAATGCTGGTGGTTCGTGCCTTATTAAGTTTGGCAATACCCATGTAATATGTAGTGCAACCTATGAGGCAAGTTTACCGCCATTTCTACGCGGGCAAAATCAGGGCTGGATAACTGCCGAATATGGTATGTTACCAAATTCAACCCACCAGCGTATAAAGCGTGAATCGACGCAAGGAAAGCAGTCAGGTAGGACGCAAGAAATTCAAAGATTAATTGGTAGATCGATGCGTGCCGCAATTGATCTAAAAGCCTTAGGAGAAAAACAAATTATCATTGATTGTGATGTAATTAATGCCGATGGTGGAACTAGAACAGCGGCAATTACTGGTAGCTATATTGCACTTCATTTAGCGATTAGATCGTTAATTGCTAGAAAAATACTTAAAACTAATCCTTTAATTAGCCAAGTAGCCGCTATTTCATGCGGTATATATAAAGGGCAGCCCATAGTCGATCTTGATTATTTAGAGGATAGTAACGCGGAAGTAGATGCCAATTTTGTTTTCTCAGGCAATGGAAATATAATAGAAATTCAAAGCACAGCAGAAAAAAACCCCTTTTCCGAAGAGCAATTTTATGATATGCTAAAATTGGCGAGGTCTGCCGCCTCTGATCTATTCAAGCTACAAAACCAAATATTATTAAATAGCTCAATTTAATATTTTTACATGGAATGTTTATGACTATATTTACTGCATATTCAGAATTAAGTATTGAAGATTTAACAAGTCTTTTAGTTGATCGTGTTTTGGGTCTTGATATAGATCCAGCAGACAGTAAAGAAAAACTTATAGATAATATAATCAAAACACCTGAAGATTCTATAGATCCAAAGGGTAGCCTTGAAAAAGCTGGTGTAATAATAGATATAATGGAAAAAGTTGTATTGCAGCATGCGGGTGATTTTCTAAAAGGTGCTCATATAATGGTTGAAGACAATGGAGATATGTATGATACCTTAAAAGATTTGGGATTAGTTAAAGAACGAATTTCTTCACATCATAGAGGTAACAAGGTTGAGTCAGATGCATCAGTACAAGCTGGAGAAATATTTAGGGAATTTCTAGTTGGAAAAACGAAAGACGGGAAAACATGGTTTCAATTAGAAGCTCATTCTATAGGGGGGCTTAGCAATTTTGTAAAACATATGATAGATTATGTGACTTATGTATTAACTGGCAAGAATGTTGGACAATACGGCCTTTCAGAACACGTAGACAGCAAACCTATTACACTTAATACTAAAGAAATTAAGGAAAAAACACAAAAGAAAACTCCTACTGCAACTGCCAAATTTGTACAAAGAATAGAAGATACAAAGAAAACAACTCAACATATTGGACGTTAATATCATCGTTCGTAGTTAATACTATAGTACCCTACATTTTTTGTATAACCTAGTGAAAAGTGAGGCGTAATACTGCATAAAGATTGCCACGTCGCTGCTGTTGCAGCTCCTCGCAATGACGATTGTGGTGTCTATAGGTGCATCGCGATGACGATTACACAAAAAATGTAGGGTACTATGTTTAGCCTTGCTTAGCTTTAAATCTTTTGATTTTCTTGTTTATTACAAGGATTTTACCTTTTCTTTTTACAACCTGACAATCTTTATCTCTTTTCTTTAAAGATTTTAACGAGCTTACAACTTTCATATAAAACTATCCTTGGTATTACTTGCAAAAACCTAAAAAGTGATAAATCAACCTTAAAACTTTCGCTAGCTTAAGTTTAAAAAAGCAATAATAATATTTTTTATCAATTCAGTCAACCTAAAAACTTCTTTAGAGTAATTTAAAAGTCGCATCCTAAAATTGTAAAAAACTCAAATAATTCTTGAGTAAGTATAAATTCAACATCACAAACGTCATTGCGAGCATAGCGAAGCAATCTAGAAAAATAATCTATAAACAAACCATGTTATGGATTGCTTCGTCGGCTTTAGGAAGCCTTCTTGCAATGACATCTGCAGTTGTGTTTACATGATTTTCAACCTTAAAGTGTGATTTTTAAACTGCCTTAGCATAGATGTAGAGAAATCTAGCTTGTATAAAAAAAATTATTACTATATTCTAACTTTTTTCCAATATTAATTTTATGTTAACTCCTTTAAAATTATTCGTTATTTGGTTGTTTGGTCTAACTAGCGGATTTACCTTAATGATTACATGTAATACCTTAAACTATTGGCTTGCCAAAGAAAATATTGATGTACAATCTATTGGTATGTTTGCTATTATCTCAATACCTTATTCTATCAGTTTTTTATGGGCTCCTATTTTTGATACGATACAGTTAGGTTGGTTAAGTAAACTACTTGGTCACAGATTATCTTGGATTTGTCTGATCCAGATTTTGTTGGCATTTGCTATTTTTCTTTTAAGTACCATGAATCCTCACCACAATCTAATATTGTTTGCATTAGTAGGTTTGATAATATCATTTTTAAGTTCAGCTAAAGATAGTATACTAGGGGCTTTCAGAACCGAAATTATTGCAAAAGAATCTCAAGGAGCAGCTTCTGGAATTTATATTTTTGGTTGGCGTATCGGTATGCTAATTTCAAGTTCCGGAGCTATCTATCTATCAAGCTATTTAGGATGGAATAATATATATAAAATTTTTGCCATTTCTGTACTTGTTTGTTCTGCTATTTTAGTTGTGAGCATCTTGCGGTTAAAACACGACTTAGCCTCAAAAACTTATCCAAATCATAAAATAAATATTTCAAACTTTGTACAAAATATCTTAAGACCTGTAGGGTCTTTCTCCTTAGTCTTTTTAATAATAATTTTCCTTATTTTATATAGATTACCAGATGATTTTATTACTATGATGATGAACCCCTTCTTAATACATCTTGGTTATAACGAATTTGAAATAGCTAGTGCAGGGAAATTTTTTGGTATAATATCTACAATAATTGGCGGACTAATAGCCAGCTTAGTGATGAAAAAAAAGAATATCTTAGATAGCCTGCTGATATTTGGCGTAATTCATGCAATTGCACACACCTTATTAATTGTGCATGAGATTTATGGCAAGAATTTACCATTATTCTTTATTACCGCAGCCTGTGAAGGTATAACTTGTGGGATGGCTATGACAGCTTACATTGCTTTTATAGCTTCAATATGCACAGGCAAATTTCGTGCCACTCAATATTCATTTTTCTCTTCTATGATGGGATTTTCAAGATCGATTTTTCCAGCTCTTTCAGGATATATTGTCGTACAATTCGGATGGAAAAGCTTTTTTACATTTATTATTATAATCACAATTCCTTCTCTACTTCTGCTACTAAAAATCAGTTCATTACTAAAAGCAAAAATGAAGTATTAAATGTAACCATGAGTTCTATCACGTTGTTGGTGTCGGGATAATGTCTTTTGTGTTTTTGATACTACTGTTTCTGTTTCAGGTGGAGTGTTGTTCACATGACGTTTTAAGCTACTCTGAATCTGCGTTAATTCACCTATAGAGTCGCTTGCCTTAGGGAGAATAATAGCTTGTGACATATTGATATTATATTCTTTATTTTTTGCTACTTCTTGTACCATTGCTTCATATTGACATTTGGTTACAGGGATAGTGTAGATATTATTCCCTCTTTGTATATATCCTATAGCATCTTTACCATCCCCAGCAAACTTTAGTGATAATGGGTTGGTTATTTCCACTAGTTTTCCTTGCTCGTTATAGTGAGTAGTAAAATAAAGTGCTTTCGAGCTTGCAATATTTTCACCTTTCTCGTTTTGTACCGGAAACGAAAGATGGACAGTTGTATTAGATGGCTTGATTGTTAATGGTAGATTAATATTTCGATAATTACTAATCTCTCTCTCTGTTACGCCATCTTCTAACATTACTTTCGTAGAGGTCTTTATATTATTTTCTATTAATTTAAATAATTCTTCATCTTTGACTTTAATAACCCTTGACCTAGTAGAGGTTGTGTTTGTTACTGTTTCTTGTTCATTCCAAGTTAAAGGTTCAAAATGATTAGCCTGCAGGACTTTAGCGTAATTTTGTACTTCATCATGCATGGCTTGTGCTATATTTGCTTTTACACTAGGGGCAGCCCAAGCCTTTTGTATTAATTCGTTGTTATTTTCTACAAACTCTTTAAACTCCTGAGAATTAGTAGCAAGCCCTGCAACTGCAACTCCTTTATCTGTCTTAATATTTGCTTCAGCAAGGACTTTTTGTAATATTGCCTGTTGTTTGGCAATAATTTCTTGTCTAAAGGCTAATGTTATAGAATCCACTTTGGAGGTTGAGGATTGAACATTAGTGGTTGTTGTTTTGCTAGTATGCATAACGTCTAGTGCTTTTCTAGAACTTTGCATAGATGGTTCGAGATCGCTTATTTTTTTGGTCAGTAGCTGTTTTTCTTCTTGTAATATTTTTGCTATTTCTTTAATTAATAATATTTCTCGGGCTTTATAGCCTAAAATATACTCTATTTTAGTTTCTTTTCTTAATTTTAATTTTTTGGTTTGGTTGATTATATTGTTAAAATAATCGGGATGTTCTTGGACTAATTCTCGTAATTTTGGTGTGTTAATTTTTCCTTTTGTTACTAAAAGACCCAATTTAATTTGCAATCCATACTCTTTTAATGATTGTTGTCTTTTTTGCATAGTTTCCTTAAAGGCATCTTTAATATCGGCAACCTTTATGTTTTCTAGGGGGATATTCTTAAATTTTTGACTCATTGCCATTTTTGCCCAATTTGCTAGAAGCTTGTCACTATAATATTTTGATAATTCTGCAAAACTGTCATCGATAGTCTTATTTAAATCGACCTGTGCAGTATCAAGTAAACCTTTTACAAATGAATCATTATGACTTAATTTACTTGGGAATTCCCTAAAATGGTTAGTTGGGCCTAGTAATGGTAGATGTCTAGACCAAGAATATGGATGTATGTTATCCTCTAATTTGTCAAGACTTCCAGCAAAATCTATACGAACTAGTTTGGGAGGAATGGTAGAATCTTCTGGGTCTCTTATAACTCCTATGTTACCTGTATGAATATCAAAGTCACCTATTAATAAGCTAGTTGGAGCTATTTTATTAAAAGAACTATAATGAAGTTCTTCAAAAGCTTTGCTTAAAGTATTAGATAATAATTCTCTTGTCCCCATGAAAATCGGTCTTCCCCCATCTTTTCGAAGCCAACCACTTGGTTTAGTTTTCGTAGACATGTGTTCATCCATATCTACATACATGTCACCACTATAATTCTTAAAAAATTCAGACCGTACATATACCTCAGAGCCATCACTTTGAAGGCCTCCTTCCTGATGTACTTTTTCGGTAAGATGATCAGGTACAGTGAGAGAGACTTTAGCTCCATGATTTGGATTTGTTGCTTGAAAAATTTGCGAGCCCAAAAACTCTGATATATTTTTTCGAGAATCCCCTTCGCTTTTAATCATGGATAGAAGGTCATCGGAACTTTTGTATATGCCTCCTAATTCTCCACCATCATTAGCTCCAAGTGACTTCTTTGCCAAATATTTCCAACCGACAAATTGTGATATTAGTGGTATTGTTGCCATATTATCCTCTTGGATTTTTTTACCGTTAGTTCGATATAAAAATATTTACTTTGATATCGAACTAATGGTTATATTGATTATACACTCAAATAATTTCAAGAAAGTTTAAGAAATTTCGTAATTCTTGTCGAGCAGCTACGTGAGATATACTAAGTGTTTTACCATGATTAGCTGTTGTTAAGTCGAGTAATGTTAATCCTTGCAAAAATAATTCCCGAAAAATTACTCTTTCACTAAAGCCTGGGGCAATTTTAAAGCTAATTCTTTTTGCTAATTGTTCAAGAGAAGTAGCAACATTCCTTTTGTTTACTGCATCCAAGTTGCTTAATCTATTACGCATTACAATCCAATTAATTGTTTCGCCATTACGGTTAGCCTTCTGCATTTTTTGTTCCCAAACCATTTGGCTATAGATTGACGGGGTAATAATTGACAAATTGTTAGCATTAACTTTACCTAGTACATCAAAATCAAGGAAACTATCATTAATTGGCGTAATTATAGTATCAGCATAAGAGTGAGCTAGCCTTGATAAGAAAGAGTAGCTTCCTGGTGTGTCGATTACTACATAATCCGCTTTTTTTGCCTGTTCAAATATTTGTTCAAACCTAGTTCTCTCGTCCTCTTCTTTAAGGTTAATGACTTGTTCTTGACTTTCAGTTAAATGAACATGCTGAGGAATAGAAACCGTTTTACCCGGATTATTTAGGTTATACTCATCCCTATTCTTTAAATAATTTGTTAAAGAACCCTGACGTGAATCAGTATCAATACTAGCTACCGTATGACCATTATAAAGTAAGGCTGTGATAAGATGCATGGAGCAGGTAGTTTTACCCGCTCCACCTTTTTCATTACCAACTACAAATATGCGATTTGGTTGATTATTTTTCATAACTGTCTTGGATAAATTGGTTAAGAAGCCTTACGCCGTAACCTACTGCTCCTTTAGGACCAAGAGGATTACCTGTTTTATTATAGGCAACACCAGCAATATCAAGATGAGCCCAAGCTACATTTTCCTTAATAAAATGTCCGATGAACTGAGCTGCTGTAGAGCTGCCAGCTGTTCCAGGGACGTTACCAATATTTGCAAGATCAGCAATGTCAGATTTAATCATTTCATCAAAATCTTTATGTAGAGGCATACGCCATAATTTCTCATTAACTTTATTACCAACATTTATTAGTTTATCAGCTAGCTCATCATTATTGGAAAAGCATCCACCGTAAGTTTTGCCAAGAGCTACAACAATAGCCCCGGTAAGGGTAGCAAGATCAATTACACATTGAGGATTAAATTTTTCTTGAGTATACCAAATTGCATCAGCCAAGACTAACCTGCCTTCTGCATCAGTATTATCCACCACTACTGTTTGTTTGGACATAGTGGTTACCACATCTCCTGGTCTTTGAGCATTACCTGAAGGCATGTTTTCTACAAGACCGACTACGCCAACAACATTAACTTTTGCTGCGCGACTAGCCAAAGCCATGATTGCTCCAACTACTGCTGCTGAGCCAGCCATATCATATTTCATGTCTCCCATATTTGCTGCTGGTTTAAGTGAAATACCACCACTATCAAAAGTAACTCCTTTACCAACAAAAGCCACGGGAGGAGTATCATCATCCAAACCATTATACTGCATTACTACCAGTTTAGATTCATTTTGTGAACCTTGTCCAACGCCAAGCAAAGCCCCCATACCAAGATTTTTCATTTCTCTTTCACCGATAATGGTAATTTCAACTCCTAATGGTTCAAGATGCTTTAATATCTTTTCTGAGTAAGATAAAGGAGTTTTGATATTGGCTGGTTCATTAATTATATCTCTAGCAAAAAATACAGCTTTGGCTAATAATCTCTTATCATTAAATAATTCTTCTGCCTTAGAGTTGTTGTTTGTAGAAATTTCAAGAGATTCTACGACGAATTTTTCTATTTCGCTTTGTTTAGTTTTGTATTTGTCAAATTTATATGAAGCAAGCAAACAGCCGCTAGCTATAAGCATCGCTACAATAGCTGGCTCATATTGTCCAATATTATGAGAGATTTTTATACCAATAGTTCTAATTTTACAGCAAGTACTACTGGATAGAATTTTTCCCCCGATCTCCTCAATACAAGAGGTCTTTAGTTTTGTTTCATCACCAATGCCAACTATAATTAAATATCTTATCTCTCCATCCTTACCGATAGAATTAACAATTTTAATTTGTCCAAATTTTCCAGCAAATACTAATTTATTCTGAATAGTTTTAGAAATTAAACCATGATGTTGTTGGTCAAGTAGTAATAACTCATTGTCTAATTTTAGTTGTTCGTTAATAAAAACTACAGTTGCTTGATTATTTGATAATTCTTTACTTATAAAGTTAATGTTATTGAGCATAAATTCCTATTTTTGAGAGGCTAATTTTATATATTCTTTTTGTAAGCGTAATAATCTGAATAATGGAAGTATATAAAAAACCTATTAATTAATAAAGTAATTCTTTAAGTCTTTAAATATTATATTCCAAAATTCTCTCCCACTAAGTAAAAAAGTGATTAATTTCAATTATTTTTTTGTGCTAGAGTATATAAAAATAAATATTATAATTTATTTCTAGTTAATAAATTAATGTATAAGTTGCAACGTATTTTTATCAATAAACCCCGCAATTGTTGAAAGTTAAAAAATCGTCATCGTGCATAGGAGTCATTGCGAGGAGCTGTGCAAAGCACAGCGACGCGGCAATCTAGAATACGCGAAGCGTTACTCTAAAAAACAGCTTCGCTGTTTACCTAGATCGCCACGGCGTCTATCGATGCCTCGCGATGACGGTTTAGGGCTTACAAAGCTCATCGCGACTCATCTTCTAGACGAAAAAGTGCTTAAAACACCTAAAGAATCAGGTTTGCAGTGGTTTTGGCATGAAGTTTGTAGTCATGTAAATGATATTTTTTATTTGACAATGCTGGAATTTAGAGATATAATCTCTTTCATGTATATTACAACTGTTCCAAATAGAAATTCTCGTCCTGCAATATTGCTTCGTACCTCTTATCGCGAAGACGGGAAAGTATTAAATAAAACCATAGCTAATCTAACTAATTGGGATGAGTTACGTATTGAAGCTTTTAAGAAGATGCTTAAAGGTGAATTTGATGGTTTAGATGGTGTTCCTGAGGTTGGTGAAAGTTTTGGGACTATTTTTCTACTAAAAAGAATTGCTGATGAAATTGGTATTACTAAGGCTCTTGGTACTAGAAGCAAAGAAGCTTTATTGAGTCTATTTTTGGTTTTAGCACGCTTTGCTCACCAAGGGTCTAGACTTTCCAGCGTGAAATGGGCGAAATCGCATGCGATATCTGATGTATTATCTGTCGATTCATTTGATGAAAACCATTTATATCAGGCTCTAGAATGGTTAGAAGAGAACCAAGAAAAGATCGAATTAAAATTATTTAAAACTTATCAAAAGAAAAATAACAAGCCGCCTGTTATGCTTTTATATGACGTCACTTCCAGCTATTTCGAAGGAACAGAGAATGAACTTGCGGAATATGGGTACAATCGGGATAAAAAGAAGGGTAAAAAGCAAATAGTGATTGGTCTATTAACTGATGATCATGGCGAACCTTTGGCTGTTAGAGTTTTTAAGGGTAATAGTGCTGATCCTTCTACCATTTATGAGCAGATTGAGCTAGTAAAATCTAATTTTGGTATTAAGAATATCGTCTTTGTTGGTGATAAAGGAATGATTAAGAGGACAGGCAAAGAAGCCCTGAGCAAAGAAGGATGGGACTATATTACAACCTTAAGTAAAGTTGAGATTGAAAGCTTAAAGAAAAGCGGAGTTTTGCAATATAGTTTTTTTGAAGAACAGCTATGCGAAGTAACCAATAATGGCAAAAGATATATTTTAAGGAAAAATGGTTCTATAGCCCGAAAAGTTGAGTTTGATAGGAATAACCGAGTTGAAAAATTGGTTGCAAAGATTGAAGAACGTAATATATATGTATCAACCCATAAGAAAGCAAAGCTAGAACTTGGTTTAAATAATATTCAAAAAATTGCCAAAGAATGGCGGATAGATAAATTTATCAACCTAAAATTAGATGGCAACCAAATAGTGGTTGAAATTGATCAAGATAAGAAAAAAGAGTTGTTTGCTCTTGATGGTTGTTATGCGATTGAAACACAGATTGAAATTAAACTGATGAGTAAAGAATTGGTTGATAAAGCTTACCATAATTTACATGAAGTAGAATCGAATTTTAGCAGTATGAAGACAGGATTACTCGAAGTAAGACCGATCTTTTTAAGGAAAAGCAACAGAACGAAGGGACATGTATTTGTTTGTATGTTGGCATTAAAAATATGGCACTATATGAAAAATAAGTTGAAACAAGGTTGTGGCGTAACCAAGGATGGTAAATATAATGTGACCATTGAGGAAGCATTAAGAGAGCTGGATAAAGTATGTTTTTTATATTACACAATCAAGGGTTGCAAAGTTGCAAGATTACCAAAATTAAGCGAGTTTCAACAAAATTTATTCAATTTATTTGATTTAACGATGCCCCAAATGACAAAATCTGCAAAATGATAAAATAATGGTATGGACCTCCTGATATACAGAATGAAAAGCAGTGGCTAATCTTCTAAAGTTAATATTAAATATTAAAATAACAATCAGGAGGCTAAGATGGAAGTTACCACAATTGGTATAGATATTGCAAAAAGAATTTTCTAAATTCATGGTGTAGATAAAAATGGTAAGACGGTATTAAAGAAAAAATTAATGAGAGATCAAGTTTTAACATTTATGGCTAATTTACCAAAATGTTTGGTAGGGATGGAAGCTTGCGGCGGAGCTAGTTACTGGGCAAGAGAAATAACTAAATTGGGGCATACAGTAAAACTAATGGCAGCACAATTTGTCAAACCGTATGTTAAAACTAATAAAAATGATCAAGCTGATGCAGAAGCTATATGTGAAGCGGTAACAAGACCAAATATGAGGTTTGTACCAATTAGAACTGTAGAACAACAAGATATTTTATCAATTCATCGAGTAAGAGAGAGATTGGTAAAAAATCGTACTGCCCTTGCTAATGAAATTAGGGGTCTACTACATGAATTTGGTTTTATTATTCCTCAAGGGATCAATAAGGTTATGACAAAATTAACCGAGATTTTAGATGAAGGGAATTTAAGCCAGCTGGGTTATCAAACATTTAGTGAACTGAAAGAGGAATTTTTGGATAATGACAAAAAAATAAAAGAGATAGAAAAAAGATTAAAAATAATAGCTAGCAACTTAACTCAATATCAACGATTAACAGCTATACCTGGTCTTGGTTTAATTACTGCTACTGCTTTAATAGCATCAATAGGTAATGCTACAAGTTTTGAGAATGGTAGGCAATTATCGGCATGGTTTGGATTAGTGCCAAGGCAGCATTCCAGTGGAGGGAAAGATAAGTTGCTTGGAATTAGCAAGCGAGGTGATGTTTACTTGCGTACTTTATTGATCCAAGGAGCTAGAGCTGTACTAAATGCCAAGATAAGATTTACATCGGAAGAACAAAAATCTAAAAAAGATTTTAGCAAATTTACGCAGTGGATGTTTAATTTATCTGAGCGAAATGGACATAATAAAATAGTAGTTGCTGTAGCTAATAAACTGGCAAGAGTGGTGTTTGCAGTACTAAGGTCAGGGGATGATTATGTAGAGAGTAAAGTTTGTAGCACAAAGCTATTATAATTAACATAAAATAAATAGTGGTTTATTAATTAATAGGTAAACAAAGAATATGTAAGAGATTCCAACCCGGAATATGCGTGAGATAATAATATTGATGGTAAATAAGACAAACCTTAGCTTACAAAAAAACTGATGACTACAATGGCTCTTTGAAGCCGATAAAATGATAAGTATATAGTAAATTTGTAAGCCAGCGAATTCCATCAGGGCTGTAGGATAAATTACACATAATTTATTAACTATAAGCCGGATACATGTATGCATTTGCATTTTTGCTATTAGATGTTATTTTTTTCTTGCATTTTACAGGAGGTTCATACATGTAGTCAGTAACGAGAATTTAATTCTACACTCCACTCGTCGCATAATACTCACGTTCTATAGCATAATTTCTGCTCATATTTATCTCGAAGATGAGTAGCTCCGCCGCAAGCTTCCATCCCTACCAAACATTTTGGTAAATTAGCCATAAATGTTAAAACTTGATCTCTCATTAATTTTTTCTTTAATACCGTCTTACCATTTTTATCTACACCATGAATTTAGAAAATTCTTTTTGCAATATCTATACCAATTGTGGTAACTTCCATCTTAGCCTCCTGATTGTTATTTTAATATTTAATATTAACTTTAGAAGATTAGCAACTGCTTTTCATTCTGTATATCAGGAGGTCCATACCATTATTTTATCATTTTGCAGATTTTGTCATTTGGGGCATCGTTAAATCAAATAAATTGAATAAATTTTGTTGAAACTCGCTTAATTTTGGTAATCTTGCAACTTTGCAACCCTTGATTGTGTAATATAAAAAACATACTTTATCCAGCTCTCTTAATGCTTCCTCAATGGTCACATTATATTTACCATCCTTGGTTACGCCACAACCTTGTTTCAACTTATTTTTCATATAGTGCCATATTTTTAATGCCAACATACAAACAAATACATGTCCCTTCGTTCTGTTGCTTTTCCTTAAAAAGATCGGTCTTACTTCGAGTAATCCTGTCTTCATACTGCTAAAATTCGATTCTACTTCATGTAAATTATGGTAAGCTTTATCAACCAATTCTTTACTCATCAGTTTAATTTCAATCTGTGTTTCAATCGCATAACAACCATCAAGAGCAAACAACTCTTTTTTCTTATCTTGATCAATTTCAACCACTATTTGGTTGCCATCTAATTTTAGGTTGATAAATTTATCTATCCGCCATTCTTTGGCAATTTTTTGAATATTATTTAAACCAAGTTCTAGCTTTGCTTTCTTATGGGTTGATACATATATATTACGTTCTTCAATCTTTGCAACCAATTTTTCAACTCGGTTATTCCTATCAAACTCAACTTTTCGGGCTATAGAACCATTTTTCCTTAAAATATATCTTTTGCCATTATTGGTTACTTCGCATAGCTGTTCTTCAAAAAAACTATATTGCAAAACTCCGCTTTTCTTTAAGCTTTCAATCTCAACTTTACTTAAGGTTGTAATATAGTCCCATCCTTCTTTGCTCAGGGCTTCTTTGCCTGTCCTCTTAATCATTCCTTTATCACCAACAAAGACGATATTCTTAATACCAAAATTAGATTTTACTAGCTCAATCTGCTCATAAATGGTAGAAGGATCAGCACTATTACCCTTAAAAACTCTAACAGCCAAAGGTTCGCCATGATCATCAGTTAATAGACCAATCACTATTTGCTTTTTACCCTTCTTTTTATCCCGATTGTACCCATATTCCGCAAGTTCATTCTCTGTTCCTTCGAAATAGCTGGAAGTGACGTCATATAAAAGCATAACAGGCGGCTTGTTATTTTTCTTTTGATAAGTTTTAAATAATTTTAATTCGATCTTTTCTTGGTTCTCTTCTAACCATTCTAGAGCCTGATATAAATGGTTTTCATCAAATGAATCGACAGATAATACATCAGATATCGCATGCGATTTCGCCCATTTCACGCTGGAAAGTCTAGACCCTTGGTGAGCAAAGCGTGCTAAAACCAAAAATAGACTCAATAAAGCTTCTTTGCTTCTAGTACCAAGAGCCTTAGTAATACCAATTTCATCAGCAATTCTTTTTAGTAGAAAAATAGTCCCAAAACTTTCACCAACCTCAGGAACACCATCTAAACCATCAAATTCACCTTTAAGCATCTTCTTAAAAGCTTCAATACGTAACTCATCCCAATTAGTTAGATTAGCTATGGTTTTATTTAATACTTTCCCGTCTTCGCGATAAGAGGTACGAAGCAATATTGCAGGACGAGAATTTCTATTTGGAACAGTTGTAATATACATGAAAGAGATTATATCTCTAAATTCCAGCATTGTCAAATAAAAAATATCATTTACATGACTACAAACTTCATGCCAAAACCACTGCAAACCTGATTCTTTAGGTGTTTTAAGCACTTTTTCGTCTAGAAGATGAGGAGCTAGTTACTGGGCAAGAGAAATAACTAAATTGGGGCATACAGTAAAACTAATGGCAGCACAATTTGTCAAACCGTATGTTAAAACTAATAAAAATGATCAAGCTGATGCAGAAGCTATATGTGAAGCGGTAACAAGACCAAATATGAGGTTTGTACCAATTAGAACTGTAGAACAACAAGATATTTTATCAATTCATCGAGTAAGAGAGAGATTGGTAAAAAATCGTACTGCCCTTGCTAATGAAATTAGGGGTCTACTACATGAATTTGGTTTTATTATTCCTCAAGGGATCAATAAGGTTATGACAAAATTAACCGAGATTTTAGATGAAGGGAATTTAAGCCAGCTGGGTTATCAAACATTTAGTGAACTGAAAGAGGAATTTTTGGATAATGACAAAAAAATAAAAGAGATAGAAAAAAGATTAAAAATAATAGCTAGCAACTTAACTCAATATCAACGATTAACAGCTATACCTGGTCTTGGTTTAATTACTGCTACTGCTTTAATAGCATCAATAGGTAATGCTACAAGTTTTGAGAATGGTAGGCAATTATCGGCATGGTTTGGATTAGTGCCAAGGCAGCATTCCAGTGGAGGGAAAGATAAGTTGCTTGGAATTAGCAAGCGAGGTGATGTTTACTTGCGTACTTTATTGATCCAAGGAGCTAGAGCTGTACTAAATGCCAAGATAAGATTTACATCGGAAGAACAAAAATCTAAAAAAGATTTTAGCAAATTTACGCAGTGGATGTTTAATTTATCTGAGCGAAATGGACATAATAAAACAGTAGTTGCTGTAGCTAATAAACTGGCAAGAGTGGTGTTTGCAGTACTAAGGTCAGGGGATGATTATGTAGAGAGTAAAGTTTGTAGCACAGAGCTATTATAATTAACATAAAATAAATAGTGGTTTATTAATTAATAGGTAAACAAAGAATATGTAAGAGATTCCAACCCGGAATATGCGTGAGATAATAATATTGATGGTAAATAAGACAAACCTTAGCTTACAAAAAAACTGATGACTACAATGGCTCTTTGAAGCCGATAAAATGATAAGTATATAGTAAATTTGTAAGCCAGCGAATTCCATCAGGGCTGTAGGATAAATTACACATAATTTATTAACTATAAGCCGGATACATGTATGCATTTGCATTTTTGCTATTAGATATTATTTTTTTCTTGCATTTTACAGGAGGTTCATACATGTAGTCAGTAACGAGAATTTAATTCTACACTCCACTCGTCGCATAATACTCACGTTCTATAGCATAATTTCTGCTCATATTTATCTCGAAGATGAGACGCGAAGGTAGCTGACACTCGTACTCCGAGTAGCAATTTAGTTTTGGGAAATGGTATTACGGATTTGAGAACGAAAATAACGATCGATAAGACCATTAGATAGAAATCTTCACATCACCTAGCAAAACAGGTTATTCATCTTTTTTCTTATCAATGTCTTTCATTCCTTCCTTGAAAGCTTTAAGACCTTTTGCAAGATCTGACATCACTTGAGGCAACTTACCAGCTCCAAACAACACTAAGATGATTAATAAGATCACTAATAAGTGGCTGAAGCTCATTCCCATAATATCAATTTTATAAGTTTTAAGTTAGAATTACCTATAATATTATAGCAAATAGTTAATTTGATCTAGCATAAAAAAATACAAATTTATTATCAACCTCAATTTCGGATTAATTTCATTAATCCGAAATTGGAATGAGAATATAAACAATCAGGCTTAAAGCGGTTTGATGCCTGATTGTTAAATATTTCATTTGCTAATAATATTATTAGCTAAGATTATTAGCGATAATAGATTAAAATGCATTTGTGCCAGCCGCTTCAAGAATGCATTTTTCTGAGGTCATTATGAAAACATTTGAAACTAACATTACTAATATCTATGGTGTTCAAGGTAAGGTTTGGTTAGATGATTTGCCAAAAATTGTCCAAGGAGTACGGTTTGTCTAGCTTAAATCCAGTTAAGAACTTGAGTTACCATTATGTCCTAGCAGGCTTCCAAGGTTATCAGCCAATTATCTTAAAGTTAGGGCTAGACATTGATGATCTTAAGAGAGAATCAACAGCTTTAAAAGTTTTTTCTAAATTTGGGGGTGTGAAGGTTTTAGTTGAAAGCACCGGCTTACTGCTAGTTGAGCAGGCTATTTCTAATATATCATTAAAATCCTATTTTCCTGCTCAGTACACGACATAAAGATTAACAAAAAATTAATAGCCAAGAAAAAGTGTATAATAGTAGAAAATACGTAGTATAAAACATATCATTAATTAAACTATCGCAACTTAATAGTTAAATATTACTCAGTTATTTTCTATTTTTGTATTATAATTATTACGTTTTGTAAGACATTAATTTTTTGTTAATCTTTATGTCGTGTACTGAGGGAATTCTTATACTATCCCCCTAAATCATCGTAAGTACTTCCTGTTATTTCTACTGTTTCTATCTGGTCATAAAATTTTGCGGTCACAGGAAAAGCCTGATACTCAGGTTTTTCATAAAAATGGAAGACTTGTTGGTGTAATATTTTTTCGCTCTTACTAAGTATACCTGAGCAATAGAGAACACTAAAATAATAAGGATTAATTGTTTTGGGCAATATTTTACTCACAGTAGACACAGTAGAAGCTCCAGGCAGTACTGTATCAATTAACGGTATTTTGTTAAGCACGTCAACAGAATCCAGCCCTATACTCTGAGATTTTTCAGGGCTAGGAGGGGGCAATAGGTAAGCATTACTATGCTCCTTGATATAATTAGACCAACTTTTTGGTTTAGATTTTAGCTCTACTTCTTTTGCTAGTACTGACTCTAACATTCTAATATTAGGTGTTGCATTTTCTGAACATAACCCATGTTTAGATTCGCTGTTAATATAACACCATCCCTTTTTATGAGACGCAAGAAAATCTTTAATTGGTTCAAAATGTACAAATTCATCTTTAGATGACCCATTCTCAGTGTAACTATCAGAACTAGATCTTTCTATAGCTTGCTTTATCAATGTTTTTCCTGCTTTTTCATTTGCACTTTTCATGCTTCTTTTTATAAATAGGGCAGTACTAGATTGTTCTAGAACATGCTTAGCATGCTCAATAGTTATTATCCGCTCGGGATTCCTCTCTTCACTCTTCATAGTTCCTCGTATCAATATATTAATAGTGTCTTAGTAGTGAACATTATGTTGCTTACAGATTTAGTGATCAGGTTGATTTAATCATTTAACACCATTAGTGAGTAGTGCACAAGAAGATTTTGAAAATCAATTAAAAATTCTCAGTACATGACATAAAGGTTAACAAAAAATTAATAGCCAAAAAAGTATATGATAGTAGGAAATATGTAGTATAAAATATATCATTAATTGAGCTATCGCAACTTAATAGTTAAATATTACTCAGCAATTTTCTATTTTTGTATTATAATTATTACGTTTTGCAAGACATTAATTTTTTGTTAACCTTTATGTCGTGTACTGAGATTTCCCTGTAAAAGATTACGAGGCTATTAAAATAGCATGTAATGTAATGAAAAGATTACACTATGCACCTTTGCCATCAGAAGGTTTTCCTTATGTCACAGATTGGTTGGCAGTATTAGATAAAGAATGGGATGTGCCAACTTACTACTTAGAAAAAGCTAGACAATTGCGAGATAAATTACTAGGCACATCGTCAATGTTAGTTTTACTTCATGGTGATTTACATCATGATAATATTCTACAAAGTGGTGATAATTGGGTGGTTATTGATCCTAAAGGAGTTATCGGTGAAAAAGCATATGAGGTAGCAGCATTTATTCGTAATCCTCTCCCTGAACTCCTTGCTTTAGAAGATGTTAAGAGTATTATTGCAAATCGCATCATTAAGTTTACAACTCTCTTGGATTTAGATACGGAGCGAATTAGCGATTGGTGTTTTGTCCAATCTGTACTTTCTTGGGTTTGGGCTTTAGAAGATGGTTCTGACGTGCGTATGTTAGCAAATCTTACAAAAATTTTTGATATAGTCAATTGATGAGAATTTGGTGATGTCGTCACTCGTCTGTTATCTATAGGCTTCGCTCCATCGTTCCTAGCATCAAATTCTCCTGAATTGACTATAATCTGCTTATTAATACACCCCTAAAAAAGGGTTCTTATATCTAATTGAGGTTAGTATATTCATTTAGAATTCTCTTGATATTATTGAGCATGGTAAGTTCATTTTTCTTTCTAGTAAATACATAATATATTACTTTACTTATAGTGGTGCGTTTTTTAACTTGCACAACCAACTCTTGTTGAACGATTGTTTGAATTGTAGTTAGATTACCATTCATTAAAAATTGTGATAAAAGTTGAAGCTGTTCAACACTAAAATTTGTTAGTAATATTCTAATAATTACCGTAACATAACCTGCAGGAGTTGTTATACTAGTTCTCCTGACATGTTTTTTAAAACTTAAACTAGATGTTTTATTTAAATATTTGTCACTAAAAGTTTCTACAAAATTTATTTCACATAATTGTTTTTTTACTTCTAACCTTTCTTGTTCAATTAGTCTTAACGTTCTAACTGAAGTAACATTACTATTTATCTTATAATCAGCTGCGATTCTACATGTTATTACCTGTTGTACAAACTCTGCATAATTTAGCTCTTTTTTTAATAATGAAGTAATATTTTTAAATAACAACTGATACCTAGTTTTTAAAGCATTTTTAGTAAAACTATCTAAAGAAGTATATCGTTTGATAATTTTAACTTCAAGTTTTGCAGAAAATTTAGACTCAATAGAAGAAATCATTAAAGAAATAGTATGACCACTTTGGATATTTTGAGTTAACCTTTTTCTAATCTGAGCTAATATATAATTCAGATCAGAATCTTCTGTTATATTGAGCATCCTGATAGCATCTATATGCTTTGTAATATTAATTAAAATTTCATGCATAAAGACATTTTGCCGAAGTAAGAATCTTTCTATTATAGCGAACTCTGCATTTTCTATCTGATGTATTATTGCATTATAATTTTCAAATAATACTGAAAGCTCATACCCTGAATTATTAAGTTTACTGAAACTCTTCCTAAATTTTGACTCGTCATGTATTCTTAGCAAAATATGGTTTATGGTCTGAGATTTAATACATAAATCTTTTAGCCTATTATATAAGCAAATTAACTTAGCATTGGTTAACTCCATCAATACATTGTGATCATCTATTAAAAAATTAGTAATTTTTTTAAAAATGTATTCGTAATCTACTGTGTTCTCTTCTTTCAGTGTTAATAATATATTAGCATGAAATAACAAAGGAACAGATTCTTTCTTTATGTCAATAGTAGAATCAATCTGCCATAATTCTTTAATGAGCAACAATTGATCTAAAAGTAGATTTTGTTGCTCAAGCGATAAATTATCTAAATTCAAAACAATGGCAGTTGCCTGTAAATTATTTATAACATCTTGATTTTTAACATCTTCAATTATTAATATACAACAATGTTGTACAAAGTTTCTAGCTAAATCCATTACAGGTTTTAGTGCCTTATTATTTTCTTCATGATGTAAAGTGGAAGAACTTTTTAAGCAATCAACCAATTGATTAAGAGAGGTAACAAAATTTGTTACCTCTTCCATTTGATATTTTTGTTGCTTTAACGTTTCAATGGAGAGAGGTCCGTAATGCTCAAGAACAGAAAGCAAGTTCTTTTGACTATCTAGACTAAGATAATCAAGCAAGTCACTATTCTGTTGTAGAATCTTTATAATATTAAAAGTACGCAAAGACCTTTTTAAAGTACTAGGATACTTACAAGACACGATACATTCAGAGCTTAAAGAGACAAAACAGCCTTTTAATCTTTCTGTATACTTACTAATGACCTTAGTATTAAAATCTTTCATAATTAATTTTCTTATCGTGTTATTCAGTATCTAGGGAGGAGAATCAATTAACTAATCGGAACATAAGTTATACGGATGTATACCCATTTCATGCTACCATCAAGCATTATATCAGTATCATCATGGTATCCCAATATATTTTTCACTTCTTCTTGGGTTGTGTTACCTTATTTACAAATAAGACTTAATTATCACGAAAGTTACGCGGGGGTTCAAATCATTATAACAATATTTTTATTTTAACTAATAGTATTTTTGCATTTATTAGAAAAAATATTTATAGTATATAAATTAATTATTTTGTTACGAATAAGTAAAAATTTTTATTGCTTAAATACCAGTAAAACCTTATTTTTATAAGGACTTCTCATAAGGAATATAAAATCCTGAAGAGTAAAGTATTTAATTTAACTTAAAACTATATCAAAACTTATGCATAATATCCTTATCATTATAATTTCATTATTGTTAATATCATGTTCGGAAGAAAGTGATAAATCTAATAATAAAAACGAGCAACCTGATAATAAGGCTGAAGTGACTCAGGAAAAAGCTCCACAAGAAGAAAATAATGACGACCTTGCCAATGATAAATGGAATACAATAGTAAATCCTCAAGATAGTACGGTTTCAACTAATACGGAAGAACCTTTAGATACGGTAGAGGATTCTGCTACTAACTCTACTGATAATGTTAGCTTGAAACAGATGCCTTATAAACCAACTTTCAATGTTAGCCAAAATGATATAGTTCTTGGTAATGTTAAGGCAACTGTAGTGGTAGTTGAGTATTTTTCTCCAACTTGCCCACATTGTGCTTATTATCATGAAAAAATTCTACCTGAGCTTAAAAAGAAATATATTGATACCAATAAAATTGCTTATATAATTCGTGAATTTGTCGGTAATAAGCAAGATTTAGATGCAGCAATTTTGGCACGTTGTCCAAATGATCTAGAGAGTTTTCTTAAATTCCAAAGTGTAATACTAGCACAACAAGATAAATGGGGCAGTAGTAACAGATATCGTGAATTATTAACAAATATAGCTCAAATTGGTGGAGTATCCGCAGAAACTTATGCTAAATGTCTTAATGATAATCAAATTGTCGAAACATTACTTGCTAATACTAACCTTGCTGCTAGTTCACAAGGTTTTGTTGGTACACCCGCATTTTTTGTTAATGGCATACTAACAAATGGATATAGTTTAGAAATCCTTTCTAGGGTAATTGATAAAACGTTAGAAAACTCTAGTATACTCAAATGATTTGAAGAATTGGATTTGAAAATGAATGGTGAGCATGCTAGGTGTACATATAGTATAGTTACGCATGCGAATCCATGATATTTTCAAAAAACAATTCTTTAAAGCAGAAGAGTATATCAAATCCGAAAATTAATACACTTACTTAATCTCAACTATCGATGTAACAAGCTAATCATAGTACATTTTTCTATAATCGTCATAGCAAGACTCTTTAGATGCCATGGCGATCTAGGTAAACAGCGAAGCTGTTTTTTTAGAGTAACGCTTCGTGTATCCTGGATTGTTGCGTTGCCGCTTTTTCGCGACTCCTTGCTAATAGACGATCAGCAGCCATTTTAATGGTGGTTATATAAAAAAAGTAGGGTATTATGATATACTCGATGAAAATCAACAATTGCGTTGTCGTTGTCCAAGACCGCAGGTAGCCACGTACTAAAATGTACGCTGCGCTCCTCGGCTTGAACACTCCTAGCACTTGTTGATTTTGATCTTCGTCTACCAACTCTTCATTTACGAGCAGTATAACAGACCTTCTATGTTATTTTTTTAGATTCCCGCCTACGCGGGAATGACAGCGTTTTAACGTTAGTACTATTTGTAGTACTAGGCATTTTTGGCTAAAACCTTCTTTGGTTAGCTATATCATTTCTCTTTAAATGCTCTAAACATCGTATCAGTAATAGGATCAAGTAAATATCTCAGGAGAGTCCTTGTGCCAGTGACAATTTGAACTTCCGCTTGCATACCAGGATGTAACTCTAACTTTTTAGCTTTTGCAATCTTATTAAACTCATCCATATCAATCTCAATTCTAGCGATATAATAAGTGGTGGGATCTTGGCTTGGAGTATTTCTGTCTTGTACAATATCAGGAGATATTTTAACAACTTTGCCAGTAAATAACGGCGTTGTTCTAGATTTAAAAGCACTGAAGCGAATTTTTGCTACCAAGCCTTCATGCACTGAATCTATATTCTTGCTTGGAACTTTTGCTTCTATTATCAAACTATCATCAGTTGGAGAAATCTCTAGAATCGGATAACTTGGTGAAATCACCTGTCCTATTGTATGATAGTTCAATACATTTATAATACCATCAACTGGTGATTTAATAACCACTCGATTTAAAGAGTCCTGATGTGCATTAAATGCCTCTTTAAAACGAGCTACTAGCTCTTGTGTCTCTTTTAGTTCAGTCAGAGTTTTCTCTGTATATTTATTCTGTAAGTTAATAATGCTAATCTCACACTCTGTAATCGAATGCTTAATAGATGCAATCTCAGCTTCTGCCATAGCTATCTCACTTTTGTACTGTGCTTCCTTAGCTTCTAAGTCTAATAAAGCGGCTTTATTGGCAAAACCTTTTCCATGCAATGTATCCATTGCCTTTAAACGATCCTTAACAACCTCTAGAGTTTTTACATTTGCAACTTTTTTAGCCTGCGTACCTTCGATTCTTTTATTTAATTGCTCGATCCTTTGATGTAAGGCATTTTTTTCACTTTTATATACTTCTTTTTTAGACTGAAATAAATTTTCTTGGGTATGTATAATCCTTGCTACTTCAGGTAAATTGATATTTTTGGTTAATAATTCTGGGAATTCAATCTTATCTTGATTATCTCTCTCAGCAATTAAACGACTTTCCGTTGCTAAAGCATGTCTATATTGGCTTAAATTACTTTCATATGCTGACTTAATTCTTGTATCTTCTAGCTCTATTAATTTATCACCTTCTTTAACTTGATCACCTTGTTTAACAAAAATATTAGCTATAATTCCACCTTCTTGGTGATTAATTGTCTTCTTATTACCACTCGTTATAACAACACCCAATGCTGTAGCAGCACTATCAAGAGGAGCAAAACTGCCCCATACCCCTCCAACTAATACAAAAAAGATTATTACATACACTCCAAAAAGAATAGGGGATCTAGCAATCTGCACTACATCATTGCGATCAACATCATTATTTTTAGTAACAAAATTGACGAAGCGATCAAGATAATATAATGTATTTTTAATGGCATTAGAAATCTTTACTATTACCTTTTGTGATACAATAGCTCCCTTTGTTTTTTTCGTGTGTGTTAAATCATTTTGTAGCGACAAAAGCTGTTTAAGTTGCTCCGCTGTAAATGCCGGCTTATTGTTATTTGACTTTTCTTGCATATTTAGAACTTATTCATTAATGTGGATTACACCATTTTGTAACAGTTTAACTCGATTTTGCATTTCTTCTTGAGTGCCATAAAGAGCTACCGCCCCATCTTGTAATACCAAAATCTTATCTACCACCGATAATACAGAAGGTCTATGAGAGATAACAACTACAGCAATACCCCTAGATTTTGCTTGCTTTAAGCAATTTGATAGGGCTATTTCACCCGCTTCGTCAAGATTTGCATTAGGTTCATCTAAAATAAGTAGTTTAGGATTACCATAAAATGCTCTAGCAAGACCAACCCGTTGTTTTTGTCCACCAGAAAGATTAGAGCCTGCTGTTCCAATATCTGAATCATAGCCATCCGGTAATCTTAAGATCATTTCATGAGCCCCAGCAATTTTAGCTGCCTCAATTACTTTTTCTGGATCAGCATTTTCAGCCATCCTAGCTATATTCTGCTTTATACTACCACTAAATAACTCTATTCCTTGCGGCAAATACCCTACATGTTTACCAAAGTCTTCCCTGTTCCAACGATAAATTTCTCCACTATCAAGCCTAACAGTTCCTGACGATGCTTTCCATACCCCAACTAAAACTTTTGCCAAAGTTGACTTACCTGCTGCAGAAGGTCCTATAATTGCTAATATTTCACCAGGTTGCACCGCAAAGGATACTCCCTTTAAAATATATCTTGGTACTGGTGGCTGTGGTATATGTGGAGGAATTGGTATCGAATAATAAATATTTTCCACAGTTAAATGTCCTTCGACATTTGGAATTGGCATTGCTTCTTCTCTTGATTTATACGAAGCAAATAATTGATTGATATTTTTATAAGATTTTATAGCCCCGCTCATACTTTTCCATAACTCAATAGCGTTATCAAAAGGGGCTAAAGCTCTACCAACTATAATGGAACTCATAATCATACCACCAGTAGTCATATCTCTGCCTGAAGTATAAACAACAACAAAAGCACCAATACCAGTTACCAGCATTTGCATGACATTACGGATAAATCTTGAAAAATTAGAAATAGCACCATTACGGTAGCTAGCAATTGATTGCTTCTCCAAAGAAGCAATATTAAATTGATGCCAATTTGCCGTGACATTTTTCATCATGCCCATAGCTTCTACAACTTCTGAATTTCTGTTGGCGATGTCAGCTTGCGTCATACCCTTTATAGAAAATTCAGTAGCTTCACCGAGAGTTTTATTAGTTGCAGCCGCATTAAAGAAAGCCGTAGATACAATAATAATAGCCCCAACTAATGTAAGGATTCCAATATATGGATGAATTAAGAAAATTACTATTATATAGACAATACTCCAAGGAGCATCAAATAAAGTATTAATACCAGTACTAGTTAGAAAGGTTTTTACTGTTTGAAAATCACGAAGTAACTGACTAGCACCCATATTAGTACGAGTTGCAGAGGCTGAAATAGAGTGACCAAAAATTACAGGAGCAACTGTTTTATCCAACCATTCACCAACTTTAATTAGGGTGAATGATCTAGCAACTTGCAATAACCCATAAATAAAATAGATCGTACCAATAATAATAGACAACCACATTAATGTAAATAAGTTACCACTTCCTATAACCCGATCAAGCACTTGCAAGGAATAAAGAGGCGTTATCAACATTAACAAGTTAATAACAAACGCAAAACTAAAAACTATCCAAAACGCAATTTTGCACTTCTCAAGAGCAGTAGTTAGGGGATTTATTACTACTTGAGATACTAATGCACTATTATTTCTCATATTACCGTTGTTATATTATATTTTTCTGAATTATAATCTATATCGTCTAACACAAATTAAATTAGCCTGTTCTGATAATAGTAGTTATCTGAACCTGATGGCTTCCCGGCTCTATTATATTTTTTACTGCTAATCAATAAAAATTATACTATTTGTAATATTTTTATTTGACTCTACACTATACGCAAAATAAATAATATGGCAACCTCTTTATTAACTTAGAGCCTAGAAGTATAACCTAATTACTTTTTCGACAAATATCCTTTTATCAACTCCTCAGCAATTTGCACAGCGTTTAAAGCTGCTCCTTTACGTAAATTATCTGCTGTAATCCATAAATTAATGGTATTTTTTTGACTATGATCATTTCTAATTCGCGAAACATAAACAATATCTTTACCAACAACATCTATGGGAGAAACATATTGTGTTTTATCCAAATGAGAATTAACTACAATAGAGTCTGATTCTTTTAGTATTTCTTCTATTTCTTTAGCATCTATCTCTCCACTAAACTCAACATTTACTGAAATAGAATGACCAACAAACACCGGCACTCTCACGCAAGTTACACTAGATTTAGCATGTGATCCTATAATTTTTTCTAATTCCAAGGAAATCTTAGATTCTTCACTAGTAGAACCATCTTCATTAAAACTACCTATATAAGGAAATAAATTAAAAGCTATTTGCCTAGGGAAAATTTTAGGAGTGATGTCACTAAAAACATATTTTGCTTTAGTTTGTTCGTAAAGCTCATCCATTCCTCTCTTCCCTGCTCCTGAAGTCGACTGATAAGTCGATATCAGCATTCTCTTAATCTTTACTGCATTATCCAAAGGCTTTAATACAGTAGCTATAGGAGCAGTACAACAATTCGGATTAGCTATAATATTTTTAATAGTATAATCTTTTAGGCTCGCTAAATTGGCTTCTGGAACTATCAAAGGAACATCAGGATCAAGTCTAAAAAATGACGATTTATCGATAACTATGCAACCTTGCTCGACAATTTTGGGTATATATTTCATTGATATTTCTGATCTAGCTGCGAAAAAAGCAATATCTATTTTGCTAAAATCTACACTATCTATATCAAATATTTTTATACTATCTTCCCCAAAACTAACCTCTTTACCTGTAGATTCACTCGAGGCTACAGCATAGAGTTTATTAATTGGAAAACCCCTCTCAAACAAAATCTCTAAAGTCTCACGCCCAACATTACCCGACGCACCAATTACCGCAATATTATATTGTTTTGTCATTTACATTTATTTTTTTATTATTCTTACAAGCTTCATGGATTGCCACGCTCACGTACGTTCGCTCGCAATGACATATACGTCTATAAAACGTCATTGCGAGGAGACCGTAGGTCGACGAAGCAATCTATAATTTCACCGAATTTGGAATGAGAATATAGCAAACCAAATTAATTGACTATATCAGCTTAGAAATAGTTTTTCCCCCTACAATATGGAAATGAAAATGGAACACACTTTGTCCAGATTTTATCCCTTTATTAGTAATCAAACGATAGCCATCTTGATCTAAACCAACTAGCGATGCAATATAGGCTAGTTTGGTGAAATAATCTTTAATTTCATCGCTAGAAGCTTTAAGGATAAAATCACTATAGTCAATATACTCCTTTTTTGGTATAATTATTATATGTACTGGAGCTACAGGATTTATATCATTAAATGCTATTAGATTATCATCTTCATATATTATCTCTGCTGGAATATCTTTACCAATAATTTTTACAAAAACATTATTCTTGTCATACATATTATACTCTCATTTTATATTCCCAAATGTCAAACTGAGATTACTATAACACATTTTTTTCATCCACTAAGCGTCCTAAGAATTTTAATTCAGCTTCTATCTCAGATTTTGCTAATATTATGTCTGTAAGCTGGTATTTCTTTTTTTGCAAATCATATTCTCTCATATCATCGCTGAAAAAACCAAATATCAACATAATGGCGAATTGACTTACAGAAGTAAAATTAGTACAACCTAAATTTGATATAACAATACTTAATATCAAAGTAGTTATTAGTGGTAACCACATTCTATGATATAATGCCCAAAACACGCTTAAAAACGCAGCAAATAATGAAAAACCTTGCTTAATAAGAATAAAATCATTATCTTTTTTTTGAGGATTAACATATATTGAATAAATATTCATAGAAAAGTCTTGTAATTACGATATTAAATGATTACTTAAATACCATAATAATAAACAAATAGCCAAACATCAATATTTAAAAGATTCTTTATGTCAGATAATTCGCCCGGCTCTGTTACATTACACGGGACTACTATACTTTGCTTAAGAAAAGGTGGGAATGTTGTAATCGCAGCGGATGGTCAGGTCTCCCATGGTAATACAATTTTAAAATCTACAGCAAGAAAATTAAGAGTCATGTTCAATAATAGTATTATTGCTGGCTTCGCTGGATCTACTGCAGATGCTCTAACTTTATTTGAAAAATTAGAATTAAAGTTGGAAAAATATTCGTATCAGTTACTGAGAAGTGCTGTAGAACTGGCAAAAGATTGGCGTAGCGATAAATATTTACGTAAACTTGAAGCAATGATGATCGTTGCAGATCAAAAAAATATATTAATTTTAACTGGTAATGGCGATGTAGTTGAACCTGATGGTGATGCTGCTGCTATTGGCTCTGGTGGATTATATGCACTGTCTGCTGCTAGAGGTTTAATGTCTTTTGACAATGACCTAACTGCAGAAGAGATTGCTTTAAAATCAATGAATATTGCAGCTGATATCTGTGTTTTCTCTAATCATAATATTATTCTAGAAAAAGTTAAAGTTATATGAGTATTAATCTTAAAAAAAAATCTATGGGATTAACTCCCGCTAAAATCGTAGCTGAACTTGATAGATTCATTGTTGGGCAATATAAAGCTAAAAAAGCTGTTGCGATAGCGTTGCGGAATCGCTGCAGACGTAGAAATGTAGACGAACCACTTCGTCAAGAAATCGTGCCAAAAAATATTTTAATGATAGGACCAACTGGCGTAGGTAAGACTGAAATCGCTAGGCGACTTGCTAAGCTTAGCGGCTCACCATTTCTTAAAGTAGAAGCAACAAAATTCACTGAAGTAGGATATGTTGGACGAGATGTTGAGTCAATAATACGAGACTTAGTGGAAATAGCTGTTAACACACAAAAAGCTAATGCTAAAAAAGCAGTGATTGCTAATGCACATTTAAAAACTGTAGAAAGGATTTTGGATGCTTTAGTCGGTAAATCAGCATCAACTGAAACTAGAGAAAAATTCTGCCGCAAGCTTGAAAAAGGTGAACTCGACAATACTGAAATTGAAATAAGTATAACAGATTCAGGGGGCTTATTTGGTAGTAGTAATTTTGAGATTCCTGGTATGCCAGGAGCTGCCATGGGCGTATTAAATATTTCTGATATGATCGGCAAGGCTATCGGTACTAATAAAACAAAAACTAAGAAAATGCTGGTTAAAGATGCTCGTTTAATTATTTCTGCTGAAGAGTCAGAAAAATTGATCGATCAAGAAAAAATTACTCAAGATGCCTTAGTGCTAGTACAAAATGATGGTATAGTATTTTTGGATGAAATAGATAAAATCACCTCAAGAGCTGAGGGAAAAAGTTCAGAAATTAGTAGAGAAGGAGTGCAGAGAGATTTATTACCTATTATTGAGGGTACAACAGTTAATACAAAACATGGTCCTATAGAAACTGCTCATATATTATTTATAGCATCAGGGGCTTTTCATTTATCAAAACCATCTGATTTATTACCTGAATTGCAAGGAAGGCTACCTATTAGAGTAGAGTTAAGCTCGCTCACTAAGGACGATATGATAAAAATTTTAATTGAACCAGAATCAAGTTTAATAAAACAATATTCAGCCTTAATCGCAACCGAAGGGGTAAAATTAAAATTTACTGATAATGCAATAGATAAAATTGCTACTTATGCAGCAAATGTTAATTTAGAAGTTGAAGATATTGGAGCAAGAAGATTACATACTATTCTAGAAAATTTATTGGAGGAGATAAGCTTCAATGCAAGTGATACGAAAGAAAAAGAGATAGTTATTGACGAACATTTTGTTGACCAGCAATTATCAAAAATTATCAAAAATCTTGATCTAGTAAAATTTATTTTATAAAAATGATAGTTCACCTTGGTAGTTTAACTTTTAGCGGTATAGATATTATCGATGTTGATGTGCAAGTACAGATATCACCAGGGATACCTAATTTTACTATAGTAGGGCTTGCTGATAAAACTATTGGCGAGTCTAAAGAACGAGTTAGAGCAGCACTTTCTTCAATAGGTCTTGCCTTGCCTGCTCAAAAAATACTGATAAATTTAGCTCCAGCTGATTTGGTTAAAGAAGGTAGTCATTTTGACCTTGCTATTGCTTGTGCTATACTTAGCAGCATGAAAATTTTACCAGCTGAGGAAATACAAGAATATCTAGTAATAGGAGAATTATCTCTAGATGGTTCTATTCTGCCTGTCAGTGGGGCTTTACCTGCTGCTATTGGAGCTTCGGCTAGAAATAAAGGGCTAATTTGTTCAAAATTTAATGGTCAGGAAGCTGCATGGTCTGGCAATAATAATATTTTGGTAGCAGGAAATTTAATAGAGTTAGTTAACCATTTTAAAGGTTCACAAATATTATCATCACCTGAATTAGAAATTGATACTACTATAATAAATTACCCTGATTTTAAAGATATCAAAGGACAAAAAGTAGCCAAGCGAGCTTTAGAAATAGCAGCCTCTGGTGGTCACAATCTATTAATGCTTGGTCCACCTGGTACTGGCAAATCTATGTTGGCACAATGTATACCTGGTATATTACCCAAAATGCAACCTGAAGAAATATTAGAGTGCAGTACTATAGCAAGTGTTGCAGGCAAGCTAGCAAACGGGAAACTATCAAGAGCTAGGCCTTTTCGTACCCCCCACCACTCATGTTCGATAGCAGCGATGGTTGGCGGTGGGGTTGGTAAAAGAGTAAAACCTGGAGAGATATCGTTAGCACATAATGGAGTGTTGTTTTTAGACGAATTACCAGAATTTCCACCTAACGTTATCGAATCTTTAAGGCAGCCAATTGAAACCGGAGAAATACTAATTGCTAGAGCAAATTCACATATAAAATATCCGGCCAACTTTCAGCTAATAGCAGCAATGAATCCTTGTAAATGTGGTTATTTAAGTGATCCTCACAAAGCATGTTCTAAAGCTCCAAAATGTGGGAGCGATTATCAGATGCGAATTTCTGGTCCTATCATGGATCGATTTGATCTGCATATAGAGGTAGGATCTATCGACTCATATAATTATAATTTAATAGAAGATGATACAGAAGAAGAGTCGGGGCAGATAGCAAATAGGGTAGAAATGGCTCGTAATATTCAACAAACTAGATATGAAGGATATAATATCAAAACAAATAACCGTTTGGACGGGCAGTTGCTTATCGAATATGCATTGCCAGTAGATGACGGTAAGGATTTACTTAATGAAGCCGCGACAAAATTTCGTATATCCATGCGTGCCTACAACCGTATCTTACGGGTTGCAAGAACCATAGCGGATCTAGACGCTTCTTCCAACGTCTACAGGATACACATTGCTGAAGCACTAAACTATAGAAGAATAGGGGGTAGCTTTTGAATTAACCATTAGACTTCCTGCATAATTCTACTTTTGCTGGTAATTTGTGCGTCGATCCGGTACTCGAATCCTCACGTACATTTGAGTACGCTGCGGTTCTGCGTTCCGTGTCTCCTACAAATTCCTCAGCAAAAGCGAATTCTGCAGGAAGTCTATTATTCGCACTTCTGTATACTGCTATGATTTCAAACTATGTGAGAGAGGCACAACTGTTGAAAGTTAAAAAATTGTCATCGCGATGAGCTTTGTAAGCCCTAAACCGTCATTGCGAGGAGTCGCTGTAAGCGACGACGTGGCAATCTTGTGAAGAAGAGCTTACTTCATGAGATCGCCACGGCGTCTATCGACGCCTCGCGATGACGGTTTTTTAACTTTCAACAGTTGTGGTGGCAATCCATGACTAGTCGCTTGCCTATTATCTACAGGCTTCGCTCCATCGTTCCTGCTATCCAATTCTCCTGAATTTATCTTAAGCTTTGTTTTTTATGTTGTCACAAGCCTTAGTCATCTCTCCTGTCATACTATTTATGGCATCAAACATTTTCATTGAAGTATCAGATGCCATACTGACAAACTCTTTAATGTTATTGATTGAAGTTTCGCAAGTCGACTTAAGGTATTTTTGCTGACATTCGGCTATTTGGTTAAAATCTCCAAAAGTTATTGCATCTTTTGTAGAATTCAGCATATTCATAGCATTGTTTTGAAAATCTTCTGAATTTTTTTGGATCATAGACTGCAGTGATTCAGTAACAATCTGATTTGTTGTAGTAAATATTTTAGTACTTTTCTTGATAGTATCTGACATAGCAGAAAAATCCATAACAGGTAAGTTTTTTACGGAATTTATGTAAACTTCTGGATTCATAAAAGATTTCATAAAATCTACAAATTGGGCAGTACTATTAGTCATTGTAAATCCTCTAAATTAAGTGATTCTATTTATTGTGTAAATCATAAACTTCATGTTACCATTTATAAAAATACGAGTCAATAGCTGGTTAATAATAATCTTAATATAGTCAATTGATTATACCAAAAACCCTAAATACAAATACTATATCATCGGCTGCTTCTTTTAGATAATCGAAACGACTAGAAGCTCCTTTATGTCCTGAATCCATATTAGTTTTTAGCAATAATATATTATCGTCGAGTTTTGTTGCACGAATCCTTGCTGCCCATTTAGCCGCCTCCCAATACCCAACTCTTGGGTCAGAGATTCCAGCAGTAATAAATAGACTTGGATAATTTTGTGGCTTTATATTATCGTACGGAGAATAAGACTTAATATAGTTAAAATAGTCTAATTCTTTAGGATTCCCCCACTCTTTAAACTCACTGGGGGTTAATGGCAATTGTTCGTCAAGCATGGTATTTAATACATCAACAAAAGGTACATGGGCAAGTGCTGCTTTAAATAATTGTGGTTGCTCATTAATTACCGCTCCAATTAATAACCCTCCTGCACTTCCGCCACAGATTACTATATTACCTTGGCTAGTATATTTTTCTTTAATTAGCTCTTTACTAACCGCAATAAAGTCGTCAAAAGTTCTTTTTTTATTGAGGAATTTGGCAGCCTCATACCAATCATGTCCAAGATCATCTCCACCTCTAATATGGGCAAGAGCATAGACAAACCCACGATCTACAAGAGAAATAGCGCTATTCCGAAAAGATACTGGTATGCTAATGCCATATGAGCCATAGCCATACAAATATAAAGGATTTTTCCCATCTTTTTTAAACAATGCTTTTTTATATAATAAGGTAATTGGCACTTTTACCCCCTCATTATCAGCAAATATCCTTTCTACCATATATTCTTCAGGGTTAAAGCCACTTGGTATTTCTTGCACCTTCAATATTGACAATTGGTCACTATCAAAATCATAACTATAAGTGGTGTTTGGTCTAGCAAGTGAAGAATAATTTACTCTAATATCATCTTCCTCAAAATTAGTAGACAAAGCGTAGGCAGTAAAAGAAGTATCCGGAAAGTGAATAGCTTTCTCATCCCGTTCTTTAAGATATTTTATTTTAATAACAGGCAATCCTTGGTCACGATAATTAAGTATTAAATAATTTCTAGTGATGGCAAAGCTTGACAAATATCTATCCGAATCTTCCGGTATATAATCATTCTTCCATAAATCATTTTGGAAATTATTTATATTTACTAGTACTATACGAAAGTTTTTTGCCCCTTCATTGGTCTTAATATAAAAATTATCACCAAAATTATCACCATTATGCTCAACATCATAAAAAATCTCTTCTTTTGACGCTCTAATCAGTTTAGGCTGAAAGCTATGATCATGCATTTGCACCGCATATATTTCATTTTCATTATGACCAAAACTATTAACAAAAATATATTGTCGACTAGCTGACTTTGTAGCGTTCAGCTGATATAATGGGTCTGTTATATGCAGTACTAACTTATCATTTGAAACTACATCACCTAAAGAGTGGAACATTAATTTATCATGACGAAAATTTTCATTAATAGGCATATAAAAAAATCCCTTGAGATCTTCATGCCAAATTATATTACCACTAACGTTATTTATTTCATCTAGTAAATATTCTTTAGTCTTTAGGTTATAAACCCTAATTATATATTTTTCATCACCGGAAAAATCAACACTATAAGCCATTAACGTGTGATCAGGAGAGACTGCTACTTGCCCTACATCAGTAAATTTATTACCTTTAGAGATGCTATTAACATCTAATATAATTTCTTCAGCAGCATCTACTGACCCCATTTTTCGACAGTATATAGGATATTCTGTAGTTTCTTCAGTTCTAGTATAATAGTAATAATTATCCTTCTTTACGTAAGTTGACTGATCCTCGAGCTTAATCCTACCTTTTAGCTCTTCAAATATTTTATCTTTTTCTTGTTGTAATTGTGCAAAAAATTGTTCGGAATATTTATTTTCTGCCTGTAAATATTCTATAATTTTTTTATTAATAACATTAGGCCACTCACTATCCCTAAGCCAAGCATACTCATCTGTAATTTTTTGACCATGTAATACAAAATTATAATCAATCTTATCGGCTATGGGTGGCTTCATTTTACTCTCCTCTACTACTTGTAATCAATGATATGGTAAAAATAATTAATAGTATCATTACTACCAACAAACCGGTTGACTGATTATGCCAAGATTTCATTTTACGTAAAGTATTTTTTTCTATTTTGTCAAAAGTAGGGCAGTCCGCTCCTATTTTATCATAAAACTCTTGCACCACTAAGTTATATTTAAAATAAATATGACGAATATTATTTTCAATAAACTGAAATAAGTCTAAATTTATGTTGGCAGTTGAACGCCTAGAAATCGTTTTACTAAGAACTAAGGCAAATATTATACCTATTACTATTATTACCATTTGTTTTACTAAATCCAACCAATTTGTATCAATTATTTCAATAGGATAAGATGACCATACTAGTTTCAAACCTTCTTCTAAACAAAAGCTAGTTGCTAATAGAAACGATAACATGACAAATAAACTAACTTTAGTTAGAATATTTAACTTAGGGTAAAAACCACTAACTAAAGATTTGTATTTAACTGTAGAAAATAAAGCGATGCATGTGACAATCTTGAGTAAGAAAATAGCATAATAATTAATATCTTGGTTCAAAGCATTGATCACAACAATTTTGGTAACAAAACTAGCAAAAGGAGGCAAAGCTATAATGAACAATACACTAACTATTAAACTAACAAACAACAAATGACTTTTGGGCGAGTAAATTCCTTTTATTTCAGAACAATTTTCTATATTTTCTTTGTCTATTAATATAGCAACATATAAACCAAATAAAGCTTTATACAGTATATGGACAAAAAGAAAAACTATGATTCCTAAATTTGCTTGTTGAGATTTTGTGCCAATAGCAATCAGCATGAATCCAAGCTGAGAAATGGTAAGATAACATACTAATCTTTTGATGTTATCTTCTAGGCAAGCATAACCCCCGCCATATATAATCATTAATAATCCAAAGAATTTAAGTATTTCTAAGCCACTAAATAGTTTAAGGAGTATAATTATCGATATTTTACTAGTAAAGCTAGTTAAATATATTATCCCTGAGCTTGAAGCAAATGGATAGCAATTAACAATCCATCCAGAGAAAGGTATGCTAGCTACATTAATCAAACAACCACAAAGTATTAGAGCATAAAATATAAAACCAGCCTCTTGATTTTCTGTCAATGAGGTAAGAGAAACAATTTGTGAACTAGAGGTGTGAGTAATTATATAACTAATCCCTATTAAAATAAGACTACCACTTATAAGATGGGTAAGCAAATATTGTCTTGCTGCTCTAACACTATTTTTGTAATTGCCATAAAAAATCAACAAAGCAGCAAATATCATCATCATTTCTAGAGAAGCAAACATCGAAACAAAATCCCCAGCAAATAAACAGACCAAAGAACTAGCTGAATATAGGCTACCTATAAGTACCTCAAATTTTCTGTTTTTACTTATGGCATATAAGTTAGTAGCCAGCGTTACAACAATAAAAGCAAGTGCTATTAACTTATTTTCACTACTAAAATTAATAACAAAACTATTATTGTATAGATTAATTACCATCTCATCTTTGTTGTTAATTAATAATATGCCAACAACTATTGGACATATTATTGAAATAATATAAAATATTTTTTTCATTATTTAACCTATCCAAATTCGTGTTATTCCATATCATATTAATTCTTTTGTCAACATTAATGTCACATTAATTACGCGAATTCGGGATAAGAATTTGTCAATTCTTATTCCAAATTCGGTGAAATTATCGAAACAATCAGATTTGAGACGATTCTGTATCTGATTGTTAAATTAATATAGTATAATACATTGAATTAGGTGACAAGAAACATAGAAATAGCTTCGACTTAAAGAGACTATACATATTATACCTGAAGATACTAAAGTTATAACTATTGGTGACAGAGAAGCAGATATCTTTAAGCTATTATGGTCGTGTCAAGAAATGGGTACTTTGTTTATTAGACTTCTTTCGAAACTCTACTTCTGCTGGTGATTTGTACGTCGATGCGGTACTCGAATCCTCACGTACATTAGAGTACGCTGCGGGTCGAGGTTCCGCGTCTCCTTCACACCCTTGCGCATAAGCGAGTTTCGAAAGAAGTCTATTGAATAATGGTGGGCCCGGCAGGACTTGAACCTGCGACAACACCGTTATGAGCGGTGGGTTCTAACCAACTGAACTACAGGCCCTTTTATAGTGATCGTTAAGGTTTATATAATTATTAGCTTTCTAAGTCTAGTAAAATTTTTATAACACTTGAAAAAATTTTAATTAATGTTTTAATTAATTTAGGACTTTTTGGGGCAATTTTTCTGATTATTTATTTTTTTTGCATAGCTATAACAATATATTGCTTTAAAAAACATGCCCCCCAACACCAAACTTGATATTATTAATTCCATTATTTTATATTTTTGGGCTAGTTCTAGATTTACAGCTCTCATATATCCAAAAAAATATTTTATTGAAAAAATGATAAGTATCAATATAAGAGGTTGCCATGAACCTGGAATAATTATTAAATTATTATTAACCTGTATAAGAGGTTTGTCAAAAAATCGCCAATTAATAATAATTGAGATAATTAGCAATATACAAAATAATGTTAAGTCTTGTACATTATTAGAAAATCCGTTTATATAAAGTAACAAGAAAATAACAGGAGCAATAAATAATCTTGATGGCAATATAACTGTTTGCTTAGTTGCTTTAATCCCTCTAAAAATTAAGTAACCAAATAATAAGTATACCCAAAATGGTGTAGCCTTTAAAAAATATATGATTTGCATTGTATATAACCTAAACTTCTGAAAGTTTTCTTGCTTCATCAGCCGATATCAAAGCTTCAATAAAGTCATCTAGTTGCCCGTTTTTTACGATATCCTCTATTTTATAGAGGGTTAGATTAATTCTATGGTCAGAAACTCGACCTTGTGGAAAGTTATAGGTACGAATTCTTTCTGATCTATCACCAGAACCAACTTGCCCTTTGCGTACCTCGGCTCTTTCCATATCCTTTTTATATCGCTCTGCTTCATAAATTCTAGAACGAAGAATTTTCATAGCTTTAGCTTTGTTTTTATGCTGTGATTTTTCATCTTGTAATGCAACGACAATACCAGTTGGTAAATGGGTAATCCTTACCGCTGATTCTGTGGTATTTACGTGTTGTCCGCCGGCTCCCGATGCACGATATGTATCAATTCGTAAATCTTTGTCATCGATCTTAACATCTACATCTTCTGCTTCAGCCAAGACAGCAACAGTAGCTGCAGAAGTATGTATCCTACCACTTGACTCAGTCTCAGGGACTCTTTGCACCCGGTGGACGCCTGATTCGAACTTAAGTTTAGAGAACACATCTCGTCCTTTAATTAGTGCTGATGCTTCTTTATATCCGCCAATACCAGTATCAGAGATTGATAATATTTCAAAACGCCAGTTCTTTAATTCTGCATATCGGTGATACATATTAAATAAATCTGCAGCAAATAACGCCGCTTCTTCTCCTCCGCTACCAGCTCTTACCTCAATAATAGCATTTTTTGTATCAGCTTCATCTTTTGGCAACAAAGAGAGTTTTACTGCCCTTTCTAATTTAGGCATCAGAACCTCTAAACGATGTACTTCATCATATATCATCGTTTGTGTATCATTGTCCAAATTTGCTTCTTGAGCCATCTCTTTGATGTCGTGCAATTCAGATAGAGATTTATTATATTCATTAATTGTTTGAACAATAGGTTCTAGTTCGGCATATTCCTTCGATGCTTTTATAAAATCATCTCCGACTATACCAGTGGCCAACTTTTTCGATAATTCTTCATGTTTATTCAAGATTTTTGCTAGATTATCGGAAAAACTCATAATTTATTCTATATTTATAATGGAATGAGGAGTATACTTCTATGATTTAAAGAATTGAAATTATAGCTAAACTCAGGGTAATTTAAAAGTCACAATCATTAGTTGCTATAGATGCAAATCTAACCACTATCGATGTCATCCCTGCTTCGGTGCGGGATCTATATTACTTAATAGTCTTTCAGGCTTATTTTTTTAGATTCCTGCCTACGTGCATAGGTGTCAACTTAAGAGCGTAATGATTGAGCATGTATAAGTAAATCAAACCTAAACGTCATTGCGAGAAGCCGCTGCAAGCGGCGACGCGGCAATCTAGGATACGCGAAGCGTTACTCTAAAAAAACAGCTTCGCTGTTTACCTGGATCGCCACGGCATCTAAAGATGCCTCGCGATGACGGTTAAGGAAAAGCTTGATTATCGAGTTTAAGCTCTTCTTCACAAGATTGCCACGTCGGCACTTTGTGTCTACTCGCTAATAGACGGTTTTGGCTAAAACCTTTTCGTGTTAGTTATATAAGCATTAACGCAGGACTCTCCATAAATTTTTTAAATGAAGCTAAAAATTTAGCTCCAACAGCACCATCAACAACTCTGTGATCAGAAGAAAGAGTAATATCCATGATAGTAGCGACTTTTATCTGATTATTTTCAATTATTGCACGTTTTGAGCTTGCTCCTATTGCTAGAATACAGCTTTGTGGCGGATTTATTATAGCACTAAAGTTCTTAATACCGTACATACCTAAGTTAGAGACGGAAAAACTTCCTCCCTGAAATTCTTCAGGAGTTAGTTTATTATCTCGAGCCTTTTTTATAAGAGTTTGTAATTCTTGCGATAATGTAATTATATCTTTTTGATCGGCATTTCTGACTATAGGCGTTATAAGACCATTATCAATTGCCACAGCAACCGATACATCAACATTATTATAATACCGAATAGCAGACTCATCCCAGCTAACATTTGCTTCCGGTACAGCTTTTAAAGCTTTTGCCACTGCTAAAATAACAAAATCATTAACTGTAATTTTAATTTTACTCTCTTCTACAAGTGATTTATTTATATCTTCTCTAATATCCAATAACTTATCCATGTTACATTCTATTGAGAGATAGAAATGGGGTATGGTTTGTTTAGATTCAAGCAAACGTTTAGCAATAATTTTACGAATATTATTATTGGGGACGCACTTGTACTCCTCTTTATTTCTGTTCACCGCTCTAATCTTACCACTATTTGTGGGTAGCACTAAGTATGATAACACATCTTTTTTTATTATTCTTCCATGAGGTCCACTACCTTGAATATTTGACAGATCAATATTATCAATAGCAGCTAGTCTTTTAGCCAAAGGCGAAGCATATATCCTACCTAAAGCTTTTACATTCATTGTTTGCGGTTGCTGATCATACTTAACCGCCTTAGTTTCTTCTATAGATATTACTGATTCCGTAGATGGTTTAGCAGAATTATCACTACTTGCTATAAAACTATCCAATAAGCTTGCATCTTCACCATCTTCAAGTAATACAGCGATAAGCGAACCCACCGGCACATTGTCTATACCTTGCGGCACAATTATTTTAGCAAAAATTCCTTCTTCTACAGCTTCCACTTCCATAGTAGCTTTATCTGTTTCTATTTCCGCTATAACATCTCCTGGAACAACTTTATCCCCTTCTTTTTTAAGCCATTTTGCAATATTCCCTTCAGTCATAGTTGGAGATAGAGCAGGCATTAGAATTTTAATTGGCATAAATAGTTCTAATTAGTTGGTATTTTGGTTGGATCAGGGCTGACTAACATAATAATCTGTTTACCTTCCATTTTAGGAGCAGAATCAATCTTAGCTAAGCCCTCTAGTTCTAACGATATGCGGTCAAACAACTTCATACCAATATCATTATGGATAATCTCTCTGCCTTTAAACCATAGAGAAATTTTTACTTTGTCACCTTCCTTCAAAAAATCTTTGATCTTGCGAAGTTTTACATTAAAATCACCTTGACTAATGTTTGACTTAAACTTCATTTCTTTAAGGACAACAACCCTTTGTTTTTTCCTACTGTCTTGGATACGCTTTTTACTCTCATATTTAAATTTACCAAAATCCAAAATCTTACAAACAGGTGGTTCGGCATTTGGTGAAATTTCTACCAAATCTAAAGCAGCTTTTTCTGCACGTTCCAAAGCTTCCCTAATATTAACAATGCCAAGCATCTGACCATTTTCATCGACTAAACGAACTTGACTAGCCCTAATTTCCCTATTAGCCTTCGGAAAATTACTATTCTTAATTCCAGAAATAAAACTTCTCCATAATTATTGTTTAAATAAAAATCATCTTTAGCATAACCTTTCCTAGTACTACAGTTGTAGTTACTACACAGAACTGTCATTCCCGCTTCGGTGCGGAATCCATAATATCTAATAGCCTTTACAGGTTATTTTTTGGATTCCTGCTTTCGCAGGAATGACATCGTTTTTGGTTCTGTAAGCACCATTACTTACGTTGGCTTTTTGATCCACGCAACAAAACTTTCACGGGGATGACATCATTTCAACGTTAGTACTACAACTGTAGTACTAGGTTTCTGCTTTTTTAAATTGCCTTCCTTCCCCTACTTACATTAAATAGCGGTTATTATGATCTTTTACAAGCTTTACTAGATTTTGTAGAGAAATAATTTCCTGCTGATTTGATCCTAGTTGTCTTATAGTCACAGTATTATTTAGCATTTCTTGTTTACCAACAACGGCTATTATAGGTACTTTATTATTAGAAAAATAGCGTATTTTATAATTAATCTTTTCAGGTGAAATATCGACATCTGACCGTATTCCTTCACTAATCAACAATTTGTGTATTTCCAGTGCATAGTCATTTAAGTCACTTGTAATGGTGGCAATAGCTACTTGCACAGGGGCTAACCATAAAGGAAAACGTCCAGCATATTCTTCAATTAATATGCCAATAAACCGTTCAAAAGAACCAATTACAGCTCTATGCAACATTACTGGTCTTTTTTTCTCACCGCTTACAGCAATATAATGAGCGTCTAGACGTTCCGGTAAAACAAAATCAACTTGCAGAGTACCACATTGCCATTCTCTACCTATTGAATCTTTAAGACAAAAGTCTAGTTTTGGTCCATAAAACGCACCATCACCGGGATTTAATATGTAAGAATAACCGGCTTCTTTTACTGCTTCTTTTAGAGCATTTTCTGCTTTATCCCAAACTTCATCGCTGCCAGCTCGTATTTTAGGACGATCTGAGAATTTAATTTTAATATCAGAAAAACCAAAATCTTTATAAACCTCGGTTAAGAGGCTACAAAATTTTACCGTCTCGCTATTAATTTGTTCCTCAGTACAAAAAATATGTGCATCATCTTGCCTAAAAGCCTTTACTCTCATCAGACCATGCAATGCACCAGATGCCTCGTTTCTATGACATAAACCAAATTCAGACATACGTAACGGTAAGTCTCGGTAACTCTTGATACCTTGTTTAAAAATTTGCACATGACATGGGCAGTTCATTGGCTTCATAGCTAGTGTTTTATCATCAGCGAGATTTAGGGCAAACATATCATCCCTAAATTTTTCCCAGTGACCAGAAGCCTCCCACAGGCTTTTATCAACAAGCACAGGAGTTTTTACCTCGATATATCCAGTTTTTCTAATTTTATTTCTGATATATTGTTCGATAATGCGATATATACTCCAACCTTTATCATGCCAAAATACCATACCTTGAGCTTCTTCCTGAAAGTGAAACAATCCAAGCTCCCGACCTAATTTTCTGTGATCACGCTTTTCTGCCTCTTCAATCATATAAAGGTAGTTATCTAACTGTTCTTTTGTTGCCCAAGCTGTCCCATAGATTCTTTGTAGCATAGGATTTTTACTATCACCACGCCAATACGCCCCAGCCACTTTCATTAATTTAAAATGTTTGATGAAGCCAGTTGACGGGCTATGCGGACCACGGCAGAGATCAACAAAGTTACCTTGGCGGTATAATGTAATTTCCTCACTTGCTGGAATTTCCGAGATTATCTCGGCTTTATAATGCTCACCAATTGATTTAAAAAATTCTATGGCTTTATCACGATTCCATAGCTCTCTAGTAATTTTTTCATTTCTTTTGACAATCTCATGCATCTTGGCTTCTATCTTAAGCAAATCCTCAGATGAGAAAGGTTTATCCTTAGCAAAATCATAAAAAAAGCCATTTTCAATAGCAGGACCTATGGTTACTTGGATATCTGGGAATAATTCTTTAGCTGCCTCTGCTATTATATGAGCGGCATCATGACGTATTATCTCTAAACATTCAGTATCTTTATGGGTCAGAATCCTTACATTACAATCAGATTCTATAGGTAAACTTAAATCCTTTAGTTCATTATTTATTTCAATAACCAAGGCATCTTTTGCTAGAGAAGTAGAGATTTTACTAGCTATCTCCAATCCCGTAATATTTTTTTCAAATTGTTTTTGTGTTCTATCTGGAAAAGTAATATTTATCATTTTATTTTATCTAATTTTAGCCCCTTCATATTAGCTTGTTAATAGTTTATATTCAACTTAATTTTTAGGTTGTGAAGGTCAGGGCAGTTTAAAAGTCACGACTAATGATAGAAAATGTTAAATTATAGAAACAAATAGTTGTCATTGCGAGCCACAAAGTGGCACAATTGGTTAAATTCTGATATTTACCTTTTGTCATTAGTGGATAAGGGTAATTGTGTTCGGTTTGAATGTGGTTATGGCGTTCCTATTGGCGTAGGTGGGACTCATGTTAATCTTTATCATAATGATCCTGCTGACACGTGGTTTGCTGGTACTGGCACTTTTACTGTTAGTGGCTTGGGGGTTGGCGAAATAGGAGGGATTGGTAATTTTAGTTATGGTAAGTGGTGGTAATACATATACGCGAATCCGGGATAAGAATTTGTCAATTCTTATCCTGAATTCGCGTATTTAGGTAACGATCGCTCTACTAGCTAAAATGCTCCTAGATAGGAAGCTGTTGATATAGATAAGGCATCTTCTTTTAAGGTGTATTAATCTCTAACAATAGTGGTGAGTGATCGGATATTTCATCTTTTAATATTTCAAAATTACTTATAATAATATCAGGAGAAGTAAAAATATAATCAGCGAATTTTTCTTCTTTTGTATATATATTAGTACGTGTAGATTTAATATTATAGATTTTTATAAGATTATGCATGCTATTTTCAAGTATTTTTATACTTTTGGTATCTAGAGTTAAATTGAAATCACCACATAATATTTTAGGTGTATTAATAGTATCTACAAAATTTTTAATCCTTTGAGATTGATTTATTCTTTCTTGTGTATCCGTTTTCCCCATCCCATTCCATAAACCATGTACATTAAAGAGAGTATAGATTCGGTCATTAAAACGATATTTAAGCCATTGCATTTTTCTAGAATGAGTCGGACCGCAACCTATGTAATTGTGATTATCATGTATGTTAGTCTCCCCTTTGCTTAGTATATCAATTTCCTTTTTTATAAATATCCCAATACCATACCCTTCCCCTACAACTGGTGTAAAAAATGCATTATGCTTTGGGAGTAATGCACTCATTTCTGAGAAAATATTAAGGCTAACTTCGTTATCATCAGTTGATACTTTATGTAGAGCATTATTATATACTTCTTGAAGACAAAAAATATCAATATCTCTATGTAATTTTATAAATTCTAAAAGTAGTTGTCGTATATGTCCTCCCCATATGTTAAGACTGATAAGTTTTAAACTTTTTTGTCTAGATTCATTTACATTGTATTCTTTTGTACTCGGTGACTTTGTGGAATACAACACGGGTTCTATTTTACTACCAATTATAAATTGCATATAACAGCTAAACAAAACAATAAAAGTTATTGCACTTAATTACATTTTTCATTAAATTATCTTCTTTTATTTAAAATTAATCATATCTTTGATTTAATGTTTCTTAATCCTAAGACTAATTTAATTATAAATTGATAAATAATTAAAAATTATAATTAATGGTTGTTATATATATGCCATAATCAAAAAGGTAAATATGACAGTTATTTCACTTCGCCTTTTCATCTCCAGGTAATACATAACTTGGTCCTTGCCAACTTGATGAAAAATCAAATTCTCTATATGGTTGCTCGAGTTTCACTGGCTCATATACTACTTTTGCAAGAGTCTCATCATATTTAACCTGCACGTAACCCGTTAATGGGAAGTCTTTTCTGAGAGGATGGCCGACAAAATCATAATCTGTTAGAATACGACGATTATCATGACTACCACCAAAAATTACTCCAAACATATCATATGCTTCGCGTTCATACCAGCAAGCAGCACTAAATATTTTGGTAACTGAGGGGATTATGTCATGTTCTCCAGCCTCAATTTTTACTAATATACGTTTATTTAATTTAAGACTCAGTAAATTATACACTATCTCAAACCGATTAGAGCGGTTTAGGAAATCAGCAGCAAATAGATCTGTTAGCACAGTAAAACGCAAATCCTCAGATTCCTTAATTGCCGATAAAAATGGTAACAAACTTTCTATACCAGCTTTATAGCTAGTAAAATGTATATTTAAATCATTTACAGGCAAAGCAGTTATCTCAAGCTCCTGATTTTTTATTAAGTCGTCAATGATATTTTCCATTGTCACCTTCTCTAAATCTAGTAGTTCTTTTAATCTTCTTTTGTAACTGCATTAAACCATAAATCAAAGCTTCGGCAGTTGGAGGGCAGCCTGGCACGTATACGTCTACTGGAACAATCTGATCACAGCCGCGTACTACTGAGTATGAATAGTGATAATAACCACCACCATTGGCACAGCTTCCCATTGACAGAACCCACTTAGGTTCAGTCATTTGGTCATAAACTTTTCTAAGAGCCGGAGCCATCTTATTTGTTAATGTTCCTGCAACTATCATTAAATCAGATTGACGTGGGCTTGGTCTAAACAACATGCCAAAACGATCCATATCATAGCGGCTAGAAGCAGCTTGCATCATTTCTACTGCACAACATGCAAGACCGAAACTCATAGGCCAAAGTGAATTAGATCTAGCCCAGCCTATCAAATCATCGAGTTTAGTTATAAGAAATCCTCGGTTTGAAATTTCTTCTTCAAGGAGCTTATCTTGATCATATTCATATAGATCTATCTTTGCTTGCATGTCATTACTCCCAGTCTAAAGCTCCTTTTTTCCATTCATATACAAAACCGATGGTAAGTACCAATAAGAAAAACATCATTGAGAAGAAACCAAATTTACCAATTTGTCCAAGCATAATAGCCCATGGCACCAAAAAAGTTATTTCTAGATCAAAAATAATAAATAAAATAGCTACTAGATAAAAACGTACATCAAATTTGCTTCTAGCATCACCAAAAGCTTCAAATCCGCATTCATAACTATCCAACTTAGCCTTATTATATTTTCGAGGAGCTAAAAGCCTTGGCAATGTAACTATTACCAATGATAAAACTGATGCTATACCAAAAAACACAGCTATAGGCAAGTATTCTTGTAAAATATTAGATGCTTCCATTAGATGTTTCCAGCATTAGTAATTATACTCCTGTGATTTTGAAAGAAGTAACTTAAACAAAATCATCGCTCCAAAAGAGCTGCAAACCCACCATATTTGCCAAATGTTAAATGAAATCATACCTATTATATAATAATTTATAAAGCAAGCATAGGCAACTGACTTGTAATTTAATACATCTATTTTGTTATTTTCAGTCGTTCGATTTATCTTACCACTTTTAGAGGATTGCACTAAGGATATATTACTAATTTTTTGAATATATTTGTAAATTAAAGATAAAAATAGTATCAAACCTATTAAGCCCGTTTCCAATAAAATTTGCATTATATTATTATGTGGGTGTAGAGGAAGGGGAGACCACGTCCACTGGTTATATCTAATCATTTGTTTCTCATCAATTTTAAAATTTCTTGATGAAGCAAATCCATGACCCAAAATTGGTTTTTTGATAATTTGTTCGGCAACAAAGTGCCAAATAAATACACGATGCTTAGCAGAGTCCGGTAGAAACTTGGCATAGTGATCTGAGGCATAATGTGGTTGTATTTTATATGCAATTATCGGCATCAATATTGAACCAGATATCATAGCAAGGGTAAATAATCTCAAAAAAACAGATTGCAGTGATTTGGTTACTAACAACCTATTTGTTAAAAATACTAATCCAGCTACGGTAAATGCTAAAAAGCTTGCAAGGCTATCTGAGATATAGAGCAAATAAAAAATTATCAGGTAATATATTAGTGCTAATAAATACCTATGATATGATATAATTATAACTATCGCTACCCATGAAAGAACTGATAATAAAGAACACCCACGGTCAAGAATGAATAAAAAGAATTGACATGAAGATTTTGGCTGAAAAACAGTACGGAAAGCCCTTGTTATAATACCGTGAGATGTGTATTCTATAAAAAACAAGGCAATTGCTGCTGTTATTCCTATAATAAAGTATATTTTTATTTTAGTTATATTTATGGATAATTTGTCAATATTGCTATTTACGATAAACCCTATTAGAACAATCAAACAAACCTGTAGATAGTTAAATAAAGAGGAGGGGTAGTTAGGTGAATAAAAATTTGTTATAAGACACCAAAGACAAAATAGTAATTCCAGTTTCCAATTGGATAACAAAGTTTTTTTAATAGTAGCGTATTTAAAATGAATAAAGATTTTATCTCGCAAAGCAATTAATATAGTTAATAACAACATAGGAACTGTTACTGCAGCAGAGAAACCAGAAATCAATCCAACTACTGGGAATAACATGACTAATAGGCATATCAAAGAATTGGCTTTTGCAAATACTTGCAGGGCATTCGTGTGTTCACGTACTAAATGTACGCTCCGCTTACTCTCCCCTTGTTTATTGTTCCCATTCTTCAAATCATTTGAGTATATCATTACTTAAAATATCCTATAAACAATTTTTAGCAAAGATTTCATAAATAGGATGTTCAAAGGTGGAGACTGAAATACTTGACGAGATAAGCCATCCTTGGAAAATTAACATAGCATCCTCATCAATTTTATGCTCTGTAATGGTTAATAGCATGTAATTATCTTCATTAAAAGGATCAAGATTTTTAATACATTTATGAAGTTTAATTTGAATATTACTAAAATATTGTGGTTCATTAGGTTTTAATACCAGCTCCTTTGATGTTGCTGTGATTTTATTTAAAGCAATAATCTTACCAAGACTGCAAGTTTTTAATTCTGAATGTTCAACATTATTTTGTATATTAGGCAAGTTATTAGAATCAGCAACATGCTTAGTAAAATTATTATCTTTTTCTAATTCATTACTTTCATCTGTAGTATCAAGGAATTCCATATTTTGAGCAGTATAGTCAATTGACGAGAATTTGGTGATGTCGTCTTCGATCGCTTGCCTATTATCTATAGGCTTCGCTCCATCGTTCCTACTATCCAATTCTCCTGAATTGACTATATCTTCAGCTTGTCCATAAGAAGAAAGAATGCATAAAAACCCCATTATACTAGCAAATATAAGGTGCTTCATCAATTTCTGCAACATGCGAAAATAACAATTCTTTAAGTTATAATTTGGACTATGCTGAATTATACTAGCATGTAGCAAAATTGTATATATAAAATTTTGCAAGAATGTACAGGGTAATTTAAAAGTCGGGCTGCAAGCCTAATAGATAAAGGAAAAAGTGCTTAATATGCACTCGATGTCATTCTCAGCAACGGCGGGAATCTAAAAAAATAAGCCTGAAAGACTATTAAGTAATATAGATCCCTGCCTTCGCAGGGATGACATCGGTAGTGGTTAAACTTGCATCTATAGCAACTAGTGATTGTGACTTTTAAATTACTCTGGAATGTAACAAGGATGGTTTAAAAATCATAGCTGAAGATGGAAAATGTTATCCCCGCATAGGCTTTGCCTATAGCTAGACCGAAAAATTTTTAGCCAAAAACCGTTTATTAGCGAGGAGGCACAAAGTGCCGACGTGGCAATCTTGTGAAGTAGTACTCAAATCACCTCGAGGTCGCCTAACAAAGGCAGATATTACTTCATGAGATTGCCACGTCGGCGATTTCATCTCCTCCTCGCTAATAGACGGTTTTTTGGCTAAAACCTTTCCAGTTTAGCTATACGTGGATCACTAGTATGTCATTCCCGCTTCGGTGCGGAATCTAAAACTATATAACATACCTTCTATGCTATTTTTTTAGACCCCTGTTTTCGCAGGGGTGACATTCGAAGGGGCAGCGACACCCTAGGCTATTAAACCGATGTCTTACATCAATACTTGAGGTTAGTTTAAAATAAGTAAAACTTTAGTAATATTTTTATTGTAATTTATTTTTCTATACTCCATATTGGTAGGATCACTAACATAAAGATCAAATGAAAACTAAAAATATTTAAATTTTTGGTTAGTTATTTGTTTTTTCATGAATCAATATCACTTAAATGAGCATTAATGCAAGCTATTATCCGCCTTATATTAACAAACCCGCAGATTAAGTATAAATTTAGGGTCATTTTTTCATACTTTTCTATATTCCTTTTTATGGGGTTTGCTACTTTTGTATCTTTATCGATCAATAAGTTCGTTAGTGATACTATGTCAATTACCATAGCAGAGCCAGAGCTTGAATCTTCAGAAGAACTATCAAATGAAATCTCTCAAGTTATAACAGTCAAAAAAGGTGATACATTAAAGGCAATACTTTTACGGCAACAAATTCCAAATAATGAAATAAAGCAAATCGTAAAACTAGTAAAAGACAAGAATATTGAATCTTCCCTGAAGATAGGACAGCAACTTGTTTTTGATTATGAGATAAACATTACTGAACAAGATAATGAAGATCTTGCTTCTGAATCACGTATATTGAATAAAATAACCATAGCGTATGATAATGTTAAATCTTTAGAAATTATTAGAGAAGAGGAAAGTTTTTATGCGAAAGATGTGACCAAAGTTCTAAATAAATTAATAACCAAATCTTCTGTGGTTATTAATTCAAGTTTTATGTCGGCCTTAAAATCGTTGGGATTATCAAGTAATAGTATAATTGAGCTGATTAACTCGTATAGTTATCAGATTGATTTTCAACGTCAAATTAAAAATGGTGATACGGTAACTGTTATAACCGAAAAATTTGTTACCAAGGAGGGTAAATTTTCTCATCAAGGTAAGGTTTTATATGTATCGCTTAATTTGTCCGGTAAAGAATATAATATTTTTCGGTATTCTCTAGACAATACACCCAATAATCATGATTTCTTTTCTGAAGATGGTAAAAGTGTAAAAAGAAGTTTGCTTAGAACCCCTGTTAAATTAGTTAGAGTTTCTTCTCATTATGGTAATAGACATCATCCTACTTTAGGATATACCAAAATGCACAAAGGTGTTGATTTTGCCGCTCCAACTGGTACGCCGATTTATGCTGCAGGTAATGGGGTGATAACTGAAATAGGATGGAAATCTGGCTACGGAAAATTTATACAGATCAAACATAGTCAAAATCTATCAACTGCTTATGCTCATGCTTCTAATTTTGCTAAAAATCTTAAGCTAGGAAGTATAGTTAAACAAGGTCAAGTTATTGCGTATGTTGGCAGTACTGGTAGAACTACGGGGCCACATTTACATTATGAGGTTAAAATAGGTGGTAAGAACATAAACCCTATGCACGTTAAATCTAGTCCAGGCATAGAGCTTGCTGGCAAGCAATTAGCAAAATTTAAACAATTTAAAAGTAATGTAAGGTCTTTAAGTAGTGAGCTTGATAATAAGTCAGAGATTGCTGAAAATTCAGCAACAAAATTCTTTTGAAATCTTATATCACCCCTGCTTCCCTTTATGTCATTCCCGCGTAGGTAGCGGAATCTAGAATGTCTAAAGCACCCTTCTTGGCTATTTTCTTTAGACCCCTGCTTTCGCAGGGGTGACATAGTGGCTATTAAACCGATGTCTTACATCGAATTAATGGTTCAATTAGTTTATGTTGAAGAGTTTGCTAGTTCATTAGCAGCAATAAGCCGAGAAAAGCAGCTAAGTACTGCAAATAGTAAACATAAGTAAAACAAGGTGAGCCTAAAAATTATGTCATCATTTCTTTCGCAAAAACATAAGAATATAGGTATAGTTGGTTTAGGTAAGACTGGTATAGCTGCTTGGGAAGTACTGAATAAAGTAGCTAAAGTAATTTGCTATGATCAAGTAAGTAGCAGTCGGGATGCTTTTACCAAAATCTATGGGAGTGATAGTCTTGTTAGCTTATCTGATCTGCAGTGGCAAAATCTTGATAAGATTCTACTGAGTCCAGGTATTCCTTTGTCTCATGACATTGTTACAATGGCTAATTCCCATAATATACCGGTAACTTCAGATATAGATCTGTTATTTGAGGAAGTTAGCTTAAGAGAGCCTGATGCAGTTAATTTCATTGGTATAACTGGTACTAATGGTAAGAGTACTACCAGTGCTTTAACCGGTCATATTTTACAATCTTGTGGTTTTGATTATCAAGTTGGAGGAAATATTGGTTTTCCTGTTTTGGCTATGAGCTTAGATAGTAAAGGATATGTATTGGAGCTATCCTCATTCCAATTAGATTTATTAAACAGTTTTAAAGCCAAAATTGTGGTGCTTCTTAATATCACGCAAGATCATTTAGACCGACATAATAATATGCAGGGCTATATTGCTGCTAAAAAAAAGATCTTTGATCGAATGGATAAGGATTCATTTGCTATAATTAGTGTTGATCATGAAATTACCAAGAATATTTTTCTAGAATTACAAAAGGAAAATAGAACAAATGTAGTACCAATCTCTACTTATGAAATTCTTAATAAAGGAATATCAATTTGTAATAATATTATTTATGACAATATTTTTGAACCGATTACTATTAATCTCCATAATAATAACTATCTACAAGGTATACATAATCAAGAAAATATTGCCGCTAGTTATGCAGCTTGTCGAATTATAGAGGCAAGGCCAGAACAAATAATTGCCGCTATCGGGCTATTTAAGGGGTTACCACATAGAATGCAATATGTTGGTACAATACAAGGAATAAGTTTTTATAACGATAGCAAAGCTACCAATAGCATGGCTGCCTCTAAATCTATCTCATCGCTTGATAATATATATTGGTTAGCTGGGGGGATAGCAAAAGAAGGAGGAATAACAGAGCTAGAGCCATGGTTTTATAAAATTCGTAAGGCTTATCTTTTTGGTCAAGACAAAGATATTTTTGCATCATTTCTTAATGGCAAGGTAGATTACCAAATTTGTCAAGATTTAACGGAGGCTTTTAATTCTGCCTTTAAAGATGCAATGGAGGATATGGGGGGTATAAAGAATGTTCTGCTAGCTCCAGCTTGTGCTTCCTATGATCAATTTAAAAATTTTGAGGAACGCGGAGAATTATTTATTAAATTATATAATATTATTGCTAACCATGATCAAAGATAATCATAATAATGAGTTCATCTTACATATAGCATTTAAAAATTGCAGAAAAGTACAAGACGTTATTAGAAGACCACGTGAGTGTAGTGGCAATCCACATTCATTAGATTGCTTCGTCGCTATCGCAACTCTTCGCAATGACGCTAGGCTGTTTTTCCTATGACTTTTAAATTGCCATGGAGGTTATGCGTAAGGTGAGTAATGAATTGTCTAACAACTATATAAAATGGTGGTGGCGTAGTATTGACCAGCAAATGATTATTGCTTTAGTAATCCTATTTGTGTTTAGTATGATGTTGGTTACCACATCAGGATCAGCAGTAGCAAATAGAATTGGACTTAATGAGTATTATTTTGCATCTAGACAATTATTCTACCTGGCTAGTGCTTTGTTACTAATCATTTTTTTTTCTTTTTTTTCAAGAAAATGGTTAAAGAGATTCTCAATTCTAGGATTTATTGGCAGTATATTATTGCTAATTTTAGTTAAATTTTATGGTTATGAAGTTAAGGGGGCTACTCGTTGGATTAATATTCTAGGTCTCTCTATGCAACCTTCAGAATTTGTAAAACCATTTTTTGCAGTGGTGGCAGGCTGGATATTATCGCTGAAATTTGAAGGTGAATTTCCAAGTTTTTCTATCTGCATAAGTCTTTATAGTATCGTTGCTTTATTATTAATTATCCAGCCAGATTTTGGTATGTTAGTGATGGTTACTGCTGTTTTTGGTATTCAACTTTTTATTGCTGGTATGCCGATATTTTGGATTATACTTGCTGCTTTTATGTTGGTATTTGGGGTTACAGCAGCTTACTTTTGGCTTCCTCATGTAACAAAAAGGATTAATAGTTTCTTGGATCCTGATAGTAGTAGTAATTACCAAGTTGGTAAGTCAATCAGGGCGTTTGAGCATGGAGGTTTATACGGTCGTGGTCCTGGTGAAGGGGCGGTAAAACAAGTATTGCCGGATTCGCATACTGATTTTATCTTTGCTGTTGCTGGTGAAGAATTTGGGGCAATTATTTGTTTAATCATTGTAGGGATCTTTGCTTTTATAGTTATTCGTAGTTTACTTAAACTTATTAATGAAGAAGATAAATTTGTTCAATTAGCAGCAAGTGGTATTATTTGCCAAATAGGGTTACAAGCAATCATTAATATTGGTGTAACCTTGAATTTATTGCCAACCAAAGGTATGACGTTACCCTTTATTAGTTATGGTGGTTCTTCAACTCTTGCTATAGCCATTGCTATGGGGATGCTGCTTGGTTTTACCAAACATAAAACCTCTCTTGGTAAATATAAAATTCAAGATATTGACATATGAAGAATATAATTGTTGCTGGTGGTGGTACAGCTGGGCATTTGTTTCCCGCTATTGCTTTAGGTGAAGAATTAATGAAGCGTGGGTATGAGTCGCACCTTATTACCGATGTTAGATGCCAAAAATATTTAACTGAAGATTTAAAACTTATACCACATATAATAAATTTTAGATTGCCACCTAAAGGTTTATTTAATAAGTTTAAATTATTGATTTCTTTATTAATTATAACTTTTAAGATGTTATTGCTATTAGTGAAGATTAAACCATATGCTATAATTGGGTTTGGTGGCTATCCGACTTTTCCTCCATTGCTCGCTGCAGTCTTTTTATGTATTCCTATCATAGTTTATGAACAAAATTGCTTTATTGGTAAAGCTAATAGATTCTTCTTAAAATATGCTAGGAAAGTTGCTCTTACATATGATGAAACTAAAAATTATAATATTCTTGATAAGAATAAGAAGTTGGTTATAGGAAATATAGTACGGGAGAATGTTAAAAACCTGAAAGTTAGGGAAAATTTTAATAATGATACTTTCCGAATATTTATTTTTGGAGGAAGCCAAGGAGCAAAGATTTTTTCTACTTTAGTACCTGAAGCTATTCAGATATTAGTGCAATCAAATCCTGATATTAAACTGCATATTACCCAACAAGCCTCCTTAGAAGATCATGATAATATTGCTAAAATTTATGCTCAGTTAAAAATCCCATATAAATTAGCAGATTTTTTTTATGACATGGATAAGCAATATGAGAGTCAAGAATTAGTAATATCAAGAGCTGGGGCATCAACTATTTCTGAGCTTTGCTATGTAGGATTGCCGGCGATTTTTATTCCACTACCTTCAGCTAGCGAAAATCATCAATTCTATAATGCCAAGGCTCTAGAAGATAGAGGGGCAGGGTGGTGTTTTGAACAAAGTACAATCACAGCAGAAAAATTAGCTAATAAACTCTTAGTGCTAGTAAAAAATCGTGATATATTAAAAAAAACCTCTCATCAGTTATTAAAAAAGAAAAATGATGGTAGTAGGCTTTTAGCTGATGCGGTAGAAAAAATAATAAGCTGACTTTTTAATTCAGTTGAGGGAATTGCTTCTTGCAACTTTAATAATTCTGTGTCATTAATTATGGTTTAGTAAAAAATTATCGGATTGCTTTATGTTAGGGAAAGTTATTATTACAGTTTTGGGATTGTTCCTACTTTCAGGTTGTACTGATGGTTTTAAAGGATATTTTAAAAAATCTGCTAATAATAAAATTATAGATACCAAAGGTTTTGAAGGTGGTAAGCGTCCGCCTCTTTATAATAAGAAGTATATATCAATGGCAAAAAGGAACGTCACGGAAGAAAATTTTGATGACGATGAGGAAGATTTACTTAGTGAATCTGATACGGAAACAATTAATCCAACTTTAAGAAATCGTCAGATGTATCTTAAGATGGTAAAACAGGATGCAGATCGCAAAAGAAGGCAGAAGTTAAATCAAGATAAAGATTATCCTTCATTGAACTTAGCAAGTGATAGAGTAAAAAAGCGAAATAGTGATGAGGAAAACAGTAAGTTGCACAAAGAGTTAGAGCAAATTAAAGCTATGCTGCATGAAACTAAAAAAGATTTAGAAAAGTATAGTTGTCCTGCGGGGAAAAATGTTAAAACACAAAGTGCTGATATGTTACCAATAGAAACAGATAGTCATAAAAACATTAAAAAATTAGAAACTAATAAAACTAAGAGTGTACTCAATAAATCAGAAATGAAAAGAAAATTTCTTAGTGAAGATTATGATGATATGAAGGTAAATGATCCTAATGGGAAAGTTGGTAAAAACGACACTAATAATAGAGTGAATAGTACTATTGTTAATGAACAAGAGAAATTCCAGTTATCGCCTCGTGCGATATAAACACAGAATACCACAACGTCTATTAGCGAGCGTAAGCGAAGCAATCTAGGAAACAATATATAGATAAATGATGTTACAATTGCTTCGTCGACCTACGGTCTCTTTGCAATGACATATTTTTTAATAATTCTAAAAAACTTGATTATCGAGTTTTATATTTTTTTGCCAAAGGTTCATAGGTGTTATAGTCAATTTATGAGAATTTGATGCTAGGAACGATGGAGCAACGCCTATAGATAATAGGCGAGCGATCGAAAACGATGTTACCAAATTCTCATCAATTGACTATACGCTGTCCATAAATTAAAAACTCCTGATTGCCTTTTGCCCCTAAAATAGGGCTGGGTATTATCCCGTGTATATTAAAGTTATGGTTTGATTCTAGCCATTGTTGAATATGGTCACATACTCTTTGGTGTAAGAGTTGGCTTCTGACAATTCCACCGCTCCCGACTTCATCCCTTGCTACTTCGAATTGCGGTTTAATTAGGGCAACTAGACTACAATTATCTTTTGCTAAGCTAAATGAAGTGGGTAATATAGTGGTAAGACTAATGAAGCTGGCATCACAAACGATAAGGTCTAGTGGTAAGCTAATTTGCTCAACTGTTAGATAGCGGGCATTAGTTCTTTCAATTACTGCAATTTTAGGATTATTACGCAATTTATAATGTAGTTCACCATATCCTACATCTACTGCAAAAATCTTTTTGGCATTTCTACGGAGTAAAACCTCAGTAAAACCACCAGTGCTAGAACCTATATCTAAACAAACTAAATCTTGTGGATCAATATTGAAATAGTCTAGAGCAGCAATTAATTTCAAAGCCCCTCGTGATACATAATCATGTACTGGGTGTTTTATAGTAATATCAGGAGTATTAGTCAATATTCTTGTACCTGGTTTGGTATTTTGGTACTGGTTGATATATACTTTGCCTTGTACTATTAAGCTTCGTGCAATGTTAATATCATCAACTAATTTGGATTCTACTAGATATTGGTCAAGTCTTATTTTTTTCATAAATCTTCATAGCAACTTAAACCTGAGTTCAATGTAATAGGTTTGATGTCATCCCCGTACAGGCTTTACCCGTGTGGATCACTAGTATACTCGGTGAACTGCAAGAATTGGCGTTCTCGCGACCAAATATCTGTGCTGCTCACGTACTAGTTGTACGTGAAGGTAGCCGACACTCGTACTCCGAGTAGCAATTTAGTTTTGGGAAACTGTTTAGATTATACCCCTACCATCTGTACAATTTCCGTTTAAAAAAATACCAAGAATAATAAAGTACAAAAGTTCCAACAACACTATATGTAGAAAATAGAAAACCCTGCCCATCATAGAGTCCATGGGATATATAAGAAGATAAAGCTCCAGAATAAATGCCAATAGCACACATGGTGAAATATATTGCCAGTGCGGTTCTCAAATCTTGTGCTTCAAATTTACCGGATAATATTAATATATTACAAATAAAAATAGCACATAAACATACACCAATTATAGAAAGGAGATAGATGTTACCTATTAAAGTGACTCCATAATATGGTAAAAGAATAAAACTGGCTAGGAGGATAATTATCAATATTAAGTTCGCAAGATATTTATTGATTATTTTTAATGATAAAATAACAGGTGATATCAAGAAAAATATACTTATAAGAGTATAATGAGTAATAGAGTCTATCTTTGATACAGGAAAGTGTTTCTCTAAGGCAAATTCTTCATAATACCACAATATATCAAAAGTAATATAAGATACCATAAAGCCTGTTAGTATCTGTAATTCTATATTCTCAATTAAGAATGAAAATCTAGAAACTAAAGTTGTATTTTTATTAATATTCTCTCTTTGTAAGCAAGTTATAATAATGAAGCTATAAAGTAACGTGCATAATAATAACCCATTTATAGCTGATTCTAGAAATACAGTTAGTAAATCAACGGTAAACTGTCCAGCTATCCATAACAAAGAAAAGATAATAAGAGCAAAATATTTATAATATTTATAGTTATTGGTTAACTCTACTATTTTGATGATAGTTGTGGTTATGTAAGTGTAGTAGGCAGATGCCATTACAATAAAATTGATTTTAAGAATGGTGTAATCCTTAATCATAATTAGGTTTAATATGCCTATTATAAGTAAGATTAAGCTAATAATAGTAGTTTTGTTATCGCTGATTTTGTTAATTAATGGGGTTAAGAATAAACCAGCTATTATATAACCTAACATTTCGATTGATTCAATATGGTCTAGTTGTTCCCCAGATAAGCCTTTACTTAGCAGAAAACTTGGCATTATAAGTGCATTGATGTAAGTGATGCATGCAAAAAGAAATACGCTAAGAAACAATAGCAAAACTGTTTTTAAATGATTATTTTGGGTCATAAATAATTGTTTGCTAAACTAGATTACATCGTATATAAATTTTATTAGTTGAGAGGCGTTTAAGAGATTTTGATATAACTAAAAGTACATTATATCACTCATTATGATTTGTCTAATTAATTTGTTATTTTGACCATTAATAAAATATTAGACTTCTTGCAGAATTCGCTGCTGCTCCGGAATTTATAGGAGACACGGAACGGAAAACCGCAGCGTACTCTAGTGTACGTGAGGATTTGAGTACCGGATTGACGTATAAATTACCAACAGAAGTAGAATTATGCAAGAAGTCTATTATATAACCAAGTAGGTATAATAGTTCTCGATGTCATCCCCGCTTCATTGCAGAATCCAAAAAACAGCCTGAATGACTGTTAGGTATCATGGATTCCCGCTTTTAGCTAGGAATGATCAATGGCATAGTAATGTTATATCGAATTTAGGTTAAGTAGAGTTATTTGTTAGGTTAATGTACTTGTTAAATGTTTTCTCATAAAAACTTAATATTAAGTTTTAAATTTGTTATAATATTCTCTAATATTGCTAAATGTTACAGAGTTTAGAGATATACCTAGAAATTTACGAGTAAAAAATTAATGAGTAAAAAAATTATAGTTGATGCTAACTTCCCTAATGAAACAAGGGTGGTTTTACTGAATCATAGTAACAATATCGAGGATATTGAATATGAAACAGCCATAAAACAACAAATCAAAGGTAATATATATCTTGCAAAAGTTATAAGAGTTGAACCAGCGTTGCAGGCTGCCTTTATAGATTATGGTCCGGACAAAAGCGGATTCTTGCCTTTCAATGAAATTCATCCATATTATTATAATGTACCAGTATCTGATCTTAAATCTTTGACTTCTATAAATAAATTACAAGAAATTTCTCTTTTAGATATTATCCAAGATGATTTTGTAGAATCTGAAGCAAAGAGGGATTATAATCCGATAATAGATAGTGAAGAAATTGATTTAAATGCCATAGAAAGATTAGTGGACGAAAAAATTCAGGTAGAATTTAATTTGGATGTCTTAGATAATGATATTGAAACAATAAGTGTAGACAAAAGTGATAGAGAGGAAGACAATAAACAAAAGCAATACAAAATTCAAGAAGTAATAAAAAAAGGACAAGTTATGCTTGTTCAAGTTACAAAAGAGGAAAGAGCTAATAAAGGTGCATCATTTACAACCTTTATATCTCTTGCGGGAAAGTATTGCGTTCTGATGGCTAATACTCCATTGCAGAATGGTGTATCGCGGAAGATATCCAATGCTGATGAGCGAAAAAGGCTTAAGAATATAGTCAGTAAAATAACTGCAAATAATAACAGTAGTGGGTCAAGTATCATAATTCGTACAGCTGGTGCTGGCTGTACTACTTTAGACATAAAAAGAGATTATGATTATTTAGCAAGATTATGGAATAAAATTAGGGAGAATACTCTTAAATCTGTAGCTCCCTGTTTTATACATGAAGAAGATGGTCTAATTCAAAAAGTCATAAGAGATATGTGTGATCCTACTGTTAAAGAGTTGATAATACAAGGTAGTGGGGCTTATCAAAATGCTGTGAAATTCATGAAGGATATATTACCTATTGATTTGGCTAAGCTCAAAGAATACAAAAATAAGATGCCAATTTTTACAAAATTTGCTGTTGAGGAACAACTAGCAAAACTATACCAACCAGTTGTTGCTTTAGCTTCTGGTGGTTATATAGTGATAAATCCAACAGAAGCACTTATTTCAATTGATGTTAATTCAGGAAAAGCAACTTCTGAAAAAAATATTGAAGAAACGGCATTAAAAACCAACTTAGAAGCTGCTAGAGAAATTGCTAGGCAAATTAAATTAAGAGATTTATCAGGCTTAGTGGTTATTGATTTTATCGATATGTATGAGGCTAGAAATCGTAGGATTGTCGAGAGGTCTTTTAAGGAATTTCTAAGTAGAGATCGTGCAAGAATTCAAACTGCTCATATTAGTCAATTTGGTTTGCTTGAGATGTCTCGTCAAAGATTAAGCCCCTCATTTTTGGAATCAAATTCATCGATTTGTTCATATTGTAATGGTAAGGGTCTTGTTAGGGCAGATGAGTCAAATGCTATGTTGATTCTACGTACGGTAGAAAATGAAATTTTTAATGAAAATATTGATTTGGTAAATATTTTTGCTAATATTCATTCAGTTATCTATTTACTGAATAATAAACGTTCAGAAATATCTCTAATTGAAGAAAAATATAATTTAAAGTTAAAATTCCACGTTGATCCTTCTGCCACTTCTGATAATTATTCAATTGAAAAAATAAAATTATCAAAGAAATCTAGCCATACAGAAGCTGGTAATAAGCCATTAATTCAGAATCAGTCCTCTAATTATCAAGAAGAAAAGAGTATTAAAGAGACTCCTGCTCATAACAAGAAGAAGCAAAAATGGAAAATGCCTGATAAATTAGAATCTAGTAGTGAATCAAATAAGGGTATGGAAAAAATTGATAAAGAGGTAATTGATTCTATTCAAGAAACTAATAAACCAGTAGTGGTAAATGAATCGGTTAACGGAGTCAATGACCTTGACACCAATAAGTCAAACCGTAAATATATTGAGAAAAAATCAAATTATTCTCGCCCCTCTAGAGTACGTAACTATAATAAACGTAAGGTAGATGACAATGATAGTGGACAATCTCAGGAGGTAGCTAATAGTTGAAAATGGTAAATACAATATGGTGCGTTCAAATTTATTAGTAGCTCTTGCTTACTTATTTTTATTTACCTCTTGTAGTTTAAAACCTATATATAGTAATAAATATAGCACGCAGGAATTAAGCCAATTAAGTAGCATTGAAATTGAACCAATAGCATCTATTGAAGGTGCAGAATTTTGTTACTATTTGTCGAGTATTTTACCAAGCTCTACAACAGCCACAACAAAGTATTTATTAAAGGTAAAATTTACCAACAAACATTTACCACTTATTCTTCAAAAGAATTCTGATGTGTTAAGAGAAGCAATCAGTCAAACTATTCAATATAGGTTAGTTGATATTGTTACTAATCGAGAAGTGACAACAGGAACATTTAGTCATATAACCTCTTATAGTACAGCTGCTTTACCATATCATAGCTATATAGATGAAGAGGTAGCATTGAAAGACCTTACAAAACGAGGAGCAGATGAAATCCTAGCAAGATTAATTTTATATTTTAAGAGAGTGCCTACGAACTGAATAATTTTTGAGGAATTTTTAGGAAAAATGTAGCTTAGTACCGCAAGCAGTACGCAAATGTACGTGAGGAACGGAAGCAAATTTTGACGACAAAATTACCAAAAAGAATCAGTTTGTTTTAACAAAAATAGAATTAAAGATGAAGCTTTATCTATCACAAATCATTCAGCTACTTGATAAGGTAGAAAATGGACAAATTAAGGCTCTGTTGCTTTATGGTCCAGATAAAGGGTACATTGATAAAATTTGTAAGACTTTAGTGAAGAAATTTGACTTACTAAAAACCTCTATAGAATATTCTGAAATTAAAAATCGATCGCTCGAGACGTTAGTTAATACCCAAAATTTCTTTATGCAAAAACAATTGATTATAGTAAGGTCAGTTGGCGAGTCTATAGATAAATCTTTAAAACTGGCTCTTAGTAAAGACTCATTGCATTTCTTAGTTTTTATTGCTGATGAATTATCAGCTGCTTCTAGTATACGTAAGTTTTTTGAAACTGAAACTTATCTAGCTTCTCTAGCTTGCTATCACGATGATGAACACAAAATTACTAAGATAATTTTACAAAAATGTAACAGTGTTGGTAAGGTTATAAGTGAAGATACTGTTAACTATTTAACAGATCGTTTAAAAGGTGACCATCAAACACTAGTTAATGAAATCAATAAGTTAATATATTTTACATTTGATAAAGATCAAATCACCCTGGATGATGCACTAGCTGTAGTTAGTGATGATTTTACAGGGAATGGGGATGATTTATGCGTTTATTTCTCCTCAGGAAATCTTGATAATTTTTTACAAGAATTCACCAAACTAAAACAACAAAATATTAATGAAGTGCTAATTATCAGAGCATTAATTAGGTATTATCTAAATCTATACACCGTATTGAATAAATTAGCAATGGGTGTTAATATAGATATGGCTATAAAATCACTATCTCCACCAATTTTCTATAAATATGTGCCAAGTTTTAAGCAAGCTCTAAATAAGGTTAACTTAGAAGATTGCATTAAAACATTGAAACATTTAGAGCAAGCAGAAATTGATTATAAGCTAAATCCAGCCGGCTTTGATATATATCAACAAGTTTATGTTAAAACATACTAATTAGAGATAATTATGCATAAAGCAAATTTTTAAGTAATCTTTTAGTTACATTGCCAAGAAAATAAGTAAAATTATATAATATATTCTCAAAATATGACGATAAATCTATATGAAAACTACCTTACCTAGCCGTTCTATGATAATTCAAGAAAAGCTTGATAAGATTGTAAAAGAAATCTTAGCAGTTGGAAAAGATAAGATTGCGATGATTATTTTATTTGGCTCTTACGCTAGAGGAGATTGGGTACAAGATGAGTATAAAAAAGGACACATTACTTATAGTTATCAAAGTGATCTCGATCTTATGTTGGTGATGAAGAAAGGCAAACATGCCGGTCTTGCCGGCTTATCCATAGAAGATAAAATAGAAAAAAGGTTGGAAAAAAAATCATTAAGAAGTCCTTTTGAGTTATGGGTAACTTTAGTGCTAGAATCAATCAAGACGGTAAATAGTCAGTTAGAGAAGGGGCATTATTTCTTTTCTGATATAAAAAAAGAAGGAATTCTTTTATATGATAGTGGTGAGTTTCAGCTAGCGGAAGCTAAAAACTTACCATGGGAAGAAAGAAGACAAATAGCTAAAGAGGATTATGAATACTGGTTTGTAAGAGGCACAGGTTTTTTCATTGATTGTAAATATCCATTAAAAAGGGAAGATTATGCTTTATCAGCTTTTTACCTTCACCAAACTACCGAAAGTTTTTATAATGCTATCCTGTTAGTTTTTTCCGGTTATAAACCGAAACTACACGATATAAGAAAATTAGGTAGTATAGCCGGAAATTACAATGAAGAATTATGGCAGATATTTCCTAATTCTAGCGTTGAGCAAAGGCAATGTTTTAGATTACTTGAACAGGCTTATATTGAAGCTCGCTATAACAAAGATTATAAGATAACTAAAGAACAGCTACTTTACCTTATTGATCGAGTTAAAAAATTAAAAACAGTGACGGAAAAAATTTGCTTGGAAAGGATTAATGGAAAAGAAGTAACGTGATTTGGCTTAATCATGAAGATTGCCACAGTGCCTAACGGTGCTTCGCAATGACGATTTTTTAACTTTCAACAGTTGTGGACATCACCCTTAGAACCTAGGTGATGCACACAAAATTCTTCAACGTCATTGCGAGGAGGCATGAGCCGACGAAGCAATCCACAAAAAATATAATAAGTAATTTGGATTGCCGCGTCGCCACTAAAGTGGCTCCTCGCAATGACGGTTTTTTAATTTTCAACAGTTGTGAGATTGCCACGTCGGCGATTTCATCGTCTCCTCGCAATGACGTTTTTTTTTGCTAAAACCTTTCCGGTTTAACTATAATAAAATTTTATGCTAATAATACTTAGTGGAGATTAATAATTGTGATATATAATAGTATTATATGAGGTACTAAATGACAAAACAAGAGAAAATTCGGGAGAAAAAAGAAGAAATTCTGCAAAAAAAAGATGAAATTCAACAAAAAGCAGATGATATTATAACAAAAATTGATCATATTTTTAATGATCCTAACAAGTTTAGTAATAGTAAAGAAAGAAAGGAAGTAAAACAACATATAATTTCAGCATTAACGAGTGCTTTTTATTTTTATAAAGAAAGCTCAGCTAGAAAGATATATGAAGTAAGTTTACAAGAAATATTAAATACTAGTCCTGAGCTAAAGCCAGTAATTGCAGATATAGCTGAATTTGTGCTGCAAGAATGTCCTGATAATATGCTAGAAGAAAGAAAATTTTGGCTAGAAGATGTCAACAAAGAAATATTACAGGGAATTTTTAAGGATGAATTGATTGCAATTAAAGAGATAGTTGATCCATTGATTAAGGTCGCTAATAGTAATAATATAGCTAAAACTATTGGACAAGATAATGCAAAAGAGTTACAAAAACATGTGAAATTAATGGCAGAACAATTTAATAAGGATAATATTAAAGGTGTTGAAGGAACATTAATGAATATAAGCAAGTGGAGCAATCAGAAACAACAAGAATTAGAAAATCAATTAAAATTAGAGCAAAAACAAGAGAAAGAAATAGAACAAACAATAATTGGGCAAAAAAAAGAAAGTCAAAGATTGAAACAGTTGGCTTTTGCAAAATTTGGGACAACAATTAAATCCGCTTTGGCTTTTATATCAGATGTGATAACTAACAAGGATGCTAATGAAAGCAAAAAAACATTTAAGGATAACATGAAAGAACTATTGGACGTTAAAAATAGTTCTAAACTAATTGATAAGGATATAGATAAGCAATTAAAATTACAGCAAAAAATTAAACGAAATATAAATTTGGATCAAGAAAGCTCTAAATTATTTAGTAAATTTAGCAAAATGGTAAAGGTGAGTTCTAGTACTATAGATGATTTAAAACCAGGTATAATAGCACACCCACAAACAAAAGGTAAAAACAACTCTGCACAAAGGTAAGAACATAGATATGTACCCAACAATAAGATTAAGAAGAAATAGAAAAACGCGGTGGCTAAGAGAATTAGTAGCAGAGAATAGGCTTAGCGTAAATGATTTGGTGCTAGCATTATTTGTGGTTGAGGGCAAGAACCAGCGTCAAGAGATCAAAACTATGCCTGGCGTATATAGATTATCTATTGATCAAGTAGTATTGACGGCTAGGCAGGCTTATGAAAATGGCATAAATGCTATAATACTCTTCCCTTGTATAGATGCAAAATTAAAAAGCGATAATGCTGATGAAGCATATAATCTAGACAATTTAATGTGTAGAACTATACGAAGTATAAAAAATGCCAATATCGATATTGGTATAATATGCGATGTTGCCCTAGATCCCTACACTACCCATGCACATGATGGTATTCTACATAATGGGGATGTAGATAATGATAGAACTGTTGAAGCTTTGTGCAACCAAGCTTTAGTTTTAGCAAAAGCTGGGGTAGATATTGTAGCCCCATCTGATATGATGGATGGTAGGATTATGGGCATACGTCAAATACTAGATTCAGAAGGGTTTATTAACGTTAATATACTATCTTATGCGGCAAAATATGCTTCAAGTTTTTATGCCCCATTCAGAGATGCATTGAACAATAATAAGACAGCTTATCTAAATAAAGCGACCTATCAAATGGATGTACGTAATAGCAGAGAAGCTATGTTAGAGATAGAACATGATCTTGCTGAAGGCGCAGATATGATTATGATTAAACCTGGTATGATGTTTTTGGACGTCATAGCACAAGCGGCCAATAACTTTAATACTACTATATTTGCCTATCAGGTAAGTGGTGAATATTCTATGTTAAGATTTGCGGCAGATGCCAATGCCTTAAATTGGCAAGCAAGCATAATAGAATCATTGGTATGTTTTAAGCGTGCTGGTGCTAGTAGCATTGTTACATACGCTGCATTAGAAGTAGCACAAATATTGAATGATCAATAAATGGGAAGCAGGGTACAATTGTTGAAAGTTAAAAATCGTCTGTTAGCGGAGTGCTGTTGTAAGGCTTAAACCGTCATTGCGAGCCACAAAGTGGCACAACTGTTGAAAGTTAAAAAGTCGTCATTGCGAGAAGCCGCTGCAAGCGGCGACGTGGCAATCCATGAAGCTTGTCATATAGATAGATTGCTTCGCTTACGCTCGCAATGACGCTGTGGTATAGGTATTTGTAAACTTTCAACAGTTATGGGATTGCCACGCTCACGTACGTTCGCTCGCTAATAGACATATACGTCTATAAAACGTCATTGCGAGGAGTCGCGAAAAAGCGGCGACGCGGCAATCTAGGATACGCGAAGCGTTACTCTAAAAAAATAGCTTCGCTGTTTACTTGGATCGCCACGGCATCTAAAGAGCCTTGCTATGACGATTATAGAAAAATATAGGGTACTATGAGGTGAAGAATACAATGCAAGAAAAATGTCAGGATAATATTATTATAAAAATTATTTTAGCAGTAGGTTTATTGATAACTATTACGTCATTGTATCTTTGGTTATCTTTTGACATACCGCAAAAACCCCTTGCTGGAAAGGGAGGAGGGGATAATATTGACGTGCAAATTGGTGGAAACTTTGAGCTAACTGATCAAGACGGTAAGACTTTCAATAGTGATAGTTTGAAAGGAAAATTAAGTTTAATTTATTTTGGTTTTACTTATTGTCCTGATATTTGTCCTACTTCTTTACAAAAATTAACAGAGGTCATTAATACTCTTGATAAATATAAAATTGATGTTGAATTTATTTTTATTACTGTAGATCCTCAGCGTGATACTCCAACAGTGCTTAAAGAATATTTAAAGCATTTTAATCCTAAATTTATTGGTTTAACGGGTAATGAACAACAAATTAAAGAGGTTGCTGATAAGTTTAAAGTGTATTATGCTAGAGCAAATGATGGTGAAAATTATATGATTGATCATTCTTCTTTTAGTTATTTAATAGATCAACAAGGGGAATATATAAAGCATTTTTACTTAAATAGTTCTGCTCAAGAGATTATAGATTTTATTAGAGTGAAGCAGCAAAATCAAAAAAGATAATAAGATGTTTAATTATCTACTAGCCTCATACCTGTTTGCTCTTGCTACTCTTGCCTTATTGTTAATAACAAGTTGGCTAGATTATAATAAAATTAAAGTTAGATCAAGTAATGCAAAAAAAGGTAAAAAATAGATTAAAGTTTATATTATTTTACCTTTTATGCAGTGCTGGGGGAATATATATGATATTATACAATCTTGAAGATAGTATAGTATTTTTTTACCCTCCGTCAAAAATTAACGAGTCAAAACTTGGCAAAGAATTGAGGGTAGGGGGCTTAGTTAAAGTAGGTTCAATCAGAAAAATTACTGCTGATAAAGTGCATTTTGTCATTACAGATGACATTAAAGATCTAGAGATATCTTACCAAGGGGTTTTACCCGCTTTATTTCGTGAGAATCAAGGGATAGTAGCTGTAGGTAAATTATCAGGTAATATACTCATAGCTCGTGAATTATTAACTAAGCATGATGAGAATTATTCTCCAGCCTTACCTACATAGTACCCTTGTATCTTAAATATTGTCTTTAGTGAATAACTATAAGATACTTAAGAAAACTTAAGTAAGAAAGCTAGTATACAGATAGTACCCTTCTCATCTTCGAGATAAATATGAGCAGAAATTATGCTATAGAACGTGAGTATTATGCGACGAGTGGAGTGTAGAATTAAATTCTCGTTACTGACTACATGTATGAACCTCCTGTAAAATGCAAGAAAAAAATAATATCTAATAGCAAAAATGCAAATGCATACATGTATCCGGCTTATAGTTAATAAATTATGTGTAATTTATCCTACAGCCCTGATGGAATTCGCTGGCTTACAAATTTACTATATACTTATCATTTTATCGGCTTCAAAGAGCCATTGTAGTCATCAGTTTTTTTGTAAGCTAAGGTTTGTCTTATTTACCATCAATATTATTATCTCACGCATATTCCGGGTTGGAATCTCTTACATATTCTTTGTTTACCTATTAATTAATAAACCACTATTTATTTTATGTTAATTATAATAGCTCTGTGCTACAAACTTTACTCTCTAATCATCCCCTGACCTTAGTACTGCAAACACCACTCTTGCCAGTTTATTAGCTACAGCAACTACTGTTTTATTATGTCCATTTCGCTCAGATAAATTAAACATCCACTGCGTAAATTTGCTAAAATCTTTTTTAGATTTTTGTTCTTCCGATGTAAATCTTATCTTGGCATTTAGTACAGCTCTAGCTCCTTGGATCAATAAAGTACGCAAGTAAACATCACCTCGCTTGCTAATTCCAAGCAACTTATCTTTCCCTCCACTGGAATGCTGCCTTGGCACTAATCCAAACCATGCCGATAATTGCCTACCATTCTCAAAACTTGTAGCATTACCTATTGATGCTATTAAAGCAGTAGCAGTAATTAAACCAAGACCAGGTATAGCTGTTAATCGTTGATATTGAGTTAAGTTGCTAGCTATTATTTTTAATCTTTTTTCTATCTCTTTTATTTTTTTGTCATTATCCAAAAATTCCTCTTTCAGTTCACTAAATGTTTGATAACCCAGCTGGCTTAAATTCCCTTCATCTAAAATCTCGGTTAATTTTGTCATAACCTTATTGATCCCTTGAGGAATAATAAAACCAAATTCATGTAGTAGACCCCTAATTTCATTAGCAAGGGCAGTACGATTTTTTACCAATCTCTCTCTTACTCGATGAATTGATAAAATATCTTGTTGTTCTACAGTTCTAATTGGTACAAACCTCATATTTGGTCTTGTTACCGCTTCACATATAGCTTCTGCATCAGCTTGATCATTTTTATTAGACCAAGTTGTCTGATATTCTCTCTATATTACTAATATTTTTATCTTTAGCAATATAAAGTGAATCTCTAAAAGTTTGCATTGGTGTTTTACCAAAACAATGTTTACCTGAATGAGACCTTTCGTTATTATAATTTGTAAGCCAAGTATCTATATCAGCTTGTAACTCATCTAATGTATTATAGAGCTTTTTACGAAATAGAATGTGATAGCACTCTTCCTGCATAGTTTTGTGAAAACGCTCACATATACCATTAGTTTGAGGACTATATGCTTTAGTTCTAGAATAGACTTCTTTCGAAACTCGCTTATGCTGAGGGATTTGAAGGAGACGCGGAACGCAGAACCGCAGCGTACTCTAATGTACGTGAGGATTCGAGTACCGCATCGACGTACAAATCACCAGCAGAAGTAGAGTTTCGAAAGAAGTCTAATGATCTATATTCTCAATACCAAGATATAGTTGATAAGCATGATTCTCAGGTTTACCACAATATTCCGTGCCTCTATCTGTAAGTATTCGAAGCAAAGGGATATTATACTTTTCAAAAAATGGAATAACCCTATCATTCAAATGGTCTGCTGTAGTAATAGCTGTTTTCTCGGTATAAAGCTTACAAATAGCTACCCTAGAATAAGTGTCTACAAAGGTTTGTTGGTAGATACGTCCTATGCCTTTAATGTTTCCAACATAATAGGTATCTTGAGAGCCAAGGTAACTAGGATGCATGGTTTCAATCTCACCAGTTGCTTCACGTTTATTCTTGATTTTCTCAAGTGCAGCAAGTTGTGCATCACTCAAAATAATACCATCATTTGCAACTTTAGCATCCAATGCTTTTAGACGTTTTTTGAAATTCTCTAGATCATGACGTAGCCAAACAGACCTTACTCCACCTCCAGAGATAACGATACCTCTCCTACGTAATTCATTAGCAGTACGTTCCTGACCATAAGCAGGAAATTCAACAGCTATATTAACTACTGCATCCTCGATATTAGATGGAACACGATTCTTCAAACATGGCTTCTTTCTAGTCATCTCAAACAAAGATTCTGCTCCACCTTGCTCATGCAGTTCCTTATAGCGGTAAAATGTATCTCTGCTATAGCCCATTACTTTACAAGCTTGCGATACGTTTCCTAGTTGTTCTGCTAATTGTAATAAACCAATTCTTGGTTTTATGATTTTTTCTTGATATGTTGTCATCTAACAGTCTCCTTAATAAGAGGTTGTTAAAATTTGCTGGGTACGATTTTATTCCATATTTTCGTACCCAACAACTCCAAACTGTCAGATCAAGTCTTTACTTTTACACATAAAATTACTGATTATTCAAACGCTTACAGTCTCTTACTAAAGCTCTGTAACCTGATATTGTAAATCCATATTTTTACCACAAAAAGCTATTGAAAGTTTAATGATTTTTTTGACGTGAGAATGTTCTTTAACCTTTACATCATATTGCTTATCTATAATTTGCTTTAATCCCATTTGGGCTACCAAGGCTAAATCTTCAGAAGGTTTAGCGATTTTATACTCGATAATCATGGCTTTATCACCTTTACTAGCTTTAGGGATCATGATTAAATCAGCTCGTCCATCGCCTGATTCTTGCTCACTTGATGTTGTATAGCTAGGTGCTAGCATATTAACAATCCCTAGCATAAAGCCACTATAAAATAATTCAGCTTTTTTATTTCCTGTTTGATAAAAACTGGTAGAATTTTGTAGCAATTCTTGTAACCGTGCTTTAAATTCTTCTATTTTACCTACTGGTAACAAGCTAACAAACGAGTAATATCTAGAACTATCAATTTTTAATTGATCAGTTACCCATTGGAGCATTCTTACTTTATATATGTACCGTACTTCTCTATTAGGTGCTGACAATTCATATATATTTTCTTCTGAATTTTGAACTGTAGGGTTTAAATATCCACTAAATAATAACAAACTAAACAGTCCTATTGGCTTATTGATGTCAGCAAAACTAATTTGTTTGGTAATAGGTGAAGTGATACTCTTGCCAGCAGCTAAGCTCTGTAAATCTTCCTGCATTTCATCTGATAATAATACTTTATCTATCAAACCTGTCCCACCACTATCAAGCCAGTAATGATCAAGCTTACCTTCACTTGATAAACACATCATAATTGACCAAGGATTATAGATGAGTTCTTCCCCAAAATTATAGCCATTATACCAATCTTTAATTTCTTCTGAGCTAGTAGTAAGTGGTACTTTAGTTAATAACTCATTCACTTCTGTTTGAGTAAATCCATAAACACTCGCAAATTTTTTATCTAATAAACTATATTCTTTAACATTATTCAAACCGGAAAATAATTCAGCTTTAGCAATCCGCAAAATTCCTGTAATAACTCCTCGTTCGACTGGTAATTCTTGATCGCCAGTTTCCTTTTTAAAGGTAGATTTCATGATTCCACGAAAAATTTCTAACACTTTCTGAAATTCTGTCTCATTAGTACCAAACCACCTGTAAGCACTATTAATGGGCGTATCATATTCATCAATCAACACCCAAGGTTTTCTATTATAATGTTTGTAAAGCAAATGGCTTAAAATAGCCAAACTATTTTTGATATTGTCTAGAGTTACCTCGCCAAATAAATATTGGTTGAAATCTGCTCGTTCATCTGATGCAAGCTTATCACTATTAGCTAAATATCTATGTGACTGAAATAATTTCCGTAACTGGCTTTTTACTCCTTGTTCAATATCGTGATAGCTTGAACCTTCCACGCTTTTAAATGTGATGAATATTATGGGGAATTGACCTTGATATTCCAAAATAATATGTGGATACTCAGCTACTTTGAGCTTTTGAAGTAATTTTTTTCTACCAGTTGCAAGTCCTAAATCTATTTCTCCACCTGTAAATAATTTGATATTGTTCTGATGCTCTAATGATGAGGGATTGCCATGCTCATCTATTTCTATTTCAAAGAATCTCCTAATCATATCCATATTAAGGCTTTTACCCCAACGTCTTGGTCGGGTAATTAGAATTACTTCTCCACTGTCTTCTAGTAATTCTTTGATCATTAAGCTTTTATCAACAAATACATCACTATTTAACAATAACGTTTTAAAGTCATCAGTACCTACCCTCATGCTAGGTAGTTTATGCTCATATAAAATCTTACTAATGCTTTCAGTTGTTGTATTGCTCAAAGGGTTAAAGGTCATATTTTTTTTATTATTTGATAATTTACTTGGTTGTATGAAGGTTTAGTTTTTATAACGAAACCTTTATGGTATTAATCAATTTAATGTGTAAGGTTCTCTAGCATATAAGAACCATTGTTCCATGATTTCTTTAGCCCATATCTTTTTAAACATTAATTCAGGGTCTTTATAAATTTTCATGTATAATTTAAGGCTTTTTTTGGTTAACGCCATCTTAGATATTTGTTTTATCATCTTGATAGCGTTGCTCGCTGCTTTAGAAGTTAATACTAAACAAACTGATGATAGTAAATATTCCTGATTTACCTTCACTACACGACACCCTATAATATCTCCTATCTCTATATCTTGGTTACTGTCTATGCCTTTTATGGTAATTGGTTTGTGCTTGCTCTCAATCATATTAGTCAAAGTCAGATTCTTTCCTCTGTATACATCTGCCACTTTATAAATACACATGTAAGAATCTCGTAACCCCAGCAAATACTTTTTGTCCATATCAGTAAAAGAATCCCCTTGAGTTTTTAACAAGTGATCAATACAATTCCAATGTATTCTAGTAATCCTATGTGGATATTCGTTACTCAGAAAAAACTCTGTTGCACCATAAATCATATAATTAGTGATATTCTCGCCTAATTTACTGCTTAACTCTAGAAGATTAACTTCTGCTGAGTTTTCATCAAAATTATCCGGATCGGTTATCTCGCTAATAAAACTGCCAATAACGTCATGAAATAGTAATGTGTAATCTTCTTCTAAGTTTTTAATTAATGGTATTATTTGGTTAATTTTCATCATATAAAAATAAGTACGTTAATTAATAGGTCTATTTCTAATAGCTATATTTTTTATTTTATTATACCTAATTCTTTTACCATTTACAACATACGACAAAACCTTATTTGTTGAATCTTGTAAATGTTATTGTGATAGATGAACTGAGCTATGTACCAATAAAAGCCGAGGCTAGATTCTTATTATTTGAGCTGTTTGCTAAATTATATGAACAATCTTCGTTCATTGTAACGACCCATTTAAGGTTTGAAGAATGGGGGGATATATTTGGTAATCCTAAGGCAACAAAGGCAATTATTGATAGGATAACGCATCATTGTCAAATCATAGAAACTGGTAATAAAAGTTTTAGAGGAGGCAAAGATGTAGATTAAAGATTAAAATAATAGACTATGGTATGAATTAAAAATTACAATGATTTTAGAAAATTCTATCTGAATTTTAACCAAAATTAACTAATTTTTTTATGTGGTTAGAGGGGTCAATAGTTTATTACAATAGGGGGTCAAAAGATGATTACAATTTACATCAATACCATCTCCTTGACAGAAATAGCACCGTGGGGTCGTTTGATATCTGCTCGTGCTAGCCGATATCGGTGGACATACCACCATCTATTACTTAGCATTCAATAACTTACTACGATGAAGTTATTGATTCTTGGCACACTGACTTTTAAATTACCCTAGTCGAATTATATAATAAGTTCTTGCATTATATAAAAATTTTCTATATGTTCTCCCGCTTTAAGGTATTCATTAACAGAACTTAATGTTCTTGTTATATACCCAAGTGATTTGGAGGATTGTTTTTTGAAATTCATGTACCTCATGTACACTGTGCTAGCTTGCCCTTTGTTTTCAAATCCAATTCTTCAAATCATTTGAGCATATACATTTTACATTACCAATAATGCCCACCTTAATTAAGTGGGTATTTACACTTGGGATGTATCAGATAACCTTAAAAAATAGATAGATTTTTTTTAATTAATCTCATGGGAGGAGATATGACTAATACCGGATTAAGCATTAATAGCGTTGGTGCTTATAATAGTAATGTAATAAATACGTTAAGTGTTCCCAAGGCTTATGATAATATAAATTCTAATAATGATATAAATATAGCAACTAATGTATTTAATGCTAATATTAAGCAATTTGAGGAAAAAAACAATTATAAGGATAATACGATTACAGAGCCTCTAACTTTAAGCGGGTACATTAACTCCCTACCTTATCGTGGCTACGAAACTCAGAAGATAATCCATCAATTAATAGACAATATACCTAACTCCTATAATCCTTTGCATGCAGCAGCTTATTATGGTTACCTTGATATTATGGAATTTCTTCTTGAACAAGGTATTGATATAGATGTTAAAAGTGATAACGGTGATACTCCTTTACTTATAGCAGCACTGACAGGTAATTTAAAGGTTATGAAATTTCTTGTTGAGAAAGGTGCTGATGTAACAATAAAAAATAAGGAAGGTCTTTCCGTTTTACATATTGCGGCTCAGCGAAATGTAGCAGTAAGTACTATAAAATTCCTTGTTAAGGAAGGTGCTGATATCAATGCACAGGATAAGTATGGTACTACTCCTTTACATTATGCAACAAGACAAAAACATGCTGATAATGTTGAATTCCTTGTTAAGGAAGGTGCTAATATCAATGCACAGGATAAGCATGGTAGTACTCCTTTACATTATGCACAAGAATATGCTAATAATGTTAAATTGCTTATAGAGAAAGGTGCTAATATCAATGCACAGGATAATTATGGTAATACTCCCTTACACATTGCAATAAGAAAAGGACATGATGATAGTGCTAAGTTGCTTATTCAATTGGGGGCTGATATCAATATGCAGGATAGTTATGGCAATACTCCTTTACACGATGCAGCTAGGTTTGGGCAAAACGATATTATTAAATTGCTTATAGAGGAAGGCGCTAATATCAATGTGCAGGATAATTATGGTAATACTCCTTTAGACATTGCAATAAGTGAAAACCATACTGATAGTGCTGAATTGCTTACTGCTCAAGTACACAATGCAGCTTGGTTCAAACAAAACGATACTATTAAATTGCCTATTGAGAAAGGTGCTAATATCAATGAACAAGATGAGCATGGTAAAGACAACACTATAAAACAAGAGCATGTTGATAGTGCTACTGATAAATATCCAGAAGAGTCAGATATAGAGTCTACTATGGTTGCAGATAGTATAGCAGATAGTATAGATACCTATAATAAAACATTTGTTAAAGATTCCCAAAACCAAGACAATAATGCATTAACTTCTCTGTATTATTATCTTGCTGCTGGGGTAGCTAGTGTTATTACTTTTGGGGGTGGGGTAGCATGTTATTTATTAAATAAAAAGCAACACAAGAATGAAGCAACAAGTAATGATAGCTCTTATTATAATTATCAAAATCCTGAATCTAATTTAATTGAATTTATGGGTAAACCCGTCATCATAGATGGAGATAACGCTAAGAAAGTATGTGTAATGGTATCTTCAAAGGAATGTAGACCGCTTAGTGAATTTTTATCAGACTATTTTCATAATACTATCCAATATTTAGGTGGGTATCGTCCTAAAAGTGTGCAGGATGGAAGTAGTAATACTGTAAAAGAGGGGAATAATTATACTGTCCAAGAGGAAAATAGTAGCATTGTAGAAATAGGGGGTAGTCCTACTGTAGAGGGCAGCGATAGTGGTATTTATGATTACCTTCCACCTCCTAGACCAGTTGATTTTTCTAATCCTGATATTTTTACTGTTGTTCTTGTCGGAGATAGTCTATAGCTAACCCGAATAGTATACTCTTCTACTTTTGTTAAAAAGCATGCAATAATGACCCGTAAATGGGTTAATGTGCGTTGAAAAATGCCCCACCTAAGAAGTGGAAAGAATAGTACGTTATTAATCCATTATTATCAACATATACTTCTATTATTTTTAGAATAAATAATAGGAGTATAAAATCAGAGATGTTAATGATGGAAAGTAAGAGAAAGATATTAGATGTTTAGTCCCGGGTATACTAGTTACGACTTAATCTGACAATAAGTAATAATCAGGCAGCTTGATAAGTAATAGCCAAGTTGTCTGATATTCTCTCTATATTACTAATATTTTTATCTCCCGACTTCCGCATTTTTTAATAAGGCATAAGCTTAGAAGGCTCATAGTGCTAGGATTTTTAAAATTTAGGCACAACATTAATGATTTTATTATGCCCTTGAACGTGTTTAGTCTTGTATCTTTCATCTCAAAATGATTATATAGTAATTCGGCTAGTAACATAGAGTACCACAGATTTTTTTGTGTTCAATCTAAAATACTCTATTTACTAGCTCTTGCAACCACCCCATCTCTTTTGTCCAGTAGTGTGACTCTAATGTACGTGAGGATTCGAGTACCGCATCGACGTACAAATCACCAGCAGAAGTAGAGTTTCGAAAGAAGTCTATTATTCTATCCCCTGACTTCCGCAGATTTTTTGATATTAGTTGTTATAAGTGGCATTAGTAAGGAGGTGAAGTGGTACTCTCGTTCTGTTGTGCCTAGTAGATATTTTATTATTGACTTTAACTGCGATGTTGTTTATTATTTAATTAATTGAATATAGCCCCATATTTTATAGCCCTAATATGTACATACGTCGTAAAAAAACTCCTAATAGTCCAAGGCAATCTATTCAAATAGTGGAAGGTTATCGTGATAGTAAAGGTAACGTCAAACAGCGTATAGTACGTCATTTAGGAGTCTTCATAGATGAAGTAGAAGAAGCTAAATTAGTTGCCCTAGCACAAGATTTGATTGCCAAGATTAAAGCTGAGAGAGAAGCTGCAATTGGGCAGAGGAATTTGTTTACTGATGATACTAACGAGGTTAAAAGAGGTCGTCCAACTAACAAGTTGTTAAAAGATATTCTACCTGTTAACGAAGTAAAACTAAATGAGGTTGTAGAAGTCAAGCGAGTTGTTGAAGGAGTGCATCAAATAGGGGGGCATGTTTATGATCAAATGCATTTTAACCAGTTACTAGCAAGGAAACGTGACGCTGGGATGCTGAAGGATTTAGTGTTAGCCCGTATGGTAAGACCAAATAGTAAAAAAGGGATAGTTGAGTATTTAAGCGATCAATTTGACAGGCATCATGATCTAGATGCTACTTATCGGATGATGGACAAATTACATGAGCAAATACCTAAAATTAAAGAATTATGCTTTAAAAACACCCTAACCCTGATTCCTAATAAAGAGATTAGCCTAGTATTTTTTGATGTCACTACACTATACTTTGAATCAGTAGAAATAGATGAGCTAAGAGCCTTTGGCTATAGTAAAGATCATCGCTTTAATACTACCCAACTAGTTCTTGCCCTAGCAACTAATGAGGATGGATTACCACTTGGCTATGAGCTGTTTAGTGGTAATACCGCAGAAGTTAGCACCTTAATTAAATCAATTAACAGCTGGCAAGCGTATCTTAAAGTTAAAGATGTCTGTTTTATTGCTGATCGTGCAATGTTTAGTAAAGCTAACTTGCAAGCTCTCGATGAAGGTGGTTATCGTTATATTGTGGCAGCAAAGCTTAAAACACTCAAGAAAGAAAAGAAAGAAGAAATATTATCAGAGGAAAACTATAAGCCTACTGTTATAGGCAATGATCTTACTTGGATTGCCGATCTAGAGCATGATGGTAAACGTCTAATTACCAGTTATAAATCTAAAAGGGCTATTAATGATGCACAGGAGCGACAAAAAATTTTAGATAAAATTAATAAGACTATTGGTGAGTCTGGTAGTACTAAAAAACTTATATCTAATAGTGGAGTAAAAAAATATACTTCTAGTGAAAATGGCAAGAGCTATATTGACGCAGAGAAGATAGAGCAGGATGCGTTGTGGGATGGCATACATGGGGTAATCACCAATGACCAAACTATAACTCCACATGAAGCAATAGCAAAATATGCTAGATTATGGGTAATTGAAGAGCAATTTAGAATCAATAAACATAATTTACAAATGCGTCCAATTTTTCACTGGACTAAACAAAGGATAGAAGCACACCCGACTTCCGCATTTTTTAATAAGGCATAAGCTTAGAAGGCTCATAGTGCTAGGATTTTTAAAATTTAGGCACAACATTATTTTGTTATTTTAAATATATTTCAGCATGGTCTGAACGCTTGATGTTAAAGGTTTTATAGATTTTTCTAGCTTCGTTTTTTATTGCACTTGGTAGTCTATAAAGATCACCAGTCTTTGTATGTCTTAAGATTGAAGCCTGTACTGATATTAATAATTCAACGATGTTAGTTACACTGATCTTTTGGGTCAGAGCAACCTTGTATTCTATAGTTTTAAGCACTGCAAAACTCATATAACACACAGCTATGTGTGCTTCTATCCTTTGTTTAGTCCAGTGAAAAATTGGACGCATTTGTAAATTATGTTTATTGATTCTAAATTGCTCTTCAATTACCCATAATCTAGCATATTTTGCTATTGCTTCATGTGGAGTTATAGTTTGGTCATTGGTGATTACCCCATGTATGCCATCCCACAACGCATCCTGCTCTATCTTCTCTGCGTCAATATAGCTCTTGCCATTTTCACTAGAAGTATATTTTTTTACTCCACTATTAGATATAAGTTTTTTAGTACTACCAGACTCACCAATAGTCTTATTAATTTTATCTAAAATTTTTTGTCGCTCCTGTGCATCATTAATAGCCCTTTTAGATTTATAACTGGTAATTAGACGTTTACCATCATGCTCTAGATCGGCAATCCAAGTAAGATCATTGCCTATAACAGTAGGCTTATAGTTTTCCTCTGATAATATTTCTTCTTTCTTTTCTTTCTTGAGTGTTTTAAGCTTTGCTGCCACAATATAACGATAACCACCTTCATCGAGAGCTTGCAAGTTAGCTTTACTAAACATTGCACGATCAGCAATAAAACAGACATCTTTAACTTTAAGATACGCTTGCCAGCTGTTAATTGATTTAATTAAGGTGCTAACTTCTGCGGTATTACCACTAAACAGCTCATAGCCAAGTGGTAATCCATCCTCATTAGTTGCTAGGGCAAGAACTAGTTGGGTAGTATTAAAGCGATGATCTTTACTATAGCCAAAGGCTCTTAGCTCATCTATTTCTACTGATTCAAAGTATAGTGTAGTGACATCAAAAAATACTAGGCTAATCTCTTTATTAGGAATCAGGGTTAGGGTGTTTTTAAAGCATAATTCTTTAATTTTAGGTATTTGCTCATGTAATTTGTCCATCATCCGATAAGTAGCATCTAGATCATGATGCCTGTCAAATTGATCGCTTAAATACTCAACTATCCCTTTTTTACTATTTGGTCTTACCATACGGGCTAACACTAAATCCTTCAGCATCCCAGCGTCACGTTTCCTTGCTAGTAACTGGTTAAAATGCATTTGATCATAAACATGCCCCCCTATTTGATGCACTCCTTCAACAACTCGCTTGACTTCTACAACCTCATTTAGTTTTACTTCGTTAACAGGTAGAATATCTTTTAACAACTTGTTAGTTGGACGACCTCTTTTAACCTCGTTAGTATCATCAGTAAACAAATTCCTCTGCCCAATTGCAGCTTCTCTCTCAGCTTTAATCTTGGCAATCAAATCTTGTGCTAGGGCAACTAATTTAGCTTCTTCTACTTCATCTATGAAGACTCCTAAATGACGTACTATACGCTGTTTGACGTTACCTTTACTATCACGATAACCTTCCACTATTTGAATAGATTGCCTTGGACTATTAGGAGTTTTTTTACGACGTATGTACATATTAGGGCTATAAAATATGGGGCTATATTCAATTAATTAAATAATAAACAACATCGCAGTTAAAGTCAATAATAAAATATCTACTAGGCACAACAGAACGAGAGTACCACTTCACCTCCTTACTAATGCCACTTATAACAACTAATATCAAAAAATCTGCGGAAGTCAGGAGGATAGAAGCACACATAGCTGTGTGTTATATGAGTTTTGCAGTGCTTAAAACTATAGAATACAAGGTTGCTCTGACCCAAAAGATCAGTGTAACTAACATCGTTGAATTATTAATATCAGTACAGGCTTCAATCTTAAGACATACAAAGACTGGTGATCTTTATAGACTACCAAGTGCAATAAAAAACGAAGCTAGAAAAATCTATAAAACCTTTAACATCAAGCGTTCAGACCATGCTGAAATATATTTAAAATAACAAAATAATGTTGTGCCTAAATTTTAAAAATCCTAGCACTATGAGCCTTCTAAGCTTATGCCTTATTAAAAAATGCGGAAGTCGGGAGGAGATACTTTAGTTAAGTTAGACAAAGCATTGTCGTGGACAGAAAGAAATAAACCAAAAGATAATTTTAAAGAAATTATTGAGAAAATTGAACATGTCTAAAATAAAAATAGACATGAATAACCTAGAGTTTCAAAATGACTTATTTGCTCTTGAGAAAAATGACCAATTAGCATTAATTAAGGTGTTAAAAAAAATAAGTCAGTTAACTTGGATTGAATTGTATGCAGATCAAGGTCTAAAATGGTAAACATTGTTTTGGTAAAACACCAATGCAAACTTTTAGAGATTCACTTTATATTGCTAAAGATAAAAATATTAGTAATATAGAGAGAATATCAGACAACTTGGCTATTACTTATCAAGCTGCCTGATTATTACTTATTGTCAGATTAAGTCGTAACTAGTACATATTATCAAAAGAAAGCTGACTTTCAAAAATATCGGAAAGTTTTGATAATCCTGGTTCTCTTTTCTTTTTTTCTGATTGCAGTTTTGGTTTTTTATAAATATTCCTTGTGGTCATTGAGTATAAACCTCATCCCTTATCGCTACTCTTAAAACAAGCACTATTGATAGCTCTTCTTCTATGCTACAAATCACTCTATAACTTTCCTATTCTATATCTCCATAATCCAATATAATCATATTGCATTGACTTGCCTAAATCTTTAGGATGGCTACATCTTAGTACCTTATTTTTAAAATAATTACTGATTAACCCTTGCGATGTTTTATCTAGCTTTCTAAATTCTTTAACAGCCTTGAGATCAAATTCGACTTTCCAAGTCATTATTATCTTCCAACTGCTCTAAAGATATTCTAGGATTTTTTTGCTCTAACCTGTTTAAAGCTATAAAATAATCTTCCCTTTCTTCCAAAAAGCCCTCTACTGCTTTTCTGATAAGATAACTTTTCTTTCTCTCTATAATTTTTTCAAGTTGGTCTAGTCTATTATAAAGATCATTTGGTAGCTTTGATGTGATTGTATGCATAGGTATACTTTTAATACATTTATATACTATTGAATTATAGTATATACTTCTTGTAAAGTCAAATTAATCGTTCCAAAGCGTATTAACTTAAAGCATAGATTATTTTATGAAGTGGATGAAGTAGGTAGCAGAATAAAAATCTTACGCATGTGGAGTTATTATGCTGATAATTAATGAGCAAAAAGTAATTAAATTGATTATGGAGATGACAAGGTTGAAGAAAATTTAAAAGCAAAAAGAGGTAAAAATAATGGATAGATTTGATAAGAGCAAAGCTTGGGGAGAGGTGAAGAAGGCATATATATTCCAAACTGTCATAATACTAATATTTGTAGCAATTATTTTTAGTGTAGTTATTCCAAGAGTCATGCCTCCTGCTAGAATAAATAATGAAGTTTTGGATATCAAGCAGCTAGATAGGAGAGATAATAAAGCTGATAAGATGAAACAAATAGTGATTCGCATGATACTTGCTGGTTTTGATGATCATGAAATTAGCAGTATTGGTGCTGGAGATGTGTTTATGAATCATTCGTTGCGCTATGATGTAGAGAGTATGAGCGACAAACAGATTGTAGAATTTTATGATATTAGGATTTATGAATTAAATAGTTTGAGGAGATGGGCTGAGAAAAGGAAGTTATGTAAGGCTAAATTGTTAGAAGAGAAGATCAATGCAGAGAAAAAATGATTTGTTATTGATTATTTGTTTAGCGTTTAGCCATGTGGCAATTGCCAAGGATTTTGGTAAGCAAGCTGCAACTTTTGAGATTAAGGAAGAAGGTTTTGTCCTCATACTGATTATCTTTCAAAATAGAATTAATAATTTAATTCCAACTAATGATAGACCTAATACTAAATTATACCATGATACCATGTTAATTCTATTTTGAAAGATAATCAGTATAACTACTCAATAACCGTTGCTTCATCCATTCTCCAACTGTTCCAATGGCTTGTATAGTGACAATTAAAATTACCGGATGGCGACAATATGACAAGATTTGGAAAAGTTATCTATTTTAAAGAATGAGTTTGGTGATATAATAACGTAACCTCATGAATCCTAGCAAAAACTGAATAAAAGCTTGAAGAATAATCTATGAAAATATTAATCCTTGGTATAACAGGCATGCTTGGTAATGCCATGTTTAGGTTTATGGCTGAAGATCATAACCTTAACGTTTACGGGACAGCTAGGAATAATGGTGCTTGCCGTTATTTTTCTGAAGAGTCATCTAAACAACTCATTGCCCCAGTAAATATAGAAAATCATGATTCTCTTATTAAATTATTTGCAACAATTCGACCTGATGTGGTAGTAAATTGTATTGGGCTAATTAAACAACTAGAGGATGCAAATGATTACCTACAAGCACTATCAATTAATGCTTTGCTTCCTCATAGACTTAGTATAATATGTCAAGCTATAGGCTCTCGTTTTATACATGTTAGTACAGATTGTGTATTTTCTGGGTCTAAGGGTAACTATACAGAGAGTGATTTTGCGGATGCTAATGATCTCTATGGTCGTTCAAAGTTTTTAGGGGAAGTAAGTTATCCTAACACTATAACACTTCGTACTTCAATTATCGGACATGAGTTATCGGGAGGTAAGAGTCTCATTGGCTGGTTTCTTGCACAAAAAAAACAAGTTAGAGGGTTTGTCCAAGCCGTGTTCTCTGGACTTCCAACTATTGAATTAGCAAGAATAGTTCGTGACATCGTTATACCGCGACCCGATATGTGTGGACTTTATCATGTCGCAGCAAAACCGATCAATAAATATGATTTGTTAAAACTTGTGGCTAGTACTTATAAAAAAACAATCGAAATAATTCCATCTAATGAACTGGTCATTGATCGCTCACTTAATGCCGAGCTTTTTAATAAGGCAACGGGATATGCACCGCCTGAGTGGTCAGAGTTAATTCAACGTATGTATAAATTTAAATAAAAGGTAAGAATGTTTGTTAATAAAATTTTAATGATTACTGGAGGTACGGGGTCATTTGGTAACACAGTGATGAAACGATTACTAGAAAGTGATATTAAAGAAATTCGCATATTCAGTCGGGATGAAAAAAAACAAGAAGATATGAGGATTGCTTTCAATAATCCAAAGCTTAAGTTTTATATTGGGGACGTAAGAAATTATGATAGTATTTACTATGCTATGAAAAATGTTAATTATGTGTTTCATGCTGCAGCCTTGAAGCAAGTTCCATCATGTGAATTTTATCCGATGGAAGCAGTACGAACTAATGTACTGGGAGCTGAAAATATGATGAATGCAGCTATTGCCAATGGTGTTGAGCGGGTTGTGGTACTCAGTACTGATAAGGCAGTATATCCTATCAATGCCATGGGTTTATCAAAAGCAATGATGGAAAAATTGTTGATAGCTAAAGCTCGAATGAGTTCTAAAGGAGATACTATCCTGTGTTGTACTCGTTATGGTAATGTAATGGCTTCCCGGGGTTCAGTAATACCTCTTTTTGTTAATCAAATTAAAGAGGGGAAACCGCTAACTATTACCGACCCAAATATGACACGTTTCTTAATGTCACTTGAAGATTCTGTAAATTTAGTGTTATATGCTTTTGAACATGGTCAACAAGGTGATATTTTTGTGCAGAAATCTCCAGCTTCAACGATTGAAGTATTAGCTCATGCTATAAAAGGATTATTTAATGCTAATAATGAGATTCGTTTAATTGGTGTGCGTCATGGAGAAAAGATCTATGAATCTTTGATTTCTTGTGAGGAGATGGTTAAAGCTGAAGATTTAGGAAATTATTACAAGATTCCTGCTGATAATCGTGATCTCAATTATTCAAAGTTTTTTGTAGAAGGAGATCTAAACGTTGCTTCTCTAACTGACTATACATCATCTAATACAGAAAGATTGAATATAGAACAAGTTAAAAAACTTTTACTAACACTTGACTTCATTAAAGAGCAACTTAATGCTTAAAGTAATGACCATTATTGGTACTCGCCCAGAACTTATTAAAATGTCTAGAGTAATTTCTGAGTTTGATGAGTATACTAATCATATTTTGGTTCATACAGGGCAAAATTTTGATTATGAACTAAATCAGGTTTTCTTTGACGATCTTAACATTCGTAAACCAGATTATTTTTTAGAAGCTGCTGTTAGTGGTAATGCAACACAAACCATTGCACGCATTATTGAGAAAACTGATGAGGTTTTAGGAAAAGAACAACCAAATGCATTGTTGCTTTATGGTGATACGAACTCCTGCCTTTCAGTTATCGCAGCCAAAAGGCAAAAGATACCAGTTTTTCACATGGAAGCTGGCAACCGTTGTTTTGATCAAAGAGTACCAGAAGAGCTAAATCGTAAAGTAGTTGACCATTTAAGCGACATCAATATAGTTCTAACTGAACATGCCCGTCGTTACCTTATTGCCGAAGGTGTATCGCCAGAGCGAATTATCAAGTCTGGTTCGCATATGCAAGAAGTGTTAGGTTATTTTATGCCTAAAGTGCATCTATCAAATGTGCTAGATAGGCTAGAACTTCAAGCTCATCAATATTTTTTAGTCAGTATTCATCGTGAAGAGAATGTAGATGTGTCAGCCAATTTACAGGACTTACTTAATACTTTACAGATGTTGGTTAAAGAATATGATATGCCCGTGATTGTATCAACACATCCTCGTACACGTCAGCTGTTAGAAAAATTAGGTATTAAAGGTTTGGATAAACAAATTCGGTTTTTAAAACCATTCGGTTTTCTAGATTACATAAAATTGCAAATGGAGGCTTTTTGTATTTTATCTGATAGTGGTACAATTACTGAGGAAGCTTCTCTTCTTAAATTACCAGCAATTACCATTCGTAATACTCACGAAAGACCTGAGGGGATGGATGAAGGTGTTTTGATAATGAGTGGTCTTAAAGTAGAAAAGGTTCTAGATGCTGTGCGTATTGTAACCAAACAACATAGTAAATATAGTCATTTACAAACAATCGTTTCAGATTATAATGCTGGCTTAGTATCTCAAAAAATACTCCGTATCGTTTTGAGCTACGTGGATTATATTAATAGAGTTGTGTGGTTTAAGTGAATTAGTACCACCTAAATGTACATAAAGGTTTGTATGACTAGAATATCTCAGGCTAATTTGCCTTGTCGGTTCTCTCAATCTCAAATGAAAGAGTTTGCACTACTTGCAAGCAATAAGATTATTGATGCAAAAAATAATGGTATGTATTATCTTGAGCCATTTAAACACCTAGTAATCGATAATTTTTTACATGCTGATTTAGCTCAAAGTTGTTTAGATAATTTTCCTTCCCCTAATGAAGATATATGGGATAGAAGCTATGATGAAAATATTGAGATAAAACAAAGGACTATATGGAAATCAGAATTTGATATACCGGAAGCTATTGTTGATACTATTCGTTTGCTCAATTCGTCTATATTTCTTTTAGCCTTATCAGAGACTTTTAATATTAGAAAACTTGTGCCTGATCCATATTTTACTGGTGGAGGGCTTAATGTCACAATGCCAAATGGTTTATTAGATGTACATGTTGATGGTAATTATCATGATGCAACGGGACTTAATCGTCGTATGAATGTTATTATATATTTGAACCCAAAATGGCAAGAAGGATGGGGAGGAGAATTTGGAATCTATAATAATAATGGCGAGAATTGTTTAAAAAAGCTTGCTCCATTATTTAATCGTCTTGTTGCATTTGATACGCACGATAAAAGCTATCATGGTTTACCAGATCCATGTAAATTTCCAGAAGGTGAATATCGTAAATCGATCATTTTATATTACTATACAAAAGCCCCTCGGGAATCTATTAATAATATTATTGACAAACCTCATAGAGCTCTGTGGAAAAAACGTAATTTTACTGATAAGGATGGTAATATTATTAGAGAATATAGCTGAGATTTTATGAGTAGTAGTTTAATGAAGATACTGCAAGTGAATGGATACGAATCACCAGGTCGTAGATTTAGTGGATTATCTATAACACCACTTCTCAAAAAATATGGTATTGAATCTCGTCATTTAATTTGGGAGAAGGATACTCAAAATCCAGAAATACTAACTTTTGAAGGAGCAATAGCTCGAAAAATTAATCGGGTAATTAATAAAATAGAACGAATTACTTCTTTACAGTCAGTACTGCATTTGAACGCTTCGCGAATGATCAAAATGCCGGCCTTTAAAGAAGCTGATCTTATTCACCTTCATATTATAAGTTCAGGATATTTTTCTATATCAGATTTATCAAAGATTACCAAGCTAAAGCCAACGGTTTGGACTTTACATGATCCTTGGGCTATGACAGGACATTGTATTCATCCGTTTGATTGTAAACGTTGGATGACTGGTTGTGGTAATTGTCCTGACCTGACTAGCCATATACCACTTGCTAAGGATAATACTAGATTTTTATTTAATTATAAGCGTGCAGCTTACAAGAGATCTGATTTCGATATCATTGTAGCCTCAAAATGGATGCAAGATATGGTTAATAATTCACCAATGTTTGAGAATAAACTAGTTCATTTAGTGCCATTTGGGTTAGATTTAAACTTCTTTTCTGCTGCTGCTTGTCCAAATGCACGAAAGCTATTTGATATTCCTGAAAATGCTTTGGTAATATGCTTTCGGGTAGAGCAAAATGAGTTTAAAGGAGTACCTTATATTATTCAGGCACTCGAACGTATTAAGTCAAAGCAGCCAATTTGCTTATTGACTTTGAGTAGTGGAGGAGCATTATTACAGCAATTTGCCGACCGATTCCAGATAGTAAATCTTGGTTGGACTAATGATGAAGAATTAGTGCGGGAGGCATTGGTAGCTGCAGATATTTTTTTAATGCCATCAGTTGCAGAAGCATTTGGCATGATGGCAATTGAAGCAATGGCCTGCGGTAAACCTGTAATTGTTTTTGAAGGTACTTCATTGCCTGACGTTACTTTTGCTCCAGATATTGGTTTGGCAGTACCTATGCGTGATGGAGAAGCTTTGTACTTAGCACTACAACACTTAATTGATAATCCGGATGAATGTAAACGGCGAGGACAAAAAGGTAGAATGATGGCTGAATTGCATTATGGAGATGAAGCCCAAGCTAAAAAGTTAGCTGATATTTATAATAGGGTTGTTGCTAGATGAAAATTTTACTTTTAACAGATATGCCTCCTTGTCATAATTTTACTGCAGGATTAGTGCTAGACCGTTTAATACGGTTTTTACCAATTGAACAAATTGCAATTTGCTCAATTGTACACCCCCACCTTAAACCAATCATACCTAAAGAATTAGAGATAATTCCTCACCTTAAATTGATAAAACCTCGGGAAATGGCTCCGAGGAGATTATGGGGCAAAGCAGGTAGATTACTAGCACTTGTCTTTGAGTTAATTCAAGCAATGCGGGTAAAATACTCAATATTACCGCAAATTGTTAATTTTGCAAAACAACAGCAAGTTGATGCATTATGGGTGGTGTTGGAAGGTCAAACTATTGTACGTTTAGCTAGACCTCTTTCTTGTAAGTTAGCATTACCATTATTTACTCAAGTATGGGATCCTTTCGAGTGGTGGTTGCGTGAGAATAATATTGATGTATATACTAGGCGACGACTTCTAGCAGAGTTCGATGAGGTCATAAAACATAGTAAGTCATGTGCATCTGCTTCATGGGCAATGTCAAAGACTTATTCGCATAAATACGGTGTGCGTAGTATACCTGTAATTGCTAGTTTACCTAATAAATTTGCCAAGATACCTGCAACAAGAGCACATGAGAATAGAAATGAATTTATCATTGCTATAGCAGGACAATTATATGCACAAGATGCATGGCAATGCCTTATTAATACTCTAAATCAAGTTAATTGGTCTATAGCAGGAAGGCGAATTCGTCTTAGAGTCCTTGGGGCTCACTTTCAGGTATATACTCAGACGCCAACTAATTTCGAATATCTAGGATGGCAGTCACAAGAAGAAACCATCAATTTCTTAGAAGATTCAGATCTCCTGTACATGCCGTACTGGTTTTCAGAAGAGTATCGTCTTGAGGCTACCAATAGTTTTCCTGGAAAATTGGTCTCCTATTTTGCCGCTGGTCGTCCTGTTTTTTGTCATGCACCATATTATGCATCACCTACTAGATATATAGCCAAGCATAATGCAGGGATTTTGTGTACATCTATGGATTCTCTAGTTGTTTTGCAAAAACTAGAACATGCTATCCTAAATATAACTTCATATGCAATAGTGACAAAAAATGCTACTGCTTGTTTTTTAATGGACTTTACTTTAGAGCATATGCAAAAAACATTTTTTGAGTTTTTAGGATTAGATAGTGCATCAAAAAATAACTTAAAGAATAAATTCTCTGAAGTATATGATAAGAATATTTTTGGAGGCTCTGTATCACGTTCTGGCGAAGGGTCTGATCTATTACAGACGGAAATTGTTAGAAACGAGATACCAAAGATTATTAGAGAATTTAAAATTAAAACCTTTCTTGATGCTCCATGTGGTGATTGGTATTGGATGCAAAAGACAGAGCTTGAAATAGAACAATATATTGGAGTTGATATTGTAGATGCTTTGATAGAAAAAAATAAAGAAGAATTTGGTAATACTACAAGAATATTTAAAGTTTTGAATCTAACTAAAGACACTTTACCAATAACTGATCTTATTTTTTCACGAGATTTACTAGTACACCTAAATTTTGAAGATGCATTTAAAGTAATAGCTAATTTTAAAAAATCAGGTGCTACTTATCTATTAACAACAACATTTGTAAATAGAGGGTTAAATGAGGAGCTTAAAGAAACTTTTTGGCGTGTTTTAAACTTGCAACAACCACCGTTTAATTTTCCAAAACCAATTTTATTAGTGAATGAGGGTTGTACAGAAGATGGGGGGTTATATTCTGATAAAAGCTTAGGACTTTGGTTATTAAAGGATATCTCATTATCATTTAGACAAGTTATGTGAGGTATTTCAATGAGCAATAGCCTCTTTTATCCAAAAGTTTCAATCGTTATTCCCGTTTACAACGGTGCTAATTATATGCGTAAAGCAATAGATAGTACAGTTGTTCAGACTTATAAAAATTTAGAAATTTTAGTTGTTAATGATGGATCAAATGATAATGGTGAAACGGAACGTATAGCTTTATCTTATGGTAACAAGATTCGTTATTTTTCCAAACCAAACGGTGGGGTAGCTTCAGCCTTAAATTTGGCAATTAAGGAAATGACAGGAGAGTATTTTTCGTGGCTTAGTCATGATGATGTTTACAATCCAAATAAAATTGAACATCAAATTAATATACTTAATACTCTTCCCAATCGTAATACGATTATTTACGGTGGATATGAAGTTATAGATCATAAATCCAAATCACTGTCTTTTACAAGACCAGATAAAATATTATCAGTGGAAAAATGTAATATCCCATTATTCCCTCTTATGCGAGGATTAATTCATGGATGTACTCTTTTAATACCCATAAAATATTTCCGTGAAATTGGTACTTTTAATGAAACATTATTAACTACCCAGGATTATGCACTTTGGTTTGAGTTTCTACGGATAGCACCTATTCATTTTGATGATCGTATTTTAATTAAAAGTCGTACTCATCTAGACCAAGGAACACATAAAATTACTAGCCATATGAATGAATGTAGTGAATTATGGTCTGGGTTTCTCAGAAGGTTAACTTTAGAAGAAATGACTATAATGGAAGGATCGCCTTATTTATTCCTGCATCGTACTAGTGTTTTTCTTGCAAATGCTTCTTGTTATCAAGCATCTGAACTAGCTGATTCAATGGCTAAGGATATCTTAACCGATATTAAGATTAGTGTAATTATGCCAATTTATAATAGAATTGATTTGGCAATTGAGTCTATAAAGAGTGTTATTGCACAAACTCATAAGTGTTTTGAATTGATTATAGTAGATGATGGTTCTGAAGATGATGTATCTAGGTTGATTGAGGAGTGCAATAAAGATAGTAGAATTAAATATATTCGTAAGGAAAATGCAGGACCAGCAGCGGCACGTAATCTAGGTATTAAACATGCATCTGGGCAGTACATAGCGTTCATTGATTCTGATGATTTGTTTTATGACAATAAACTTGAGGTTCAATTGAAGTTTATGGAGGATAATAGTTTGTTATTCTCGCATACTTCTTACCATAGAATAGATTGGGTTGGAAATTTGATAAAATATATAAGCTCTGGTACTTTTAGCAAGCAAGTTTTTCCAAATATTATTACTAAATGTCCAATAGCAATGTCTAGTGTAATGGGAAAAACCTCCCTTTTTATGTCAAACAAATTCCCTGAAAATATAAAGATTGGTGAAGATATATGCTTGTGGATATCTATAGCAAGCAAACATGATATAGAAGCAATTGATTTGGCCTTATCATGTGTTAGAGTTAATTATGGAATTAGTAATTGTTTCAATAATAAAAAAATGACAATAAGGTTAATTAATATTTCCTTATTTGTTATGAATGATGAATATTTAAGTCAATTTGATAAGCAAGTTAAACCTTTACTATTATCCGCAACAAAGATACCTAGCTTTTCATCAAGTAAATTAATAAAATTTAATGACGTACCTACTGTATTATTTAAGAGTTACAAACCTAATATAATAGTACAATTAATTTTGATGATCGTAAGATCACTACGTGTAGATGGTTTTAGAATAACGTGGAATAAAATTTGTAGGAAACTAGGTATACTCCAATGATGGTTTTGATACTGTTTTAAGAGCAGCAAACAAAATGCTACGTATTATGTAAAAACATAAACAAACTATTAGAACAGTTTGTTAGAAGACAAGCATTAAATTAGGATTAAAGTAATTCTTCAGCAACCCAATCTCCACCTACTTTACTCTCAAAAGAGCAATTAAAATCAATTTATTTGCAGCTTTTCAGTGGAGAAAATGCTAGAATAGTCTTAGAAGATTTAGCCTACATAAGTGGTGTGTATCGCAGCAATTTCATGCGGCAAGAAAGCAACTACACCGCTTTCAATGAAAGCATGCGAGCTTTGTTTTTGTACATATGCTCGCAAGCGTCAAAAGATGATGGAGTGGATAATATTGAAGGAAATTTATAATGAGGATAGCTTATGAGTACGAATAGTAAAACACTGGTATCGTTAGATTATGCGATTAAATATCTACTCAAAGATAAAGGTGATTATGAAATAATCGAAGGCTTTATTTCGGCTATCCTTAAAGATGCTGGTTACTTACCAGTAAAAATCACCGCTTTACTAGAGAGTGAGAGTAATAAAGAACGTAAAGACTTAAAGAAAAGCGTAGCTGACGTTATCGTTGAAGACCAGCAAGGTCATAAATATATTGTGGAAATAGATCGTTCAACTACCCACACTTTTCTCCACAAAGCTTGCTTTAATAGTTGTCGGTTGATTGTTGATAATATCAGCTCAGATCAGGATTATAGTGATATCAAAAAAATATTTCATATCAACTTAATATATTTTGTGTTGAGCGATATAAGCTCTCCATTATATCACGGTCAGACTATATTTAGAAAAATGGACAGGGAACATCCAGTAGACTTACATCTTGCTGATATGGGTTGTAGGTTTTTTGATGTTCACAATGTATTTCCTGAATATTTTGTTATTTCCGTACCACTTTTTGATGGTATTATAAAAGATGAGTTGGATGAGTGGTTATATTTTGCCAAACATTCTGAGGTTAAAGATGATTTTAAGTCGCCTTATATGAAGAAAGTAGCAGAATGTCTGAGTGTTCTAAAAATGACTCCAGAAGAACGTCAGCACTATCAGAATTATGTCAATGAATCGCTAAAAGAACGTGATTATATAGTTGCAGCTAGAACTGAAGGTAGAGCTGAAGAAAAAATAGCAATGGCAAAAAAAATGCTAAAAGAAAATTTTTCTATAGAAACTATAAGTAGAATAATAGAACTATCCATAGAAGAAATAGAAGTGCTACGTGAGAATTTGGCTGAAGACACAACTACTGTACTTGACGAAAATTAAATAGGAAGGGTATTGAATTGCTGTATTGGAAAAATAGAACGACCGTTGTTCATAACTGTTGAAAGTTAAAAAAGATATTATTTTTGTAAAAACATATTAGTGGAAGAAATTTTTGGTATATACTGCAAAAAATTGAAGAATTTAGAAGAGAAAATTCTATGTGGATCAAAAACACTAACATTAGTATGATAGTTATGTGGTCAAAACGATGTCATAGCTGGTTAACAATAATATTTTGTTTAATAATTAACAGCTATTCAACTATTTATGCTTCTAATACAAATATTGAAAATAGATTTGCGACAAGAATTGCTATTGTAGATATACACTCTATTCTAGAATATTCTGTAGCAATCCAGTCTATAAGAAAATCTGTAGACCAAATAAGCGAAAAAATTCGACAAGATCTATCAAAGAAGGATGGAGAGCTAAAAGAAATAGAGAATCTATTAATGGAAAAACGTAATTCTTTAAGCGAATCAGCTTTTGAACAAGAATTTAGTGTTTTTGAAAATAAAATAAATATAGCCCAAAAAGAAATACGAGATAGGAAAGTACGTCTTGAACAAGCCCATGCTGAGGGTATAGGGAAAGTACAAGAAGTGATCACAAAGATTATAAGTGCTTTAGCAGAAAAGTATAATCTTGATCTAGTTATACCTAGTACTCAAATTTTATTTGCTAAAAATAGTCTGAATATTACGCAAGAAGTGATAGCAGAACTAAATAATAAATTAAAACATGTTACAATTAAATACGAATAATTTGTTATAGAGGTTTATCAATGACAGAATTTACTCCCATTACAGTAGCTTATGGTGATGGTATAGGTCCAGAAATAATGCAAGCAGTACTGTATATTTTAAAAGAAGCTGAAGCAAGAATACGTATAGAAATGGTGGAAGTAGGAGAGAAATTATACCAAAAGCATTATACTTCAGGGATAGCACAAGATACTTGGGAATCATTGGCAAGAACTAAGATTCTTCTAAAAGCCCCTATTACCACTCCTTTAGGTGGTGGGTATAAAAGTTTAAATGTAACTCTTAGAAAAGCCCTATCTCTTTATGCCAATGTTCGCCCTTCTGTCTCTTATGCCCCTTTTGTTAAAACACTCCATCCAAATCTAAACGTGGTTATAGTACGGGAAAATGTTGAAGATTTATATGCAGGAATCGAATATCGCCAGACTCACAATGTTTATGAATCTCTTAAACTAATCAGCAGAGTTGGTAGTGAAAGAATTATTAGATATGCCTTTGAATATGCGATAAAAAATAACCGTAAAAAAGTCACATGTTTTAGTAAAGATAATATTATGAAACTTTCTGACGGAATTTTTCATAAAGTTTTTGATGAAATTGCTGGTGAATATAAGCAGATTCAAAGTGACTATTATATAATAGACATAGGCACTGCAAGACTGGCAACACAGCCAGGATTATTTGACGTCGTTGTAACCTCAAATCTGTATGGGGATATTATATCTGACGTAGTGGCAGAAATCTCTGGATCAGTAGGACTTAGCGGTTCTGCCAATATAGGTCAAAATTATGCTTTATTTGAAGCTGTACATGGCTCTGCCCCGGATATTGCAGATCGTAACTTGGCGAATCCTTCTGGTTTACTTAACGCAGCAATTATGATGCTAGTTCATATCAAGCAAAAGGATATTGCTGCATTAATAGAAAATGCTTGGAAAAAAACCATTGAGGATGGAGTTCATACTGGGGATATCTATGATGAGAAAATATCTAGCAAAAAAGTTGGAACTAAGGAATTTGCTGATGAAGTAGTGAAAAGACTAGGTTCCAAACCTTCTAAGCTCGCAGCAGCTGCATATTCATCGTCAACTGCCCAAGAAACTATTGACAAGATATATTCGATTAATACTAAAGAAGCTAAAGAATTGGTAGGTAGTGATATATTCATACAGATGGAGGCTTTGACTGCCCATGATGTAGCAGCAAAAATTCAAACTATCAATTTAGGTGACTTAGAATTAAAAACCATAGCTTCAATGGGACTTAAATTATGGCCAAGAGATGAGAGATTTGAACTACTGTCTGATCATTGGTGCTGCCGCTTTATGGCAAAGAAAGATGGGGAAAGAGTAACGCATTTATCTATAGCCCATTTACTTGAAGCTCTAAGCGAGGCAAAAGTAGACTTTATTAAAATTGAAAATCTATTTGAATTTGATAGGAAAACTGGATATTCGCTTGCTCAAGGAGAATAGAATATTTATGTTTTTTGTTATCGGTTATGGATTAATCTTACTTGGAATTATAGCAATATTTTCCGGGATTGTTGGACTCTTTAAATTTCCTGATTTCTATACAAAAATTCATGCTGCTAGTGTAATTGAATGTTGCGGTGTACCTTTATCACTTGTTGGTCTTGCATTTTTACAACATGATTTTACCAGCTCTTTTAAATTAGTTTTTGCCTCTATATTGATTTTAATATTAAACCCGATATCTACTCATGCAATTGGCAAGGCTGCTTTATTAGGAAAAACTAACCTAAAATGATTGATCGTTTATTTATGATACCAGAAATAATAAATTTCCAACTAGCTAGCTGGTTGCTTATGGTAATCCTTATAATGCTTGCCATCGTATCAATTAAGATTATATTTTGTAATTCTTTATTAGAAACAGTAGTAATAAATTCTATTTTTAGCTTACTTATTGGTTTATCTTATCTTCTTATGGACGCTCCAGACGTGGCAATGACTGAGGTGGCTCTAGGTAGCTGTTTGTCTAGTTGTGTCTTCCTAAGCTTTCTCACTAAATTGCAAGACATACAGAAATGTGATCTTAAACCAACACGAGTAATAAGTTCATCAATTATATGTTTAATGTTCATAGTAACATTTAGCTTTGCAGGACTTGATTTACTAGAATATGGATCTATAGATTCTCCTATACAAAGTCACCTAACCAAATATTATATTGAAAATACTAAAAATGATATTGGTATTCCCTCTTTTGTAGCAGCACTACTAGCTAGCTACAGAGGTTATGATACTCTTGGAGAAACGGCAGTCATTTTAATTGCTGGAATATCGGTATTATTGCTATTTTCACAAAAAAGTAATGAACATGCTTAAAGATTTTATCATTATAAAACATTCTACTCTTTTTATCTTACCTTATATATTTTTATATGGTCTATATATTCAAATTAATGGTGATGCATCACCAGGAGGGGGATTCCAAGCTGGAGCTATATTTGCTTCTATGATAATTGGTTTTGATTTAGTTCATGGTCAGTTCAAATTAAAACAATATTTTTCTACTGATTTACTAGTTGGTATGGCTACTATCGGGGTACTTATCTATGCCATGACCGGTATGGTATCAATATTATTTGACGATAATTATTTAAACTACTATTCTCTTGCAAATGATAAATTATTAGCTCAACATATTGGTATCTTTATCATTGAAATTGGCGTTGGACTTTGCGTTGCATCGGTTATGTGTTTAATATATTCTATAACTCGATAATCAAGTTTTTTAGAATTATTAAAAGATACGTCTATTAGCGAGGAGTCGCTGGAAGCGGTGACGCGGCAATCTTGTGAAGTAGGGACAAGTATTACTTCAAAAAATTGCTACGATGACGCTTTTCGCGGCTTCTCGCTAATAGACGGTTAAGGAAAAACTTGATTATCGAGTTTAAGCCATAGTAATAGTTATAGAATTTTAATGGATATAAAAACATAATGATTAACAATAAATTAGTACGTAACTATACTTCTGCTTTATTTGATAATGCATTGGCAAGTAGCTTGGAAGATAAAATATTACAGCAGATTACCATTATTAATCAATTTATCGAGGATAATCCGCAAATCAAGGCTGTTATATTTTCTCCTATAGTAAAGGATATTGACAAATGTAAAATAATTGAGTTAATTACAAAAACCTTTAATATCGAATCTATAGTTAAGCGGTTTTTGTTAATATTACTAAGGCATTCACGTATGCCTATTTTATCAAACATAATAGTATTATACCAACAACTACTTAATAACAGCAGAAATATTAAAATGGTAAAAGTAACTTCTTCTAAATCTTTGCAGACTAGAGAGAAAGAATGGTTAACAAAATATTTAGCAGATGACTTTCAGCAGAAGGTTGCTATAAATTTTCGCCAAAGTCAGTCAATTATTGGTGGTATTGTGGTACAATATGATAGCATAGTTAGGGACTATTCTATTGCTGGAATGTTAGAAAAAATAACGAAAACCTTGAAAGCTACAAAGATAACCGGAAGTTCGATGTAACTTGTTACATTGAACTTCCGGGATATATATAACGCGAATTCGGGATAAGAATTAACAATTCTTATATCGAATTGAGGTACAAAGATAGGTTAAATAAATTTTATATGAGGAATAACTATGGGGTCTACCCAACAATTAAAGGCTGTCGAACTTGCTGAAATATTAAAAAAAGAAATTGCTAACATTGATCAGCTTAGCGATTTACGAGAAGTAGGGCAGGTTGTAACGGTTGGTGATGGTATAGCTAGGGTATATGGTATCGATAATGTGGAAGCTGGCGAGGTCGTTGAGTTTGCGTCAGGAGTGAAAGGTCTTGCTCTTAATCTTGAAACAGACTCTGTAAGTATTGTATTAATTGGTAGTGATCGAGAAGTCAAACAAGGTGATGCGGTAAAAAGAACTGGAAAGATTTTACAAGTACCAGTTGGTAAGTCATTGCTTGGTAGGGTCGTTGATGGTATGGCAAATCCTATTGATGGTAAAGGCGAGATTATAACTGATACATATAGGAATATAGAGGAAAAAGCTCCGGGGATAATTGTTAGAAAAAGTGTTAAAGAGCCGGTGCAAACGGGTATCAAAGTGATTGATGCCCTAATTCCTATTGGTAGAGGTCAGAGGGAGTTAATTATTGGTGACAGGCAAATAGGTAAAACCGCTATTGTTATCGATACTATTATTAACCAAAAACAAGCTCATCTTGACGGCGATGAAAAAAATAAAATTTATTGTATTTATGTAGCTATTGGTCAAAAAAGATCAACTGTTGCACAGGTAGTAAAAAGATTAGAAGACTCAGGGGCAATGGAATATACCACAGTTGTAGCAGCTACTGCCTCTGATCCTGTTGCGTTACAATATGTTGCCCCTTACACTGGTTGTAGTATTGGTGAGTATTTTCGTGATAATGGTATGCATGCACTAGTTATTTACGATGATTTAAGTAAACATGCTGTTGCTTATAGACAAATCTCACTATTACTTAGAAGACCGCCGGGACGTGAAGCTTATCCAGGAGATGTATTTTATCTACATTCTAGGTTACTTGAACGAGCCGCAAAAATGTCAGATAAAGCTGGTGGTGGATCTCTTACAGCTTTGCCAATTATTGAAACTCAAGCAGGTGATGTTTCCGCATATATTCCAACCAATATTATATCAATTACTGATGGACAGATTTTTTTAGAAAATGAGCTGTTCTATAAAGGTATCAGACCGGCAGTAAATATTGGTATATCAGTGAGTAGGGTAGGGTCAGCAGCACAAGTAAAATCTATGAAGCAAGTGGCAGGAAGTGTGAAACTTGAGTTAGCACAATTTAGGGAATTAGCAGCTTTTTCTCAGTTTAGTTCAGACTTAGACGTTGCAACTAAACAACTTATTTCACATGGTACAAAGCTTAGCGAAATATTGAAGCAGGATCAATATAGCCCTTTCCCTGTTGAAGAACAAGTGGTTAGTCTTTATGCTGGGGTAAAAAATTATCTTGATAGTATTCCTATTGAACGAATAAAAGAATTTGAGCATAGAATGCTACAAGAAATAAAACTGAGTGAAAACGATATTTTAGTATCTATTAGAGAGCAAGGACGAATTACTGAAGAAATGGAACAAAAGTTAAAAATTTTCTTAGAACATTTTGTGCAAAACTTTAATGCTTGTTCACTCGATAATCAAGTTTTTCCTTAACCGTCATAGCAAGGCTCTTTAGATGCCGTGGCGATCCAAGTAAACAGCGAAGCTGTTTTTTTAGAGTAACGCTTCGCGTATCCTAGATTGCCGCGTAGTCGCTTTTTCGCGACTTCTCGCTAATAGACGTATTTTTTAATAATTCTAAAAAACTTGATTATCGAGTGTTCAGTAAGTTAAATCGACTTCAGATTAAGATTAATTAGGTAGCTATGTCAGGTTTAAAACAGTTAAGATCTCGTATTAAGAGCATTACAACAACGCAAAAAATCACTAAGGCTATGCAGATAGTTTCGGCTACTAAGTTTACAAAAGCCAAAAACCAAGTTAAGGACTCAGAGGATTATATGGGGATTCTGCAGGGTATAATGTCTAGCGTGGCATCTAGCAATAATTTACAGGATATGCCTATCGAGCAGAAAAAATTTTTCTCGGAAGGATTATTAGACCAAGGTGACTTGAATATAAATAAGTCACATTTACTAATAGTAGTCACCTCCGAACGAGGTTTATGCGGAGCTTTTAATTTTTTACTGTCCAAGCAGGTAAAATCTGATATTGCAAATTTGGAAAATGCTGGTAAACAAGTAAGGCTTATTATTATTGGCAAAAAGGGTTATGATGCATTTAAGGGACAATATTCCCATTATATTGATGATTATTATGAGTTTCCAAAAGCTCATAATAATAATTTGTCATTTCAAATCAAAAAAAAACTGATGGAGATGGTAGAGGATTCTAGAATTAGCAATTGTCAAATATATTTTAACAATTGTAAAAATGCTATGATACAGATTCCAACTAAAAAGCAAATATTGCCAATTGAAAAACAGCTATGTTCAAATGAGAAATATTTGAGCTATGAAGGTGAAGGGCTTATTTTGCATATGATTAATCTTTATGTATCGGCTCAAATTAATTATGCTCTACTACAAAATAGAGCTAGCGAAGAAGGAGCTAGAATGACAGCAATGGATAATGCAACCAAAAATGCTAAGGAGCTTATTAATAAGTTAACACTAAAACTTAATAGATCTAGACAAGATATGATTACTAAGGACTTGATAGAGATTATTGCAGGGGCAGAAGCCGTATAAAAAATAAATTAAGGTAAAATATGACAAAAACTATTGGCAAGATTGTGCAGATTATTTCAGCTGTAGTCGATGTGCAGTTTAGTAGTGATGGTAAATTGCCAAAAATTCTCAATGCACTTGAGTGCGATAATAATGGAGAGAAAGTGATACTAGAAGTATCACAGCATATAGGAGACGATATTGCTAGATGTATATCTATGGGTCCAACAGAAGGGTTAGTAAGAGGGCAAGAAGTAATAGATACAGGTGAGACTATTAAGATACCTGTCGGTATTGGCACACTCGGACGCATAATAAATGTGGTTGGTGTACCAATTGATGAAAGAGGTAAGATTGATTCAACTGACTTTGCTTCAATTTACAAACCAGCTCCAAATTTTGTTGATCAATCAACTGAAAGAAACATTTTGGTTACAGGGATTAAAGTCATTGATCTTTTAGCCCCTTATTCAAAAGGAGGAAAAATTGGGTTATTTGGTGGTGCTGGGGTAGGAAAGACAGTGTTAATTATGGAACTTATTAATAATATAGCAAAAGCACATGGAGGATATACAGTTTTTGCAGGGGTTGGGGAAAGGACTAGAGAAGGTAACGACCTTTATCACGAAATGATTGACTCTGGGGTAATTGATTTAAAAAATCCCAAAAAATCTAAAGTAGCTCTTGTTTATGGACAAATGAACGAACCACCCGGTGCAAGAGCTAGAGTTGCTTTAACTGGTCTTACTATAGCCGAAAGTTTCAGGGATTTAGATGGAGGACAGGATGTCTTGTTTTTTGTCGATAATATTTTTCGCTTTACTCAAGCTGGTTCTGAGGTATCAGCCCTATTAGGTAGAATACCTTCAGCAGTTGGTTATCAACCAACATTGGCAACAGATATGGGAGAGCTGCAAGAGCGTATTACTTCAACAAAGCTTGGATCAATTACCTCTGTGCAGGCTATTTATGTGCCAGCAGATGACCTAACTGATCCTGCTCCTGCTGCTTCTTTTACTCATTTGGATGCGACTACCGTACTTAGTCGACAAATTGCTGAGCTTGGTATTTACCCGGCAGTAGATCCACTTGATAGTAGTTCACAATTACTAAATCCGGCAATTATTGGAGAGAAACATTACTCGGTTGCTCGTGAGGTACAAAAAGTTTTACAGACATATAAGTCTCTGCAAGATATAATTGCCATTCTAGGAATGGATGAGTTGTCGGAATCAGATAAATTAACCGTTACTAGGGCAAGGAAAATTCAACGCTTTTTATCTCAACCTTTCCATGTTGCCGAAGTATTTACAGGTATAGCTGGAAAATTTGTCAGTTTAGCTGATACTATTGAAGGGTTTCATGGGTTGGTTTCCGGCAAATATGACTATTTACCAGAGGCTGCTTTTTATATGGTTGGTAGCATTGATGAAGCAGTAGAGAAAGGCGAAACACTTAAAGAAAAAGTGGCATAATGAATAAAACAATTAGGGTTAAAATTGTAACGCCAGCGAATGTTGTGTTTGACATGGAAGCTCAGATGGTAACAATGCCGGGAGAATTAGGAGAATTTGAGGTTTTACCAGGTCATGAGTTATTAATTGCAAATTTAAAAGATGGATTGACAAAAATTACAGTAGATAATTCTGTATTTAAGTATTTTATCTACTCAGGGTTAGCTGAGGTCACGTGGACAAATGTAAATATAGTAACAGAATTTGCTGTTGATACTAGTAGTTTGCAACTATATGAGATAATTAGGAAAATAGACTCTTTAACAAAAGAAATAGACGAAGAAATTGATGATACAAAAATTGATATTATTAAATTGGATATTGCTAGATATGAATCTTTGCTAGCTCATATTTAAAGAATTAAACAATTTTTCAAAGCAGAAGAGTATATAACATCATAGTACACATTTTTCTATAATCGTCATCGCGAGGCATCTTTAGATGCCGTGGCGATCTAGGTAAACAGCGAAGCTGTTTTTTTTTCTAGTACGCTTCGCGTATCCTAGATTGCTGCGTTGCCGCTTTTTCGCGACTCCTCGCTAATAGACGATCAGCAGCCATTTTAATAGTGGTTATATAAAAAATGTAGATACTATAGATATAACATCCTTCTAGGCTATTTTCTTAGATACCAGCCGCCTACGCCTGAGATGACATCAAAAGTGCATGGATGATATCCTAGGCTATTAAACCGATGTCTTACATCGATACTTGAGGTTAATTATGATAAAGTGTACTCGTAGAATTGAATTTGATGCAGGTCATAGAGTTGTTGGACATGAGAATAAGTGTCAATTTCTACATGGTCATCGTTATGTCCTTGAAGTTACAGCGGGATCAAGTGTTACCGATAATCTTGGTATGATTGTAGATTTTGGTCACATGAAGTCAATAATACAAAAGTGGATAAATGATAATTTTGATCATAATCTTATATTACACCAAAATGATAGAGAAATGGGAGATAGAATATGTGACTGGACTGGTCAAAAAATATATTATATGCAACAAAATCCAACTGCAGAAAATATAGTATTATACTTAAAATTGAATATTTTACCAAAATTGTTTGCTAATAGTTCTTTTATTATTACAAAAGTCAAATTATTTGAAACACCTAATTGCTTTGTGGAGGTATAAGTGGTACAAAGATGTTGTATGATTTTAACTACAACCAATGACCAGCAGGTGGTAGACAAAATAACAACTAGCTTATTGGAAGAAAATCTAGCTGCTTGCATACAAGTAGATAATATAGTCAGCTATTTTAAATGGGAAGGCAAGATATCTTCTGTGCTAGAATATCGTATTGTGATAAAGGCTAAATCTGATAACTACAATACAATAGAAAAGGTGATTACTGATATACATAATTATGATCTTCCGCAAATAATAAAGCTCGACATTCAAGAAGGGCTGTCTAGCTATTTAAATTGGGTAACTCAAAGTATCTAATTTAAGAGAGTGTTTATTAGAACTAAGATTTACCCAAACTATATAATCCACTGCTTCCTGAGTTTAAGTCAGCGATGTTATACTCTTCTGCTTTGAAGAATTGTTTTTTGAAAATATCATGGATTCGCATGCGTAACTATACTATATGTACGCTACGCCTTCTCACCATTCATTTTCAAATCCAATTCTTCAAATCATTTGAGTATATCTAGAATTCCAAAGTTGGTGTCATCCTGAACACAAGTGGACATTATCTTGAATTTATTTCAGGATGACGTCGGATCAAAACACTCTTTAAATTAATTAAGGAAAACAATGAAATTATGGAAAAAAGTTACCTTGGGATTAATCCTAGGTATAATGTTTGGTATATATTTTCCTGAATATGTATCTTATATAAAACCGGTAGGAGATATTTTTTTGCGTTTGATCAAAATGATTATTGCTCCTTTAATATTTTTTAGTTTAGTAGCAGGCATAACTAGTATGAGTGACCCTACTTCTCTTGGCAGAGTAGGAATAAAGGCTGTTGCTGCTTTTTTAGGAACTACTTTTTTTGCCGTAGTTTTTGGTCTTACAGTTGCTCTTGTATTAAAGCCAGGTCATGGTGTTCATATTAACTTTGATGTTGCCTCAAATATTTCACAAGAGAAATCCTTTAATATGATTGATTTTTTTGTGAATATTGTGCCTGATAATGTCATAGGGGCTTTTGCCAATTCTAATGTTTTACAAATTGTATTCTTTGCAATATTTTCTGGACTTATACTAAATAAAATGGGAACTAGTGCTGCACCTGTTAAAGATTTATTTCATAGATTATCAAAAATGGTGTTAAAAATGATCTCAATGATCATTCAACTTTCTCCATATGGTGCATTTGCTTTAACGGCTTGGGTAGTCGGTACGCAAGGCTTTGATGTAATGATTAGTTTATCAAAATTAGTTGCTGCCGTAGTGATTGCCATGATATGTCAATATGGTATTTTTGGCATGCTAATTTATGTATTTTGTCGAATGTCACCATTACCTTTTTATAAAAAGAGTTTGGAATACCAAATACTTGCCTTTTCTACTTCTAGTAGTAAAGCAACGCTTGCTACAACTATGCAAGTTTGTCGTGAACGGCTAGGCATCTCTGAATCTAGTACTTCTTTCATATTGCCACTTGGGGCATCGATAAACATGGATGGGTTTGCTATAAATTTGGCTCTTACCACCATATTCTTTGCTCAAATGATGGGTATAGATTTAGCGGTGCATGATTATTTAGTCATTATTATTACCTCAACTCTTGGATCTATAGGTGGTGCTGGTATTCCAGGAGCCTCTTTAATAATGCTACCTATGGTTCTATCTTCAATCCATTTACCGATTGAAGGTGTTGCTATAATTGCTGGAATTGATAGGATATTAGATATGTTACGTACCACCATTAATATTACAGGTGATGCAACAATTACCTTGATTATTGATAACAGTGAAGGTACTTTAAACAAAGAAATATATAATTCAGTTTAGGTAATTAATTAAAATTCAAAGTAGAGGCAATGTATATGGTTAATTTGGATAATATAAGTTTTATTGAAGATTCACATGGTAAGAAGGCAGTGATTTTGTCTATAAAAGCTTATGAAGAAATTAAAGAAAGATTAGATGAATTAGAAGATATCAATGCTTACCAGCAGGTTAAAAGTAATATACAAGAAAATTTTCCTATTACTATTGCAGAAAGATTAATTGTAGGTAAAGAATCAAAAATTAAAATATTTAGAGAGTACCGCACACATACTCTAACTCAACTTGCTGAAAAGTTAAATATAAGTGCAGCATACTTGTCGCAGGTCGAAAATAGAAAACGCGAGGGTAATATAGATTTATATAAAAAAATATCTCAAGCATTAGATATAGATATTGATTTAAGTTAGTTATGAGGTTTATATGAAAGTTATTAATGTGAAAGAAGCACAGAATAATTTTGGTAATTTGATGAATAGTGCAATAAAAGCTCCAGTAGTTATTAACATGGTAAGCTATTTTCGATATTGATGTCTTATGAAGCATATGAGTATCTTAGTAAATTAGAAGATTTTTACTGGGTAGTATACTGTTCGTAAATGAAGAGTTGGTAGACGAAGGTCAACTTCAAGAAGAGCTAGGAGTGTCAAAGTCGAGCAGCGGAGCGTACATTAGTACGTGAGCAGCGGAGCGTACATTAGTACGTGAGCAGCGGAGATCTTTAGACACGACGACGCCAATTCTTGAAGTTCATCGAGTATACAAGCTGAGCAAGCTAAGAAAAATGGTATGTTGACACAAAAGAAAACAGAAGAATTTTTAAGTAAGATATTAGAGGAGTAATGCTAAATATTAGCTTATCAAAAGATGCTAAAAATTAATAAAAAAATACATTTTTTGTATTAGTGGGCAACATAAAATATGATAAAAGAGAACATATGACAAATAATGGAATTAAAACTTTGGAAAATATTGAATTAAAAATAGGTGATAAGTCTTTTAATTTACCAATAAAAAAAGCATCGATTGGTCAAGATGTTATTGATGTTAGCGGTATATATTCATTAACAGGCTATTTCACTTATGACCCTGGCTTTATGTCTACAGCAGCTTGTAAATCTGCAATGACGTACATAGATGGGGATCAAGGGATATTAAGACATCGGGGATATGATATTAAAACGTTAGCAGAAAAAAGTAATTTCTTAGAAGTCGCCTATTTACTGTTAAATGGTGAATTACCAACCACTAATCAGTATAAATCTTTTTCTCAGAAAATTACTAATCACTCGTTGGTTAATGAGCAGCTTAGAAGTTTATTTATGGCTTTCCGTCACTCAGCTCATCCTATGGCAATTATGTTGGCTGTGGTAGGATCTTTATCTGCATTTTATCCAAATTTTTTAAATGTAGAAGAAAATGAACGCGAGTTAGCTGCTATTAGAATGATTGCAAAAATGCCAACTATTGCAGCAATGGCATATAAATATTCAATAGGTCAGCCTTTTATATATCCTGATAATAGTTTAGATTTTACTGAAAATTTTCTCCATATGATGTTTGCGACGCCTTGTGAAAAATATAAGGTAAACCAAGTAGTAAAGAATGCCTTAGATAAAATATTTATTCTCCATGCTGACCATGAGCAAAATGCCTCCACTTCAACAGTACGTTTGGCCGGATCATCCGGTGCTAACCCGTTTGCCTGTATCAGTACTGGCATAGCGTCTTTATGGGGACCAGCACATGGCGGAGCAAATGAGGCAGTAATTAATATGCTGAAAGAGATTGGGACAATAGACCGTATTCCACAATATATTGCAAGAGCAAAAGATAAAAATGATTCTTTCCGCTTAATGGGTTTTGGTCACCGAATCTATAAAAGTTATGATCCAAGAGCAGTTGTACTTAGAGAGACCTGCAAAGAAGTATTAGATGAATTAGGAGAAAATAATAACCCATTACTACAAATTGCTACTGAGCTTGAAAAAATTGCTCTCAATGATCAATATTTTATAGATCGTAAGCTTTATCCAAACGTTGATTTTTATTCTGGTATTATTTATCAAGCTATGGGGATACCATCACAGATGTTTACAGTGCTTTTTGCTATAGCAAGAACTGTTGGTTGGATGGGACAATGGAAAGAGATGCATGAAGATCCCGAACAAAAAATTAGCAGACCTCGGCAATTATATACTGGGTATGTACAAAGAGAATTTATTCCTTTTGATAAAAGATAATTATAGTAAAATCCTATATAGATAAAGCTAATCCGAGAAGGTTTAAGCATAGTACCCTTGTATCTTAAATATTGTTTTTAGTGAATAACTATAAGATACTTAAGAAAACTTAAGTAAGAAAGCTAGTATACAGATAGTACATTTCTTTATAATCGTCATCGCGAGGCATCTTTAGATGCCGTGGCGATCTAGGTAAACAGCGAAGCTGTTTTTTTAGAGTAACACTTCGTGTATCCTAGATTGCCGCGTTGCCGCTTTTTCACGGCTCCTTGCAATGACGTATTTTTTAATAATTCTAAAAAACTTGATTATCGAGTGATTGTTAAATTAATATTTTACTAAAAACATGATTTTAATCCTTTAAAATCATGTTTTTAGCTTTAGAAAGGTTTAAAATGCATTCGCGTTAGCCGCTTTAAGAATGCATTTTTCCTTATAAGCAAAATTAGGGTAATACTTCACTGTTAATTGTTGAATTGCTGAAGCTACCCTTGATTTTTTGTTACTTTTCCAGTAGTCTATTATATTAAATATAATAATAAATATCAAGTTTGTGCAAAAAGTGAAAGCCACTACTATAGAACCTAGGTTCTATAGTTGCACTCATTGTAAAATAATTCCCTACTTCAAGAGTTGTGAAAACAACTATTGAAGTAGGAGAGGTATACTAGTCAGTTTATGTCAAATACTAATGATTATGATAAGGCAACTCGTAGGGATTTTATAACCTTAACTGCCAACAGTATGGTTGTGGTTGGAGCTGCATGTGCTACCTACCCTCTTGTTGATTCATTCAACCCTTCAGCGGATGTTCTTGCCCTATCTTCAATAGAAGTAGATTTATCTCACATACAACCAGGTCAAACTCTTACTGTTAAATGGCAAGGTAAACCGGTTTTTATTACTAACAGGACTCCCGAAAAAATTGCTGAAGCAAGAAATGTAAACCTTTCCGAGCTAATAGATCCCGAACTTGATCAAGTACGAGTTAAAGATGGACATGATAAATGGTTAGTAACTATCGGCATTTGTACACATTTAGGTTGTGTACCACTTGCAAACCAAGGAGATTATGATGGTTGGTTTTGTCCATGCCACGGCTCTCAATACGACTCATCTGGTCGCGTTCGTAAAGGACCAGCTCCTTTAAATTTGGCTGTCCCACCATATGAGTTTATTTCCGATACAAAAATTAAAATCGGATAGTTATTTATGAATGAAACTAATGATCCTAAAAAATCAAACCCCGTTATAGAATGGATAGACTATAGACTACCTGTTTTCTCGTTCCTTAAACATTTGGGAGAATACCAAACACCCAAAAATTTAAGTTACCTATGGAACTTAGGGTCAATAGCTGGTATCGCTTTAGTAATTCAGATAATCACTGGCATTATTTTAGCTATGCATTACACTCCTCATGTTGATTACGCCTTTGAGAGTGTTGAAAAAATTATGCGTAATGTCAATTACGGCTGGTTAATACGTTATATACACTCAGTTGGAGCATCAATGTTTTTTGCTGCAGTTTATCTACATATCTGTAGAGGATTATATTATGGCTCATACAAAAAACCTAGAGAGTTGTTGTGGCATATAGGCATAATAATTTTTCTTACTATGATGGCTACTGCTTTCATGGGATATGTACTACCTTGGGGACAAATGAGTTACTGGGGAGCAACTGTAATCACCAATTTATTTTCAGCTATACCTATTATTGGCAAATCGATAGTTACTTGGCTTTGGGGAGGATTTTCAGTTGATAACCCTACACTTAACAGATTTTTTGCTTTACATTATTTATTGCCGTTTATTATAGTAGCTTTAGTACTACTCCATTTAGTAGCACTACATATTCATGGATCAAATAACCCTAAAGGGATCGATGTTAAGTCATCTAAAGATACCATCCCTTTTCACCCGTATTATACGGTAAAAGACTTTGTTGGATTCGGTGTTTACTTTTTAATATTTGCCTTTTTTGTCTTTTACCAACCAAATTATCTAGGGCATCCTGACAATTACATACCAGCTAATCCTTTGGTTACTCCAGCTCATATAGTTCCCGAATGGTATTTTCTGCCATTTTATGCCATTTTACGTGCAGTACCGTCAAAGCTAGGTGGCGTAATATTAATGTTCTCTAGTATTTTGTTATTATTTGTTTTACCTTGGCTTGACAGTTCAAAAGTTAGGAGTAGCAATTATAGACCAATGTTCCGCATAGCTTTTTGGCTGTTCATATTTGACTGCTTGACACTTGGGTATCTTGGAGGACAACCAGCAGAAGAACCTTACATTACCTTAAGCCGGTTTGCTGCTACTTATTATTTCTTTCATTTTTTAATTGCAGTACCCCTAATTAGCAAATATGAAAAAACTCTGCCATTACCGGATTCTATATGAAAGACAACAAAGTTATACAAAGGTATTTTATACAGGGGCATATGATATTTAAACCAATATTTAATGGTCTTTCAGGATATCTTTCTTGGATTCCCGCTGTAGCTTGGATGACGTTTTTTCTGTCATGGAGAAACTCTATTATTTGTCTATTCATATTATTACTATCAAACATCTCTATCGCAAACGAAGCACTACCTACAAAAAAGATTGCTTGGCCATTTGATGGAGTTTTTGCAACTGTTGATAGGAAAGCTGCACAACGTGGCTTCCAAGTATATAAAGAAGTATGCAGTAGCTGTCATGGTCTTTATAATTTATATTATCGTAATCTTAAAGATCTAGGATTTTCAGATGAAGAAATTAAAGAAATAGCCAAAAATTATACTGTACAAGATGGTCCAAATGATGCAGGAGAAATGTTTGAAAGACCGGCTCTACCCTCTGATCCATTTGTTCGTCCCTATCCTAATGAACAAGCAGCAAGAGCTGCCAATAATGGAGCAGACCCGCCTGATTTATCGTTGATTATCAAAGCAAGACCTGATGGAGCAAATTATTTATATTCTATACTTACTGGTTATAGTGATCCTCCTGAGAATTTTAAACTAATGCCAGGATTAAATTACAACCCATATTTTCCACATAGTCAGATTGCCATGCCAGCTCCCTTGTCAGATGGACAAGTAAAGTATATAGACGGAACAAACTCATCAGTCGAACAAATGGCTATGGATGTTACGATATTTTTACAATGGGCTGCTGAACCTGAAATGGAAAACCGTAAATCCATGGGTTTAAAAGTGATGATGTTCTTAGTAATTTTTATAATTTTCTTCTATATCTCTAAAAATAGAATTTGGAAGAATCTAGAAACAGAAGAGCATAAATGAAGAGTATAAATATAACACTAGTAAATGAAGAGTTGATAGAATCAAAATTATGATAGTAGCAGGAGTCGAAGGGTCGAGGTACACAACTGTTGAAAGTTAAAACCGTCTATTAGCGAGGAGGCACAAAGTGCCGACGTGGCAATCTTGTGAAGAAGAGCTTAAATTATCTCGAAGCCGCCTAACAAAGGCAGATATTATTTCATGAGATTGCTACGTCGGCGATTTCATCGCCTCCTCGCAATGACGGAGTAATACTATTCGGGTTAGCTATAATTTGTTATAACGTTTGTACTATACAGATAAATTACTGTACTGAACAATATTAATAACAATATCAGAAAAAATCCTAGCACTAAGAATATTGAATTAAAATATTGCCACAATAACATACAAAAAAATGGTGTTGTTGACGAAAATATCATGCCACCAAGTGAATGCGATATGCTACACATTCTAGCTCTAATATTAGTAATGAATAGAGATTGGACAATAACTTGTAATGGTACTACATAAAATGGAGCAAGGGCTATAAGAATGATGGGGAAGTAAATCACAAAGATTTCTTTATATAATAGAAACTGTACAATAATTATAACTAACAAACTTAATGATAACGATGTAATAATTTGTTTTTTAGGATAAATCCTATCGGCTAAAAAACCAGAAAACACTGACATAATAGCGTAAATGGTTATTAAGACTATATTGATAATTTGAGCTTGATTGCTATTCATAAGTAACGCACTTTTTGCTGCAAAGACTCCCCAAAAAATAATTAAAAAATGGTAAATACCTCCTATGCAACCACTTATTAATATTGCTATGATAAATCTGCCAAATGAATTTTTTATAATCTTTCCTAAATCAAAAAAGTTGTAATATATAGATTTATGATCCTTTTTAGACTTTAAAAACTCTTCACTTTCACGAAAATAGTGCCTTAGACTTATGATAAATAAACCAAAAATTCCACCAATAATAAAATTGACCCGCCATAAATGAGACATTTGTTCAAACTTTGTCGAAAAATGATAAATTGTTGCAGCAAGCAATGCCCCAACCTGAGTACAAAATGACACGATACCATAAGTATAATTTTTGTGCCTCATACCCACCTTTTCTACAACATAAATTTTTATTGCATCGCTCTCCCCTGCCAAACTCATTAAAAATGTCATACGACAAAATATTAAAATTATTGTAGCATACATACCAATTTTATCAAAATTAGGGGTTAATCCTATAAGAATTGTAGAGATAGTAGCCAAAAATACTGAGATTTTAACTGATACAACTCTACCATATTTATCACTGATAAAACCAAAAATGATCGAGCCTATGGGACGAGCTATTACAGCTATGCTGAATATAGCAAAAAATAATAATATCTGCCTATCATTTGATCCTAGAGGTAAAAAATTCTTGGATAGAGCTGCTGCCGAGAGACCAAAAAGAGCATAATCATAATAACGCACGATTGTCGTAAAAAAAGCAATTAGGAATGCCGGTCTTGTCATACATCTATATCTATTATGTTTTTCATGGTATACTCTTCACCGCCCATATGGTAACTAAAGTAATCATTGCAATATAAACTCCTATGGCTATAGAAGAGCCAGTAAAATGCCAAATAGCTATGCACACTGTAGGGGTAGATCGTCCAAATATTGAAGTACCTAAAGCATCACCAATACTAACTAGCATATATTTATCTGAACTACGGAATAAGCTATTAAGCCAATAATTTAGTGGACATGCAAAAGTTACCCCTAAGGTAATAATCCATAAACGAACAAAATTAATATACCATACAGAAGCATCAGTAATATATAACCATAATGGTACTATGCTAATAAATAGAATGCTAGTGCTTACGATCATTACATCCACAGGGCGATATTTTTTAATAAAATGCCCTACTAATGGAATCATTGCTACATCTATGATTAATAAAATAGTATTAACACTCATCATCGCCTCCAAAGATATAGAAGTGATAAGAGGGACAAAACTATTCATCACGACAAAAGGTATGACATATGTCATATAGGAAAAACCACTAACTATAGATACACGTAGAATATTGCACTTATTATTCAATATCACATTTGATGTAGAGGATTTCTGTTCTATTGCTCTTTGAGACGTATTAGAATAACGTCTAAGATAAATCCCGACAATCCCTGTACTCCCTCCTAATATAAAACATAAACGCCAATATTCATGGTGATTAGAACTAATTAGAATGTTACTTATAAAAGAGGCAATAATAATGCCAAACATTGTTGATAACTCGTATAGATAAGATGCTTTCACTCCTTGAATCTGCGTCTTATTTTCTACAATATATAATTTGGCAATACAGTGTTCTCCTTCGCCAAAAATTGCTAACATCATTCGAATAATGAGCAACATCAATGGTGAAAACCAGCCAATCATTTGATAAGTTGGTATAAATCCTATTGACATAGTAGTAATAGCAACACCTATTAATGAATAGGATAGAGCCAGAGTTGGGCCTCGTTTTTTGACAATTATACTGAAAATTATCGAGCCAACTGGTCTAGTAACGATTGAAGTTGTTAGCACACTATAGGTTAAGATTAAAGCAACTATAGGATCATCTTTGGGAAAAAAGATCATTGATAAAACTGGAGCAAGAAAACTATAAATAGCCGTATCAAAATGATCTAGAGCATTACCTATTAGAATTGATATATCTTTTTTTTGCATAAGACCCCCTAAATTTCTTGTTAACAAACTATCTACTAGCTTTACATGGGCTACTACTTTATACTACTATGATTTCAAGAGTTGGTACTCGATAATCAAGTTTTTTCTTAACCGTCATTGCGAGGAGGCGATGGAATCGCCGACGCGGCAATCTTGTGAAGTAGGGACAAGTATTACTTCAAAAGATTGCCACGTCGCAGCTCCTCGCAATGACGATTGTGGTGTCTGTAGGTGCATCGCGATGATGATTACACAAAAAATGTACTATGGGTAAACATACACATAAAAACTAATTAGGCTATATTTAAATTGCAAAAATTATTTGACTATTTAAAAATTACCTCTCAGATTGAACCTAAAATTTTATGTTGCGACTCTAGACTAGTTAAATCAACTAGTCTATTCTTCGCCATTAAAGGAGCAAGTTCGGATGGTAATAAGTTTATTGATGATGTAATAAACAAAGGAGTGAAATTCATTGTTACCGATGATGCTGCAAGTTTGAAAAACCCTAACATTATCGCTAATGGTGTACATATAACGCTTGTGAGTGATGCACGGGTGGCACTGAGCCAAGCTGCTAATATTCTTTACCCTTTATTACCACAATATATGGTAGCTGCTACTGGTACTAACGGTAAAACCTCGGTAGTATCCTATTGCAGACAGCTATACACATTGCTAGGAGTACCCAGCTGTTCTATTGGTACTATCGGTATAGAATGTCCTGAGAATTTGGATTTAACAACCATCCAAGAGATTTCAGATAAGTTTCCTGCTCTCACTACCCTTGATCCTGTAACTTTCAGACATATTTTACATAATCTAGCTGAGAATAATATAAGATATGTAGCTTTTGAGGCTTCCAGCCATGGTCTAGATCAAGAAAGATTACATGGTCTAAAAGTAGATGCTGCCTGCTTTACTAGTTTTAGTCAAGATCATCTTGACTATCATAAAAATATGGATAATTATCTTTTAGCTAAGCTAAAAGTATTTACAGATAATTTATCGCAGGCAGGAGTTGCTGTATTAAACTCGGAAATAGAACAATTAGATTATATCAAAAGTTATTTACAGGATCGTAATATAAAATTTTTAACCGTTGGTATGAATGGTGATCTGAAAATTATCGACAGCACAATTTGTACTTATAACGGGCAGAAATATAATTTTACTACCGATATAGTTGGTAGTTTTCAAGCAACCAATTTACTAATTGCCGTTATGATGGTGCATTTGACTGGCTTTCCTTTTGAACAAGTCATATCGAAATTACCACAAATTAAAGCAGTTAAAGGACGTTTAGAGAGAGTAGCTAATAGCAATATTTTTATTGACTACGCTCACACTCCAGATGCCTTAGAAAAAAGCTTGCTAGAACTAAAAAAAATAAAATCAGAAATATACTCAAATAGGGGATCATTAAAAGTAATTTTTGGCTGTGGGGGGAATAGAGATAGTGGTAAAAGAGCATTAATGGGGCAAGTTGCTGCAAAAATTGCAGATAGAGTTATTATCACTGACGATAATCCGAGGAATGAAGACCCAAAATTCATACGGCAGCAAATTATACAAGGTATTATATCTATCACTAATAGATATATAGAAATAAATAATAGAAAAATTGCAATTACTGAAACAATAAATAATTTACAAGAAGATGATATTTTGCTGATTGCCGGCAAAGGTCACGAGAATTATCAAATAATCGGTAATAAAAAACTACCATTTAGCGACTTCGATATAGCCAAAGAAGCTCTACAAAGTAGAAAAAGATTTTGAATTAAAAAATATCAACTAATAATAAAATTATATGCAAGTTTCTAGAATATTCTTAGTCTCCTTCTATATAATTCTACCATCCTTATTAACTATACATTTTGCATATGCCAGCCCATTTAACCATCCAGAAACATGGAAAAAAGTTGAGATCTCAAAATTGCTTAAAACATCTACAATACACCATATAGAACCTATGAGAAAGTTTCTTGCGGAAAAAGGTAAAAAAGCGGAATTCAATGGAGAAGTTTTTTTAGTTACTTTAGATGATCAGGTAAAAGCTGTCTTTAAAAAATTACCTGCAGATGATTTAGGAGATGCACAAGCTGAAGTAGCAGCATATCAAGCTTCTCTAATTCTAGGTTTCCCTCATATTCCTCCAACAGTAATGCGTAAAATTAATGGAATGACAGGAACATTGCAACTCTACATTGATACTAAAATTGATCCTTTAGTACCTGAAGAGTATGAAAAAGCTCTTCAAGAGGTTTCCATAAAAGATCAAATGAACCTACGAACTTTTTACTTTATTTTTGGGCAGTGGGACTCTGGATCACATAATTTATTAATATTTAAAGATATTAATAAAACATATTTTATTGCAATAGATAATTCAGGCATTCGTAATCGCCAATATGTTAAGCTTGGTGAACTTCCTTTTGTTAGAGTACTGTATAGTGATAAATTAAATACCAATGATTGGGATAAACCATTTCCTTTTGATAAAGCAGAGGTTATTGATCTCCCTAATGAAGAAAAGCTAAAACAAAGATTTAAAAAACAAATACCTCCTACCTTTTACAAAAATTTTCAGTCTTATAACCACCCTTTTCGGTTTGTTATTTATCAAAATAGCCTATGGATTCAGTATCATGCATTTGATAAGAGTTTTATAATATCTTATCCAACACAATGTTATGACGACACTATAAAAGCTATAAAAAAATTAGACTTACCTCTTCTTAGAAAGATTTTTATAGCAGCAAAAGGTTCTGATTTTTTAAATAATTCTTACCTTAATTCTATATTAGAACGCCGTGATCAAGTTTTAAGGTATTGCCTTAAAATTAAATAAGAGAAATTTCATCCTATAATTTTATTAATTCTGCTTTTTTTGTTAAAGATTCTATGCCATTTAAGTCAGTTGCAGTCACCCATAGCTGTAATCCTAATTCTAGGAAAAAATCAATTAAGTACTGCCTCCTTTTGTTATCAAGATGTACAAAAACCTCATCTAACAGTAAAATAGGCATAGCAATGTTTTCTTTAATAGAATAATTAACTTGGGCAAGTATTATGGCAATGAGCATAGCCTTCTGTTCACCGGTGGAACAGTGTTTAACTAAGGCGTTTCTTTCTTTATGAATAACTACAAAATCACTTTTATGCACTCCAAAATTAGTTCTATTAGATATCTTATCATGAACACGAGACACCACTAACTCATTTTTTATAAAATCAATATCTATTTCAGAATTTCTTAATATTATATCTTCTATAACCCCATTAATTGATAAAATAGCTTTAGGAAAATCATTATCCAAATCTGAGATAGCTTTTTGCATATGTTCTAAAATTTTTAGCCTATTAATAGCGATCTCAATTGATAATTCCGCCATTTTTTCTTCAACCACTCTTAGCCAATTTGTATCCACTTGGTCTTGTGCTAGTATTTTGCTACGTTCATACATGTAATATTCGTATTTACTAACTATTCCTGCATGCGATGGATTAAAGTTATAAACAATCCTGTCAAAGAATTTACGCCTATCGCTAATACTGGAAGAAAAAATACCTTCCATTTGGGGTGTAAGCCAAATCATAGCAGTGAACTTACTTAGTTCATTATTTTGTATTTTAACACCATTAAATTCCGTAAAACGTCTATTAGATTCACGCTTTAAATTCGTTGAAATTTCAACTAAGCCAAGTTTACTGTGTAATAATGTATAAGCTAAGCAATGATCTGCTCCCCTTTGACAAATATCATCTAATTTGGCTGATCTCAAGCCTTTACCAGGTGAAAATAGTGATATTGATTCTAAAATGTTAGTTTTTCCACTACCATTCCCCCCTATTAGTATAACAGGATTATTACCAGCACTAATATCTAAATTCTGAAAATTACGATAATTTAGTAATTTTAATTTTTGTAGGTAAATATTATGCATAACTTATTTGAAATAGTGAGAGAAAAACCGAATCAACCCAATTATAGCTAAATTGAAAAAATTTTAGCCAAAATCGTCTATTAGCGAGGAGACCATAGCATAACTGTCGAAAGTTAGTAAATACAGCTTCCCTACACGTCATTGCGAGGAGGCTGTAAAGCCGACGAAGCAATCCAGTAACATCATTTATCTATAGATTGTTTCCTAGATTGCTTCGCTTACGCTCGCTAATAGACGCTGTGGTATAGGTATTTGTAAACTTTCGACAGTTGTGGAGACCATAGGTCGACGAAGCAATTGTAAGTTAAAAGTATGATATAATAGATATTGAAGTCAATGTAAATAATGATTTATACTGACTTATAAGGGGGTATTACAGCGATAGTCATTAATAATACTAAATGACTATCGCTGTGCAGGCGTGAGCGACCGTGAAGCAATTGGTTTTAAGACCGAATGGATATTGGTACTCTAGCCCAAATCCCCGAGACGTTTGAATAGTTGATTGGGATGCCTTTGCACGCCCGCTTACAATCGTAAACAACATTAAAAGTCTTCGAGGTATTATGCTATTATATAATAATTTTATCGGTCTTGATATAGGAAAATTCAATTTTGTTGTTGCTATTCATGGAAAAAAAGAAACTAAAGAATATAATAACAACTCTAATGGAATAGCTGATTTTATCAAGGATTACAAAAAAGAGATTAGTTCTGCATTGTGTGTTTTAGAAACTACTGGTGGATATGAAATGGAACTATTACTAACGCTTTGCAATCAGGGTTTTGCTGTACATAGAGCCAATACTCGTAAAGTTAAAAACTTTATTAGGTCTTTTGGTAATGCAGCTAAAACTGACAGTCTTGACGCTAAAGCTTTGGCACTTTATGCTTTTGAACGATCAGAAAGATTAGAGCTATTTAAAGTACAATCTAAGCAAGCTTTAAACTTGTATGAATTAGTAGGACGTAGGAACGATCTTAAACAAATGTTGATTGCAGAAAAAAATAGGTTTCAGTCCCCGAGAGCTGATTTAATCAAGTCTAGTTGCGTTAAAATGATCGAAGTACTAGAAGAGCAAATTGCATCTATTACTAAAGAAATAGATGACTTAATAGCAAAAGATAAGCTCTTGCAAGCTAAGAAAGAGACTCTGCAAACTATTAGTGGTATAGGCACAGTAGTATCTAATGAGCTTATAGCTTTGTTACCTGAACTTGGTACATTGAACCGCAAACAAATAGCATCATTAGTAGGTGTTGCACCAATATCTAATGATAGCGGTAGATATAGTGGATATAGACATACAGGTCATGGTCGAAATTTTGTTAGACCTATGTTGTTTGTAGCTGCTATGGCTGCTAGAAATTCTAACTCTGAACTGAAGGTATTTTATGAGAAATTGATCAATAGAGGAAAAAAGAAAATGGTGGCGATGGTAGCATTAATGCGTAAAATCATTGTGATTGCAAACGCTAAGTTACGTGATTTAACTAGCTCTGCACAAGCAATAAAAATTTAAACCAAATTTATTTAAATTTTTATTGCGAACATAGTTGATCCATATGACAAGCTTCATGGATTGCCACGCTCACATACGTTCGCTCGCTAATAGACGGCTTAAACCTTACAACAGCACTTCGCTAATAGACGATTTTTTAACTTTCAACAGTTGTGATCTTTATGGTATACTCAAATGATTTGAAGAATTGGATTTGAAAATGAATGGTGAGCATGCTAGGTGTACATATAGTACATGAGCCTGCGAATCCATGATATTTTCAAACAACAATTCGTAGGAGCAGAAGAGTATACAATGACCTTAATTCTTGAAGCTCTACCTGAGTATATACTCAAATCTAATTCAAACAACTAAATATATCCATGACTTTAGAAGAATTTCGCCATAAATATAATTATGATCAATCAACAAAGATGATGCAACAATATTTAGACATCAAATTTGCCAATCTTGATTGTCTTCTATTATTTAGGATGGGCGATTTTTATGAAATGTTTTTTGATGATGCAATTCTTGCCAGCCAAGTTTTAGGTATTGCTCTTACCAAAAGAGGATCTAATGGAGACTCTGAGATTGCTATGTGCGGCGTACCCCATCATGCTCTTGAGACATATTTAAATAAATTAATTGAAGAAAATTACAAAGTTGCTATTTGTGATCAACTAGAAACACCGGAAGAGGCAAAGAAACGTGGTGGCTATAAAGCTGTAGTAAATAGGGATGTAACGCGTATTATCACCCCAGGTACTATTATCGAGGAATCTTTAATTTCGTCATGCGAACCTAATTATCTGGCAAGCTTAGTTTTGCTAAAAAACAGGGCGTCAATTTGTTATGTTGATCTTTCCACTTCAGAAATTTCAGTTATAGAGATTCCGCAGGATGAGATTCTAAATGAACTATCACGTCTTAAGCCTAAAGAGATTTTACTTAGCGAAAATTTGCAGGGAGAGCAATTAGCTAGTAGTATTCAACAGCAATTACATTTCCGTGTCTCGTATCAAGTTGATAGTTTTTTTGCTCCTAAAAAATGCCATAAAATTATTTTAGATTTTTACAAAATCAATGATCTAAAAGCCATAGGGGAAATATCTGAATGTCAAACAAGTAGTATTGGTAGTATCTTAGAATATTTATCGCTAACGCAAAAGCAAAATATACCCTCGCTACCTTTGCCCTTGTTGGTCAATTACCATAATTTTATGATTATTGATTCTGCGACTCGGCGGAATTTGGAAATTACTAATAATTTATTAGGAAAAACCAAGGGTAGTTTACTGGCTACTATTGATCATACAGTTACTAAGGCTGGTAGTCGTTTACTATATCACTTTTTATCTACACCACTAATAGATATTGATGAAATAAATTATCGACAAAATATCACAGAATTTTTTTATTCAAATATTGAACTAGTAGGGAATATTAAAAAGTTACTCAAGAAAACTGGGGATTTAGAACGTTGCTTGGCTAGAATTACCATGAATCGTGGCTGCGGGCGAGATCTGCTAAATATTAAATATACGTTAAATGCTGCACTGGAAATAAAAGGAGAGTTTATTTCCCATTATGGGCTAAATTTGCTAGATTATATAGAGAACTTAATTAAACCGCTATCCGGAGATGAACAGTTATATTCCTTAATAGATCAAGCAATTAGAGAGGATGCACCTAATACTATCAATGAAGGTGGGATAATAAATCATCATTATCATCCTAAAATACAAGAATTATATGACTTAATTAACAATGGCAAAGCCCATGTAGAAAAATTAAAAAATGTATATCGCCTTGATACTGGCATCGACACCCTAAAAATATCTCATAATAATGTACTTGGGTTATTTATTGAAGTTACCCTAAGACATAGTGATAAAATGTACGCCTCAAAATTTATTCACCGACAAACAACTTCTAATGCCAGTCGCTATACTACTATTGAATTACAAAAGTTAGAAAGCGATATGGTTAATAGCAGGAGTTTAGCGGTTAGTCTTGAACTAGAATTATATAATAAAATATGCCAGCAGGTTATTGATAAAGCTATATTCTTACGATTACTTAGCTGTTCCTTGAGTCAGCTTGATGTATTTTGTAATTTTGCTTATATTGCTGATGAATATCATTATGTCAAGCCTAGCTTAAGCAATGATTTGAGTTTTGAGATTATTGAAGGGCGTCACCCCGTCGTTGAGCAAAGTTTATCAAATGATAAAAAAAGCTTTATTCACAATAACTGTACTTTATCGGAAGCTCATAGAATTTGGTTAATTACTGGACCTAATATGTCAGGTAAAAGTACTTTTTTACGGCAAAATGCCCTAATAGCCATATTAGCTCAAATTGGTAGTTTTGTGCCGGCTAAAAGTGCCAAAATAGGTATTGTAGACAAGATATTTAGTAGGATAGGGGCAGGGGACGATTTACAAGCAGGACAATCGACTTTTATGGTGGAAATGCTTGAAACATCAGCTATTTTAGCACAATCTACTAAAAATTCTTTAGTCATATTAGATGAGGTTGGTCGCGGAACTTCTACCTATGATGGTGTATCAATTGCTTTTGCGGTGCTGGAATATATTCATGATAATCTCAAATGTCGATGTTTATTTGCATCGCATTATCACGAATTAACCAGCATGAGTAATTTTTTGCCAGCCTTGCAAAATTATACGGTGGCTATTGAGGAATTAGGGAAAGAAATATTATTTTTGCATAATATTATAGCAGGTATAGCTGATAAATCTTATGGAATTCATGTAGCCTACTTAGCGGGCCTACCAAAATCTGTTATAATTAGGGCGAATGACATTTTAACAAAATTAGAAAAAACCGCAACGTACAAAAGCAAAAATATATTAAACACTGAATCAAACAACTTAAGTTTATTTAGTCTGCCAGTAGAAAGTAAAAAAGAAATAAAATTTAATAAGTTAGAAGAAGAACTTATTAAAATTGATCCTGATCAGCTCTCCCCTAAACAAGCCTTAGAGTTGATTTATAAGTTAAAGGAACTAATTTTTTAAATAGGGTTGCCTTACATGATAATACCACTAGAACCCAAACGTTCAGTAAATGGAAAAATTTGGCAACAGCGATCAGTAAACGAGGATGATGTTTCAGAACTTTGTCGTTCTGTAGGAATCAGTGATTTTCTAGCACGGGTTCTATTTCCTCGCTTAGAGAACTTGTCACAAGCTATAGATTTTTTATCACCTAAGCTCAAGAATTTACTGCCAGATCCTTTTCATTTACTTGATATGCAAAAAGCAGTAGATAGGACTATAGAAGCTATTATAAATAAACAGAAAATCTGTATATTTGCTGATTATGACGTTGACGGTGCTACATCTTCATCACTACTTAAGAATCTATTTAGAGATTTGGGGCAAAAAGCTGATATTTATGTTCCAGACCGAATTGCTGAAGGGTATGGACCAACTCCAGCTGCTATGCAGAAAATTAAGGATAATGCTACTGAGCTACTGATTACTGTTGATTGTGGAGCAATGGCACATGAGGCTCTAAAATATGCATCACAAGTAAAGCTTGATGTAATAGTTATCGATCATCACATTAGTAGTGATATATTGCCTGACGCTGTTGCTGTTGTTAACCCGAATCGTATCGATGAGACCAGTAGATATAAGTACCTAGCGGCTGTAGGAGTATCATTTTTATTTGCTACCGCCTTATTATCCGACTTAAAAAAACAAAATTTCTTTGCCGATCGTCATTGCGAGGAGCAGCTTCGCTGCGACGAAGCAATCAAGAAAAATGGTGATAAAAGAAAGCATTTGGATTGCTTCGTCGCTGCTGAAGAATCTCCTCGCAATGACGCCAGTTTGCTACGGACTCTACCAAATTTAATGCAATATTTAGACTTAGTCGCACTTGGAACAGTATGCGATGTAATGAAACTTATTCACTTAAATCGTGCTTTTGTTGCTCAAGGATTAAAAATCCTTGGTCAAAGAAAAAATTTAGGTATGAAGACTTTATGTGATGTTGCTGGTTTAAATGAAAAACCAAACTGTTATCATTTGGGATTTGTGTTGGGTTCTAGGATCAATGCCGGTGGAAGAGTTGGTAAATCATCCTTGGGGGCTAGTCTTTTATCTACCGAGTGTGCAATAGAAGCAAATCTACTTGCACAAGAGTTGGAGAAACATAATAATGAGCGAAAAGTAATAGAACTGATAATGATAGAGGAAGCTACTAAAATAGCTTTAACTCAAGAAAATGATAGTTCATTATTTATAGTTGGTAAAGGGTGGCATCCTGGTGTTATCGGCATTGTCGCTGGCAGATTAAAGGAAAAATTTAATAAACCAGTTGCAGTTATAGCTTTAAATGATGCAATCGGTAAGGCTTCTTGCCGTTCTGTCAAAAATGTTGATTTTGGTAGTAAAATTATCAATGCCAAGGCTAAAGATTTAATCATAGCTGGCGGGGGACATGCAATGGCAGCTGGATTTACAGTATTGGAAGAGAAATTACAAGAGTTACAAGAATTCTTAAATCACGCCTTTAAGATTGATATTAGTAATCAAAATGACATTGCCTATGAAGAATATGATGCGGAACTTACTACAAGTAGTGTAAATTTGCCGCTAATGGATGAGCTGAGTAAACTCGAACCATTTGGCCAAGGCAATTATGAGCCAATATTTAAATTCTCTAATCTTTTTGTGTTAAAAGCTGACATAGTCGGTGGTAAACATATAAGATGTTTGCTTGCTCCTTCTAAGGAAGCTTTTGGTTCTAAACCGCTTCATGCTATTGCGTTTAATAGTGTATCTAGTCCTATAGAAAATATTTTACTTAATATTAAGTCACATAATATTTCTGTAATTGGTTCATTAAAAGTGAATAGTTGGCAAGAACGTCATACTATACAATTACAAATAAAGGACTTGATAATATGATATTTGTTAGCTATTTTGCTATGATTATAAATTTTTTATCAACTCCAAGTATAATGTAAATTTCCTATGTCAAAATCTAAACAAGTTAAAACAAATAGCCATGTTCCCATTGAGGGAACTGGTGATTTGGCTGTAGTGCAAGAGCATTATCAAGATTACCCCTATCCTTATAGAGATCCTGAAGATGAAACAAAAAGATTACTGGTAATTAGCGGTGAATTTTTGGGTGAGTTAAATCATTATTTATATAGAGGTAAAGAAGATTTTAATTCAGGTTTTCGGGTGCTAATTGCCGGTGGTGGTACTGGTGATTCTACTATATATATGGCAGAGCAACTAAAAGATAAAAATGCTGAAGTGGTGTATTTAGATTTTAGCAAGCCAAGCATGGAAATTGCCCAAAAACGTGCTGAAAAACGTGGTCTTACCAATATTAAATGGGTATATGATTCTATTTTAAATATTCCAAAGCTTAATTTAGGTAAGTTTGATTATATTAATTGTATAGGAGTATTACACCATTTGAAAAGCCCTCCAGATGGTTTAAAGATATTAAAGGATTCTCTCTCTGATCAGGGAGCAATTAACATAATGGTTTATGCTAAATATGGTCGTACTGGATTGTATCAGGTACAAGATATCATGAAAATGGTAAACCAAGGTGTTAGCAATAGGGTAGAAGAAATAATGAATACCAAGTCTGTTATGGCTGGTTTCCCTGCAACTAATTGGTATATACGTGGGCAAGAACTGCTAGGTGACCATGTTGTTTTCGGTGATGTAGGTTTATATGACATGTTTTTGCATAAACAGGATAGGGCTTATTCTATTCCCGAATTATACGAATTTATTCATAATGCAGCTTTAAATTTTGTGGAATTTTCTGATGTTAGCGAAAAATTAGCTCTAAGGATCGAAAATTATATTAGTGATTTTTCTCTTCTACAGAAAATTAAGAGGATGGATATCATAACACAGCAAGCAATTTGTGAATTAATTGTTGGAAATATTATTAAACACAGTTTTTTTGTTTCTAATCAAAAAGATACTATTGCTAGTCTTGATAATTTGGATAATATAGCATATTTTTATGGTATTACTGGGGCTATTTCTAAACAAATTTATGATCATATAGAAACTAATGCTTTAGTAGCTGGCAATATTGTTAACTTTACATTAAATAATTCATTATTAAAGGATATCAATATTACTATACCAATTTCTAATTATACCAAATATGTTTTTAAACAAATGATAGATGGTGGTAAAAGTTTACAGGAAATCTTTGATTTAATCAGAGAAGATTTACAACAAGAAATTAGTAATGAAACCTTGTTATTGGAAGTAAAGAACATATTTGCTCCGTTTTTCACTACGGGAATTATGTTGCTTCATGACAAATCAGTAAAACTTTTTTAACTAATTTGACATTTATAGCTAACTTCAAAAGCTGTAAAAACAGCTTTTGAAATGGTAGGTTTGTGCTTTATTCTTGAGAGCCTTCGTTGTTGTCTCCTAATATTGCTCGATCATCCTGCTCATCAGTGAACCGTAAGGTAGCATTTGAATTAGACGTTAAGGAAGGCTGTAAGGTATTATCAGTTTTAGATGATACACAAAACTGTAAGGCATTATCAGTGGTAGTAAGCTGTATACTTTTGCTATCATTAGTAGTGTAATTGTTAAGATTAAAATTATTATTCTTAATATCGGGGTAATTCAAATTCTCGTTGTACGGGGGATTCATCATATATAATTGTCCTTTATTAATTTTTAAGAAGCACATTATACACATTATACAAATAATATCAACTGTTAATTAGGAAATGAATTAATAAATTCTTTATTAGACTTTCTGCATCTTCGATGTTACCCCACAACTGTTGAAAGTTTACAAATACCTATACCACAGTGTCTATTAGCGAGCGTAAGCGAAGCAATAAAAGTAACCAAAAATGGATTGCTTCGTCGGCTTATGCCTTCTCGCAATGACCTTGGTTATTTTTCTACAACTTTTAAACTGCCATAATGAGTTCTAAAACCGCTTCCTCTTCTAACTTTCGACAGTTGTGGTGACATCACCCCTAATGGTGATGATTACTTGAGCCTACTATTAATTTATTACATAGATACTTGAGGTTATTATAAATTAATATAAATCCGTTTGAAACGGATTTTGCACAAAGTTCATTATACAACATTTAAATCTAAAAATCTAAAGTCAAACGTTAAAAACAACTATCAATTAGCAACAAGTTGGAGCTGATGGGCTGAACACATCAATCTATGCTGAAATCATCTTCTAGTCTAGAGTATAGTTCTCTGAATACCCCAATATTTTCCCATGAGTCTTTATGTCCTATAACATAAATAACTTCTTTAGCCCTAGTAACTGCCACATTTAAGATGTTAGGAGATTTACCTGCCCATTGTCGACTATGACCTTGAGTGGACCCCTGAGCTCCTAACACTAAGATTACTGCTTCAGCTTCTCGTCCTTGTACAGTATGTACTGTGCCAATTCTCTCATTAAGCCAAAGTTGCGTATCGGTTTCTATCCAAGAATCTAAAACTTTATGCTCTTTAATCAACTTACGTAAATTATAGGCAACGAGCTTAAACGGGCTTATAATATATAGGTCTGGAAATATTCTAGCAGTTTTTAATTGATTTAATAGTCTAATTACCTCTTTTCCTTCTTCTAAGCACCATTTGTCCATAATATCACCTTTAACATCAAACCATTTAGAAGAACCAAGACAGTTGCGTATTAATGAATCGCTATTATCTTTCTTTATTTGTATCATTAAATTTTCATAAGCAATAATATTGGAAATACTAAACATAGGATCTGCACAACGCCTATGTACTAGTAAAGGTACTCCAGTTTCCCGATTCCCATATTTAGTAGTAAATTTAGTAATATATGGACTTACAGCATTTGCTAAGGTTTGAACTGACGCTTCTGGGGCATTAAAATTATCAGGATTTACCTCAAATTGTTTGCATATATTTTTTGTTAAACTATCAGGTAAGGTAACAATTGGTTCTATTTGTATAGGGTCGCCAGTAATTATAATTCGTTTTGTTCTCATTATAGCTCCAACAGCTGCTTGAGGTAAGGCTTGGCCAGCTTCATCAATGAGCAACCATCCAAGATAGTTTAATGGAAGACCCTGTAACATTCTCTCTACGGAAGCAAAAGTTGTTGATATAGTAGGAACTACTAGAAAGAAAGATGACCATAAATCTGCTAAACACTCCATAACAGTAATAGAATTAGTAAAATTTTCCATCCAAGCTCCGAGATTATGAAGTAAAGGTTTAGCTGCTGCATTTATGAAAGCTTTATGTATTTTTATAGCAGCAATAAATACTTCATCACGTAAGGAGTGTGTTTGTGCATCACACCATGGGGAAACTACATACTTTTCTTTAGGAGATTTTAAAAACAAATTCTTATCAACAATATGAGGAGCAAGCTGACTAAATAACTCATAAATATTTTTTTGTGTATACTGAAAATTAGTAAGCTTTTGATTTTTCTTTTGCCAACTACGAAATGCAGAAGTTTTTAGAATAGAGGAAATAATACAAGGTTTATGCTTATTATGTTTGGATAAAAGATCATTTAACCCCTCTCCTGGCTCTAATTGAATTGCTATATCTGCTAAATATTGCAACAAATTCTTTATTTCCTGTAATTCAGCAAGTCTAGTTCGGCTTGCTTGTAATACATGTTTAAAATGGTTGCACACTTGTCGCCAGCGTATTAAGGCTTCGCTGCGATTACATGGTGGATTACTGTCTTGAATAATTTGTGGTTTCCGAGTTTTAGTAATTTTTTTAGTAACTGTATCTTTTTCGTCAAATGTTTGTGGAGAACCATTTACTTCTGCTAAATATGTATCAATTCCAAAATCTTGATTTCGCCAAAATTTTTTACTAAAATTAATACGATTACTGCTATTGCCAAGCATTGCTGAAATCAACCCCCAACTACTATATCCCAATAAAGCATCGGATAGGGGTGTAAAATAGCGTAAGTCATCTGCATCACTTGCTATGGCTTTTAAATTAGGTAATTCAGCACTAATATTTTCTACAGCCTTATTATTAGATGAAGCAATTAGTATTTCAAAACCCTTTATACTCTCATCTAATGTATAAATATCAAACTGACTAGAGCTAGATTTTACTGTATTGCCTGAATTAGTAAAGGCTTTTTCAGGGTCATCAAACTTCAATAATGCTTCAGCTCGTTTTGAGACTAATTCAGCAACAATGTCACGTAACAAAGTAGTTTTACCAGTACCTGGGGGACCATTAATTGCCAAGATTCCACCATCGTTTAGTTTCGTCATAGCTAAATTAACTGCTGCTTGTTGTAATAATACTAGAGGATGTCTTCCTGATCCAGGCCATCTTGCTGCAGGAATATTTTTGGGAGCAAGGGTATCAGCTAAAACCGTATCATCTAAAATATCATAACGATTTGATGGAACATTTACACCTAGATATTGTAATAAATTAGTGTTATCCTTTGAGCCTTTAATTACCTTAATGGCTTTCTCTATATCCTTTAAATAAAAACTATTGAGCAGCGGAATTTTACTAGGAAAGTTAGCAGGAGAGCCTTCTTTATGTGGTTCATAACTTCGAATAGCAAATTGTTTGTTTATAAGCATTTCAGTTGGTATATCAAATGCATTAACAAGGTAATTATAAGCTTCCTGTATTGTTAGTTTGTTTAAAGGAAGAATCTCACCGTTGTTATTTATTTTACGGATAATTGCTCCAAGTTCTATCTTAACAGTACTTTCAGTTATTGACCATCTATTTAACTCCTTAATATTGCCCTTTAAAGCTTTTGGAGTACCCCAAGCAAAACTTGCAAGATTAATTGGATTATATCCACTAATAACACACCCCTTTTGGTCGACAATAATTATAGCAATTATAGCTTCTCCTGATGTAACTTTTGCCTCTACACCACTATCAGTATATTTTGTATTTAAAGCAGAAAAGGCATTTGTTACATTAATTGAACCTAATACTATTTGGTAAAATAGTGTAAAATCAGATGAAACCTTTTCTCCACCATTTTCCCAGGGTAGAGTGGAATCCAAAGAAGCGATTAACTTTTGATTTCCTCCTACTAAATCCTCTGGTTTTTTAAATGTTTGGGGCGTTAATATTTCCAAGACAGTCCAAGCGGATAATACGTTACATGCTTCTTGCGTAGTTAATTTTTTCATTTTATTAGCAATTTAATGTTCTAAGAAGTTTGTTGAGTTGTTTTTATGAAATCGTTCTTTCATCCACATTTTAAATGCAGATTCTTGAGCATGTATTTTAGAGGTATATCCTTGGTAGTGGATACCAAATCTTGCTATATTCCATCCTAGTGACCATGGATAAACGGTAGCTTCTAGTATTGGGTTATAGTAATTTCCATTTCTACTAAGATACCACCTATTGCGTACGGAAAATATATGCCAAATATATAGTCGTCGTATAAAATATTTGACTACTTGCCACACTTCAAATATGAAAAATAAGATATACTGGAAAGCAGCATTTACAATTTCTTGAACTTTTTCACTCATCTCTCTAATCGCTTTCCAAGTTTCTGTATTAAACTTCTTACATAACTTTATTACACAGTCCATTCTTAGTGTATTACTAAAACCTGAGATCACTAAGTTATTTTTCAAGTTTTTGGGAGGAATATTAGTAGAAAACGTTAAGGAGAGCTTTTTTTGTTACAAAATAGTCTCAATTACAAATTGCTTAATAATTTGGTAGTAAATTGATCCTTTATAAGGGAAAAAAACTTTGGTTGTTTTTGTTCCTCGTATTCCTTTAAGAAATCATACATACCGATTGGCAGAAAATTTTTATGTGCTAGGTTGCTAAATTTCTCCCAATGGAAAGTTAAATGTTGTTCCTTTGATATTACTTCTTTATTTTTAGATAGGCTATGTGAATGTACTTTAAATACAAAAGACTGTTCATGAAATGGTTTCCCATTATTATCCCAAAGATTTTCTACCACTCCTATAAAATCATTAATTATAGGATCAATTGTGCCAATCTCTTCTGCTATTTCCCGTAGTAATGCTTGATAAACCGTTTCCTGATATCTAACATGTCCTCCTAGGAGAAAGAGATGGCTACCACTATTTGCTACTAATACATAATCTCCCTCTCTTATATAAGCTCTAACTATAACATAAATTTTACCTGCACTAAGCATTATACTACAATATTTACTATTTTTGAGGGTATTATGATAATCTTTCCTTTTTGCCAAAGTTCTCCTGTAATATAATTATAAATCAAAGGTTTGCTGGTAAATTTCATTTGCTGGTAAACCTATAGCAGTTATATCAAATTTAAGAGATGGAGTTACTTTGCTTTCTGCATTGTGGATTCTAAAGTTGATGCTATAACCACGGTTAAATATGATGGTTTTTGAATATTGACCACCATTCTTATTGTTTATTGCATTAATACATGTTGGGTGCTTTGTACGTTTGATAGATAAGGTATTATTTAAATTAAACCCTTGTACAATAACCCGGTTTTTTCCTTCTCTAATGATTTTGTAAAAATCAAAACGTCCAACGATAAAAGATATAATTGTCTTGCAAAGTTCAATCTCTTTTATCTCGCTGATGGCACACACTCTACTTATTTCATTGCGCCACGCATCCAATATCGGTTAATAAAAGCGAGATGGTTTATCAATAACATCCCTCCATAATGCAGTTCCATTAGAATCGTTTTTAATTTTAGTTAACTCATCAAAGATTGTTGTGACAATGAGCCAATATTCATCACTACAGCCAGAGTCATCAATATTCCATTCTTTAATAAAGTTAGCTGTTCTTGATAACCTTGGGTGTTTTAAGGCTTTGTGATTATTTTTACAAGATATGCCGAATGTTTTGCCATTTATTGTTATCAACACATCTCGTACATCACCCTGCTTACCTGCAGTATCACTATTAAATGAAATTAATCCATTGTTACCTGATTCAAAGAAGACCTTTTCTTTCAACATAATATGTTCGATGGCGATAGTAGCTGCATTCAGGAAATCAGATTTGTCCCTATCTGCTATTTCAAAAAATGCTTTCTCATTAATTTCTGAATAAGCATTTTCTTCAATTGACATATTTGTTTGTAGTTTAAGTGCTAAGCCTACCGCCCACTCAAAAGCTCTGCCATTATTTGTTTGCGTAGCCATTTATACCCCCAAGTCCTTTCTAATTGATTTGGCTACCCAGTACGCCAAATTTACTGGTACAGCATTACCAATCATTTTATAGCCGTTTCTGATATTGGTATAAATGAACTCATAATCATCTGGAAACGTCTGAATTCTTGCACATTCTCGGACTGTTAATCTTCGATATTTGTTTTCATGACCAGGAGCGAATTTTCTTAACTCTTGTCCATCAACTTTTATCATTTTAGGAGCTTGTGGATGAAATGGAATATGTCTATCTGTTGCCAAAATAGTAAATGATTGTTCATCCCAACCTCGCACTCGATTTCTCGACATAAAAATTGGGGAATAGCCTGAATCAATTAGCTCATGATTTTTAACTTTTCTAGTTGTTCCAACTTTTAGATTAGCTAGGTCACCTATCACTTGTTTTAAAGTGATTTTGGTTCTCAAAGGTTTAGGAAATTCAAATTTTTTGTTCAAAGATTTGTGATAACCAATTATAAAAACTCGCTCGCGATCTTGGGCTACACCGTAGTCACTTGCTTTTAACAACTTCCAACTAACCTCATAGTCTTCTTTTTTGAACATATCTATGATATTCATAAAGGATTCAATATTTCTTGAATGGATTATTCCATGAACATTTTCTGCAACACAAAACTTTGGCTGTACATGCCTAATAACCCTGATATATTCGTGGAATAATTGACCTCTTAAGTCATCAAGTCCACGCCTAGCACCAGCTTCTGACCATGATTGACATGGCGGTCAATAACACCTGTTGCACCAAGTGGAATATCTTCATTTGGAATATCCAAAATAGAACGCCCATCAAACTTTGATTCAGGAAAGTAGTTTTGATAAGAAGGGGCAATTGTTTTATCATACTCGTTTGCCCAAATTGTCTTGAATCCAGCTTGTTCAAAACCAATATCCATACCACCTGCACCGGCAAATAATGAAATAAGAGTAATGTTTGAGGCAGATTCTTTTTGTTTTGCTGTTTTAACTGTAGCATTTTTATTGACATTGTCTTCCATCCTTATTCATACCACAATATTTACTATTTTTGAGGGTATTATGATAATTCTTTTGGGTTCTTTGCCACTTAGGTATTTTTGCACCTCGGGTAATTGCATTACTGTGTTCTGAATTTCAATATTGCTAGCCACAACAGCAAATTCATGCGTAGCTCTCAGCCTACCATTAACTTGGATGGCCATAGTATAAGATTCTAGTTCTAAGAATGATTCGTTGAAAGAAGGCCAAGGGGTTTGATATAATCTTTGCTTTTTACCTAATTTTTGCCAAATTTCCTCTGTAATATGTGGAATAAATGGGTTAAGTAATATAATCAAGATGCTGAAACCCTCTTTAATGCTATCAATATCACCTTCCTTGCCCTTAGATATTTCATCTGACAACGCATTAAATAGTTCCCGCATCCTTGCTATGGCTTTATTTAGCTTAAATTCCCTTATCTCATTGGTAACATGCTTAATAGTTTGATGAGTAAGCTTTGTTAGTCTATTTCTAGGAGTCTCTGTTATTTCACTAGACCTCTTTTGAAACTCTACTTCTGCTGGTGATTTGTACGTCGATGCGGTACTCGAATCCTCACGTACATTAGAGTACGCTGCGGGTCGAGTTTCCGCGTCTCCTTCACACCCTTGCGCATAAGCGATTTTCAAAAGAGGTCTACTATTAATTAGTATCTCAGCCATATTTTCTAACTTACTAATAAAACGGCTGCACCCTTCAAGACCATTTGCCGACCATTCACAATCTTTCTCCGGTGGGCTATCAGAGAGTACAAATAGCCGGATAGCATCTGCACCATGGTTTGCTAATATTGATTCTAAATCCACGACATTCTTTTTGGATTTACTCATTTTTTCTATTCGTCCTTGAAATACTTCTTCCCCTGTATTTTTATGAACCCACTTATTAGATTGTTTTGTTATCTCATTTGGGTACAACCAATTATTATTGGTATCTTTATAGGTAGCATGTAATACCATACCTTGAGTCAGCAAACTAGTAAAGGGTTCACGAATACTAAGATAGCCTTGTTCGTTCATTACTTTAGTGAAAAACCTTGCATAAAGAAGATGCATTACTGCATGTTCAATTCCACCAATATACTGATCAACAGGTAACCAATAATCACAGGCTTGTTTGTCAGTCATATCTTTTGCATCTACATTACAATAGCGGGTGAAATACCAAGAAGACTCAAAAAATGTATCTAACGTGTCAGTTTCACGAATAGCTGGTTTCTGACATTTTGGGCAATTAGTATGTTTCCAAGTAGGGTGTGAATCAAGAGGATTGCCATGCCCATCAAATGTAACATCGTTTGGTAGGATTATCGGCAATTGTTCTTTAGGTACTGGTGTAATTCCACAAGTCAAACAATAGATTATTGGAATAGGACAGCCCCAAAATCTTTGCCTAGACACTCCCCAGTCTTTTAGTCGGTAGTTAATGGTACGTTTGCCTAAACCACGTTTCTCAAGTTCTTTTATAGATTTTTGCTTAGCATCTTGGACAGCAAGACCATTCAGAAAGTCTGAATTGATCATGATACCATCACCTGTATAAGGTTCTAAATATACGTTCACCTGAACATCCTCATTAATTACTACCTGCTTTATTGGTAATGCCATTTGTTTGGCTAATTCATGATCTCTTTCATCATGTGCTGGGCATCCAAAGACCGCTCCAGTACCGTAATCCATTAGTACGAAATTTGTTATTATAACAGGGATAATAATGCTAGGATCAAATGGATGAATGGCCAAAAGGTTAGTACATACCCCTTCTTTTTCAGCTTTATCTACTACAACATTACTGTCTAATTGCGAACATTTCTCAATGAAAGATATTATAGCGTCATTTTTATCTACTAATTGCTCAATTATTGGGTGGTTATAGGCTATCGCAACAAAGTTTGCTCCAAAGATAGTTTCTGGTCTAGTAGAAAACACTTCAATATTGGCATCATGATCCTGTATTTTAAAACTAAAATTTACTCCTTCCGATTTGCCTATCCATTCTTCCTGCATAGATTTAACAGAATCAGGCCAAGAGCCTAGTTTTGCAATTTCATTTAACAATTCTTCAGCATAATTAGTGATTTTTAAAAACCATTGTTTTAGCTGTCGTTTTTCGATTAAAGCACCCGAACGCCATCCACGACCATCTACTACTTGTTCGTTAGCTAAAACAGTGTTATCTACAGGATCCCAATTGACTAAAGATTCTTTTTGATATACTAAACCTCTCTCATAAAGTTCTAAAAAAAATTTCTGTTCATGCTTATAATAATCCGGATCACAAGTTGTTATTTCTCTCGACCAATCATATGAAAAACCAATTAATTTTAGCTGATCTCGCATAGTTGTGATATTTGAGTAAGTCCAGTCCTTAGGGTTAGAGTTATTATTGATGGCAGCATTCTCTGCTGGCAAGCCGAAAGCATCCCAACCCATAGGGTGTAATACGTTATAGCCCTGTGATTTCATAAAACGGGCTATGCAATCTCCGATAGAATAGTTACGTAAATGTCCGACATGAATTTTCCCAGAAGGGTAGGGTAACATTTCAAGTACGTAATATTTAGGCTTGTCGCTATCGTTTGTTGCAGCAAAAGCTTTTTCTTCAAGCCAAATTTTTTGCCATTTCTTTTCAATATCTCTCATAATTTGTATCGTAAACTATCCTTATTGTAGCAAGTATATCATTCTTTTCTTTCAGCACTAATATATAATTCTCTAGATTTTCTTAAAATTTTATCTTCTATGCTATTAGCTAGGTCCGAAGTAGTATGATTGTCTAGCCAATTACCATTTTTAAGTGTTTGTTCAAATATTTTTACTTGGATTGCATCCGGGCTAATAACGTTATCTTTAATAAAAATATTTATTTTAAATCGAAAATTTGTTTGTCCTTTTGGACTATACCATTCAGTAATAATGACTCCACCGACTGAATCGGTTGAAGCAAGAGGTACAAAACTTAAAGTTTCTATAGAAGCTTGCCATAAATATTTATTAACGTTACAGCCTACAGTTTTGGTAGATTCATTTTTGATTCTACTTGGTCTAAACACCAAACCTTCTCCTCCAACTATCGACCCCATTTCATCCATCTTTTTTTCTTGCACAGTTTTGGGATAGTCTCCATTCCTTGCAATTGTGGAAGTTGGAAAAAGAAATAAAGCTAACATTGTGCCAATAATAGTTTTTTTTAAGTGTGTTTTCATAAATGATTTTATTTTTTTACTATTTCAAGTAGTTTAGCTTTAGTGTACCATAAGAACCACGTGATGTAAAGGATAGCCCCGTTCTTTAATTAATAAAATAAATATAATATAGTTGTAAAAGAATAAAGGATACGATAATTTAAATCTCTATAAGAAAATGTGGAATATCCATCTTCTAATAGAAGTTATTAAACATAAAATGGTAAAAAATGAAAAATTTGTTATTTTTAATCTGTTTGTATTCCACTATTGCTATAGCCAGTGAATCTAAGTTTTACCCTAATAAGCTTAATTGTTGTAAGATCAGTAAGAGTGCAATGAATGATTACGAACCGGAAGAATTCCAATTATCCAATAACTTACTTAGAAAGACAGGACAACAAGCAGTCTATCGTGGTACAAAAATTATAGTAAAGGGTAGATTATTAGACCAAGATTGCGTTCCAGTAGCAGATGCAAAAATATATTTATGGCAGGTTGGAAGTGACGGAAAATATCCATACATACCACTTCGTACTCGTATCAATAAAAAAATGCTAAACCTTGTAAGTAAATCAAGTTTTACCGGATCTGGCATCGCTACTACTAATAATAAAGGAGAATTTTATTTTATTACTATATATCCTAGTAGAGTTTCGCGTGAAACGCCTAATGTAAACATTAGAGTTGACCACCTATATCTTGGACAGCTACAAACAAAGCTATATTTATCTAATTCAAGGGTTAATTTAGAAAATTGCGGAGAAGTTAGTCATGCTTTGTCCACTGCACTAGATGGCATTAAAACGTATGAATTTGACGTAGTAATGTCGGGACGAACTTTCAAAAGATATTAATGTTTTGAGTTTTCACACCCTCCGCAACAATCTTCTGCAACTGGATTTCCTGAAGGTGGGTTTTCTAATGGTTTTTTTAATCCACAAGAAGTTAAGATTAAGCAGCTTAGTAATATTAGAGATAAAAAAATATTGTTTTTCATGATGATCAATAAATTAATTGGAAATATATTTGTTATTTATATGCATATTAAAAAATATAGTAAACGATTTTTTTTGATTGTAACATACTTGTTGATCAGCACTAATAGTTTTGCATTAGATCAGATCAAATCAGGTGTTAAAATGCTTGATTTATCTAGTGTTCCTGATACGGTAGTTTTCTTTGATGATAAAGGAGAAAAATATTCTCTTGATAATTTTGAAGGAAAAACGATATTATTGGTATTTTGGGCGACATGGTGTGCATCTTGTATTAAAGAAATGCCGGATTTAGATGTATTGCAAAAAGATTTTAGAAAGCTGCCATTTGCGATAATTCCTGTATCACAAGACTACCAAGGAATAGAAATTATACAAAAATATTATAAAGATTATGATATAAGATATCTGCCAATTTACCATGATTTTAAGAATCAACTATTTAAAGCTTTTTCAATAGTTGGTTTACCAACTGCTATTCTAATTAATCCAGATGGAAAAATGTTAGTAAGTTTTGTTGGTACTATTAATTGGTATGATGAAGAAATTCGCAATATTATTTTGTCAAATATTCCTGGAAACCACCCAGAACCTAAAAATAGTTACCGGGAACAAACGCTTAATCAACCGGTTAATAAACAGTTAAAGCCTGAAGAGCAGGAAAACAAAGATGAAAAACCAAAAATACAACAGAATAATGAGGCAAATAATGTTTCTAATAATGCTTCTAAAAACGATAATAAGGAGTAACTAATGCACATAGAACATAATAAAAATTCAATTGCTGAGGCAAAATTTGATCAGGTAATTGCTAAACGTCAAATAGGTAAGTTAGAGCAATTACTTTCATTGCTACCTGGAGTAGGTTCTAAGGCATCAAAGCCGGTAATTGCTGTTCTTCGTCTTAGTGGGGTTATAGGTAAAGTAAGCTCAGTAAAATCAGGGCTTAGCATAGAATCGCTACATGAGTTAATTGACAAAGCTTTTGAGATCAAAAATCTTAAAGCTTTGTGTTTAACTATTAATTCTCCAGGTGGTTCACCTGTACAATCTGAACTGATTAGCAAACGTATAAGGTCATTAGCTGGGGAAAAGAAAATACCAATTTATAGTTTTGTAGAAGATGTAGCAGCATCTGGTGGATATTGGCTTGCTTGCATTGGTGACCAAATATATGCATCTAAGAGTTCAATTATTGGTAGTATAGGGGTAGTTTCGGCTGGTTTTGGTTTTCCTGTTGCTATCAATAAGCTTGGAGTAGAAAGGAGGGTTTATGCAGAAGGTAAAAATAAATCTATTCTCGATCCATTTCAACCAGTGCAAGAGGAGGATATTAAAATTATTAAGCATATACAAAAACAGATTCACGGGCATTTTATAGATTATGTTAAAGAGCGTCGTATTGGTAAGTTAACACAAGAAGATGATATTTTATTTAATGGAGCATTTTGGTCCGGGGAAACTGCTATTGATTTTGGTTTAATTGATGGTATAGATGATATGTATAGTTTCATAAAACAGAAATATGGTGATGTAACTATTAAATATATATCTGCTAAACAATCGTGGCTTAAGAAGAGATTGGGTATGGTAAGGCAAGATTTCGTGCAAGAATTCTCTGATACATTGATTGAATCGGTAGAGAATAAGATTACTTATGATAGGTTTAATATACGGTAACTTTTAAAATTAACCTGAATTTCACCGAGTTAGGGATAAGAATTAGTTAATTCTTATCCCTAATTGGCTTTAATATTAGTAAATACACCTTAATCTACACGTCATTGCGAGCGAACGTACGTGAGCGTGGCAATCCATGAAGCTTGTCATATAGCTAAACTGGAAAGGTTTCAGCCAAAAAACCGTCATTGCGAGTAAGCTTTGGTTCAATAAAGCTTGCGTTTTCTACTTTTAAAGAAGAAGTATCAATTATAGCTAGCACATCCTTAGGCAAATGAGTTTTAAGAAAATCATAAGCTACTCTAGGATTTTCTATTGCTACTTTAACAATTTCATCATGCTTCGGCTTCTTTGATTTTTTGGACTTCTTTGTGACCATTATGATAATTTATTATTAGTTTTTTTGTTTGCTATGTTTGAGTACCAAACAAATTAGGTTGTATATGTTTACTCTCAGTAGGTATAATTGCCTATTACTTATTCAATATATGATTTACTAGCAATTGACAAGCTTATTTTTATTTGTTAGCATTAAAGACTACCATAATATTGTTTAAAAAACAAATCCATTACAACTGAACTAAAATAGCAAATATGCAATCTCAAGATACTAACGATTTACGTAAAATAGCCGATATTATTAATACTAAGCTAAGTGAAAATGATATAGCAGCTTTTCATATTGATGTACTTTGCTGACTATAAAAATAATATTCTCTAATTTCGTACATGTATTATAGCATTTTTTTAAAGTACTAATTATAATAAAACTAGACAATAAACTAGGTAATTCCTTTTATGCAAAATTCAATTACAGCTTTTGATGCTAAAACTCATTTTTCTAAAATATTAGACCGAGCTAGCAAGGGTGAAGAAATATTGGTTACAAGAAGAGGAAAAGCTGCTGCAAAAATTGTTCCAGTTAATACTATACAAGATATTGAAATTGCAGAAATGGCAGCTGTAAGACTTAGAAAACTTGCTAAAGAAATTAATTTACAACCATCTGACTTAGAAGAATGGAAAAAATATAGAGATGTAGGAAAAAAGTAACTATGACATCTTTTGTTTTAGATTCTTCAACTACCCTTTCGTGGTTTATGCCTAACGAGACAGCCTCTTTAGATTTATTAAAAAAAACTGTGAAAGAAGGTGCAATTGTTCCTACTATTTGGTTACTTGAAATAGGTAATGTTTTATTAGACTTCTTTCGAAACTCGCTTATACTGAGGGATTTGAAGGAGACGCGGAACGCAGAACCGCAGCGTACTCTAATGTACGTGAGGATTCGAGTACCGCATCGACGTACAAATCACCAGCAGAAGTAGAGTTTCGAAAGAAGTCTAATGCAAACTTTTAGAGATTCACTTTATATTGCTAAAGACAAAAATATTAGTAATATAGAGAGAATATCAGACAACTTGGCTATTACTTATCAAGCTGCCTGATTATTACTTATTGTCAGATTAAGTCGTAACTAGTACACATGAGGTTCTATGGAGGTTGTTATTTAATTTTGTAGATTTAGTTGACTTTTTATTATTGAATACACCATACTAAATCTCAATTGGTCCAGTAGTTAAACCATTAACAAATTGTTGCAAGTAAGGATTATCACTATTTTTTATCTCATCTTTTTTACCAAACCATAAAATCTTCCCTTTATAAATCATAGCAACCTCTTTAGCTATCATATAAGCACTATTCATATCATGAGTTATGGTGATGGTAGTAGCCTTTAGCTCCTCTTGAACTTTAATTATTAATTCATTGATAACATTAGCCATTATAGGGTCAAGACCGGTAGTTGGTTCATCAAGGAAAAGAATCAGCGGATTGCCACAAATAGCCCTAGCTAAAGATACTCGCTTTTGCATACCTCCGGAAAGCTCAGATGGATAAAGACCCAGTATTTTTGTAGACAAACCTACAGAATTAAGTTTAGATGCAGCTAACTCCTTTTTATTTTTTGGAGATAGTTTATACAGTTTTTCAGTAAAGAATGTAATATTATCTTGAACAGTTAAAGAATCAAAAAGAGCTCCCCCCTGAAATAGAAACCCCATGGTTTCCATCATTTTAAATCTATCTTTACTTGAAATATTTACAGTCTCCACTTCATCAATAACTATACTACCTTCATCAGCCTGCATTAAACCAACTATAGTCTTTATTAACACTGATTTACCAGTTCCTGATCCCCCAAGAATTACTATTGAACTATTCCGCTTTATATCTAAGTCTATACCATCAAGTACCTTATGATCGCCAAAAGATTTATATAATGAGCGTATTTTTATTTTTGATTCATCCATAATCTATTCTAATATACACGTCATCGAGTCTTATACTTTAAAAAACAACTCTGTTATCAAGTAATTACTGATTAAAATAAGAACTGAAGAATTTACTACCGCGGAAGTTGTGGCAGTGCCAACTCCTTTTGCTCCTGTACCTGAATAGTAACCACTATAACAACTTACTATTGAGATAATAAAACCAAACACTGCTGCTTTTACCAAACCAGAAATGACATCTATTGGTTCTAAAAACTTAAAGCTATTCGTTATATAATTAAAGCTATTAAAATCAAGCTTATAAACACTTACCAAATAACCACCCATTACTCCTAATATATCACCTATTAATACTAAACATGGTAACGTAATAACTGCGGCTAGTACTCTTGGAAAAACTAAATATTTTATGGGATCAGTTGACAAAGTATAAAGTGCATCTATTTGTTCAGTCACTCTCATAGTAGCTATTTCAGCAGCAATTGATGCACCAACTCTACCAGCAACCATAAGACCAGCAAGAACTGGTCCAAGCTCTCTAGTTATTGAAAGGACTACCACCGTAGCTATTGAACTTTCAGCCGAGAAACGAGAAAAACCTGTATAACTTTGTAATGCCAGCACAGCACCGGAAAAAAAGGTAGTCATAGCTACAACTGGTAGGGAATAAAAACCTATAGACAATAACTGCTTTAACACTAAGCTGTAGTATAAAGGTCTCTTAAAAATACTAGTGACTCCCGCAATAGTAAATAGCGAAAAAGCCCCTATAGTCCTTGCAAAACCAATAGTATGTTTACCTAATAAATTAACGGTATCAAGCATCATTTTTGTATACTCTCTTATATCTGCTGCCTAGTAGAGTGAGAATTTCATAACCAATGGTATTTATTATATTCGCTATTTTATCTAAAGTACAATCATTCCCTATAATTTCAGCTTGTTGTCCTAGAAAAATTTTATCTGATGGTAGTTCAGTAACATCAATAGTAATTGAATCCATTGACACCCTACCAACTACAGGAGCTGAATGCGAATCAATAACTACTACCCCACAATTACTAAAAGCCCGGGGATAGCCATCAGCATAACCAAGAGGCAAGGTAGCAATTAGCCTATTACTATTTGTTTTAAAGGTCATATTGTAACCAATGTAACTTTCCGGTGGTAATTCTTGCAATTGTACTATTGGAGCAGTCAGTCTTATCGGATTATGCATTGGATTTTTAAATGTATTACCCAAAGGATTAATACCATACAATGCAGCACCAGGGCGTATTAAGTCAAAATGATATTCTTTCCCTAGAAATATACTACTAGAGTTAGCTAGACTAGCTTTGACTTTTGGGAAATATTTTAAATAATGCTTAAACTTTTTTAATTGTTGTAAATTATAAGGATTATCAACTACTTCAGATGCAGATAAATGACTTACAATATACTGCAATTCAAGACCAACTAATAGATCAGGTTTGTCTATTATATGTTGCATTGCTGTATCGAGCATTCCTAAGCGATTCATACCAGTATCAACATGGATTGTACAAGGTAATACTTCTTTTTTAAGAGAGGCAAACTTTTGCCAAATTTCAACTTGCTCTAAACTATTAAGCACGGGAATTAAATTACTATTTCTAAATTCCTCAACATCATTGCTAAATACACCATTAAACACAAAAATATTAGGTTTTTTATTAGATTTCTGCCCCAATACTTTACGCAATGATATTCCTTCATCAACTGAGGTTACAAAAAAACTCTGACAATTCTCCATCTGTAAGGCTGGTGCGATAGCATTAGCACCAAGTCCATAGCTGTTAGCCTTTACCACGGAAGCAATCTCTGAAGTTTTACAAATTTTAGAAATAATACGATAATTAGCACGAATTTTTGCTAAGTCTATTTCAAGTGTACATTTATCAGTATGCATAAAGTTTTAAATTCTCATAATTTTGCAGATTTTTGTAATGCTGCTATAATAATTGGAGCAACTGATATTACATGGAACTTAGATGGTAAATCAGTAGTTTCTATTGTATCAGTTATATATACGTTCATTATATCAGAATTCTGAATATTTTCTTTAGACATTCTAGAAAGCACTGGGTGAGTTATAAAAGCATTGACAGATAAAGCTCCTACTTCCATTAATAGCTTAGCTCCCTTACAAAGGGTTTCGCCACTATCAACAATATCATCAATTAGTATACAATGCTTGCCGGAAACGTTACCTATTATTTCTGACATTTGGCATTTATCATTAGACCTTTTGACCTCTCTACTTTTATTAATAACAGCTATATTCATGTTAAAGAGCCTATTTACATCACGTACACGTACAAAACCACCAACATCTGGAGATACAATAATAGAATTATTATAAGTTTCAATAATCGGAGCAAATAAACTTATTGGATCAAGATTTTGTACTGGAATTTTAAAAAAGCCCTCTAATTGTTGTGAATGCAAATCGACAGTTATTACATGATCAACACCAGCAACTTCCAACATATTCGCTACAAGACGGCTCGATACTGGAGTAAAACTACAAGATCTACGATCTTGGCGGCTATAACCAAAATACGGTATAACCGCAGTTAGTTGTGAAGCTCCCGCTCTTTTTACCGTATCAACTAATAATAAAAGTTCCATCAAGTGGTTATTGGCTGGTCTAGAAGTAGATTGTACTATAACAACATCACACCTATACATATCTTCAAGGATTTCCACCCTTGTTTCAGCATCATCGAAAGTTGTAATATAAGTTTCGACATATTTACAATTTAGTTCCTCAGCTAAATATCTAGCTAATTTTTTATGACTAAGACCTGTAAGAATTTTCATGCTAATTATAATAATTGGTTTAAGTTTCTGTAGTATACAATAATTATAATTTGCACTAAGTGTTTTATGAAAAATATTTTTATTATTTTTATTCAAGTTGTCGTCTATTAACGAGTAGTGGCATTGCTGCGACAAAGTAAAGCTCCCAAACCGTCTATTAGCGAGGAGACCGTAGCACAACTGTTGAAAGTTTACAAATACCTATACCACAGCGTCATTGCAAGCGTAAGCGAAGCAATCTATTGACAAGCTTTATGGATCGCCACGCTCACATACGTTCGCTCGCAATGACATATTAAGTATACGCCTTTTAAAAAATCACGACCTCTTTCCCAATTCATCTATTAACTTATCAAAACCACTATTACTGAGAATATTCATGAACTCTGACTGTTGAGAATTGATAAGACTAACACCTTCTGTAATAACATCTGAGACTTTTAAATTAGTTTTATCGCTTGTACCCTTTACTTGACGTACTAAGTAATTTACTTTAGCAGTTCCTATTAACATTTCTACCATAAACTCTCCTTCATCAAGAACACGCACTTGTTGAACTTTAGGTTCTTGACCATGGTAATTCTTTACTAAATCAGCATAGGCCTTGCTTACATAATTACTGTAAACTTCTGTGAATTGTTTAATTTGTTCAGGAGTTAGAGTTTTTCTGTAAACACCAAGGGTGAATTTAGCCATCCAATTCAGATCTAAGTTAGCTAAAATTAGCTTTTTAGTTTTAGCTATTTTGGCATCTTGATCTAAACTCTCATCATTACATACATCTAGCCCATCTCTTATTAGCTGATTAACATAATTATCAACCACCATTTTGTCATCAGTAGCAGAATAGGCTGACAAAGACAGACAACTTAAAATTAAGCAAACAATAATTTTTTTCATAAGTAACTACTCTTAATTAGGTTTAGGGCATTTAAATTGATTAGGATAGACAATTACTGATTCACGATTTTGATGTGTAGCTGATCTTACAGCTATGTAAGGATCAGTAGAACTACATCCTATATAGTCAGTAAACGGTAATAATCCTAATCTAGTATTTATAACTTGTACACCAGAAACTATGATTTCAAAATCTCTATGTACCGCGTACATTATAGGATTTAAGTAACTATTTGTAAATATAGCATCTGTACTATCTCTTGCATTAGTACCACCAAAAAATGGCATGACTAAATATGGTCCAGGACCAACTCCATAGTGGGCGAAAGTACTACCCAAAGTTTGTTTGGTAACTCTCAATCCAATTTTATCTGCCACATCAAATAACCCACCTATACCAAACGTGGCATTGATTAAAAATCTCCATAGACTTTTCATAGTTTGGTCATAATTCATCTGTAGACCATAATTGACGGCAGTCAAAGGCACACTAATGTTATCTAGAAAACTGCTCACTCTAGCCCTAGTATAATTATTACTAATTCGTTTATAGCCTATAGTAATAGGGCGTAAGAACAGATAGTCTAAAACAGAATTAAAGGCAAAAATTTTACGATTTAGTTTCTCATAAGGGTCATAGACTTGAGTACATCCCTTACCTTCATTATAAACATACCTAAAATCTTCATCATCTTGAGTATTTTGAGTACTCGCTATTGCAGTTATACTAGAAAAATTAACTAACAACAGTAATATAAATTGCTTCATGGCTTCATTAATGGTTTTTCTTACAAATCACCATATAGTATTTATCATTTTTTTCTAGAGATAATTCTTCACTATTTAATATGGTAAACTTAGTTTGACCTAAAGCTTTCTTAATATCTGCTATAGTAAAAACAAATCCTTTTTTCTTTAATGAAAGGTTTGTGACGTTATCTATTGGTAAACAAAATGCAAAATACCCTAATGCATTGACTATAGAATAAATAGAATTAAAGTAATCTAATAGGTTTTTAGTAAAAGAAAGAGAGTTAAAACTCAGTACTACATCATATTTATTAGAGTCGTGTTTAATAAAATCCGATATTGAAATTTCTAATAACTGATCATAAATATTACCATATATAATAACAAGCTTATTCATAATTTCTGAATTTTCAATACCGGTAAAAGTAAAGCCATCAGGAAAACGCTTTTTTACTTCATAACCCACTAAGCCTATATTACTACCTAGCTCCAAAATATGGTAATTATCAGGTAAGTCTGTTATGTTATTCATAGTTATGCTTACAAAACTGTAAGGTAGGTATAGTTTATTATTACTACGAAATTTATTGCCATAATATTCAGCGGTAAGATTTCGTAGCTGATGCCAAATTTGCGGTGGAATCTCTGACAAATTATTATAATTTTGTAGAAAAGATCCTAACCTTACTTGATCAGCTTCAAAAGCTTTTTGTAGATGATACAAAGCTTTTTCATAATTATTTTTTAAGAAATATGTCCAACCAAGCCAATAATTAGCTTGATGGTCATTAGGAGAAAGAATTTTATCAACCAATTTAAGCCTTAGTATAGCGTCATTTAAGTTATTTTTATACAAATGTTCTATACCAAGATTAAAATTAGTTTCTTTTAAGTGTGTTACCTTATATTTTACATCGACAAAATAATTGATACACGTAAATATTTTCTCCCTATACCAAGATGGAAAATTCTTAATACAATTATAGTATAATTTTATTTTGTCTTTTATTGAACCGTAACTGTTACGAATAATTTTGTTGCCGAACATAAATTGCTATAAATTTGATTTTGTAAACATATATTCATCATATGATAACATATATATCAAATGACACTAATACTTAATAGTAATAAATTATATAAAATAAACAGGGTAATTTAAAAGTCACAATCATTAGTTGCTATAGATGCAAGCTTAACTACTACCGATGTCATCCCTGCTTCGGTGCGGGATCTATATTACTTAATAGTCTTTCAGACTTATTTTTTTAGATTCCCGCCGTTGCTGAGAATGACATCGAGTGCATATTAAGCACTTTCTCCTTTATCTATTAGGCTTGCAGCCCGACTTTTAAATTACCCTGAAAATAAATCATATTGTACTAAATTATTTGTACTAAATTCTGCTTTCAAGAATTGTTTTTTTTTAACAATATAGTATAATACCCCCCATTTGGGATAAGAATTAGTTAATTATTATCTAGAATTCGCGTAATACGAAAATAATTATAAGGTTCTACAGAATCATGTCACTTATTGCTAAACGCTTAGATCTAATAAAACCATCTCCAACTTTAGCTTTAGTTAAAAAAACATTTGAACTAAAAAAGCTGGGTAGAGATATAATCTCTCTTGGGGCTGGTGAACCTGACTTTGACACACCCAATAATATCAAAGAGGCTGCAATTAAAGCACTGCGAGATGGTTTCACAAAATATACTAATGTTGATGGCATTTTGGATCTGAAACAAGCAGTACAGACTAAATTCAAGTATGAAAATAATTTAGATTATGAGTTAGATGAGATAATAGTATCAAGCGGCGGTAAACAAGTAATCTATAATTTATTTATGGCTTCCCTTAACCAAGGGGACGAAGTAATTATTCCCAGTCCTTACTGGGTCTCATATCCAGATATGGTAATGTTAGCTGAAGGGATTCCAGTATTTGTTAACTGTAGCATTGATAGCAATTTTAAGCTTACAGCTGAAGCTCTAGAGCAAGTAATTACCCAAAAAACTAAATGGTTAATTATTAACTCACCAAGTAATCCAACAGGAGCTGCATACTCTTACCAAGAGCTAGCAGATATTGCTGAATTACTACGCAAATATCCCAATGTAAATATTATGTCAGATGATATTTACGAGCATATTATTTTTGATGATTTTAAATTTTATACTTTTGCCCAAGTAGCACCGGATTTAAAAGATCGAATATTTACTGTTAATGGTGTATCAAAAGCTTATTCTATGACAGGATGGCGTATAGGATATGGGGCTGGTTCTAAATCATTAATTAAGGCAATGACTATTATTCAGTCACAAAGTACTTCTAACCCTTGCTCTATAAGCCAAATGGCAGCTATTGAAGCTTTAACTGGCACTCAAGATTTTATTAAACCTAATGCAAAAAACTTTCAAGAAAAACGTGATCTAACCTTATCAATTCTAAGTGATACTAAGGGTATTAGTTGCGATAAACCAGCAGGGGCATTTTATCTATTTCCTAAATGCAATGAATTATTTGGTTTGAAAACTCCCACTAGTAAAATTATCAAAGATAGTAACGATTTTGGAGAATATCTGCTTGAAGAATGTAACGTTGCGGTTATTCCTGGTATTGCATTTGGTCTAGAAGGTTATTTTAGAATTTCATACGCAACTTCGATAAACAATTTGGAGCAAGCATGCTCGCGTATAAAGAATGCTTGTAATCAATTAACGTGATAAAAAAAAACATTAAGAAAAACAATTTTGTACTTAGTGTAGTTACTAAGATGCTGTATACTTATTTGAGAGTGGTTTATTTTACCTGTCGCTGGCAATTTGTCTTTTCAGATAATTACAATAAACAGGAATTTTTAGCACAAAAAGGGGTGATTTTTGCTTTTTGGCATAACAGATTGGCTTTAGGTCCAGGAATATTTGCTGGTCATAAAGATATTTATGCTCTTATTTCCCCTCATCGAGACGGCAGAATAATTAGTGATATAGTAGGTAAATTTGGCTTTGGGGTAATAAATGGTTCTAGTAATAAGAATCCTGTATCAGCTTTAAAAATAATTATCCAAAAGTTACATAATGGTAGTAATATAGTGATTACACCAGATGGTCCACGTGGACCTATTTATAAAATAAATAGTAATATTAACAAAGTTGCTCAAAAATATAATATAAAATTGATACCAGTTTCTTGTAGTGCTTCTAGATATTTTTTACTCAAAAGTTGGGATAAACTGATTATGCCTCTACCTTTTGGTAAAATAACAGCTTTTATAGGCTTACCACTAGCTTTTGTAGGAAATGAAAACCAAGACAATATTAATTTAGCACAAGCATTAACGGGGTTGAAGTAAATCTATCTATGATCTATTTATACTATGTCTTAAGTTTTCTACTTCTTCCAGTGTATTTCTTTTTATTAGTATTAAGAGTTATTATTGGCAAAGAAGATGTAAAACGTATTAAGGAACGTTTTGCTATTTCCCATGCACATGCTAAACGAAATGAAACTTTAGTTTGGATACATGCAGCCAGTGTAGGGGAATCTCTTATAGCTTTTACCTTAGTTGAAAATATCAATAATCTTTGGTTAAAAAGAACTATGCCAAAAACCTCCTTAAAGTTTTTGGTTACTTCGGGAACTAGATCTTCTGGAAAAATATTACAACAAAAACTACCGCAAAATGCCATTCATCAATTCATTCCTATAGACAATATTATTTTTGTTAAAAAGTTTTTTAGAAATTGGCAACCAAACCTAGGAATTCTTGTTGAATCAGAGTTATGGCCATGTCTCATTAGCGAAGGGGCAAAACATTGTGAACTATTATTATTGAATGCACGTATTTCTGATAAATCATTTGAATCATGGAAAAAAATAAGTTCATTTTTTAGATTAGTTACCGCTAACTTTAGTGAGATTATTGTGCAAAGTAACCGTGATTTCCAAAAATTTACGCAACTTGGTGTGACCAATATAGTTAATTTAGGTAACATTAAATTTGCCAACAAAAAATTACCTGTAAATGCACAAGAGTTAACAATTTTAACACAACATATGAGTGGTAAAAGAGTTATTGTATTTGCTAGCACCCACTTAGACGATGAGGTAGTAGTACTTAATATTATAAAACCAATAAAACAACGATACCCAGATTGCTATTTTATTCTAATTCCACGTCATCCTGAGCGTAAGAATGATATAGGAAAAGCGTGTACTCAATTAAATTTAACTTATAGTATCAAGTCCAAACAAAATATACCTATTCTAACTGATGATCTTTACATTGTTGATAAATTTGGCGAACTTGGATTGTTTTTTAGCATAGCCTATATCTCATTTGTTGGCGGTTCATTTAAACAAGGAGGACATAACGTACTTGAACCAGCATATTTTGCTAATTATATTATATTTGGGCCAGATATGAGTAATTCTGCTAATATTGCTAATGAAATGCTTACTAATAAAGCTGCTACTCAAATTCGTGATGAAAACGATTTACTGAATAAAATTGAGTATCTTTTATCTGAGGCTGGTACTCAGGAAGCTAAAGTTTATCAGGCTAATGCTTTGGAATTTGTCAATAAAAACCAACAAATTTTAGGTAATTATTTAAATATTATAGAAAAACACTTAGTGGGAAATTAATGTTATGTTATACTCAGAACATGTGGTATTAGTTGATGAACAAGATAATATCCTTGGAATAGAGGATAAGTTAAAAGCTCATAATTCTAATACTCCATTGCATCGGGGATTTTCTGTATTTCTTTTCAATAGCAAAAAAGAATTTTTGATACAAAAAAGAAGTTTACTCAAAAAAACTTGGGGTGGATTTTGGTCAAATAGTTTTTGTGGACATCCACAAATTAACGAAACTTATGAACAAGCAATTTATAGGCATGCAAAGTTTGAATTAGGTTTAGTAAACCTACAGAAAGTAGATATTATTGCTAATTATCGATATAAATTTGCTATAAATAATATTGTAGAAAATGAAATATGCCCGATATATTTGGCTTTATCAGATGATATCATAAAAATAAATGAACAAGAAATAGCAGAAGTAAAATTACTTAAATGGGTAGACTTTAAGTTATATATGGAAAAATACCCAACAAAATTTTCCCCTTGGTGCATCGAAGAGTTCGAGATATTAGAAAATAATGAAATATTCAAAAAATTTATGGATTCAGCTCTGTAACTATAGTATAAAGCTGAACTAATGATATAAAGTATTTCTAGGGGTCATAGCTCAGTTGGTAGAGCGTTTGAATGGCATTCAAAAGGTCGGGGGTTCGATTCCCCCTGTCTCCACCAAAGACTTATCAGGGGTTCAGGGGGGTTCTAATTATAGTCAGGCGATTTTATGCAACTTTGCAACCAATTTATAGTCGCAAAAATATTAGACAAATTTTCTCTCTAATTAATTTTCAGGGGGAGGGAATATGACACAAATATTAACTTCTCCTAACAGTCTTGTAGATAATCCTGATACCATCTTTTATAATATAGTCGGTAATTTTGTCCCACCTGAGTGGCGGAATCTTACCAATAATTGTGGTAAGCAATTAAGTAAAACCTCTCGTCAACTTTTGTCATTGGTTTTACGAATGTTGGTTGGATATATGAGAGTTTCGTCTGAAAATGAAATATAGAATACAGATTTGCAATATAATGCTTTGATAAAAGCTTGAGTTGATCAATGTAATATATATAAAAATCAAGCTAACTTACACAAAAAAAATTATTGACTCGATGTTAGTTATATGTGGACCTACCGCTAGTGGCAAGTCTTATTTGGCACATTATTTAGCTAAAATATATAATGCTGAGATAGTTAACTGTGATTCTATGCAGATATATAGGCAGATTCCCATTATTACTGCCTCGCCATCACAAATATACCGTAATGAGATTCCTTATCATCTTTATAATTTTTTATCTATAGAACAAGAATTTTCGGTAATACAATATATAAATTATGCTCTTGAAAAAATTACAAACATTCGTAGTAGAGGCAAGTTACCAATAATTGTTGGCGGTACGGGGTTATATATTAATTCATTACTTTTTGGTTATAATGAAATACCATCAATATCTCCTAAAATTAGGCAATATGTTAGAGAGCTACACTCTAAGATTGGTTCGACCCAGTTTTTTTATAAACTAAAAGAGCTAGATAACCTAGCTGTTCAGAAGTTAAATGAACACGACACTCAAAGGGTTATAAGAGCCTATGAAGTATTTATGGAAACCGGGCAATCTATATTTGCTTTCCAAAGCTTACAAAATAAATCTATTCTTCCAGCATTTGATTTTAAGGTAATTTTTCTACATCCAAAGAGGGAATTTCTTTATCAAACATGTAATACTAGGTTAGAAAAATTATTTAATGAAGGAGCAATTGAAGAAGTAGCTCAAATTAAAAAAGATTTTCCTGATATATATTCTTCTGCAATAAAAACCATTGGTCTACGGGAAATATTATGCTATTTAAATAATGAAATTACTTTGCAAAATGCCATAAATCTAGCACAAATTAAGACTAGGCAATATGCAAAAAGGCAAATTACTTGGTTCAAAAACCAAATAAAGGACAAGGTAACTCTAGAATATTCTAATAATCAGCAATTTGAAGAGTTGATTATTGATTTGGAGATATTATAAATTAACTAGACCTATAATTAAGCTAAGTTCGATGTAAGCACCAAACAAAATGCAGTGCATAATGTAATAACATAAACAAACTGTTGTTGGTGAGCTATCAACCTCATTGTATAGTATTTACGGCTATCCTGTGTTAAAGTTGCAGTTAGCCGAGTTGGTTAAAGAGCTATTAATTGTATCATATATGTTGTAAATATATTCCATCAATTTCAATGTGATAAATTGTACAGCAAGTTTGCAAATCAGAATGCCTTCGTTAAGTGAGGAGTTTGACGATGTCATTTACACTCCTGATAAATAATACTGCTAATCACTAGTTACGTTGGGATAAGGTTATAATTTAGAGGTCTATCGGCGTTATACATGTCAAAAATCACCATAAGGGATTATACGAACTTTGAGATTGTAAAGATGCCCTACTGATACTAGGTTAGTGAAATTTAGGTTCAGAATTAGCAAACAAACTTTCCTATTTTTTTTTAATGATTTTTATTATTAATATTCAAACTTAAGTTGAGTTATTTTTGCTTATTCTTTATAATTGTTCGTAATAATATGTTTTATACGTACCGTTAAGGCATAATTTATTTTTCAACAGTTTCATTATATGAAAAAATTTCTAACATTATTCATATTACTAATTATTTATAGTAATACTTTTGCTCAAGAACAAGTATCTAATTTAATCACTCCAGTTAGTTATTTTGTCAATCATGAGCAACAACTTAAAATCCTTGATGAGCATTTAAATAAATATAGACAAGCAAGTATAGTTGGTACTAGTGGTATAGGTAAAACTCAACTGATTAGGATGTATAGTTATGAGAATAAAAATAATTATGATCTAATTTGGTTTTTTGATTGTAACCTAGACCTTAATGAACAATTTGTTAAATTAGCCCAACAACTCAATATGGTTAAACAAGCTAATATATCTGAAGCAATAACTCTATCCAAAAAAGAAGTAATGTCATATTTAACTACTACTACTAAATGGTTATTGGTGTTTGATAATTTAAAAGTTAATGAAAATAAAAAAGTACAAGATTTAATTGATTGGGAACATAATGGTCATGTAGTGTTTTGCTCGCAAGATAATGAAAAGTTACATAACATTATAGCCATGCCGCTACTCGATCACCCTACTATTGTAGCTTTAGCTAATAACTTATTGAACAATAAGGATAATAATAGTATCGAATTTTTAGTGCAATCTTTTAGTGGTTATCCAATACTTATCGTGCAAGGGGCACAATTACTTAACAAAATTAAAGGTTTAGATAAAGAGGAATATAAAAAGAAAATCTATCAATCGACTAATAAAATAGCAACAAATATTAGTATGGCTATTCAACAACTAAACCCTAATGCAGTAAAGTTACTTAATAAAATAGCTTTATTAAAACCAAAGCTTTTCAAAACAGCTTCTTACCATCATTACTGATAATAAAGATACTTTAGAGGATGATATATATCAATTATCTAAATTTGTGCTAATCAGTAATATTAATGCTAGCGAGGAGAACCCTATTTTTGAAATGCATGATATAATCAGCAATAAAATAATAGAACTAAATGGCAATAATAATAAAATATATTTAGAAAATATGATTAGCAAATTACCTAAACCAAAAGGAATTTATTCAGCATATTTGTGGAGAAGTGCCAAAACTATACCAGAAAATTTAGAGATTCTTCTAAAAAACTCTGAAAAATATAATATTAATTTATACGCAATACTTACCTTAAGGTCTGAGTTATTCTCTCTATATCTAAACATTTATAACGACAAAGCCAAACAAATGTTTGATTGGTTTAATCAAAAAGATAAAAATAAGGAATTTAAATTGTGGCAAATGTCTGAATCTCAAAAATTTTATTATGCTAGGTACTTAGGAGCAATAGGAGTGTATCATGAAATGATATTAAGGAATTTTGACACAGCGAGTTCTTATCTGAATAAATCATTAAATATTGTAGATAAGTTTGATGATGATGAAGCCAATTATTCTCTTAAATTTAGTATTATGTCAAATATATCTGAATCTCAGATATTTTTAGGTAATATAACACTTGCTGAAGAATTGCTTAAAAAGATAGAAGAACTAGCAAAACAAGGAGTAATACAAGAAATTGATATATCTACAATGTATCATTTAAAAAGTACATTATGTGAGATACAAGGCAAATATAAGGAAAGTTTAGAGTATGTAGATAAAGCTACTGAAATATTTATAAAAAATGGATTTGATATTAATGCCCTAGCCCTTAGTGAACACCGATTATATAGAGCAAGTATATTAAATTCTCTTGGTAGATATCAAGAAGCTTATACTCAAGTTCAACAGATATATGACGTATATAAACCCCTTAAACATAAGCCTAATAAAATATTTGCAGATATTTATACAGAAATGGCAAAAAGTGAATTAGGTTTAGGTAAAATAGATAAAGCTTCTGAATACATTAATAAAACTATTTCCATATTTTTAGCAGATGAAAACAACGATTCTGAAAGCGCAAATTATTCTAAAAATGTTGATTTAGCAGATAGTTATAGAGTACAAGGTGATGTTTTGTTTGCTCAAGATAACTTTAAGCAAGCTATAGAATCCTATAAAAAAGCGTTTGTTATATATCATTATTTATATGGAGATAGAAGTAAAAATGTTGCCCGAATAAGTGATCTGTATAATCATGGAGCAAGAGCCTCTTGTAAAAGCAAAGATTTATATAATTACAAATTCTTTGGCAAGCCACAAATTAAGGAGTTTGGCATACACCACCCTAATACAGTTGATATGTTTGAATATTGCAAACAATATAACATGGATTTGTGGGGCAAGAACAATTAAGCATTAAGGTTCTATGATTTCTACTCGGCAGCTGTTGGTAAAATCATTGATGGCATTATGTGTTTATAATATATAAGAGACCTTGTTTAAGAGATTAATTTTTGCATTCAATACTCCAACTTTACATTAGCTCGGTTTAATTAATGTAGGAGATTTATTCTTTAGGCTTCTTTGTTCCTGCTGATATCCTATCATTTAGTAACCTTATATTTATTATAGTGTTTATAAATATTGAAGATTTGGTTGAACGATAGCAAGAAAATTATAATATCGAAAATTGAAATAATAAATCTTGGTTGTAACAATATCACGGTTCTATAAACAAATTAGAATTAGAAGGGGGAAAAGAGATATTTGGTAAAAATATAGCCTGAGATCAAAGAGATGTTGATTATCAAAATCGTATCGCATACGAGTAGAATATTAGATATTGTTTATATTATGAAAAATAATTAATTTTTTTATTAAAATAAGTTGACTATTATTTTAGAATTGATTCTAATTAAAATATGGCAACATAAATCAACCTAAATAGCATGGCAAAATATAAAATGGCTGATGATTTTGATGATAGGGATAAAGGTAACGGGAAGGAAAAAGACAAGGTAAGTCTCGATCTGTTTAAGCAGTTTAGGAATATTTAAGAAGGATGCTACACGAGTCTATACTGATGTTTTTTTAGAGGCAGGGTAAGGGGTTGAGGCTATTAAGGTAATCAGTACAAAATATCCTAATAAGGATGTAGAAATTTCTGTGTCTGCTGCAGTTTAGGCTGATAGACAATTAGAATCGCGTTGTCAACAATTCCTCTCATATCAGAGGGCATCTTCTTCCCAGCATAATAGACTTCTTTCGAAACTCTACTTCTGCTGGTGATTTGTACGTCGATGCGGTACTCGAATCCTCACGTACATTAGAGTACGCTGCGGTTCTGCGTTCCGCGTCTCCTTCAAATCCCTCAGCATAAGCGAGTTTCGAAAGAAGTCTAATGCTTCGTACGACACTTGTCTTGATACATCTGACTCGGAAGAAGATATAGCACTAGCTGGAAACTCCATATGTGTTGTGAAATTATGTAGCATCAAACCCTAAAATTATAGTCCCATATGTCAAATTGACATGGGGGGTTTTTAAAACAGTTATATATAATTATAATTCTAGATAATATATAAGTAAGATTTAAACAACTATGAGTAAATTTGTACAAGCCGATGGTAGGGTTATCCATCCCCAAACTAATCTAACGAGAGAACAAAAAGAAGCCGTCGGGTTACTGTCAATAGGAACATTCCTTGAGTATTTTGATCTGATGCTTTATGTTCATATGGCAGTTTTACTTAATAGTCTGTTTTTTCCCCAAAATGATCTAGACTCTGCCGCTTTTTTTACTGCAATTGCATATAGTATTACTTTTGTTTTTAGACCATTTGGAGCATTGCTGTTTGGTTGGATAGGAGACACTATTGGTCGAAAAATAACTATCATTGTTACAACCTTTATGATGGCAGCCTCGTGTTTTGTTATGGCTACCTTACCAACTTATGAACAAATTGGAATTACGGCTTCATGGATTATTAGTATATGTCGTGCAGTACAAGGTATATCTTCCTTAGGTGAGAGGGTGGGAGCAGAGTTATATTTAATGGAAATAATAAAACCACCAATACAATATCCAGTTGTAACGTTGATTACGGTTTGTGCCTCCTTGGGGTCAATGGTTGCATTAGGTTTTGGTTTTTTGATTACTAACTATGGATTTAATTGGCGTTATCTTTTTTGGTTTGGAATGATAATTGCCACTATAGGTACAGTTGCTAGAACTAACTTAAGAGAAGCACAAGAATTTGCTAATGCAAAATTGCGATTAAAAACATTTTTTGATAACCACTTTATTGATAGAAAAATATTAAAAGGTGATCCGATTTTAGAAGAAAAAGTGCAGAAAAAAACAGTATTCTATTATTTTTTAATTCAATGTGCTGGTCCAGTACCAACATATTTTGTGTATTTTTATTGTGGTAATATACTCAGGAATTCTTTTGGTTATGGCATTGGAGATATTATTTATCATAACTTTCTTATTTCGATAATACAGCTATTCACTACGCTATTATTAGCGTATTTAAGTTATAGAATATACCCTTTAAAGATTATTAAAGTTAGGTGGGTAATTTTCTCTACTTTTATAATATTTTGCCCTTATTTTCTTTATAGGGTCAGCACTCCTATACATTTATTTATAATGCAACTATTGATTGTGTTATTTGCACCTGATTCAGCTCCAGCTAGTGCAATTTTTTATAAATATTTCCCTATTTTTAAACGCTTTACTTATAGTAGTATTGTATACGCCTTAGCACATGCCACAATTTCTATTGTTACATCTTTTGGTTTTATATATTGTACAAAATATATGGGGCAGATAGGAATACTATGTATTATGTTGCCTATAGTAATAAGTTATGGATTTGGGATATTTTACTTTGCAAAGTTGGAGAATATAACTGTAACTAATAGTTATTAGTTTTATAATAAGTATGTATTAATTTAGAACATAATTCTGCAAAATTTTGCTCAATTGTTGGTGTATTAAAATACATACTAAGGCTCATAAACCTACTAAGGGTTTCTATTATAATTTTTTTTGCTTTCTCCGGTGATTTAGTTTCTAGAGTTTGTATATTATGAGTTCGATCAAATAATTTAATCAATGCCACATCATATTTTTCTTGTTGAAGTAATATATCTAATGTTTCCGCCGAGCTAATCTTTCCGTGAGGCTTGTTCCTGCTTAAGTCTTCTACTTGACTAGCAACCTGCTCCCCAAAAATATAAGCAATCATCTTTTTAGTAAGTTTTGTATCCTCAATGGTATCATGCAGTATGCTGGTAACAATAATGTCAGTGCGAAAAAGATAATCAGAAATCATATACGCCACCTCTAGTGGATGGGAGTAATAAGGCTCGCCTGACTGCCGCATTTGGCTACCATGATATTTCTTGGCGTAATATATTGCTTTTTTGACTTCGTTAATATCTATTGGTCTATTTACTTCCTCATTCATCTTACAGAGTTTGTCCAGTAACCTAGTAGCATATTGACAAGGTGCATACTTTGAATTGTCCCGATAATTAATATCTTCTTCTTTCATAAAAAACCCTAAATATTTTTATATTCAATTTATAGATTAAACTAAAATATAAATTATTACCAAGGATTTTTTATCTATTTTTACAAAAGATGAATATTTTTGTATTTTGTTGGAATATGCATTTTGTTGTTGTATAAATAGACAGCTACTTCCTTTATATTCACATATCCTATAAATCGTTGTGTAAACTGTAAATGACTAGACAAAAAAGTACCAGTAAAATTTATATTGTTATAGAACTCTTGCTAGAAAAAACTAGAATAATATTTTAATGAGGTTGCCTTGGTGTAAATTGTTATATATTTATTATTTATTTCAGAGTATTTTTAGTTTATTTTCTAATTTTACCTATACACCTGAGTTCGATATAGGAGATCAGTTTAATAGCCTCGGTGTTGCTACGGCTGGGACTAAAAATAGCCTGGAAGGCTATTAAGTATCATGGATTCCTGCTTTTAGTTAGGAATGACATCACTTTTGCATGGGGAATAATTATTCTTATATCAAACTAGGTTATACTAAATCTAAAATGAGAATGTAATATATTGCCTGAATTAAAATTTGACGAAAAGCAGTTGCTTTTACTCAGCAGAATTAAAGAGTTTGCTAAACAAATTGAAGATAAATCGTTTTTTAGATTCTTTAATAGCAGCTTATTAGCAAAAAAAGCTATATATTTATATGGTAATGTAGGTAATGGCAAAACTGTATTAATGCAATATTTTTTCCAAATATTGCAAATTAAGAAATTAATGGTACATTATCAAAGCTTTATGCAATCGGTACATAAAGATATTTATCAGTTGCAAGATAAATCACAATCTAAAAATAATATTATCAAAATAATTGCTGCAAATTATGCAAAGCAGGCGGAAGTAATATGCATAGATGAGTTTGAAATTAAAGACATAACTGATGCTATGATAATAGGGCAGCTGCTCCTTGAACTCATAAGACATAAGGTGTTTATCTTCATTACTAGTAATATCGAGCCAAAAGATTTGTATAAAGATGGTTTACAAAGGAATTCCTTTTTGCCAATAATTAAAGAGATTTATCAAAAGTTTGAAGTTATGCATTTAGATAGTGATCATGATTATCGATTAGATAAAATTATACACATGACTAATAGACGCATAATATACCCCATTAATGAAGATAATAAGCTTGAGATACAGAACCTTATTAGCAAGTTAAATAGTAATAACCGATTAGTTTCTAAGGATATCCTAGTTTTTGGACGTAAAATATCTTTTAAAATGGCTAGTGAAAAAGTATTAGTAACAGATTTTGAAGAGCTATTTGTAAGAGAATTAGGTTATATTGATTATGTAAATATTTGCCAAAAATTTTCTATCATAATAGTAGAAAATATTCGTATAATAGATTCTGATAACACAGATTTAGCGGTTAGGTTTATTAATTTTGTTGATAATGCTTATTTTTATAAGGTTGTATTATTCATGACACTACAAGATGAACCTATAAAAATATATCAGAATGGTTTTCGCAAAGGTGAATTTAACAGAACTATTTCAAGATTGTATGAGATGAATAGTGATAGCTATGGCAATTAAAAAGGGTAAATTTATTACGTTTGAGGGTGGGGAAGGGTGCGGTAAATCCACCCAAAGTAATATGTTATACCAGTATTTACTATCACAGAATATTCCCGTAGATTTAACACGTGAAGTAGGGGGAACTATTTCTGCGGAGAAGATGCGTGACATTTTAGTTAATCAAGATTTACTACCTATGTCAGAATTGCTGCAAATCATGGCGGCACGTTACGAACATGTTCATAAAAGGATTATTCCTAAACTAGATTGTGGTATCTCAGTTATTTGTGATAGGTTTGTAGATTCTACTGCTTGTTATCAGGGGCAAGATATAGGTCGTGATTTAGTTTATGATCTTCATAAGTCTTTAATATCTGATGTGATGCCTGATATTACATTTTTTATTGATATAGAACCAAATATTGCCTTACCAAGGGCATTAGTGCGAGGGAATAATAACAAATTTGAAAGCAAAAATATTGAATTTCATCAAAAAGTCTATGACGGATTTCAATATATATCAGCCAAATTTCCAAATAGAATAGTAAAAATAAATGCTTCAACTCTTAGTGTACAAGAAATTCATGATATAATAGTTGCGATGCTCGTTACAAAGGTTTGGTGAATAAGATGGAAAATAAAATAGAAAAAATATGTGTTATTGGTTCTGGAGTAATGGGTCTAGCAATAACAGCCTTGGTAGCCAATTCCTCTAACCGAGTTGTTTTACTAGATGTAGTAAGCAACGACCCTAATGATAGGAATGCCATACTTACCAAGGCTCTAGAAAATATAGAGAAACAACGACCACCTCCTTTATCACATCCAAGTAAATTAGCGTTTATTACCATTGGTAATTTAGAAGATGATCTAAAGCTGATTACAGAATGTGATTTAATCATTGAAGTTATTATTGAAAAAATTGCAATAAAACATCTTCTGTATGAGAAGATTCTACCATATCTAAAAGAAGATGCTATTCTAGCTTCTAATACTTCAACCTTACCTTTAAGGAAATTAAAGGAGCAAATGCCTGATTCTATAAAATCTACCATCAGGTCTAGATTTGTCATTAGTCATTTTTTTAATCCTCCAAGATATATGGAATTGCTTGAACTTATTGTAGATTCAGAGGTTAGCTCAGGGGTTATAGAGAGGATATCAGATTTTCTAATACGAGATTTAGGGAAAACTATTATTAAATGTCACGATACTCCAGGTTTTATAGCAAATCGAGTTGGTTGTTATCTACTTGAGCTGGTTGTTCGTAGTAGCATAGATGAAAATTTAAGTCCAGTAATTATCGATAAAATTTTTACTGATTTATTTAAATTACCAAGTACAGGAATCTTTGGCTTATATGATTTGATAGGTCACGACGTAATAAGATTAATTTCTACATCACTAGTTAATTCCCTACCGAATAATGATGATTATCACCAAGTTTACTCAGCATCTTCTATCCTTGATAAGATGATAGAGAATAACTTGATTGGTCGTAAAGCTTTAGGAGGTTTTTACCGTATATCAAAGATAAATGGCATAAAAACTAAAGAAGTCATAGATTTTACAACTTTAACTTATGCAGCATTTGAAGATACCAAGATTGAATATAGTTCTATTGATCAGTTGTTAAATAGCAACTCTAGCTATGGTAAATTTTTTCATGAGATACTAGTGAAGTTTTACTTATATATAACATCTTTAATTCCATCGGTTACTGATAATATTTACGATATAGATACAGCTATGAGGCTTGGTTATAGTTGGAAGATTGGTCCTTTTGAGTTGTTAATTAATCACATAGGAGGAGGATTTGAGTGGATTAAAAAACAAGCAATGCTAATGAATTTAACATTACCGGAATATATCGCTAATAGTTCCTATGAAACTATTGAACTGAGTCGGTTTCATTTGCCTAAAGTCAGATTAGAAGAAAGTAAGATTTTATTGAAGAATGATTCGGCTCAACTAGTTCTGTATAAAAATAGGTTAGTTTTTACTATTAATACTAAAATGAATTGCCTCAATGAAAATGTTTTTAAACTTTTGTTAGAATCTGTTGATTTTGCAGAAAATGAGAAGCAAACATTATATATTATGCCATTAACCAATAATTTTTCAGCTGGTGCTGACTTAAAATTCATTGCTTCCTGTATAAAAAATCAAGATTTTGCTAAATTAGAAGATTTCTTAAAACTTGGTCAAAAAACCATGATAAGGTTAAAATACTCGCATATTAATATTGTTAGCTGTGCTTTAGGTGCTGCGTTAGGTGGGGGCTGTGAAATATTGTTACATTCTGATTTTATTGTAGCTAATCAGGAGTTAAATGCTGGTCTTGTTGAGGTATCGGTTGGCTTAGTTCCAAGTTGGGGAGGCATTAAGGAAATGTTTTATCGTGCAAGTAATGATAAAAGTAAGCTAGTAAAAAATTTAAGAAATATCCTATTACCAAATAAATCAAGTTCTGCTGATTATTTTATAGCTGATTATGATATTACTAACGTGCAAGTAAATATGAATAAACATTTAATACTGCAAGAGGCTTTTGCCTTGGATTTGCCAGAAAAAATAAAGAAAGTAAGCAAGCAAGTTATTTTATCTAAAGTTACTTTAGCTGAAGAATTTGCAGAAACCAATTTTTCAAAGCAGAAGAGTATAGCTGAGTATGATAATCTTCAAGGATGGCTATTGTCAAAGTTTCAAGATATCATTTCCATGCAACAAATTGATGAGCAAAAATTATTGCAATTTGAACGAGAGATATTTTTAGAACTTGCTAAAAACCCTAAAAAGATTTTTGGTTTTTAGAACAAAGTTTACTATACAATACTATATCTTCCAATGAATTCCAAAAATTATCTCTGCTAGAAGATGCATAGTACCCTTGTATCTTATAGTTATTCACTAAAGACAATATTTAAGATACAAGGGTACTATGGTGGCGAACTAGCAAAATTCTCAATAAACTTAATATTCTCACAAATTTTTTTATTAAAAGCACTTTACACATCATAATATCTATTGTATCATATAAAAATATACAGCTCTAAAATTAAAGAGAATTCCTATGTACCCATAAAATTAGACCAAGAAAATGTTATATCCAAGAATAGTAGGATAAAATAACAATAATAAAAAAGATAAAAATTTTATTACAGCAAAGAGAAAGTATAAAGACATTAGAGGTAAAAGTGGCATTACTAAGTAATAAACAATCAAAAAAGTATACTTGAATATGCTCTTCTGCTTTGAAGAATTGGTTCTTGCAAATACTATCGGGTAATTCGCGTACTCACGTACTGCTTGCGTTTGTTCATCCCTTGTTTGTGTCTTCATTCTCCAAAGCATTTGAGTATACCAATCGAGCATTCGAATGTATAGCTTATCTCGTAGAAGGCAATAAAAGGAGGAATGAAATGATTCAACTATTAGCAATTTCTTCAAGTATTTTAATCATTATTGAAATGCTATTGATAGTAATTTGTATTAAGTGGTTATATAGTATTAGGCTGGCATGTACCAATATTTGGCTTATGAGTCAGGATTTCTCGAATAGTTTCATTACAGCCAAAGAAGAAGTAATTTTGTTACATAAAGAATTAAAAGAGATAACCACTCTAACTACCAAGAAAGAACAGCATATTTTGCACATGACCATTCATTTAGATGAAGTAGAAATGGGCGTAAAAATGTTACTTGATGAGTTTAGGAGAATTAGCACACCCAAAGAGAATAATGCATTACAGAAGATACTGGAAGAAACAGTAAAAACAGTCTTGCACAAATAAGATGAAGGCAATTATATTAAGATGCATATTACAGCAAATTATCTATATCAAACTGAATCAGAGACTTTGAAGAGATATCAACAAAGGCTAGAAGATTTAGTACTAATACTTAACAATGAAAAAGAGAGATTGCATCATAGCATTGATGGTATAGATAAAGATAGTATAGAAAAACACATTAAATTTTTACAAGATGAAATAGATGAGTTTGATGCAAAATTGGGTGAAGTAATAGGTGGATTAGTAGAACTAGAAGATAAGGTAAAGATATTAGAGACTGTACCTTTATTGATAACTACCCCAATTCAGGATAAGAATTAATAATTCTTATATCGAACTGGCTTTAATATACTCGATGAAAATCAAGAATTGCGTTGTCGTCTTCAGGGATCGTAGCACAACTGTTGAAAGTTAAAAAATCGTCTATTAGCGAGGAGACCGTAGCACAACTGTCGAAAGTTCAACAAACGTCATTGCGAGGAGGCCGTAGGTCGACGAAGCAATCCATATGACAAGCTTCATGGATTGCCACGCTCACATACGTTCGCTCGCTAATAGACGGTTTAGGGCTTGCAAAGCTCATCGCAATGACGGGTTTTTAACTTTCAACAGTTGTGGTGATGTTCCTGCCTTCGCAAGGATAACATCGGTGGTGGTTAAACTTACATCTATAACAACTAATGGCTGTAATTTTTAAATTGCCCTGTAGCATTTAATGTCCAATAAACCTTATCAGTTAGTGATACCAACATTTACAGAACGACTAAATATATTTTTTAAAAACAATGTTAATTCTCCTCTTTTATTCTTACGCTCAAGATCTTCTATACTATTAAGCCAAGTTATTTGAATGACTCGCCTCTCCCCTTCAAACGGCATATGACCATGCCACGAATTCTCAGAGCGAACAAATACTACAAAAGAACCAAATTCCGGAGGAATAATAGCTGCTGCACTTTCAAAAGTTTTTTTATCCTTTAATACCCGAAAACTCCCTCCATCCTTACCTTGTAACCAATTGTCATTTAAATATAATAAAGCCGTAACAATTTTAGATTTACTGTCATTATGGATTCTGCCATCAGATTTTGTTGACCACCTCCTTATAGTTATCATAAAAGGCTTATCTTTAAGCTCAATCTTTAGTTTTTTAGTCAAGATATCAGCAAGTTTAGGAGCTTGCAATTCTTGGATTAAATTTTTAAAAACTCCCTCATACTTTATACTTTCAAGAGGAAAAAAACCAGCACTTTTTATTTGGGGATAATCGATAGAAATGATATCTTTTTTATCTATATTAATTACATTTTTAGCAACCATATAAGTATAAGGAGAATTAGATACTAGAGCTGATTCCAATTCATCGAAATTTAGTAATGCAAAAGACATAAAATTATTAATTTGTTTTTAAATTAGGACTCTACCTTTTCTATAGCGATGGTTGAATTTGGCAGCTTAGTGATTTTTTCAATCTTTAAGCGAGCGGCTTGTAGTTTCTTTTCACAGTGATCTTTTAGTAAGACTCCTCTTTCAAAACTATTAATTGATGAATCTAAACTTTCCTCACCCGTATCAATTTTTTTTACAATTTCTTTTAGTTCAGCTAAGGCAGCTTCAAAGCTCATATTTTCAATAGATTTTAAGTCTAGCATAATAATTTACCTCCTTCAAATTTACTTATGCTGTGAAGTATGTCCTCAGCCTTGCCTAATTGTGCAGCATAAGTACCCTTAAGTATTTTTATCGTATTTCCAAAATGAATGGCTGCTTCGTCTGTAAATTTTAATCCATATGTTAAAGGCTGGATGCCACAACTGTTGAAAGTTAAAAAATCGTTTATTAGCGAGGAGACCGTAGGTCGACGAAGCAATCTATATGACAAGCTTCATGGGGATTGCCACGCTCACATACGTTCGCTCGCTAATAGATGGTTTAAGCCTTACAACAGCACTTCGCTAATAGACGATTTTAACTTTCAACAGTTGAAGGCTGGATACCCAAAATTGCTATAATTTTTTATATACTCTAGAATAGAAAATCAAGAATTGCGTCGTCATTATCCAAGATTCTAGTGGTACTCCTGCTCACCTCTTGTTTATTGTCCCCATTCTCCGAATCATTTGAGTATATATATTAGTTCCTAATATACTTTCTATCTAGTTTGTTATATAATCTATAAATTGCCATTTCTCGATCTTTAATCTTTTTACTAGCAATTTTTAGTAATCTTTCTGATGACTTTTCAGTTAACTGAATTGATGAATGTAGTTGTTCAGCAAGCTTCTTCAGTGATTCCTGAATTTCCATAAAAGATTTTTTTAATTGAGATTTAATAGATACAGAAGAATTTTCAAGCTCATTAAGCTTTACATACACATGTTCTACTAGTTGATTAATTTTATCTTGCAGTAAATTTAATTGTTGTTTGCGTCCCTCTATTAGGTATTTACTAGTCTCATTTATCTTGGCTTGTATTCTGATTTTGGAAGTAACTTCTAAATTCCAGGCTAATCCAAGTTTGCTCATTACGTATATTATCCATTTATGGACATCAAAATGATACCACTTAGCACCATTACGATAATCTGATGGGAAGGCATGGTGGAAATTATGCCAGTTTTCACCTAATAAGAATAAAGCCATCCACCAAATATCTCCTGCAGTACCTTTATAATATTGTTTACTACCAACGAAATGGCATAGAGAATTGACGCAAAAAGTTGCCTGTTGTTGCAATGCTCTCCCCATACCAATAAACAGGAAACCAGCATATGCAGAATTGATAGTACCACCTATTAAGTAACCTATTAATGCTGGAAATACAATATTCATAAACGCAGCAATTTGCCAATAATATTTTAATTGCCATCTTAGCAATTTATTTTTACCAAGTTTAACCATAGTAACCCGGTCAATTGATTTATAACTTCCATCAATTATCATCCATCCAATATGTGACCATATGAATCCCAAGATTTTATTGTCAAACTTTAGTGGGCTATGAGGATCTTGGTCTTTGTCAGTATAAGTATGGTGTGTGTAATGATTTGAGGCCCAAGACAAGGCTGGTCCTTGTAAAGTAGCAGCTGACATTATAACAAGAATAAACTCCACCGCTGTATTTGTTTTAAAGGCATGATGTGACCAAAGCCTATGTAAACCAACACCAACAGTAATATTAGAACCATAATAACCGGCTATCAGCAAACCTATTTCGAATATACCTATCTTGTGGTTAATGTGATATTTTATAACCAAAAATGCAAGTAAAATTGGGTATATGATAAGCACAAAAAAAGTAAGCCACGAAATTCTTTTTAGCATATATCTAATCTTTAAATAAATTAAATGTTCTTAACTCCATAGTTACAATATAACATATTGCAACATATTGCAATATTACATTTTACGTTTCCATAATTTGTTAAACATCCGTTGTCCGAAATAGAAACTAATAATACCGGCAAAAATAGCCTGATCGTCTATATTCCATAAAACATCAAGATATTCTACAAGGATCGCCGTACTCTGTATGGTTCTATATTGTACATATTTGATGTAGGCATACATAATAAAAAAACTATAGGCAAGGACAGGGCGAACTGACCCATTCAACGCGTCAACCCAATTAACGCCTGATTTATATGTTGAATATAAAGTATTATTTTCAGCAATGTCTTTTGAAGCATCAAGCTCTGTCAGTAGCTTTGTATGTCCTAGTTTATTGATTTCAATTTGTCGATCTAAAAGATTAAGTGCATGTTTTTTATCATTTTGATCCTTTAGAATTTTTAAAATCTCCGGAATAATTGAGCTAATAAAGCCCGTTATTGAAGCAAGTAGTGTAATCATAAAATGCTCATTAAGTTTTAGTATAATATAATTATAGCAAAGTTTTTCTTTGCACTAATACTCGTCATCCACTTTTTTTTAATATTTTTTTATTAATTCTTTGAATCACATATATACGTCAAATAAGTCACAATAGATAAAAATTTATAATTTGTTTATCAACTGTTTAAAACCTTCTTGACTCTATAATTATAGTACAATATCCTGAAAATTCCATATAATCCCAAATTATCCCAATTATAACCAAAAATTAGTTATAACTTAATTATGGGATAATATTTAAGCAATTTTGCTGTCATCCCAGCGTAGGCTGGGATCTGATACCCCATGTGGTAATTATTGAAAGGTAAAGGGTAAATGAATATTTTTTTATCAAAATATATAAACAATATTGATAAGAAAGGTCGGGTTTCGATACCTGCCAGCTATAGATTAGCTTTGTCTAGTCAGTCGTTTAATGGGATTATTGCCTATCCTTCTTTTAGAAATAAGTGCATTGAAGGTTGTAGTTTGAAGAGGCTTGAGGAGCTAAGTCAAATAATCCAAACCTTAGATCCCTATTCTGAGGAGCGAGATGCTTTTGAAACAATCATTCTTGGTGAAGCTATCCAGCTTAGCTTTGATAGTGAGGGGAGGGTGATTCTACCTAAATCTTTAATAGATCACGCTGGTATATCAGATCAAGCTTGCTTTGTAGGGAAGGGATTGGTCTTTGAAATTTGGCAGCCACAAAATTTTGAAACGTATCTTTCTTCAGCTCGGCAAATTGCTCAAAGTAACCGTTTAACACTGAAAAACATTAAGGATATAGTAGTATGATACAAGAGTTCGCATCATCTCATACGCCGGTTATGTTGAATGAAGTTAAAGAAGTCTTATGTCCTAAAGATGGAGGAAGTTATTTAGATTGCACTTTTGGTTTTGGTGGTTATAGCAGGATGATATTAGATTCTTGTAATTGTCAGTTAGTAGCAATTGATTGTGATCCAAATGTTAGAACTTATGCTAATCAATTGGTAAACGATTATCCTAGCAGAGTGAACTTTATTCAGACAGGTTTCGCTGAAAGTTTTTCAAAATTAGGTTCGTTGAAATTTGATGGGATAGTTATGGATTTAGGGGTTTCTTCTATGCAACTTGATTCTAGAGATAGGGGTTTTTCATTTACCCATGATGGTCCACTTGATATGAGGATGAGCAATACGGGATATAGTGCTGCAGATTTTATAAATGAGGCTGATGAACAAGAAATAGCAGATGTAATTTATAAATATGGTGATGAATCTTATTCTCGAAGAATCGCTAAAAAGATTATAGAACACAGGTTATTAGAGCCTATTACCAATACAGCAAAATTTGCCCATATTGTTCGTAGTAGTATAGGTTTTAGAAAAGGTAAAATTGATTCTGCTACTAAGACTTTTCAAGCAATTCGTATTCATATCAATGATGAACTAGGTCAATTAGCAAGATTTTTAGATAATTGCAAGAATATTTTAGCACCAAATGGTCGGCTAGTAATTGTTTCATTTCATTCATTAGAAGATCGAATTGTTAAGAATTTTTTAAAAGCAAATTCTGCTAAGGTAGTTGCTAGGTCTAAATACAGTGTAAAGATTTCGCCTGAAGAAAGTTCTAAAGAATGGCTTAAAATTCTTACAAAAAAACCATTATGTCCATCGCCTAAAGAAGTTGCACTTAATCCAAGAGCAAGGTCTGCAAAGTTGAGGGCTGGACAGAAAATAGGTAATATATATGGTAGTTAGAGTATTTAGTTATATAGTTGTAGGTACTATAATTCTTTCTATTTATGGCTTATTTAGAGTCAAAGATAAGGTCATTAGTTTGCATTATCAGCTTGGGGAAGTTTCAAAACAACTAACTGATGAGAAAAACATGATTCACGTGTTAAAAGTCGAACAATCATACCTTATTTCTCCAGCTAGACTAAGAAAATTATCATCACTTTATTTACAATTAGATACTATTAAGGTTAAGCAAATGATTAGTGACCCTTTAGCACTTAATGAGAGTAAAAAATATGCAAAGGCTAATGAAGTAAGTGGCTCGTATTCTAGTAAAACCAACACTAAATGGCGTTATAAAACAATTGCTAATAATAAATACATACAAACTGTTTCAACTAAAAAAACAGAATATATTCGATGAAAATCAACATTAGTATGGTACTTACATGGAAAAAAAGATGTTATCCTGTTTCGGTGCGGAATCTAAAAAAACACCTTGAAAGACTATTCAGTATTAGACCTCTTGTGAAATTCGCTTGTGCTAGGGAATTTGTAGGAGACACGGAACGCAGAACCGCAGCGTACTCAAATGTACGTGAGGATTCGAGTATCGGATCGACGTCCAAATTACCAGCAGAAGTAGAATTGCACAAGAGGTCTATTATAGATACGCTACTTTCGCAGAATAACATACTAATAAGCCATTAGCAGCAGTATGTAGATGGGTAACGATATATTTTTATTGGTATTTCTAAAAAATACTCTAACTAAGATGAAGAAAAATTTTGGTAGTATTATTTTATGGGATGTAGGTGCTAACAATACCAAAATCAGATTATTAATAGTTAGCTGTTGTTTTGCTATGTTTTTTTGTGGTTTATCATATCGCTTAATAATTGTTGCGACCAATGGCTATGTTAAGCCAGAATATCAAGTAAAAAATAGTGACTTTAGGAAAGAGATAGTAGATCGTAATGGTAACTTATTAGCAGTAAATTTACCTTCCTCCTCATTGTTTGTCAATCCACAGAAAGTAATTAATCCTTCGCAATGTTTAGAAAGATTATCCAAGATATTGCCTGAGATTGATAAAATGAAGTTACTTGCAGAGCTACAAAGTAATAAAAGTTTCGTATGGATCAAAAGGGATTTATTGCCAAAAGAGCAAGAGGCGATATCAAATTTGGGAATGCCAGGTTTTAGTTTTGAACAAGAACAAAAAAGAATCTATACTTTTTCCAATTTATTGTCACATATTATAGGATATGTGGGTAGGGATTTGGTTGGTCTTGCTGGATTAGAAAGAACCTATGATAAGTTTCTAACTAATTCTGACTTTATACAGCCGGATCAACTTAAAAAACCTCTTGAACTATCTATAGACGTAAGATTACAAAATATCCTAAGTGAAGAAATAGATAGGACATTAAAGGAGTTTAGTGCAATAGGAGCGGTGGGAATAATTGTCAATCCTAATAATGGTGAGATTTTAGCTATTGTTAGTAAGCCGGATTTTAATCCACATTATCCTAGTAGAGCAAAGCCAGAAGAACTGTTTAATATGGCAAGTCTTGGTATCTATGAGATGGGGTCTGTATTTAAAACTTTGACTATGGCCGTAGCTTTTGATACTGATTCTATAGCAATGAACGATGCTTATGATATTAGTTATATGAAGGTAGGGGGGTTTAATATCAAAGATTATCATCCAAGGCAAGGGTGGCACAGTGTTCCAGAAATTTTCTTGCATTCATCAAATATTGGTGTTAGCCAAATTATGCTTGAAGTTGGGAAGAATGATTTTAAAAACTATTTAAAGAAATTAGGTTTACTAGATCAGCTTAAAATTGAGTTACCAGAGAGAGGTACTCCTTTGTTTCCATCTGACAAGAGGTGGAGTGATCTTACTACTGCTGTCATGGCCTATGGTTATGGCATTTCAATTAGCCCTTTACACTTTATGCAAGCAGTATTGCCAATAGTAAATGGAGGGATATTATATGATCTGACTCTAATCAAAAGGCACGATGATCGTCTTGTTGGCACGCGTGTTTTTAGTGAAAAAACCTCTAAACAAATGAGTGAGTTATTTCGTTTGGTGGTAAAAGAAGGGACAGGACGTAGAGCCGATGTTAAAGGATATCTTGTCGGTGGTAAAACTGGTACTGCTGAAAAATTAACTTCAGATGGGCATGGCAAGAAAAAATATCTTAAGAATAGCAGAATGTCATCATTTTTAGGTTTATTACCAGCCATTGATCCCCAATATATTATTTTTATAATGTTTGATGAACCAAAAGGAACAAAAGAATCTTTTGGCTTTGCTACTGCTGGCTGGACTGCAGCTCCTACTGTTGGAAGAGTCCTTGAGCGAATGGTATCACTATATGGAATAGAGCCAGTTGAAAAAAGGGGGGGGGTATAATATTTCTTCTGCAGTAATATCAATTATCTAAACCATATTCCAACTGATAATATTTTTCTTTGTTAAATATCTCTTGTCAATATACACTTTATATATTAAGTTACATTGAGGAGTTATGAAAAATATTATCTTTTTAATTTTAACAATAATGCTATCATCTTGTGGTAGTACATCAAGTATACGTAACGCACAAACATCAGAGAGTCGGGTGGATTTTAGTAATTATGATTACATAATTATTAATGATTTTAAGGATGGTACTAGCAAATCTTCTAATGATCCACATGTTATATCAGAAGGTAAGAGATTTGCCGATATGATAGCAAGTTCAATTAAATCTAAAAAATTATTCGACAAAGTTCAACGGAATGTTGACTCTACAGATAGGGCTATACTTATTGATGGAAAAATAACTAAGTATTCTGAGGGTAATGCTGTTATGCGTACACTAATTGGTTTTGGTGCTGGTAGCTCTTACTTTAACGCAAAAATTAATATAAAAGATAACGAGACAAAAAAATTGTTAGGTAGCATAGATGCTAATAAAATGAGTTGGGCATTAGGAGGGGTAATCGCTGGTTCTCAAGATGTTAAATCACATATGAATTCTGTTGCTTTTAACATCGCCTGTGAGTGTGAGACTGCTAAGAAAAAGAAGAAATAGGACAAAAAAGAGTAGTCTAGGATTCATCCTAGGCTACTTGACCGTCCGTACTTCTTGTGTTGCCCCCGACTTCCGCATTTTTTAATAAGGCATAAGCTTAGAAGGCTCATAGTGCTAGGATTTTTAAAATTTAGGCACAACATTATTTTGTTATTTTAAATATATTTCAGCATGGTCTGAACGCTTGATGTTAAAGGTTTTATAGATTTTTCTAGCTTCGTTTTTTATTGCACTTGGTAGTCTATAAAGATCACCAGTCTTTGTATGTCTTAAGATTGAAGCCTGTACTGATATTAATAATTCAACGATGTTAGTTACACTGATCTTTTGGGTCAGAGCAACCTTGTATTCTATAGTTTTAAGCACTGCAAAACTCATATAACACACAGCTATGTGTGCTTCTATCCTTTGTTTAGTCCAGTGAAAAATTGGACGCATTTGTAAATTATGTTTATTGATTCTAAATTGCTCTTCAATTACCCATAATCTAGCATATTTTGCTATTGCTTCATGTGGAGTTATAGTTTGGTCATTGGTGATTACCCCATGTATGCCATCCCACAACGCATCCTGCTCTATCTTCTCTGCGTCAATATAGCTCTTGCCATTTTCACTAGAAGTATATTTTTTTACTCCACTATTAGATATAAGTTTTTTAGTACTACCAGACTCACCAATAGTCTTATTAATTTTATCTAAAATTTTTTGTCGCTCCTGTGCATCATTAATAGCCCTTTTAGATTTATAACTGGTAATTAGACGTTTACCATCATGCTCTAGATCGGCAATCCAAGTAAGATCATTGCCTATAACAGTAGGCTTATAGTTTTCCTCTGATAATATTTCTTCTTTCTTTTCTTTCTTGAGTGTTTTAAGCTTTGCTGCCACAATATAACGATAACCACCTTCATCGAGAGCTTGCAAGTTAGCTTTACTAAACATTGCACGATCAGCAATAAAACAGACATCTTTAACTTTAAGATACGCTTGCCAGCTGTTAATTGATTTAATTAAGGTGCTAACTTCTGCGGTATTACCACTAAACAGCTCATAGCCAAGTGGTAATCCATCCTCATTAGTTGCTAGGGCAAGAACTAGTTGGGTAGTATTAAAGCGATGATCTTTACTATAGCCAAAGGCTCTTAGCTCATCTATTTCTACTGATTCAAAGTATAGTGTAGTGACATCAAAAAATACTAGGCTAATCTCTTTATTAGGAATCAGGGTTAGGGTGTTTTTAAAGCATAATTCTTTAATTTTAGGTATTTGCTCATGTAATTTGTCCATCATCCGATAAGTAGCATCTAGATCATGATGCCTGTCAAATTGATCGCTTAAATACTCAACTATCCCTTTTTTACTATTTGGTCTTACCATACGGGCTAACACTAAATCCTTCAGCATCCCAGCGTCACGTTTCCTTGCTAGTAACTGGTTAAAATGCATTTGATCATAAACATGCCCCCCTATTTGATGCACTCCTTCAACAACTCGCTTGACTTCTACAACCTCATTTAGTTTTACTTCGTTAACAGGTAGAATATCTTTTAACAACTTGTTAGTTGGACGACCTCTTTTAACCTCGTTAGTATCATCAGTAAACAAATTCCTCTGCCCAATTGCAGCTTCTCTCTCAGCTTTAATCTTGGCAATCAAATCTTGTGCTAGGGCAACTAATTTAGCTTCTTCTACTTCATCTATGAAGACTCCTAAATGACGTACTATACGCTGTTTGACGTTACCTTTACTATCACGATAACCTTCCACTATTTGAATAGATTGCCTTGGACTATTAGGAGTTTTTTTACGACGTATGTACATATTAGGGCTATAAAATATGGGGCTATATTCAATTAATTAAATAATAAACAACATCGCAGTTAAAGTCAATAATAAAATATCTACTAGGCACAACAGAACGAGAGTACCACTTCACCTCCTTACTAATGCCACTTATAACAACTAATATCAAAAAATCTGCGGAAGTCAGGAAGAAATAGGACAAAAAAGAGTAGTCTAGGATTCATCCTAGGCTACTTGACCGTCCGTACTTCTTGTGTTTCCTTAGTTTCCTTCAAACTCAAAAGTTGTTTTAACAATTTGTGCAGTTAGTTGAGAATATGTGTATTTAGCCAATCATCTCCTACCTTGGTTTCAACAATAAGTGGAATAGCTAATTTGGGTGAGTTCTCCATAGTGGTTTTGATTAGCTGACTGGCTACTTCTATTTCATCAATAGGAGACTCAAAAAGTAACTCGTCATGGATTTGTAGAATTAGTTTGGTTCTTAATTTTAATTTCCGTATCTTACGGTCAAGATCAATCATTGCCACTTTTATGATGTCTGCACTAGTTCCTTGAATTGGAGCGTTGATTGCTGCCCTTTCGGCAAATTGCTGTAGGGAGTGTTTTTTATCATGGATTAAGGGAATAAAACATTTCCGTCCGAATAGGTTTAGGACATAACCATGTTCCTTGGCATAGTTTTTTATATATTCCATATATTTTTGAATTTCCGGGTATTCTTCAAAATATTTTTTTATGTATTCTGCTGCTTGTGAAGAGCTAATATTTAACTGTTTTGCTAGTCCAAAGCTACTGATACCATAAATAATACCAAAATTTATAGCTTTTGCTTTACGCCTATGTTCTAGTGTTAAATCTTTTTCGGTAATTTTAAATATATTACAAGCTGTTTTACTATGTATATCCTCACCATTAACAAAAGCTTGCTTTAAGGAGGGTATATCTGCCATGCTACTTAAGATTCGGAGTTCAATTTGTGAATAGTCAGCTGAAATTAATTTATGCCCATATTCTGCAATAAAAGCTGCTCTGATTCTGTTGCCTTCTTTCGAGCGAATTGGCACATTCTGTAAGTTCGGATCTTGAGAACTAAGCCTACCAGTGCTAGTTGAAGTTTGTAAAAATGTGGTATGTACCCTATTAGTTATTGGATTTACTTGCAGGGGTAAGCTATCCGTATAAGTATTTTTTAATTTAGTTAAATGACGCCATTTTAATAATAAATCGGCAATAGCAAAACCACTCTCGCTAATTTTTTCAAGTATTTCTGCACTAGTAGAATAAGACTTAGCTTTTGATGATAATTTACCAAAGGGTAGTTGCATTTTCTCAAACAAAATTTCTCCCAGTTGCTTTGGCGAGGCAATGTTAAACTTTGTACCAGTAATGGTAAAAATTTCCTGCTCTAATTTAGTAATTTCATTACCAAATTCACTTGATAGCTGTTTAAGATACTGTGAATCGATTTTAATCCCAGCTTTCTCCATTTTATCTATTATATAACATAAAGGTAAATCAGTTTCTTTGTATAGTGCTAAGGCATGATGATCCTTTAACTCTAACAATAGTTTTTGATAGTCAGTGCTAAAGCTAGTAATTATTTCTGCCATGGCTTCTAAATTATCCTTTTTCACCGAATCAAACGGGTTTCTTTGAGGTTTACCAGCAGATATCAGATATTGCATTAGTTCTAGATCTTCGCATGAGTATATTTCACTATCGACAAAGAATTTTAATAATGATTTTAGTTTATAAGTGATTTTCTTAATAGACTTATTTTTTAGCAATTTGAGAATATCAGGTATAAACCATTGATGCAGATAATTTTGGCGAAAATCATCAGACAGTAAATCAGACATATTGCTAGGGGTTCTAGCTATAAACTTAATGTTGTGGCACTTATCATCAATCGATAAAATTATAGAAGGATTTTGTCCTAGATGATCTGATAGATAAATACTGACGACCCCATGCTCTTCAGCTTTAATCATCACAGAATCAAGCTGTTGTTTAGAAGATATCTCCTGAACTATGACTTGCTTAATAGGCAAAGATTCATTGGTAATTTGTATTTGGAATAAATTTTCCACGCGTTTGTTTAGAGATTTAAAACCATATTCTGCTAGAAAGTCAGAGATTTGTCTACTATCAGGGGGGCTATATTGCAATAAACTAAAATCCAAGTCTATATTAACATTATAATCTAAACCAACTAGCTGCCAGGAAATTAATGCTAGATCCTTTGAGGAGCTAATGATTTCCCTTTGACGATCATTACTGATTTGATCGAGAGAGTTTAAAAGTTCTGCTAACGAACCAAACTGTTTTATAAGTGTTGCAGCAGTTTTAGGACCAATGCTTGGAACACCTGGTATATTATCTGACTTATCACCGATCAAAGCCATTACTTCCCGGAGCTTACTTGGTTCTACACCAAATTTCTCTATCACGTCATCTTCAGATATGTATTTTGCTTTTATTGGGTCATACATTTTAGTATGCGAATTAATTAATTGCATTAAATCTTTATCAGAAGAAATAATGATAGTATTTTCTTGTAATGCAGTTGCTTTATTGGCTAGAGTGGCAATTATATCGTCTGCCTCACAACCAGCTTTCTCAATTATTGGAAAATTTAGGCTACTTGCTGCTAGACGAATAAGTGGTAATTGATCATTCAAATCCTTTGGTGTAGGCGGTCTATTTGCTTTATATTGCTCATAAATTTGGTGACGAAAATTCTTACCACCAGAATCAAAAATAATGACAGCATGCTCTGGCTTAAAATCGTTCAATAGTTTTAACAACATGGAGGTAAAACCATACAATGCTCCAACAGCTAAGCCACTCGGAGAAGTTAATGGTGGTTGAACATGGTATGCTCTAAAGACAAATCCATAACCATCAATTATTAATAAAGTATTTTTGTTAATTGTTTCGTTGGTCATTTTGTTATTAGGACAAATGGTTATGTTTATGTAGTATACAACAATTATAATTTGCACTAAGCTTTATTAGTAATATTTTATAAAATATTACTATTTAAGCTGAAACAGTCTTTTCCACAAGCCTATTGATTGATATTTGAGTTTTTGACTTTTTGGACAAGCAGTAAAAGCCGGTGATTCCAATAAGGCAACAAATTGGAACTATAGAAATTGCTATAATAAAATCAAAGCGACTATAAATAGGTACAGCTGATTCACTTAGTAGACCATCCCAGTTGTAAGATATTAAATTACTCATAATTTTATGGAAAAAATGTCCGAATGACATATTAATGCAATTGACTATCGCAATAGCAAGTCCAGCAGATTTATCTGTAACAAGGTTACCTACAACAGTAAAAATTAGAACTTGATAACAACAAAAAATTCCTAATAAAAACATTAAAGAACTACTAGTAAAGAAATTTAATGAAGGACAATATAATAGAATAGTAAAAATTGCTACCGTTAGCAATCCAGTCATTATTATTATAAAATTAGATGATTTTGATAAATTAGCAATAAGTGCAAGTATTGGACCACCAAAACACATGCCTATATAAACGAATGAGGTAACCAAGTTACTTTCCATATCATTCATTTGATAAACTTGTTTGAAGAATGGAATAGCCCATACATCAGCAAAACCTTCTAATGCTCCTACCATTAGACCACCACAAACTCCAATAAATAAAATAGTAGGATTTAATAAGAGCTTCAATATTGAAGATTTGGAGTCGCTAGTATTAGAATTACTTCTTATATCATCGGTTTTTACTAATAAAATCATTAGTCCAATAATAAATCCAACTAGAGCTAGACTATTAAAAGTTACGTCATAACCAAAATGTGTAAATAATAGCTTCATTGGAGTAATGCCAAATACTGCTCCAAGTAAGCCAAAGGTAAAGGAGAATCCAAGCATTAAGGAATGGTATTTAGCCGGGAAAGAGCTTCTAGTAATCTTAGCTACTGATAAAAAACCTACAGCAGAACCAGCTCCAATCATAAATCTACCAATGAGTAAGTAATTAAAATCAGTGCTAGCAACAAAAGTTAGAGTACCAAGAGAGGTAACTAAGATAGATAAGAATGTGACAATCCTAAAATTAAATTTATCTAGCATTATGCCGATTGGTAATTGCATTCCTGCATAACCTAGATAATAATATCCAGCAAACGTACCAAATGCTATGGTATCAATGGCAAATTTTTGTATAATTTCTTCTCTAAGAATTCCAGTTGAGAGTCTTAATATAAATTGAAAAGCAAAAAACAGGGTGGCAAGAGACCATAGTAAAAGTGGTTTTTTTAAAGATAAAGCTTTGTTCACAGGAAAATTTAAATTATAATATATTGTATTTTATAGGTAGCAAATTATAGTATTGGGTATATTTTGTCAAACCTATTATTTTTATAAACCAGTTTGAATTATGGACCAGTTTGAGGCATATTCGTTATTATTTATTGATAGTTTAGTAGGTAATTTAGTTATAAGTTTAGATAGTGAATTAATCGTTCACTCTATGAGGATATTTGGTGTTTATAATAATTTAATAATAGTTACTGTTGCCACCATTGCTTCATTATTTGCTACTAGTATAAATTATTTCTTTGGTTTGATCTTATTGAAAATTTTTTATTATTCTAAAAATGAACAGGTTCATACTAACCACCAATCATTTTCCCAATTTTTTTTAAAATATAACATATTTATACTTTGGTTTATGATAATACCGTTATGGGGCAAATTTATTCCTTTAATTGCCGGTTTTACTAAAACAAAATTTTTAAGAGTTTTAGCTATTAGTGGTGCTGTCAAGTTATGTTATTATATTTGTATGATATAATTAGAGAATTTAATGAACCTTTATAGAGTCAACCCGTCTTCATCGTTTTTGGATATAGTAGCTGATTTTATTCTAGATAATTTTGGTAAAGAATCTATTAGCAATCTTAAAATTATATTACCGAGTGGCTTTGCTTGTTTAAATTTACAAAATATTTTGATTAAGAAGCAAAATATTGCGATTTTACCGAATATTATCCCTTTTTCCAATATTATGGCTGAAGGTGAGGAAATATTTGGTATTACATCAGAAAATCTAGAACCTATAACTCTAGAACCTATAACGTTCTTGCAAGAGAGAATTATATTAGCAGAAATCATCCATAATTACCCTAAGCTACAATTCAGTATAACACAATCTTTACAGTTTTGTTCAACAATAGCTGAGTTATTTTATCAGCTAGCTTGTAATAATTTATCGATAGATTCTGTAAATGAAATAGAAAAAATGAATCCATCAAAACATTGGAATGTTATTTATGAATTTCTTAAATATACCCATCATCAATGGAAAAAACAGATAGAATTGTTAGGATTGCTAGATCGTGTAAATTATCAAATAACTATGATGGAAGCAGAGATAGCAAGGTTGAAAAGAGCTGATACCAATTTAATAGTAGCGGGCATCATAGGTCACAATCTTATATCATGGAATTTCTTAAAGAATGTTGCTAATTCACCGTGTGGTTTTATAATTTTACCGCCTATTAGTAATAGGTCTCTATTAGAATATGATAAGCCTGAAGAAGATTATTTATATAGCCTAAAAAAATTACTGACAACTCTAAATAAAGATTTATCAGATTTTCAGCCTTTAGGTAATGAGCAACAACATCATTCTATTCTAGATCAGATAATTTTTGAGGATATAGTCAATTCAGGAGAATTAGATAGCAGGTACGATGGAGCGAAGCCTATAGATAATAGGCGAGTGATCGAAGACGACGTTACAAAATTCTCATCAATTGACTATAAAGATTTAAAAACTAGCGAGTCTATAGATTGCATAAAATATTTTGAGCTTGAGGATATTTTTCAAGAAGCAGAACAAATAAGCCTGATCTGCAAACAGTATAGTGATAAGAAGATAGCTATTATTGTTAATAATCAAACAACCAAGAGTTTTTACTGTAATTCTTTGACCAAATATTCCTTAGAATTTCAAGATTTACTGGGTGATCATTTAACAAAAACGCTAGTTAGTTCTCTAATAATTTCTGTTAGTGAAATATTATGTAATGATTTTGATATAAAAAAGTTATTCTTACTATTAAAGAATCCTTTTATTAATTGTAAATTAGTCCCAAAATTAGAGCTATTAATGAGCAGCAAAAACCGTTTTATACGGCAATCTAGTCAGATGCTGTCTTTAGTAGAAAAAACCAATGATGATGCATTAATAAAGTGGTGTAAAAAACTAATAGACTTACTTTATACAAATAGTAGTAGTTTTGGTGGCAGTAGTTTTGTTAAAATATTAAAATCCTCGATTAAGATTGCTGAAAAACTTTATCCAAATATTTGGTATGAACAGCCGGCTTCTAAACTATCAACTTTTTTATCTAGCTTAATAAAAAATAATTGTAATCTAACATTAAATAATAAAAAATGGTTTCCAGAGTTACTTAAATCTTTAATGTTTAGTTGTAAGTATTTTGCACATGATAATTATTCTAAAAATATAATTATTGGTAAAGCTGAAGATTTAATGTTACTTAAATTTGACCTAGTAATTTTAGCCGACTTTAATCAAGGGAGCTTAGCTTCGTCATCAGCTGTGAATCAGTGGATTAATGAGCAGACACTTAAAAAATTACATATTGCTACTGGATATACCATACATCAATATTATTTCTATTTATTTCTGCATAATGCTCAAGTGATAATTACTAGAGCAAAAAGACAAAATGGTAAATCAGGTTTATTACCATCAAATTTATTACTAAAATTGCAATTTATTTTACAGAAAAGTTTGATTTCAGAAAATTATTTAACATATTTATCAGAAAGTGACTTAGTGGATGTACCAAATAATGTTAATATGGTTATAGCTAATCCGACTAACATTAGTTCGTCATTGCGAGGAGCTACTTTAGTAGCGACAAAGCAATCCAAGGAAGTGAATAGAAATGAATTGCTTTGTTCAGGCTTCGATCCACAACTGTTGAAAATTAAAAAATCGTCTATTAGCGAGGAGACCGTAGATCGACGAAGCAATCCATATGACAAGCTTCATGGATTGCCACGCTCACGTACGTTCGCTCGCAATGACGATTTAAGCCTTACAACAGTGCTTAGCAATGACGGTTTTTTAACTTTCAACAATTATGGTTTTGCTCCTCCTTGCAATGACGTCAAAAATACTAATTGGGTTAGCCATAATCATAGTGGTTATGTATATAGTCCAATTTTTCCTGAGATAATCTCAGTTACTGATATAGAAATGTTGGTACGGAATCCTTATAGTTTCTATGCTAAGAAGATTTTGAATTTAAGAAGCAAGGATATGATAGGGCAGGAGCCTAAAATATCTGAATTTGGTAGTTTTGTTCATAAGGTCTTAGAACAATATTCTAAAAATTATGATAAGTTAGAAAATAACAAAGTTGGATTAATATTGGAAATTAGTAATAATATTTTACAGAATACTATTCTGCCGACCTATACACAAAAAATTTGGCAAATAAAATTTATTCCTATTGCTGAGTCTTTTATTGAGTTTGATGAAAAACGCAGAAGTGATTTTCAATATATTTACTCAGAATGCAGAGGAGCAATTTCGTTAAATATTGGAGGGCAAGAATTAACAATAATTGGAGTTGCTGATAGAATTGAGGTGGATGAGCTTGGGGCAGCTGTCATTATCGATTATAAGACTGGTAGTTTACCGAGTAAAAAAGATGTAGAAGCCGGATTATCTCCGCAGCTAATCATTGGAGGTTTAATGTTACAGGAAGGTGGTTTTGCTATAAAAGTTCATAGCGTTAAACAGGTTACTTATGTAAAAATTTCTAGCTCGAAACCAATAATCCAAACTTTGGAAATAGACTTAACGAAAGAAGACTTAGATCGTCATAAACAGGGGATGATGCGAGTACTAGAATATTATGTAACGAATAAAAACTTTCCATATGATATTGATTTACTAAAGTATGACGACTATGCACATTTGGCAAGGAGAGATTTATGAAGAAAATAGCCCGGCGTCATTGCGAGGAGACCGTAGGTCGACGAAGCAATTGACAAGAGCTTCATGGATTGCCACGCTCACGTACGTTCGCTCGCTAATAGACGGTTTAGGGCTTACAAAGCTCATCGTGATGACGATTTTTTAACTTTCAACAGTTGTGGACATCACCCTTAAAATATTGAGGACTATTATACCTACTTAAACTTGCACACTTGGTAATACTACTAACACCTGGTGATACTACTAAACTTGGTAATACTACTAATTGTCTATTTGTTCTTGAATTTATTAGTTTAAAATGCTTATATAAAATCATTTTCAAAATCCACTATCTAAAGCAGTGTCATTATGTTAGAAGAAGATAGTTTTATTACTAATCTAGTAGATCAGGAATTTTCAGTTACTGAAATTTCTAGTAAGATCAAGGAGTTGCTAGAGAATAATTTTGGTTATATTAGAGTAAAGGGGGAAATTTCTGGTCTTAAGATAGCAACTTCTGGTCATGGTTACTTTAATCTTAAAGAAAATACAGCTATTCTAGCCTGTACTTGTTGGCGTCCTGTACTTGCAAAAATTAAGTTTGTACCAATTGATGGTATGGAAGTGGTAGCTAGAGGTAAGCTTTCTGGGTATGCAGGAAATTCACGATATCAGCTATCGGTAGAAGTCCTCGAACCCGCAGGTCTTGGTGCTATTATGCAAATTCTCAAGGAGCGGCAAGAGAGATTAGAAAAAGAAGGTATATTCAATAAACAAAAAAAGCCACTACCTTTTCTGCCTAATAAGATTGGGGTGGTTACATCAATGACTGGGGCAGTAATTAAGGACATTATACACCGTATTAATGACCGCTGTCCATCTCATATACTAATATGGCCAGTTGCTGTTCAAGGCGAAAATGCTGCAAGTGAAATTGCTAGTGCTATTTCAGGATTTAATGAATTAGATAAAGATATAAAACCTGATGTTATAATTGTTGCAAGGGGAGGGGGGTCTATAGAAGATCTGTGGGCTTTCAATGAAGAGGTAGTAGTACGGAGCGTATTTAATTCAGCTATTCCTATTATTTCTGCAGTTGGACATGAAGTAGATAATACTTTAATCGATTTAGTAGCTGACAAGCGAGCCCCCACACCAACTGCTGCAGCTGAATTTGCTGTACCTGTGCTTTCTAATTTACATTATACAATCAGTTCGTATTATGATGCATTATGCAGTCGTATTAATCAGCTAGTTAAATATGAACAGCAAGCAGTTAACTCTAATACTGACATTTTTAGGAGTATAACTACTTATATAGACTATAATCAACAACTTCTTGATGAACTCAGTTTTAGATTAACAGATTCTTTGCCTAACTTACTCAGATTTAAAGTGGCAAAACTTGACTCACTTAATATAGAAATATTAAATCCTCTAAAAATAGTTAATTATCAGTCGTTAGAATTAGTGCATCAATCTAATTATATGCTAAAATCTATTAGCACTAAGTTAAAAAATTATGAGCATCAATTAAATTTAAATAATTTGCTACTTACAAGTCTAGATTATAAAACTGTACTAAAACGTGGCTTTGCGGTAATTAAATCAGAAAATGGAGAATTTATAACATCAAAAGTTGTTGCAAGCAAAAAACAAGAATTTAATATTAAGTTCTTTGACGGTGATATTAATGTATGCTGCAAAAACTTGGAATAGACCTTAATTTAGGAGAACTAATGCAAAATGCAAGTACTTAAAAGTATCATCCCGATTATTATTATTGTGCAAAACTTTTTTACCTTTGCTAATCCTGAGGATAGTAGTAATCAACTATCTAGTATTCAGGACAAATATTTTACTCAATGTACTGAAGAAATGTCTGATAAAGATAATCTGCTTGTTGATTGGTATCCACTAGAACCCTACCAATTTAGTCATATAGCTAAAAATGGTCACTATTGTGTTACTGGCTTAGATATTGAATTAATCAATAGTATTAGTAGCAAAATTAGCGTTGGCATACAATATGCTGATTCTGTGTGGGAGCGAGCAATATCAAATATAGAGCATGGTGACAGTGATATGGTGGCGGGAGCTACTTATACTGCTGAGAGAGCAGTCTTTGCCAATTTTTCTCTTCCATATCGATTTGAAGAAATTTCCTTATTTACTTTACGTTCAGCAAAAAAACAATTGAGTTTTAGTAATATAAATGAATTTTTAGCTCAGATACGTTTACTAAATTTCCGTCTTGGTATAATTAAAAAAGCTGTTTATGGTGATGCAAGAACGACTGATTACCTAAATCAGGTGAATAATAATGATATTATCATTAAATATGGAAGTAATCTAGAGTTATTTAATGGGCTGCTACGTAATGAAATTGATGGGTTTCTTGCTGACAGAATTTCAGGGGTAGCTCTTTCATTAAACGGTATTAAAAAAGATCAAATAGAAGAAATCCCTACTGGTATTAAAACCCCTGTACATTTAATGTTCAGTAAGAAAACTGTATCTCTTAACGTAGTCGCACGGTTTAACGATTCAATTAAATACTTTGTCAATAGCGATGAATATAAAAAAATCGTTAAAAGCTATATATATCATATTGTATTGCCAAAATCTATTGATTCAGAATGGTGTTATATTATTGGAGTTATAGGGAGTATAGCATTCGCGATTTCTGCTATCACTATATCCTCTAAAACAAATGCTACGTTGTTTGGTACTTTTGTATTAGCAATGTTACCATCTATATTAGGATGTATTTTACTCGATATTATAATAGTACACCATGGTGATAATATAAATCTTGTTTTGACTCCATATTATACTTTCCGTGTTTTTATAACGGTACTTGTTGGCTTCTTTACCGTTAAACTCCTAGCTTATTATAATAAGCAGTTATATGAGGATAGTTTTATCCAAAAAATATGGAGTAATACTCTTGTTATTTGTGATTCTTTAGGGCAAGCATCCTTTATGATAATTGGTGTTGTAACTGTAATTGTACAAAGAATTGAACCGTTAGAGTTTTGGGGGCCATGTTTTGCGTGTTTGACTTCTAGTGCTGGTATAATACTGCGGAATTTAATTTGTAAGCATGACAAGAATATGGAGTATATACCTAGAGAAGTTAATTTTGAAATATTCATATTATGGGGTGGGATATTTAGTATATTATTAGATTCTTATGCTTATAATCCTAATTATAGTATAATAAAATACTCTATTATTACGGTAATTGCAGGTGCTTTTGTCAGTAGGTTTTTAGTTCACTACTATAATATTCCAAACTTAACTTTTCGTTCGGATAATGGGAGTATTGCGAATTGATTCTTTTAGCTAACCTCAACTATTGATGTAAGACATCGGTTTAATAGCCTAGGGTGTTATCCCATAACTGTTGAAAGTTAAAAAACTGTCTATTAGCGAGGAGACCGTAGGTCGACGAAGCAATTGTCTATATGACAAGCTTCATGGATTGCCACGCTCACGTACGTTCGCTCGCAATGACGGTTTAAGCCTTACAACAGCGTTTCGCTAATAGACGATTTTTTAACTTTCAACAGTTATGCCATGAAGACGACGACGCAATTCTTGATTTTCATCGAGTATACGGCTAAAACCTTCTTAGGTTAACTATAATATAATAAAGGAGAATTAGATATGAGTAAAACAAATGATAAGGTGTCAATTTTGACTAAAGTCGTCAAGCAAGCTTTTAAATCGTCTAATCATACTTTGAAAAATCTACAAGAAAATATTTATAAAAAAGAAAAAGCAATATTAGATATAAATAACCTTCAAGATAAAGAAAAAATTGCCAAACAATCAGCAAAAATAGAGGAATATAAAAAATTAGTTGAGCAAAGGCAAGCGGATTTATTAGCAGAAATTACTAACTATAAAGAGTTAATTGCATTAGCAAGGCAAGAACCTCAGCAAAAACCTCAAGAAAAAAAGACAAAAGAACAACTGAAGTCATGGGAAGCAAAACTTAATGCATGCAACAAAGAGATAGAGGATTATAACAAGTTAGTTAACTCACATGACAAACAGCAAGCAGGAAAGGAGATAAAACAACAGCAAAAGCAACAAGAACAACAGGAAAAGCAAGAAAAAAAGGAGATAAAGCAACAGCAAAAGCGAGAACTTTCCTATCAAGAAGAAAAAGAAAAATTTTTTAAAATATGTAGCGATATTTTAAAAGATCAAACTCGTTTAGAGAAAATATTATCTCCTTTAGCAGAGGCAAGAACAAAAGAAAAAGGTATTGGTAAAGGTCAGGCATTTAAAGCTGCCATAGAGGGTATACAATTTGCAGTAAGTCATGCTAAAACAACTGTTGGTGTTATAACTTCAGGAGGGTTTTATGCTAAAGAAATAGAGAAATTACAGAAAATATTAAATGGTGAAGAAAAATATGATCCATCTAACGCTCCTTTCTTTATAAAATTATTGCAAGATCCTGATACAAAAACATTTCTTGCTCAAAATGTTGAAATAATTAATGGATTAGTGGAAAATCTTGCTCCAATTCTTACCAAGATTGCATTAAAAGAGTTGGGGAAAATAGATGAGATACAAAAAGATTTTAACTCTAAAAAAGATGATATACAGAAATTACCGGAACTAGACAAAGAATTACAAGAGCTAAAATCGTCTACAACAAGAAAAGAATCTAAAATTAAAGAATTAGAAGAACAAATTGATTCTTTAAAGTCTCTACAAGCCAAGTATGATAGGGCTATTTTATTACAAGAATTAAAGAAAGCTGGTTTTGATGAAAAATATATAAACAGTCAATTGTTACCTATTGTTAAAAATACTGTTGTTGAGATACTTAAAAATCCTGAAAATATTATAGAAATTGTGCAGCTAACTGCTGATAGAGCTTTATCTGACGACCCTCAAGTAAAAAAAGATTTACTTGGTACAATATTAGATAAAATAGATCTTAGTGTACTTATAAAAAATGATATACTATCTAAATTCTTAATTAATGATGGAGAAAATATAGCCAAAGCATTGCAAATAATCATTGGATCAAATACAGAACTGCAGGGAACGCTTAGTAGCTTGGGAATGGAAAAAGAATTATTACCAAAAGTAGTACCTGTACTTTCAGAACTTATTGGTAACGTTTTAGCAAACCATGAAGGGGTTAGTAATATATATGAAGCTTTAAAGCCAGTTATATTGGATGATACTGATGATAAAATACGAGAGGCTAAAACTATTTCGGAAGTAAGTCATCTAGATAAACAAGCTGGAGCTAAAAAACTTGCTATTGTTAAACAGTTACCTAATATTTTGTTACAAGATGCAACCTTAACAACACTAAAAGAGAGATTGCCGGATGTTTTAGCAAAAAATAAAACAGAGATTGCCAATATTGCTGTTCAAGTTTTGCCAAAATTGCTTGAAACACTAAAGAATAATGCTGAATCTTTAGCTCAAAGCAATACTGAAAATTTAAAAAAGGAGGATATTTATAAAGTAGTAGTATCACCTATTGTTCCAATGCTAGCTAATGTGAACCCTGAATTTTATGGGAAGGTAATTCCTATAGCTATTGATGTGCTACAAAATACCATGAAAGCACTAAGTCTAGAGCAAATAAAGGAACTCTATCAAGATATACAAACAATAACTCAGGAAACTGGTGATATTGAGTTAAAAGATCAAGCTACAGAAAGAGTAATTAAACAATTTATAGGATTACTTGAAAATGCAGATGTCCAGCAAAATATAAAGGAAGATTTGCCAAATTTACTTAGAGCAAATACAGAAACTATCAAGGCTATAGTTAATAATATTAGCAATAATAATCCCCAAATTGCAAGATATGGTGTACCACAAGAATTGATAGATGCTACAGTACCATTAATTGTTGATATAGTGTCAGATGGTCTTAGTACAGTGTCAGAGCTAGTTAGAATTAATAGTAATTTAGCTAAGTACCAAAATGAAGCTAGTAATGAAGCTAAGCCAGGAATTTTGTCTAATATAATTGATGATGTAGGTAGGATTGCTCAAAATATTACTCCTCTATTAACTAAGAGCATCCCTGCTTATTTACAACAAAATCAAGGTACTATTTTAGCAGTTACAAAGAATGTAACTGAGCAAAAAGAGGTTAAAGCTAGCCTAGATACCGCTGGAGTTAAACCTGATCTAGTGTTAAAGATGGCTGAGTTAGCTATTGATATTGTCCCACAAATATTACCAATAGCAACTGATTTGGTTAATGCTACTTTAAAAGATAAAGAGGGGGTAACAACTATTATTACTAAAATTCAAGACCTAGTAAATAGTCCTGAACAAGAGAAAATTGCTCAAGCTGTTACAGTAGCAGATTCTATTTTAGATTTTATAAATAAACCAAAAAATGCAGATGTGAGGAAAATAATTGATAAAGATATTCCAAAGTTTCTTGGCGAGAATGCTGAACGATTTGGTGCTGTAGTTGATGAATTTCTCAATACAACAGTTGTAGGTAGAAATTTAAAAGTAAAAGGTCAGGAAATTATTGAATTAGCCAGCAAAAAGATACCAGATTTAACAAAGATAGCCGAACAATTTAAGACTGGTAATTATAACATGGTTATGTTCGGGATATTCAAATTGTTATCTGACAAGAAATTAATAGGGATAGTATCAGAAACATTAGTTGAAGGGGCTAGATTCCTAATACAAAGAAGTTTTACCTCACTGAGAACACGTAGACAAAAATGGAGTGAATCTTTAGGCAAAGTTCGTTTTAGTTTTTCTGATAAAGATTCTCAGCAGAGTGTACAGCAAAGTTCTCAGCAAATAGATGAAGGGAAAGTTGATTTAAGTGAGTTACTGCAACAACAAGCTGATGCCACCAATATTGGTACAATCTCAAAAACTGTAGAATATTCTCTAATAAGTAAAGATTTCAGAGGTTTGGTTTTTGACAAAGAAAATCCGATACCTACTGAAAATGTTATAATTAATGGGTTTAATTTTGATAAGGCGATATTTAAAGAACGTTCTTTTCAAAATAGTGAAATTAGCAATTGCTCTTTTAAAGGAGCTATTTTTAAAGATAAAATTAGTTTTGAAGGGGCAACTATTGATGCAAAATCTTTAAAAACTCTTCTGCCTGCAATTAATAAATATAATAAAAATCATGCAAATAATAAAATAACTTTAGATAATGTTAAAATTGTTGGCGATATAAGTGGGCTAACATTTAAAGATATTTCTATGAAAGGCACGGATTTGACTGAGGCACAATTTACTTCAGAAGACTCTAAGTCTAAGAGCAAGGCAATTAGTAAAGCTACGTTTGATCAGGTTAGTTTTGACGAGAAAACGAAATTACCTGAACATAAAAAAGATGTTCAAAGTGAGGCTAGAAAAATAGGTAAAGAAGCAACCAGTTATGTGGCAAAGAGTACTAAAAGCAAGAATGGTAAAATGGCCATTAATGATATAAAGAATAGTGTATCTAAACATGTTGTGCCAAATGGGACATCTAACAGCGATATAAAACATTTGCCATCTCCCAAGTCTAAACAAACAACAATTACTGGAAGCGTAATATAATCTCAAGTATCGATGTAAGACATCGGTTTAATAGCCTAGGGTGTCATTCCACAACTGTTGAAAGTTAAAAATCGTCTCGCGATGAGCTTTGTAAGCCCTAAATCGTCATTGCGAGGAGACCGTAGGTCGACGAAGCAATTGTAAGTTAAAAGTATGATATAATAGATATTGAAGTCAATGTAAATAATGATTTATACTGACTTATAAGGGGGTATTACAGCGATAGTCATTAATAATATAAATGACTATCGCTGTGCAGGCGTGAGCGACCGTGAAGCAATTGGTTTTAAGACCGAATGGATATTGGTACTCTAGCCCAAATCCCCGAGACGTTTGAATAGTTGATTGGGATGCCTTTGCACGCCCGCTTACAATCGTAAACAACATTAAAAGTCTTCGAGGTATTATGCTATTATATAATAATTTTATCGGTCTTGATATAGGAAAATTCAATTTTGTTGTTGCTATTCATGGAAAAAAAGAAACTAAAGAATATAATAACAACTCTAATGGAATAGCTGATTTTATCAAGGATTACAAAAAAGAGATTAGTTCTGCATTGTGTGTTTTAGAAACTACTGGTGGATATGAAATGGAACTATTACTAACGCTTTGCAATCAGGGTTTTGCTGTACATAGAGCCAATACTCGTAAAGTTAAAAACTTTATTAGGTCTTTTGGTAATGCAGCTAAAACTGACAGTCTTGACGCTAAAGCTCTAGCACTTTATGGTTTTGAACGATCAGAAAGATTAGAGCTATTTAAAGTACAATCTAAGCAAGCTTTAAACTTGTATGAATTAGTAGGACGTAGGAACGATCTTAAACAAATGTTGATTGCAGAAAAAAATAGGTTTCAGTCCCCGAGAGCTGATTTAATCAAGTCTAGTTGTGTTAAAATGATCGAAGTACTAGAAGAACAAATTGCATCTATTACTAAAGAAATAGATGACTTAATAGCAAAAGATAAGCTCTTGCAAGCTAAGAAAGAGACTCTGCAAACTATTAGTGGTATAGGTGCAGTAGTATCTAATGAGCTTATAGCTTTGTTACCTGAACTTGGTACATTGAACCGCAAACAAATAGCATCATTAGTAGGTGTTGCACCAATATCTAATGATAGCGGTAGATATAGCGGATATAGACATACAGGTCATGGTCGAAATTTTGTTAGACCTATGTTGTTTGTAGCTGCTATGGCTGCTAGAAATTCTAACTCTGAACTGAAGGTATTTTATGAAAAATTGATCAATAGAGGAAAAAAGAAAATGGTGGCGATGGTAGCATTAATGCGTAAAATCATTGTGATTGCAAACGCTAAGTTACGTGATTTAACTAGCTCTGCACAAGCAATAAAAATTTAAACCAAATTTATTTAAATTTTTATTGCGAACATAGTTGATCCAGTAACATCATTTATCTATAGATTATTTCCTAGATTGCTTTGCTTACGCTCGCTAATAGACGCTGTGGTATAGATATTTGTAAACTTTCAACAGTTGTGGGTGTCATCCCTGCGAAGGCAGGTATCTAAAAAAAACTTGATTATCGAGTATTAAATTATAAAACCACTTGACATGGTTTTTCTTATAGTTTAGGTTGCTTGGAAATGAGCATGAGTACTAAATGGATGCAGTAAATTCTTCTTTCAATATGTGGAATAGGGCTAGAAATAGTAAATTTAGACACGTTGTTTGGCCTATTAGATCTAATGAGTTAGTAAAGTTTATACCTATGGCTTTACTAATGTTTTGTATTCTCCTTAACCAAAATCTAGTACGTAGTATCAAAGATAGCTTGGTAGTGACATTAATTAGCACAGAAGTTTTAAGCTTTATAAAACTTTGGGGTGAGATGCCTATGGGTGTCTTATTTGTCATTCTTTACTCCAAACTTTGTAATATTATGACAACTGAGCAAGTGTTTAGGATAGTAGTATCTTTTTTCTTGGGATTTTTCATATTATTTGCTTTTGTGTTGTTTCCATACCGGGAATATTTTCATCCAGATCCTGAAGTAATAGAATATTATGTTACCGTACTTCCACATTTAAAATGGTTTATCATCATTTGGGGAAAATGGAGTATTGTGTTATTTTATATAATGGGGGAGTTGTGGCCAGTAATTGTATTTACACTATTATACTGGCAACTTGCTAATAAGATTACCAGTATTGAAGAAGCTCCAAGATTTTATACGTTTTTTTCCTTATTTGGTCAAACTAACTTACTAATATCTGGCAGTATAATTATATATTTTGCCAAAGGTGAACATTTTTTGTTACCTCTATTTTCCCATCTTAACGACAAAACAGAAATTCTCCTTAAATCGTTTATGCTAATCATTATAATTTCCGGTCTAATTTGTTTAATCTTGCATAGATTTGTTGAATTGAAAATTATAGAAACTACTAAAAATATTAGATTCAAAAATAAAAGAACCGATATACTAAAACTAGGGTTACTTGAAAGCAGCAAAATAATTTTTACATCTAAATATTTAGGAATTATTTGTGTATTAATGATTTCATATTCCATGACAATCAACCTAATTGAAGGATTATGGATGTCTAAAACCAAGCAATTATACCCTAGTACCCAAGCATTTATATCTTACACTGGTGAGGTGTTTTTTTGGACGGGAGTACTTACTTTAATTTGTGCTTTTCTAGGTAGTAGTTTAGTTAGAAGCTGTGGTTGGTTTTGGGGAGCAGTGATCACCCCTATCGTAACACTGTTATCAGGTATGATGTTTTTTACCTTTGTTGTACTAGAAAAACCTTTGCTGGCAATTATGACCGGTCTTAGTTATCTTTCTCCATTAATGATCATTGTTTTTGTAGGTGGTTTGTGGCATGTTTTAGGGAAAAGCGTAAAATATTCATTGTTTGATTCTACTAAAGAAATGGTATATATACCTCTTGATAATGAAATGAAAACTAAGGGAAAGGCAGCAGTAGATGTACTTGGATACAAAGTAGGAAAATCTTCTGGAGCAATTATTCAATTTGTCTCTTTCAGTATTTTCCCAAATGCTGTACATAATGATCTTGCTGGTTTTCTTATGGCTGTTTTTCTTATTGTTTGTGTAGTTTGGATTTTGGTTGTAAAAGTCTTAAATCGATATTACAAAAACTTACTAAGGTCTAAGAATTATAATCCTTAAAATTGATTATTTGTGCTGTCTTAATATCTATATTAGAGTGGGAGGTAGCCACAATAACTCCACCGTTATTTGCTTTCGAAATAATCAAGTTATATAGTAATTCTTTGTTTTCTTGATCTAGGTTTGCTTCTACTTCATCTAATAGCCATAAATTTGATTGGCAAGCAATGAGTTTTGCTAAGGCAACTTTCTTTTGGTTACCAGCAGACAGCTTGTAACATTTCTCATGCAAAATATTATATAACTTGAAATAGTATATCGAAGATTCTAAAGCTTCAAGGGAATCATAAATTGTAGACCAAAATTTTAGATGCTCTAATACAGTTATTTGGGATTTTAATCCAAGATTATGTCCAATATAATTACAATAAGGTTTCTTTAAATATTTACAGTTCAATGATCTATACAAAACATTGCCACTTGTTGGATTTTGTATATTAGCTACAATTCTAAGTAGTGAGGTCTTCCCGCAACCATTTGCTCCCTGTAAATAAACTATAGAAGATGGTAAAAAAGTCATGCTAATATTAGTGAAGATAGTTTTTTCATCTATAATAAGAGTTAGTTGTTCAAATGACAGCATTTATACGATTCTAAGAAAGTTTTTATATAATTTACTTCAAATATTTATTTTTTCAAGTTAAGTTAAATGAAGGTCTTAGTGGTAGGTATTTTTAGTGTATACTTGAATTTTAAAAAATTGGAGAAATGGCAATGAATCCTGATTATCTTAAAGAAATATCTGTAGGAGATACTCTTTATAAAATTTTTGATATAAATAAAGCGGCAGATGATATTGGGTTTGAGTTAAAGCGTCTACCTTATAGTTTAAGGATATTATTTGAAAATGTCCTTCGTCTAACTGGTAGTAAAGAAAACTTGTTACTATTTAAAGAATGGCTTAAGGCTAGAAAATCCAACGCTGAAATACCGTTTATGCCGGCTAGGGTGCTAATGCAGGATTTTACCGGAGTTCCTGCTATTGTTGATTTGGCTGCTATGCGTGATGCTATAAAAAAACTAGGGGGTAATCCATTAAAGATTAATCCTCTGATCCCAGTTGACCTTGTCATAGATCATTCTGTACAAGTTGATTATTATGGAACAAGTGATGCGTTTGCTAAGAATGTCAAAATGGAAGTAGCACGCAATCTAGAGCGTTATGAATTTTTGAAATGGGGGCAAGAAGCATTTGATAATTTTAGAGTAGTACCTCCAGGAACAGGAATCTGTCATCAAGTTAATTTGGAATATTTAGCCAATGTTGTGTGGAGCAAACAACAAAATGGTGTAACTTTCGCTTATCCTGATACATTAGTTGGCACAGATAGTCATACTACGATGATTAATGGTTTAGCAGTTCTTGGTTGGGGAGTTGGGGGAATTGAAGCTGAGGCAGCCATGCTCGGTCAACCTTTATCAATGATTTTACCAGAGGTAATTGGCTTTAAGTTAAGTGGTTCTTTAAATGGTATGATTACTGCTACAGATTTGGTGCTAACAGTTACCCAAATGCTCAGAAAAAGCAATGTAGTAGGCAAATTTGTTGAATTTTATGGAGATGGGTTAGAATCACTTAGCTTGGCAGATAGGGCGACTATATCAAATATGGCTCCTGAGTATGGTGCTACTTGTGGGTTCTTCCCAATTGATAATGAGACTATAAAATACCTTGATTTTACAGCTAGAGATCAAAATAGAATAAAGCTAGTAGAGCAATATGCCAAGCTACAGTCATTATGGTTTGATCCAATAATTACTCCAGAATATACTGATATATTAGAGTTGGATTTATCTACTTTACAATCTTCCCTAGCTGGTCCAAGACGTCCACAAGATAGGGTTAACCTAAAAAATGCTGCTAGTAATTTTAAAACTGAACTACCTTCTCTAACTAGAGGTGATGTTGATATTGATAAAAAGTACCCTGTTGATGAGCAATATAGTATAGGGCATGGTGATGTAGTAATAGCTGCAATCACAAGCTGTACCAATACTTCGAATCCTACTGTGATGATCGGGGCAGGCTTGCTTGCTAAGAAAGCAGTAGAACTTGGACTTATTAAAAAACCATGGGTTAAAACTTCGTTAGCCCCTGGTTCAAAAGTAGTAACAGAATATCTGAAAAAAAGTGGACTTGACCAGTACCTAAATCATTTAGGTTTTAATCTTGTCGGCTATGGTTGTACTACTTGTATAGGTAATTCTGGTCCGCTTATGCAGGAAATAGAAGAGACTATTGCCGGGAACAATCTTGTTGTTGCTTCGGTGTTATCTGGTAACAGGAATTTTGAGGGAAGGATACACCCTTTGACAATAGCTAGTTATTTGGCTTCTCCTCCCTTAGTCGTTGCTTATGCCCTAGCAGGTACTATGAACATTGATCTTGAAACTGACGTGATAGGTAAAGGTCATAATGGTAAGGATATATATCTTAAGGATATTTGGTCAACCCACCAAGAGATAAAGGAATTAATAGATCAATCTATTAACTCTAAAATGTTCAAAGACAAATATAGTGAAGTATTTTTAGGTGATAAAGAGTGGCAAGATATTAAGGTAACTAAAACCGATACTTATAATTGGAGTAAAGATAGTACTTATATCAACAATCCTCCTTATTTTGAAGGTATTGAACATATATCTAGTAGCTTGCACGATATAGAATCTGCTAGAATATTAGCTATTTTTGGCAATTCTATTACGACTGATCATATATCTCCAGCCGGTAATATTAGTAAAACAAGTCCTGCCGCTAAGTATTTAACTGAGCATGGCATTCTACCTCTCGATTTTAACTCTTATGGATCACGGCGTGGCAATCATGAAGTAATGATGCGAGGCACTTTTGCCAATAATAGGATAAAAAACGCCATGTGTCCCGGAATTGAAGGAGGGGTAACTATAAACCAACTAGGTAATCAAGAGAGTATCTATGATGCTGCAATGGATTATAAAGCTCATTCTGTGCCTTTAGTAATTTTTGCAGGTAAAGAATATGGCTCTGGTTCATCAAGAGACTGGGCAGCAAAAGGTACTAGTTTACTCGGAGTAAAAGCAGTAATTGCTGAAAGTTTTGAAAGAATTCATAGGTCAAACTTAGTGGGTATGGGTGTTTTACCGCTTGCTCTTGCTTCTTCTACTGTAAATGACTTAAAACTTGATGGTTCTGAGTATGTCACCATTACCGGCTTGAGTAATGAAATAATGCCTTATGAGCAACTTAATTGTATCATAAAGAGAAAAAGTGGTATAGTTGAGACTATCAAAGTAATATTACAAGTTTTTACAGATAATGAGATAGATTATATAAAACATGGTAGTATAATGCACTTAGTGGTTAAGAATTTTAATAGACTTACCTAGTTGTCATTGCGAGGAGTCACTTTAGTGGCGACAAAGCAATCCATAAAAGTGATTAGAAATGGATTGCCACGACCACTGCGTGGTCTCGCAATGACCTTAGACACGCTAATTTTAAAGAGATGAACATGGATAAGGAGATTAAGAAATACATAAATGCAGGGAAAACAAACCTTATAGTAATTTATATATTATTTCTGTGCGGAGTAGTTGCACCATTATTACCTATTATTGGAGCAGTTTTTGCATATATTAATAAGGATATTAAAGATAGGTTTTTAGCTAGCCATTACACTTTTATATTACGTACTTTTTGCATAGGATTTATTGGTATTATAATATCTATGATAACCACTATAATACTAATTGGTCCGGTGTTATACGCATGCTTGTTCGTTTGGTTTATATTAAGAATCGCTATAGGCCTCAAATATTTGTTGAATGATACAGAACACCCAAACTATATGACTTACTGGATAAAATAATGTTTATTGAAACCGTACTTGGAAAGCAAACTAAATATGCAGATTTGTATGACAATAGTTTACTGTACCCAATCAGTCGTGAATTTGCAAGAAGTCAACTACAGATAGTAGGCTGTTTGCCTTTCTATGGATTTGACATTTGGAATTGTTATGAAGTTTCTTGGCTAAGCCAAAGTGGTAAACCTGAAGTAAAAATATTGGAGTTCATGGTAAGTTGTGATTCGCCTAATATTATAGAATCAAAATCACTAAAGCTTTATTTAAATTCTTTTAATAATACTAAGTTTGACAGTGGGGATCAAGTAAAGGAATTAATTGTCAAGGACTTAAGTTTGATATTTCAAGCACCTGTAACTGTTTTTATAAAAGATTTAGAATCATATGAGGGAACAAAGCTGCAGTCCTTTTCAGGCATAAATTTGGATAGGCTGGAGGTGACAATTACTGGTTTTGAGACTAGTCAAAATTTGCCAAAATTGTCTGAAGACGATATGCAAGTAGTAAATGAAGTACTATATTCTAACTTGCTAAAATCGAATTGTTTAGTTACTAACCAGCCAGATTGGGCATCAGTGCAAATTAGTTATAGAGGCAAAAAAATTGACCATAGTTCTTTGTTAAAATATTTGGTATCATTTCGTAATCATAATGAGTTTCATGAACAATGCGTTGAGCGTATTTTTTGTGATATTAATAAGTTTTGTACTCCCGATCAATTAACTGTTTATGCGAGATATACAAGACGTGGTGGCATAGATATTAACCCTATACGCTCCAATTGCAACCTAGAGGTTACAAAACTTAGTAATATAAGACATATTCGTCAATAATAATGCTTAGTGGTAGTATCAATTTAGAGTATATTTATATTAAACTCGATAATCAAGTTTTTTAGAATTATTAAAAAATACGTCATTGCGAGGAGACCGTAGGTCGACGAAGTAATCCATATGACAAGCTTCATGGATTGCCACGCTCACATACGTTCGCTCGCAAGGACGGTTAAGGAAAAGCTTGATTATCGAGTTAAAGTGGAGAAAATATGGGCAAAAATAAGTTAAACTCGAATAAGAAACTACCTCCGGGTGTTCAATTAAAGGACAATTCAGATAGTTCTGAAATGAAATCTGAAACAATAGACAATTTGGTTAGTCAATTATCGAGATTATCAAAAGAGTATACTGATATAGTAAATTCTGCAATTTCTAAAAACTTAGCAGTTGTTAATAATCGTATTAGAATAACCGAAGATATATTTAGTCAACTCTTATCATCGATGAGTAAAGGAATGCAGGATAATGTTGTACTTACTAAAGATTTGTTGAAATGTAATGGGTTACTAGATTTAGCTTTGTTACAGCGGAAAATGTTTGAAATATATTGTACTAATATGATGAATTCTTCCATTGAGGTTGCTCGTAATATACGAAAATTTGAATAGGTAGTAAGTTTGGCACAATTCCAAAATTGAGGTTATTTAAGAGTGTTAGATGTTTGAGCAATTACTTGATTTTTCTTCTATATATTTTATTATGCAAGGGATGGTAGTAACACTGAAATACAGTATAGTTTCAGTGTTATTAGGGTTGATTATTGGTATCTTACTAGCAATTTGTAAGGTAAGTAAAAGTTGTGCGTTAAGACTGTTTGCTAATTTCTATACATCTATTTTTCGTGGTACTCCGTTACTTATACAACTTAGCATAATTTATTTTGGTTTACCTAGTGTAATTGATATTAAGCTTGGTGTCTTCGTTGCTGGTAGCATAGCTTTCTCATTAAACTCCGGGGCATATGTTTCGGAAATAATTAGAGCTGGAATTAATAGTGTTGATAAAGGACAGATTGAGGCAGCTAAAGCATTAGCTATACCCGAGAGATTAATGATGAAAGATATTATCTTGCCTCAAGCCATAAGAAATATCTTACCTTCACTGGTTAATGAGCTTATTAATTTAATCAAAGAATCATCGATTATATCAATGATCGGTGAAATGGATTTAATGCGTAGAGCTCAATTAGTATCGCTTGAAAGTTATACTTATTTTACCCCTATGTTAATAGCAGGACTTTGTTACTATGTTATGGTAATAATTATCAGTAAATTAGCTAAAATTATTGAGAAAAGACTAGTAATTGGAGCTGAGTAGGATTTATTGATAATATGTACTTAAGTGAAATATGTATAAAACGTCCGGTATTTGCAACAGTGTTGAGTCTAGTGGTTGTTATTTTAGGGGCGGTATTTTTTACTAAACTACAAATTAGGGGTATTCCCGATATTTCTTTTCCTGTAATAACAGTATATGCAAATTACCCTGGGGCAGATGCTCTTTATATGGAGAAAGAGATAACAACTCGTATTGAGAAAGCACTAAAAACTGTCAAGAACCTTGATACTATCACTTCACAAAGTACTACAAGTAGCAGTTATATAGTTTTAAGATTTCTATCATCGGTTGATATAGAAACAGCCTTAAACGATGTTCGGTCTAAAATCTCTGATATAAGTTACATATTTCCCCAAGGTATGAGTATGCCTTATGTTGCTAAGATGGATGCAGATAATTTCCCTAGTTTGTATTTAAGTATCAGTAGTGATGTATATGATGATTTACAATTAACCCAAATTGTTCAAGATAGCGTAAAAACCATTTTAGAAAAACTTGAAACAATAGGTCAGGTTGAGATATATGGTGCGAAAGATTACTCTATGCGTATAGAACCAGACCCGGTAAAATTATATCAGCATAAAATGTCAGTGTTAGAAATTGAGAGTGCTGTAAAAAAACAAAATATCTATTATCCAGCAGGAACTATTAAAACAGCTGCACGTGATTTTACTGTAAGATTAGATGGCTCTTTAAGTAAACCGGAAGAGTTTGAAAAAATTATACTAAAAGTGAAAGATGCTAATATATTAAAGTTACGAGATATTGCTAAAATATATTTAGCCCCTCCAGATACTGAGGTAATTTTTAGATATAACGGAAAAAACTCGATAGCACTTGGTCTTATAAAACAATCGAAGGCAAACATACTTGATTTATCCAAAGAGGTTAGATCTTCACTAGATAAAATAAAAAAAAATCTACCTAAAGTTATAACAATTGATATAGCCCATGATTCATCAATTCCAGTTAGGGCTTCAATCAGATCAGTATTCTTCACTATCATGGAAGCACTAGTTTTGGTTATGGTAGTAATATACCTGTTCTTGGCATCAGTAAAAATCACCCTCATACCATTTGTAACTGTTCCGATATCATTAATTGGTACGTTTATTGTTATGTATTATTTAGGATTTTCTATCAATATATTTACCCTTTTAGCAATGATATTAGCTATTGGTTTGGTAGTAGATGATGCAATAGTAATGTTAGAAAACATTTTTAGGTACAATGAAATGGGGCATTCTCCTATAGAAGCTGCCTTTCTTGCATCTAAGGAAATTGGTTTTGCCATTGTAGCGATGACTATAACACTTGTTTCAGTATTCTTACCAATAGGTTTTATAGATGGATTTATTGGTAAGATATTCATTGAATTTGCTTGGACCTTAGCATTCTGCGTTTTATTTTCCGGTTTTGTGGCGATTACTTTAACGCCAATGATGGCAAGTCGAATGATTAACAAAAATGTTCAACCTCCTTTAAGGTTTTTAGTTAAATTTGATCAGTTCATTAAATTAGTACAAAGCAAGTATTTGTACTATTTAGATATTGCTCTTGATCATAAAAAGAAATTCTCACTTATTATTGCACTATCTTTAGTTGTACTAGTTGTTAGTTTTATTTTTGTCAAAAAAGTTTTTATTCCTCAGGAAGATGATGGTTTCTTAGAAGTTTTCTTCTCTGGTCCTCAAGGTTCTAGTATTAAACAATCAGAAAAAACAGTGGTGGAAGCTGAGAAAATACTTAGTCCTCATAAAGATATAGCAGGTTATTTGACCGTAGTTGGTGGTGGAGGACATAGTAACAGTGCTTTTGCCTTCGTATCTCTTAAAGATTGGAAGGAAAGGTTAATGTCACAAGAAGCTATAAAAAATATGCTTAATAAGCAATTTCAACAAATAGCGGGAATGTCGATTTTTGCTCAAAATCCACGTTCGTTGGTTAGTGGTGATGCTAGAAATGCTGTCGAATTTACTTTACAGACCTCACTTGAATATGACGAGTTAGATCAAATATCACAGAAATTTGTTAATAGAATGAAGAAATATCCAGTTTTTATCAATGTGGGTAGTGATTTAAATTCTTCTATGCCGACAATTGACGTAATTGTTAACCGAGATAAAGCTTATCTGCTTGGTGTGAGTTTAGAAAATATAGGAATAACATTGCAATATTTGCTGGCAGGAAGAAAAATTGGTGATTTCAGAATGGGCAATAATCTGTATGATATAACTATGCAATATAACCTAAAATACCGTAATAGTACCGATCATTTTAGTAAGATACTGATACCAACCAATAAACCAACTAATAATTTGCTGCCATTAAGTGTAGTTGCTAATATGGTTGAGAAAGTGTCTATTGAGTCTTATAACCACTATAATAATTCTAGATCTGTAACGATTTCGTCAGGTTTAGCTCCAAAGCAAAAAATTACCGATGCCATAAATTCGATAAATACTATAGCTGATGAATTATTGGATAGTAGCACAACTACATTAGAATATATTGGAGAGATTAAAAGAATGACAGAATCACAAAGTAATCTTATTGTTACTTTCTTATTTGCTTTGTTGTTTATTTATTTAGTGCTTTCGGCTCAATTTGAAAGTTTTACTGATCCTATATTAATACTTATTGCTGTACCATTCTCAATTACTGGAGGGGTATTAATGCTCTTAATATGTGGTAATACGCTTAATATGTATAGTAATATTGGTTTGATCACTTTAATTGGTTTGATAACAAAAAATTCTATTATGATAGTAGAATTTGCTAATAACTTAAGAGACCAAGGACTAACTGTTAGAGAAGCTGTAACTAGGGCCTCTAGCTTAAGACTTAGACCTATTCTAATGACTACTCTAGCAACTATTTTTGGGGCAATGTCATTAGTGATTAGTTCTGGAGCAGGAGCAGCCGCTCAAAATTCTATTGGTTTGGTAATAGTTGGTGGAATGAGTATAGGAACTCTTTTCACTATATTCGTTATTCCAGTTTTATATCAAAGTTTTAAAAGGGAATATATTCAAATAAATGAATTGAAGAATTAGATAATTTTTTACAAAAATCTATTAGTGGGGGAATAATTTTGATTATACTAGGAATTGACCCATCTTTAGCTGGTATGGGATGGGGGGTAATTGATACCAAGCCTCTGAAATATTTAGATAGTGGGGTCATAAAGACTAAATCAAGCGAAGCAATGCATAAAAGGTTAGCTTTCATTAGCTCGTCCTTGCAAAAGATAATAGTACAATATAAACCTGCTATTGTTGCTATGGAGGAGACATTTGTTAATATAAATAATGTTTCATCTTTAAAATTGGGATATGCTAGAGGAGCAGTCATGTCACTTATAGGAGGATATGATATTGCTTTTCAAGAATTTAAACCTAATGTTATCAAAAAATCTGTAGTGGGTTATGGTCATGCTGAAAAAAATCAGGTTCTGCAAATGATTAAACTTTTACTACCAGGAGCAATTGCAATCAGTAACTTTGATGAAGCAGATGCCCTTGCAGTGGCTTATGTTTGTTGGGCTTATACTTCAAAACCTCCCATAATTGAATTATAGCAATTCTTTACCTTTTGCTTTTTTTACTTTTTCTTCTTCTTTTTGCTTACCTTTAAATTTTGTTAGAAACTCATCTGTTATGTATATAAGACTCATACTAAAGCTAAGGAATGGAGCATCTAATATAATAGTACAACTACCATCGGCAAATCTAATCTCCTTATTACCTAAATTAGGGTTTTGGCTATGGGTGAGTTTGTATTTTTCTGAAAGTAACTCATAAAACTCTGTAAATTTATCGTTATTTATCATTAAGATGATTGCTTGGATAATATTATCATCATTACATATTACTAATAACTCAGTCAGCCCTTCTAATTTGACATCTCTAACATTAACATAATAATTATATCCATCCCAATGATTCCTCTCTTTTTTGGTAATCTGATATACTTGCTCTACATCTGCTATACTTGCTTTATTTAATTCAAAACCCAATGGAGCTGGATTAGCACTAGTATTTAAACTAAAAATTGAAATAAATAATATGTAGAATAGTCTAGTGATCATAAAAGTTACCTTTTTATATATTAAATAAGAAAATTATAATATATAAATTATCATGATTTTTAACTAATTATTTCATTTAAGCAAAAATAATATACTATCCTCCTAACTACAGGATAAGAAACTAACTTGATGTAAAATAGATACAATTTTATTGAAATTAGATTATAAAATAATATATTCAAAAGTTCTAAAGAAGTCTCAGTTGCAGTCAATTTAGTGTTTGCTATAATCTAGCCAACGAGATATAACAAATCTTGCTGGTATGTTAGTATATACTCGAATGCTTTGAAGAATTGTTTTTTAAAATATCAAGGACAAACGTAACAACGTACCTTATGTACGCCCCGCTTGTTCTTCATTTTTAAATCCCATTCTCTAAATCATTTGAGTATACTAAATACATTAATGTCTGAAATGTTAACAATTTATTTGGAGAGTTGATCATATGAATAAAGGAGAATTAGTAGCATTAATGGCTGAAGCAGGTCATTCAAAAAGTGATGCAGAAAAAGCCCTTACTTGGGTTGTAGATAGTGTACTTAAAGCACTTAGTCGTGGTGAGGACGTTAACCTAGTGGGGTTTGGTTCTTTCCATATACAAAGTAGAGCTGCACGTGAAGGTCGTAATCCAAAAACTGGTGAGAAAATGCATATTGCTGCCTATAAACAACCAGTCTTTAGAGCCGGTAAGAAAATGAAGGAAGCCTGTAATAATAAGTAACCTGAGTTCAATACAACAAAACTAGTGTCATCCCTGCCTACGTAGGGGTTGACATTGCTTTTGCCATACAAGTATCATTACTTACGTTGGCATTTCTAACCCATGTTAGGGATAAGAGTTAGTTAATTCTTATCCCGAGTTCGCGTATGTTGGCAAAGCCTAGAAACCTATTTTTTATTATGCCATTAGTAGAATGATCAAAGAATATCTTGAATGTAGATTCAAACAGGCTAGGCTTTATAATAGTTGGCTGATTGATGTTGATGATACCGCAAAAGCTTTAGAAGATTTGCTTATATTTATAGAAAGCAGTTTGATTGTAGATAAAATTCAATTAACAAATCATCCGGATTATCGGTTAGTAGCTAGGGATAATTCTGTGACGAGCAGTGTCAAAGACATATCTATTGACCAAATTAGAGATTTACAGCAATTTTTTTATAGAACATCATCAATCTCTAAATATAGAGTAGCTGTTATTTATCAAGCAGATCTAATGAATCTCAATGCAGCAAATTCCTGTCTTAAACTTTTAGAAGATACGCCAAAGGATAGTTTTATTTTCTTGATTACCTCAAGGGCTGCCGGAATAATAAGTACTATAAGATCTAGATGTGCTAAAATTAACATAAAATCACAAAATCGCTTAGTGGGAAGTGATATATATGTTAAAATTACGACGTATATTGCTAACTATGCAAATCCTAAAGTGAGGTTAGATCTTATCGAAGAGTTTACCAGTAAAAACAAGGAATTATGGGGAGATTTTGCTTGTAGCATGCTATATCTAGTTAATAGAATTACTAAAAAATCTCTCAATATCAATATTGAATTCAATGAATTAGAGAATAAAATATTTAATCAATTGCGTTCTAATTCCCCTGATTATTTGATAACAAAATTTGCAAATATCAAGCGAATAATAAATAACACCATAGATTATGACCTAGATCTAAGGGCTAATACTATAGCATTAATAGAAGAGTTATGGTAATTTTGTGAAGGAGGTCTTGACTATCATGAAGATTGCCACAGCACCTAACGGCATTTCGCTAATAGGCGATTTTTTAACTTTCAACAGTTAAGGGGTTGACATCACCCTTAATGGCGATGATTACTTGAGCCTACTATTAATTTATTACATCGATACTTGAGATTAATATATTTATTTTGTCTTGTTTTAACAAGTAGTAGGAAATCTTTTAAATTTATAATATCTTGTTGTTGATTTATCGTATAAGTTGCCTTTATTTCATTCGGTAAAACTAACGTTAAATCATTTGACTTCATTTCTTGAGTTTGATTTTCTGAAATACTTGGCTCTAAAGTAAATAAATGCTTCTTCTTGATTCGTTTTGCTTCAGACAAGATTTGCCTCCATCTATCTTTACAAGTTGTTTTACTTGCCAGCATTGATAAACCAGTATCTGCAAAATGTATATCATGATATTTGGCAATATTTGGAAAAATAAAATCTGGTTTTGACTTATTTTCTGTTATTCCGCTGTGTGTATACATCACCTTGTTTGCATTAAAAATAAAAGATAAATGATTCTCAAGAGCTTTACCAGCACGAGATTTTCTTGCATTTTGTATAGATAATGAAAATTGTAAGAAGCTGTCAACATCAACATTGTTATTTTCAATAAAGCCATTTTGTAATTTATGAACTATCTTGATCCTCTCAAGAGTTTTGTATAGAACCTCTTCCTTTTCAAATAATCTCACAATTGCAACATCCGGCTCTTCAATTGGGTCAATTTCTTTTTGCATTAACTCTAGTGTGAATTGCGAAAGTTCACTCGTACTTGGTATTTTATTGTCAAATCTTTTCTGCATTATCTCTAAGTAATTTTCATTCAATTCTTGGACTTTTATGCCTAAAATATCCAAAATAAATCGTGATGCAAAGGTAACTTTATTATTTGTATTTTGAATTTTCTTAATCTGAAATTTATTATTATCTTCTATTTTTTCAACTCCAAAGAGCCACATAATTTGTTTTTCTGCAGTGCTGTTATGCTGTGCTATAATTACATGAAATACATCATTTTTTCTTGCAATAGCCAAGAAATCACCTTTCTTCATTCGTTTTGTAGCATCATTTGTTTGGTAATATAGTCGATACTCACTCCTCCCAGTTTTATCATGACTCTTTGCTCTAGCATCGTACCAAGTCAGGAAAGCATCTTGCAAGATATTTTGTGATTCATCTTCGTTTAAGTAAATAAAAATAGAGTATATTTGCTTCTTTTCGAGTGTATTATTATTGCACAAACGAAACAGTTCTTTTAATGCATGGTCACCATTAAATTCATGTTGATTAGAACCGAGTATCGTATCAACTTTACTTAATGTTTTAAATGCTACTATTTCAAAATAGTCTGATAATAATCCAGAATATAGCACGTTAGTTCTCATGAATTATAGAAATTTTGTTATATATTCTGCAACTTCCTTAACAACTGGAATTACCACAGAATTACCAAACTGTTTGTATGCTTGCGTGTCACTAACAACAATTTTAAAATCATCCGGAAACCCCATCAATCTTGCACATTCCCTAGGAGTTAATCTTCTAGGATTTGAGTTTTCTTGATGTATTAATATTTCAGCCCCATCTTTATAATATCTTGCTGACAGAGTTCTGCTAATGTCATCATCCATGCAAAGACTAAAACCAAAACCATTGCCCTTTGCACGGTGTTTCTTTGCGTAATCTTGTAGATATTGCCACAGTTTGTCCGTAAGGGTATATTTCTTATTAATTTTACCATTTTTTTCGACATAGCCATTAGTAATGTCATCTTTATTTGAATTATTTTGGCAATGAAATATTGTTTTAATTATATGTTTTGTATTGGGCAAATCTATTTTATGTAAATTTATTTTTGCATCTATCCTATTTGCTACTATAAAAAGCCTTTCCCTGTGCTGTGGTACGTAATATCGTGCATCAATAACCCTTTCAGAAACAGTATAACCTAAATCTCTGAGTGTTTTTTTAATAATTGCAAATGTCTTACCTTTATCGTGTGATAATAAATTTTTTACATTCTCTAAAAAGACGATTTTTGGTTTATGGTAGCTGATAATTCTTGTAACATCAAAGAAGAGAGTTCCCTGAGTATTGCATAAAAACCCGTGTGGAATTCCTAAAGAGCAACGCTTTGAAACCCCAGCTATACTAAATGGTTGACACGGGAATCCTGCACATAAAATATCGTGAGGGGGTACATTTTGTTCGTGTACTTGTGTTATATCACCATCAATTTTATGATCACAGCTAAAATTAGCTCTATATGTTTTTAATGCCGATGTATCAATCTCGCTAGTGTAAACGCAGTTACCACCAACAGACTCAAATGATCTTCTTACACCACCAATTCCAGCGAATAAGTCAATAAAAGTAAAGTTATTATACATAAACCTCATTATAATGCAATTAACCACAATATTACAAATATATTCAATAGATATCTTTCGAAATTCTACTTCTGCTGGTAATTTATTCGTGCTACCGGTACTCTGCTTCTCACGTACATCATAGTCCGCTGCGGGTCGAGGTTTTGTGGTTTCTTTAAATTCCTCAGCATAAGCAAGTTTGCCAAAGATATCTATTATTCATAGATATATCAAGCGTATTTTTTGAAACATCTATTCCCATAAATATCTTGCTTTTTTCAGTCATTTGCTTTACCTATAATTAGTGGTTGTTTTGCAAAGTTTTGATACATGATTATAAATTCGATCTCTAAAGGATTCTGCTACCGTTCGTATACTCAAATGATTTGGAGAATGGGGACAACAAACAAGGGGTGAGCGGACTAGGCGTACATGAAGTACGTGAGTACGCGAATACCCCGCAAGTATTTGCGAAACCAATTCTTCAAAGTAGAAGAGTATATCATATTTTGTGATTCAAGGGAGGAGGCCATCAATATCCCTTCGGTCTTTAAAGACCTATCTAATTTAAACGGTGTCACTCCTTCCTGACCATATTAACTCCATAAAGAGCTAATATTCAAGATACAATCCAAAAAATAACCTGCAAAGGTCGTTAGATAATATGGATTCCTCTACCTACGCGGGAATGACATTGAGTTAGATGACCTGCGTATGACATAAAAGATGTAGGACAACTACTTTTGTTATAAACAAAAAATAAGAGCAATTTCTATGCTAATTAGAAGAATTACATTTAAAACATATAAACTCATCTCTTACATAATATTACTATTACCTTTAATAGCAAATAGCAAGATTGTTGATACTAATAGTTTAGACCAAATAAATAAGGACTATGAAGAATTATGCAATAATTATTCCCCTAAAGATATCTTAATGGTTTTGGGTAGAGAAAAAGTTATATTCAAATCATTCTTCCCCCCAATTATCCAATTGAATAAAAATGAATTATCTAAGCTACAGGAAATATTCAAATCAGTTAAACCCTCAAAGGATACTTATTTTGATACAATACTGCTTACAGAATACAAAAATGAGTTATTAGATGTCAATTTGCCTAATTTTATAAAAAATATAATGGATAAAGGTAGTCCAGTAATTGTGAGTGATCATGGTTTAACTGGTAACTTTAACAATATAAAGAAACTAGAAATATGGGAAGCTGAGTATTTAAAGAAATTTAATATTGATTTGTCCAATAGTTTCCCACAACATAATTATCTTATTTTTAATAATATGAAGCCTTTTGATAATACTTATCCAACATTTTATCAGGGTATATTGAGTAGTAATAATAATGCCTCATTTCAGTTGATATTAAATTTTTTAATAGAAGTGAAGTTTATGCCAAAAGTTTTAATAATGGTCGATGGGAATTCCAGTGAGTTGACTGCAATGGAAAGTCAACTAAGAAATTATGACGATAATGTGATGTTTATTGGCTATAATTATAAATTATCTGACCAAAAAGAATCAATATTCAATTCTCGTGATTTAAAAAAATCACTTAATGAATTGGTTAATAAGGTAAATGCAGTAAAGAGAAGCAATGACAAAATCAAAGTTAAGAATCAAGAGAGTGTAAATCCATATGATAATAAAAAATAACTTTTTATTAAAATTATTGTTAATTTTTATCATGTTACCATATACAAGTTATGCAATAATTATTCCCACTTATTCTATAGATTCTGTTACGGTAAAAAATTTACTTGAAAAAATTGATGCATCTAGCTTAGTGCTAATCAATATTGATGATACAATAGTTACGCCTAAGTCTAAGATGTTTCGTTATGCTAATCCTTATAGAGGGTTTGTTGAAGAGCTGGCAAGTTTGGCAAAATATCATCCTAATATGGATGAGATAATTGCTAAGTTGCTATTGCAAAGACAAGTTATGTTAGTAGAAGCTAGTTGGCCAAAATTTATCGATAAACTAAAAAGTTCAGGGGCTTTGGTTTTTGGGTTTACTAAAATTAACCCAGCATGTAGACTAATTAAAAATTATGAGGAATGGCAATATGAGCAGCTAACTAGACTCGGTATTAAATTTACTGATAAAGTTAATAATAAAGAAATATTAAAATTTGATGAAACTGATAAAAGATCACCAATTTTTCATAAGGGTATAATATTTACCGACTATCTAAATAAAGCTCAGGCATTACGTGAGTTTATGAGTATCACAAATATTTTACCTAATAACATTATTCTCTTTGAGAATAAAAAAAGTGAATTAGATAACATAGATAATTTTTTAAGAACAATTGATCTAGATTGTTATGGGGTAGAATATTTAGCCGTTACAGAATTACAAGGTACTCCACAGGAGGATATAGTGAAATTTCAACAGGAAATATTATTAAAAACAGGAAAGTGGTTAGAAGATGATGAGGCTAAACAATTTATAACAAATAGCAAATAATGAATAATAAATGATGCTTAATTTAATTAAGTCTTTAAAAAGTTTAATTACTGAAGCTGGTGGGATTGCTCTAATTAGAAGAGATTTAGGGTTAATAGTTTCTTATAAAGATGATAATTCTCCCGTGACAAATGCTGATAAGGAAATTAGTAGCTTTATATATGATGGTTTAAAGGACCTAGCACCTAATATTCCTGTAGTTTGTGAAGAAAGAGATATAATTGCTTTGAATAGCAATCAATTTTGGTTGATTGATCCGATTGATGGTACAAAAAGTTATATCAAAGGTGAGGATACGTATACAGTAAATATTGCATTGATAAAAAATGGTATGCCTATTATTGGTTTTATCTATCAACCATCCGTGCAAAAATTACATTATACAGATGCTAATAATGCTTTAAGAATTGAACAAAATGGCGTAGAAACGAGCTTTGATGCCCTACCTAAAACTCATTATAGGGCTGTTGTTAGCTCACGTTCGTCAAATTCAGATATCAAGAAATTCCTAAAGAAACATCTAATTACTGAAATAGTTACTATACCAAGTTCAATTAAATTATGTTTGGTAGCAGAAGGGAAGGCGGATATTTATCCCAAGTTTGGTCCAACTATGGAATGGGATATTGCAGCGGGACATGCGTTAATTAAAGCTAGTGGTGGAAATATTGTGGATATAGATGGAAATGAATTAGTTTATCAAAAGAAGAACTTCCAAAATCCTCATTTCTATGCTTATAGTCGATATTTCCCTATCTTTACTTCGTTTTGATATTGATTTATAACCTCAAATATTGATATAATAAATTAATAGTAGACTCAAGTAATCATCGCCATTAGGGGTGATGTTACCCCTACGTAGGCAGGGGGCTAAAATAACTCAACACAAGCTATCTTGGTCATTTTTCTAGATTCCTCCCTACGCAGGAATGACATAACGCCTGCAAGGACGACACCATAGGCTATTAAACCGATGTCTTACATCAAACTGATTTGTTTTAGGTTGAAAATTTTTACAGAAACCTAAAGCACTCTAGCGTAAATATAATAATCCCTATGTACTCCTTGAACAATTTCATATTTCTTAAGCAAACCCTCTTTGACAAAATTACATCGTTCTAAAACATTAATTGAACGTATATTGTCATTTATTACAGTAGCTTGGGTTCGAACAATACCAGCATATTCTATAAATCTTAAAATAGCTTTGATAGATTTTAGCATAATTCCTTTACCCCAAAATGTAGGATCAAGATCGTAGCTTATTTCTGCTTTGAGGTGCATTGTAGAAACAGTATTAAACCCAGCCGTACCTATAAGTTTATTATTATCTTTAAGGGAAATACCCCAGTAAAATCCTCTTTGGTGATGAAATAAGCTAGACCAATATTTTAGTTCATCAGCAGCTTGTGGGATAGTTGATGGAATGTTGTTATCTGTCAAGAAAGGACGCATCTCTAATTTACTCATATAACCAAAATAGTCTTCTGAATCATCACTAGTTAATTCTCTCAGCACTATGTTGTCTAGGTCTAACATAGGAAATTGGTGATATATAGAATGATTAAGCATGTGTAGAAGCGATTTTATAATTAATTGGGTCAATTGTATTATTTTCTTCAAAGGCCCTAAGTCTAAGTAAGCAGGAATGACATGTCCCACAAGATAACCCATTAAATGGGTCATAACAAGAAATTGTTTTGGAGTAATCTACTCCTAATTCTAGACCGGTTTTGATAATTTGCCCTTTTGTCATATTTATTAAGGGAGCATGAATGGTAATTCGTGTACCCAATACTCCTACCGCAGTTGCAAGATTAGCAAGCTTTTCAAAAGCGTCTAGGTACTCTGGACGGCAATCTGGGTAATTAGCATAATCAGTTGCGTGTACCCCCATAAAAATATCAAAGGCTCCTATTATTTCACTAAATCCCAAAGCATAACTTAAAAATATAGTATTACGTGCTGGTACATAAGTGATTGGTATATTATCCCCTAAATCACTATGATCTTTATATTTTGGTACTTCTATAGCATCATCAGTAAGAGCTGATCCGCCAAAGCTACGTAAATCAATATTTACAATTTTATGTTGTTTGATATTATAGTTCTTAACTAACTCTTTAACTTTCTCAAGTTCAATATTATTATGTTGAGAATAGTTAAAACTTATGGCATGAATTTCGTAATTCATTTTTTCTATCATTGCTAGTACTGTGGCTGAATCTGCACCGCCACTAACTAAAGCTACTGCCTTCTGCATAAAAATCTCCCATGATTAACCATTAATTCGATATAAGAATTTGTCAATTCTTATCCCAAATTCGGTGAAATTATAGATTGCTTCGTCGACCTATGGTCTCCTCGCAATGACGTTTTATAGGCGTATATGTCATTGCGAGCGAACGTACGTGAGCGTGGCAATCCATTTTGCTAAAAACATGATTTTAAAAGATTAAAATCATGTTTTTAGCTTTAGAAAGGTTTAAAATGCATTCGCAAAACCGCTTTAAGAATGCATTTTTCCTTATATTAAAGCTAATTCGGGATAAGAATTAGTTAATTATTATCCCGAATTGGGGTTTGTTATACCACAGGTAAGATTAATTTTTAGCACATCCTGCCACACCTTATCCCAACCTTTGGTATGAGTAATATTAGGGAAAATCTTTTGCTGTATACAATCTGAAGAACTAGCTTTTATATAGCCCTGCATAATTTTACTTGGTACTATTGCATCCTTAGCTCCCGAAAGATGTAATTGCGGAATATTGCTAATTTTTATGGCATAATCTATGGGATTTAATGACTCCTTTAACGCATATATCCCATGATGTTTACTGAAATTCTCAATATCAAGATTACCAGCTATAGTTATTATATCTTTAATATGCTTATTTCTTGCTGCAACCAAGACAGCAACTCCACCACCTCCGGAAAAACCAACCAAACTAGCTGGTTTACCATTACTTATACTATTTATTACTATATTTGTTGATTCTATAACCTCCTTGGCAAGTCTTTTGTCTGTCCAATAGATTTGACTGCAATTGGGGTTAAGTTCTACTGGCGTATATTGGCACGGACGAGCTATATAAACTATATTAGGTCTAGTATCAAGAGCTGCAAGCTTAAGCAACATAACCTTGGAAGGGGTTGGATTGCTAGAAATTGCGTAACGCCCTATACTAATGCTACCATCACCTTCAATATAAAATACGTAAGGGCTATCTTTATCTGAAACACGTTGGTAAGTTGTAATAACAAAATCGCCAGCCTTAACTAGTTTTTTCTCAAAGTTGTTTATTGAGGCTACCTTATCTGCCTCCTTAATCCTAGTATCTATAGATGAAACACACGCAGAAAATAACAGGGATATAGAAAGTAGAACAATTTTAAAAAGGTATCTCATCATCTAGATCACTATGGTCAAAGTTACTATTACCAACTGTGCTTTTTGGTACAATAGAATCTAGGGAGTTAGTCCCACTACCTTTAGAATCTAATAATATAAATTGTGAGTTAAAATTTTGTAGTACTATTTCTGTTGTATATTTTTCTTGACCAAGGTTATCCACCCATTTTCTAGTTTGTAAATTACCTTCTAAATAAACTTTAGTGCCTTTCTTGGCATAATTCTTTACAACAGACACCAAACCTTCGTTAAATACTACTATTCTATGCCATTCAGTTTTTTCTTTCTTCTCTCCAGTAACACGGTCTTTCCAAGTTTCAGAAGTAGCGATACTGAAATTTGCTATCTCTTTACCATCAGCCGTGTGCCTAATTTCTGGATCACGCCCTAAATTACCTATTAATACTGCCTTATTTAAACTACCAGCCACAGATCATTACCTATTTAAAAATTACTATTGCAATAGTAATTCAAAACAACCTATAATGCTACAAGTTTTTTGATAAGTTCCTTAAAAATTTATAACAAATTATGATACAAGAATATATTAAAGTTCGTGGTGCTAAGGAGCATAATTTAAAAAATGTAAATGTTGATATTCCAAGAAATAAGTTTGTAGTAATTACAGGGCTTAGTGGTTCTGGAAAATCTTCACTAGCTTTTGATACTATTTATGCAGAAGGACAACGTAGATATGTTGAAAGTTTATCTTCATATGCTAGGCAATTCTTACACCTTCAGGATAAGCCTAATGTTGAATCGGTCTCTGGTTTGTCACCTGCAATAGCTATTGATCAAAAAACCACATCTAAAAATCCTCGTTCTACAGTGGGTACTATAACTGAAATTTATGATTATTTAAGATTATTATATGCAAGGGTAGGAGTACCTTACTCTCCAGCAACAGGTCTACCAATCAAGAATCAGACCATATCAGAGATGATAGATGCCATTCATAATTTTCCTAAGGGTACTAAATTATACATATTAGCTCCAATTATCAGAGGACAAAAAGGTGAATTCAGACGTGAAATGCTTGATCTTAAAAAACAGGGTTTTGGGCGATTATTCATTAACAATGAAATTTATGAGATAGATAATCTTCCAAAATTTGATAAGAATAAAAAACATAATATTGAAGTAATTGTTGATAGGATTTCTCTAGAAGATGATTTAGGTAACAGGCTTGCAGATAGTTTAGAAATCTCTCTTAAGTTAGCAGATGGTATAGTATATGTTGAAATTGTTGACCTACCAAACGGATTAGAAACCAACCTTACTAAAGGCTCGAAAATCATTTTCTCAGAAAAATATTCTTGTCCAGTTTCTGGTTTTCAAATTACTGAAATAGAACCAAGAATTTTTTCCTTTAATAGCCCATTTGGTGCTTGTCCTAAATGTGAGGGTATCGGCACAGAATTGTGTCTTGATAAAGAATTAATTGTTCCAAATAGCAGAATTAGTATTAAAGATGGAGCTATAGCACCTTGGGGAAAAATATCCTCAAAGTTTTTTTTAGAAACATTAAAAGCTTTAGCAAGTCATTACGAGTTTTCATTAGACACTCCTTTTATAGAACTACCAAATACTGTACAGCAAGTATTATTCCATGGATCAGGTGACGATGTTATAAAATTTCAGTATCATGATGGTTCTAAATCTCAGGTGGTACAGCAACCTTTTGCTGGAATAATACCTAGCTTACAAGAAAAGGAGCGTAAGGCTGATTCTTCTTTAGTAAAAGAAGAATTATTAAAATACAAAGCAGAGTACAAATGCACATCTTGTGAAGGTTATAGACTAAAAATGGAGTCTCTTTGTATTAAAATCGCTGATATGCATATTGGACAAGTATCTACCATGAGTATTTTGCAACTACAGAAATGGTTTAATCAATTAGACAAACAGCTCAATAAAAGACAAATGACTATCGCCGAACGCATATTAAAGGAAATCAAGGAAAGATTACAATTTCTTATGAATGTTGGTCTTGATTATCTTGCTTTGTCTAGAGAATCAGGAACTCTGTCTGGTGGAGAAAGTCAGCGTATTCGCTTGGCATCACAAATTGGTTCAGGGCTTAGTGGTGTGTTGTATGTACTTGATGAACCCTCAATTGGTTTACATCAACGTGATAATGCTAGATTAATAGAAACTCTCAAGAGTCTTCGAGACCTTGGTAATACAGTGCTTGTTGTTGAGCATGATGAAGAGACAATGTACGAATCGGATCACATTATAGATGTCGGACTAGGCGCCGGTATTCACGGTGGGCATATAATAGCACAAGGAACAATTGAGGAAATTAAACAATGTCCCAATAGTATAACGGGTAGCTATTTAAGCGGTAAACAATCTATTGAAGTGCCAACAAATACTAGAGTATCACCTGCGGGTAAGGTAATAGCATTAACTGGGGCTATTTCTAATAATTTACAGGATGTTAATATTACAATTCCTCTGAGCAGTTTTACAGCAATAACGGGGGTATCAGGTAGCGGTAAATCAAGTTTAATAATTCACACTTTATATAAAGCAGCTTTAAAATTTTTAGAACCCTCTTCAAAAAATTTTCCAGGAGAATATAAGTCAATTAAAGGTCTTGAATATATTGATAAGGTTATTGATATAAACCAATCACCAATAGGTCGCACACCAAGATCAAATCCAGCAACTTATACTGGTGCGTTTACCCATATTAGAGACTGGTTTGCTGAACTACCAACTGCAAAAGCACGGGGTTATAAAGTTGGTAGGTTTTCATTCAATGTTAAAGGTGGAAGATGTGAATTATGTCAAGGTGATGGTCTGATTAAAATAGAAATGCATTTTTTACCTGATATTTATGTAAAATGTGATGTTTGTAATGGAGACAGATATAATAGAGAAACCCTTGAAGTTAAATATAAGGATAAATCTATAGCTGACGTTCTTAGGATGACAGTTGAGGATGCAATGAGTTTCTTTGCTAAAGTACCACTAATTTACGAAAAACTTGTTACTTTAAATGAGGTAGGACTTGGTTATATAAAAATTGGACAATCTGCTACCACTTTGTCTGGAGGCGAAGCACAAAGAATAAAGTTAGCTAAAGAGTTATCAAAACGCTCAACCGGTAAAACTTTATATATACTTGATGAACCAACAACAGGGTTGCACATAGATGATATTAATAAATTGCTTAAAGTGCTGCATAAGTTAGTTGATATGGGTAATACTGTTATAGTTATTGAGCATAACCTAGATGTTATCAAAACAGCGGATTATATTATAGATGTTGGTCCTGAAGGTGGAGATAAAGGCGGTAGAATAGTAGCTACCGGCACTCCAAAGGATATCGCTGCTTGTAGTGAGAGTTATACTGGACAATATTTAAAGCATTATCTAGACCAGTGTTAAGGTAGCTGCGATGAGTTGCCATTTTCATTAGCTAAGATTATTAGCGATAATAGATTAAAATGCATTCGTACCAGCCGCTTCAAGAATGCATTTTTCTGATATTCTAGCCAGGAACGTAGGGTGTGTTTTAAAAATTTCCTTCCAACCAGTATATATATTACCGTTCCAACTATTTGATAATTTCATTAAAAAAATTCTATACTGTTTTTGTAGTGTTTTTTTAGCAAAATTCCCCAAATTTGACCTACAAAATAGTCTATTTTTAACCGTTTTTCACGGGGAGGAAATATGACAGAATCGCTAACTTTTTCTCTACCTGTAGTTGAGAATCAAGATATTATCTTTTATAACATAGTCGGTGATTTTGTCCCGCCTGAGTGGCGAAATCTTACCAATAATTGTGGTAAGCGATTAAGTATAACCGCTCGTCAACTTTTGTCGTTAATAGTTTCTCGTCTACAATTTGATAACAAGAGGGATAGACCAGTAGAAGAATTACGGGAAGGCTTTCTTTTCTTCCAACAAGAGCTAGGAGTTGGTCAAAAACGGGTAAAACAATGTCTGTTAGAACTGAAAGACAGTGGTTTGATTGATTTTTATTCAACCACTCTGATTATACATAATATGAGATGTCCTCATATTCAATGTATCAAACTTCTTAAAAATTTTGTCAGTTTCCGTAAAACTAGTGACGACTCTAACCAACAAAAATCTTCAAAGCAACCTGAAATAAATTACAGCTTATGGCAAAATATTCTACTTAACCAGCAAAAAATTTCCGGTCAACCGGAAAAAAATTACCACTCAACTGGAAAAAATTTTCAAAAAAACGCATCTATATATATATCTATAATATCTAGATATGGAAAAAATCAAGAAAATTGTGGACAAGTCTGTGGACAAAATGTGTCAGAGCCTGAATCAACTGAGGAACAAAACGTTAATTTACCACTTGAGGTAACGACAAAAAGAGGTGAACAAAATCTGTCAGAAGTTGAGTCAACTACGGAGCAAAGCTTTGATTCATCGCCGGAGATAACGGTAAGTTCAGGTGAAAAAAGTTTACCAAAGCTTGAGTCAACTGAAGAAAAAAGTTTTAATTTACCTATGGAGACAACGGTAAACTCAGTAAATGAAACGTTACCCTGCAATTCCACAAACTGCAATTCCTCTGAGGCAACTCCAACTGATGACGAGTCAGACTGCGATTCAGATTCCGATTCAACAGATGGCTATTCAGGAGGTAGCAGGTCTGAGCAAGAAGCTAGTGGGAAATTGCCTAGGTGGTTCAGTGATATTACCAAACAGGCTAAAGGCTGGTATTCACCTAGGAAGCTAGAGATGTTTTACCCATTGACCGAAGAAGATGCTGCTTGGTTAAGAGCAGCAAACAAAATGCTACGTATTATGTAAAAACATAAACAAACTATTAGAACAGTTTGTTAGAAGGACAACAGGCCGTAATTACGAATTGAGTTTTGTCAACAAGCTGTTGATTAAACATAGCGTGGACTCTCCTAATAATCTCTTTGCCTGCAAGTAAGCAGTACTGAATTACATGAAGATAACTTTGATTCATGAAAGGCGTCCACCATCTGTAGCAAATAACCCAAACTTTAACTTCGATCTGAACAATGCTACTAAGACTAAGACAAGAAAAGCTTATTTGCAAAAAATAAAAGATAGTAAGGGCGTTAAACCACTGAATCAGTTGCAACGTAAGATTGTTGAAGCTTTTGAGCATCAGCCTAGCACTGCTTATCAATTGCTGAAGAGGTGCAGTTTTTTTGGAGTATGTGACGATGAATACAAGATTGATCTAGCGGATATCTCTTTGTCAGAAACTGACAAATGCACATTGCTCAAGATAGTAGCAGAGGTATATGGCAAAGATGTTCAGCAATTGCGTATTACCAACAAAAGAGAGGTATCGGATTATGATTTAGAGCTAAGTGGACTAAATCCAGAGTCCGTGTGGTACAAAGTAAGGAAATATTTGTTAAAATTATACGGTGAACACTTGGACAAAGCTTGGTTTAGCAAGTTAGAAGCAATTGAAGAAGATACGACTTGCAATAAGCTTATTCTCAAACCAGCTACTGCCTTTATTGGGGATTGGATTAAGAATAAGTACAGCAAAGATTTGGAATATGCTTGCAGTAAACTGAATTATACTTTTGAGTTTATGAAAGTCGATAGAATGGCTGGGCTGTAAGCTATGGCAAATAGCACTTAAAGCTATTTTAAATATGTTTATAAGAGGATTTTAATTTTTAGCTAAAGAAAGATGTTAAAAACAAATAACGCTATTATACGAGTCTGTATTTGTGAAATTTTAAGGTATTATTGCAATAACAAACGAAAGTTTGAATTGGTAGTTAAGTTGATGAAACTAATTGTATTAAGCGAGAAAAAAATGATTACAAATAAGTTAATAATAATCAAGAATTATTTAATTAGGGTTGAAAACACTATAAAAACACTACAGAAGGTTATTTGAACTTAGAGAAGATGAGAGTAATGCACCTTGTGGATACATCACTATCTTCCTATGAAGAAGGTGGGGTTATACTAAATTCACCATCTATAGCTATTTTGCCAAGATTTTTAGCAAATTTTGTCACTTTTTTACATTTTTTGGCAAAAATTGTTCGCGGAATCACCCGGGGGGTGGTAGCTATGCAAAATGGGGTATAGGGGGCGTCACGCGAAAAATTTTTTTGAGGTAATTAATCACTTGTTATTAAAAATTTTCACTTTTGTCAATTTTTTATATCTTTAAAAAAATTGACAAAAAAATAGAAAATAAAGTGTTGACAGTAATCTTTAGTTGAGATACACTGCAAAATATAAGGGGGATATTTTCAATTAATTAATTGGCAAAAAACCTGAAAATCAGCTATAATAAAGGGAATTATAAGGAATTTTTAAAGAGATGTACATGAACAAAAATTATGGTTTGTTTGAAAAATATTTAGCAAAGATATCATCTAGTACCATTAGTAAGTTTGGCTCAATAGATGATATCTCTAATTTCCTATTATATCTTTGTGAACATGGTAACATCGTTATTGCAGCTAAGAAGGCTGGTTGTATTTCACCACTTAGGTTGCACCGAGTTATTAATAGCGATAAATATTTAACAAAATGCGTCAATTTAGCTTTAGCCATTGCGGTAGATAGAGCAGAAGGGGTGTTATATGATAGGGCAATTAACGGTTATGAGGAAGTGACTTATAACAAGGATAATCAGGCAATTGCTACTAAGAAAAAATATTGTTCTAAGTCGTTGCTGGAATATCTTAAAGCTAATTCGGAGAAATATCAAACAAGGAAGCATGATGCTAGTTACCATAGGAAAAATAGTGATGAAGCTGAACAGGCAGCAAAAGCCTGAGAAATAGCAAAGATGATAGATGTAACTAATTTTGAAATAGAATCGTATGAAGCAGAATATGCACTTGCCAAAGGACAGTAAGACCAAAGTGATGAAAACTATTAGTAAAGCTAAAGCCAGCAAAGAGGTTTCTAGCTCTGCTTCTAAAAGTCTTAAATTTCCGGTGGATTGGTCACCCTATCCATTTCAGTTGCCTTTGTGGAGATATTTATACTCGGGTGGTAAGAAAGCTATAGCCATTTGGCATAGAAGAGCTGGTAAGGATATTATGGGTATTAACTGGATCACTGCTAGTGCTATTCGAGAAGTTGGCATTTATTGGTATGTCTATCCTACCTATAATCAAGCTAAAATGAGCATATGGGATGGTATGACATTATCGGGGCGTCCTTATATGTCATTTATTCCTAAAGGGATTATTGCTCGTAGTCAGCAATATAAGCAACGGATATTATTTAAAAATGGTTCAGTGATTCAGTTTGTTGGTAGCGATCGTTATGCCACTATCAGGGGTAGTGGTATTAAAGGAGCAGTTATCTCAGAGTATTCTTATCATGATCCACGAGCTATGAGTTGCGTTATAGAGCCGATGGTAATTCGTAATAATGGCTGGTTGCTTTATTTGTATACCCCTTCTGATAATCCAAAACTTGTACATGGTGAAGAATTATACCGGAAATACCAAGATAGTCCGGAAGTATTTTGCCAAATAAAAACTATCGAAGATACTACCGACAATGACGGGAAGCCTTTAGTTGACAAAGACAAGCTTGGTTCTGTCGATATGACTAAAGAGGAAATTCGTCGAGAGTTTTATTGTGACTTTGAAGCCTATCGTTATAAGAGAGCTGATCAAGGTGGTACTTTTGTTGAACAGTTACGGCTAGCTGAAGAAGAAGGACGTATAGGCTATGTGCCATATGACCCAGCCTATCAGGTTCATACTTACTGGGATATAGGGATTGTTGATTATACGGTAATTTGGTTTGTCCAAGAGAAACAAGACTATATAGATATTATCGACTTTTACATGAATCGAGGTAAAGATTTAGAGTTTTACTTGACCCATTTAAGGACTAGACCGTATCAATATGGACGTAACGTATTGCCCCATGATATGAGTCGCAGACAAATGCCAACTTTGGATACAAGATTACAACAAGCTAATGAGGTAGCAGAGAAAGTAGGCTTCTCGCCTTTTGCTATTGGTAGGAAATATTTACGGGAAGAAATGATAACCAAGGCAAGAATACTACTGGGTAAATGCCGCATCGACGCCCAAAAATGTCAACGTGGCATTAACGGACTTTTCGAGTTTGATGCTACCAAAAGAGGAGTGCATTCTAATTCATCTAGAGCAACTGATATAACCGAGAGCTTTTGTTATTTAGCGATGGATGTAAAAACTGGTAATGAGCAACAGCAATCGCAATATAATATATTACAATATCGTCAAGTAATGAATGATTACAATGCGTTGGAAAGATGATGGAGCAGAAGAAGCAAGAATTGATGGTGAAATAATTAATATATGGTAATTAATAAATAATTAAGGCAAAGTAATATATGTGGCCAATATTAGGTTTACTAGGACTTAGTGCTTTAGCGGTTGGTGCATCTAGGAACAGGTACATTACTGGAGCTGATACATCAAGACAGAAGCGTCTCTATAATGAATCACGAGATCGTTATAGTAGTTATGCGAGTGAAGCGTCGGGTAATAGAGAAAATGTTGCCATTTTCTCTGTCCCCTAAGAACCGTACATACAGTTACAATAATATTGCAAACTCTCTAGAAATCATGCAAATTATTCCACGAGCTTTTACATTCAATAATCTAGGGAAAAAATTTACTTATGAAGTTAATTCATTGAGTTCTACTCTGAAAATCGTGTATCCGTGTTTAAATTTAATGGAGTAAAGAAGTGAAAAAAAATGGTATATATCTAACAACTATGAACCAAATCGACTAGCGTTAAACAATTTAATAGACGCTTATGAAAAATTATTACCTAGAAAAAAGTATAAAGTGAAAAATAAAGAATCTGAAATGAATATTGAATTGAAACCTTGTTTAACCATTTTTCGAGAAAATTTAAAATGATAACAGCAGCATTATATGCAAGGGTATCTTCGGAGAAACAAGCTCAAGAAAATACAGTAGCAAGTCAAGTAGAAGCTTTAAAATCGAGAATAATTGCTGATAGTTTACCTCTATTAGACGAGCATCAATTTATTGATAATGGTTATAGTGGCTCAAACCTTGTTCGCCCCGCATTAGAAAAACTACGTGATCAAGTTGCAGCAGGTATAATAGACAAAATTTACATTCACTCACCTGATCGATTATCGAGAAAATACGCATACCAAATGATTTTAATAGAAGAATTTGAGAGGTATGGTGCGGACGTTGTTTTCTTAAATTTTCAAAAATCGAATGAAAATCCAGAGTCACAGTTATTATTACAAATGCAGGGAATGATTGCTGAATATGAACGTTCAAAAATTATGGAGCGACATCGCCGGGGAAAAATTCATGCAGCAAAAAGAGGTTCTGTCAATGTACTTTCGGTTGCACCCTATGGTTATCGTTATATTGACAAACATACAGGTCAGGGAGAAGCCTCTTTTGAGGTTATTGATGATGAAGCAGAAATTATAAGAAAAATGTTCAACTGGGTTGGAAAAGATCGCCTAACCATTGGAGAAGTGATACGCCTGTTAAATAAGGATAAGATTTTGACCAAGAAAGGCAAAATGTGGTGGGATAGAAGTACGGTTTGGTACATGCTAAAAAATCCTACCTATAAAGGGTAAGCTGCATTTGGAAGAAGAAAAACTGGAGTAAGATTATCCTACATAAGACCACGAAGAGATTCGAGCGAGCAGCCAAAAAACAATTCATCTAGGTATTCTGTGGATAAAGAAGATTGGATTTATATTTCTGTTAGTTGAGAAAGAAACTTTAACAAAAGAAATAGGGTTGATTGTTACTAATTTAGAGAATTTTACAGTCGGAATTGATGAGAATCTTGACAAATTGGATTGGCATGGTAAACGAAATATGATTAGATGTGTGGTGAAAAGAATCGAAATTGGAAGTGAAGAAATCAATGTTGTGTATTAAAGTAAACAAATTGCCTGAGTATGTACTAGTTACGACTTAATCTGACAATAAGTAATAATCAGGCAGCTTGATAAGTAATAGCCAAGTTGTCTGATATTCTCTCTATATTACTAATATTTTTATCTTTAGCAATATAAAGTGAATCTCTAAAAGTTTGCATTGGTGTTTTACCAAAACAATGTTTACCTGAATGAGACCTTTCGTTATTATAATTTGTAAGCCAAGTATCTATATCAGCTTGTAACTCATCTAATGTATTATAGAGCTTTTTACGGAATAGAATGTGATAGCACTCTTCCTGCATAGTTTTGTGAAAACGCTCACATATACCATTAGTTTGAGGACTATATGCTTTAGTTCTAGAATGATCTATATTCTCAATACCAAGATATAGTTGATAAGCATGATTCTCAGGTTTACCACAATATTCCGTGCCTCTATCTGTAAGTATTCGAAGCAAAGGGATATTATACTTTTCAAAAAATGGAATAACCCTATCATTCAAATGGTCTGCTGTAGTAATAGCTGTTTTCTCGGTATAAAGCTTACAAATAGCTACCCTAGAATAAGTGTCTACAAAGGTTTGTTGGTAGATACGTCCTATGCCTTTAATGTTTCCAACATAATAGGTATCTTGAGAGCCAAGGTAACCAGGATGCATGGTTTCAATCTCACCAGTTGCTTCACGTTTATTCTTGATTTTCTCAAGTGCAGCAAGTTGTGCATCACTCAAAATAATACCATCATTTGCAACTTTAGCATCCAATGCTTTTAGACGTTTTTTGAAATTCTCTAGATCATGACGTAGCCAAACAGACCTTACTCCACCTCCAGAGATAATGATACCTCTCCTACGTAATTCATTAGCAGTACGTTCCTGACCATAAGCAGGAAATTCAACAGCTATATTAACTACTGCATCCTCGATATTAGATGGAACACGATTCTTCAAACATGGCTTCTTTCTAGTCATCTCAAACAAAGATTCTGCTCCACCTTGCTCATGCAGTTCCTTATAGCGGTAAAATGTATCTCTGCTATAGCCCATTACTTTACAAGCTTGCGATACGTTTCCTAGTTGTTCTGCTAATTGTAATAAACCAATTCTTGGTTTTATGATTTTTTCTTGATATGTTGTCATCTGACAGTCTCCTTAATAAGAGGTTGTTAAAATTTGCTGGGTACGATTTTATTCGATATTTTCGTACCCAACAACTCCAAACTGTCAGATCAAGTCTTTACTTTTACAAATAATATCAGTGTGCAACATTGTTGTAACCGTGATGACAGTTTCCCGTCATACGGCTCAAGCCTCTTTAAGCCCAATTTCTTTAGAACCAGCTTCAACATTTGAATCTCGGATTATGAACTTGTTTATGACAATTAATGTGAAGCATCATTAAATTAGAATTCCTATTATCTCCACCTTTAGACTTTGGAATGATATGATGTATATCCCAGTCAGTTTCTAGAGTTATTACTTGCTTACAATTCGGACATTTACCTTCTTGCTTATTCCATAATTTTTGCAATGTCTGGTCTCCTGCTAAAGAGTTATACATTTTATGTCCTAATCTTTTCTCAAAATAACCATCCCATTCTTTATCATATGGATTAGCTTCAGATAAAATCTTTACATGTCGCTTAATAGGAAGTTTAGCTGGGTCAACTAACTTATAGATTACTGGTTTTTTCACCTGATTTTGGTTTGACACCTTCACAAGCAAACCTCCAAGTATCGCCATTTATAAGTTTAAAATATTTATGTTTAACCCAACTACTACTCTTATTTGGATGCCTACGTTTAGCCCATCGCCATAAAATCTTAAATATCTCATGCCTTAATTTACTAAAACTCTCTTTAGCAACTATATGTCTATGGTACAATGTCCAACCTCTGATAATGGGATTGAGCATAGTAATCAATAGAACTTGTTTAATCATCTTGTTATCTTTAGCCACTTTTCTTATTTTTCTTATGACAGTTTGTAAGCTAGTTTTAGATGGCTTAGTAAGGAATTTGCCATTATATTTGCGTACATTCTGCCCCAAAAAATCAAAGCCTTGATCAATATGAGTAATTCTAGTTTTAGCTTTTGATAGTTCAAGTCCTCGCTCTTGCAAGAATTGTTCAACTATCGGCAAAACAAGATTTTCTAATTGCTCTTTAGATATGCCTGTGATAACAAAATCATCTGCGTATCTTATATAGTTAATCTTATGAGTTGGCTTTCTTGAGGATATTTTCATCGGAAACTTTTTAGCTAATAATTTACCTAACCCATCCAGTGCCATGTTTGCAAGTAATGGCGATGCTATGCCCCCTTGCGGAGTACCAGTTTCAGTAGGATAGATATTACCAGCTTCCATATATCCAGCTTTTAGCCACTTCTTTAATATAGTTTTGTCCATTGGGATGTTATCAAGAAGCCATTGATGACTAATATTATCAAAGCACCCCTTAATATCAGCTTCCAATATCCATTGAGCAGATTTTCCTGTAGATAGTACAATATAACATTGATGTATTGCATCTGCAGTTGAGCGCTCCGGTCTAAAACCATAAGAATGCCTATCGGCTGTTATCTCCGCAACTGGTTCTAACGCCAACTTATATAAAGCTTGCATGGCTCTATCTTTCATAGTAGGTATACTTAAAGGTCTACGTTGTCCATTTGCTTTAGGTATATAAATCCTTCTAAGAGAAGCTGGGTTATAACCATGTTGCTTCAAGTTAGTAATTGCTTGAGATTTAAGTTCTGGAGTGTTCCAGATTTCTCCGTCTACCCCAGCAGTTCTTTTTCCTCGATTCTCAATCACTCTTCTCACAGCAATAGCTTTTCCGCTAAAAGAGTGGGTTAGTAAGCGTTGTAAGGCTTTAACCTTACCCCATCTACCTTCCTTCGTTGCCTTTACGATACGCACTTGATGACTTTTAACAACTTTATTGCATTGACACCAATTAATATTGTGCCAATTCCTATCATTATCAGTAGACGCACTAGCTGTAATTTGACTTACAACCACCATTTGCTTTCCTCCTTTAAAAGTTTCATCAAATTCTCTCGTAATAAGAGACCACAACGGAAGTCTGACCGCTTTCGCGTGGAATAATGTTTCAATCCCTATCTGCTTCATTACAAAACAGCATTTGCTTTCTCCGTCTTTCCTCTACCTGCACCTCTATCAGCTCCTCTTACGATTCACCTTCCCTAAAGGGAAGAGATACAGGCTTACTGTGTTTTGCTTATGTAACAGTAAATGAGTTAGGTTCTACCTGTCTGCCGGTGATCGTTTAGTTTACGTATTGCGATTTTGTAACACAATAACCAAATCACTTCCCCTTTTGGGCAGAGCCTGTCAGCATCTTTGGCTCTTTGATGGTCACGACATTTATCAGTAGTTCATATACATTAACCATACCACTTAAGCCTAGCCTCTAACCGTTTGATGCTAGCAGTCTAGTTATTCCCTCACGGTTTTAACTCTCTTACGAGCCAAGTACATTGTCCTGATAGCTTCAAACAGTGAATCACTTCAATGCTTGTATCAGTAGGCTACTGTTGGTAGAACAACAGGTTAAATCTATTTTCATAGTTCAACAATTTCATAAGCAACCTCACATCGCCCGCAAAATACTATCAATAATTTGTCGCAGCAATTGCAACATGCTCAGCAGGGCTTACACTCTCTAGAGGAGCAACAGTATCAAGCTAGCATGAGAAGTTATGAGATGCAAAACCAGCTTGATTACCATAGCAGACAATATGAGAGTGGTTTAAGAAACATAGAATCACAAAGAGCTAGTTTGGTCACATCAGCTGATCAGCTAAAACAAGCTTTTGCAGCATTTACACAAAAAGCTCCTGCTCTTGATGCAAAGATAAGCGAGGTAGAGCAATTACCGGGTCAGTTTCAAAACCTGTATGATCAAGTAGCCCAGCGAAAAGAAAGCTTGAAAGGTTTAACCGAAGAGGAAACAGGTAGCCATATTACTCAATATCAGCAAGACGTTGAAGTGTTAAAAAAACAACGTAGTGAAACAGAAAGCAAAATACGCCATTCGATGGATAGCATCACCAAAGAGCATCAACAGCTAACAAGGGAAAAAGCTAATCTTGAATATCAGCTTGCTAACTACCAATCACAGCAAAATCGATTGTTGCAGGATACTAGTAACTTTGATAATGCTAGACAACAATTACTCAGCATGATTGAACAATACAAACAAGAACAGAACAGACAAGAGCAAATCACTGCTAATTATACAAAGCAGCAATCGCATGCTGAAGGGCTGCAAAACCAGTTGAGAAGTTATGGGGCGGCAGCTCAAAGCCAGTTGGATAGCTATGCTAGAGATTTAGAGTGGCGAGCTGGTAAGTATCAAAAATCTGCAAGAGATACTGGGCTAGCACAAGGATTGGGACTAACAGCTTTAACTTTTGGACTTGGGGCAGGCTTAGGAGGGATTGCTGCTGAGGGTTCAATACTTGCTGGGATAGGTTCGGGAATCCAAATGTTATCTCCGCTTGTTGGTATTGGTCATTATATGAACAGATCCGATATTAGTCGTAAACTTGCTGGTTTTGAAAGAATTAATCTTAACAACAATGATCCAAGTATAGGTGCTGATTTGTCGCGAATAGCAAGATACGGTCCATCAGGATTAGAAAAAAGAGCCATACCTGAGCTTGGTGGTCTAAAACAAGCGTTGGAACATTTTGGTATGCGGTCAGTGCCACAATTAAAAGATTTGCCGCCGTTACATGAATCTCTTGGCAAGATCGTGTCGCTTAAGGATATTGAAGGGTTAACCCTTGGTTTGCCTAGTATGACGGCAGCTAGCGGTAAAAAGTATAACTATGAGGTGTTATATGATAACGAGTTTATCAAAAAACTCAAGAAAGTGTCAAAGAAGCTGGGTACGCCATATTTAAACCCAAACTCAACCATAAACCCAAACGCAACACGTACCAATTACAACACAAATATGATGACAGCTTATGGCTGATAATGATTTAAACAAAAAAATTGAATATTTTGATAATCTCAAAACTAAACGGGAGAAGTGGCATCATATATGGGATGAACTGAAGAAATATGTTTGTCCACAAACTGAGAGCAATAAGGTAATATTTGACTCAACTTCTATTTGGTCACGGGAGCAACTAGCATCAGGTTTACAAAGTTTGCTGGTAAACCCAGCAATGAACTGGTTTAACCTTACTATAGTCGCTGAAAATGATGAGCAACAGCAATATTTAACCACAGCTGAACGCAACATGTTAGCCCAAATGCTAGAAAAAACTTTAATGGATATATTCAACAGTCCGGCTTCTAATTTTTATAATCAAATTCACCAGTTTTTTTTGAATTTATCAGCCTTTGGTACTGCAATATTCTATGTTGAAGAAGATTTAGAATTAGCACAGACCCTGTTCTTTCGTAATATTAATTTGCAGGAATGTTACTTTGAAGAGGATAAGTTTGGTTTTGTTAATATAATGTACCGACTATTTAGCATGCCAATTAAAGCCGCATCAGCTAAATGGTCAGACTTTGCCCCTTTCAAAGAAAGGTTAGCCCGAAATCCTGATGAAATAGTAGAAATATTGCACATAGTTAGCCCACAAGCTCAAAATCAGAAAAATAAAGGTAGAAAATTAACGGCAGCTAGTCCTTCAACATCTAGCTCATCGCTACTGCCCTATAGTTCAGAATACATCTATCTCGCTGAACAAAAAATTATCAGTCAATCAGGCTATTCTTATTTTCCATTTTTTGTCACGCGGTGGGTAAAAGAAGAAGGTGAAGTATATGGTTATGCTCCGGCTCATCATGTGCTACCTGATATTAAATTACTCAATAGTTTAAGACAAATTACCCTAAAAGTAGCCCAAAAACAACTAGACCCACCATTATTAGTGCCTAAGGATGGCTATTACTTACCTCTTTACACCACTCCGGGTAGTGTTAATTTCTATCGTAACGGTATGGCGGATAAAATAATACCCCTAACTGGTATGGAGAATATCCTACCAACTGAAATCGAGCAGAATCAATGCCGCGATGCTATATTTAAGGCATTCTATGTTGATATATTCAGAATGCAGAAAGAAAACAAAGAAATGACTGCCACTGAGGTGCAAATTAGAACGGAAGAACAATACCGTTTAATGTCCCCGATGGTTGGAAGAATTGAGAGTGAGTTGTTAAATCCGTTAATTATGGCGATATATCAAACACTAATCAAATATAACAGAGTACCGATCTTAGAGGGGGCAAATAGCCCACCTGAGATAGAGATTGGATATGTTTCACCACTATCTAGGGTACAGAAAACATCAGCAATAGCCAGCGTTGAACAAGTATTAGGTTTTTTCCAAAGAAGTGGTATAAGTAACTTTTTTCCTGAGATTTATGATAATATTAACTGGGATGAGTGTTTTAAACTATTTTTTGAACTACGAGAAGCCCCAAGCTCAATCCTCAAGAGTGAACAAGAAGTATTACAAATCAGACAACAACGTAAGATGATGCAAATGCAACAATTACAACAGCAACAACAGATACAAGGGTAAGGAGTACATGAAACTATCATCATCCCCATCAAATTTACGAACAAAAGAACAATTAAAATCAATTTATTGCAAGCTTTTTAGTGGAGAAGATGGTAAAATAATATTAGAGGATTTAGCTCAAATGAGTGGCATATATCGCAGCAATTTTGTTCGGCAAGAAAGTGAGTACACTGCCTTTTTGGAAGGACATCGGGCGTTGTTCCTATATATATGCTCGCAGGCTTCAGAAGATGATGGAGTTAATAATATTGATGGTGCTAAAATTAGTAGTTTACAATAGTGAAAAGTATTTTTTAAATAGACAAAGATTTTTTTATAATGAGGATAACTTATGAGCAGTAAACCGCTGATATCGTTGGACTACGCAATTAAATATTTACTCAAGAATAAAGGTGACTATGAGATAGTCGAGGGTTTTATTTCGGCGATACTTAGAGATGTTGGCGGCTATTCGGCAGTAAAAATCATTGCCTTACTTGAAAGTGAAAGTAATAAAGAAAGTGAAGACTTAAAGAAAAGCGTTGCTGATGTTATTGTTGAAGACCAACAAGGTCATAAATATATTGTTGAAATAGATCGCACATATACTAGCCTCTTTCTCCATAAAGCTTGTTTTAATACTAGTAGATTGATTGTCGATAGTATTTATGCTAGTCAGGATTATACTACTATCAAGAAAGTATTTCATATCAACTTAATATATTTTGCTTATGCAGGGATGAAATCGCCTTTATATCACGGTAAGACTATTTTTAGAGAAATCGATCGAGAACATCCTATAGACCTGCATCTTGCTGATACAGAAGGTAAGGTAGTGGATATTCATAATGTATTTCCAGAATATTTTGTTATTTCCGTACCACTTTTTGACGATATTATAAAAAAGGAAATGGATGAATGGTTATATTTTGCTAAACATGCTGAGGTTAGAGATGATTTTAAGTCACCTTATATGAAGAAAGTAGCTGAGCGTCTTAGTGTTCTCAAAATGACTACTCAAGAACGTATAGCTTATAATAAATATGTCAATGAGTCCTTAAAACAACGTGATTATATAGTTTCAGCTGAGCAAAAAGGTATTGAAAAAGGTGAAGAAAAAAATGCTATAGCTACAGCAAAAGAAATGTTAATTGATAATGAGCCAATAGAAAAAATAGTTAAATATACAAAACTAACTATTGAAAAAATAGAACAGTTAAAAAAAGAAATAGAAGAGTTAAGAAAAGAGTAAGCCGATGAGCAAAGAAGTAACTGCTAATAACTATGAAACTAGCCCTACCTCTAGTAACGACTGGCTAGCTAACATGCCTGAGGACATCCGCAAAGCTGAGTCATTGAGTAAATTTAAAGATGTTTCATCTTTGGCACAGAGCTATTTGGAAGCAGAGAAGAGCTTGAATCAACGAGTTGCTGTGCCAAAGGATGACAGCTCTGATGAAGAGTGGCATAAATTTTATTCTAGGATGGGGCTGCCTGAGGATAAGAAATATACTGATAAACGAAGCAAAGAAGATGAAGAATATATAGCTCGTTATGAGGAGATGTTTTACCAAAGCGGTCTGTCTAAAAAGCAGGGTGAGAAGTTACTGAATTCTTTGTATGGTTTCTCGCAGGATTTGCAGAAGCAGCAGCAAGAAGGCATCGAACAAGCTCGTAATGCAAATATTGATTTGCTGAAAAACAATTACGGTAATGAATTCGATCGTAAGATGACAGTAATGCAAGCAGCTTTGTCTAAGTTTGGTACTAAGGAACTAGCTGGTTTAATTGAAGAATCAAGCTACTCACCAGCTTTAATAGATTTATTAGTTCGGGTCGGTGAAACGTTAAAATCCGATTCGTTGGTAACTGGTAATGAATCACCAACAATTACCAGCCGAGATAAGGCATTGCAAGAAATTAATAGACTTGAATCTGATACTGAATTTATGGTAAAATTGAATGGTAAAGATCATACAGGACATAATCAAGCTGTTAAACGTATGGAAGAACTGTACAAAATCGCATATGACAAAACGCAATAAGTAAATAATGCAAACAAGAAGTAAGTGATAACTCTCTTAAGGCTGCAATCCGCAATAACCTATCAAAAAAGAGCCACTGGACAATAGTGATTAATATTAGACTTTGAAATTTTAAAAAAGTCTATTGATAGAATATTGAGGAGATAAAAAATGGAACAAATAACCGATAGCCTTAAAGAACAATTTGCCAAAAATATCAGCCTAGTTATCCAACAGGAAGGTTCAAAGCTACGCAAATGCGTTACTAATGGTACGCAGGATACTGAGGTAATTAGCTTTGAGTCAATGACTACCCATGAGGTGGAGAGTAGAGCTAGACACCCAATTGATCATAATGGCTTACATGGACATTATGCTGATGATGGAGACCCTGCTAGATTAGAACAAATAGAATTTAAAATTCCCACTATTTCAAGACGCTTTTTGACGGCATCAAGCTATCATTGGAACGCTACCATGGATAGAAATGATAAGTTGAACTTATTAACCGACCCCACCTCACATTTTCCTAAAATGGCAGGTTGGGCAATGGGTAGACAACAAGACCGGGTAATTATTAGTGCTTTTGCCAGTCCTGTTAGAGCAGGACGGACAGGCAACAATGTGATTCACTTTGATGTAGTTAATAATGTGATACCGGTAGGAATTAGGGTTACTGATGTTAATTTAACCTTAAATGCTCAAGCTGCAGTTGCTGGCAACAGAGGCATCATTGACTCGAAAAGAGCCGGACTAACTGTTGATAAACTAATAAAAGCTCATCATATCTTTAAAAAAAGCTCTTTTGGCATGTACGATAAATTGTATTTACTATGTTCGAGCAATCAAATCTCCGACTTGTTACGCGATCCGCAAATTACCAATTATGACTATAATAACGTTAGAGCTTTAGTGAGTGGTGAAGTTAATAGTTTCTTAGGATTTACCTTTATTACTAGCGAGATGTTGGGTGGTATATTTGATAATGCTGAGGATGCGGTTCAATTTAGATATGCTGTTAGGGATTGCTATGCTTTTAATGAAGGAGCTATAAGATTTAACACAGTCAGTGGTTCTAATAAGAAGGGCATTGAAGAGCTAGTACAATATCACTATGCCAAGGTATTATATTATAGTGAAGCTTTTGGAGCGAGCCGTGATAATGAACAAGCGGTAGTAGTGATTAAATGTTTAGAGAATTATGACCGCAACAGCCATCGTGGTGAGTTGTGGAAAGCAATAGAGGATGTGAATCACAAGAAAGGTGTGCATAGCATAACAATGCCATGGCAGATGTTTGGCAATCAATGTCGGAATAGTGACAATACAGAGGATATTAATGAAAATGATTTAGCAGTAATCGCCAACGATAATTTAGCTACTAGAGTACAAAGGCTTGCCGTAAGAAGAGCAGCTGTCGGTGCTATTGTTGGTGGTGTTGATGATGATGTTGGTATTATTGAGCATGAGGATGATGCATAACTACAAAATTTATTTATGGAAAATTTGTATTATTTGTAGTTGAGTGTAACTACCATGAAATATGAGATTATCAAGAAGGCAGTAGTACTACTTGGGTCAAATGTTGGTATTAGTAGCATTGGTGGTGGCAGGATATCGAAAGCCGAAGAATTATGTGAGGAGTTTGTTAATCCTGCTATTGAAGATACTGTGCTAATGGTTAAATGGTCATTTGCCTTACGGAGAGTCGATAATATCGAAGGTAATAGACAAAACTTCACTGAAATACCGGATATTAATGATTGTATTAAATGTGCGGTAATAGTGCCATCTAATCTACAATTTTATACGGAAACAGGTAAGATTTACTTTAAGGGTGGTAAACTTACCTCGCTGTTTTACTATAGCAGAAATATTGTTGATAATTTACTAAATAACGATACGACTATTTGGCAACAAGTGCCAAGCAGCTTTAAGTTATTAGCGCCTTTGTCCTTAGCCTCACAAGTATCATTTGCTATGTATTCTGATAGTGTGTTTACTGATGGACTAAAGAAACAATATTTGATCAAATTAGAAGAAACAAGAAGGCTGTACTCTGCCGATTATAATTTAATTAACTCAGGAGAAGTATAATATAGAGCTAGCCTAAAAAGGTTAGTCATAATTGTAGTATGGCTAAGACTTTTCCGTTTTGGTGATAAATTGTCCTACCCTCAGGGTAATTTAAAAGTCACAATCATTAGTTGCTATAGATACAAATCTAACCACTATCGATGTCATCCCTGCTTCGGTGCGGGATCTATATTACTTAATAGTCTTTCAGGCTTATTTTTTTAGATTCCCGCCTACGCGGGAATGACATCGAGTGCATATTAAGCATTTTTCCCTTTATCTATTAGGCTTGCAGCCCGACTTTTAAATTACCCTGCTATTCTAGTACTTCTAACTTCTTTACTAAATTTGTTAGTAAGGCTATAATAGTTATTGATATATTAATAATATTTATATGAGGAATAGTTATATGCAAATTGATATTATACAAAAGAAAGATGCATTTATAAATATACTGAAAGTAGCTTTGGAATGCAATTCATATGCACTAGGGGTTTTATATAAAACAGGTTAGATAAATACTCAAGGCGTAGTTGGATTTACAGCTTTAATGTGGTGTGCAAATAGTAATGAAGACCATTTCAAGTCAGCTCGGTTGTTATGCTCTTACAATGCTGATGTAAATCTTTTAGATCAGTATAAAAATACAGCTATAATCTATGCAGCCAATAATAATCATATCAAGATAGTTAATTTACTAATACACTATGACGCTAAGGTAAATATCAAAAATGTTGAGGGGTATACAGCTCTAATGATAGCATCTCAAAAGGGTCATACAGACATAGTTAACTCACTAATCAAGTATGGAGCTAAGCTAGATGTTGCAAATAAAGATGGTGCTACAGCTCTAATGATGGCATCTCAAAAAGGTCATACAGACATAGTTAACTCACTAATCAAGTATGGAGCTAAGCTAGATGTTGCAAATAAAGATGGTGCTACAGCTCTAATGATGGCATCTCAAAAAGGTCATACAGACATAGTTAACTCACTAATCAACCATGAAGCTAAGCTAGATGTTGCAAGTAAAGCTGGTACTACAGCTCTAATGATGACATCTCAAAAAGGTCATACAGACATAGTTAACTCACTAATCAAGTATGGAGCTAAGCTAGATGTTGCAAATGAAGACAGTGCTACAGCTCTAATATATGCAGCAGCCTATGGTAGGACAGATGTAGTAGAGTTGTTATGTAAACGGTTATGTGAGAAAGGGCATACTGTAGATGCACAAGATAACCATAACAATACGGCTCTAATATATGCAGTAAAGAGCAAGCATGTAGAGAGCGTTAAATTACTATTCCGTTATGGAGCTGATAAAAATATTATTAATGAGAATGGAGAGACAGCTGCAAACATAGCAGAACAAAGTGATAACCTAGATATAAAAAAGTTATTATGCGATGAAACAGCGGATGTAAATCTTCAAAATAATGATACACTTCCATCTCATATTGATGTAGCTACAGAGGATGCTGATTCAAGTGATGTAATAGGTGATTTAGGAAAGACACATGAAAATTATGATTATTAAAATTTGTTGTGATTTATAATTTCATATCTAGATTAACTATAAAATTACAGGTAATATTATATAAATATCGTAGATTAAAAGATTTTTTAAAAAACATCTAAAAGTAGGAAAATAATTATTGACATACAATTATAAATAGATTATACCATAAATAATAACTATTGGTAACTAAAGATTATGCAAGAGCAATTTGTATATTCATAAAAAAACAACTTCTCAGGTGGTGAACTAACTCCAACCATTGAGGGAAGGACAGAGCTGGCTTTGTATCAGAACGGAGTTAAGAAGTTGATTAACTTCATGCTGCTGCCATCAGGTGGCATTATGCGTAGACACGGTACACAATTTGTTCACTTGTTCACTGATAATGTGCCAAAGAAAATGGCAGCAGTAATGTTCTCAAGGAAATTATCCTACTTGCTGGTTTTTGAATCGCATCAGCTAGAAACTCGTTGCTTATTCTTTGTTGGTGGTGAATTGTTGTTAACTAGTAAAGTTATACAGGATGAAGGGCAAAATTTTCATTTTCGTCCTAAAGATTTTTCTTACGTAGTTTTTCAAGGGATTGCTTATATTTCCTTTGGTGAGAAGCAACCAATCTTTAAATTCTCCATTGACCCGGAAATTGTCGAGCAATTTTACCAACATATTGAAGAGCAGGCAAGAAAGAGACAGGTAGAATATGGTGAAAGAGCTGAGATAGCGTCCAGTAGCAGCTATGAGCTAGCCAGCAATTTCCCTAACAAAGATAAGATGTTTATCATTGAAGCATTGAAATGTCATGTTAACTATTTTTCGACAGGACGAAGTGACCAAAGAGATCGCTTAATACAAAAACCTTTTAATGAAGTAATCTACGGAGCAGAGGTAGACAAAATTAACGATGAGCTAAAAGCTATTCATCAACGAGCGGCTAACCTATCAGCTGGACAAAGCAATATATACCAAGCCACGTCGGAGAAATTATACTGTGCCTCAGTAGTTACATTTGAGAACCGACTATGGTGTTTTGGTGCTAATCACAACATCCACTCAATTTGGGCAAGCTACAAAGGTGATTTCAGTGATTTTCGAATGGCTTACAGAACTTTACTAGAAGCACGAAATCCATTAACCGCTTTTTCTGCTACTTTCTCTTCAGCTACCTTTGATAATGTTCTGTGGTCAGTACCTTTTGCTGATGAATTATTATTAGGTACTAGTGATGGCATTTATTTAGTCAAAGAAGGAGATCGAGCGAAGGGAGAGTTTGTCAAAATCCATAAAGAGATTGAGCTACCAATATCACCACTGAAACCAGTAGTAATCGGTAAGACTATCTTCTTTGTTGAAGGTAATGGCTGTAAAATAAATAGTTTGTATTATTCACAAGAAAAAGGCGGTTTTCAGATATCGGACATTACTGCCTATGCAGAACATATATTTGCTGGTGGTATTAGACAAATTGTCGGCTGTAATAGCCCATTTTCAATGGTAGTGGCAGTGCTAAAAAATGGCTCTTTTGCTAGTTTCATCTATTCGCATGATTTAAAAATTATGGGCTGGTCACAACATTGGCTGGGTGGCAATGGTCAAGTATTAGGCATCACGCCAATCTATGCTGAGAGTAGCGATATGTTATATTTGCATGTTCGGAGAAGTGATGATACTGGTAGAAGCAGCAAGGAATATCTAGAAGTGCTGCAAACTCGTTATTTTTCTGCTAAGAATTTTGTTACTGATAAAGCAGTATATGCCGATTGTCATGTAAATATCCAACAGCCCGGAGAGAATGCCGCCTACCGCTCAATCATACAAGCATTAAAAGACGATAGTGCTTATGAGTTTAGAGGTGATATAACAAAATTAGAGCATATTGTACAAGCTCAAGCAGAAACTATTCTAAGACTTAAGCTAGATAATGTTAGTGATTGTTTTAAATACAAAAATAGGCTAGTTGCTAATTATGATGAACATAGAGCAGAGATAGAGAATTTTTTACAAAAATATTATAAAAATTATTTACCGAAGATTATGAATATTTTGGCGGTATCTTTTGCCTATCATCGAATATTCTCGCGTATTTATGCGGAGTTAGACAATCTATTTTTAAATAATCCTGAAAGCTTTGTTACAATCGAGCAATTATTATATGACGGTGAGCGGCTTGGTGGTGATATTATTGAAGCCGTGGAGCTACTAAATGAAATAGATGTACCAGCTATTTTAAGAGATGGTGGTTTGATGGAATATCTGCCTAATAGTGCTTTTTCTTTTTGTCCAACTATTTGCCTGCAAATAAAAAAGTTAAATACTGAGTTAATCAGGTTTATTGCTGGTACGGTGCAAGATATTATGGCAACTGCCAAACAGAATATTGAACTACAATTTGAAGTAAGTAGAGAGATACAAGAAATGCGACTAGCGGTTAGTCACCTCAATAAGAAAATATTGCTATATTATGCCGAGCAGGATAGTGATAAAAAATCCGGACTGCTAGTTAATTTACAAAAGTTTTTTGCCAAAACTGCAGTAGATTTTTACCCAGAATTGCTAAATATCGCTCATCCGGAACTGACTAAATATATATTTGGTGAGCAGGTTAAACAATTAGTTAACCAACAAATAGTAGATTTAGACCGACATACTAGCAAAGAGCAACTAGACAATAAACTATCAAGCATTACTAATCAGTTAATCGATAAGCTACAACAAATACATAGTGATAACAAGATTAATGAACTTAGTAACTCCAAAAGACGAGAAGAAATAGTTGAATGCTTAAGGAGTATCATACTCGATAAACCATTAAGCAAAGATATTAGGGAATATATTCTATCTGATATTTTTAGTCAAACTATCGATGGAATTGTAGATGAAGTACTAAACAGAATTGCCCCGATAATGGGCAGAGATCGTAAGTCCTCATTATCGTCCTCTAGAGCGTCGGTATATAGTAAAGAAGGTTATACTGACCTATTAGAGGATAGAATATTTGAGCAAATGCAAGAACTCAAAGAAGAGCTAGCTTATTTGCAGCGTAACATTATTGAGTATTGTCAGTTAATTATGCCGAGCTTTCATCCAGCTTTACTGAAAGATATCCTTGAAGATGAGAAGAGTATAAAATTAGAGAAATATTTACTATTATCAAAAAGATATTTTCCAGTTTTTAAAAAACTATTTCCTGATATTGGTGGGTATGAATTAAGTAGTATAGCTCGTAACTGCCTACCATCATTCCAGCAAATCAATATTGCCACTATATTACCAATCTTTCAGAAAATTGCTGTATCTATTATTGGTGATGAGGAATTACATGATTTAAGGATTATCGATAATGAGCTGATTAAGCTAAAACATCCAGTAAGACATTTGTCGGTAGGCTTTCCTTATTCTTCAATATTACAGACTTTTCCTCTGATATTTCCGGATGAATACGAGCATGCTCCGAAAAAAGACGCTGAATTAGGATTAAAAGTCTTTAATAGTAAAGGTGGTTATATTGAAGAAAGGTTAGATAATGGACAAATAGACAGGCAACATATTAATAGTAGATATGTAGATAGTGATGCGTTGATTAGATTGGTGAATGATAAGAAATATTTAACAACATCAACAGCTACTAAAGAAGTATGTGACTTATTTGCCACTCCTTACCAATCAGGCTGGGTGAATTTTATTATGCACGGAGAAATTAAAACTGATATTGATGTGACTTTTAAGGTCGATAAGCCTTATCCAGTTAGTATATTAAAAATCTATGCTAAAGCAAAGATTTTACCAAATTACAAGGGTATATGAATAAAAAACAAAGAGACAAGATACTTAGTTGTTTGGATATAGCTAATTATTTTTTAGTTTTAGTAGATAGAAAAGCCGGCGATACCCTAACCCAGCTAAAGTTACAAAAACTAATATATTTTGCTCAAGGAATAAGTCTTGCTTTATTTGATAGACCACTTTTTGCAGAAGAGATTGAAGTATGGAAACATGGAACAGTAGTACGAGCTTTACGTTCAACATTTGGTAATTTTGAAGATGATGGCATTCCTCCGCCTAGAGAAATAGATTTTGATATTTATAGCAAAAATCAGAAAGAATTAATTTATAAAGTCTATTCTTTTTATGGTGAGCATACAGCTGCGTATTTACGTAATTTAATACATACACATTCTATTTGGTGTGAAGCTATTATACGCCAAGATAAAATTATTACGAAAGAAGAAATGTGTAAGTTCTTTAAAACTGATGTAATAAAGAATATTAAAGATTATCTTTTATCAATTTCAAAAGAAGATATTGTTCAAATAGAAAATGCTGAAGATCAATGGTGGATGAATTATGACAGTGGAATTCCTGCAGAAGATATTACAAAATAACTATGTTTGATTTTTTAAATTTTTTCTCAAGTGGAGAGAGTATATTTGCTACAGGAGCATCTTTATTTAATACTTACGCCCAACTAAGAAGTAATAAAGAGAAGACCAAGCAAGCCTTATATGAGCAGCAGCATTTATTGAGACAGCAACAGGAGCATCTTAAGTTTGATCGTCAACAATTATTTGAGCGAACCGCTGAATATGGAGCGATATCGAGTTATCACGTGGATATGTTACGGCAAGAGCAGTTATATAATCGTCAGCAGCTAGGCTATAATATCCTCAAAACTGGTATTGGTATAACTGGCACTGATTCAGCTGGCTTATTACTACGACATATGGCTTATATGGATGAGATGAAGGCAAGAAGCGTAGAAGCTGAACATTTTCACCAACGACCAAGATCAAACTTAAACACGACAATGATTGATTTAAATAAGGAAGCAATTAACCGTAATATTAGTTCGATCAAGTCAGCCTCACCTTGGCAGAATCTTGGTACGGTTTTAAGCGGTGTATTTGACCTTGCTAAAATATCAAGAATTAATGAAGGAATAATAGAAAAGTAAAAGGAAAGTGATAAACAAAGATGAAATGGCAAGTTATAGCAGGGATAAGTCAGAGAATTAATGAAGAAGCTAAAGGCTATTTGATACGCAAGCTTGAAAAAGATGCTAACGTAGAAACGCCACATTTATGGTCAGATTTCCTTAGCGATACCACCAAGCATCTAAACCAGTCACAAAGTAATATTGAAGTAGCTACCAATAGTAAAACTGGTGGTCTGACATGTTTAACGCAATTTGATGAGATGCACCCGGATTTTCTTGAGAATAACAAACCATGTCTTGATTACTTTCTAAGTAAATATGACCAACGAGCCAATGATTATTTGCAGCGTACTAATAATCCACTGACCAAACGTTTGTTGCAAGCTAAGATTAATGATTATAGGATATCGTTAGCTGGGCAAATAAGTCACACAGAAGCCAAGCTGATTGATGGTAAACGTCACCATTTAGCAATTGAAGCCATTGAAAAACTAAAAAACGCTACCTATGACAATCCACAGCTTTACACTAATCATTTACAAGATATTACTATTGCCCTTAGCTCTTTATCTCTACCACCATTAGAACAAGACAACATGCTTTTGCGTGCTAAGCAAGATTTAGCTTATGCAGCAGCTCTTGGTACTTTAAGACAATCACCACATTCTATATTGAACCCCAATATGATGTTTGACTGGAAACAAAATTTATCGCTAGAGCAGAGAATTAAGCTAGAGGGACAAGCCAATAATCTACTGCACCACCAACAAATAATGCAACAACAGCAATTGCATTTGTTAATAAAATCTCATTTTGATAGTATTTTAGAAAAAGGACAAGGCATTGATGGTATTGACAATCTAGTACAAAAAAGTTTTGATCCTAATGATCCTAGATTGCTGCAGTTCAAAGCTCAAGAAACTTTGTACAAAGAAGCCTTTATTATCAGACAGCAATTAAAGCTTGCTTCATTAGACCAATATCAACAAATATTACAACAAATTGCCCCTAATTCAGGAGATATTGACTATCATCAAAAAGAGCAAATATATCATATTTTGCAGCAAGAATGTGATCGACAAATTAAATTAGCTAAAACAGACCCGGCTAAATATGTTGAACAATTATATGTTGAAGATATTCCTAAGGACATGCCTTTATTTCAACGTTATCAGCTCAGAAAACAATTACAACAGCAAAAAGGCATAGCTAGTTACAATCAGAAATATTTAATGCAAGCTGAACGTGATGAATTTTTAAAAAAGATTGCTAGTAAAGACATTAATCAAATTAAACAAACAATTGATAGTATAATTAATCTGCAAGATATTAGAGACAATGTAGAAAATAGTAGACAATACGGAGTAGAGATACTGGAAGAAATCTTAAGCGATAAAGGAGATATAGAGCTACTGATTCACTCCTATGCTGACAATAAGATGTATAACCGTAACTTTGCTTCAGTCTTTTTAGAAATGTTGCCCATTAAAGATCAATTATTTAACAATCAGGAAAAAACAGAATTTAACAAAGCAATTGACGAAAATAATACAATAAAAGAATGGAGTAAGAATTTAGCTAGAGCCAATATCCAAAGTGCCGCAGAGATTAACTATATGAGGCAGGGGATAAGATATTTAGCAAGATATTACCAAAGAGTTGAGGGTTTAACAATTAAGGACTCAGTAACCAAGGCAACCAAGAAAATGATTAGTGAGGTTTATATGTCAATAGATAGTAAAAATCTGCAAATCCCTCGTCAGATAATAGTAGAGGGCATGATTCATGATTTAAATGCTGATTATATTGAAGCTAGTCTATCAGAGCTACAAGTTGGTATTATTACTGGCAATGTATCGTATAATTACGCTACTAGTTTTTCAGTAACAGGTGATGCTACGAGTGACCCAGCTAGAAAATATGCGGCTGAAAGAGTTTTACGAGAAGGGAAATGGAAACTAACGCCGAATAAAAAGAGTGTTTATTATACTTTTCCTACTAAAGAGGGTCATTATTTGCCTATCATGGCAACAGTTGGTCAAATATTAAAATTTGATTTGCTAGAGCTAAATAACCCCCTAGCCTTAGAGCGGCAAAGACAAAGATTAAAACAATTATTACAAGTAAATGATTTAGGTGAAATATATCATGCTCGGTAGAAACTATTCTATTTTGATACCAGATTATGTGCCTAATCAAAGCGTTTTTGATCTGTTAGGTAGTAGTAAATTAGATGTTTGGCGGGCGTCTGCTAGGCAAGCTTATGCAGATAGTCCAAGCCTATCAACTTTATGGTAAGCTTTTGACCCACAATATATTATTGATCCTGAACTGCAGGATATTGCTGAATATTTAAAAAGTTATAATAACAAATTAACCAAGGAAGAGTTTGAGTAAAAATATGCTGAATCAGGTTTAAAATATGACCCTAATTTTACCGAAGCACTAGTAGAAGATATTTTAGAGAGGAAAAAGCAGCGAGAAATTAATGAATATATTATTGCTGCGGGTAAAGGCGGATTAGTTGAAGCTACTCTTAAATTTGGAGCTGAGATAGTATTTGGTAATTTATCACTAATTAACATTGCTGCTAGCTTCATTCCTATTGGTAGAGCAGCAATGTGGGCGGCACTTAGCCAAAAATATGGCAAAATTCCAACAACATTAGTTAAGGATTTGGTAGGCGGGGCTATAGGTCAGGGAGCTACCGAGCCAGTTCTTCATAATGAACGACATACTGAACAAAGACCTTATGACTTGTCAAATAGTTTGATTAATATTATAGAAAGTGGTTTATTTGGTGCAACTTTGCATGGTCTTGGTTATTCGGCTAAATATTTGCGAGACAGATTGTATTTATATTCAAATAAGCTACATCCTGAAATTGAGACCTTACATCCGATAGTTGATAGTCAGTTAAAAGATAATATTGACACTGTACTAAAAGAATCATCTCCTCAGGAGAATATAATAGAAACTGAGCAAATTGATAGTCAAATACCAACAAGTACCGATATTAATATTGGAAACAGTTCTTTATCAAGGTTAGCTGAGTTACAAGCAAAGAAGTTACAATTAATTACGGCAGCCGAGCAACAATTTCCCTCATATTCTGCCCAGCAGCGGCAAATAGCAGAATTACAACAACATATGCATGATCAGTTTGGTACTAATGGTAAGATTGAAGCAATACCAAGATGGTTCTTGGATATGTTACTAGAGGAAGAAAGCAAATTACAACAATTATATCAGGAGCATATTAATAACCCGGAGTTTCAGGAATATTTGATAGCAGTAAAACAATTGGATCAGCAAATTATCAATAATTTACGGCGTCAGCAATGGGAAACTAAAGGCTATGATTTATCGCCTGAGGATTTATATATAGCAAGAAAGCAGTTAGAGGAAGGCAAACATATCAATCTTGAGACTCATCTTCGAGATAAATATGAGCAGAAATTATGCTATAGAACGTGAGTATTATGCGACGAGTGGAGTGTAGAATTAAATTCTCGTTACTGACTACATGTATGAACCTCCTGTAAAATGCAAGAAAAAAATAACATCTAATAGCAAAAATGCAAATGCATACATGTATCCGGCTTATAGTTAATAAATTATGTGTAATTTATCCTACAGCCCTGATGGAATTCGCTGGCTTACAAATTTACTATATACTTATCATTTTATCGGCTTCAAAGAGCCATTGTAGTCATCAGTTTTTTTGTAAGCTAAGGTTTGTCTTATTTACCATCAATATTATTATCTCACGCATATTCCGGGTTGGAATCTCTTACATATTCTTTGTTTACCTATTAATTAATAAACCACTATTTATTTTATGTTAATTATAATAGCTTTGTGCTACAAACTTTACTCTCTACATAATCATCCCCTGACCTTAGTACTGCAAACACCACTCTTGCCAGTTTATTAGCTACAGCAACTACTATTTTATTATGTCCATTTCGCTCAGATAAATTAAACATCCACTGCGTAAATTTGCTAAAATCTTTTTTAGATTTTTGTTCTTCCGATGTAAATCTTATCTTGGCATTTAGTACAGCTCTAGCTCCTTGGATCAATAGAGTACGCAAGTAAACATCACCTCGCTTGCTAATTCCAAGCAACTTATCTTTCCCTCCACTGGAATGCTGCCTTGGCACTAATCCAAGCCATGCCGATAATTGCCTACCATTCTCAAAACTTGTAGCATTACCTATTGATGCTATTAAAGCACTAGCAGTAATTAAACCAAGACCAGGTATAGCTGTTAATCGTTGATATTGAGTTAAGTTGCTAGCTATTATTTTTAATCTTTTTTCTATCTCTTTTATTCTTTTGTCATTATCCAAAAATTCCTCTTTCAGTTCACTAAATGTTTGATAACCCAGCTGGCTTAAATTTCCTTCATCTAAAATCTCGGTTAATTTTGTCATAACCTTATTGATCCCTTGAGGAATAATAAAACCAAATTCATGTAGTAGCCCCCTAATTTCATTAGCAAGGGCAGTACGATTTTTTACCAATCTCTCTCTTACTCGATGAATTGATAAAATATCTTGTTGTTCTACAGTTCTAATTGGTACAAACCTCATATTTGGTCTTGTTACCGCTTCACATATAGCTTCTGCATCAGCTTGATCATTTTTATTAGTTTTAACATACGGTTTGACAAATTGTGCTGCCATTAGTTTTACTGTATGCCCCAATTTAGTTATTTCTCTTGCCCAGTAACTAGCTCTACCGTAAGCTTCCATTCCTACCAAACATTTTGGCGTATTAGCCATAAATGTTAAAACTTGATCTCTCATTAATTTTTTCTTTAATACCGTCTTACCATTTTTATCTACACCATGAATTTGGAAAATTCTTTTTGCAATATCTATACCAATTGTGGTAACTTCCATCTTAGCCTCCTGATTGTTATTTTAATATTTAATATTAACTTTAGAAGATTAGCAACTGCTTTTCATTCTGTATATCAGGAGGTCCATACCATTATTTTTTCACCTGTGGAATTTTATAATAAAGAAATACTGATAAAAGTGTACTTTAATGACAAGAGTTTTTATTTGAAACAAAACAATGGTAATACACATAAGAAGCATTATGTTGACTAATTTTTAGTATGTCAAGTAGAAAAGTGATGTTTACATGACTACAAACTTCATGCCAAAACCACTGCAAACCTGATTCTTTAGACGTTTTAAGCACTTTTTTGTCTCGAAGATGAGTCGCTACGGTATTTTAAATCAAAGATTCACTTGCGTTCAATCTATTTCGATTTTGTCTTGCCTCCATTTTTTTTCCAACTAAATACTTTGGTTCGGCTTTCGCCCTTGCTTAGCACAAATTAGTTACCCGATTTGCACCAAAGGCGTGACAATAGGATTTCGATGCTGTCCTAATGCATATTCTTTTGTGCAACTTCATGTCGCACATGTTCTATCAATGTGAAAATATAACATCCTGATCATTAAATTTAGCTGAAAATAATACATCCGAGCTACTACGAGTAAGCCTTGGTTCAATAAAGCTTGCGTTTTCTATTTTTAACGTAGACGTATCAATTATAGCCAGCACATCCTTAGGCAAATGAGTTTTAAGAAAATCATAAGCTACCATAGGATTTTCCATTGCTACTTTAACAATTTCATCATACTTCGGCTTCTTTGACTTTTTGGACTTCTTTGTGGTCTTTGTGATCAATAATAAAGAAGCCTAGCTAAAGAGCAAAAAGAATAGGCAGGGTTACTCTCAATAGGTATAATTGCCTATTACTTATTCAATAAATGATTTGCTATTAATTGACAAGCTTATTTTTCTATCATAATATTATTTAAAAACAAATTTACTACAACTTCAAATATGCAATTTCAAGATACTAACGATTTACGTAAAATAGCCGATATTATCAAGAATTGCGTTGTCATTATCCAAGATTCTAGCGGTGCTAACGTACTAAATGTACGCTCCACTCCTCGACTTGGTAATTCCTGCTACTATTATGATTTTGATTCTATCGTCTATCAACTCTTCATTTACGAGCATTATAAATAGAAATACCCCCTCTTTAAATTATTCGAGTATACTGCAAAAACTTGAAGAGTTGGTAAACCAATTCTCAAGTTTTTGGGTAAAAAATAACCTAAATTTCTCTAGCACTAACCCATTGATAGAAGCTGCGATCACTAAATACTTGTCGTAAGAATTGGTTATTAAGAGCATGACTAGTTTTATAACCCGTGATATCAGCTATTAGATGACCTCCTGTAGTATATAAATCTCCAAACAGGTCGAGAAGTTTGTGACGCACAAATTCATCAGTATATCTTAGTCCATCGTGGTTCATTATAATATCTTGATCTATACCTATAGCGTTATCGAGAGATGCACCACGTGCTAAGCCCTTACTTTTTAAATATTCAAGTTCATGGATAAATCCAAAAGTTCTAGCATCAGCAATGTTATTTTTGAAAGACTCATTCTCTGAGAAGACTAAATTTTGCTTGCCAATAGCCTTACTAGCAAAATCTATTGTTATATCAACCGTCATGCTATGAGCAGGGCTAGCTACTAACTCGCAATCTTTGTGAATTGCCCTAATTTCTTTTAAGATTTTTAGGTATTTCTTTGGAGTATTTTGTAATTGTCTACCAGCACATTCTATCATAAAGACGAATGGTTTACTGCTACCATCCATTATCGGGACTTCAGGACCATCGATTTCAATTATTAAATTATCGATTCCACATCCCCAAAGAGCTGCCATTAAATGTTCTATAGTTGAAACATAAATATGATGTTCATTTTTTATGGTAGTAGATAAAGAAGTTTCTGAAACATTTAAACAACTAGCTTGAATAAAATTTATCTCTTGCCTTACATCAGTTCTGACAAAAACAATACCGGTATTTTCTACAGCTGGTCTTAAAGTCATCTGAGTAATGTTACCGGAATGAACGCCCACACCATAACAACTTACTGGGTTTAGTATTGATACTTGCATTGGTTAATTTTACTAACATTTTAGAAATTCAACTTATTTTAATGCCTTAAACAACTACATGCAAGTTACATTATGTTACAAAATATTTCATCAATCTATATACTGCTCGATAATCAAGTTTTTTTCTGAGTCATTCACCTTACGTATAGCATTTAAAAATTGCCGAAAAGTACAAAACGTCATTGCGAGGAGACCGTAGGTCCACAACTGTCGAAAGTTAAAAACTATAATTCATTGCAACCAAAAATTATACATAAATAATAATCTAACATTTATAATTTTAAATCTACAAGATTAGGCTCTCCGCTGCAAAATAATACTATATCTTTGATAATTTCTGTCTCAAGCAATGACCTATCTATTTTGTATAATTTATTTACTTCATTTAGTTTATCTTCACCTACTAAATTTATAATATTTGTATATTATTCAACTTTTTGTATTTATATGAACTTAATTTATACACAATCTTTAGTTATATTTTAATACCTTTTTTAACTTTCGACAGTTATGACCGTAGGTCGACGAAGCAATCTATATAACAAGCTTCATGGATTGCCACGTCGCCGCTTGCAGCGGCGTCTCGCAATGACGGTTTAAGCCTTACAACAGCACTTCGCTAATAGATGATTTTTTAACTTTCAACAGTTGTGTCCTGAAGACGACAACGCAATTCTTGATTTTCATCGAATATACCTTACTCTGTTGAATCTGGAAGTCTGTTCTTCAATATAAAAGGTAGTTGTAGTAAAAAGAAAATGATCGTTACAGGTATTGCTCCAAATATTTTAAATATAACCCATGTAGATTCTGCAAAATTACGCCATATTATTTCATTTAACACTGCCATGAACAGTAAAAAAGCAGCAGATCTATAGCTTAAAATATTCCAGTTCTTATCTTCAAGTTGGACAAAATGATTAAACATATATTTCAAAAAGGCCTTATTTCTTATGGCACTGATAAAAAATATACTAGCAAAAATTACATATAGAATAGTTGGTTTGATTTTGATATACATAGAGTTACCACTAATCAAAACTATACTAGCTGAAACTAATAACACTCCAGAAGATATTAAGGAGGATTTGGAAACTTTTCCTTCTATAAGATAACACAAACTAACACAAATAATTGAAGTAATAAGTATATATAACGTCGCACTTTGTATACTACCACCATAAAAATAGCCAATAAAAAAAGCTATAAGCGGAGCAACTTCTGATAAAAAATTAATCATAAATAGTTTTATTTCTCTGTTACTGCTTTTGTGTGTCTGATTTTTATTTGTATTAAGATATTAATTAAACCTAGAGTACAAACATAAAAAACAACTTGTAATCCGTTAGGTCTAGCAATATATCCAGTAATCATTTTTAGGAATTTACCATAGATACTTCTGTCAGAAATGAGCCAAGAGCTATCCCAAAGCTGGTCGGATAAAATAGTAATAATCCCTGAAGAACTCAATATACCAGCAGCTTCTGCTGCAAAGCCACTAGCAACAAGCATTAATAAAATGGAAGATATACGAAATATATATTGTTGGTTTACTATTTTTATTAAACCTAAATAGATAATGACACCCAAAGTTAGACCACTGACTATACCAATAATTAATCCTAATAGATAGCTATTACTGTCAATAATTTCGACTGAAGAAATACTATAAACTAATATAATAATTTCCATTCCTTCTCGAAGAATAGTTGCCGCAACAATCAGTACTAGCATTATATAACTACTATCACCGCTACTAATTTTTACAGACAAATCATTAAGATTTTGTTTTATCTTAATACCATAACCTTGCATCCATACTATAGTCCAACCAATTAATGCAACTGTTAACAAAATAACTCCAGAGTTAAATATCTCATCACCTAGACCACTAAATGCTACGGTTATACTACGAGTAAAGAAAGCAAATAACGCAGCAGAAACTGTACCAAGCATGACTCCAGCAATTATATAAATTCTAGATTTTTCTAATTGTTTTGTCACAGCAAGTATTACCCCAAGCAACAAAGCTATTTCTAGGCATTCCCTGAATACCACTAATGCTATTTTAAACATCTAAACCTAAATAAATTTAATTAACAATGAGAGACCCTTGTGCTGTCTCTTGATGAAAGTCTCCAAAAAAATCATATTTACCCGGGGCTAAAGGGGCAAGGATGATATTTATAGAGTCATTTGGCATAATAATCTTTTCGCGGTGCAGATCATGACTCTCAAACTCTTCTACTGTACTATCTTGGTTGTGGATAGTAAAACGAATCTTCTTACCACTTTCTACTCTAATAATATTTGGCTCAAATCTATGATTCTTTATAACCGTTACAATTTCTACTATATTAATATCTACATCATTCTTAGATGTGCTTCGATGACTAATTGCAAAAATTATTACACCTATCAATAGAATAATACCTCCAAAAAATTGAAGGATAGTTTTTTTTTCCATAGTTTTAACTTGAAAGCTTTATTAAAGTTACAAAATACACCAATACAATCATAGCTACAAGCACATATAACAGAGTGTAGTTTTTTTGTTTTTTATGGTTCTTTATTTTTTTGGATAAATTCATAAGCACCCTCCCTATATTATACAATATATTAGATTTCCACTAAGTCATCAAGGATCAAATATTTTTTATAACAATATGTTGTTTTTCCTCTAGCCAACTCTGATAGTTTGTACAGTAAGTAATTAGGTAATTATAAATGATCACCTATAAAAAGACAATTATAATCACTGGAGCTTTTAGCTGGGTAATTAGCTATTGACAAAATGATAAAATCTTGTATACAGATACTCTGTATAATGGGTGAAGTTTAATTGGCGACTAGGTAAATAGTGTCTATAAGTTCAAATCTTCTACAATTTTTTATGCTAGATAATGTTGCTAAGATTTTTTTAAGTTTTAGTCATGATATAGTCATTATCCCACTACTGATACTAGGCTATATTTGGTTAGAGCAAAAAGTGTTTTTTAATGCAATATGTTTAATATTAGTAAGTATGTTATTTAATTTTGCTCTAAAAATTATATTTCAAGTACCACTATCTGCTCATATTGGTAAACAAGGTTTTGCTTTTCCAAGTGGTCATATGCAGTCTTCAGTTGTTTTGTATGGTTGGCTGATGACAAAAACACAAAGCCGTATATGTAAAATTCTGATAACTGGCTTGCTATTTGGAATAGGAATGAGTTTAGTCTATTTTGGCTATCATAATTATTTTGATATTCTAGGAGCCATATTTTTTGGTTCTTTATTAATAGCCTTTTATACATTTCTTGCAAGCACAAAAAAGCAAATATTGCCACCAGTTTTATTGACTTTTACTACATTTTTGATGTTGTACATTGCATCTATACATAAGGTAGAAGAACATCTATATATGGCATATTACGCTCTTATTGGAGTAATATTTTCTGAAAACATTTTTACAAAAAAAATAACAATTATAAATCTACGAAGCAAAATATCAGCAACAATACTGTGTTTTTTCATGCTCTTTATAGTCAAAATGCTTTTTACAGTTGGTTATATCTCCTCTTTACCATTAGCTATCAGGCAAATGCAATGGGCTATAATCGGATTTTGTATCCCAGCATCAGTTTTTATTGCAAACTATATCAATCATTATAAGCGTTCTTTTCATGATAGATACTAGTTGGATTGTAGAAATAAGAACAGATTTTCTAACAACCATATTTAAGTTATTTCCATTTTTTGCTAGTGATTACTTTTACATTACCATTACTGCTTTAGGATATTGGTTAAATCCATCGGCATTATTATTTAGATCATTAGGATTTTTAATACCTTTTTGTACTTTACTTAATTGCTTGTTAAAGAATTTATTTAAAATATCGCGTCCTGACATATCTTTACATTTAATATCTGTGTATGATCCTTTTGGCTTTCCTAGTGGTGATGTTCAAGTGGCAACCACTTTTTGGCTAGCAATCTTTTTAAGTCTTAAAAATAGTCCTTTTAAGTATTTATGCTTACTGCCAATAATTGGTATTGGTCTTTCAAGAGTATATCTTGGTGTTCATAGTATATATGATGTAATTGGTGGTTTGATATTTGGGTTTTGTGTTTTCCATATATGGAAAACATATTTAGAAAGAGCATTACTTGTAGAAGTATTTCAACATAGTTGCAAAAAATTTTGGTTTTTACTTGCTATAATAATCTCACTATACACTATAGTGTCTCAATCTTTACCATGGCCACCTATGATACCGATGGCAATAGGAGCTCTCATTGGCTTTGGGTTATCCTTACGATGGATAGAAAATCAGGCAGTTGGTCTACAGCACAAAATTAGTATTCCAACCGCTCTAATATCCCTAGCCATTTTAATTGGCATAGCAAAATTCATACCTACTCTAAAAATAAACATTTTTATTTTCTATTGTAGTATTATATTAAAATATAGTGTTCTTGTTTTTGGAATTTTTGTATTAATTCCTAGTACTATCTCTAAGATTACCCGATCTAATAAAATTGATATATTATAAAATGCAATAAATTATCCGTTATTTAGATACTAAAGCAGCATATGGCAAGACCCGATTTCACCAATTCAGACAATATCATAAAAGAAATTATTAGAGTAAATCATGCTGGAGAATATGGAGCTAAACGAATTTATCAAGGGCAATTAAATTATTGCAAAAACCACGAAGCTTCCTCTATAATAAAACATATGATGCAGCAAGAAGAAGTACATTTGAGCTACTTTACTAATTTGTTATTACAACGTAATGTTAGACCAACTATTTTTATACCATTTTGGCATATTATTGGCTATATACTTGGTAGTGGATCGATATTGATAGGAACAAAAACTGCCATGCTACTAACGCAAAGTGTAGAAGAAGTGATTGAACAACATTATCAGAAACAAATAGATTATCTCGAATTGTATAATTTAGAGAAAGAATTGGTAGATAGCATAAAACAATTTCAGGCTGAGGAAATTGAACATAAAGATATAGCCCTAGTACAAGGTAGCAGTAAGATAGTATTTGCTTCCTTAATCAATACAGTTATTAAATTAATGTGTAATATGGCTATTAATGTGAGTAAAAAAGCATAGTATCCTACATTTTCCTATAATCGTCATAGCAAGGCTCTTTAGATGCCGTGGCGATCTAGGTAAACAGCGAAGCTGTCTAGTACGCTTCGCGTATCCTAGATTGCCACGTCGCCGCTTTTTCGCGACTCCTCGCTAATAGACGTTTTATAGACGTATATGTCTATTAGCGAGCAAACATACGTGAGCGTGGCAATCCATTTTGCTAAAAACATGATTTTAATCTTTTAAAATCATGTTTTTAGCTTTAGAAAGGTTTAAAATGCATTCGTAGAACCGCTTCAAGAATGCATTTTTCTGATATTCTAGCCAGGAACGTAGGGTGTGGTTTAAAAATTTCCTTCCAACCAGCATATATATTACCGTTCCAACTATTTGATCATTTCATTAAAAAAATTCTATACTGTTTTTATAGTGTTTTTTTAGCAAAATTCCTCAAAATTGACCTACAAAATAGTCTATTTTTAACCGTTTTTCACGGGGAGGAAATATGACAGAATCGTTAATTTTTTCCGACAACTTAATTGAAAATCCTGACACTATTTTCTATAATATAGTCGGTAATTTTGTCCCACCTGAGTGGCGAAATCTTACCAATAATTGTGGTAAGCAATTAAGTAAAACTTCTCTTCAACTTCTATCTTTGATAGTTTCTTGCACGAAAACTGATAGCTACAACAATACACAAGAATTACAAGAAGGCTATCATTTCTTCGAGAAAGAGCTAAGAGTCTGCCAAAGACGGGTTAAACAATGTCTAATAGAATTACAAACAAGTGGGTTCATTTATCACACTTTGATTACTACGGTCAAACATAACCTAAAATGCCGTAATATTTTATCTATCAAACTCCTTAAGAAATTTATAAATTTTCGTAAAGCTAATGATAGTTCTTATCACTCTAATTACACAAATATTCAATCTAGCCATCAAAAAATTTCAGCTCAACCTGAAAAAAATTACCATCCAACTGTAAAAAATTTTCAAAAAAACGCATCTATATATATATCTATAATATCTAGATATGGAAAAAATCAAGAAAATTGTGGACAAGTCTGTGGACAAATTGTGTCAGAGCCTGAATCAACTGAGGAACAAAACATTAATTTTCCGCTTGAGGTAACGGCAAAAAGAGGTGAACAAAGTTTGTCAGAAGTTGAGTCAACTACGGAGCAAAGCTTTAATTCATCGCCGGAGATAACGGTAAATTCAGGTGAAAAAAGTTTACCAAAGCTTGAGTCAACTGAAGAAAAAAGTTTTAATTTACCTATGGAGACAACGGTAAACTCAGTAAATGAAACGTTACCCTGCAATTCCACAGACTGCAATTCCTCTGAGGCAGCTCCAACTGATGACGAGTCAGACTGCGATTCAGATTCCGATTCAACAGGGGAATCTTCAGGAAATAGCGAAGAGCAAGAAGCTAGCGGGAAATTGCCTAGGTGGCTCAGTGATATTACCAAACAGGCTAAAGGCTGGTATTCACCTAGGAAGCTAGAGATGTTTTACCCATTGACCGAAGAAGATGCTGCTTGGTTAAGAAGGACAACAGGCCGTAATTACGAATTGAGTTTTGTCAACAAGCTGTTGATTAAACATAGCGTGGACTCTCCTAATAATCGCTTTGCCTGCAAGCAAGCAGTACTGAATTACATGAAGATAAGTTTGATTCATGAAAGGCGTCCACCATCTGTAGCAAATAACCCAAACTTTAGCTTCGATCTGAACAATGCTACTAAGACAAGAAAGGCTTATTTGCAAAAGGTAAAAGATAGTAAGGGCGTTAAACCACTGAATCAGTTGAAACGTAAGATTGTTGAAGCTTTTGAGCATCAGCCTAGCACTGCTTATCAATTGCTGAAGAGGTGCAGTTTTTTTGGAGTATGTGACGATGAATACAAGATTGATCTAGCGGATATCTCTTTGTCAGAAACTGACAAATGCACATTGCTCAAGACAGTGCAAGAAGTATATGGCAAAGATGTTCAGCAATTGCGTATTACCAACAAAAGAGAGGTATCGGATTATGATTTAGAGCTAAGTGGACTAAATCCAGAGTCCGTGTGGTACAAAGTAAGGAAATATTTGTTAAAATTATACGGTGAACACTTGGACAAAGCTTGGTTTAGCAAGTTAGAAGCAATTGAAGAAGATACGACTTGCAATAAGCTTATTCTCAAACCAGCTACTGCCTTTATTGGGGATTGGATTAAGAATAAGTACAGCAAAGATTTGGAATATGCTTGCAGTAAACTGAATTATACTTTTGAGTTTATGAAAGTCGATAGAATGGCTGGGCTGTAAGCTATGGCAAATAGCATTTAAAGCTATTTTAAATATGTTTATAGAAAGATTTTATTTTTTAGCTAGAAAGATATTAAAAATAAATAGCGCTATTGTACGAGTCTGTATTTGCGAAATTTTAAGGTATTATTGCAATAACAAACAAAAATTTGAATTGGTAGTTAAGTTGATGAAACTAATTGTATTAAGCGAGAAAAAAATGATTACGATAAGGTTAATAATAATCAAGAATTATTTAATTAGGGTTGAAACCAAAATAAAACCAAAATAAAAAATTATCAAAACTTAAAAAACTTGATAGTAATGCGGCTTATAAGTGTACGAACCTCTGATAAAGAATCATAAGGGTGTACCTTAAATTGCTATTTATAGCTATTTTGCTAAGATTTTTAGCGAATTTTGTCACTTTTTTACATTTTTTGGCAAAAATTGTTCGCGGAATCACCCGGGGGGTGGTAGCTATGCAAAATGGGGTATAGGGGGCGTCACGCGAAAAATTTTTTTGAGGTAATTAATCGCTTGTTATTAAAAATTTTCACTTTTTTAGTTTTTATTTTTCAAGTGGCAAAAAACCTAGAAATCAGCTATAATAAAGGGAATTACAAGGAATTTTTAAAGAGATGTACATGATTAAAAATTATGGTTTGTTTGAAAAATATTTAGCAAAGATATCATCTAATACCATCAGTAAGTTTGGCTCAATAGATGATATCTCTAATTTCCTATTATATCTTTGTGAACATGGTAACATCGTTATTGCAGCTAAGAAGGCTGGTTGTATTTCACCACTTAGGTTGCACCGAGTTATTAATAGCGATAAATATCTAGCCAAATGCGTCAATTTAGCTTTAGCCATTGCAGTAGATAGAGCAGAAGGGGTGTTATATGATAGGGCAATTAACGGTTACGAGGAAGTGACTTATAACAAGGATAATCAGGCAATAGCTACTAAGAAAAAATATTGTTCTAAGTCATTGCTGGAATATCTTAAAGCCAATTCGCAAAAATATCAAACGAGGAGGCATGATGCTAGTTACCATAGGAAAAATAGTGATGAAGCTGAACAAGTAACCAAAGCCCAAGGAATGTCAAAAATGATAGATGTAGCTAATTTTGAAATAGAATCGTATGAAGCAGAATATGCACTTGCCAAAGGACAGTAAGACCAAAGTGATGAAAACTATTAGTAAAGCTAAAGCCAGCAAAGAGGTTACTAGCTCTGCTTCTAAAAGTCTTAAATTTCCAGTGGATTGGTCACCCTATCCATTTCAGTTGCCTTTGTGGAGATATTTATACTCGGGTGGTAAGAAAGCTATAGCCATTTGGCATAGAAGAGCTGGTAAGGATATTATGGGTATTAACTGGATCACTGCTAGTGCTATTCGAGAAGTTGGCATTTATTGGTATGTCTATCCTACCTATAATCAAGCTAAAATGAGCATATGGGATGGTATGACATTATCGGGGCGTCCTTATATGTCGTTTATCCCTAAAAGCATTATTGCTCGTAGTCAGCAATACAAGCAACGAATATTGTTTAAAAATGGTTCAGTGATTCAGTTTGTTGGTAGCGATCGTTATGCGACTATCAGGGGTAGTGGTATTAAGGGAGCAGTTATCTCAGAGTATTCTTATCATGATCCAAGAGCTATGAGCTGCGTTATAGAGCCGATGGTAATTCGTAATAATGGTTGGTTGCTTTATTTGTATACCCCTTCTGATAATCCAAAACTTGTACATGGTGAAGAATTATACCGAAAATATCAAGATAGTCCGGAAGTATTTTGCCAAATCAAAACTATTGAAGATACTACTGATCATGAGGGGCAGCCATTAGTTGATAAAAACAAGTTGACTTCGGTCGACATGAGTAACGAAGAGATTCAAAGAGAGTTTTATTGTGATTTTGTTGCTTATCGCTACAAGAGAGCTGATCAAGGTGGTACTTTTGTTGAACAATTACGGCTTGCTGAAAGTCAGGGGCGTATTGGCTATGTGCCATTTGATGCAAGCTATCAGGTTAATACTTACTGGGATATAGGCATTGTTGATTATACGGTTATTTGGTTTGTTCAAGAAAAAAAAGATTCTATCGATATTATTGACTTTTACATGAACCGAGGCAAAGATTTAGAGTTTTACTTGAATCATTTAAGAACTAGACCCTATCAATATGGACGTAACGTATTGCCCCATGATATGAGTCGAAGACAAATGCCAACTTTGGATACAAGATTACAACAAGCTAATGAGGTAGCAGAGAAAGTAGGCTTCTCGCCTTTTGCTATTGGTAGGAAATATTTACGGGAAGAGATGATAACTAAAGCAAGAATACTACTCAGTAAATGCCGCATTGACGCCCAAAAATGTCAGCGTGGTATTAACGGTCTTTATGAGTTTGATGCTACTAAAAGAGGTGTGCATTCTAATTCATCTAGAGCAACTGATATAACCGAGAGCTTTTGTTATCTTGCCATGGATGTTAAAACTGGTAATGAGCAACAACAATCGCAATATAATATATTACAATATCGTAAAGTAATGAATGATTACAATGCGTTAGAAATTAAGAGTTAAAAAATGAGATTATCATTAGTTATATTTTCACTAGTAGTAGGTACTGTAGTAATCTCTATAAATAATTTAGGGTAGGACTATGGGTGGATTTTGGAATTTTATTACCGGTAGAGATATAAAACGACAGAAGCGTATCTATAACGAGTCGCGAGATCGTTATAGTAGTTATGCGAGTGAAGCACAAAATACTATCAATAATTTGTCGCAGCAATTGCAACATGTTCAGCAGGGCTTACATTCTTTGGAGGAACAAAAATATCAAGCTAGCTCAAGAAGCTATGATATGCAAAACCAGCTCGATTACCATAGCAGACAATATGAGAGTGGTTTAAGAAATATAGAATCACAAAGAGCTAGTTTGACCACATCAGCTGAACAGCTAAAACAAGCTTTTGCAGCATTTACACAAAAATCTCCTGCTCTTGATGCAAAAATAAGTGAGGTAGAGCAATTACCGGGTCAGTTCCAAAACCTGTATGATCAAGTAGCCCAGCGAAGAGAAAGCTTGAAAGGTTTAACCGAAGAGGAAGCCGGTAGCCATATTAATAAATATAAGCAAGATGTTGAATTGTTAAAAAATCAACGTAGCGAAACAGAAAGCAAAATACGCCATTCGATGGATAGCATCACCAAAGAGCATCAACAGCTAACAAGGGAAAAAGCTAATCTTGAATATCAGCTTAGCAACTATCAATCACAGCAAAATCGATTGTTGCAGGAGACTAGTAACTTTGATAATGCTAGACAACAATTACTCAGCATGATTGAACAATACAAACAAGAACAGAACAGACAAGAGCAAATCACTGCTGACTATACAAGGCAGCAATCGCATGCTGAAGGGTTGCAAAACCAGTTAAGAAGTTATGGGGCGGCAGCTCAAAGCCAGTTGGATAGCTATGCTAGAGATTTAGAGTGGCGAGCCGGTAAGTATCAAAAATCTGCAAGAGAGACTGGGTTAGTACGAGGACTTGGACTTGCTGCTTTAACCTTGGGATTAGGTGGAGGTGCGGTACTTGGCGGACTTATTGGTATTGGTCATTATATGAACACAGCCAATATTGGTCACAAACTTGGTTTTGAAAGAATTAATCTTAACAACAATGATCCAAGTATAGGGGCTGATTTGTCGCGAATAGCAAGATACGGTCCATCAGGATTAGACAAAAGAGCCATACCTGAGCTTGGTGGTCTAAAACAAGCGTTGGAACATTTTGGCATGCGGTCAGTGCCACGATTAAAAGATTTGCCGCCGTTACATGAATCTCTTGGCAAGATCGTGTCTCTTAAGGATATTGAAGGCTTAACTCTAGGCTTACCTAGCATGACTGCAGCTAGCGGTAAAAAGTATAACTATGAGGTGTTATATGATAACGAGTTTATCAAGAAGCTCAAAAAAGTGTCAAAGAAGCTTGGTACGCCATACTTAAACCCAAACTCAACCATAAACCTAAATGCAACACGTACCAATTACAACAACACAAATATGGTAACATCTTATGGCTGATAATGATTTAAACAAAAAAATTGAATATTTTGATAATCTTAAAACCAAACGGGAGAAATGGCATCATATATGGGATGAGTTGAAGAAATATGTTTGTCCGCAAACTGAAAGCAATAAGGTAATATTTGATTCAACTTCCATTTGGTCAAGGGAGCAATTAGCATCAGGTCTACAAAGCTTGCTGGTAAACCCAGCAATGAACTGGTTTAATCTTACTATAGTTGCTGAAAATGATGAGCAACAGCAATATTTAACCACAGCTGAACGCAACATGTTAGCCCAAATGCTAGAAAAAACTTTAATGGATATATTCAACAGTCCGGCTTCTAATTTTTATAATCAAATTCACCAGTTTTTTTTGAATTTATCAGCCTTTGGTACTGCAATATTCTATGTTGAAGAAGATATAGAATTAGCACAGACTCTGTTCTTTCGTAATATTAATTTACAGGAATGTTATTTTGAAGAGGATAAGTTTGGTTTTGTTAATACAATGTACCGACTATTTAGCATGCCAATAAAATCGGCATCAGCGAAATGGGTAAACTTTACCCCTTTCAAGGAAAGGTTAGCCCGGAATCCTGATGAAATAGTAGAAATATTGCATATAGTTAGCCCACAAGCTCAAAATCAGAAAAGTAAAGGCAGAAAATTAACGGCAGCTAGTCCTTCAACATCTAGCTCATCAACACTTGCCTATAGCTCAGAATATATCTACCTAGCTGAACAAAAAATTATCAGTCAATCAGGCTATTCTTATTTCCCATTTTTTGTCACGCGGTGGGTAAAAGAAGAAGGTGAAGTATATGGCTATGCTCCGGCTCATCATGTGCTACCTGATATTAAATTACTCAATAGTTTGAGACAAATTACCCTAAAAGTAGCCCAAAAACAACTAGACCCACCATTATTAGTGCCTAAGGATGGCTATTACTTACCTCTTTACACCACTCCGGGTAGTGTTAATTTCTATCGTAACGGTATGGCGGATAAAATAATACCCCTAACTGGTATGGAGAATATCCTACCAACTGAAATCGAGCAGAATCAATGCCGCGATGCTATATTTAAGGCATTCTATGTTGATATATTCAGAATGCAGAAAGAAAACAAAGAAATGACTGCCACTGAGGTGCAAATTAGAACGGAAGAACAATACCGTTTAATGTCCCCGATGGTTGGAAGAATTGAGAGTGAGTTGTTAAATCCGTTAATTATGGCGATATATCAAACACTAATCAAATATAACAGAGTACCGATCTTAGAGGGAGCAAATAGCCCCCCTGAGATAGAGATTGGATATGTTTCACCACTATCTAGGGTACAGAAAACATCAGCAATAGCCAGCGTTGAACAGGTATTAGGTTTTTTCCAAAGAAGTGGTATAAGTAACTTTTTTCCTGAGATTTATGATAATATTAACTGGGATGAGTGTTTTAAACTATTTTTTGAACTACGAGAAGCCCCAAGCTCAATCCTCAAGAGTGAACAAGAAGTATTACAAATCAGACAACAACGTAAGATGATGCAAATGCAACAATTACAACAGCAACAACAGATACAAGGGTAAGGAGTACATGAAACTATCAATTAACTCGGAAGCAACCCCATCTCCACCCTCAATACTTACAAAAGAGCAATTAAAATCAATTTATTTGAAGATTTTTAGTGGAGAAGATGGTAGAATAGTATTAGAAGACTTGGCTCAATTAAGTGGTGTGTATCGCAGCAACTTTCTACAAGAAAGCAACTACACCGCTTTCAATGAAGGCATGCGAGCTTTGTTTTTGTACATATGCTCGCAAGCTTCAGAAGATGATAGAGTTAATAATATTGATGGTGCTAAAAATACTAATGAATCAGATAAGTAATAGCGATATTTAGTAACAATTAAGAGGTTATGTATGTTTTTATCAAAGTTTCTTGATCCTAAAAACGATTTTTGTTTTCGTAAAATCTTTGGTACTGAAAAGAACAAAGATATACTTGTACATTTTTTAAACGATGTTCTTAAGTGTAAAGAAAATGAGCAAATAATTGAGGTGACGTTTTTACCAACTATCCAAGACCCTGATATTGCTATTTACAGAAAGTCTATTGTTGATGTGTTATGTAAAGATCAACACGGTAATCAATTCATAGTAGAGATGCAGGTAAGTAAGCATCCAGGATTTGAAAAAAGAGCCCAATATTATGCAGCTAAAGCATATTCTCAGCAAAGAATTGAGGAAGATGAGAAACACAAGAAACTGGCAGTATACGCTAAATTAAAAGGAGTAATATTTTTAGCGATAGCGAATTTTGTAATGTTTGAAGATAAAAAACATTGGAAATCAGAACATCGTCTTTTAGATACAGAGAGCTATGCTCATGATTTAAAAGATTTTTACTTTGTTTTTTTAGAGCTTGAAAAATTTAAAAAAACTATAGATGAGCTAAAGACTATTGAAGAGAAGTGGATGTATTTTTTTAAGCATGCAGGAGATAGTAAATTAACATTAACAGAAATAGAGCATTTAATAGGTAAGGATGAAATTATTAGAAGAGCCTTTGAGGCTGTAGACCAAGCTAGCTGGTCAGAGGCAGAACTTAACACCTATGAGCAAATGACCAAAGCTCGTCTTGATAATTTAGCGGTAGAACAGCAACAAATTGAAGATGCTGAAGCTAGAGGTGAAGCTAGAGGTGAAGCTAGAGGTGAAGCTAGAGGTGAAGCTAGAGGTATTAAAAAAAATGCTATAGCCACAGCAAAAGAAATGTTAATTGATAATGAGCCAATAGAAAAAATAGTTAAATATACAAAACTAACTATTGAAAAAATAGAACAGTTAAAAAAAGAAATAGAAGAGTTAAAAGAAGAATAAGCAAATGAGCAAAGAAGGAACTGCTAATAACTATGAAATTAACCCTACTTCCTCTGCTAGCGATTGGCTAGCTAATATGCCTGAGGAAATACGTAAAGCTGAGTCACTGGGTAAATTCAAGGATGTCTCATCTTTAGCTCAGAGCTATTTGGAAGCAGAGAAGAGCTTGAATCAACGAGTTGCTGTGCCAAAAGATGACAGCTCTGATGAGGAGTGGCATAAATTTTATTCTAGGATGGGGCTGCCTGAAGATAGGAGATATACTGATAAACGATCTAAGGAAGATGAGGAGTATTTAACTCGTTATGAAGACATGTTTTACCAAAGCGGACTATCTAAAAGACAAGGTGAGAAGCTGCTTAATTCTCTGTATGGTTTTTCGCAGGATTTACAAAAACAGCAAAAAAATGCTATCGAGCAAACACGTCACTCTCACATTGGTTGGTTGAAAAACACTTATGGTGAAGGTTTTGACAGTAAGATGACAGTGATGCAGGCAGCTTTATCTAAGTTTGGTACTAAAGAACTAGCTGAATTAATTGAAGATTCCAATTACTCGCCAGCCTTAGTAGATTTGTTAGTTAGGGTTGGTGAAACTTTAAAATCTGACTCGTTAGTAACTGGTAAAGAGCTACCTGCAATTAATAGCCGGGAAGCTGCATTGTCAGAGATAGAAAAACTTGATTCTGACCCCGAGTTTATGGTAAAATTAAGGAGTAAAGACCATACGGGACATGATCAAGCTGTGAAACGTATGCAACAATTATACAAAATCGCTTATGATACAAAACAATAAAAAATAACGTAACCAACCAATCATTAAAGTCATGAAGTAGGTGACAACTCATTTTAAGGCTGCCACTTCGCAATAACCTATCAGAAAAGAGCCACTAATAGCATAGATACCCGAAAACTCGTTAGCTGCATAGCGGACAACGACCAAATTCGAGTATAAATGATATCGCACTTTAAATATTGATAGATTATTTGAGGAGGAAAAATGGAACAAATAACCGATAGCCTTAAAGAACAATTTGCTAAAAATATCAGCTTAGTTATCCAACAGGAGGGATCAAAATTACGGAAGTGCGTTACTAATGGTACGCAGGACACTGAGGTAATTAGCTTTGAGTCAATGACTACCCATGAGGTGGAGAGCAGAACTAGACACCCAATTGATCATAATGACTTACATGGACATTATGCGGATGCTAGAAACCCTGCTAGATTAGAACAAATAGAATTTAAAATTCCCACTATTTCAAGACGCTTTTTGACGGCATCAAGCTATCATTGGAACGCTACTATGGATAGGAATGATAAGTTAAACCTATTAACCGATCCCACCTCACATTTTCCTAAAATGGCAGGTTGGGCAATGGGTAGACAACAAGACCGGGTAATTATTAGTGCTTTTGCCAGTCCTGTCAGAGCAGGGCGGACAGGCAATGATGTGATTTACTTTGATGTAGCTAATAATATAATACCGGTAGGAATTAGGGTTACGGATGCTGATTTAACCTTAAATGCTCAAGCTGCAGTTGCTGCCAACAGAGGCATCATTAATTCGAAAAGAGCCGGGCTAACTGTTGATAAACTAATAAAAGCTCATCATATCTTAAAAAAACGCTCTTTTGGTATGTATAATAAATTATACTTACTATGTTCAAGTAATCAAATCTCCGACTTGTTACGCGATCCGCAAATTACCAATTATGACTATAATAACGTTAGAGCTTTAGTGAGTGGTGAAGTTAATAGTTTCTTAGGATTTACCTTTATTACTAGCGAGATGTTGGGTGGTATATTTGATGATGCTGGTGATGCTAATCGCCCTAGATATGCTGTAAAGGATTGCTACGCCTTTAATGAAGGAGCGATAAGATTTAACACGGTCAGTGGTTCTAACAAGAAGGGCATTGAAGAGCTAGTACAATATCACTATGCCAAGGTATTATATTACAGTGAAGCTTTTGGAGCTAGTCGTGATAATGAACAAGCAGTAGTGGTGATTAAATGTTTAGAGGATTATGACCGCAGCAGCCATCAGGGTGTATTGTGGCGAGCAATAGCCAATGAGGATCATCGAAGAGGTTTGCATAGCATAACAATGCCATGGCAGATGTTTGGTCATCAGTGTCGGAATAGTGATGATACTGCTGATATTAATAATGATGCTTTAACAGTAATTGCTAATAATAATTTAGCTACTACTAAAAAGCCACAAGTAGTAGTAATGAGAAGAGCAGGTGATGTTGTTGCTGCTGGTGTTGGTGATGATGTTGGTATTATTGAGGATGATAACTTTGGTGGTGGTATTGTTGAGAGTGAGAATGAGGCATAACTACAAAATTTATTTATGGAAAATTTGTATTATTTGTAGTTGAGTGTAACTACCATGAAATATGAGATTATCAAGAAGGCAGTAGTACTACTTGGGTCAAATGTTGGTATTAGTAGCATTGGTGGTGGCAGGATATCAAAAGCCGAAGAATTATGTGAGGAGTTTGTTAATCCTGCTATTGAAGATACTGTGCTAATGGTTAAATGGTCATTTGCCTTACGGAGAGTCGATAATATCGAAGGTAATAGACAAAACTTCACTGAAATACCGGATATTAATGATTGTATTAAATGTGCGGTAATAGTGCCATCTAATCTACAATTTTATACGGAAGCAGGTAAGATTTACTTTAAGGGTGGTAAACTTACCTCGCTGTTTTACTACAGCAGAAACATCGTTGATAATTTGCTAAATAATGATACGACTATTTGGCAACAAGTGCCAAGCAGCTTTAAGTTATTAGCTGCTTTATCGTTAGCCTCACAAGTATCATTTGCTATGTATTCTGATAGTGTGTTTACTGATGGACTAAAGAAACAATATTTGATCAAATTAGAAGAAACAAGAAGGATTTACTCGGTTGATTATAATTTAATTAACTCAGGAGAAGTATAATATAGAGCTAGCCTAAAAAGATTAGTCATAATTGTAGTATGGCTAAGACTTTTCCAGTTTGGTGATAAATTGTCCTACCCTCAGGGTAATTTAAAAGTCACAATCATTAGTTGCTATAGATACAAATCTAACCACTATCGATGTCATCCCTGCTTCGGTGCGGGATCTATATTACTTAATAGTCTTTCAGGCTTATTTTTTTAGATTCCCGCCTACGCGGGAATGACATCGAGTGCATATTAAGCATTTTTCCCTTTATCTATTAGGCTTGCAGCCCGACTTTTAAATTACCCTGCTATTCTAGTACTTCTAACTTCTTTACTAAATTTGTTAGTAAGGCTATAATAGTTATTGATATATTAATAATATTTATATGAGGAATAGTTATATGCAAATTGATACTATACAAAAGAAAGATGCATTTATAAATGTACTGCAAGTAGCTTTGGAATGCAATTCATATGCACTAGGGGTTTTATGTAAAACAGGTTGGATAAATACTCAAAGCGTAGTTGGATTTACAGCTTTAATGTGGTGTGCAAATAGTAATGAAGACCATTTCAAGTCAGCTCGGTTGTTATGCTCTTACAATGCTGATGTAAATCTTTTAGATCAGTATAAAAATACAGCTATAATCTATGCAGCCAATAATAATCATATCAAGATAGTTAATTTACTAATACACTATGACGCTAAGGTAAATATCAAAAATGTTGAGGGGTATACAGCTCTAATGATAGCATCTCAAAAGGGTCATACAGACATAGTTAACTCACTAATCAAGTATGGAGCTAAGCTAGATGTTGCAAATAAAGATGATGCTACAGCTCTAATGATGGCATCTCAAAAAGGTCATACAGACATAGTTAACTCACTAATCAAGTATGGAGCTAAGCTAGATGTTGCAAATAAAGATGGTGCTACAGCTCTAATGATGGCATCTCAAAAAGGTCATACAGACATAGTTAACTCACTAATCAACCATGAAGCTAAGCTAGATGTTGCAAGTAAAGCTGGTACTACAGCTCTAATGATGGCATCTCAAAAAGGTCATACAGACATAGTTAACTCACTAATCAACCATGAAGCTAAGCTAGATGTTGCAAGTAAAGCTGGTACTACAGCTCTAATGATGGCATCTCAAAAAGGTCATACAGACATAGTTAACTCACTAATCAAGTATGGAGCTAAGCTAGATGTTGCAAATGAAGACAGTGCTACAGCTCTAATATATGCAGCAGCCTATGGTAGGACAGATGTAGTAGAGTTGTTATGTAAACGGTTATGTGAGAAAGGGCATACTGTAGATGCACAAGATAACCATAACAATACGGCTCTAATATATGCAGTAAAGAGCAAGCATGTAGAGAGCGTTAAATTACTATTCCGTTATGGAGCTGATAAAAATATTATTAATGAGAATGGAGAGACAGCTGCAAACATAGCAGAACAAAGTGATAACCTAGATATAAAAAAGTTATTATGCGATGAAACAGCGGATGTAAATCTTCAAAATAATGATACACTTCCATCTCATATTGATGTAGCTACAGAGGATGCTGATTCAAGTGATGTAATAGGTGATTTAGGAAAGACACATGAAAATTATGATTATTAAAATTTGTTGTGATTTATAATTTCATATCTAGATTAACTATAAAATTACAGGTAATATTATATAAATATCGTAGATTAAAAGATTTTTTAAAAAACATCTAAAAGTAGGAAAATAATTATTGACATACAATTATAAATAGATTATACCATAAATAATAACTATTGGTAACTAAAGATTATGCAAGAGCAATTTGTATATTCACAAAAAAACAACTTCTCAGGTGGTGAGCTAACTCCCACCATTGAAGGGAGAACCGAGCTGGCTTTGTATCAGAACGGAGTTAAGAAGTTGATTAACTTCATGCTGCTGCCATCAGGTGGCATTATGCGTAGACACGGTACACAATTTGTTCACTTGTTCACTGATAATGTGCCAAAGAAAATGGCAGCAGTAATGTTCTCAAGGAAATTATCCTACTTGCTGGTTTTTGAATCGCATCACCTAGAAACTCGTTGCTTATTTTTTGTTGGTGGTGAATTGTTGTTAACTAGTAAAGTTATACAGGATGAAGGGCAAAATTTTCATTTTCGTCCTAAAGATTTTTCTTACGTAGTTTTTCAAGGGATTGCTTATATTTCCTTTGGTGAGAAGCGACCAATCTTTAAATTCTCCATTGACCCGGAAATTGTTGAGCAATTTTACCAACATATTGAAGAGCAGGCAAGAAAGAGACAGGTAGAATATGGTGAAAGAGCTGAGATAGCGTCCAGTAGCAGCTATGAGCTAGCCAGCAATTTCCCTAACAAAGATAAGATGTTTATCATTGAAGCATTGAAATGTCATGTTAACTATTTTTCGACCGGACGAAGTGACCAAAGAGAACGCTTAATACAAAAACCTTTTAATGAAGTAATCTACGGAGCAGAGGTAGACAAAATTAACGATGAGCTAAAAGCTATTCACCAACGAGCAGCTAGCCAGTCAGCTGGACAAAGCAATATCTACCAAGCCAATAAGGAGAAGTTATATTGTACTTCAGTGGTTACTTTTGAAAACCGATTATGGTGCTTTGGGGTTAATAAAAATATTCATTCAATTTGGGCAAGTTATAAGGGAGATTTTAGTGATTTTAGGATGGCATATAGAACCTTACTAGAAGCACGAAATCCATTAACCGCTTTTTCAGCAACTTTCTCTTCATCTACTTTTGATAATGTCCTGTGGTCAGTACCTTTTGCTGATGAATTATTATTAGGTACTAGTGATGGCATTTATTTAGTCAAAGAAGGAGATCGAGCTAAGGGGGAATTTGTCAAAATCCATAAAGAGATTGAGTTACCGATATCACCACTGAAACCAGTAGTAATCGGTAAGACTATCTTCTTTGTTGAAGGTAATGGCTGTAAAATAAATAGTTTGTATTATTCACAAGAAAAAGGCGGTTTTCAGATATCAGACATTACTGCCTATGCTGAACATATATTTGCTGGTGGCATCAGACAAATTGTCGGCTGTAATAGCCCATTTTCAATGGTAGTGGCAGTGCTAAAAAATGGCTCTTTTGCTAGTTTTATCTATTCGCATGATTTAAAAATTATGGGCTGGTCACAACATTGGCTAGGTGGTAATGGTCAAGTATTAGGCATCACGCCAATCTATGCTGAAAGTAGCGATATGTTATATTTGCATGTTCGGAGAAGTGATGATACTGGTAGAAGCAGCAAGGAATATCTAGAAGTGCTGCAAACTCGTTATTTTTCTGCTAAGAATTTTGTTACTGATAAAGCAGTATATGCCGATTGTCATGTAAATATCCAACAGCCCGGAGAGAATGCCGCCTACCGCTCAATCATACAAGCATTAAAAGACGATAGTGCTTATGAGTTTAGAGGTGATATAACAAAATTAGAGCATATTGTACAAGCTCAAGCAGAAACTATTCTAAGACTTAAGTTAGATAATGTTGGCAATTCTTTTAAATACAAAAATAGGCTAGTTGCTAATTATGATGAACATAGAGCAGAGATAGAGAATTTTTTACAAAAATATTATCAAAATTATTTACCTAAGATTATGAATATTTTGGCGGTATCTTTTGCCTATCATCGAATATTCTCGCGTATTTATGCAGAGTTAGACAATCTATTTTTAAATAATCCTGAAAGCTTTGTTACAATCGAGCAATTATTATATGATGGTGAGCGGCTTGGTGGTGATATTATTGAAGCCGTGGAGCTACTAAATGAAATAGATGTACCAGCTATTTTAAGAGATGGTGGTTTGATGGAATATCTGCCTAATAGTGCTTTTTCTTTTTGTCCAACTATTTGCCTGCAAATAAAAAAGTTAAATACTGAGTTAATCAGGTTTATTGCTGGTACGGTGCAAGATATTATGGCAACTGCCAAACAGAATATTGAACTACAATTTGAAGTAAGTAGAGAGATACAAGAAATGCGACTAGCGGTTAGTCACCTCAATAAGAAAATATTGCTATATTATGCCGAGCAGGATAGTGATAAAAAATCCGGACTGCTAGTTAATTTACAAAAGTTTTTTGCCAAAACTGCAGTAGATTTTTACCCAGAATTGCTAAATATCGCTCATCCGGAACTGACTAAATATATATTTGGTGAGCAGGTTAAACAATTAGTTAACCAACAAATAGTAGATTTAGACCGACATACTAGCAAAGAGCAACTAGACAATAAACTATCAAGCATTACTAATCAGTTAATCGATAAGCTACAACAAATACATAGTGATAACAAGATTAATGAACTTAGTAACTCCAAAAGACGAGAAGAAATAGTTGAATGCTTAAGGAGTATCATACTCGATAAACCATTAAGCAAAGATATTAGGGAATATATTCTATCTGATATTTTTAGTCAAACTATCGATGGAATTGTAGATGAAGTACTAAACAGAATTGCCCCGATAATGGGCAGAGATCGTAAGTCCTCATTATCGTCCTCTAGAGCGTCGGTATATAGTAAAGAAGGTTATACTGACCCATTAGAGGATAGAATATTTGAGCAAATGCAAGAACTCAAAGAAGGGCTAGCTTATTTGCAGCGTAACATTATTGAGTATTGTCAGTTAATTATGCCGAGCTTTCATCCAGCTTTACTGAAAGATATCCTTGAAGATGAGAAGAGCATAAAATTAGAGAAATATTTACTATTATCAAAAAGATATTTTCCAGTTTTTAAAAAACTATTTCCTGATATTGGTGGGTATGAATTAAGTAGTATAGCTCGTAACTGCCTACCATCATTCCAGCAAATCAATATTGCCACTATATTACCAATCTTTCAGAAAATTGCTGTATCTATTATTGGTGATGAGGAATTACATGATTTAAGGATTATCGATAATGAGCTGATTAAGCTAAAACATCCAGTAAGACATTTGTCGGTAGGCTTTCCTTATTCTTCAATATTACAGACTTTTCCTCTGATATTTCCGGATGAATACGAGCATGCTCCGAAAAAAGACGCTGAATTAGGATTAAAAGTCTTTAATAGTAAAGGTGGTTATATTGAAGAAAGGCTAGATAATGGACAAATAGACAGGCAACATATTAATAGTAGATATGTAGATAGTGATGCGTTGATTAGATTGGTGAATGATAAGAAATATTTAACAACATCAACAGCTACTAAAGAAGTATGTGACTTATTTGCCACTCCTTACCAATCAGGCTGGGTGAATTTTATTATGCACGGAGAAATTAAAACTGATATTGATGTGACTTTTAAGGTCGATAAGCCCTACCCGGTTAGTATCCTCAAGATATATGCTAAGGCAAAGATTTTGGCAAATTATAAGGGTAGTTGATGAAAAGTAATCTTTAAATTGTCTTAACCAATATAATTAAAATATCTTATTGATGTTAGTAATAAATTATATTAACATCATAGTTGCTGAGTATTTTGCTCAACAATGAGAGTATAAATATCTTTGCGAGTTAATATATATTACCATAATCTACTAAATAACAATCAATTTAGAGGTATTTGAATATGAGTAAAGACAAACCAACGGGCTATAGCCCTGAAGAATGGGAAAAAATTAAAAAAGGACGTGAGGTAGCTAAAACCCCAGATGGTGAGAAAGTGACCTATACGGAATATAAGAAACGAGAACAAGAAAAGGAACAAGCACAGAAAGATAATGATGATAAAAAAGCAGGTAATAATGATAAACAAGTACACTATATTACTGGAATAATATACGATAACCCTTTATTAAACAATATATCTGAGGAACTTGTTAAATTTGACTCAGATATAAAGGGTTTACTAACCAAAGCACTTAATTCCGTGCCGTCATCAAATCAAAGTGATCCTGTAGAGGTTTGTACCACGCCAATGGGTGACATCAATGATATGAGCGAAGGTTAATAATAACCTAAGTCTAGCATGAGAGGGAGAGAAGCCTAAATAAAGATCGTTCTGAACTGTGTCAATTTAGAAATTTCTCCCTAAAATTAACTATGGCTTTATATTTACTTTTACCAGTTTGGTAAGATTTTTCTTTAAAGCGAGAGACCCCTATAACACAGAGGTCATAACGCCAACCGAGTTCCCCAGTCCATGTCATCCTTGCAGACAAGTACCAATCGGGCAATGCCCTAATTCTCCGAAAGAATCGACTGCCAAAAGCAGATTTTTCAGACATTACACAACTAATACTAGTTATAATGTAACATATTTTTGCAACAAAGTAAATGCTAAAAAGTAAGATTCTAGGTAATGATAAAAAAAATGGTAAAATAACTTAGTGATAGCATAATTAATGATAGAATGATTTAGTAAGTAATAAAAAAGAAATAACTATGTTTGATTTTTTAAATTTTTTCTCAAGTGGAGAGAGTATATTTGCTACAGGAGCATCTTTATTTAATACTTACGCCCAACTAAGAAGTAATAAAGAGAAGACCAAGCAAGCCTTATATGAGCAGCAGCATTTATTGAGACAGCAACAGGAGCATCTTAAGTTTGATCGTCAACAATTATTTGAGCGAACCGCTGAATATGGAGCAATATCGAGTTATCACGTTGATATGTTAAGGCAAGAGCAGTTATATAATCGCCAACAGCTGGGCTATAATATCCTGAAAACCGGCATTGGTATAACTGGCACTGATTCAGCTGGCTTATTACTACGACATATGGCTTATATGGATGAGATGAAGGCAAGAAGCGTAGAAGCTGAACATTTTCACCAACGACCAAGATCAAACTTAAACACGACAATGATTGATTTAAATAAGGAAGCAATTAACCGTAATATTAGTTCGATCAAGTCAGCCTCACCTTGGCAGAATCTTGGTACGGTTTTAAGCGGTGTATTTGACCTTGCTAAAATATCAAGAATTAATGAAGGAATAATAGAAAAGTAAAAGGAAAGTGATAAACAAAGATGAAATGGCAAGTTATAGCAGGGATAAGTCAGAGAATTAATGAAGAAGCTAAAGGCTATTTGATACGCAAGCTTGAAAAAGATGCTAACGTAGAAACGCCACATTTATGGTCAGATTTCCTTAACGATACCACCAAGCATTTACACCAGTCACAAAGTAATATTGAAGTAGCTCCCAATAGTAAAACTGGTGGTCTGACATGTTTAACGCAATTTGATGAGATGCATCCGGATTTTCTTGAGAATAACAAACCATGTCTTGATTACTTTTTAAGTAAATATGACCAACGAACCAATGATTATTTGCAGCGTACCAATAATCCACTAACCAAGCGTATGTTGCAAGCCAAGATTAATGATTATCGAGTATCTTTAGCTGGACATATAAGTAGTGCAGAAGCCAAGCTAATTGATGGTAAACGTCACCATTTAGCAATTGAAGCTATCCAAAAGTTAAAGAATGCTACTTATGACAATCCACAGTTTTATACTAGTCACTTACAAGATGTCGCAGTAGCTATTAATTCTCTATCATTACTGCCACAAGAGCGAGATCAAATGTTGATTAATGCCAAACATGATTTAGCATTTGCCGCGGCACAAGCTACTTTAAAGCATTCGCCGGATGCTATATTAAATCCCAATATAGTTGCTGAATGGAAAGAAGATTTATCGTTTGAACAAAGGGTTAAGCTAGAACATCAAGCAAATAATCTACTGCATCATCAGCAATTACTGAGACAACATCAACTTAGTTCGCTTATCAATGCCGATTTGCACAGTATCTTAAATACTGGAGAACGTGTTGAGGGCATTGAAAATATACTGCAAGCCAGCTTTAATGCTGGTGATCCACGATTACTGCAATTTAGAAGCCAAGAAGCTTTGTATAAGCAGGCTTTTGTTATCTCACAACAAATAAAACACCTACCATTCACCCAAGGTCAGGAAATATTACAACAAATTGCCCCAAAGGGTGGGGATAGTGATTATGACAAGAAAGAGAAACTATATCATATTTTAACCGAGCAGTTTAACAAACAGCTTAAATTGGCTCAAACAGACCCAGCTAGGCTAGCTGAGGAAAACGGTGAAATACCCAAAGACATACCATTATTACAACGTTTATTGCTTAGGAAACAATTGCAACAGCAAAAAGGCATCCCTAGTTACGATCAGAGATATTTAATGAACAAAGAACGTGATGAGTATTTAAAAAAGATTGAGACTAAAGATGTTAACCAAATTCAACAAGCCATCGATAGTATAATCAGTCTACGAGATGATGAAGGGGGTAGTAATCAATATGGTTTGGAGATATTGGACGAAATCTTAAGGGGTAAAGAAGATATAGAGTGTCTGACTCAATTCTATGCTGAAAATAGACTTTACGACCGTAAGACTGCATCAGCCTTTATACAGATGATAGCACTAGTTAACGAGCTATCATTAAAAAGTCAGCCATTATTTATCGGTCATGAAATGACAGAATTTAACCAAGAAATTAACAAAAATGCTATAATCAAACAATGGAGTAAGGATTTAGCTAAGGTTGATATTCAAAATGAAACAGAGATTAACCAAACACGGCAAGCTATAAAATATTTAGCTAAATATTACCAACACACTGAAGATTTAGATATTGACAAAGCAGTAAAAAAAGCAACCACCAAATTGATTAGTGAGGTCGATATGCGACTAGATAGTAAAAATCTGCAAATACCCCGTCAGATAATAGTGCGAGGTATGATCGAAAATTTAAACGCTGATTGGGTAGAGAGCAGCCTAACAGAGCTGCAACATGGTCTGATTAACGGAACTATAACTTATGATTATGGGGCTACTTTTTTAGTTAAGGATAGTGGTGGCAATGATCCAATAGGACAATATGCAGCTATAGCAATGGCACGAGAATGTTTGCAACAAGGTAGATGGAATCTAACATCTGACAAAAAGAGTGTCTATTATAGTTTCCCGACTAAAGATGGTCAGTATCTGCCTGTTTTAACAAAAGATGGTAAAATGTTAAAATTTGATTTGCTAGAGTTAAATAACCCTAAAGCTTTAGAGCAACAAAAGCAAAGATTATTACAAACTATCTCTGAGTATCCACAATATGATTAGTACGATGGAAAATAATGACAGCTCAAATAATTACTTACATTATCGGTCGAATAACGAACCAATTCACCCGCGTTACTATTCTACCTTATTACCGGAGCGTAGATTTAATAAAAGTATCGTTGATCTGTTAGGTAGTAGTAAATTAGATGTTTGGCGGGCGTCTGCTAGGCAAGCTTATGCAGATAGTCCAAGCCTATCAACTTTATGGCGAGCTTTTGACCCACAATATATTATTGATCCTGAACTGCAGGATATTGCTGAATATTTTAAAACTTACAATAATAAATTAACCAAGGAAGAGTTTGAGCAAAAATATGCTGAATCAGGTTTAAAGTATGACCCTAATTTTACCAAGCAATTAGTAGAAGATATTTTAGAGAGGAAAAAGCAGCGAGAAATTAATGAGTATATCATTGCTGCAGGTAAAGGCGGATTAGTTGAAGCTATTGGCAAATTTGGAGCTGAGGTAGTATTTGGTAATTTGTCGGTAATTAACATTGCTGCTAGCTTCGTTCCTATTGGTAGACCAGCAATGTGGGCGGCGGCTAGTCTAAAATATGGCAAACTTCCAACAACATTAGCTAAAGGTTTGGTTGGTGGTGCTATAGGTCAGGGAGCTACCGAGCCAGTTCTTCATAATGAACGACATACTGAACAAAGACCTTATGACTTGTCAAATAGTTTGATTAATATTATAGAAAGTGGTTTATTTGGGGCAACCTTGCACGGTCTTGGTTATTCGGCTAAATATTTGCGAGACAGATTGTATTTATATTCAAATAAGCTACATCCTGAAATTGAGACCTTACATCCGATAGTTGATAGTCAGTTAAAAGATAATATTGACACTGTACTAAAAGAATCATCTCCTCAGGAGAATATAATAGAAACTGAGCGAGTTGATAGTCAAGTACCAACAAGTACCGATGCTAATATTGGAAACAGTTCTTTATCAAGGTTAGCTGAGTTACAAGCAAAGAAGTTACAATTAATTACGGCAGCCGAGCAACAATTTCCCTCATATTCTGCCCAGCAGAGGCAAATAGCAGAATTACAACAACATATGCATGATCAGTTTGGTACTAATGGTAAAACTGAAGCAATACCAAGATGGTTCTTGGATATTTTACTAGAGGAAGAAGGTAAATTACAACAATTATATCAGGAGCATATTAATAACCCGGAGTTTCAGGAATATTTGACAGCAGTAAAACAATTAGATCAGCAAATTATCAATAATTTACGACGTCAGCAATGGGAGACTAAAGGCTATGATTTATCACCCGAAGAGTTATATATAGCAAGAAAACAGCTAGAGGAAGGCAAACATATAAATCTTGAGAATCCACAAAAAGCTGAATCTTTTTACCATGGTGATGATAAGAAATTTGAGAATAACAATGCCAGTCCTAATCTACAAGAGCATCTAGCTTCTTTAGAAGCTGAGATAGCCAATTTACCTGAACAACAAAAGGTTAGTTATCAAGCAGAATCCATCAAGCAAGATGTTATTTATCAACGAACCGAAGAAATCTTACGTAAGATTAAGCAAGGGGCTAACCCTTCAGAACTAGAGGAGTTATTTAAAACTCTCAGTCTCATCGATCCACAGTTAGTGGATGAGCTAAAAACTATCCATAAAGAATTTGTTGGACAGAAAAGATTGGATTTGCTAGAGAGAGACAAACAAATAGATATGTTCATTGATGATTTTAAGAAGGAACAGTTTGTAAAAAAAAGAAATAATGCCCTGAATTTAATCAAGATGGCTACCATAGAGAGATTTGTTAGAAATCATGACAATAAGATTGCTGCGATAAAAGAATATTTACGGCAGGTTGATTTACGGCAACAAACTATTGCTAAAGAGCTGTTATATGGCATTACAAGAGATTTAGAAAAAGCTGGTGTAGATCGCGAGTTTGGAAATATTGCTTATGAAAAGGACATAATACAGGAATTATGGAATATCAGCCATCCTGATAAAAATCCGACAGGGAGTGAGAGGGCAATGATAGTTGCTCAAATAATCAATAAATGGCAAACAGCTGCCATCAATAGAGCTAATCTAGCCGGTGGTTATATAATACCGTTAGAGGGTTATATTACTAAACAAGAGCATAATAGTCTTAAACTCCGAGAAGCTGGTTATGAGGCATGGTTGAAATTTATCTATCCGCTACTTGATCACCAAAAAATTGCTAAACTAAATGATAAACTAGATTATAAGGCAATATTTAACAATCTTGCTAGTAGTATTCATTTAAAAGATACTGACCAATATTTAAATATAGCATTTACTTACGTTAGAGGAAGTAACGTAGCTGATGTGGTGTCAGCTAGTAGGAAACTACATTTTAAATCGTCAGAAGCTTGGTTAACATATCAGAAGGAGTTTGGTAATTACGTACAAAATGACTTTGTTGACAAGCTCATTAGCCCTTTAATTAAAAGTCGATCCTTCATTGCTGATTCGATAGTTAGTAACCTTAATATATTAGGTCGAAGCATCGGTATGATGGAGAGTATGGGTTGTAATCCTGAATTAATGCTACAATCAATTAAAGGCACTTTTACCAAGGAGCTACAAGAGTTAGCAATTAAAGACCCAGCTATTTTAAAGCAATTAGCGTTACTGAGTAATCCAAACAGTTTTGTCAATCAGTTAGACCTAATGCTAGGAGTTAAACCACAAATACCATCAGTTGACCGTATCCTTGGGGCTTATCGTGCTTGGAAGTGTATGGTAAATCTTGGCAAAGTGGTACTTTCTTCAATCCCTGATATGATAAGTTTTGTCAGTGAGTTACAGAATAATGGCATACCACTAATGCAATCTTATGCGAATATATTGCAAGTGGCAGCTACAGGATTTAATGGTAAAAAGAAAAAAGAGCTTGCTAGTTTGCTTGGTATCGCTGTAGATTCACTGCTTGGTCATAGTTATTCTCGTTTTTCAGGAGAATACCCCATATCTGGTAGCATATTTAAACTTACCAATGCATTTTTTAAGCTAAACTTTATGGAATGGTGGGATAATACTTGGAAATCTACAGTTGGTAATTTGTTATCGCATAATTTAGCATCACAAATCAATAAGCCCTTTAATTCGCTATATCATAATTTACAAACTTTGCTTAATAGATATGGGATTAATGAAAGTAATTGGCATCTTTATAAACATTTAGTACAGCAAATAGAGAATAAGCCATATTTAATACCTGATATGGCACTACTACCTGATCATTTACTAGACCAACATTTACAACTACAAACTGGTAAAAGTACAATTAGCAGTCTCGATATAGCTAGGTTCAAGCAGGATTTGACCAATAATTTGCGAAGATATTTACTTGACCGGGTTGATACAGCTATTGCCACTCCGCATACTGCCGAGAAAAATGCCGTGTTACTCGGTAATTTAGGCATTAAGGCAGGTTCGCCAGCTGCCGCGGTGATTCAGTGTATAATGCAATTCAAAACTTTTGCCTATACTTACATTACTAGACCGTTAAAATCAATAACCATCGATCAAATACCAACCCACCAACAAATAGGTAGTGGCAATTTGTTGGATTTAGGAACATGGAAGGATATTGCTAAATCAATGAGAAACCCGACTACTATTAAAATGTTGTTTCAATTATTGCCGGGTTCTATAGGACTTGGTTACTTGTCGATCAATGCTAAAAGGTTGGTAGAAGGGAAAGAATGGATTGCACCAAACGAAGAAGGAGTATTTATAGCGTCCTTATTACAAGGTGGAGGTCTTGGATTATTTGGGGATTTTTTCTTTAATGAGTATGATAGTTATAATAATCTGCTTAAAGCTTTAGCAGGAACTATGGGTAGCGATATTATTGATTTTGGCACAATACTTACTTTAATCAAAAATGGTGAGTTGGATAAGGCAGAAAAGTTGCTTAAAAAATCTCTTCAAAGAAACATCCCGGGTCGTAATTTATTCTACCTGCAACCCGATCTATGTGGCTTCCATGACTGTCATAGCTTGAATTGGTAGGAGAAAGAATGCACATAATAATTGAAAATGATGATAAGGCAAAACCATTTGTAAAATGGGCAGGTGGCAAAAGACGTTTAATAAAAGAATTATCCACAAGAATACCGCAAACTTATAAAAGCTATTATGAGCCATTTGTAGGAGGTGGAATCCTATTGTTTGCTCTTGCTCCAGCTAGTGCGACTATATCAGACATAAACCGAGATTTAATTACTACATATGCTGTGATTAAACATAAACCTCAAGAATTGATAAAGCTATTGGCAAAACATAAAGTAAACCATTGTGAAGAATATTATTACAAAATCCGAAAACAATTTAATGGTTAATGATATAGAAATTGCTGGACATTTTATATATCTTAATAAAACCTGTTATAATGGTTTGTATAGAGTCAATAACAAAGGGGAATTTAATGTGCCTATAGGGAAGTACAAAAATCCAGCAATAGTTGATGAGACAAATATAATAGCTTGTAGTGAATTTCTACAAAATGTTGATATAAAACATCAAGATTTCAGCAAAATTTCTCCCAATAAAGGTGATTTTGTTTTTTTTGACCCTCCCTATTATCCTATAAATAATAAATCGTTTACTAAATATACAAAATCTGATTTTACAGAAACAGACCAAATTAAACTTTATCAAAAATGTAAAGAGTTAAACGATAAGGGTGTATATTTTATGCTTTCAAATTCTAATATTCAGTTTATAAGGCAGATGTATAAAGATTTTCATATAGAAATTATCGAAGCACCAAGGAGTATTAATTGTAAAGCTAATGCAAGGAAAAATGCAGAAGAGGTTTTGATTAGGAATTATATTTAGCTAGTTACTAATCTGTACTAATTGAGCTTTATAGTTTCAATTTAACAGATATTGATTACTTGCCAAATAGCTCCTCTTCCTCTGAAGCATTTCTTATTGTTTTTATTATTCCGGACTTTCCTCTTGAATATCTATTTTTAATAGCTCGTTAATTTTACTGATAGGTAAGCCAGTCATTGTAGCGATTTCCTTAACAGACCTTCCTTTTCTCATTAACATTCTTATTAATTTAGCTTCTCCTCTAGCTTCTCCTCTAGCTTCTCCTATTTGTTCCCAGTGTTGTGCCAAACTACCCATAAGCCTTGTACCTGTTTCCTGATTTAACTTACTTGTTAATAGCTTTTCTAATTCTAGTTTATCCTCTTTATTTATTCTTGTCAACGTATAGTGTAGTAGCAGCTCTATATAGTTATAGCCAATACTTACCTTGACTAGTTCAGGTAACATATCGGCTATTTCTTGCCATTTTTTAAGTAGATCGCGTTCTCTTATATGTTTTGCAAAAAACTCAAATATCCCAGACCACACCCTTTGCTTTAACTGCTCATCAGGAATATCATTAACATTAACTATTTGATAATCATTTGTCCAAATCTCTTTAGCTAGTAGGTTATCTTCAAAAAGTTCCCACAAATTACGAGAGGCATTATAGTCCCCTGTACCATTAAAAAATATTAGTGGGTATATTAATGGCAAAGACTTTGCCTTAGGATTTGCAGTTAAATATCTATCACAGATATTTAACATATATCGTAACAAACGGAATGCCATAAAATGATCAGCCGAACTTTGATGCTCAATTAGGAGAAACAGATAACCGTCCTTACCATCAAACTTAGCAGAAAATAACACATCAGAGATAGAATCTCTTAGATTTTGCTCTATAAAACTGGTGTTTTCAAATTTTAAACTAGGAAAATCTATCAGAGCTTTAATATGTTTAGGCAAATGAGCGTTTAAGAATTCATGTGCTACTAGTGGGTTTTCCATTGCTTTGCGAAAAATTTGGTCATGCTTCAAACGTTTAGTAGTCATTTTACCTACCTAATTTTAGAGAGTTCCTTAATGTGTTTTGACATAAAAACTTTTAACAGGCAACAGTTTTTTCGTTTTGTTATATAGTTTTTGAGTAACAAATATTTGCTAAGTTAAGTTGAAAAACAATTTAACTTATATTAGTGAAAATATGATGTAAAAATATCACAAAACTTGATGCAAATTGTGATTTTTTATGTTATAATAATTCCCCTACAATACAGATACTACAGGGGATTATATGCGAAAAATACGAAAAATTGTTGTCGAATTTAACAGATCACAAGATATCGAAAATCTTAGAAAAATCATGAAAAATGTTCATGCAAGTAATAGTGATCATTTACCGGATATCGCTAAATTTCACTTAGGCGATAAGATTTTCATACCTAATCAGGTAGAAAAAGCGGAATTGCACATAACAACTACGAGCGGCACTGAAATTATAGAATTTTCTAAAGCAGCACTAAGCTTTTATTTGGGTAGGCAACATCCTTTCACTAAAGTAGCCATGAATTCTGAGGATGAAGGTAATTATATCGTCCTGCCTTGGAACTTAGGTAGCCGAGTTGGTAGAGATAATCTGAAGAACCTAATAAACCGGATTACTAATAATGTTAGAAAGCTAAAATATATCATCTGTGTTAATAGTTCTGACAACCTAAATAGCCTTAGTCTTGAGAATAGTAAAGATTTAAGCCAAAGCCTAACCTCGCTAGCTAGTTTACACCTATCAGATATTGCGGCAGAAGATGAAACTGAGAACTTACTTAATCAAATAGGTGATTTAGAACAACGCCTAAGAGCAAGAGATAATACTGTTAATAGTTTAACTACGCAAGTCGCTAATTTACAAACTCAGGTACAAACTCAAAGGCAAAGTACTATTGCTCCGTCTTATGGTGGTCAGTCTTGGACTTTAACATTACCAAATTACATCAATGGTAATATTGACGCATCATCTTGCAACTTGAGTTTTGGTGGTTCTACTGCCACATTAACAAATTGGAAAACTTATGCCAGCGTCAACAATATTGCAGGTAATGTTACCATTGATATTGCTAATAAGGTTCTAACTATTGGTGGTAGTAGTTGTGGTTCTATTAATGCTCGTTAAATAAAGGTGATAATTATATGATCGCAATATTAAGTGCCTTTATAGGCTTCTTCAGTAGTTTTATACCGGAGATTTTGCATTTTCTTAAAGATAAGAAAGACAAGGAACATGAGCTGAAATTAATCGGTCTGCAAATCAAAGCTTCAAATACTGTCCATAGTGCTAGACTTGAGGAAATCCAAATTCAGGCTGATAATGATGAGAGTAAATATCTGTATCAATATGCCGGTATGCAAATAGCAAATAACAGCAGTAATAATTGGGTGGATTTTTTATCTAGCACTGTTAGACCAATGATTACTTATATATTTTTTCTGCTCTATATAGCATTAAAATTAGCTATCTTCATGAAATTTAGTGCATCAGTTGACAGCATATGGAGCAGTGAGGATCAGGGTATATTTTGTGCAGTTATTGGTTTTTGGTTTGGTCATCGGGCTTTTGGCAGATACCGAGTGAATGGTTATGGTAACAATAACGGTTACACCTATGTCAACGGCAGTAGTAATGGTAAAGTTAATGGATACAAATATTAACCTTGCTGCAAATGATAGTAATAGTAAAGCAGAATATATCATTAAAATCTTTGAAGGGCTGAGACTACAACCATATTACTGCCCAGCTGGTTTAAAAACTATTGGCTGGGGGCATGTGATAAAAGAGTACGAACAACAACAAATGTCTGGTGGTATATCGCGAGAACACGCTGATTACTTGCTAGAGCAGGATATAGAACAAGCTAAATATGCCATTTATCGACATTGTCGCGTACCATTAAACTGCTCACAAGAAGGGGCTTTGATATCATTTATTTTCAACTGCGGAGCTGGTGTCTTTCAAGCTTCCAGTTTACGACAAAAGCTGCTACGAGGTGAATATTTATCGGCTGCCGATGAATTTCCTAAATGGGTTTATGCTAGAGGTATCAAGCTTAAAGGTTTAGTTAGAAGACGATTATTAGAGAGAGAAATATTTTTGCAAAATTAGATTATGTGAAAATTTTATAAAAAAACAGCATCATATGACAAGGATAAAAAAATGAAAGCCGCAAGGATAAAAATAGAGAAAAATCAAGATCAGTATCAAAACATTGTTAGCCAAAATGTTGTTAATTTGAGCAAAAAGAAAAATAAACCTCAGGAAATTGTTTTAAATGATACTGTAAAACAGAGTACCCCTGAGGTGATATCGCAAACTATGCCCCAAACTGTTGAGCAGGCAAGAAAACACTATGCAAAACACTACGCTATTTCTAGCAATAATGTTGATAGCGAAAATATTATTGAAGCAAATGATGCAATAGCTGAAAAAGTAAAAGAGCTGAATCAGTTGGAAGAGATACATCAACAACTACTCTGCAAGGAAGATAGCTTAAAGTTAGAAGTGATGAATTATATGCAATTCCATATTTACCTAAAAAAAGGTGATCATATTCTTGTATCGTGGAAGCACGCTACCCGCAAAACCTTTGACCTACCAAAGTTTAAAGGTGATTGTCCTGAAATATATAGTGAATATGTCAAAGAGATATCCCCTAGACTATTTCGGCTTTATTAATCTTTATTAAATATTCGGTGATATTGTTAACCTACGGACGATGTCACAATAGGCTATTAAGCCGATGTCTTACATCAATAGTTGAGGTTATTGTTAACTAAAATATATTTTCACTTTTAATATTATTTTTTCTTGCTATCATTAACGACCAAGCTATCGATGGTAAGGAAAATGATAGGGTATCCTCAAGAACAAAGAAGTTTAAACAAAGAACAAAAAGAAGCTGTGGGGTTACTATCAATAGGAACTTGCCTTGAATATTTTGATTTGATGATATATGTACACATGGCGGGATTTATTAATGAATTATTTTTTCCCAAAACTGATCCACACACTACTGCTTTGTATTATGCAGGTGCTTTTTGTGCAACTTACCTACTTAGACCATTAGGGGCTTTAATATTTGGATGGATAGGTGATAATATAGGGCGTAAATCAACAGTTATCATCACAACTTTCATGATGTCATCTGCTTGCGTTGTTATGGCTAATCTGCCTACTTACGAACAAATAGGAATCTTAGCGACTTGGTTAGTAACCATCTGCCGGGTTGTTCAAGGTATGTCTTCTATGGGCGAAGTAGTAGGGGCAGAACTTTATTTAACTGAAATGCTTCACCCACCAATACAATATGCAAGTGTTGGATTGATAGGGGCTTGTGCTGTTCTAGGAACAGTAGGAGCTTTGGCAATTGCCTCACTTGTTGTTTGTTGTGGTATTAATTGGCGTATAGCATTTTGGATTGGTGCAATAATTGCATTTGTTGGTTCTGTTGCAAGAACAAAACTTAGAGAAGCTCCAGAATTTGCCGATGCCAAACGTCGAATAAAAAAAGTTTTTAAAATAACTAATACAGATATAAATATTTTAAAAAACGATCCTATTTGGCAAGAAAAAGTTAATAAAAAAACTGTAATAGCTTTCTTTTTACTACAATGTGCCTTACCGGTATGTGTTTATTTTATTTATATATATTGTGGTAATATTTTAAAAACTAGCTTTGGTTACACACTGTCTGAAGTTATTCATCATAATTTTCTTGTCTGTATAATGGAGTTGTTAACCACATTAATATTATGTTGTTTAAGTTTAAAAGTATATCCATTATTAATCATAAAAATTACACTGCTAATATTTTCTATTTTTATAATATTTTGTCCGTATTTATTGAATAATCTTAATTCTCCTTATCAGTTATTTTTTATTCAATTCTTTATAGTCTTATGGAAACAATGCTTAAACCCCGCTACTTCTATTTGTTTAAAAAGCTTTCCTATATTTAAACGTTTTACCTATGCTAGCATGACATTTTCTGTATCTCGTGCTATGATATATGTTATTAGTGCTTTTGGTTTTGTCTACCTTGTTGAGTATTTTGGCAATTGGGGAATATGGTTTATTATGATTCCTATAATCATTGGTTTTACTTACGGATTATTGCATTTTGAAAAGCTGACGAAAATAGCTAAAATCATCCACTCAGAAAACTGTATAGTCTAGAGCCGGTATGGAGTTAATAGGCAAATTTTTGTAACATAGATTTATTAATTGTTGCTCGGCTGTTGGTATTTCTAAGCGAATACAAAGAGTTAAAAAATATCCTGTAGTTTCATTAACTATCTTCAGTGCCTTTTCAGGTGATTTAGCTCCTAGAGTTTGTAAGTTGTGAATGCGATCAAAAATTTTAATCAATGCTACATCATATTTCTCTTGTTGAATTAATAAATCTAGAGTCTCTTTGGAGCTAATTTTGCCATAAGGCTTGACCCTTGTCAGGTCTTCTACTTGACTAGCAATGGTACTATCAAAAATTTGAGCAATCATCTCTTCGGTAAGTGTTGTGTCTTCAACAGTATCGTGCAGTAAACTGGTAACGATCATGTTAGTGTTAAACAATTGCTGAACTGCTTGAGCTGTATAGCTAGCAAACATATAAGCTACTTCAATCGGGTGTGAGTAATATGGTTCACCCGATTGCCGCATTTGACTACCATGATATTTCTTAGCATAATAGATAGCTTTGATAATTTCTCTGATATTTACTGGGTTGGTTACTTTTTCATTTAGTAAAATCAATTTACTAAGTAATTTAGCAGAATATTCGCAAGATTTAAACTTTATCTGCCAATTGTCAATATCTTCCATAAAATGCCTCTCCATTATTTTAATAATACATTAAATTAAACTAATATTGCCAATGATTTTGTTATATTTTTTAAGAATTATTTTGGAATTTATGCCAAAGATTTTCAATTGCCTGCTCATAAGCAACGAGTTCTGATATAGTCCAATTAAACTGGTTAAAAATATCATAGGCTTCATTTATTTCATCATTAATAGCAACTGTATTAAGTCTCTCCTCATAAAATAACTTTCTTAATTTTTCTTCCTGCGTTTTTTTATAGTCCTCATGGTTGGCTATGCCAAATTCGGCTATATTATGCATCCTTCTAGTCCGTATTTGTATTTCTATGTTATAGTTATAGATATCGGCTATAACTACGAGATGCAAAGAGCGATAACCATTATCCTTAGGATTAGTAATATAGTCTTTAGTCTTTCCCATATGAACAGAATAGATATTGTAAAGAGTAATCAATACTTTATAACAGTCATATTGTTTGTTCACTATAATCCTAAAACCAATTAGGTCAGTTAATTTTCTCACCTCTATATTCTTCCTTAACATCTTTTTTAAAGCAGAATAAGGGTCTTTTAATCTGTACTGTATTTCAGCTTCTACATCATTTTTACTCAGATTAGTCCTAATATTAGCTATAATGTTACGTAAATCATTAGTAGTGCTACCTTGCATAATTAATATTATACTCTATACTCATAATCTTTAATGTTAACAACCAATAATTGGTTTGTCAATTATCAGCAATTAATTAGTTAAGAAATTAACGGAAAGTTGTCGTAAAAGACTCATAAATTATACTTTAAATATAAAACCATATTATACTAATGATAAAAATACTTGCAATAGTTTGTTATATTTATTTCCAAAAAATATTTGTGCAGCAATATTTGTGGTTGATTTTTAACATCGTTAGTCATAAAATTAACTCCTATTTTTTGTTTTGCGAAAAATAAACACTGAGGTTAGATTGTAATTTGATAGATTGTCTTCTACCCTCAGTGCTTGATGCCACCCCACGTGGCATCCTAATCATTAGTCATATTGTTGTCATTATTAAGCTCTTCAGTTGAATGTAATGTTACCGGCACTTGCAAAGTAAAAGTTGTACCTTTACCTTGCTGGCTGCTAAGTTTAATTTTACCATTCAGATCACCAATAAATTGTTTGACTAGACTTAAACCTAGACCTAATTCTAAAGTTGATTCTGAGTTTGAATCCGTCGCCAATTCCTCGCCACTAGCTTTGCTAGTCAAGTTACTAAAGGCAGAACTATCAAAACCATTTAATTGCTTATAGATATATTGTTGCTGTTCTTCAGACATACCAATACCTGTATCATGAACAATGAATTGTAAAGTATCTTTGCTCTCTGTAGCTGCTTCTCCACCTCCACAATATTTCTCAATTTGTGATAGTATAGTGCTTGCTGGAAAAAAATTGGTACTTACGACAACTCCGCCTTTTTCAGTGAAATTAATGGCATTAGTAATTAATTGGGTTAACATCGCCTCAAGTCGGTAACTATCAACAATGAGGATATTTGGGATATTACTGTAGAAATTATCTACAACCCTTATACCTTTACATTTAGAGGTTAGTCCTAATTTAGTAATAACTCTGTCTACTAATTTCCTAGGGTTGGATTTATTAGGAATCATCGGTACTAAGGCTACTTTTGTGGTAGCAATTAAGTGTGAATTGCACTGAGCAAACTTTAGCATAGTTTCGCTGTACTCCATTTGCACTCTAGTACAACTGATAATATCAATTATAGAATGCTCTTTAACGTCATCTTTCTCCAAAAGGAGTGTTGTAGCCTTGTCCCAAATGGTAATACCGAAAGTTTTTTTATTAAGCAATATATTGATTATGAAGTTGTGGTAGATGAAATTAGTTACTTGTAGATTTTTCTTGGCTTGTTGTAGCTCAACAATAATGTCACTACTGATATTATTTGTTTCATCGTTACTTCCAGGGATTTTGTCACTGGTAACATTTTTATTGATATTTTTTTTACAGGTAGATTTGTTTTCTTGTTGATTTTTAATATCGATAGGCATAGAATTAACTCCTATTTTGTTGAGTCAGAGTAGACACTGAGGTTAGAGAAAAATTTTGCGTTGATTATCTAACCTTAGTGCTTGACATTTACATTATTGTAACGTCGTCTTAACAAATACTATCATTTTTCCGCAGAGTAAAGGGGAATTTTCACGATTAGTAATTTTTTTTCAAAATTTTTTTGAATAGTGTCAATCTAGTAACATTAGCTAAAATTGTCATTATGGTTGCTGGCTAAAGAGCTGATAAGTGAGCCGTAATTTAGTTAGTTGCTGATATATACTCTTCTTTTTTCAAGAATTGACTTGGCAAAATTGCAGATTATTTGCTTAGTCTCAACATGTTGTTTTACTTTCCAATTATTCAATTTATTTAATTATACTGACAAATTCTTGTGGTAGTTTTGTGGTATTTATGATACAATGGACAACTTATTTATTAGACTGTCTATTTAGTTCAATTGTTAAGATTATTTCATAGCTAAGCAATACCAATTTATAATTATGCCTAATACCACGACTAAGCCCAAACCGTTTATCTATTGGGTTGGCGGCAAGAGGAAAATTGTCGAACAGTTAATAGACCGCCTTCCTACTTCTCTCTCGTTCAATAATTATTACGAGCCTTTTCTTGGCGGTGGGGCATTGTTCTTTAAAATCAAAGATAGATTCAAACAATGTTTTCTATCTGATATTAATTTAGAATTAATTACCAGCTATAATATGGTAAAAAAGAATCCAATAGCAGTAAATGATTTATTGTCTGAACACAAAGCACAGCACTCAAAAGAATATTATTACAGTGTACTAAACAACGATAACAGCAATGACCCTACTAACATCACTGCTCGGTTTCTTTATTTAAATAAATATTGTTTCAATGGTATTTATTGTATCAACAAAAAGGGCAAGCTTGGTTTGCACTTTTCTACTCATAACTATGGTATTTCTCATTTTAAGAAAAGGCTAAAACAATGCAGTAGCTTTCTAAGTGATACCGTAATTTACGTCACTGATTTCTCATTTATCGAACCTAAGGAAAATGATTTTGTCTATTTTGATCCGCCTTATCATAAGGCTGGGGAAAGGTTTTACACTCGTTTACCCTTTAATGAGACAGAACAAATCAGGCTGAGAGATTTTGCCAAAGAACTCACTAGCAAAGGGGTAAAACTAATGATTTCCAATAGTGACACCAATTTTATCAGAGAAATATACCAAGATTTTACCATAAATACTGTTGACATTAAATACACCATAACCGGACAGAAAGTAAACGTACAGAAAGAAATCGCCAAAGAACTTATCATTACTAACTATGAATAAGCTTAAGTAGCTATGCTGTTTACTCAACATATACTCAGCATTACTCTTGCGTTTAAGTATATTTAACATCTCTTCTCTGTTGTATCAATTCTTCAATCATTTTTTGCTGTGCTTCAATCTGTATTTGCAATGCCTCAATAATATTATTAAATTGAACATTATCAGTAATTTCTTTTGTTTCCTTTGGCAGAGCTACTTTATTTTCTGTAAAAAATTCTGTGTCTTTCAGAATTTTGTCGAATGGAATCGCAGCTTTGTTCTGAAACTCTCTAACTTGCTCCTTAGCTATAATATCATATACTTCTGTTGACCTTTGATCCTTATGACCTAAAGCCTCACCTATTATCTCTCTATCTGCTCCAGCTTTACGCATCCAACTACCATGTGTTCTTCTTAAGTCATGTATCCTTAAGTCGTCAATACCCGCTACTTTACAAATTTTCTGCCAAGCCTCCTGTGGGACTGATATGTGACCACTCTTACTATCTTTATGGCTACTTGGAAATACCCATACTGATTTATTATTATTTTCTTTTTGTCTTCTTGTCAATATGCTTAGGGCAGAGTTCACTAAATGAACTCTTTGTGTTTTATTATTTTTAGCAATCTTAGCTGGTATAGTCCATGTCATGTTTTCAAAATTAATATCCTGCCATTTCATAGATAAAACATTACTTCTCCTAGCTCCAGTAAATAATAGCATTAAGATAGCATCTGCAGTTATACTAGTACATTCTGCAATAACTGTCTTAATAAACTTTGTCAATTCCTCTATGGTTGCAATATATCGTTCTCTAACTTTTTCCGGATTCTTTTCAATACCCTTTGTTGGATTCTTCTCTAACATTTCCCATTTAATACCCCTATTGAACATCGCACTAAATAACTTAACAAAGTCGTTAGCACTATATAGACCTCTATTATTGCTAATATCATTAAACGTTTTCTGAATATCAGCCCTTGTTACAGTAGCTATTTTCATGTCATAATAATCTTTACCTAATCGTTTCATTCTAGCAATATCATTTTCCCAGCCTCTATTTCTACGTTTACAGTGTTCTTCAATATAATGTTTATCAAAAAACTCTTTAACGGTTAATTTGGTTAATTTATCATCTATTGGATTATTTGTTAGTTCGGCTGGTTGATTATCTATTTGATTATTTGCAATAGCTAATTTTTCAAGAGGGTTAATGCCTCTTTCTATTTGGCTTTTTAGTTCAGCAGCTTTATTTCTTGCCTCTGCTACCGACATATAAGGAAATTTACCTAATCTAATTGCCCGACAACGACCTTTCTTCTCTACTGTTTTACGTAAGTAAAAAGTCTTGCTTTTGTTCACAATAAGATACAAGCCCTTTTCTTTGGTATCATTATAAAAATCTTGTTTAGTTTTAGGAAGAATCATTTTACTTACAGTTTTTTGAGTAAAATCTAAGTCAAAAGTTGTCATATATCTACCATAATTATATTGTTAGTTATAACAGTGTTGTCACTGATGATGTTATTGGTATTTTTTATTTAAATTAAGTAGTTTTTTATTGATTTCTAATATAGGAGGGCATAGAGTAAAATCCTGTTTTTTGTTTTGCGAAAAATAGACACTGAGGTTAGATTGTAATTTGATAGATTGTCTTCTAACCTCGGTGCTGACACTACACCACGTAGTATCGTCTTGCATAAATACAATTATTTTTCCGCAGAGTAAAGGGGATTTTTTAATAAAATTAAAAAATTTTTTAGGCTCTTCAGAATAATGTTAATCTAATAACAGGCAGTAAAATTGTTATTATAGTTTTCGAGGGTTAACATTTTTGCTGTTCTGAACTTTCAGTTTGGTAGTTTTGGTTATTGTATTTTTAGGAAGATGAAATGAACTGGTGTCATATATCTAGGCTCTGAACAAAATTCAAATTACTCTATTTTAACTTTTTAGCTGCAAATTATAAGATTTTTTTGAAATAGGATTAACTATTATGGCAAAAATTTTATTAATTTTCTCTTAAAAATACTCAAAATATAAACAATTTAAATTTTGTCCACAGGGGCTAGATAAACTAAATTTGTTGCATAATTTTAATATAATTATATAAAAACATTAAAATTAATTAAGTGCTTAAATTAACCTATTTTTGTTGACTATTATAATAATAGTACAACTAAAAGTATGATTATAAGAACACTATTTTTATAGTGATTTTATAGTGATTTTCCTCAATTTTCACGAAAAATTGACTAATATATTAAGTCGAAATAATTGCTAAAATGTTAATTAAAATTATAGGAGAAAAGCTTATGAGTATTAGGGCTTCAATGCTACAAAACAATAGCAAAAATAGCACCACTGCGATGGTGCAAAATTTTTACTACATTCTAGCCAGTTTTAATGCATTCGTAAAATGCACTAAAATCGAAGAATGATGGGGCGTAGTGGATGATTTTAGAACCCAAACCGAAGTAAGAAATGTGATAAACCAGCATCCTTATCGTACATTTGTATAGATGTATCAATTTAATTAATCTTTGGGAGTATCTTGCCTGAATAATTTTAAAGTGTAGATTTGACCCCTTTTGAAAAAAAATTGTAATGTGACTAAAGCCCTAACCTAGTCATACTAAAACCTAGTTAAGATATAAGCTTTTAGAGTTTTAATTTTCAATTCTCATGGGGGCAATTTTACAGCAGGATGCCACATGGTATACGTTGCGAACTTTTTACCAGTTTAGGTTAGAACTTTTGCAAATCCCTTTAAAGGCTAATTATAACAAAACTCTGCCTTTAACAGGGCTTTTATAGTTAGCCCCAAATAACCTAACTAAAGAGTAAATTTTAATAATAGGGGTAAAGAATTTATGTATGTAATATTTTTCTTAATCAATTTGGTATTCTAGTACTACTTTTTTGCCACAAAAGGTCATAGAGATTTTAATGATCTTTTTGACATGTTTGTGTTCTCTTATCTTAGTGTCATATTGTTTATCTATAATTTGCTTTAAGCCCATTTTGGCTACTGAAAGCAAATCTTCTGCATTTTTAGCAATCTTATACTCAATAATAATTGCTTTATCTTCTCTACCAGCTTTGGGGATCATGATAATATCAGCTCTACCACTTCCTGACTCCTGTTCACTTGCTATTATGTAACTAGGTGCTAACATATTAATTAAACCAAGCATAAAGCCGCTATAAAATAATTCTGCCTTTTTCTCTCCTGTTTGATGAAAACTAGTAGAATTTAGCAACAATTCTTGTAAACGCTCTTTAAATTCCTCTACTTTACCTGTTGACAATAAACTAATAAACGAATAATATCTAGAGCTATCAATTTTTAATTGTTCAGTAACCCATTGCAGCACTCTTGTTTCATAGATATATTTTACTTCATAATTAGGGATAGATAGCTCATAAACATTCTTTTCCGGTATTTTGGCAGTAGGGTTTAAATAACCGCTGAACAATAATAAACTGAGTAATCCTATTGGTTCATTGATATCAGCAAAACTTATTTGTTTGGTAATAGGTGAGATAATACTTCTCCCGGCAGCTAAGCTCTGTAAATCTTCTTGCATTTCATCGGATAGCAGTATTTTATCTATTAAAGCTGTCCCCCCACTATCAAGCCAATAATGATCGAGCTTACCTTTGTGTGCTAAACATTGCATGATTGACCATGGATTATAAATTACCTCTCCACCAAATGTATAACCATTATACCAGTCTTTAATCTCTTCATGACTGGTTTTGGTAGGTACTTTAGTCAATAAATCATCAACTTCTATTTGGGTAAAGCCATAAGACTTAGAAAAATCATCATCAAGTAAGGTATATTCACTAACATTATTTAAATCAGAAAATAAATTAGCTTTAGCAATTCTTAATATGCCAGTTATTACTCCTTTTTCTACACAAGTATTACCTTTTAGGCTGCTGCCAAATATCCCGCGAAATAGTTCAAGTACTTGTTCAAATTCTTCTGATTTTTTGCCAAATTTAATATATGAGCTATTAATTGGTGTATCATATTCATCTATTAATATGTATACTTTTTGATTAAAATGTTTAAACAATAGTTCGCTTAAGAAGCCTAAACTATCTTTAAGATCGTCTTTATCAAATTCTCCTGTAAAATATCGTTTTAGCTGTTCCTTTTGTACATCATCCAGTAAATTCTTATTTTTTGCTATATAATGTTTTAAATAACGATGTTTTACAAATAACTTAATAACTTGATTTCTTATCCCGTTCTCAATGTCTTGGTAACTGCTGCCCTTAACATCCTTGAAACTTATAGAAATAACCGGATATTGCCCTTGGCGTTTCATGCTACTTGCTATGTCTGCAATTTTTAAGGACTTTAACTCTTTAGTTTCATCAAAGCCTAAATCTACTGTACCTCCAAGGAATAGTTTGTTATTTATCTTTTGTTCTAGTGGTAAAGGCTTGCCGTCCTGATCCACTTCTATTTCAAAAAACTTCTTGAGCATGTCCATATTAAGGCTTTTACCCCAACGTCTTGGTCGAGTGATTAAGATAACATCTCCACTATCTTCTAGGAATTCTTTGATCATTAGACTTTTGTCAATAAATACATCGCTATTTAACAATAATGTTTTAAAGTCATCAGTACCTACCCTCATTCTAGGGGGCTTGCTACTCTCAATAATATTAATGTTCTTGAGATTTGTCTTGATATCAGAAAGTTTGTTAATCATATTACTTGATATTTTAGTAGTTTGTTGATTTCTTTAATATTTCAACTAGTAATCAGAGCTATATGCTCAGATGTCATATTTTTTTAAGTAAATTTTTAGCTATAGCAATTTTTTCTTTTCCTCTCCGCTAGTTTCTGTAGCTTGTTCAATTTTTTTGGATTGAGAAAACAGGAAATAGCCATACTAAATAATCAAAATTATATCAATCATTTTATACGATAAAGTATAGCACATAAACTATAAAGCACTAAGTAATATAATGCAGAAATAGCATGAATTCTATAATTGCTAAAAAGATTGCTTCAAGGATGAATGCAAAAGGACAGACATCTCTAGACACTGTTAACAAAGGTTTCGAAGATTTATTTTAATAGCAGCAAAAGCAATAAAAGACAGGAAGGAAAGATCATCTTTTTCATAACGAAGTCCAAGACGCCTGTTTTCTTTAATCTTACCAAAAAATCTTTCTATTGCTCCTTCTAACAAACTGTTCTAATAGTTTGTTTATGTTTTTACATAATACGTAGCATTTTGTTTGCTGCTCTTAACTTATATTTTTCCTTGTCATATATAATCTCTATCTTCCTATTCTTTCTTCCGGGAATTACCGGTATATTATTTTGTGAAACAAGATTCTGACGATTTTTATTACTATCATATCCACGATCTTGAATAACACAGCACCCTACAATTCCTGCACTTAACTCTTCTGCCATAGCAATATCATTTCTATTCCCTCCTGTCAGGAATCCTTCTACTATATGCCCTTGTACTGTCATCGTAAGGTGCAGCTTCGTACTCATTCCTCCCTTGCTCTTCCCCTTGCTTTGACTCCCCCTTTTAAGCCGCCGCCATGTCGGTGCACCTTGAATATACTGCTATCTGAGATAACTATATTAATCGTTATCTTCTTGCTACACTGTAGAAGCATTAATATCTTCCACCATATTCCTCTTTCACTACCTCGTTTAAAACGTTGATAGATAGTATGCCAGCAACCATAACATTTTGGTAAATCTCTCCATGGTACGCCAGTTCTCAGCACATACATTATTGCACAAAATACTCTGTAATGACTTATTTGAACAGGTCGACCCTTCCAAATATAATTCTTCTCTATAATTGGCTCTATTTCTTTACGGAAAAAATCAGCCTTAATAGGATATAATCGTTGATCCATATATATCTCCTTTTTAAGACCATTCTATCCTATTCTTACTTTCTTTTCTATACCTTTGTTAACAGTGTCTAGTACACTACCTTTTTAGCTTTTTTTGGTGATTTAGCTCAAATTGTTTGCATGGTATACAGTGATTAAAATTTTTAATCACTGCCACATCATATTTTTTTTGTTGACATAATAAATCTAAAATCTTTTTGGAAGTAATCTTGCCATAAGGCTTGCTCCTTGTCAGAGCTTCTGAAGAGTGCTATCACATTCTATTCCGTAAAAAGCTCTATAATAGATTAGATGAGTTACAAGCTGATATAGATACTTGGCTTACAAATTATAATAACGAAAGGTCTCATTCAGGTAAACATTGTTTTGGTAAAACACCAATAGACTTCTTTCGAAACTCGCTTATGCTGAGGGATTTGAAGGAGACGCGGAACCTCGACCCGCAGCGTACTCTAATGTACGTGAGGATTCGAGTACCGCATCGACGTACAAATCACCAGCAGAAGTAGAGTTTCGAAAGAAGTCTAATGCAAACTTTTAGAGATTCACTTTATACTGCTAAAGATAAAAATATTAGTAATTATAGAGAGAATATCAGACAACTTGGCTATTACTTATCAAGCTGCCTGATTATTACTTATTGTCAGATTAAGTCGTAACTAGTACATATCCACCAGTAGTTTCTAAAACACACAATGCAGAACTAATCTCTTTTTTGTAATCCTTGATAAAATCAGCTATTCCATTAGAGTTGTTATTATATTCTTTAGTTTCTTTTTTTCCATGAATAACAACAACAAAATTGAATTTTCCTATATCAAGACCGATAAAATTATTGTATAATAGCATAATACCTCGAAGACTTTTAATGTTTACGATTGTAAGCGGGCGTGCAAAGGCATCCCAATCAACTATTCAAACGTCTCGGGGATTTGGGCTAGAGTACCAGGATCTATACGATCTTAAAACCAATTGCTTCACGGTCGCTCACGCCTGCACAGCGATAGTCATTTATATTATTAATGACTATCGCTGTAATACCCCCTTATAAGTCAGTATAAATCATTATTTACATTGACTTCAATATCTATTATATCATACTTTTAACTTACAATTGCTTCGCTTACGCTCGCTAATAGACTCTGTGGTATAGGTATTTGTAAACTTTCAACAGTTGTGCCACTTTGTGGCTTGCGATGACAATTATTTGTTTCTGTAATTTAGTATTTTCTATCATTAGTTATAACTTTTAAACTGCCTTGGTTCAACATTTCAATAAAAATACTTGCAATTTCTAAAATACTTCATATAATATGCTGGTTTTTAATAAAAACCGTTTGTACCGGTAATATTAGTTTATCAAAATAAAAAAAATAACTTTAAAATATTATAAATTATGGCAAAAAATAAAAACTTCAATATTGAACAATACCTAAAACTTACTAATGGTCTAAGAGGGCAGGAGTACAATGATAATGATTTTAACGTATTAAGTAAGTTGATAGGAGAAATACGAAATCAAATGTTTGGGCAGAAGAGCGAAGAATTGTATAAAAATGCACAACGATACTATGATGCTGAACGTGCTTTAGAATTGATGGAAAATAATAATGAAATAACAGTAACTTTTGACAATGTACTTGGCATATCAGTTACACTAACAAAAAATGAAGCAAATAAAATAAAAACAAAGGTTGAACAGAGTGTACAAGCTATAGAAATTAAAAAAGAACTGATAAATAGTTTATGGCAGAAATTTGAGCAAGACAAGAGTCATGCTCCAAAAATATATAGTGAGAATGCGTTAAATGAAGTCTTAGAATATTTAGGTTATGAAGCAAAAGATTTAGTGTTACCGCAATTTAATAATTTACCTAATGCTCAAGCCCAAGCACCAGCGTATAATTATGTAGATAGAGATGATGAAGACGCCTTAGATAGTTTATCCAATGCTCGAGTTCAAAGACCAATGCATAATGATTTCAATGAACAGGATGCGTTTGGAACAACTATGGATATTTATAACCGTGAAGTTGCTCGCGGTGGATTTGCTGGTGGTTTTAATGACGCTCACGTAGGAAATCATCAGTTCAATAACTTCAGAGATGATGAAGATGAAGACGCCTTAGATAGTTTATCCAATGCTCGATTCCAAAGACCAATACATAATGATTTCAATGATTTCAATGAACAAGATGAGTTTGGAACTATGGCAATCTATAACCGTGAGGTTGCACGTGGTGGATTTGCTGGTGGTTTTAATGACGCTCACGTAGGAAATCATCAGTTCAATAACTTCAGAGATGATGAAGATGAAGACGTCTTAGATAGTTTATCCAATGCTCGAGCCCAAAGACCAATGCATAATGATTTAAATGAACAGGATGAGTTTGGAACTATGGCAATCTATAAGCGTGGGGTTGAGCAAGGTGGATTTGGTGGTGATTTTAATGATGCTCGTGCAGGAAATCATCAGCTTGATACTTTCAATGCTGAACAGGGCAATGCTTTTAATAGTTTAGATCACACCCAAGCGAATTATTTTCTAAAAGAAATGAAACTTTTATTTAGACCAATACCTGCTCACTTACATCAGTTCAAAAAACATTGTGAATCTAAGTTTTTAGAATATTATACATATGGTAATATTAGTAGTATTCAGAGTATAATAGACAGTGAATGCATGCTAGAATACAGAGCAAAGATTACACAACAGATTATTTCCTTAAGAAACTCCTGTTTTAATGATCAATCTTTCCATCATCCGAAGCAAAAGCCTGTTGTAGAGGAAACCCCATTGATTTCAGGTATGGCTGGTATACAATTGCAACAATCGCCCGTACCAAAAGCTAGAACAAGCCTAGCACAAAGTAAGCCTCAAGAATCTGCAATAACTCAACCACGTAATTCAGATGAAGAGGTAAAAAAAATAAACAAATGGCTTGAAGACAACAAACTACCAACATTGAGTAGTTACAGTACAATACTTTTAAAGAAATATTATCAAGATCCTTCACAAAAAGATTATTTGGGAAATATCTGTGTTCAACAGTCACTTTTTGGACAAGACAGACAGAAATTGATTAGTCTTATCACAGGCGCATCGATTGTACGTGAAAAATTTCTTTTAGAACTTGACAAAAATGAGCTAAAAGTTTCTAGTAGTACAGAAAATGCTATTATGCAATTCCTAAGTGTAGGAAAGTCATTAAATTGGTCTAGCATAAACGAAGAGCCACTGGTACAGATATTTATAGAGCAAGAACTCTGTAAATACCAAGCACTAAAAAATACAGGAAAAGCAAGAGAGTACACTATGGATTATAAAGCATGGCAACATGCAAATGAAACAACAACAAATATAGCGGCAAGGGCAGCAACAGACAAAGTACAGGCAGAGAAAGTTGCTGAAAAAGCAAAAATCCAGCAATTGTTGAAAGAGTACCCTAATACAAAACCAGTATTCGAGCAACTTCAAAAGTTAAATCTAGCTTACTCACAGATCGATAGAGTTGTAAAAAAGATAAATGAGTTTCTTAACAATCCAAACAGTAATAAAGACACTTTTAACGCAGAATTATCAACGGCATTACTATCAAATTACTCAGATGATGAGTTCAATCTTGTAAATAAAATATTTACTGCTACTATTTCATATAAAGAAAGATATGATCACAACGGTAATGCAGGTTATTATTACGATCACGATGATTATACAATAAATTTATTAGGGGAAGAGGGAATTTAAAAGTCATTGCCATCCCTGCGAAAGTGCATAGACGTTAGTTTAAGAAATAACCGTCATTGCGAGAGTCGCGAAAAAGCGGCGACGTGGCAATCTTGTGAAGGAGGCCTTGCTTAATGAAGATTGCCACAGTGCCTAACTGTGCTTCGCAATAAAGTTGCAGTGGCAAAAATAAAACAGCAAGCTATTTATTTGGATCGCCACGCCACTTTGTGGCTCGCGATGACAACTATTTGTTTCTGTAATTTAGTAATGTCATTGCGAGAAGCCGCAAAGCGGCGACGCGGCAATCTAGGATACGCGACTCATCTTCGAGATAAATATGAGCAGAAATTATGCTATAGAACGTGAGTATTATGCGACGAGTGGAGTGTAGAATTAAATTCTCGTTACTGACTACATGTATGAACCTCCTGTAAAATGCAAGAAAAAAATAACATCTAATAGCAAAAATGCAAATGCATACATGTATCCGGCTTATAGTTAATAAATTATGTGTAATTTATCCTACAGCCCTGATGGAATTCGCTGGCTTACAAATTTACTATATACTTATCATTTTATCGGCTTCAAAGAGCCATTGTAGTCATCAGTTTTTTTGTAAGCTAAGGTTTGTCTTATTTACCATCAATATTATTATCTCACGCATATTCCGGGTTGGAATCTCTTACATATTCTTTGTTTACCTATTAATTAATAAACCACTATTTATTTTATGTTAATTATAATAGCTTTGTGCTACAAACTTTACTCTCTACATAATCATCCCCTGACCTTAGTACTGCAAACACCACTCTTGCCAGTTTATTAGCTACAGCAACTACTATTTTATTATGTCCATTTCGCTCAGATAAATTAAACATCCACTGCGTAAATTTGCTAAAATCTTTTTTAGATTTTTGTTCTTCCGATGTAAATCTTATCTTGGCATTTAGTACAGCTCTAGCTCCTTGGATCAATAAAGTACGCAAGTAAACATCACCTCGCTTGCTAATTCCAAGCAACTTATCTTTCCCTCCACTGGAATGCTGCCTTGGCACTAATCCAAACCATGCCGATAATTGCCTACCATTCTCAAAACTTGTAGCATTACCTATTGATGCTATTAAAGCAGTAGCAGTAATTAAACCAAGACCAGGTATAGCTGTTAATCGTTGATATTGAGTTAAGTTGCTAGCTATTATTTTTAATCTTTTTTCTATCTCTTTTATTTTTTTGTCATTATCCAAAAATTCCTCTTTCAGTTCACTAAATGTTTGATAACCCAGCTGGCTTAAATTCCCTTCATCTAAAATCTCGGTTAATTTTATCATAACCTTATTGATCCCTTGAGGAATAATAAAACCAAATTCATGTAGTAGACCCCTAATTTCATTAGCAAGGGCAGTACGATTTTTTACCAATCTCTCTCTTACTCGATGAATTGATAAAATATCTTGTTGTTCTACAGTTCTAATTGGTACAAACCTCATATTTGGTCTTGTTACCGCTTCACATATAGCTTCTGCATCAGCTTGATCATTTTTATTAGTTTTAACATACGGTTTGACAAATTGTGCTGCCATTAGTTTTACTGTATGCCCCAATTTAGTTATTTCTCTTGCCCAGTAACTAGCTCCGCCGCAAGCTTCCATCCCTACCAAACATTTTGGTAAATTAGCCATAAATGTTAAAACTTGATCTCTCATTAATTTTTTCTTTAATACCGTCTTACCATTTTTATCTACACCATGAATTTAGAAAATTCTTTTTGCAATATCTATACCAATTGTGGTAACTTCCATCTTAGCCTCCTGATTGTTATTTTAATATTTAATATTAACTTTAGAAGATTAGCAACTGCTTTTCATTCTGTATATCAGGAGGTCCATACCATTATTTTATCATTTTGCAGATTTTGTCATTTGGGGCATCGTTAAATCAAATAAATTGAATAAATTTTGTTGAAACTCGCTTAATTTTGGTAATCTTGCAACTTTGCAACCCTTGATTGTGTAATATAAAAAACATACTTTATCCAGCTCTCTTAATGCTTCCTCAATGGTCACATTATATTTACCATCCTTGGTTACGCCACAACCTTGTTTCAACTTATTTTTCATATAGTGCCATATTTTTAATGCCAACATACAAACAAATACATGTCCCTTCGTTCTGTTGCTTTTCCTTAAAAAGATCGGTCTTACTTCGAGTAATCCTGTCTTCATACTGCTAAAATTCGATTCTACTTCATGTAAATTATGGTAAGCTTTATCAACCAATTCTTTACTCATCAGTTTAATTTCAATCTGTGTTTCAATCGCATAACAACCATCAAGAGCAAACAACTCTTTTTTCTTATCTTGATCAATTTCAACCACTATTTGGTTGCCATCTAATTTTAGGTTGATAAATTTATCTATCCGCCATTCTTTGGCAATTTTTTGAATATTATTTAAACCAAGTTCTAGCTTTGCTTTCTTATGGGTTGATACATATATATTACGTTCTTCAATCTTTGCAACCAATTTTTCAACTCGGTTATTCCTATCAAACTCAACTTTTCGGGCTATAGAACCATTTTTCCTTAAAATATATCTTTTGCCATTATTGGTTACTTCGCATAGCTGTTCTTCAAAAAAACTATATTGCAAAACTCCGCTTTTCTTTAAGCTTTCAATCTCAACTTTACTTAAGGTTGTAATATAGTCCCATCCTTCTTTGCTCAGGGCTTCTTTGCCTGTCCTCTTAATCATTCCTTTATCACCAACAAAGACGATATTCTTAATACCAAAATTAGATTTTACTAGCTCAATCTGCTCATAAATGGTAGAAGGATCAGCACTATTACCCTTAAAAACTCTAACAGCCAAAGGTTCGCCATGATCATCAGTTAATAGACCAATCACTATTTGCTTTTTACCCTTCTTTTTATCCCGATTGTACCCATATTCCGCAAGTTCATTCTCTGTTCCTTCGAAATAGCTGGAAGTGACGTCATATAAAAGCATAACAGGCGGCTTGTTATTTTTCTTTTGATAAGTTTTAAATAATTTTAATTCGATCTTTTCTTGGTTCTCTTCTAACCATTCTAGAGCCTGATATAAATGGTTTTCATCAAATGAATCGACAGATAATACATCAGATATCGCATGCGATTTCGCCCATTTCACGCTGGAAAGTCTAGACCCTTGGTGAGCAAAGCGTGCTAAAACCAAAAATAGACTCAATAAAGCTTCTTTGCTTCTAGTACCAAGAGCCTTAGTAATACCAATTTCATCAGCAATTCTTTTTAGTAGAAAAATAGTCCCAAAACTTTCACCAACCTCAGGAACACCATCTAAACCATCAAATTCACCTTTAAGCATCTTCTTAAAAGCTTCAATACGTAACTCATCCCAATTAGTTAGATTAGCTATGGTTTTATTTAATACTTTCCCGTCTTCGCGATAAGAGGTACGAAGCAATATTGCAGGACGAGAATTTCTATTTGGAACAGTTGTAATATACATGAAAGAGATTATATCTCTAAATTCCAGCATTGTCAAATAAAAAATATCATTTACATGACTACAAACTTCATGCCAAAACCACTGCAAACCTGATTCTTTAGGTGTTTTAAGCACTTTTTCGTCTAGAAGATGAGACGCGAAGCGTTACTCTAAAAAAACAGTTTCGCTGTTTACCTAGATCGCCACGGCATCTAAAGAGCCTTGCTATGACGATTATAGAAAAATTTAGGGTACTATGGCATTTAAGCCTGGTTTGTGGTTTCATTTTATCTATAGGCTTCGCTCCATCGAATTCAAGTTATAAATACAAAAAACTTCTTAATAAAAATTTGTATAAAATAAAATAATACCACCATGCACGAGCATATAACTAAACTCAATAGCATAGAATTAGGCAATTTATTTTCTATAGAGAATATTTTTGAATTATTATCAATAGGCTTATAAATAAATATTATCAGCTTTGCTAAATACAGTGCAGAGAATAGCGTACTTAAAGCTAGTACTACCATAACTAGTATTTGATTTTGTTCTGCAGCAGCTAACATAATATAAAATTTACTAATAAAACCACCAAAAGGAGGAATGCCTATTAAGGATAAACTGGCAATGAGTACCATAAAGCTGGTTTTTGGCATTTCTTTAGCAGTACCTATAAGATCAGAAACTTGATTGGTATTCTTTAAGCTATAAATACTTCCCATTCCATAAAATAAACAGATTTTAGTAAATGAATGTGAACATAAATGTAGGATAGCAGCTCCCATAGATTTTGATGTAAACATGAAGCTACTAAGTAAAGCTATAGATAATTGGTTAATGGTAGAATAGGCTAATATCTTCTTAATATTATCGCTCTTTAATGCTTTGAAAGAACTATAAATTATAGTTATAATTGGTAAGAAAATAACCCAGTTAAGTTCTACAAAAAGAGATTGTAAATATTTAAGACCAAAAATATACATCAGAATTTTATAAATGCAAAAAAGTCCAGTTTTAACAACTACCACAGCATGTAGTAAGGCACTTACTGGGTAATGTGCTACCATCGCGGCTGGTAGCCATTGATGTACAGGAAATAAAGCTGCTTTTGATATACCAAAAATAAACATTAATAACAAAATTATTGTTTGATTCTTGGAGAAATAATACTTGATAAAACCTTGCGATGTAAAATCTCCATGACCTGCTTTAGCATAAATAATTATTAGTGCTGGCAAGAATAGTAATGTCCCTGAAATCATTAATATTTTTAAATATTTATAAACCCCTGCCATAACTTTATCTCCACCACTGTGACCAATTAGTGGAGCAGTTGATAATGTTAATAGTTCATAAAAAATAAACATAGTAAAAAGATTCGAAGATAATGCTGCCATCCCGCCAAATAACACACTTAGATTAAGGAAGAATAGAAAACAACTTGAATTATCGATATTATTGATTGCCAAATATTTGGTTGTATAAATTAAAGCACAAATCCATAAAAAGCTCAGCAAAGTTAAAAAAATGAGACTGAGTGCTTCTAAATGCAGCCCTATAGAAAAATTACCATATATGTTTATTGACAGATTTGCTTTTACGCCTTTCAGAAATAACCAGTCAATAATTAAAATATTGACAAAAAAGAAGCTGCTAATGGTAATTAATAAAGAGTTACGGGTGTTATTATTACTATTACTGATAAGGGGAGCTACTAAATTTAGCATAGCTAGCAGTAAAGTCGATGAAATCAAAAAACTAGGGGTAATAGCAGAATACATTACTGCCCTCTGAATGGCTGTAACTCAGGGGTATTTGCACTTTTCCCGATGTTGTGTCTGCAAGCGATGGAAGCACTATATCTCATATCGTTTTCATGACTCCTAAAAAAGGTAAGAATATTGGTAGAAAAAATTGCATTATACTAATAAAAATTAGTCCACAATACTTAGTGTTCGATTTTAATTGTGTATAATCGTAGTGATCCCAACATAGTTTTTTGGCAATTTTATAATGATAAAGTAACGACATAGCAGAACTTATGACAACAATAACAAACTCTAACCACATATTTTCAACAATCAACAACTCGAAAATACTAATCTTAATGAAAAACATGCTACTTATTGGTAAACCACAGCTGTAAATTAGACTAAAAACTACCAAAACACGCCATAACATACTAAATGGTTTCGAAATATCAGAATAAGCAATGATCAGAAATAAAGCGATCTTGTTAAGGCTATCAGCAAACAAAAAGGGAAATAACAGTGATTCACCTCTAGGAATAACTAAAAGCAAAAACATATAACCAATTTGCACCGCCGAAGAATATATAACAATATTTCTGACTCTTTGGCTTCTGCAAGCAAAATATGTACATAAAATAATAGTTGCCAAAGCTATTAAGCTGATAAAATTTGATAGATACTTAATGATCACATTGTAATCAATAGTAAAATGAATGAACCTCAAGATTATATAAATACCAATTATACTGGATATACTAGCAAGATATGTCAGAATAACAGGAGCAGCTGAACTATAGGTCCTGATCATCCAAAAATGCATAGGAAAAAAAGCTGTTTTTAGTATAGAGCCAATGAGAAAAAAACTAATGCCTAGCATCACTATTTTGGAGTCATAATGCGTCTTAAGAAGCATTAGATATCTTGCAAAATTCGCTTCTGCTGAGGAATTTAAAGGAGCCACGGAACGCAGAACCGGAGCGTACTCTAGTGTACGTGAGGATTCGAGTACCGGAGCGACATCCAAATTACCAGCAGAAGTAGAATTTTGCAAGATATCTGAAACATCTAACATATTAAGGCTGCCTGTGCTACTTAATAAAAATCCAATGCCTATTAATATCAAAGTAGCCCCGACAGTACCAAGCATAAGATAATCGAAAGCACCGATAACAGCCCTAGGATTATTGCCCTGTGCCATTAATACATAGCTACTTAATGAAGATATTTCAATGAATACATAAAGATTAAAGAGGTCATTAGTACTTACAATACCAAGATAGCCGCTATGGGCAAATAATAAAACTGCATAAAATAACGATTGTCTTTTTCTATCAAGAAATCTAAGTATGGTATTTGTAACCAATTTGTTACAAAAGATTAGAAAAAATAATAATACGCAATTAATATAGATAATTATAGGTTGGTTCAGATAGTCTAGCCGATATTCAATACCTATAGGGCCATGCCAATCACCAAAATTATATGATACGACCTCTTTATTAATTACAGATAAACCGTAAATACTTAAAAATAAACTTAGTGCAATCGATATAACTGCTATAATTCGAGTAGCTAGCCTATAGCGAAAAGTGAGTATTGAGAATAACGCTCCAAAAAATGGTAGCAATACTTGCAGAGCGGGGAAATGTTTAATTAATGTCATTCACTTCGATCATTAGTCGTTTCGCTAAAATTAATCTCACCTTCTGATATAGTATTAAATTGCTTAGAAATACGGTAAATCAAGCTAAGACCCAATGATAAAGTAGCAAACCCAACAACAATAGCCGTGAGCATTAACACCTGAGGGAGTGGACTTGAATAGCTATGTAGTATTGTACGTTCAATTGGTACAATACCTCCATTTACCTTACCAAGCATAAGGTAAAAAATTAGCACCGAACTTTGCATTACACTAAGCCCAATAATTTTACGAATATAATTATCACTAGTTAACATTATAAATAAACCACTAACTAACACTAACAGTGTAAAAAAATATAAAATTTTTGAGATATATATAGTTTCTAAAAACATTATTGCTTAACTTAATTAATAGACTTCCTGCATATAGTTAACCCGAATAACATTACACCAAATTCGCAAACGTCATTGCGAGAAGCTAGTTTAGTAGCGACGAAGCAATCCATAAAAGTAACCAAAAATGGATCAACTATGTTCGCAATAAAAATTTAAATAAATTTGGTTTAAATTTTTATTGCTTGTGCAGAGCTAGTTAAATCACGTAACTTAGCGTTTGCAATCACAATGATTTTACGCATTAATGCTACCATCGCCACCATTTTCTTTTTTCCTCTATTGATCAATTTCTCATAAAATACCTTCAGTTCAGAGTTAGAATTTCTAGCAGCCATAGCAGCTACAAACAACATAGGTCTAACAAAATTTCGACCATGACCTGTATGTCTATATCCGCTATATCTACCGCTATCATTAGATATTGGTGCAACACCTACTAATGATGCTATTTGTTTGCGGTTCAATGTACCAAGTTCAGGTAACAAAGCTATAAGCTCATTAGATACTACTGCGCCTATACCACTAATAGTTTGCAGAGTCTCTTTCTTAGCTTGCAAGAGCTTATCTTTTGCTATTAAGTCATCTATTTCTTTAGTAATAGATGCAATTTGTTCTTCTAGTACTTCGATCATTTTAACACAACTAGACTTGATTAAATCAGCTCTCGGGGACTGAAACCTATTTTTTTCTGCAATCAACATTTGTTTAAGATCGTTCCTACGTCCTACTAATTCATACAAGTTTAAAGCTTGCTTAGATTGTACTTTAAATAGCTCTAATCTTTCTGATCGTTCAAAACCATAAAGTGCTAGAGCTTTAGCGTCAAGACTGTCAGTTTTAGCTGCATTACCAAAAGACCTAATAAAGTTTTTAACTTTACGAGTATTGGCTCTATGTACAGCAAAACCCTGATTGCAAAGCGTTAGTAATAGTTCCATTTCATATCCACCAGTAGTTTCTAAAACACACAATGCAGAACTAATCTCTTTTTTGTAATCCTTGATAAAATCAGCTATTCCATTAGAGTTGTTATTATATTCTTTAGTTTCTTTTTTTCCATGAATAGCAACAACAAAATTGAATTTTCCTATATCAAGACCGATAAAATTATTATATAATAGCATAATACCTCGAAGACTTTTAATGTTGTTTACGATTGTAAGCGGGCGTGCAAAGGCATCCCAATCAACTATTCAAACGTCTCGGGGATTTGGGCTAGAGTACCAATATCCATTCGGTCTTAAAACCAATTGCTTCACGGTCGCTCACGCCTGCACAGCGATAGTCATTTATATTATTAATGACTATCGCTGTAATACCCCCTTATAAGTCAGTATAAATCATTATTTACATTGACTTCAATATCTATTATATCATACTTTTAACTTACAATTGCTTCGTCGACCTACGGTCTCCTCGCAATGACGTTTGTTGAACTTTCGACAGTTGTGACGATGTCACCCCTGCGAAAGTAGGGGGCTAGAAAAGTCTAAATAATTTTCTTGGCTATTTTTTTAGACCCCTGCCTACGCAGGGGTCTAGAATAATAATTATTTTTATGTCGAATTCAGGTTACTTACGACAATTTACGCTAATTACTTTATTTTATAACAGTTACAGCTCTACGGTTCTGTGCCCAAGCTGCTTCGTCACAACCCATAACAGCTGGTTTCTCTTTACCGTAAGAGATAGTATCAAGTCTGTTATTATCGATTCCTAAACCAACTAGGTATTTTCGTACAGCTTCTGCTCTTCTTTCACCAAGTGCTAAGTTATACTCTCTTGTGCCTCTTTCATCACAATGTCCTTCAATAGTAGCTTTAGTACAACAATGTTTTTTTAACCAAACGGCTTGTTTATTTAGCTGTTCTTTTGATTTACTTGAAATATCTGATTTATTGAAAGCAAAAAATACCCTGTCACCAACATTTCTTTCGAAATCAGCAGCTAAAGAACTTTCCTCGACACTAGGGGTCACCTCCACTTCTGTCGGTTTCTTTTTAGAACCACATCCAGAAAGCACAAATAGTGCTAAAAAAGCTATTGCAGTTTTTTTTATTAGCATAACAAACTCCTTAATTTAAATAAAGCTATTGATTATATTTGCTTAACAGAAAAAATTGTTAAACATCTTATCATGTATTATATATTATCATACTACCACTTAAAAGCCTAAAATAGTTTTAGCATTAAACTCTTGGATAAATGTGGTAAAAATATCGTATAACTTCAATTTCGGATTAATGAAATTAATCCGAAATTGGAATGATAGTGTAAACAATCAGGCTTAAAGCGGTTTGACGCCTGATTGTTAAATATTTCATTTGCTAATAATCTTATTTTTATACCAATAAAAATAAGATTATTAGCGATAATAGATTAAAATGCATTCGTAGAACCGTTTCAAGAATACATTTTTCTGATATTCTAGCCAGTTATGGATTAAAATTAAAAATTTTAATCCATAACTGAAGTGTATATAGCCGACGTTTAATAATTCAGAACCTAGAACTTAGATAACAGCTCCCTTATCATATCTTGTAACTTTCCTACTTTACTTACATCCGTGCCACCAGCCTGGGCTATATTCGCCTGACCACCACCTCCACTACCACCAAGGAATACAGACACTTCTTTAGCTAAGTTACCCGCATGTACCTTATTGCTAATTTCTTTACTAACCGCAATAGTAATAGATAATTTACCCTGCAAATCAGGCATACCTATATATACAATCACTAGATTATCCGACTTATCAGCTATTCGCTGGGCAGATAAGCGTAATATTTTAGTATCCAAGTTTTGTACTAGTTTATAGAGAAAATTTGTACCTGATACACGGATTGATTCTTTGGCAATTTGTTCAATATTCAAATCAAGCATAGAGACCTGAGTAGCTACTAACTTATCTTCTAATTGTTTTTTACTGGCAATCAAGTTATTTACTTTATCAGTAATTTCATTCTTACCTATTTTTAAGATTGAAGACAAGTCATCAATTATAGTATCGTTTTGTCTAATTAATTTTAATGCAAATTCACCACAAACAGCTTCTATCCTTCGAACGCCAGCTGCAATAGCATTTTCGCTAGTAATTTTAAATATTCCAATATCCCCAGTTCTATTAACATGCGTGCCACCGCATAACTCAAGCGAGTTACTCATTGCTACCACTCTTACTTCAGAATCGTATTTCTCACCAAATAAAGCCATAGCACCTGCCTTAATAGCTTCATCTGTTGACATTAATGTTGTAGTAACCTTAAAATTATCAGTGATAATTTGATTTACCTTATCTTCTATCAATATAACTTCTTGTTTTGTTAGTGGTGTCATATGGCTAATATCAAAACGCAGACGATCATGTGCTACCAGCGATCCTTTCTGTGTTACATGTTTCCCCAGCACTTCATGTAATACTGTATGTAGTATATGAGTTGCAGAATGATGAATTCTTAAATTTTTACGGTACTTGACGTCAATAGTGAAATCAGCATTATCTCCCACTTGGATAGCTGTTCCTTCCTGTAAAACACATATATGAGCAATTATTGAACCAAGATATTTTAAAGTATTTACTACCTTAATTTTATTGTCTGCTGATTTGATAAACCCTATATCTCCCATCTGTCCACCAGACTCCCCATAAAAAGGAGTTTGATTACTAATTAGAATAAATTGCTCTTCGCTAGTTTCTATATTGTTGACTAATTTATTATCTTGAATTAGAGCTAATATCTTACCCTCTGCCTTATCCAAAGAGTAACCCAAAAATTCAGTACTACCAAATTCTGCTTTAATATCAAACCATATCTTATCTGTTTTAGATTCATTCGAACCTAACCAAGCTTTTCTTGCCCTTTCTTTTTGCTCTTGCATCTTATTATTAAAGCTATCAAGATCAACTGATATCTGTTTACCTTTTAATATGTCTTCAGTTAAATCGAGAGGAAAACCATATGTATCATATAATTTAAAGGCTATCTCTCCTGAAAGTTCTGAATTTTTATTAAGATGCTGTGTTTCATCGTCAAGCAGCTTAAGACCTCGTTCAAGAGTTGCTTTAAATCTTAATTCTTCTTGTTCCAAGATACTACGGGTAAAAGCCTCAGCCCTCTTCAGTTCAGGATAAGTTGCACCCATAAGATCTACTAGTTTTGCTAGCAATCGGTGCATTAAAGGTTCACTGCTACCAAGTATATGTGCATGCCTCATACTCCGACGCATAATACGCCTAAGTACATATCCTCTGCCTTCATTTGATGGCATGACACCATCACTAATTAGAAAGGCACAAGCTCGTAAATGATCAGCAATAACCCGGTAAGAAAATTTTGCTTCCCCTTCTACTTTAACTTTTACTATACTTTCCGTATAAGCAATTATTTCCTTAAATAAATCTATGTCATAATTATCATATACATTTTGCAATACAGCACTAATACGTTCTAGTCCCATGCCGGTATCAACGGATTGTTTAGGTAAGGCAATCCTAGTATTGCTATCCAATTGTTCAAATTGCATAAAGACCATATTCCAAATCTCAATATAGCGATCGCCATCTTGATCTTTTGTACCAGGTAAGCCTCCTAGTATCTTATCTCCATGATCATAGAAAATTTCTGAACATGGTCCACAAGGTCCGGTATCTCCCATTGACCAAAAATTATCATTGGTTGCTATTTTAATAATTCGGTCATCACTTAAATTAGCAATCTTTTTCCAATAGCTTGCTGCTTCTTCATCAGTATGATAAACAGTTACATATAATTTTTCTTTGGCGATAGCAAATTCCTTGGTTAAAAGATTCCAAGCATAATATATTGCTTGTTCTTTAAAATAATCACCAAAAGAAAAATTCCCTAACATTTCAAAGAAGGTATGATGTCTTGCAGTATAACCAACATTCTCAAGATCATTATGCTTACCACCAGCACGTAGTGATTTCTGACTAGTAGTGGCTCTTTGATAGTTTCTAGTTTCATGACCGGTAAAAACATTTTTAAATTGTACCATCCCGGAATTAACAAACATTAAACTAGGATCATTATGAGGAATTAGGGAGCTAGCTGGAACGTGCATGTGATTATTTGCAACAAAATAACTTATAAATTTACTTCTAATTTCTTCAGTGGTAAGTTTAGTCATTAGTAAATCCTGATAGCATAACATTCTTGAAGATAGCAGTATTATAGAGAATTGGGGGTGTGGTGTCTACTGCAATAACAACTTTTTTAGTATATAACCGCCATGGTAGTTTAAAAATTATGAAGAAAATTTGAAAAGATGTCATCCTAGCTACGGCATTACCCGCGTGGATCACTAGTATATCATTCTCACGTAAGCGGGAATCCATAATATCTAAAGCCTTTGCAGGTTATTTTTTGGATTACCGCTTTTAATTAAGAATGACATTAATTCTATCCCATTACTGCAACTAATCTGTCCGTGCTAGCTATAGTTTAATGCGTCTCAGGATATTCTCCTGCTACGCTAACGTCATCAATATGATTATTTGTATGGGCAGTGTTGTCGAGTCCTCTCTTTAGAGCGAATTCATTTGATATTTCCTTGAGCCTTGACAATAGTTCATGCTGTTGTAGATTATTTGTTAATATATTACTTGGTAACTTCACTGTGTGTTGTGTTTCGCTAGTTGATCTACTAAGATCAGATCCATAATCAGAATCACTTTCTGATGATGGAAATGTGGACAATAAGTGTTCCAATTGTTGTACAACTTCAGATATAGTTGTATACTTTCTGTCTAAATTCAGTTTCTCTATTACACGACAAGATACGTCGCTCATAGTAAGTATTTGTTTAATAGGTACACTTGTATCATTAATGGCATGAGTCAAATTTAGACATTTTTGTACTTGTTCTAACTCTTGTTTTTCCGTAGCTAATTTTTCGCATAATGCATCTAGTTCTTTGGGCTTGTTTTTGTTAATACTAGCGAATTTTTTTTCGTCTTTATCATGACTCTTTTTTAAGTCTGAGAGTTGTTTAGTCAATATCTTTTCAGCGTCTATACTAGTTTTATCAGTAAGTTTCTCTTGTATTGCCCTAGGTAAACCTACTATTGTGTATATAGCTTTAATATTTTTTTCTTGCACAGCTGTAAGTATTTCCTGAGCTTTCACTACATCCTGTTTTTTAAACCAATAATTTTGTTGTTTAGACATAATAATATAATCCTCAATTAGTTCAACATATTACTAATAATTGATTTTGTAATACTACAAAATATACTATTCTTACCTAATAAGGTGTATCTATATTTTGTATGCTCACTTTTCAATTATTAAAATCATTAGAATTTTATTAGGTTATCGTCCTTTATAATTTATTGTAATAACCTAACTCAAGGAGAGTATATTTATTATTTAAGAATGTTCAACAAAATATTACAAAAATAAAAATTTATTTTAAAATAATAGTAATTTAAGATTTTGCACCTAATATCATTCACATAGATATCATCCGTTTGGAACGGATAATATTATAATTATTCAATAATGTTTAGTATTTTTTTATAGATAAATCATAAAAAAATACTAAATCACTTAGTGGAAAGATAATTGCTGTTATAATAGTCTATGTTTAAATATTTAAGTCTAAGTATTAGTTACATGATTAACATATCCAAACTACCCAAACTACAAGTTTTACTAAAAAAACTACATAAATTGGTGGTATATTTTTTATATAAAAGAAATATTATTATTTTAATAGGCGATAAAGGTACATTTCTTTGTGCTTTAATACACGATAAAGTTGTGGATACTTTATTTGTTCCTGCTGAAAACCAAGATAATTTAGACTCCTATAAAGAATTTTTTGCTAAATTCAAAAACTATTACGTTTTCTTCTTATTAAGCGGTTCTGCATGTGAAGTACGCCATGATATAGTACCTGTACTACATTCAATAGTAAAAACCAATCCTGTAGAAAAATTTATAGAGGAGTATTTTTCTATAGATGATATAGTTGCTTACAATGTCTATAACATCAATACCAAATCTAGTGAGGTGTGGAATACCTTGCTGGTATCTACTCCTTATACCCCGCCTTTAAGTAAGCTACTTGAGAATCTTCTGACAAGTAAGAGGCAAAAGTTTGGTGGGATTTATTTTTTAGCTTTGGAATGGAAAATAATTATAGATAAAATTATAAAAAATGTTGAAAATAATAAATATAGTGAATATTTACAAATTTTTGTATGTATTTTAAGTACAAACGGTATTAAACTTGTTGTTAAACACCAAGGTAATATAATCTCAATTCAAACATTTGATTATCCAGCTGATAAGTCAGACTTATATATTCAAGGTATAATAGAACAAGAAGTGGAAGATTGTTTGATATCTTGTAAAAGCTATATTGATAGTTTAACCCTTAAAGTTTGTATAATTCTTATAGTAGACCAAAGTCTAAAGTTGTTATTAAAACAATCCAGTTTTGGTGAACATCCAGTAATACGTAAGTCTAACAGTGTATTAGGTGATAATAGCAAATTTTCAGATGCAATGGTTGTCAAGTTATTTAATGAACAAAAAAGCTTTCTAGCCTCTAACAAATATTTAGAATCCATAGCTAAACTCAATATTATCAGTTCTTTAATTTTCAAACCATTTATCACTATAATAATAATATTGATATTTGCTGCATGTGCTATCAAAATTAAAACCATAGCAAATTACAGAAAATTGGATCTTTTAAATTCACACTATTTCAGTGCTGAACAAGATTATTATAATGTTAAGCAAACCTATCCATATATTCAAAATACCACTAATTTAGCTGATTTATACGTATTTGAAGCATTATTGCAAATCCCCGTACCAACGCCATTTGACTCGTTAGAAAAGTTTTTAACAAATTTACCACCTAATCTGCACCTAGAAGAGATTAAATGGCAAAGGTCGGATATAGATAATATGTTATTATCATCTAATCAGTATATACAAATCGAGATATTATTAAAACTTATCGTTAGTGATATGCTAGTTGAAGATGCTACTCAGCTCTTAAAACAAGAAATTGCAAATTTTAGTAAAATATTTAGCAATATGGATATTAATTTTATAATATTTACTGATCAAATATTAGAGTTACCTAATAGAGTAGTAATACCTGCTGAGGTCATTATTACTAAGAAAAAAGGATAAGAGATGCTTAAAAATTTTATTGTTCATCTAAAAAATGTTATATTTTTTAAGTTTATTATGTGTTGTTTGTGTATTTCTACTATTTTATGGTTACTGCAAAGTATTAATAAAGATTATATGGAGTCGATTGCCAAGAATCAAAATATAGAAGAATCTCTAGCTCAAGAAACGTTAAAGTTGTATTCTATAATAAATTCCAAATATAAAATACTAGAAACTTATGCAAGATATTCGAAATTATTATCTATTTCTGCTAGACAAAGTTGTTTAGAACGAGCAAGGTTAATAACAACAATTGATAGTTTTTCAAAAAAATACAACTTAAATGAGCCTATTACTATATCAATTAAACAAGAATTCTTAAGTGGTATTAACCCAATGGTGGGAACAAAGCAGGATACTATAAGGATAAAGAATTATGATGTTTACATAAGATTTGCCACTAAAGATTTTGCAACTTTCTTGACAATTATAAGAGAAATCTACTCTTGTATGCCGGAGAATACCATTGTACTATCTATAGACATAAAGAAAGAAGATGTATTAGAGCCTAAGGTTGTTTATAAACTATCAACAGAAAGAACACCTGATATGATATTTACAAAACTTAATATGCGTATAAGAGAAATAACAGCAAATAAGTAATTGTAATCTTAAGTAGTTATATATATAATTTATAACAAAATTATTAATAAATCTTAGAGAGAATGTATGAATATTGTTGTAAAAAAGCTAATAAGAGTTATCATTAGTTTAAATATTATTTTTATTACAGAAGTGACGATGGCTAGTAACTCCTCATCAAAAGAAACAGAAACAGAAATAGAAGCAAAAACAGAAGATTATATCGCTACTAGTAAATATTACCATAATTTAATATCCAGTAACGATATGGCAGAGCTTAATATGTTTTTAAGTTTATTACCCAAAGGAGGGGAGCTTCATCATCATTTTAGTGGAGCTATATATGTCGAAAATTATTTAGATCTTATTAGTAAGGCCGGTTTTTATATAGATAAGAATAGCTATCAAGTGCAAAAAAATAAACCAAATAAAACATGCCTTACTGTTACTGCTCTGCAAGATAATTATGATCTATATACCACCATTTTAAGTCACTGGTCATATGGTAAATTCTTTTACGACCATGATTATACTCAAGAAGATGGATTAAAACATTTCTTTAATGTTTTTGGATATTTAGCCCCAATAGCAACAGTAGATGTCAAAAGTAATTTGACTTTGTTGAAGGCAAGAGCTAAATCGGAAAATATCCAATATATTGAAACTATATTGTTCCCATCCCCAACTAGTTACAATCCTGCACTTGATAAGATTAATCAACTAACAAGTAATACAGATGATATTACTATCAATGATGTTTTAAGCCAGGCTGTTGATGTTTTAGATAAAGATAGCATTATACAAAATGAAATTGCTCAAAATTTACGTGAAATCGTATCTAACTCGCAAGATATTGATGAGGATGATTTTAGTATGCGATTTCAACCATATGTAATACGTTTCAACAAACCATCTCTGATATTTTCTGGATTATATTCAGCGTTTTTAATGGTAAAAAATAATACCAAATTTGTTGGAGTTAACATTGTTGGTAATGAGGCTCATCCTATCGCTTTACGTGATTATAAGTTGCATATGAAAATGTTTCGTTTCTTAAAACAAAAATTTCCTAACGTAAAATTGTCGCTGCATGCGGGAGAGCTTACTTTAGGCCAAGTTACTCCTGAAGAATTGAGTTATCATATTAATGATGCGGTTAACGTGGCAGGGGCAAACCGTATAGGACATGGTGTCGATATTATGCACGAATCTGACCCCTACCAATTAATAAATACATTATTAAACAAGAATATACTTGTAGAAATTAATTTGACTAGTAATGAAGCGTTACTAGGAGTACAAGGTAACGATCATCCAGTGAGACTTTATATGCAGTATGGAGTACCAATTGCAATTTCTACTGATGATCTAGGGGTGTCACGTAATAATTTAACTGATGAATATTTAAAATTTGTCACTCGCTATAAACCATCTTATGATAAGCTAAAAGAAATAGTGTCTAATAGTATTAAATATTCTTTCTTAACAGAAGATGAAAAAACTAAGCAAATTGACTTACTAAATAAAAAATTTATTTCTTTTGAGGATACGATAGCTTCATTTGTAAAAAAACACTCTCATGTTAAAAAATAAAGAGCCAAAGACTAATGAACATCTTTAGCAGTATAAACATTTCTATATGTAAAAAAAGAATAAGTGAAGAGTTATTTAATAATATAACAAAACATGCATGTTTAACACTTGCTAATATAATAGCTATTGATTACGAAATTAGGCTTAAATCAACACCTGAGATTGATGTCCATATAAGTAATTGTATTGGTAAATTAAGAGTTTTTCTTGGTCAGAAAGTTATTACGGATGATAGTTTTTCAACAGTTTTAATGTTATTTTCGGTAGCAATCTCTCCTGATGCAGTAGAATATCAAGATAGAGATAATATTCTAAACAAATCGGAAGATATAATAATTGATACACTAATAAGTACAAATTTTGGTAAGGCAAATTCTGAAGAGAGAAAAGTAATAAAACAAGTGTTAAAAGATTTACTGGCAGCAAGGAATAGTTATGAATTAACAAATTTTATACAGCTTGAACCAGAAGTATTTTGTACAACGGTAATGCATGCGGTGAAAAAATATCAAAACCCAAAGGAAGTTAGCACTAATGCTAGATTAGAAATTAATAGAATAGTAAATGTTGCAGTAAAACATAATAAGAAAATTCAAATATTTAAACAAGCAACTAGTAAAATTATAACTGCTATTTCGGTTCTAGCAGTTGGGGCTATCAGTGTTGCAACAGCTGGTGCCACATTTGCTTTTATGGTAGTACCAGCTTCTATTCTAGCAATAGAATATGCTCCCAAAATTGGCGAAAAAATTGGCGGGGTAATTCTGAGTCGGGATAAATCCATGAGTGTGCAAGAAGAAAAAATTACCGCTCTAAAAACTAATTTATGGAAAAATAATAAGGAATTCTTGTCTAAACAGCGAGCAGTAGAGCATAATGTATCCATGCAAAAATTAGATAGTCAAATCAAGTCGGTAGTCAATCTAAAATCTAACAAATTAGATATAATAAAAGATCAGCTATCGGTTAACTTACCTAGTAAGAAATCTTTACAAAATAACAAAAATAGCAAATCTTCAGGACAAATTAAACAAAGGTAACAATATGTTAGCAACTTGGGTTCTCCTTATACTTGCAGGATTCTTTGAGGTAGGTTTCTCTATATCGCTGAAATTGTCAGATGGTTTTACCAAAGTAAAACCCATTATAGCTTTTATTATTTTTTCTATATTGAGTTTTGTTTGTCTAAGTAAAACTCTAGATAAACTTCCTCTTGGTACTGCTTATCTTATATGGACTGGTATCGGAGCTGTAGGAACAGTAATAGTAGGGATGGTGTGTTTTAACGAGCCATATTCTGCCATGCGAGTTTTCTTTATTACGACTATGATAATTTCTATGATAGGGCTTAAGTTGTCTTAAACTTATGATCAGGCTTATTTATCCTAAATTTTGGCACACCAAAACTATTATATCATATTTATTGTTACCACTAAGTTGGTTATATCTTTTTTTTAGTTATTTAAGAAAAATAATTGCACGCCCTATAATATTTCCTTGTAAAGTAATTTGTGTTGGTAATATAAGCATTGGAGGTACTGGTAAAACTCAAATAGTGATCTTCCTTGCAAAAATGTTGAAGGCTATTAATATTGATTTTATAATTATTACTAAAGGTTATGGCAGTAAACTGCAAACGGCGTTGTTAGTTGAACCACATCATACAGTACTAGATGTCGGGGATGAAGCAGTAATGCTATTAAAATATGGTAAAGTCATAGCTAGCAAGAAAATTCAATATATACTACCTTTTATAAAAAGGATTAAACCACAGGTGATTATAGTAGATGATGCAATGCAGAATCCTAATTTTTATAAGGATATTGTTATTTTGTCAGTTGATGCTGACAGGTTATTTGGCAACGAATGGTTAATTCCAGCCGGCCCTTTGCGTGAGTATCCTAAACAAGCTATTGAAAAAGCGGATATAGTTATTCTAGTTGGTTCGAGTAATGTTATGCCTTTTTCTTTACATAAGGAGCTTCCCTTTTTTCAAGCCCAAATAGTTCCAACTATAGACATAGATAAAACAAAGAGCTATTTTGCCTTTAGTGGTATAGGTAATCCTGAACGGTTTTTTTCTACATTAGAAAATTATGGATTGCAGTTAGTAGGTAATAAAATTTTTCCGGATCATCATCAATATAGTGAAGAAGATTTAGACTATTTAAAAGAACAATCAGAAAAATCTAATTCTCTTCTAATAACAACTAGAAAAGATTACGTAAAAATATGTGATGCTGACTTGTCAGTAATATGTTGTGATGTACATTTATTACTAAATAATCAAAAATTATTAGCAGATTTAATATATGAGAAAATTCTTTAAAAATATTAAATATTTGCTTGAGTATTTTTTCGTTTTAATAATACTAAAGATACTAGGAACATTTGGTATCGACAAATCTGTACAAATTTGTCGGTGTATAGCAAGGAAAATAGGACCTCTATTGCCAGTTAATAAAATTGCAAAAGAAAATATTCAAAATATTTTTGGCAAGAATCAGACAAATGGTCTAAGGATGGAGACTCAAGCAACCATTAATCAAGTATGGGATAATTTTGGTAGTTTTATAGGAGAATTTCCATATGTTAATAAGATGTCAGAGGAAGAGTTATCCAAAAGGGTAGAGATAAGTGGGCTTGATAATATAATAGAATTTCAGAAATCACACCAACCGTTTTTATTATTTACAGGGCATTTTGCTAATTGGGATTTTGCACTCAAAATTATAAATAAATTTTATCCTAAATTTGCTATTATCTATCGTAAATTAAATAACCCTTATATTGATAAGCTAATTAATGATACGCGTAAAACTAGTGATATAAAGCTAATTCCAAAAGGAGAAAAGGGGGCAAGAGATCTCATATCTGCAATCAAATCAGGATATGCAATTGGCATGCTTGTAGATCAAAAAATGAATAATGGCATTGAAGTACCATTTTTAGACCAACCGGCCATGACTGCTCACGCAATTGCTAAAATTGCCTTACAATTCGGCTACCCGATTATACCATTACAAGTGGTTCGCACTAGTAATAGTAGTTATTTTAAAGCTATTATCCATCCACCAATACAATTACAAAAAACTAATAATAGTAAAACAGATTGTTATAATATAATGTTTGCCATTAATCAAATTTTAGGTAATTGGGTTAAAGAAAATCCAGGTCAATGGTTTTGGTTTCATAATAGATGGAAGAAGAATAACTATGCCCCAAATGACAAAATCTGCAAATAATAACATGTAGCCAGTAACGAAAATGTAAATTTTCATCCAACACGCCGTATGATAATCCAGTTCTATAGCATAATTTTTTCTCATATTTATCTCGAAGATAAGACGTGTCAAACGGTGAATGTAACATAAAGTCTAGCTTTCCTTCTTCCAATTTTAAGTTTATAAATTTAATAAGTACTGGCTAAAAGTTTTTTTGCAAAAAAAGTATGGCTAAAAACCATATAGTAATCAAACATATCCAAAGCCCACCTCTAATGTCATATGTACGCTTGATTAGGATTTTTAGAGCATCCTCAGTTTTTTTAGCTTCTCTTATACACTCTGATCTCATGGCAACTATGTAACCTGATATAGTCATAATCTTGCTATATAGTTGTTTTATATCTTTATCATTAAAATCATTTTGCATAAAACCCTCTTACTATGATTGTAGGTAAAATATTCCTATTCATTATTAGATAGGGTAGTTGAGGTTGCATTTTTAAAAAGAAAGTTGCTAAATAAGCAAGAATAAATTTGATTACTGAGCAAATATTGTATATATTCATAAGGCATTTCCTTTTATGATTGAGGTTTTGTGCTTAACTAACTATTTAGTATTATTTCGTTTTTATTCAACTTACCTATATTTGTAGTAGTTGAATTTATGTACTGAATAGTTTTAGTTTTTAAAGTTTATCTTACTAAATAATTCCTTGGTTCATTTAGTAAGATAAACAACTTTACTGTGACAATTTTTTGTTGTCAAGAAAAAACCGTTTTTCACGGATCAATTTTATAAAAAAAATATTTACAATGGGCTGGATTGAAAATATACAAGAATTCCTTGGGAATAAAATGGAAGAAAAACAACTAAAGGCAAGTGATCTTGCTGAACTTGCAGGCATTCCTACGACTACTATGAGGGGGATGTTGGGTAATCGACGTCCTGAAATAAAAAACATAATCAAACTTGCAAATTATTTTGACTGCTCTATTGATGAAGTGCTAGGTAGAAAGGAGTTTGAGCCTCAAGAAAAACAAGAATATATGCAACTATCTCCAGAAGCATTAAGTGCTAATTTGAAGAGCTTTATCACCGAGAAGATGAACAAAAACCAAATGACTCAATACGAATTAGGATCAAAAATTGGTCGTAGTGAAGACAGCGTTCGTCCTTTTTTAAGAGAAGATGATAATAACCAAAAAATGCTAAGTACCGAAGCGGTTATAGCTATTGCTGATTATTTTAAAGCTCCTATTGATGGAATGTTAGGTAGAACTTCGCAGCTTGGAAGAGAGAAGCAGGTAGACAGATCTTTAGGTAACTTAAAAACATTGAATCCTGAAGTTCTAAAAGCCGCTCAACTGATTGGGAAATCCATTGCAGGTGATATATCACCTAAGATCCTGACTACAGATAATGTTACTCCCAGCCATGTGGGTTCTTTAATTAAGAAATCGCCTAATAGCAGCAGAGGAAGATAAATCTTTTTTATCGATAATAATTTAATGCAAGAACGTATTAGCAATATTAGGGGTCTTTTCGCTAAGTATAAAATAGATGCCTATATAGTACCGTCTAATGATCAATATTTTAGCGAGTATGTTCATGAAAGTGCTAAACGACTGCAATATATGACTAACTTTAGTGGGTCAAATGGTATTGTGGTGATCTGCAAAAATAATGTTATATTTTTTACAGATGGTCGTTATCTAGAACAAAGTAAGCGTGAACTAGATCCAAAAATTTTTGAGATTTTCGATATTAAAGATTTACCCTATTTTCCTTGGGATAATTACTTAGGTAATGATGGTATATTAGGATATGATGCGAAACTCTTCACTAATGTTAAGTTAAAAATATTTGCTAAAATAAAGACTCGTTTACATAAAGTATCTAATAATTTAGTAGATCAAATTTGGCGTAATAGGCCAGTTGAACCATCATCAAAAATATATATTTATGATGATAAGTTTGCTGGTCAATCGTATAGTGACAAAATTACCATGTGCCGTAATCTACTCACTAAATATTCTGCAGATACCATGATTATTACTGCAGCAGATTCAATATGCTGGTTATTAAATCTCAGAGCAAGTGACATTCCATATTCACCATTGATGCTTGGTATAGTCCTAATCACTAAGAACCAACTATATTTATTTATTAATCCAAATAGGGTAGACCAAGATATTATACTTGCTCGTCCTCATATAACTATCTTACCTTCAGCACAATTTGCTGATATATTGAGTCAAGCTAATAAAGTCCTAATTGACGAAAACTTCACTTCCAATTATATCATAGATTTGCTAAGCACTAAGATAATAGAAAAAATTAATGATCCTTGTCAATTAGCTAAAGCCCGTAAAAACGATATTGAAATTAACCATGCAATTAATTCCCATATTAAGGATGCGGTGGCACTATGCGAATTCTTTGCATATTTATTCGAACTACCAAATTTACAAGATCAAACTGAATATGATTTAGGAACAATATTAACAGGGTTTAGATTTAAGCAAGATCAATATGTTATGGATAGCTTCCCGACTATATGTGGCTTTAAGGAAAATAGTGCTATAATTCATTACCGAGCAACAAGCACGGGAGCAAAGAAAATCTTAGGTAAAGGCATATTATTAATTGATTCTGGTGGTCAATATAACGGTTGTACTACTGATGTAACTAGGACTCTTGCTATAGGTGGGTATCCTACCAAAGAACAAAAATTACGTTACACTCAAGTTCTTAAGGGGCATATTGCTTTGTCGATGGTTAAGTTTCCAGTTAATCTTATTACTGGAGCTAATTTAGATGTTCTAGCTCGGCAGTTTTTATGGAGAGATGGACAAGATTATCCACATAGTACAGGTCATGGTGTTGGTAGCTTCTTAAGTGTTCATGAAGGACCACAAAATATTAGTTTGCGCAGTAATGTTATTCTAGAACCTAGTATGATTGTATCCAATGAGCCAGGTTATTATAAAACGAACGAATTTGGCATTAGAATAGAAAATCTGATGTATGTCAAAAATATACAGGATGAAAATTTTCTAGAGTTTGACACTCTCACCCTTGTTCCTTATGCAAAAGATTTAATAGATCGTAGAATGCTAAACGCAGATGAGATAAATTATATAGAACAATACTATCAAAAAATTAAACAACAAGTTTATCCCCTGCTTTCAATTAGAGGACAGAAATGGTTAAGTGGAGTAGTTGAGATTTAATCTTATGTCAGAACTAATGGTGGTTTTATGTATTTAGCTGCTATTATAGATTGGCATAGTAAAGCCATATTGAGTTATAAATTATCAAATTCAATGGATGTGACTTTGGTAACTGATGTATTAGACTTCTTTCGAAACTCGCTTATGCTGAGGGATTTGAAGGAGACGCTTCACCTCGAACCGCAGCGTACTCTAATTCCGTTACGGATTCGAGTACCGCATCATTGTCCAAATCACCAGCAGAAGTAGAGTTTCGAAAGAAGTCTATTAAAAGATACCCTTAATAAATACAAAGCTCCAAAAATATTTAATAGTGACCAAGGCAGTTATCATTACTAACTATGAATAAGCTGATTTGTGGGATTCACAGACATCGTTTCAACATTTTTGTTGCTAAATTCTTATTGTACCCATGGATTAAAATCTCCTCTTTAGAATGATCATATTTTTCACTAACTTCTTCATAGAGTGGAGTTTGATAAATCAATTCTATATATTTTTCATTTGGAGTTTTACCGCCTAAAGAGCTATGTGGTCTGTTCCAATTGTAATAATGTTCCCAATATCCTAATTCCTCAATAAGATCAGGGCTTTTAAGATCAATACTCGAATAGAACTCATCTAAGTCTGTTCGTTGAGTGCGTTCTACTTTGCCGTTTAAATGAGGAAAAGCTAGTTTAATAGGACGAAATTTAATAGCATATTCTTTTAAACGTTCCTAGACTTTATAAGCAAAAAATTCTTGTCCTCTATCAGTTTGAATACGTTGTATGGGAAATGGCATACGCTCCATAACTTGTTCTAAAAAATCTAAAGTATTTGGTACGTCTTTTATATAAAGCCAAAACCTTATATCTAGTACAATCAATCTATAGCGGTATATTGGTATAAATTGTTAGCGATTTTGCACACGTCCATCTGTACCCTTTCTCCAGGAAGATTACAATTGTATCTTTTAGCTTGTTTACGCGCTTCTCATTCTGTATATAGGGTAGGTACCATTATTTTAGCACATCCTAAAATTGAAACAATCTCTATGAATCATACATATTAATGGAGAGGATTATCTAGAACTAATCCTTGCAAAGTCACTAGTGTTGTGTCTTCTTGGTAACGTTCTATATCTTGTACTTGTTCTAGATATGTCTCTTCAACTAAACGATCCTCCTGTGCTTTTCTAGCTTGTTCAGCAGCAATCTTCTCCTCATCCTTACTACGCTGAACAATCAGATATTGCTGCAATGATATTTCCTTACCTTTCAGTAGTTTAATTACCGTTGCAATATCCTGATGTTCTAATATCATTGCTTTAAAGACTTGATCAACTTTAGAACCAAGCTGAGCTATTTCTATTTGCAGATTGGCATGCTGGGCTACCATTTTGATAATCTCATCATTACCGCTTCTTACAGCAATTTTCAGAGCAGATTCACCGTTATTAGTTAAAACTTCTGCACTGCTACTACCTAGTTGTAAAATCTTCTGCACTATTTCTGTTTTCTGAGCAGATATGGCAATTTGTAGCAGTGTATAACCAGCAAATTTTTGTGATAGAAGGCTACTATCATAAGATGATAATTTACTTATGGTAACAATATCATTTTGACCTATTGCCTCCACTACCGTACTAGCTAAATCCTGTCCTGTTGCCAGAACCTTTTTAATAAAGCTTTCATTACCATTATGTACTAATTGTTGTAATAAGGTTTTGCCTTCAACCGAGTAATTACAACAATTAGCCCCATAATATAGAGCTAATTCAAATAACTCATTATGTGTTTTCTTAATGGCATAATATGCTAACTCATCAGCATCAACTCCTAGAGATTTTATTATACTAATCATCGTCATTGATTCACTATCAGACTTACCAAATAGTTCAGATAAGAAAAATGCTCGCTGTTTGCTATTAAGTGATTGAAACATATCAAAATTAGCTTTTTGCTGCTTGCTAATATTAGCACTTATTACATCATTGCCATGTTTTACTGCATCTAATCTTGCTTGTTCAGCAGCTATTTTTTGCTGTTTCTCCTGCTCAATAGCCTCTAATCTTGCCTTTTCTTCAGCAATTGCTCGTTGTCTTGCCTGTTCCTCAGCAGCTTCCTGTTGTCTTAAACTATTAATTTCTATTTCTAAGTCATTAATTCTAGCATTCGTTGCCGCCATATCTTGATCATATTTTCCTTGGTTAAACCTTGTCACTGTATGATTTGTTGATATTGTTTCAGTATAATAATATGATTCCTTATTAACACTGTGCCGAGCTTCCTCCTGTTGATGTAGAAGCTCTTGTATACGTTGTTTTGTCAAAATAGCCTCATCTTTAAATATAAAATTATTCCCGTACCTTTCCAGCCTAGATTAGAAATTCCTTATATGTACGCCTAGCACGCTCGCTTACCACTTGCACTTCTAGCCAACTCTTGAAATTCAACTGGTATACACGAAAGTAGCGAACTAATATTATTTTATATAGAATAATATAATTATTTTAATATGTAAAGTATTTTTAATAAAAAATAATGACCTGTTAATTATAATCTTAGATTTTAGAGCTTGTCCGCAAACTAAGTAATAGAAGTAATCCTACGAAGAAGTAATCGACTCATAGCCAAAAAAATTATATTTTCACTAGAATCAGTAAGAAAATCATATTCCTTGGAGAGCCTTCTATTTCTATTTATCCAAGCAAAGGTTCTCTCAACAACCCATCGCCTTGGCTGTACTTTAAACCCAACTTCCCTTTTGGCAATAGTTCTAGTGGTGTATTTTTTGGTCACACTACTGGACAAAAGAGATGGGGTGGTTGCAAGAGCTAGTAAATAGAGTATTTTAGATTGAACACAAAAAAATCTGTGGTACTCTATGTTACTAGCCGAATTACTATATAATCATTTTGAGATGAAAGATACAAGACTAAACACGTTCAAGGGCATAATAAAATCATTAATGTTGTGTCGAGGAAGCAAATATAAAAATATGGCAGAAGAAATAGAAGGAGATAAATTATTAGATTCAAAAATAAAAGCGGTATATAGATTTCTTCAAGAAGACAATATCAATATTGATGATTATTATAAGTTTATGAAAAATTATATTCCTCAAGGGAAAGTGGTTTTATCAATAGATAGAACCACTTGGGAATTAGGACAGGAGATAAGAAATATATTAGTATTGTCGGTATCATATAATAAAATTGCTATGCCATTAATATATAAAATAATTCCTTATAAAGGAGCATGTACGGCAGACGATCAAATTGCAGTAATATCGAAATTTATAGAGGAATTTGGTAAGGAAAAGATAGAGGGAATATTAGGAGATAGGGAATTTGATAATGAGAAATTAATTACCTATCTTCACAATAAAAATATTAATTATGCATTAAGGGTGAGAAGGACAAATAGAATAGTTAATAAAGAAGGTCAATGGATTAGGATCGATAGCATGAAAGAAATAAAGATAAGAAATTTTTCTACAAGGTTTTATTCTGTCCCAGTGAAATTTGATCATATCAAATTAGCAAGCGGAGAATATCTATCGATAGTGTATAGTAAGAACATGTCAAATGGATCTGAAATATATCGGAAGAGATGGGATATCGAGGTAGGCTTTAAAGGGTGTAAAAGTAATGGTTTTAGAATGGAAGATACGCATATAAAGAGTAAAGTACGATTAGAGAATTTTATAAAATGTTTATTTTATGATCAAATTTCACTGGGACAGAATAAAACCTTATAGCATATGCAATGGCAATAAAAATAGGAGCAATTGGAGAGCAAGAGCAACCGATAAAAATGAAGAAAACGCTAGGATGTAGGAGTTATTCTGTACTACAGTTAGGTATAAGATGTACTAGTTACGACTTAATCTGACAATAAGTAATAATCAGGCAGCTTGATAAGTAATAGCCAAGTTGTCTGATATTCTCTCTATATTACTAATATTTTTATCTTTAGCAATATAAAGTGAATCTCTAAAAGTTTGCATTGGTGTTTTACCAAAACAATGTTTACCTGAATGAGACCTTTCGTTATTATAATTTGTAAGCCAAGTATCTATATCAGCTTGTAACTCATCTAATGTATTATAGAGCTTTTTACGAAATAGAATGTGATAGTACTCTTCCTGCATAGTTTTGTGAAAACGCTCACATATACCATTAGTTTGAGGGTTATATGCTTTAGTTCTAGAATGATCTATATTCTCAATACCAAGATATAGTTGATAAGCATGATTCTCAGGTTTACCACAATATTCCGTGCCTCTATCTGTAAGTATTCGAAGCAAAGGGATATTATACTTTTCAAAAAATGGAATAACCCTATCATTCAAATGGTCTGCTGTAGTAATAGCTGTTTTCTCGGTATAAAGCTTACAAATAGCTACCCTAGAATAAGTGTCTACAAAGGTTTGTTGGTAGATACGTCCTATGCCTTTAATGTTTCCAACATAATAGGTATCTTGAGAGCCAAGGTAACTAGGATGCATGGTTTCAATCTCACCAGTTGCTTCACGTTTATTCTTGATTTTCTCAAGTGCAGCAAGTTGTGCATCACTCAAAATAATACCATCATTTGCAACTTTAGCATCCAATGCTTTTAGACGTTTTTTGAAATTCTCTAGATCATGACGTAGCCAAACAGACCTTACTCCACCTCCAGAGATAACGATACCTCTCCTACGTGATTCATTAGCAGTACGTTCCTGACCATAAGCAGGAAATTCAACAGCTATATTAACTACTGCATCCTCGATATTAGATGGAACACGATTCTTCAAACATGGCTTCTTTCTAGTCATCTCAAACAAAGATTCTGCTCCACCTTGCTCATGCAGTTCCTTATAGCGGTAAAATGTATCTCTGCCTATAGCCCATTACTTTACAAGCTGGCTATACGTTTCCTAGTTGTTCTGCTAATTGTAATAAACCAATTCTTGGTTTTATAATTTTTTCTTGATATGTTGTCATCTGACAGTCTCCTTAATAAGAGGTTGTTAAAATTTGCTGGGTATGATTTTATTCCATATTTTCGTACCCAACAACTCCAAACTGTCAGATCAAGTCTTTACTTTTACATATAAGATCAATTAAACAAGCTTATAGTCGTTCTAAGCAATTTTTTGATTCCTTAATCATAAAATTGTTTAAGTTACACTTTGTGCAACCAACCTAACCTTTTTGTCCAGTAGTGTGATTTTTTGGTATCCAAAATCTGCACACTGGTCGTTTAACAATTTCTAAATCTATGTTATACTTTTCCTTAATGAGACCCTTTAAATCTTTAGACTGATACCCCATATCAGCCCACATTTGTTTAATAGTAGTGTACTCTTTTTGCATGTTACTGAGTAGCACTGTAGCTCCGTATCGATCATTCTCATTCGCAGAACCGACATAACAACCTAACACAAAGCCTTGTGTATCGGTAATAATATGCCTCCTGACTTCCGCAGATTTTTTGATATTAGTTGTTATAAGTGGCATTAGTAAGGAGGTGAAGTGGTACTCTCGTTCTGTTGTGCCTAGTAGATATTTTATTATTGACTTTAACTGCGATGTTGTTTATTATTTAATTAATTGAATATAGCCCCATATTTTATAGCCCTAATATGTACATACGTCGTAAAAAAACTCCTAATAGTCCAAGGCAATCTATTCAAATAGTGGAAGGTTATCGTGATAGTAAAGGTAACGTCAAACAGCGTATAGTACGTCATTTAGGAGTCTTCATAGATGAAGTAGAAGAAGCTAAATTAGTTGCCCTAGCACAAGATTTGATTGCCAAGATTAAAGCTGAGAGAGAAGCTGCAATTGGGCAGAGGAATTTGTTTACTGATGATACTAACGAGGTTAAAAGAGGTCGTCCAACTAACAAGTTGTTAAAAGATATTCTACCTGTTAACGAAGTAAAACTAAATGAGGTTGTAGAAGTCAAGCGAGTTGTTGAAGGAGTGCATCAAATAGGGGGGCATGTTTATGATCAAATGCATTTTAACCAGTTACTAGCAAGGAAACGTGACGCTGGGATGCTGAAGGATTTAGTGTTAGCCCGTATGGTAAGACCAAATAGTAAAAAAGGGATAGTTGAGTATTTAAGCGATCAATTTGACAGGCATCATGATCTAGATGCTACTTATCGGATGATGGACAAATTACATGAGCAAATACCTAAAATTAAAGAATTATGCTTTAAAAACACCCTAACCCTGATTCCTAATAAAGAGATTAGCCTAGTATTTTTTGATGTCACTACACTATACTTTGAATCAGTAGAAATAGATGAGCTAAGAGCCTTTGGCTATAGTAAAGATCATCGCTTTAATACTACCCAACTAGTTCTTGCCCTAGCAACTAATGAGGATGGATTACCACTTGGCTATGAGCTGTTTAGTGGTAATACCGCAGAAGTTAGCACCTTAATTAAATCAATTAACAGCTGGCAAGCGTATCTTAAAGTTAAAGATGTCTGTTTTATTGCTGATCGTGCAATGTTTAGTAAAGCTAACTTGCAAGCTCTCGATGAAGGTGGTTATCGTTATATTGTGGCAGCAAAGCTTAAAACACTCAAGAAAGAAAAGAAAGAAGAAATATTATCAGAGGAAAACTATAAGCCTACTGTTATAGGCAATGATCTTACTTGGATTGCCGATCTAGAGCATGATGGTAAACGTCTAATTACCAGTTATAAATCTAAAAGGGCTATTAATGATGCACAGGAGCGACAAAAAATTTTAGATAAAATTAATAAGACTATTGGTGAGTCTGGTAGTACTAAAAAACTTATATCTAATAGTGGAGTAAAAAAATATACTTCTAGTGAAAATGGCAAGAGCTATATTGACGCAGAGAAGATAGAGCAGGATGCGTTGTGGGATGGCATACATGGGGTAATCACCAATGACCAAACTATAACTCCACATGAAGCAATAGCAAAATATGCTAGATTATGGGTAATTGAAGAGCAATTTAGAATCAATAAACATAATTTACAAATGCGTCCAATTTTTCACTGGACTAAACAAAGGATAGAAGCACACATAGCTGTGTGTTATATGAGTTTTGCAGTGCTTAAAACTATAGAATACAAGGTTGCTCTGACCCAAAAGATCAGTGTAACTAACATCGTTGAATTATTAATATCAGTACAGGCTTCAATCTTAAGACATACAAAGACTGGTGATCTTTATAGACTACCAAGTGCAATAAAAAACGAAGCTAGAAAAATCTATAAAACCTTTAACATCAAGCGTTCAGACCATGCTGAAATATATTTAAAATAACAAAATAATGTTGTGCCTAAATTTTAAAAATCCTAGCACTATGAGCCTTCTAAGCTTATGCCTTATTAAAAAATGCGGAAGTCGGGAACAATTTCTAAATCTATGTTATACTTTTCCTTAATGAGACCCTTTAAATCTTTAGACTGATACCCCATATCAGCCCACATTTGTTTAATAGTAGTGTACTCTTTTTGCATGTTACTGAGTAGCACTGTAGCTCCGTATCGATCATTCTCATTCGCAGAACCGACATAACAACCTAACACAAAGCCTTGTGTATCGGTAATAATATGCCTCTTTCTGCCCTTAATTTTCTTAGCTCCATCATAACCTTTAGCTCCACTTTTTCTGTTGTCTTACAGACTGACTATCTATTATGCAAGCACTAGGATAATCATTTCTACCTAATTTTCTTCTAACATCCTTGATAAGTTCATGGTTCATACGTTCAAATACACCTTGCTTCTTCCATCTTCTAAATTGTTCATATACTGTCTTCCAAATTGGAAAGTCATGCGGCATATATCTCCACTGACACCCAGTACGTAATACATAAAAAATTGCATTCAAAATCTCTCTTTTGCTATGTTTTAAAGGTCTACCTCCCTTTACATACGATACTTGAAACAACCCCTCTATCCTTAACCATTCTTCATCTGTTAAATCTGTTGGATAATTTTTTCTGCTCATTCTTTTATACTTCTTACTAATAATACTTTGTTCACTTCATCATACCTTAATTTTAGTTTGCGGACAAGCTCTTACACCTAAACATAGAGTATTTGGAAAAGTGCTATATCAAAGATTGGTTCAGCTAAACTACGTAAAGCACTATACTTTCCTGCTATAGTAGCTAAAAATCATAACCCTATATTTAAACAATTTACCCAAAAGCTATCTAGTAAGGGTAAACCTACTAAGGTTATTATTGTTGCTATTATGCGTAAATTATTACATATTGTCTTTGGAGTAATTAAAAATAATTCTATCTTTAATCCTATTTTAGTCCTTGGCTCTTAAGACAGTATCAGAAGCCTAGTATACACATGTGCATCAACTATTGATTGTGACTTTTAAATTACCCTATTGAACTTATATAAAATAATTATAGAAATATAAACGATTCAATGCTATAAGTGACTCATAATATAATCATGTTATGATTTGGAGAGGTGGCCGAGAGGCTGAAGGCGACGGTTTGCTAAACCGTTATACGGGTTAACCGTATCGAGGGTTCGAATCCCTCTCTCTCCGCCATTCGGTACAAGTTGTCGTTTTTTCAAAAATATCGAACGGGAAACGTAGGGAGGTCTCAAGTTTTTTGCCCCTTAGTTTGAGGTTCTGAAATACGAAATTTATCATTTTGCGTTTTTGGGGCATTTCAGAACCTTTAAAAGTTTCATAGGCTTCAGATGCTAGAGTTATTAGCGTTGTAGCGGTATCAGTAAATTTATCATCTGCTTCCTCATAAACTTTAATTAAACGAGCAATTTCATATTGGCGATCTTTTAATTGTTGTTTTTTTCTTTGAAATTCTTCTGTACTAAGTTCTCCATTGAGTCGCAAATCTATTAATGAATTTAATCTATTCTCATTTTCGGTATGTTCTTTCTTTAAAGCAGCTGTTGCTTGCCCATGCTCATCTTTCTTTAGCTCATTTGTGTTTTTTAAATAGGCTAGAGTCTCTTTTAGCATTTCTTGGTCTCTTATACCTATTCTTTTAAAAACCTCTTCTACCTGCTTTAAAACTTCATCTTCTCTTACATAAATCTTTTTGTTTGGATTCTTTGGATCCCATGTCCCTAAATAAGTCCATTCGTCCACTTTACCATCTGAATATGTTTTGCTGTGAGTTTCAGCTGTTACAACTTTACCAGTTACTGCACAGGTTATTAACCCTCTAAAAAGAAAATCCTTACCACCATATTTAAAAGGCTTCTTCTTCCACCCTAAACGTACATCTTTACATGCCATAAAAGTCTCTTTTGTTATAATTGCTTGGTAACCATGTGACCACATCTCTCCTTTTACTCTTATTTCACCGTAATAAAATGGTTGTTGGATCATTCGATGCACTACTGTTTTATTGACGTAGCAATTGTTTTTGCTTCTAAGACCAAGATCCTTAGCTTTTTCAGTCAAATAATTAAGAGTATACATTCCTGTTGCATATTCTTCAAAGAGTTTTTTTATGATAGAACCTCTTACAGGATCGAGAATTACTATACTGTTTCCTCTTTCATCTCGACTATTTAGGTAACCAAGAGGGGCTGGTCCTATCCACTCTCCTTTACGCAATTTATGATCTAGGCTTCTTTTAACGTTATCACTTAAACTATCAACGTAAGATTGTGCCATCAACACGTTCATTCCCCACATTAGCTTTGCATGAGACTGAGAATCTTTATCTATTATGTAACCTTCTGCTCTAAAATGTAATTCTATCTTACCAGCTTTTATTGGTTCTTCTAGTAATGAAATTTCTGAGATTCTTCTTTGTACTCGATCTACTTTATCAGCAACTATAGCAATTGTTTCTCTATGGCTTTTAGCAAATTTGATCATCTCTTTAAATTGTTTGCGATCACCTCTGCTTGAAGATTCGATAATTTCAAAAGTTTCGATAACTTCAAGATTTTTACGTTGGCAATATTCTACTAATCTATATTTTTGAGCTTCAATTGAATACCCTTCTTCTTGCTCCCTTGTTGAAACACGAACTAAAATTATTGATTTTGTTGCTTTGTCTGTCATATTTTCTCCTTTGATACAAGTATTATGCATTCAGAGATAGATTAAATACTGGATGAGTCAAGTTGAGTTTGCATTAAATTATCCAAGTAACCTCAGTATTAGAGCCAAGTGTCACATTTTTTTAGCATTAATAATTTTTGGTTATTGTAAAAATAATTGTTTTAACTCGTAGCGGGAGTAACTTTATGAAGTGCTTTATCATAGATACCCCTATTTAGCTATTTTAAGCCTCGCACAACGCATTTTAGTATTCTTGCGTATTTTTTGGAGTACTTTTAATTATTACTCTCCAAGTCTAAATATGGGCTTTTTTTATATGGGTTTGCTTTAAAATAATAGATAAGTTAAAAACTTAACCGAATACCACTGTTTACATCGATCCCCTTATTAATATTCTGTATCAGATATGATACAGATGAATATTTTTAAAATTATACCCTCAGTTTTTTGTTGTGGCTTTCTAGAGTCTCAATTAACAGCTCTTCTACTTGATAACTAATATTTTCATTGTCAAAATCTGTGAAATCTATTATTATTTTGCTTGTAATTTTATTATTAGACTCTAGAAGTCCTACCAGTGTTATTGCTCCATTGTCAGTAATATTGTTATAGCTAAGGTCTATTTGGCTGATGGTTCTATTAGTTTCCAAAGCTTTAACAAGCTGGACAATCCCAACATCACCAATATCATTATTACTAAGAGATACTTTATTTATAGTGTTATTATTTTTTAGAAATCTTGCTAGTATGATTGCTCCTTTATCAGTAATATTATTGCTACTAATATCCACTTGCTTTACAATTTCATTATTTGTTAGAACTCCTGCCAGTATATCCGCCCCTTCATCACCAATATCATTGCCTATAAGACTTATTTGCTTTATGGTTTTATTATTTTCTAGAAATTCATCTAGTATGATTAGCCCTTGAACCCCAATGTTGTTATATTCAATATCTATATTCATCAAACTATGATTATTCTCTAACAGTTCGATAAGCAGACTTAGTCCCTTAAGGTCAATATCGTTGTCGCAAAGACGTATTGCGGTTATAAGCTTATTATGTTCTAAAATTTTGCCAACTATTTCAATTCCTTCTAAACCTATACGAATGTCGATAAGTTCTATATAAGTTATATTATTGCTCTGCAAAACTTCTCTAAGTATTTGTGCAGCAATGTTAGTGATATTATTTATTTTTTCATTTGTTGAATCATTTTGTTGTTGATCTTTGATATTGCTCGTCATACAATCGACCCCTGTTTTTTGTGTTTGAAAAATAGACACTGAGGTTAGATTTAAAAATTTGATGATTGTTGCTTCTAACCTCGGTGCTTAACACCACCCCACGTAGTGTTATCTTCACACATATCCTCATTAATCCTAGAAGTACAGCGGTTTTTTCCACTATTAGTGATTTTTTTGTAAAATTTATTATAGCAGTGTTGAACTAGAGACAGTGACTAAAATTGTTAAATTCTTCTACCGTACTAGTTGTGCTAGATACCTCACTATCTTGCTTACGACCATCTGCTAAAATAGTTAAATTTTGGACAGGATTTTCCTTAACATTTTCTGTTGCTAAATCTTCTGCTACTAATTGTTTACTTATCTCTCTTACATGCCGCAACTGCATTTTGTCCTTTGCTTTTTCGTACTTCTGATTTATTACAGTGATATATTGCCATTGCTATTACCGCTATAAGCTGTAAGTTTTTGGGTAATAGCAATCACCAATAAAAAAACTGAATCTTTGAGCACAGGCAAACTAGGTTTACCTAGTTTGCCCAAGTGCGGGTAGAGGGATTCCAAAAGCAAATGCTAAAACCTAACTTGTAACTACCTAGTTTATTTTATTGGTAAGCTTCATATAGGCAGCAGAATGCTCCTTAAGTGGGTTGTTTAGGTAGGATAGGTGGGTGAAGAAAAGAGAGGTAAAAAGAAAATGGTTTATCTAAAAAATAGCTATAGGTAGAAAATATGAGTTAGGTGTAAAAAAAGAACGGTATAAATCTAAACAAAATTTGAAAAGGTATAAATTACAAATATACTGGAAATACTTAATGATTTTGTAATAATATAAAACTGCTTTAAAGGCAGATTGAACTAGTAAAAGACTACTTTTGGTGGGTGATTTTTTATCTGAAATTTGCTAAGGTAAGTAAGATCGGTAATAAAACCAATAAATTTAGATTTCAGTTAGTCTTCAGGAAAATAACAATACAAGACTAACTGAAAAAGTAGTGGAATCTATATCTAGTTTATATTTATTCTATGTAGTTATAAGTCTCGGTTAATAACTCTAATAGTTTATGATAATTAGAATTCATATCATATTTTTCGTGGTCATAAAAACTTAACATTATTTTGCTGACAATCTTTTTATTCTTTAAACTTTTTACAAGCTCCTCTGCCTCATTATGATACAACAAAGTGCCATTAAGCGTTATTTCGGTTAGAGTCCTATTAAGTTCTAAAGCTTTACAAAGTTTAAAACCCCCATTAGGACCAATATGATTATTATCGAGATGTATTCGCTTGAGAGTCCTATTATTTGCTAAAAATTTGGCTAGTATGTCTGCTCCTTGATCGTTAATATCATTATGTGCAAGGTTCATTTCGTCCAAAGTATTATTAATCTTTAACGCTGGGACAAGGTGACTTACTCCTTCACAGCTAATATTGTTGTTGCTTAAATCTATTTTGGTTACTATATTGTTGTTTTGCAAAAACTTCGCAACTATCTTTGCTCCTTCATCGTCAATGTTACTATTACGAAGATTTAAGTAGGTTACCGTTTCACTATTTTTTAAAGCTTCGTTAAGCAGTTTGATACTACTACCAATATCATGGTTGCTAAGATTTAGATAGGTCAATTTTTCATCAGCTTGTAGTTTTTTCTTAGCTTGTTCTAGTTCAAGAGAAATATCACTTGTTAATTTATTTTGTTTATTATTTTGTTGTTGATTTTTTACATTGGTCGACATAGAATTAACTCCTGTTTTTTGACTATAAAAAATAGACACTGAGGTTAGATTTAAAAATTTTGCGATTCTTTGCTTCTAACCTCGGTGCTTGAACACCACACCACGTGGGTCACTACTAATATATTACCCTCATCAGTAATAGAGTCCAGAGAAGTTTTAGCACCTAGAGTATTTTTTTTTGAAATTCGATAGATCAGCGGTAAAACGGAGACAGTGGCTGAAATTATTGTTATAGTTAGGAGAAAAATAGTTATAATAAAACTTAATTAACTTTTCTGTAATAAAATTTAATACTTTTTTCCTTATGATGAATGTGATTTAGTTCTTGTTCAAGATGTAGTTTTTCTGCTTGTTGTTTTGTCTTATTGCAATAATCCAAAGCTTTGTTAAAATCTCCATGGCTAAAATAAGCATCAGAATAAGTTAAATAAAAAAATATTTTTGTGCTATCATCAGCTATTTTCTCAATTAAACTAGTATATTTATTAAACTCTACTATTACTTTATCAGCTTGGTTTGTTAAAATAAGTAGATTCCCATATACTATTATTGATCGCAAAAAGCCTTTAGTATTATGAGTTTCATTAAACAGAGCTATTGCTTCTTGAATTGATTTAATGGAAATCTCTATTTCTAGTTTATTTCTATTAATCTTAGTTGTTGTTTTATTTTTGACTAAACCAAGAGTAGCCTTATTAAACAATAAGTTTGCCTTTAAAATTTTTAGATCATTATCCTTTATTGACTTACTTACTTTTATATTATTATATATGTTAATTGCTACATTTATTTTTTCTTCAGCCTTTTTATAGTTACCCATTTTACAAAAATATGCTGAATATAAATATAGAATTTTACATTTTAATATTTCTAAACCGTCAGTTTTCTGCAAATATCTATTGACCTCATCAAGAATCTTTAGAAATTCTTGATATTTTTCTTGATGAAAATAGACAGAAGAAGTCATTAAATCCATTGCCGCAAGATTTTTATTATAGTTATCCTTAAATTTACTTTTAAATTGTTGGTTAGTTTCAATAAGTTGTTGAAAGGAATTAGTAAGTTTAAATTCATGTTCATTATCTATAAAAAACTGCAATAATGATTCAAACCATCTTAAATTTAATGTAGAACAAATATTATTTTTACTGTCTAGGGTTTGCTGGAGTTGGTGACGTAACACTGCCTGCACTAAGCGATGAATAGCAATATGATCATTATCATTACAATTGATCATGGAATATTGCCACAATAAAGCAATGTGCTTATTTAACGTTAATTGTGGCGATGATAAATGAGGATAAGCTGATTGAAGCCATGTGAGTAATAGTTTTCGAGAGATTTTATCGGGTGCTAGGTAAGCACATACTGTTAAAAGTTCAATAGCTATTGGCGGTTCATTATTAATCTTAGCCTCTCTAACAATTGCTTCTAAACTAATGTTCCATGTTATGGCAACAGGATGGTTATCTGTACCTTCCGGCAAAATATTGCTTGCTAGTAATTCTGCTTCATGACTCTTGTAAAGATCTAAATATTCTAGGATAGTTATATGGTTTTGCCTAATATAAGCACCAGCTTGTACTAGTGCTAATGGTAAGTATCCTAAAATTTCTACTAATTTTTTTATTTCATTTTGTTCTTTGGCTGTATCTTGCTGTATTAAGGACCTTATTGTTTTTACAGCTTCCTGTTCTGTCATAACATCAATAGGCAATATTGAAAAATTTGTTGGCCAATGACGTTGACGAGTTGTTAAAATAACATATCCGCCAGCTTTTGGTAAAAATGCTTCAATTTCACGATAGTTGTTGACATTGTCATAAACTAAAAGCCATCCAGGATTGTCAACTAGCCATTGTTTAACATAAGCAATAATGCTTTCTTTGGTATAGTTGACTTCTGCGTATCCTAATAATTTGGCAAACTCAACATACTTGTTATATAAATGATCAACATTTTCAGCAGGAAACCAAACTTTAAGCGTATAAGGATGTTTTGTATGAGTGATATATTGCAAGGCTAATTGTGTCTTGCCGATTCCTCCAAGCCCAGCACAGGCACTAATTGCTAAACTACTGATTGTTTGTGGTGTATGATGGTGATGTAATTTATTATATAAATCATCCAATAAATTTTTTCTGCCGATAAAAATATGATCTTGTCTAGGTATATTCCAAGTTGTCAGGTTTTTAGTAGATATTATTGACTTTTGTGCTGTAAGAAATAGCGATTCTTCTCCTTGACTACTAATAGTTTTATTAACATTTGCTTTAGGTTCAAGTGTAAAAAAGCAAAGACAAAACATTACCAAAGCAATTATGCTAATTACACTGAATATTAATATATAAATATTTTTTGTGTTACCTTGTACATCTCTATTTACCGGAGGAGGTATAGGATAAATTGAACTAGAGTTTTCTATTATATTACTATATCTTTCCTTAAACTTACGGATAATATTCTCGATATTTGTATTAGGGAAAAGTCTTGTGATGATTTCAAGAAACAAAAAATGATATTGTTTGTATTGTGAGGGATTAATATATTCAAAATTAGTTTGACTCGTTTGTTGAGATAATATTTTTATACATTGTTCTTCTTTTTCTAAAAGGAAGAACACTTTAGATATCTCTTTATCATCATCTACAATGATAGAACTATGTCCCTCTTGGTCGGGTATATTAGCTTCATTTAAAGCTAGAACATAGATTGTGCATTGTTTTAATTGTATGCCTGTAGAACTGATCTCCTTATGCTTTAAGCATACTACTATAGGAGTAGTATTAGGATTCTCTTGAAACTCTATAGAAACTGTTATGCCTATAAGTCGTAAATCAATACATAGTTTATTGACCAGCAAGTTTAAGTTATCCTTTCCTAACCTTGGTAAAACAATGAGAAAGGACAACTTATCAGATTTTGTTAATATTAAAATTTCCTGTAGAATTTTATTAAATTCTTGTTGGATTAATAAGCTCAAATAATAACGGTGTATTAGTTTGTATTTATCAGATTTCTCTATAAAACTTATAATCCCTTCTCGGGAATTTGCTGCTATTTTTCGTTTGATATTAAGAATATGACTTTCAATAGTCTTGGTTTCAAGCGATTTATCTTTAGTTGATAGAAAATTAGCTATTCCTTTCGCATTTTTCCCATGCATAATAGATGCTATTATATCTATTTCCCTTGGTGTGAATCTTATACCATCAATAATCAACAAATATTTTTTATAAATCTCTTGTGGACACAGTATCTCTTTGTCTTCCATAAAATCTAATTTATTTTAACTATTATTATCCTACAAGGTTAAAAATTTCTAATTTAAGATTATAGGTATCTGTTTTAAATGCAAAGATAAATAGAAAGATTTTTAAAATTATCTCTAAGTATTTTTTACTTACGTACAGTACCTACTGATTTTGTGAGCATTGATACTAATAATTTTCTAATTTAATGTTTTTGAAAATGGACAAAATTAAAGCTGTCTATTCAAACTTATAGAGAACTAATGCTTTGAAAAAATCACACTTTTTTAACAAGTGTAATAATTTTAATTATCATTTTAAAGGTATAGAACATGAAATCACAGGAATATAAAGAACTAGAGGATTTTAAAACACCAATTTTAAGAAGTAGAGCAAACTCCTTAGAATTACAAAGTCAGGACAAATTAGTAGTAAAAATAGAATCGCTGGATGGTAAAAATTATAGTGAGAAAGCATTAATAGACTTTGTAGAACATGGCAAAAAGGTAATGGATGAGTTTGCAAAGACTGATCATCATCTTATTAAAAAAGATAGCGAAGTATTAATAGTGGGTACTAGTGGTGTAGGAAAAAGCACATTAATAAATTATTTAAATGGTAGTGAATTAGTAGGAGAATATATAGATGGTAAACTAAAAATAAAATTAATAAGCAACAGCTTGCCGGGAAGATTTAATATAGGTCATAGTACTAATATATCGGAAACTTTGTATCCGGAAGTATATTCTCCAGATGGTGCTAATTATAGTTTTGTCGATTGTCCTGGTTTTGGTGATAGCAGGGGAGCAGCTATCGATATTGCAAATTTATTTTTTCGTAAATATGTAACAGAGGGGGTATCAAATATAAAAATATTATTAGTTTGTTCTTATAGTGATTTAACTGATCCTACGGGCAGAGGTGTGAATTTTCTTAAGAGCTATAAGGCTTTAGGTAATTTTTATGGAGCATTCAAAAATCAAACAGCACTAGCGGAATTAAGTAAATCTATAGGGATAGTAGTAACTCAAGTTACAGATGAACTAACTGATAGGATAAAAAAGCTTGAAAAAGATATTTTAAAAAATAAAAAATTAATAAAAATTTCAAATTCAGAAGATGATATACAGGACTGTTTGAAAGAATTGCAAGAATACAACAGAGACCTAGAATCATTAAAAGAAAAGCAAACTAGTCAATCATCAGAAATTCTTGTGAAATCAAAATTAGAGGAATTTATTAAATCTAAGTCTGAAGGATTATCTAAAAACGAAGTACAAGTCTTAGAGTATATTATTAAGAATAATATATTTGCTACTTTTAAATCTCCAAACAAAGAAGGTCCTATAGATGTTGATCAGAAATATAATATTTTGAACCTTATTAACAATAAACTAGAATTTATGTCTCATGAGACTGCCAATATAAAAATTGTGGTGTCTAAGGAACATAGTGGTCAGTTAGGGGATTATATTAATCATGTGCAACAAAAACTGTATGAAAAATTATCGGATGAAATCAAGAAAGGGATAGATAAATCTATAAGTAAAACACTAAAGGAAACTCATAATGTAGATGAGATAAAAAAAATTCAGGAATCTTTAGAGGAAATTTCTAGAATGGGTACTACTCCAACAAGTTTAACAAAATTTTTAGAGGTAATAGATGATGATATTTTGAGTCCAAAGACTAAAGAGCAATGTGAAAGTACTAATAAAGTGATTGATACTTTTAATGCTCTTATGGAAGAAAGTAAAAATGAGAGTTTTAGTTCAACACAAAAGTATATAGAAAAACTACCTGAATTAGGTGCATATTTAGCTAAGTCCTTAAAGGAATTACCTCAATTATCTAAAAAGGTGGAATCTGTTTTTGAAAGTGGAACAATTACTTGTAAAGGACATTTTATAGAGATGTCCTCTATAAAGGCTAAGATTGAAGCAGATAAAAGCATAACAGTAGAAAATTTAAAATCGATAAAAGTTTATTGCTTAAATAGTTTTATTTTAGATGATGACCTGACTTCAGAGAAACTCCAATCATCTAATTTTGCTATTGTAGCTCCTAAATGGATTGTGACTAAAAGTCATGTAACAATTAATATAAGTGGTGCAAGCCAAAAATCCTACCCTAATGATGTAGAAAAAGCTTCTAATGGTTCAAATGATGGAGACTGTGGTGAGAATGGTCTGAAAGGTTTAACTGGTTTAGCTGGAGGAAGTTTTTTGGGTTTAGCACAAGAATTTTACCAAATTGAGACTCTACAGATAATATCTAATGGTGGCAAGGGAGGAAATGGTCAAAAAGGCGGAGATGGAGCAGAAGGAACAAAGGGAGTAAATGCAGTGCTGGATAATGTACAAAAGGCGGATCATTCATTTGATTTACCAGCAGGTAAAGGAAAAAATACATATTACCTTAAAAGTGGTGCTGTAGGTGGAAAAGGTGGAGATGCAGGTCTTGGAGGGGAAGGAGGAGATGGTGGCATAGGAGGTAAAGTTAATATTTTTGATTTTCAAGGGGAAAATATAGTTATAAACAAAGAAATAAAAGAAGGGGCAAGAGGTGATATTGGTTCTGATGGGCGAGCAGGAATGGGAGGATATTATGGTGATACCGCAGTAAAAGTATTTTATAGTTTTGTACAAAATTTAACACAAATTTCATTAATAAGTTGTGGCCATAAAAGTAGTTATATGATGGCTAGTGAAAAAAGAGCAGAAAATGGTGGTATTAGAGAAAAAGGAGAAATTAAAGAAACTGTAGAAAAAACAAGAGAAAAACTTTCTTTGGATATAGAGGAAATTATTAACGAGTATGTTTCTTTTGAAAAAAATGTTCAGGAAAGCTTTGAAACTTTGAGATTGCCATTTTTTGGTAAAGTAAATTGTGAATTAGTAGGAAGTATATCACCTATTTATGGTGAAGATATTATGTAATCACAATTAACTATAAAGTATCCATAATAAGGGAAAAGGCAATTTATGTATCATATTGAGATCAATATTAATTATAGCAAACTTGTGAGCAAACCACCATGAGAGCATCTATAAATTTTTTATTTTTGGTCTGACATAAGGGGTATATGATAATTAACTATTTACTTTATTACCCTTTTTGTCAGCTGCTGAGATTTAGATAATATTATTATAACAATTTATTGTAGGGTAGGGTGATATGAGTTATGAATTATGTAAGGCTGCACAGCAGGGGAGAATTGAGAACGTAAAGTTACTACTGAGTCAGGGACATTATATTAATGAACAAGACGACAATATTAGGGCTACTCCTTTACATTATGCAGCATATCATGGATATGTTAAAATAGTAAAGTTACTACTAGATACAGGGGCTGAGCTTAATATTCCAAATCGTTATGGTAGGACCCCTTTACATGATGCAGCAGAAAAAGGTTATGTAGATATAGTAGAGTTACTACTGAATAAGGGGGCTAAGATTAATGCACAAGACAATGATTGTAATACTCCTTTACATTGGGCAGCATCTTTTGTACGTGTTAACATAGTAGAGTTACTACTGGATAAAGGGGCTGATCTTAATATTCCAAATCGTTATGGTAGAACTCCTTTACATGATGCGGAAAAGAATGGCAAGACTAACATAGTAGAATTACTCCGGAAAGCAAAAGAGGAAAGAGACCGGCAAGAGAAAAGAGAAGCAGAAAAAGCTCAAAGGGAATATCAAGAAAGAATAGAATTAGCAAGAATTAACGCAGAAAAAGAAAAAGCCCAAAGAGAGTATAACGAAAGAATAGAATTAGCAAGAATTAACGCAGAAAAAGAAAAAGCCCAAAGAGAGTATAACGAAAGAATAGAATTAGCAAGAATTAACGCAGAAAAAGAAAAAGCCCAAAGAGAGTATAACGAAAGAATAGAATTAGCAAGAATTAACACAGAAAAAGAAAAAGCCCAAAGAGAGTATAACGAAAGAATAGAATTAGCAAAAATTCAAGCAGCAAAAGAAAAAGAACAGCAACAATTTATAGAAAAAGGAGATAAGTTTCTCAGAGAAAATCAACATGATAATGCCATAGCACAATATATAGCAGCAAAAAAAGTAATGAATAATGGTATTTGTGATAATTATATTGTTCATGCTCAAGAACAAAAAAGAGACTATCAGTTACGGCAGCAAGAAGAATCAAAGAATAAAGCAGCTCAGGAAGCAAATATTCTTTATAAGAAAGGTATAGAGTTAGAAAGGTCACTTAATTTTGATGAAGCAGAAAAAAAATATCAAGATGCTAATAGAAAATGTCCTTCAAAAGATTATGAGGATAAGATTAGTGAAGCTCTAAAACGCAAGAAAAATTTTGAAGAAAGTGAAAAATTATATAATGAGTCTATTGTAGAACAAAAAAAAGAAAATTACGACAAAGCTTTTGATCTTGTACAAAAAGCTCAGGGCTTCTTTCCTTCAGAAAAAATAAGTACTTTACTTACTAATCTTTCTCAAAGAATAACTACTGAGGACAATTTTAAAAAATTCATGGATGTTGGTAAGAAGAGTTATGATGAAGGCAAGTATGAAAGTTCTCTTATAGAATACCAAAAGGCATTAAAAATAAAACCATATGATCAGCTTTGTAAGTTTGGAGTCTATAGAGTACAGGCTTATATCCATGAATCAAAAGACAACCCTGCAGCTGCAATAAAAGATTTCGAGACTGCTCTGAAATTACAACCACATGATACTAATTGTAGTATAAAGATAAGCAAATTATTAATTAAGTCAAATGAGTTTGAGAAGGCATTAAGTTATTTAGAACCATTAAGATTACAAAATCAGGAAATAGATCAGTTAAAATGCAAACTTTATACAGAGAAAGGCATTAAATCTTATAACAATGAGAATTATAAGGAAGCTGATTTTTTCTTTCAAAAAGCACTTGAATACAGTGAAGGTAATAATAGTAATAGGGAGGTAGTATTAATTAATTTAGCTTGGTGTTGTTTAGGTAAAAAAGAATTCGATAAATCAATCTCACATTTAGAAGCGGCACAAAAACTTAATCCTCAAGACGAGAATATTAAAGATATTATGTCATTAGCTTATAATAGAAGAGGAGAAGAATATTTAGAACAAGGAAACAATGATGGTGCAGAAAAAAGTTTCCAGAACGCAACAAAGTTATTAAAAGATAATATATATCAAAATAATTTATGTACAGCTTATCTAAATCAAAAATCATATGAAGAAGCATTAGAAGCGGCACAAAACATTGATGGTAAGGGGATAGAGTATGAGAGATCTATATCTACTCGTACAAATATACTTGAAATGTTAACACAAGATTTTCATGTAACAAAAGAAGAGAAAAAAGAATACCATGCTCAACTAACTAAACTACATACCAAAAGCGGTAAATATTTTCATCAATATGCGAAGTTTTTAGTTGATAATAATTATGAAGCAAGCATCTATTCACCTGTAATCAAGCAAGGTCTCTATGTAGATCCTAATAATACTGATCTTATTGGATTAGCGACAGATCAAGGTATGGATCTTTAATGTTACAATTTGTTACAAAAAAGAAAACAATATGAGGTAAATTATGACTTTTGAAATAATTGCAAAAAAAAATAGTGCTTGGGCTGGTATTGAAGGGGCTGGTGGTTCTAATCATAAAGGCAAGGCTCATTGGAGACACTATGAAAATCCTAGTGATATAAGGTCTAGAATTAATTGGGATTATGGAGTTTATGATCATAAAAAAGGAACAGATGAAGATGGGGTATTTAACCTAGAGTGGTTAGAAGAACCCACACCAGCTGCTAAGGCAGGAGCTATAGCAGGAGCTATAGCGGCTGGCTTAGCAGCTGGTGCAGTAGCAATTGCTTTGAGTTTTGGTGCAGCAATACCTCTAATTGTAGCAACTGCTACTGCAGTAGCAATTGGTCTTCTTGACATGAGAAAAAGAGAATTAAAGGTCATATTTATAACAGAATCATTGCATATGATTAATACGAATGAGGCGGAGAAAATCAAACAACTTAATAAAAGCAAAATTCAAGAAAAACTTTCTGAAATAGCCAATCTTTTGGATGATAAAAAGGTGGAAAGTTTTGATTTAGACAAAGCAATTAATGAATTAAAAAATCTATCTACGGAGAAAATCACTTTTGATGATGGACAAAAATTAGATTTAAAAGATATTTTCTCTAGGAAAAACAAAGCACAGTTTAAAAAATTACAAGAAGATCATGTAAAAAAATTAGAAGAATATACAACTATAATAACTAATAATTTTAATGAAGAATTAGAATCAATAAATAAAGTTAAAGTTGATTTAGAGAAGAATTTTAAAAAGTTAAGTGAGGATATGACAACTGATCATCAAACAAAAATGGATAGTTTTAATGATATTTTTGTTAAGCTTGATGAAAATGAAGAAATTATAGGAAAATTCCAAGAAGCTTTTAATGATATGAGAGAGAAGTATGATGAACTCATTACAAGAGAAGGGGACATGCAAGATTCTATAGAAGAGTTACAGAAAGAATTTCAAGAAAGATTTAATTCTACGAAAGACAAAATAACTGAATTAAATGAAAGAATTGCAGAAAAAATGGAAGAATTGTGTAATGAAATTGCCGCTTCAAGAGAGGCAATGGAAGAGCAGTTTAGCAATATTCAGGAAGCAAGAAATTCTAGATTCGAAATTAGTACAGCACAATTTAACAACCTAATAGAAAAATATTCTGAACATGCTAAAGGAATGGAAGAAAACTTTGCATTAGCGAAAGATAATAGGCAAGAAATTTACGAAAGTAATCATAAGATTACAGAACAATTAATTATTGATATCAAACAATATAGACAGGATTTTATAGAAAAGTGTGAATTCGCATCTAAGCAGAGACATGAACAAAATTCTAATCAAGTTAATATTATTAAAGAACTAAAAATTGCAAGTGAAGAATCCTTTGTGAAGGCGGTTAATGATTCAGAAAGAAAATCAAGAGAGATAGAGAGTAAAATTTTAGAAGCTAGCAAGGAAGCAGATGCAGCTTTTGAGAAAGCAGCAAAGGAAAGACAAGAGCAATCTGAAGCTCAGGAGAAGAAATTACAAATAATAGAAAATGATGTTTTGGAACAGAGAAGGGAAGCAAATGCAGCTTTTGAGAAAGCAGCAAAGGAAAGACAAGAGCAGTCTGAAGCTCAGGAGAAGAAATTACAAACAATAGAAAATGATGTTTTGGAACAGAGAAAGGAAGCAGATGCAGCTTTTGAGAAAGCAGCAAAGGAAAGACAAGAGCAATACAAGGAAGGAGAAGAGAAATTAACAGCAGTTTTAGAAGAAGTTTTAGAAGCAAGAAACGAAGTGGAACAAGGATTTTTAGAAGCGAAAGCTCAAAGGGAACAATTTTATGAAGAAAACAAGGGTTGCTTAGATAAGTTAGATGAGGGACAAAGAGAAATAAAAGAAAGATTAGATAAAGGTTTTGCGGAAGCAAAAGCAGATAGAGAAAGAATTTATGAAGAGACAAGTGCTAAAATACAAGAAGTTAATGAGAACGTAAATACAGCTAGAGAACAGATTAATGCAAACTTCAAGCAAGCAGAAGAACATAGAAGTGAGATTTACAATAAGACCTCAGCAGAGCTTAAGTCAGTTAATGAGAAGGTAAACACAGCTAGAGAGGAGATTAATGCAAATTTCAAACAAGTAGAAGAACATAGAAGTGAGATTTACAATAAGACCTCAGCAGAGCTTAAGTCAGTTAATGAGAAGGTAAACACAGCTAGAGAAGAGATTAATGCAAACTTTAAGCAAGCAGAAGATCATAGAAATGAGACTTTTGCAGAAGTAAATAAAAAACTAGAGGAATTGCAATCTACTATTGTGCAAAGAGATGCATGTATAAAGTTATTGCAATCAAGAAAGGAAAACTTTGACTCGCTTGAAGATCAGTTACAAAAGAATACTCATCCAAAAATTTTAGAAATTAAGAGCAAGCCAAAAGATGAGAACGGATTAGCTTTATTTAACATGTCTAAGGCAAAAACAGAAATAAGAGAGTTAATCGTTAAAATCAAAAATGTGGAATCCTTAGATCAAGCAGAAAAATTACTGAACCAAGCTCTCGAAATGAGTATTAAAGGTGCTTCACTACTTGGTAGTACATATCAACTAGAAATAGCTGATCCATTAAGAGTCAAAGAGTTGCTTGGTTTAAAGAATAAATTAGATTTTGATAAACATGTTGAAAAAACTTTGCAGAGTATTAATAGCAACTCTTCGGATATATTATCTTTCATCCTCAATCAGGTAGTAGTAGCGGAGGAGCATCGTAATGAATTAAATGATCTACTAGAAAATAAACCAAAAGAGTTAAAGAAGATGATAGAAGTCATGATGTCAGAAAACTCTGAGTTGCAAAAGTTAATTGCTACTTCAGAAATAGATAGAGAAGAGCTTAAAACAGAAATACAAGAGATATTTAAATCATTTTCTGCAAATGAAGGAAATACATACTTAGAGAATATACAAACAAAAATAATGGGAGAGCTGTTACATGAGAGTTCCTAATAATATAGATAGGTTTGGATTAGAAAAAGTAATGAAGGAAATTTTATTAATTAAGAAGATAGCAGATGATACGTTGGAAATTATTTCTAAGCAAAGGATTAAAGTTTATGAGGAAACAGAAGAAGAAATTAGAAAGACGATGCAAAAGGTTTTTCATTTAAGAGCTGAGGCAGAAAAAAAGTTAGAAAATTTAATATGTGAGAGTAATAGCTATTTAGATAATAATAATATGCTAAAGAGGAAAATTTTAAATAAAAAAATTAAGGATAGCTTATTAGAAAATAAAGAAATTTATTTAGAAACACAAAATGTATTAGATAAAGTTAACAATAATATAGAGAGAGAAAGAGCTTTTTTGAATGCAAAATTTGAAGAAGCATTAGAATATAAAAATAAGGTTTATAAGGAAATATTGGAAAAAGCTAAAGGAGTAAATAGTACATTATATCAGTTTGTAAAAGAAGAGTTAGAGTTTAATTGTTAAATTGAAAAAGGTACAAAATAATGAAAAAAATCGTAGATAATAATCATAAAGAAGTAATAAAAGCGATTGAAGAATTGCGAAAAAAAATGGAATCAGAGTTTAAAAAGATCTTTGAGCAAAACAGTAAAAATCATCAACAAATAATAGAAAAGAATACTACTATTATAAAGAAAATGGCAGATAACCAAACAAAAATAATGGAAAATTTTAATAAGGCCAGTGAAGATCGAAAGGCTAAGTTTGATGCAATGATTGCAAAAGCTAATGTTACGCAAGAAATGCTTAGTAAATTTCAACAAGAAACTAAGAGTAATTTTGAAAAATTAGAACAGGAAAATAAAAAGAACTTTGACGCAATAAAAGTGGGATTAGAGAAAAATCATCAACAGATTGTAGAATCAAGCAATAAGTTTGATATAAGGTTTGGAGAATTATTACAAGATATGGGTAAAAAGCATCAAGAGCTAATGGAAAAAACTGAAAGTTTGGATAAAAATATATTGAAAGCCAAAGAAGAAGCAGACAAGCATTTTGAGGAAGCAAGTAATCATAGGGAAAAAATTCAGCAAGATTTAGAGAATAAATTGCAAGAAGTTAAATATGGGGTACAAAGGTTAGGAGAGGAAACTGAAAAAAATTTTCAAGAGGCAATGGAAGACAGGAGGGCAAAGCATGAAGAACAAAAGCAATCCCTTACAGGACTACAAGCATTTCAAGATTTAAAATTTGAAGAAGCAATGCGAGATAGAGAAGGAAGATTTGAACAACAGAAAGCAGAATTATTAAAATCAAGAGAAGAAATCAATACAAGATTTGAACAAGCATCCTCAGAGAGACAAGAATTATATCAAAAAACAGAAGATAAATTAAATAAAATTCAAGATGAAGTAGTAGTGTCAAGAAAGGATGCGGATGAGAAGTTTGCAAAAGCACAAGAACAAAGAAACAGTATTTATAAATTACAACAAGAAAAATTAGATAAATTAAATGAAGAAGTTCGAGCTTCAAGAGCTGATGCTAAAACAAAATTTGAGGAGGCATCAAGAGATAGAATTGAAAAACACAAAGAAGCTCAAGAATTATTAAACAAAACTCATCAAGAGGTTAAGGAATCAAGAGAAGAGGCTAACAAAGGATTTTCGGAAGCGAAAGCTCAAAGGGAAAAATTCTATGAGGAAAATAAGGGTCGTTTAGATGAGCTAAATGAAGGACAAAAAAAGATAAAAGATGGATTAGATAAGGGGTTTGCCGAAGCAAAAGCAGATAGAGAAAGAATTTATGATAAGACGAATACTCAGATACAGGAAGTAAATGCTAAGGTAAATCAGCTAAGAGATGAATGTGATACAAACTTCAAAAAAGCTGAAGAACATAGAAATGAAATTTACGATAAGACGAGTACTCAGATACAGGAAGTAAATGCTAAGGTAAATCAGTTAAGAGATGAATGTGATACAAACTTCAAAAAAGCTGAAGAACATAGAAATGAAATTTACGATAAGACGAATACTCAGATACAGGAAGTAAGTGCTAATGTAAATCAGTTAAGAGATGAATGTGATACAAACTTCAAAAAAGCTGAAGAACATAGAAATGAAATTCATGAAAAGTGCATGGCAAAGATGGATGAAATTAATTCAGAATTTGATTTGGCAGCAATAAGGGAAGGATTAGTAGCAAATAAAGAAAAGTTTGATGTAATTCAAGAGTCTATAAATAAATATAAACATCAGGTGTTTAAAGATATTAAAGGTAAGGCAAAAGATGAGAATGGATTAGCTCTATTCAATATGCCTAAGGCAAAAACAGAAATAAGAGAGTTAATCATTAAGATCAATAATGAACAATCCTTAGAGCAAAGAGAAGAACCACTAAATCAGACTCTTGAAATGAGTATTAAAGGTGCTTCTCTACTTGGTAGTACGTATCAACCAGAGCAAGCAGATCCATTAAGAGTAAAAGAACTGCTTAGTTTAAAGAATAAATTAGATTTTGATAAGGATAATCAGAAAATTTTGACAAAATTATATGGTGGAACAAAAATATCTAGTTTAACCATCTCATCGACATTTTTTGACAAAAATAATGCAACAGGAGAACTAGAAAATAATTATCAAAAATTAGTAAAGGAAAATAAAACACTAAAAGATAAACAAGCTGAGTTAGAAAATAGTAATGCACAGTTAGGTAATATTTTAGATGAGTTATATGCGAGTAATTCAGTTGCTCAAGAAAGCGTACTTGCTGGTGACATTGGAGTAGAAAGTAGATCTAGTGCTGATATATGGTATGGTGAGTAAAAGTTGATAACTTTGCTTTTAAATATTTGTACATATTACAGGTGTTTACATGAAAGAAAAATCAAAAAAGTCAATAAGTTCATTTTTAGTAAAAGCTAAGGAAGATGTAGAATTTATGAGATACTATAATGCTATTCAAAATAACGATAGTATTAGTGAGTTAAAAGAATCTCTTAAAGGCATAAAAAGTAAATCAAAAGACGATTTAGAAAAAATAAAAGAAAAATCAAAAAAATTACAGATAGAATTAGAGGAGTTAAAAGAGAAATATAAAAACAATAACAATGTTCAAGAGTTTAATGAGCTTTTTAAATATGGCAAAGGAGATTTAGATTTTGTTAGTATTGAAAGTATTAAGAACATAAGCATTATTACTAAAGGAATTTTAGACCCTAATAAATCTCAATCTTCACCAAGTGATAGCCTCAAACATTCCGATGCTGTTGAAATAATAAAATGCTTAGCAAAAAAAGGTTTTAAAGAAAATTTATTATCTCAAGAAGAAATTTCAGAGAATGATTTAAATAGTATAAAGCAAATAAATAAGTTTTATGAAACATTATTACCTCCACAAAATCACATTTTTTTCAAAAGAAATTTAGAAAAAATCATTGATGATGAATCACAATTAAGGCAAATATGTGGGGAGAAAGCAAAGCAAATAAGTGATGATGAGTGGTATAATGATAATCACATGCGGATTATAGGTAAAAAGATACTAGCACCTTATTGTGACGTAGGAACTTATCAATATATAGAAAGATTAACTTATAGTTTAATAGATAATGATTTTATAAAAACTATAAATGTTGGAGTTCAAGAGGTTTTAAGCATACCAAAAGATACTATAGTATTTGAGAGAAAGGAGTTGCTTGAAAGTAAGGAGTCAGATTATAACCACAAAAAAGAATTACAATCCAATAATTACTCAAAGATTGAGGCTAATACCAATCAACCTTTTATAGATTCTCCTAAATATATTTCTTTTAATGTTAATAATAATCATTGGATAGCTATATGTATTTTAAATTACAAAGGAAGAGTAAAATTTTTATTCAAGGATTCTCTTGGTAATACACACAAATATGTCGCTGAGAAATTTAAAAGAGAATTTAAGGAAATAGGGATAGATTTAGCAGATACAGATTTTATTTACAGTGAAATAAAGGATCAAAAAGATAGTTATAACTGTGGTCCTATGTGTCTTGAAAACCTTAAGATCATAGCAAGAACCCTCAAAGAGAATGGGAAAGAACATTTAGTTGATAATTTTCAGAGTATTAAATTTTGCACTGCAGAAGATGCTTATTTTGTAAGGAAAAATCACAATGCAATAATTACTCAACAAGTTGAGCAAGGTAAAAAAGTGGCTCAAGAATTATTTAAAAAGGTTCAAATTCAATTTGAAGAAGTTGAAAAAGATTTAGTGATTGATGAAGACTTTGACTCTTATAAACAAGAAGCTGAAAAAATATTAAAAGAACTTGATAAGTTAATTAAATTAGACAGATCGAATACTGAGATAAAAGGTTATAAATCAAAAGTTTTATATACTATAGCTCATAAAAGTTTTGAATTAAAAAATTACAAGGAAGCATATCATTATGCTGAAGAGCTTAGTATACATGGTACACATCCAAATAGTGAAAAATTAAGAGATATAATAAAAAAAGAGTTACCTGATTCTTCAGTTGTAGAAGATCAGGATAGATTGATAGAATTAAAACAATTAAATAAAGATGAGAAACTTCATAAACAGCTTGAAGTACTAATAACGAAGCTAAAAATAGTAAAAAATGAAATACCTAAATATGAAAATTTTTCAAAAGATGACATTCTTAAATGGAAAGAAGCTGATATTAAAACGAAATCAATAGAAGAATGTATAGCTGTAGTTAATAGAGCTAATTATATAGATACCTTTGAGCGAGGTGGTAATGGTCATACTTTGAGAGATACACAGATAATATCTGTATTATCATTTTTTGATGCTGAGAAAAATGGAAGACTTGAACAAATAAAAACAGGAGAGGGAAAATCAACTATAGTATCAGTACTTGCAATTATTAAAGCTCTTCAAGGTAAGAAGGTAGATGTTTTAACTAGCTCAGGGATTTTAGCAGAAAGGGACGCTTCAGAAAAGGAAAGTTTATACAAATTATTCGGTTTATCTGTATCTCATAATGGGATGAATTTAACCTATATTAGAGGATCTAAGGAATGTTATGAGGCAGATATTTTATATGGAAGTATTAGTAATTTCCAGTTTGACCTACTAAAACATGAACATCAAGATTTAGAAACAAGAGGAAAACAAGGTAAAGAAAGGGCTTTTGATGTAGTAATAGTAGATGAAGCAGATAGCATGCTAGTTGATAATGGAGGTCATTTAGCAAAATTATCTGGGTCTCTCCCTGGAATGGAGTATTTAGAACCATTTTTAGTTTATATATGGTATGAGGTAAAAAAACTATCACCAAATATAATGCTTTTAACTCAACTTATTCAGAAAGATTTAACTCAAATAAAAAATTATAAGACATTTAAAGAACAGATTGTAACTAAAGTTAAAAATTTGATTGATGATGGAAAATTAATATTACCTTCTATCGACGATAATGGTGTTAAGGGTGAAAAGGAATTTGATATTTTACTACCAGTACATTTAAAAAAATATCTGTCGTTTCAAGTAGATAATTGTTTTAATAAAGAAGTTTTAAGTGTACCAAAAGGTACTATAGCACTTGAAAGCAAGAATTCACCTGAGAGTAAAGAGGACTCAGAGGATAAAAATAAGGAATCTGAAGATGAATCAAACCTAAAAGAATATACATCATCTCAGGTAGATAAGTGGGTTGATAATGCTTTTAAGGCTGCATTTATCTATCAAGTAGATAGAGAATATACGCTAGAAAAAAATGGAGAGGAATTGATCATTGCCCCTGTTGATGCTAGTAATACTGGCACTATCCAAAAGGGAACAATTTGGTCAAATGGATTACAGCAATTTTTACAATTAAAACATGGACTTCGTTTAACAGCAGAAAGTTGTAATACAAGTTATATTTCTAATATAGGTTTTGTAAAAAGATATGTTAAACATTTTGTTGATTCACAAGGAGAAAAAGCTCAAGAACAACCCTCTATTTTTGGTTTAACTGGTACTTTAGGTGGAGATAAAGAAAGAGAATTACTCAGTAAATCTTATAATGGAATTGATTTTTTAGAGATTCCAACCTTTAAGAAGAAAATTTTTACAAAAGAGCCAACAATATTAAAAAAATCAGAAGATGAATGGCTTGAATCTATAACAAGCGATGCTATTTCTAGAACTAAGGAGAGAGCGGTACTTATTATATGTGAAACGATTGAAGAAGCAAAGTTAATATATAACAGAATTTCTTTGCATCAAAAATTACAGGATAAGCAAGGGGATTTAAAATGTTATTTGAAAGATGATCAATCAAATGTAACAGAAGAAAAAATGGAAGTAGGAGATATTTTAGTAGCAACTAATTTAGCTGGACGAGGTACAGATATAAAAATTTCTCCAACATTAGAAGCTAATAATGGGATGCACCTATGTTTAACTTTTTTGCCACCAAATGAAAGAGTTGAAGAACAAGCTTTAGGCAGAACTTCACGGCAAGGAAAACCAGGGACAGGTCAATTAATTTTAAAAGAAAATAAGTTTATAAAGGAATTAAAGGAATATGTGGATGAATGGTTAAGGAAAAATAATAAGGATTGTTCAGAGCAGCATTATATTGAAATGATCGAAGGATGTAGGAACGAAATTGAGAATCAAAGAGTTTCTGAAATTATAGACCTTAGATTAGAATCAATAAATATAGCTGATGAGTTATTTAATAAATTTTCTCAGTTGTGTAAAGACTTAAAAAAAGATAATGAAGGAATTAATTGGTTTTATATAGTAATAAAAGCAATTGAAGAACGTTGGGGTTTTTGGTTAAAAGATTTAAACTTAGATGACAAAAAAACTTTTGATAAAGGGGATATAGAGAAAATTAATAAGAAATTTGAGGGTTTTCAAGCAAATATAAGAAGATATTTTACGCAAAAAGACGATGAAAATGGTTCTTTAGAAGTAATTGAGAATCCGTTTTATTTAATAGACATAGGTGGTTATTGTATAAATCAAAGAGAGTTTACTCTTGCGAAAAAAGCTTTACAAAAAGCTATAAGTTTAGAAAATAACGAAATGATGATTCCGGGAGCTTACTATCTTTTAGCTTTTACGGAAGTTGCATTGGGTAAAACAGCTGAAAGTGTGCTGGAAAAGGCAGTAGAATCTATTATACCATTTTTAAATCTTAAAGATAAAAATACTAGAGAGTGTGTAATATCAGAGGCAAAAAGAAACCTAGATAAAGCTAAAGAAGGGATAGAAAAAAATAAAGAGTTATATTCCTTGATATTAAATACTGTTTATTTATTACCCCCTGATGTACAAAAACAAAAAGATAATGAAAATAATTTTCAAGAAAAGGTTATAGATTTACTTAAACCCTTGTTAAATGCTGGGATTAAAGATAAAAAAGCTATAGAAAATAATATAGATAAATATATAGAGTATTTTAATATTGAATCTGAGGAAGATAGTAAAAACATTAGGAATTTATATTCCCCCTTACTTAATTTTGATTATACAAAATCTAAGGAAATAGAAAATAAAACTATTTTTATAAATCAATTAGTAGTTGTTATAGATTCCCTTATAAAATATCAAGAGAATAATGATGAATCTATTAAAGTTTTAGAAAAGGAAGAGCAACCTAAAAATTCTTTGTTAATAAATCATTTAAATTCCAAAATAACAGCTCTTACAACATATATCTTATATATTCAAGGTAACAAAACTTCAATAGAGGAATGTGCTAAAAAAGCTGCTGGATATATAGCTGTTAAATCAATAATTAATCTTGACTTGAAGACTATTGATTTTGGTGGGAATACTGATTTAAATAAGATTGAGGATAAAGAAGCCAAGAAAGAGGCTGAAGAAAATGTAAAGAAAGCTAAAGAATTAGAAGAACAATTAAAAAGTATAATAAAAAAACCAGAATTACTAGAACTTTCTTCTATAGGATTGAAATATATTTTTAAAGTAAAAGAAATAGGAGATATTCCACTAGAAAAAGTAATAGCTGCAGATGCACAAATTGCAGCTGGTCTTGCTTTGTATACTTCAGCAGCTGCTTTTCCCCCAGCAGCTCCTGCTTTGTGTCCAATAGCATCTACATGTGTTTCAGAAGGTATATCAGATATAATCAGTAACCTAATAGATTTATTTGCTGATAAGTGTGAAAGTTTTGATAAAGAGGCTAGGGAATCATATGCTAAACAGAAAGGTATATCTGTGGGTATAACTTTAGGTACTATGGGTATAGGTGCTATAGCAAAGATGCCTAGTGTAATTAATGGTGGTATAACGGCATGCCAAAAAGTGTCTAAAAGTTTAAGGAGTTTTACTGGAACTTTTGGAAAAATATGTAATAAACTAGCTGATAAAGTAGATGAAATTATAGTTAAATTAACAAAAACTTTAGAAAAAGTTAATGAGGCTACACAAAAAACAAAATCCTTATTTGATGGTTTGTCAAAGCAAATAATTGATAAAACTATTGAGAAGGTAGATTTTGAAAGTTTAGGATTAGAAGACGTAAAAAAATATATTTCAGTTGCTATATCTTTAAAAAAAGGTCTTGAAACGGGTAGTTTAACGGCAATATTGGAATCAATACCTAATACAGGGATTAAGGAATTAGACGATATTGTAAACGTAGCTAGTAAAGTTAATGGATTTCGTAATGGTATAAAATCCGGTAGTGCTACAAAAATGTTAGAAGCACTGCAAGATATAGGGAAAATGACAGGCATCCCGGAATTGGACAATATTATTGATGTAGCACAGAAGATTAACGGAGTACGTAAAGCTGGAGAATCCGGTAGTGCTACAAAAATATTAGAAGCACTGCAAGATATAGGGAAAATGACAGGCATCCTGGAATTGGACAATATTATTGATGTAGCACAGAAGATTAACGGAGTACGCAAAGCTGGAGAATCCGGTAGTGCTACAAAAATATTGGAAGCATTGCAAGATATAGGGAAAATGATAGGCATCCCGGAATTGGACAATATTATTGATGTAGCACAGAAGATTAACGGAGTACGCAAAGCTGGAGAATCCGGTAGTGCTACAAAAATGTTAGAAGCACTGCAAGATATAGGGAAAATGACAGGCATCCCGGAACTGGACAATATTATTGATGTAGTACAGAAGATTAACGGAGTACGTAAAGCTGGAGAATCCGGTAGTGCTACAAAAATATTGGAAGCACTACAAGATATAGGGAAAATGACAGGCATCCCGGAATTGGACAATATTATTGATGTAGCACAGAAGATTAACGAAGTACGCAAAGCTGGAGAATCCGGTAGTGCTACAAAAATGTTAGAAGCACTACAAGATATAGGGAAAATGACAGACATCCCGGAATTGGACAATATTATTGATGTAGCACAGAAGATTAACGGAGTACGCAAAGCTGGAGAATCCGGTAGTGTTACAAAAATGTTAGAAGCACTGCAAGATATAGGGAAAATGACAGGCATCCTGGAATTGGACAATATTATTGATGTAGCACAGAAGATTAACGGAGTACGCAAAGCTGGAGAATCCGGTAGTGCTACAAAAATGTTAGAAGCACTACAAGATATAGGGAAAATGACAGGCATCCCGGAATTGGACAATATTATTGATGTAGCACAGAAGATTAACGGAGTACGCAAAGCTGGAGAATCCGGTAGTGCTACAAAAATGTTAGAAGCACTGCAAGATATAGGGAAAATGACAGGCATCCCGGAACTGGATAATATTATTGATGTAGTACAGAAGATTAACGGAGTACGTAAAGCTGGAGAATCCGGTAGTGCTACAAAAATATTGGAAGCACTGCAAGATATAGGGAAAATGACAGGCATCCCGGAATTGGACAATATTATTGATGTAGCACAGAAGATTAACGGAGTACGCAAAGCTGGAGAATCCGGTAGTGCTACAAAAATGTTAGAAGCACTGCAAGATATAGGGAAAATGACAGGCATCCCGGAATTGGACAATATTATTGATGTAGCACAGAAGATTAACGGAGTACGCAAAGCTGGAGAATCCGGTAGTGCTACAAAAATGTTAGAAGCACTACAAGATATAGGGAAAATGACAGGCATCCCGGAATTGGACAATATTATTGATGTAGCACAGAAGATTAACGGAGTACGCAAAGCTGGAGAATCCGGTAGTGCTACAAAAATGTTAGAAGCACTGCAAGATATAGGGAAAATGACAGGCATCCCGGAACTGGATAATATTATTGATGTAGTACAGAAGATTAACGGAGTACGTAAAGCTGGAGAATCCGGTAGTGCTACAAAAATATTGGAAGCACTGCAAGATATAGGGAAAATGACAGGCATCCCGGAATTGGACAATATTATTGATGTAGCACAGAAGATTAACGGAGTACGCAAAGCTGGAGAATCCGGTAGTGCTACAAAAATGTTAGAAGCACTGCAAGATATAGGGAAAATGACAGGCATCCCGGAACTGGATAATATTATTGATGTAGTACAGAAGATTAACGGAGTACGTAAAGCTGGAGAATCCGGTAGTGCTACAAAAATATTGGAAGCACTGCAAGATATAGGGAAAATGACAGGCATCCCGGAATTGGACAATATTATTGATGTAGCACAGAAGATTAACGGAGTACGCAAAGCTGGAGAATCCGGTAGTGCTACAAAAATATTGGAAGCATTGCAAGATATAGGGAAAATGACAGGCATCCCGGAATTGGACAATATTATTGATGTAGCACAGAAGATTAACGGAGTACGCAAAGCTGGAGAATCCGGTAGTGCTACAAAAATGTTAGAAGCACTGCAAGATATAGGGAAAATGACAGGCATCCCGGAACTGGATAATATTATTGATGTAGCACAGAAGATTAAACAGATTCATAACAACTTGCAAGAAGGACTTGCGGCTGGTAGTTTAACTCAGCTGCTGCAAGCCGTGCCTAATACTAGCATTGCAGAATTAGACCAGTTTGTTACTACTGTCAAGCAGGTTAATGATATACGCAACAACTTGCAAAAAGGACTTGCAGCTAATAGTTTAACTCAACTGCTACAAGCCGTTCCTAATACTGGCATTACAGAACTAGATCAATTTGTTAGTATTGCACGTAAAATTGATTCTGTGTTTAATAATTTAGAAGGTAGTATTGAAAATGGCAATTTACAAGAAGTTCTAAAAAATATTCTCAAAACCGAATTATATAACATTGTAACTAAACAAATATATCTTACTATTCAAAAAAGCTCAGAAAAATATCATAAAGCATATAACAATATTGTTGAGAATTTAAGTGTAAATGAGAATAATGAGCAAAAGATATTACTCGGCGAATGTGAGGATCAATTCGAGTCAACTCTCTAAATCTAATACATATGAATATCCGTAACCGTCTAGTAAAGGCTTAGCTTTACCCACAATCTTAGATTTTTACGATCTGCATTATATTACTTAGTGCTTCATAGTTTATGTGCTATACTTTATCGTATAAAATGATTGATATAATTTTATTATTTAGTATGGCTATTTCCCGTTTTCTCAATCTAAAAAAATTGAACAAGCTGCAAAAATGAGTAGAGAGGAAAAGAAAAAATTGCTATAGCTAAAAATTTACTTAAAGAGAATATGACATCTGAGTATATAGCTTTGATTACTAGTTGAAATGTTAAAGAAATCAACAAACTACTAAAATATCAAGTAATATGATTAACAAACTTTCTGATACCAAGACAAATCTCAAGAACATTAATACTATTGAGAGTAGCAAGTCCCCTAAAATGAGGGTAGGTACTGATGACTTTAAAACATTATTATTAAATAGTGACGTATTTGTTGACAAAAGTCTAATGATCAAAGAATTACTAGAAGATAGTGGAGATGTTATATTAATCACTAGACCAAGACGATGGGGTAAAAGCCTTAACATGGACATGCTTCGCAAATTCTTTGAAATTGAAGTAGATGAAAAAGGCAAGCCGTTACCACTTGAACAAAAGATAAATAACAAACTATTTCTTGGAGGTACAGTAGATTTAGGCATTAAAGGTAAAAGAACTCTAAAACCTTTAAAGATTAATAGTAATGAATACGCTATGGTTCAACAAGGTAATTATCCGGTTATTTCTATAAGTTTTAAGGATATTAAGGGTAGTAATTACCAAGACATTGAGAACGGTATACGGAATCAGGTTATACAACTATTTGCCAATCATTATTATTTAAAACATTACTCAACTCAAGATATAGGACTATTAAATAGTGTACAAAAAGCAAAATTAGAACGATATTTTACAGAAGAGCTGACGAAAGAAGATTTAAAGTATAGTTTAAAGTTCCTAAGTGAAATACTTTACAAACATTTTAACCAAAAAGTCTACGTATTGATCGATGAATATGATACTCCAATTAATAGTTCTTATATTAAATTTGGTAAAAAATCAGAAGAATTTGAACAAGTACTTGAACTATTTCGTGGAATATTTGGCAGCAGCCTAAAAGGTAATGCTTGTGTAGAAAAAGGAATAATAACTGGCATATTACGTATTGCTAAGGCTAATTTGTTTTCAGATATTAATAATGTTAGTGAATATACCTTACTTGATGATGACTTTTCTAAGTTCTATGGCTTCACCCAAGCAGAAGTTGATGAGTTACTAACCATCGTTCCAACTGAAACGAATCCTGAAGAAATTAAAAATTGGTATAATGGTTACACCTTTGGTGGCGAAATAATTTATAATCCATGGTCAATCATGCAATGTTTAGCACATAAAGGTAAGCTTGATCACTATTGGCTAGATAGTGGGGGTACGGGAATAATTGATAAGGCATTATTGTCAGATGAAATGCAACAAGATTTACAATTACTTGCTAGTGGTAAGAGTATTATATCGCAGATTACTAAACAAATAAGTTTCAATGATATTAATTCACGCTCAGGACTATTTAGTCTATTACTATTTAGTGGTTACTTGAATCCAATGGTCATTGAGTTAGAAGAGAATGTTTATGAACTATCCGCCCCTAATAGAGAGGTAAAACATATCTATAATGCGAGATTATTACAATGGGTTAGTAATAAGTTACAGATTGATAGTTCACTATATTATCCTTTTTCTACTCTATTACCTGCTTGTCGGTTAGAAGAATTTAAAGAACGGCTTCAGGAATTGTTATTAAACGCTACTAGTTTTCACCAAACAGGAAATAAAAAAGCTGAATTATTTTATAGCGGCTTTATGCTAGGACTTGTTAACATGTTATCTTCTAGCTACATCATAACCAGTGAACAAGAGTCAGGCAGTGGACGAGCTGATATTATCATGATCCCCAAGATAGGTAAAGAAGATAAGGCTATTATTATTGAGTACAAGATCGCCAAAAATACAGAAGATTTAGCCTTGGTAGCCCAAATGGGATTAAAACAGATTATAGATAAGCAATATGACACTAAGATAAAAGAATATTCTCATGTCAAAAAAATCATTAAACTTTCGATGGCTTTTTGCGGTAAGAATATGGATTTACAATATCAGGTTACAGAGCTTTAGTAATAGACTGTAAGCGTTTGAATAATCAGTAATTTTATGTCTATCGTGGTTCTGAAATTGTCCACTACGCCCCGCCATTCGGTACAAGTTGTCGTTTTTTCAAAAATATCGAACGGGAAACGTAGAGAGGTCTCAAGTTTTTTGCCCCTGACGTTTAAGGTTCTGAAATACGAAATTTATCATTTTGCGTTTTTGAGGGCTTTCAGAACCTTTAAAAGTTTCATAGACCTTGCGATGCTAGAGTTATTAGCGTTGTAGCGGTATCAGTAAATTTATCGTCTGCTTCCTCATAAACTTTAATTAAACGAGCAATTTCATATTGGCGATCTTTTAATTGTTGTTTTTTTCTTTGAAATTCTTCTGTACTAAGTTCTCCATTGAGTCGCAAATCTATTAATGAATTTAATCTATTCTCATTTTCGGTATGTTCTTTCTTTAAAGCAGCTGTTGCTTGCCCATGCTCATCTTTCTTTAGCTCATTTGTGTTTTTTAAATAGGCTAGAGTCTCTTTTAGCATTTCTTGGTCTCTTATACCTATTCTTTTAAAAACCTCTTCTACCTGCTTTAAAACTTCATCTTCTCTTACATAAATCTTTTTGTTTGGATTCTTTGGATCCCATGTCCCTAAATAAGTCCATTCGTCCACTTTGCCATCTGAATATGTTTTGCTGTGAGTTTCAGCTGTTACAACTTTACCAGTTACTGCACAGGTTATTAACCCTCTAAAAAGAAAATCCTTACCACCATATTTAAAAGGCTTCTTCTTCCACCCTAAACGTACATCTTTACATGCCATAAAAGTCTCTTTTGTTATAATTGCTTGGTAACCATGTGACCACATCTCTCCTTTTACTCTTATTTCACCGTAATAAAATGGTTGTTGGATCATTCGATGCACTACTGTTTTATTGACGTAGCAATTGTTTTTGCTTCTAAGACCAAGATCCTTAGCTTTTTCAGTCAAATAATTAAGAGTATACATTCCTGTTGCATATTCTTCAAAGAGTTTTTTTATGATAGAACCTCTTACAGGATCGAGAATTACTATACTGTTTCCTCTTTCATCTCGACTATTTAGGTAACCAAGAGGGGCTGGTCCTATCCACTCTCCTTTACGCAATTTATGATCTAGGCTTCTTTTAACGTTATCACTTAAACTATCAACGTAAGATTGTGCCATCAACACGTTCATTCCCCACATTAGCTTTGCATGAGACTGAGAATCTTTATCTATTATGTAACCTTCTGTTCTAAAATGTAATTCTATCTTACCAGCTTTTATTGGTTCTTCTAGTAATGAAATTTCTGAGATTCTTCTTTGTACTCGATCTACTTTATCAGCAACTATAGCAATTGTTTCTCTATGGCTTTTAGCAAATTTGATCATCTCTTTAAATTGTTTGCGATCACCTCTGCTTGAAGATTCGATAATTTCAAAAGTTTCGATAACTTCAAGATTTTTACGTTGGCAATATTCTACTAATCTATATTTTTGAGCTTCAATTGAATACCCTTCTTCTTGTTCCCTTGTTGAAACACGAACTAAAATTATTGATTTTGTTGCTTTGTCTGTCATATTTTCTCCTTAGATAATAAATTTTGCTTTAATTAGAAAGTAGTATCTACTCAAAGAGCAGAGATATATCAAGCACCGCACAAGTCAAGTTGAATTATTATTAAATTACCCCATCTCCTTCAGTATTAGAGCCAAGTGTCACATTTTTTTAGCATTAATAATTTTTGGTTATTGTAAAAATAATTGTTTTAACTCGTAGCAGGAGTAACTTTATCAAGTGGTTTATCATAGATACCCCTATTTAACTATTTTAAGGCTATTACACGGCTTTTTAGTATCATTATGGTATAGGACTAGTTTTTTGAATTATTACGCTCTAAGTCTAAATATGGGCTTTTTTATTTATATGGGTTTGCTTTAAAATAGATAAGTTAAAAACTTAACCGAATACCACTGTTTACATCGATCCCCTTATTGATATTCTGTATCAGATATGATACAGATGAATATTTTTAAAATTATACCCCCAGTTTTTTGTTGTGGCTTTCTAGAGTCTCAATTAACAGCTCTTCTACTTGATAACTAATATTTTCATTGTCAAAATCTGTGAAATCTATTATTATTTTGCTTGTAATTTTATTATTAGACTCTAGAAGTCCCACCAGTGTTATTGCTCCATTGTCAGTAATATTGTTATAGCTAAGGTCTATTTGGCTGATGGTTCTATTAGTTTCCAAAGCTTTAACAAGCTGGACAATCCCAACATCACCAATATCATTATTACTAAGAGATACTTTATTTATAGTGTTATTATTTTTTAGAAATCTTGCTAGTATGATTGCTCCTTTATCAGTAATATTATTGTTATCAATATCCACTTGCTTTATAACTTTATTATTTGTTAGAACTCCTGCCAGTATATCCGCCCCTTCATCACCAATATCATTGCCTATAAGACTTATTTGCTTTATGGTTTTATTATTTTCTAGAAATTCAGCTAGTATGATTAGCCCTTGAACCCCAATGTTGTTATATTCAATATCTATATTAATCAAACTATGATTATGCTCTAACAGTTCGATAAGCAGACTTAGTCCCTTAAGGTCAATATCGTTGTCGCAAAGACGTATTGCGGTTATAAGCTTATTATCTTCTAAAACTTTGCCAACTATTTCAATTCCTTCTAAACCTATACGAACTTCGATAAATTCTATATAAGTTATATTATTGCTCTGCAAAACTTCTCTAAGTATTTGTGCAGCAATGTTAGTGATATTATTTATTTTTTCATTTGTTGAATCATTTTGTTGTTGATTTTTGATATTGCTCGTCATACAATCGACCCCTGTTTTTTGTGTTTGAAAAATAGACACTGAGGTTAGATTTAAAAATTTGATGATTGTTGCTTCTAACCTCGGTGCTTAACACCACACCACGTAGTATCATCTTCACAGGTATCATCATTAATCCCAGAAGTACAGCGGTTTTTTCCACTATTAGTGATTTTTTTGTAAAATTTATTATAGCAGTGTTGAACTAGAGACAGTGACTAAAATTGTTAAATTCTTCTACCGTACTAGTTGTGCTAGATACCTCACTATCTTGCTTACTACCATCTGCCAAAATAGTTAAATTTTGGACAGGATTTTCCTTAACATTTTCTGTTGCTAAATCTTCTGCTACTAATTGTTTACTTATCTCTCTTACATGCTGCAACTGCATTTTGTCCTTTGCTTCTTCGTACTTCTGATTTATTACAGTGATATATTGCCATTGCTATTACCGCTATAAGCTGTAAGTTTTGGGTAATAGCAATGACAAAAACTGAATCTTTGAGCGCAGGCAAACTAGGTTTACCTAGTTTGCCCAAGTGCGGGTAGAGGGATTCCAAAAGCAAATGCTAAAACCTAACTTGTAACTACATAGTTTATTTTATTGGCAAGCTTTATATAGGCAGCAGAATGCTCCTTAAGTGGGTTATTTAGGTATGGTAGGTGAAGAAAAGAGAGGTAAAAAGAAAATGGTTTATCTAAAAAATAGTTATAGGTAGAAAATATGAGTTAGGTGTAAAAAAAGAACGGTATAAATCTAAACAAAATTTGAAAAGATATAAATTACAAATATACTGGGAATACTTAATGATTTTGTAATAATATAAAACTGCTTTAAAGGCAGATTGAACTAGTAAAAGACTACTTTTGGTGGGTGATTTTTTATCTGAAATTTGCTAAGGTAAGTAAGATCGGTAATAAAACCAATAAATTTAGATTTCAGTTAGTCTTCAGGAAAATAACAATACAAGACTAACTGAAAAAGTAGTGGAATCTATATCTAGTTTATATTTATTCTATGTAGTTATAAGTCTCGGTTAATAACTCTAATAGTTTATGATAATTAGAATTCATATCATATTTTTCGTGGTCATAAAAACTTAACATTATTTTGCTGACAATCTTTTTATTCTTTAAACTTTTTACAAGCTCCTCTGCCTCATTATGATACAACAAAGTGCCATTAAGCGTTATTTCGGTTAGAGTACTATTAAGTTCTAAAGCTTTACAAAGTTTAAAACTCCCACTAGGATCAATATGATTATTATCGAGATGTATTCGCTTGAGAGTCCTATTATTTGCTAAAAATTTGGCTAGTATGTCTGCTCCTTGATCGTTAATATAATTATCTGCAAGGTTCATTTCGTCCAAAGTATTATTACTCTTTAACACTGGGACAAGGTGACTTACTCCTTCACAGCTAATATTGTTGTTGCTTAAATCTATTTTGGTTACTATATTGTTGTTTTGCAAAAACTTCGCAACTATCTTTGCTCCTTCATCGTCAATGTTACTATTATGAAGATTTAAGTAGGTTACCGTTTCACTATTTTTTAAAGCTTCGTTAAGCAGTTTGATACTACTACCAATATCATGGTTGCTAAGATTTAGATAGGTCAATTTTTCATCAGCTTGTAGTTTTTGCTTAGCTTGTTCTAGTTCAAAAGAAATATCACTTGTTAATTTATCTTGTTTATTATTATTTTGTTGATTTTTAATATTGGTAAACATAGAATTAACTCCTGTTTTTTGAGTACAAAAAATAGACACTGAGGTTAGAACTAAAAAATTTCCGTTTCTTTACTCTAACCTCGGTACTTGAACACCACACCACGTGGGTCACTACTAATATATTATCCTTATCACTAACAGAGTCCAGAGAAGTTTTAGCACCTAGGGTGTTTTTTTATGAAATTTGATAGATCAGCGGTAAAACGGAGACAGTGGGTAAAATTATCGTTATAGTTAGGGGATAAATAGTTATAGTAAAATTTAATTAATTTTTCTGTAATAAAGCTTTAATAGTGTTTTCCTTATGGTGAATGTGATTTAGTTCTTGTTCAAGATGTAGTTTTTCTGCTTGTTGTTTTGCCTTGTTACAATAATTCAAGGCTTTATTGTAATCTCCATTGCTGAGATAAGCATCGGAATAAGTTAAATAAAAAACATTTTTATTCCATCATCAGCTATTTCTTCAATTAGGTTATTATATTTACTTACCTTACATCTTCCTTCTTTTATAAGACCACCTTTACTAGACGGTTACTTTCAATTTAATAGATATTAATTAAAAAACCCAATGAACTTGGTAAAACGTATATGTGCAGCAAACTGTTTTGCAATCTTTTAGCATTACAAATCATATTTTAAGTCGCCAAATAAAGTATCCTGATCATCATTATCAAACTGATTATCCCCATCTGCTACCTCAAATAATTTCACAACAGGTATCTCTGGGACATATTCTTTTACTTCTGCCTCTTCTATGGCTTTTAATTTAGCTGCTTCTTCTATTGCCTTAGCTTCCTCTTGCTCTCTAAGCTTTGCCTTTTGCTTAAGTCTCTCAGCTTCTTGTCTGACTTTTTCATCTGCCTCTGCTTGTTGTTGCTGTTTTAATATCTTAGCGGCTTTTTTAGTAGTATCTCCATATTAATATATAATTCTGTTTCTATCTCCTTTGCTACAACATCTCTTATCTGTAGGGGAATGGAAATAGGTAGTCAAAAAGAAGGATGTATATCTAAAGAATAGGAGGTATCTTTTTGGTAAGTCTATTTAAGGTGTAAAAAAAGTCACAATTAAAAAAAATAATAAAAATTAATTACTTTATTAAAATTAATTATAGACAATCATGTAAAATACTGTTTTTATATAAATTAACTATTAATGACTATAGTCAGAGAATTAAATTATGTCTAAGAATCTAATGCAAGAAGGTGTTCCAGTACTAGTAGGAGGGAAAACAATAGAGGAAGTAAAACTAATATTAGGTTCAAAAGATGTAAGTAATGAATACAAATTTAACCAACTTGAAAAAGTACTAAATAATAAAACCGAAGATAAGCATGAAAGACTGAAATTAGCAATAAAATACCTAAATGACTTAAAGAGTCCTAAAGTTGAGGAATATATATCTGCTTCAAATAAGATCATGGAACAGTTGCATAAGGCTTTTCAGGGAGACGAATTATATAAACCATGGGTACGTTATTTTGATGTATCATGCAAAGTTGAAGAAGAATCTATAAAAGAATCAGAACATAGTATATTTACAAGTGGTATAACTACGCTAGTGAAGAAATTGCTATTTGAGAATGGAAATGACCAAATAGACTGGCGAATAACTAAGAAAATGCTTGAAGTAAGAGATATCTTGTTTGAAGAAGATACAATAGATATCTTCTAACAAACTGTTCTAATAGTTTGTTTATGTTTTTACATAATACGTAGCATTTTGTTTGCTGCTCTTAATGCTACTAAACTTAATCCTTATAGATATGCTAATTTAGACACTAAAGATTTATCAATAGAAATAGACAATTTTTGGAATGGTCAAAAAGAAGTGATGTTGTTGCTTGGTACTGCTGGCTCAGGTAAAAGTATTACTCTACAATTAAAATTCATGGAAGCTGTTGGCAAATGGAAACCTGGTGATCCACTTCCAATATATTTTAATTTGGCTAGCAATATTGATTTAGTTGAAATCATAGATTCTTTGAATAAGGAGCTTGGCACTAATCTTCGGATTGAGGACATTAAAAATGCACATCTTTATATTGACAGTTTTGATGAAGGGTTAGGAATCGTTACAAGTCGTGAAACCTTAATTAAAGAGTATATTAGAAAGTTAAAGAATCCCAAAATATTAATCTCTTGTAAAACAGATTATTTACTAAATGATGATGATCATAGTTGGTTTATGCCAGAGTCAAACACAGCTTGAAGCTTATTATATCGCACCTATTAATTATAATAATAATCAAAACTTAGAAGAATATGTAAAAAAATATGTTACCGTTAAATGTAATGAAACTGATTACGATGAAAAATATTACTTAGATAGAATTGATCAATTAAAAATAAGAAAAATTATTGACACTGGTTTTATGTTTAAAATTGTGATGCAATCAATACCTTCAATAAAAAAAGAACATGTTAGCAAACAAGATATTTACGATGAGTATGTTAGGATTGAGCAAAACGATAAAATAAAAACGTTATACGACAAACAAAAGGAAAAAATAGTTGAGTTATTAAATTTTAATAAAGGAAATCCAAATAATGCTACAGAACAGTTGTTAGAAGAACGATTAAAAGTATTAGGTAAATATATAGCCACGCAGCTACATTTACAAAATGTATTTAGGATTAAAGATGTTGATGATTTGTTTAAGGCTTTTGGATACGAAGACTCAACTTTATTCAAGCAACAAGCATTATATCATATATTAAAACTTCTGCCACTAAAAATTGAAACTAAAACTTTAGACTCTAAAATTAAAGTAGAGCAAGAAATAGAAATAGGGTTTATCCATGATATAATTAAAAATTATTACTTATTTGAAGCAATTAAAGATGAAATTAAAGAATCCAAAAAAAGTGAAATACTTGCTAGTCACAGCATAGTTAAGAATGTTGAGCTAATTAAATTAATCGCAGAAAATTTAGCTTATAACAAGGATTTACAATATTTACAAGAATTTTTAAGAGAGTCAATTAATGAAACTAAAAAAGATAAATCTGATGAAGCAGTGACTTTAGCAGCTAATAGTATAACATTACTGATAGCAGCACAATATTCATTTTCTAGAGAAGATTTAAATAATATATCAATCAAAGGAGCAAACATTAGAAATGGGATTTTTCAATATGTAGATTTTAGCAATGCAGATTTAACTGGTGTTAATTTAACTAATGCAAATCTAGTAGGTGCTAAGTTTATTGGTACTAATATGACTGGTACTGAGTTATCAATATATCTTGATTTAAAACATGTGGATGTAGTCGAGTGTATAAGCTGTTCTCCTGATGAAAAATATATTGCAACTGGTTCTGATGATTGTACCGTAAGAATATGGAATGCTGTGGAAAGTAATTTACTTCAAGAGCTAACAAGACATACCAATCTTGTCAGCTGTCTAAGCTATTCTCCTGATGGGCAATACCTTGCTTCAGGTTCTAGCGATAAAACAGTAAAAATATGGAATGCTGACAATCCTGAAAATGATAGCTTACCCAAAACCTTAGTAGAACATACCAAAGAGATCTACTATCTAAGCTATTCCCATAACGGACAGTATCTTGCCTCAGGTTCTGAAGATCAAACAATAAAAATATGGAATGCTGAGAATGGTATTTTACTACAAACTTTAGAAGGACATACCAATAAGATCAATTGTCTAAGCTATTCTCCTAAGGGCAGATATCTTGCCTCAGGTTCTGAAGATCAAACAGTAAAAATATGGAATGCAGAGAATAGTATATTATTACAAACATTAGTGGAACATACCAATAGGATCAACTGTCTAAGCTATTCCCATAAGGGCGAATATCTTGCCTCATGTTCTGAAGATAAAACAGTAAGGATATGGAATGCTGAGAATCCAGAGAATACTGAAAACGATAGATTACTCAAAACTTTAGAAGGACATACCAAGGCGATCTGCTGTCTAAGCTATTCCCATAATAGCAAATATCTTGCCTCAGGTTCTAAAGATAAGACAGTAAGGATATGGAATGCTGAAAATCCCGAGAATACTGAAAACGATAGGTTACTCAAAACTTTAGTAGGACATACCAAGAGGATTAACTGTCTAAGCTATTCCCATAATGACAAATATCTTGCCTCAGGTTCTAGCGATAAAACAGTAAAAATATGGAATGCTGAGAATGATAAGAATTATAAATTACTCAAAACTTTAGAAGGACATAGCAAGGCGATCTACTGTCTAAGCTATTTCCATAATGATAAATATCTTGCCTCGGGCTCTGAAGATCAAACAGTAAAAATATGGAATGCTGACAATCCTGAAAATGATAGCTTACTGCAAACCTTAGTAGGGCACACCAATCACATCATCTGTCTAAGCTATTTCCATGACGGAAAGTATCGTGTCTCAGGTTCTTGGGATGACAGAGTAATAATATGGGAGAAAAAAATCAAACCACGGTCAAAAGAAAATATATGGTGTCTAACAAAAGAAATATCTTCTACTGAATCCTCTTTAGCAGTAGAAAATGCAACTATTGAAAAAGCTGTTATATCTGTCAAAAATCAAAAGGTTTTTGAACAAAAAGGAGCTAAAGTAGCTAATAATAAAATAGATATACCCATCATGAATAAAGAGGTTAACTCTAATGAAGTTGTTATTCCCAAGCAAACTGTCAATAAAGAGCAAAATGCTTTATTAAAAGAAAAATTAGAACTTGCTGCTAAACAAAAAACATTAAAACTAGTGAAAGTTAAAAGTAAGTTTATAAAAGAACCTATTATAAGTAGATATTTCAACTCAAAATGATTATACATCAGTTAATGTACTAGTGGGCATTAAGTATGATAATCCATTACTTAATAATCCGATGTTACTTAAGAAACTTGCTAGTAACTTAAACATTAACTTGAATAAGGCTATAGACGTGAGCGATTATCTCACTAATTTATTTGGAAACAAAGATTTTAACTACATATGTAATTCTGACCAAAACCTGTTACAAGAATTATTAGGGAATTACTGTGAATATTAAGGTAATTATGATCATAAACTTATTAAATAACAAGGAGTAAAATTATGAAAGATAGAGTTCTTAAGTTGCTTACACAAGCTGACTCTGAAAAACAACAAGGAAATATTGAAGTAGCAACAAATACTTTAGACGAAGCTAAAAATCTTCTTCAAGATGTGGCTGGGATACAGAAATCTAATAGAAATGATACCTCAGGAGATACAAAAGAAATCATATATTTACATAAATACGGTAACATATTGTATGGAATCGAAGAATATGAGCAATCTTTAAAGTATTATAAAGAAATTGCTGAAAAACAACTTAAGCCTAAAGTGAATATATATAAAGCTCTAGGAGATTGTTTACGTAAACTTACTAGGTATGATGAGGCACTTGAACAATATGATAAGGGGCTTAAAGCATATAAAAATGATAGGTCAGCAAGTTCAGAGGATAAAGCTGCTGTTTACAATAGCATTGGACTAACTTACGTGGTTGAAGCACAAAATGAGGAGGCTCTTAAAGCTTTTGAAGATGCAATTAACGCTAGAACTAGAAACCCCAATCCTCTATATTATTGTAATAAAGGAAGCGTACTTCTAAGTATTACAGGTAGAAAAGAAGAAGGTCTAAACTGCTTTAACGAAGCAGTTACATTAGTTAACAAAGGTAAAATAGAAGGATTAACTAAGCAGAATATTACTTATATCACAGAGATTTTAGCTCCTTACATAGAACTAGAAAATAAAGTTAAAGGAATACAAGCACAAATAAAGGGCAGTACGAATAATGAATTAGTAAAGGAACTCCAAGAATGTAAAGAAAAACTTAACGCACTGGAAAAATCTTTTATGAATTATACATCAACACAAGATAATATTAATGCTTCATTTGAAAGTGGACTTACTGAACAGAAAAAGATAAAAGAAGATATAAAAGTAGTAACAGAAAAAGTTGGTGTATTGGAAAGAGACTTACAAGTAGCAACAGGGAATATAGAAGAGATTAAAGAGCAATTGTATCAATTGGTGACAAAAGAGGAATTTGAGAAATTACAATCAACTTACAAAGATGAAATTATTAGCTTATATGATAATCAGCTTAAAATAATTGAAACAGATGTAAATGGGATAAAAGAGTGGAAAGTCTATATTGACGATATTTTAACCAAAGCTAATGTAGATACTGAGGTAGAAATTAAGAAAAAGTTTGAGTTATTAGAAAAAGAACATGGTTCAGAGGTGTGCGAATATGCTACTAAGTTTTACTGTACTTTAAGCGATTGCTTACTTGCATATAAATTGATAAGCACTGGTTTAATAAAAGGAAAGGGAGACGATTATAGTTCAATAATAAAAAAGATATCTGACGGCTTAGGTTTAGCTGGCAAGTTTTTTCCACCACTTGGAATTGCAGGAGGAGGAATAGGTGTTATAAATGGTTTTTATGAAAAATATACTGAAGTTAAGTTAGTTCGGACGGCAAAAAAAGTAGCTGATAGTATATCTGGTTTTATCCTTCCAAAAGATTTAGATATGGCACTAGCAAGTTCAGCAATTGACATTGCTAAAATTAAAGCTTCAAACGTAATATTATCTAAAGAAAAAAAGCCTGAAGGAATTGATAAAGCAAAAGAATGGTTAAGTAAGGTATTAGACAAACTAGAATCAAAAATTACTAAAATACCGAGTGTATCAAAAAATGAGGTAAGTAAGATGGTTTTGGAAGATGTAGTGCTATTTATTTATAGTATCGTTAAATCTGATGACCAACTTGTGGGAAATAATGAAGATGTTAATATATTAGGTCAGAAAATAGTGGCTCAGTTTAAAAATGACGTTGGAATTAAACAGTTATTAAACGAACTATACAACAAGGCTAATCCTAACGCTGAAACAACAAAACAGGTTCATTTTTTAAATGAAGTAGTTTACGACAACCCTTTATTAAATAATTTAGGGTTAATGAAAGATGTAACCAAATTATGGGGAGGTAACTTTAATGAGGTGTTAAAGTTAAGTAAGGAATTAAATCCATATTTAATAGAAGAGGCAATAGAAAATAACGACCCTTTTATTGTATTAGGTGGTTTACTAAGTTTAGCAGATAATAGTAGTGAATGTATTTGAGTAGAATCCTTGCTGAATAAGAGAGGGATTCTATTGAGTCTCGCTTTCAAAAGATGTGGGTATATGATTTTGCAAAAGTCAGGATTTGATCTGATAGATACTGTAAAATCACCCTCTGATTGTCAGTTAAGTTTTGACTGTCAGATGAATATTCAAGTGTACTAATCAAATACGAATACTGTTACAATTTTAATAAAAATATAAAGACTTTCATATAAATTAACTACTATAGCTGGGGTACGAATATGTCTAAAGAACAAATGCAAGAAGTTGTTCCAGTACTAGTAGAAGGGAAAATAACAAATATAAATGAAGTAAAAACTACTTTAGATTCAAAAGATATAAGTAATGAAAAGAAATTTAATCTGCTGAAACAAGTACTAAGTGATCCATCCCTAGATAAGTATGAGAGACTGGATTTAGGAATAAAATACCTAAATAATTTAAAGAATCCTAAGGCTGAAAAGTATATATCTGATTCAAATAGGATCATGAGAGAGTTGCATAACGCTTTTCAGGGAGACGAATTATATAAACCATGGGTACGTTATTTTGATGTATCATGTAAGGTTGAAGCAGAATCTATAAAAGGAGCAGAACGTAACATATTCATAAATGGTATAAGTATACTAGTACAAGAATTGCTATTTGAGAATGAAAATGACCAAATAGACTGGCGAATAGCAAAGAAAATGCTTGAAGTAGGCGATATCTTGTTTGAAGAAGATGCAATAGATATTTTACAAGAAGATTTATTTAAGCCAATTAAAGCCGAAATAGAAAAAGCAATTGAGTTTCTTTTATGGAAAGACCCAAACATTGCTGTTGATAGTACTAAGCTAACTACTGATGCACTAAAAACCCTAAAAAATCATTTTAGTGATCAGAATAAATTTAATCAACTGAAGGAAGCAATTTTAACTAGCAGATTTGATAAAGAGGAGTTTAATTTACCTAGTACAGTGATTATGGGTGAAGATGGTGGTATGTATTTGCTGCTAAATAACCTAAGTGATAATGAACAAGTTATTAAAGAAGTTGCTAGCAGTGATTACCTAAAAGATAAGTTACAAGGAGGAAAACAACAGATTACAATTGGTAAAGGTGGTTTTGGTACAGTAAGGTTTGCTTTAAGCTTATTTGATGCTAAATCCAAGCCTAGTGATTTGATTTGTATCAAAAAGACTAAAAGTATTAACTCTCTAGAGCCATCTTATGAACAAATTATTGACACAACCCTTAGAGATTATTTTACCAATGATGTAGCAGATATAATATATGCACCAAGTGTTTTTGATATGGCGTTGGTTACTGATAGAGATGTAGGGCAGAATCATCGTAAAGGATATTTGATGATGGAAGTGCTACCACAAAATACAGCAACTAAAGTGTTTGCAAATCCAAACTACCAAAAGTGGGAATATCAAAAACCTTATCTATTAGATGTGTTTCAAAAAACACGAGATTTATTAGGGCAGAATGTTGCAATGACAGATCTAAAGCTAGATAATACTCTTTATGATACAGATACAAGGAAGGCGACAATCATTGATCTTGGTGGAATAGTTAAAATTGACAAAGAAGAAGAAAAAACAAAATTTAATATCCGTAAATATTCCTTTCAACATACAAAAGAGTTTAGTGCTCCAGAATTACAACAAAACAAAGGAATTATTGATATTAAGAAAGCCTTGTCATTTGCTTGCGGTAAAATTATAGAAGGTATTATACAAGGTGGCACAGATGTTAGTAAAGAGGAGGTTAAAAAGTTAAGTAGCGGCTTAACAAATCCAGACCCAAAGCAAAGGATTTCAATCGCAGATGCCATAGTACAAATAAAAGCAGTTGGTGATGACAATTATAAAAATAATATTATTTTTACCCACTATATCAATAAAATCAAAGAACGACTTAAAAGTAACAAATCATCGATAAGTATTAATGAAGATATAGAAAACTTAATAAGTGATATAGAAGTAAGAAAGTTAGTCAGCAATCAAAATATAGAAAATACTGAAAATTTATACATAGAACTTTATAGTACCGGACTTGATCCATATAGGTATGCCAAGTTAAAAACCGATATTTTATCCAGTAAAATAGATAGTTTTTGGGGCAGTCAAAAAGAGGTAATGTTACTGCTTGGCGTAGCTGGTGCTGGTAAAAGTATCACCCTACAATTAAAGTTTATTGAGGCAGTAAAAAACTGGAAGATTGGTGACCCACTTCCAATATATTTTAATTTGGCTAGTAATATTGATTTAGTTAAAATCATAGATTCTATTAATAATGCACTAGGTACTAATCTTAAACTTAATGATCTTAAAAATGCCCATTTGTATATTGATAGTTTTGACGAAGGATTAGGAATTGCTGCTAGTCGTGAAGTATTAATTAAGGATTATATTAAAAAGTTAGAAAATCCTAAAATATTAATTTCTTGTAGAACAGACTACTTACCAAGTAATAATGATTATAATTGGTTTATGCCTGAGTCAAAGCAACTTGAAGTTTGTTATATTGCTCCTATTAATTATAGTGATGAACAAAAATTAGAAGACTATGTAAGCCAATATGTTAAATATGTTGATAAGTGTAACAATGATCCAGATCATGATGAAAAATATTATTTAGATAGAATTGCTAAATTAAAAATGGAATCAATGATTGATACTGGTTTTATGTTTACAATTGTGATGCAAACAATACCTTCAATACATATACCTTCAACGGAAGAAAAACCTATTACCAGACAAGATATTTATGATGAATATCTTAAAATTCAGCAAGGCACGCGAGTAAAAGAACTACACAAAAATCAACAAGACGAAATGGTCAAATTATTGCTAGACCTTAATATAGACCATAAAAAAACCCCTCAGGAACTAGAATTAAATCAACTGTTAAAAGAGCTAGGTAAATACATAGCCATGCAGCTACATTTACCAAATGAATTTAGGATTAAAGATGACAGTGAGTTATTTAAGGCTTTTGGATATGAAGAATCAACTTTATTCATGCAACAAGCATTATATCATATACTAAAGCTTCTGCCGCTAAAAATTGAAACTAAAACTTCAGGGTCTAAAGTTCAAATAAAGCAAGAAGTAGAAATAGGATTTGCCCATGTTATATTTAAAAATTATTATTTATTTGAAGCAATCAAAGATGAAATTGCAAGATCAAAGAAAAGTGAAATACTTAGTAATAAAAGCATAGTTAATGATGTTGAATTAATCAAATTAATAGCAGATGACTTGGTTTATAACAAAGAATTACAAATTTTTTTAAGGGAATCCATTGATGTAACTAAGCAAGACAAATCTGTTAAAGCAGTGACTTTAGCCGCCAATAGCATAACATTACTTGTAGCATCACAATATTCATTTTCTGGAGAAGATTTAAGTAATATATCTATCAAAGGAGCAAATATCAGAAATGGGATTTTTCAATATGTAGATTTTAGCAATGCGGATTTAACTGAAGTTAATTTAACTAATACAAATCTAGTAGGTGCTAAGTTTATTGGTACTAATATGACAGATATTAAGTTATCAATACATCCTGATTTAGAGCATAATGCTCCTGTATACTGTTTAAGTTATTCCCCTGATGGTAAATATCTTGCTTCAGGTTCTAATGATAAAATAGTAAGAATATGGGATGCTAAGAATGGTAAGTTACTCCAAAATCTAGAAGGACACACTTGGTACATCAAGTGTATAAGATATTCCCCTGACGGCAAATATCTTGCCTCAGGTTCTACTGATAACACAGTAAAAATATGGAATGCTAAGGATGGTAGGTTACTCCAAAATCTAGAAGGGCATACACTCTATGGTGTAGGGTATATAAGCTATTCCCATGATGGAAAACAGCTTGCCTCAGGTTCTTGTTATATGAACCCCATATTAGAAATATGGAATGTTGAGAATCCTGAGAATGATAAGAATGATAGATTAGTCCAAAATCTAAAGGGACATACGTGTATAAGCTATTCCCCTGATGGCAAATATTTTGCTTCGGGTTCTTTGGATAAAACAGTAATAATATGGGACATCGAGAATAGTAAATTATTCCAAACTTTAACAGGACACACCGGTGGTGTCAAATGTATAAGCTATTCCCCTGACGGCAAATATCTTGCCTCAGGTTCTGAGGATTGTACAGTAAAAATATGGAATGTTGAGGATGGTAGGTTACTCAAAGATTTCAAAGAACACACCAATATTGTATACTGTCTAAGTTATTCCCCTGATGGTAAATATCTTGCTTCAGGTTCTTATGATAAAACAGTAAAGATATGGGATGTTGAAAATAGTAGATTACTCAAAGAGATCAGAGAACACACCGCCATTGTTGAGTGTATAAGCTATTCCCCTGATGGTCAATACCTTGCCTCAGGTTCTCAGGATAACATAGTAAAAATATGGGATATTAAAAATGGTAGGTTACAAAATTTAAAGGGACATGCTTGGAGTATCAAGTGTATAAGCTATTCCCCTGATGGGCAGTATCTTGCTTCAGGTTCTTATGACCACACAGTAAAAATATGGAATGTTGAGGATGGTAGGTTACTCTATAATCTAACAAAACATACCTATGTTGTTGAGTGTATAAGCTATTCTCATGATGGTAAATATCTTACCTCATGTTCTTGTGATAAAACAGTAAGAATATGGAATGCTACAAATGGTAAGTTACTCAAAACTCTAGAGGGGTACTCCAACGGTCCTCAGCGTGTAAGCTATTCCCCTGATGGTCAATACCTTGCTTTATGTTCTAATGACAATACAGTAAAAGTATGGTATATTAAGGATTGGTATGGTGTTAAATTTTTTAGTTTACTAAAAAATCTAGAAGAGTCCACTACTAGTGGTAGGTGTCTAAGCTATTCCCCTGATGGTCAATACCTTGCCTCAAGTTCTTCGGCAATAAAAATATGGGATATTAAAAATGGTAGGTTACTTAAACATCTAACAGGACACATTGCTGAAATCAGTTGTATAAGCTATTCCCCTGATGGTCAATACCTTGCCTCAGGTTCTGATGATGCAACATTAAAAATATGGGAGAAAAGAACCAATCCACAATCAAAGAAAGTTGTATGGCATCTAATAAAAGAAATATCAGCATCTGAATCTCCTTTATTAGTAGAGGATGTAACTATTGAAAACACTGTTATATCCACTAAAAACCAAAGAGTTTTTGAGCAAAAAGGAGCTAAAGTGGCTGATAATGTAATAGGTAGTCGAGAGAATAAAGCAGTTAACCTTAACAAAGCTAATGCTTCCAAAAAAATTAATAATAAAAAGCCACATACTTTCTTAGAAAAAAAATTAGATGCTGCTGCTGAACAAAAAGCATTAAAGTTAGTAAAAGTTAAAAGTAAGTTTATAAAAGAACCTATTAAAGTAGATATTTCAACTCAAAATGATTATACATCAGTTAATGTACTAGAGGGCATTAAGTATGATAATCCATTACTTAATAACTCGGTATTACTTAAGAAACTTGCTAGTAACTTAAACATTAACATAAATAAGGCTATAGACGCGAGCGATTATCTCACTAATTTATTTGGAAGTAAAGATTTTAACTACATATGTAATTCTGACCAAAACTTGTTACAGGAATTATTGGGGAATTATTGTGAATACTAAGGTAATTATGATCATAAACTTATTAGACACTGTTAACAAAGGTATAGAAAAGAAAGTAAGAATAGGATAGAATGGTCTTAAAAAGGAGATATATATGGATCAACGATTATATCCTATTAAGGCTGATTTTTTCCGTAAAGAAATAGAGCCAATTATAGAGAAGAATTATATTTGGAAGGGTCGACCTGTTCAAATAAGTCATTACAGAGTATTTTGTGCAATAATGTATGTGCTGAGAACTGGCGTACCATGGAGAGATTTACCAAAATGTTATGGTTGCTGGCATACTATCTATCAACGTTTTAAACGAGGTAGTGAAAGAGGAATATGGTGGAAGATATTAATGCTTCTACAGTGTAGCAAGAAGATAACGATTAATATAGTTATCTCAGATAGCAGTATATTCAAGGTGCACCGACATGGCGGCGGCTTAAAAGGGGGAGTCAAAGCAAGGGGAAGAGCAAGGGAGGAATGAGTACGAAGCTGCACCTTACGATGACAGTACAAGGGCATATAGTAGAAGGATTCCTGACAGGAGGGAATAGAAATGATATTGCTATGGCAGAAGAGTTAAGTGCAGGAATTGTAGGGTGCTGTGTTATTCAAGATCGTGGATATGATAGTAATAAAAATCGTCAGAATCTTGTTTCACAAAATAATATACCGGTAATTCCCGGAAGAAAGAATAGGAAGATAGAGATTATATATGACAAGGAAAAATATAAGTTAAGAGCAGCAAACAAAATGCTACGTATTATGTAAAAACATAAACAAACTATTAGAACAGTTTGTTAGAAGGAGCAATAGAAAGATTTTTTGGTAAGATTAAAGAAAACAGGCGTCTTGGACTTCGTTATGAAAAAGATGATCTTTCCTTCCTGTCTTTTATTGCTTTTGCTGCTATTAAAATAAATCTTCGAAACCTTTGTTAACAGTGTCTAAACAACAAGGAGTAAAATTATGAAGTATAAAGAAAAAATTCTTGAGTTTAAATTACCTAATAGACTCCTAATTTTCCAAAATTAGATTTGACTTCAATATTGATAAAAAATAGTATGATTAGCAGAAATTTTACTAATATCTATTAGTGGATAATAAAACAGGTGTATAATGATATTATAGTCAATAGAAACTCGTAAAAACAATGACAGAGAAAAAGAGCAAAAATAATATTAATTATCAACCAAAGATGTTAGTGGGTAGTGATGACTTCTATGATCTGCTAATTAATAGCGATATATTCGTTGATAAAAGTTTAATGATCAAGGAATTATTAGAAGATAGCGGTAAAGTCACCCTAATTACTCGACCAAGACGTTGGGGTAAGAGCTTGAACATGGATATGATTAGGAGATTCTTAGAAATCGAAATAGATGGACAGGGAAATCCATTAGCACTAGAGTATCAGAACAATATCAAATTGTTTGTTGGTGGAAAAGTAGATTCAGGCTTTGGTGAGACTAAAACACTGAAACCGTTAAAAATTGCTAATATAACAAATGCTATGAAGCGTCAAGGTCAATTTCCTATTATTTCCATAAATTTTAAGGACGTTAAAGGTAGTAGTTATCAAGAAATTGAGAGTGGGATAAGGATAAATGTTAAAAATGCTTATGACCATCATAAATATCTAGAAAGTAGTGATAAACTTAGTGTAGAAGAAAAAAAGAATTTTCAAGATTATTTAACAGGTACAGATAAGGTAGAATTAGTGCAGTTGAAAATTAGTTTATCTTTCTTAAGTAAACTACTGTTTAAGCACTTTAATCAAAAAGTTTATATATTGATCGATGAGTATGATACACCGATTAATAGTTCATATATTAAATTTGGTGATAAATCAGAAGAATTTGAACAAGTACTTGAACTATTTCGTGGCATATTTGGTAGTAGTCTAAAAACTAATCCTTACTTAGAAAAAGGCATAATTACTGGCATATTACGGGTTGCTAAAGCTAATTTGTTCTCAGACTTGAATAATGTTACTGAATATACCTTACTTGATGATGATTTCTCTAAGTTCTATGGTTTCACTCAAGCAGAGGTAGATGATTTGCTTACAAAAGTACCGCTTGACACTAATACTGAACAAATTAAGGATTGGTATAATGGTTATACATTTGGTGGAGAGGTAATTTACAATCCGTGGTCAATAATGCAATGTTTAGCACATAAAGGTAAGCTTGATTATTATTGGCTAGATAGTGGAGGCACAGGTCTTGTGGATAAAGCATTATTGTCAGACGAAATGCAGGAAGATTTACAGATCTTAGCTGCTGGAAAAAGTATTGTCTCACCTATTACTAAACAAATTAGTTTTGCTGATATTAACAAACCAGTAGGATTGCTCAGTTTATTACTGTTCAGCGGTTATTTAAACCCTACAGTTCAAAATTCAGAAGAAAATATATATGAATTGTCAGCACCAAATCGAGAAGTAAGATATATATATAAAGCAAGGATGCTCCAATGGGTTACTAGTCAGTTAAAAATTGATAGTTCTAGATATTACTCTTTTATCAGTTTATTAGCAGCAGGTAAAATAGAAGAATTTAAAGAACGGTTACAAGAATTGTTGGTAAATTCTACCAGTTTTTATCAAACGGGAGAAAAGAAAGCAGAGTTATTTTATAGTGGCTTTATGCTAGGACTTGTTAATATATTATCACCTAGCTACATAATAGCAAGTGAACAGGAGTCAGGAAGTGGAAGAGCTGATATTATCATGATTCCAAAATCTAGTAAAGGAGATAAGGCAATTATTATTGAGTATAAGATAGCCAAAAATGCAGAAGATTTAGCCTTGGTAGCCCAAATGGGATTAAAACAGATCATAGATAAGCAATACGATGTAAAAATAAGACAGTATCAATATGTTAAGCAAATACTAAAAATCTGCATGGCTTTTTGTGGTAAAAATATGGATTTACAATATCAGGTGACAGAACGCTAATTATTGCAATTATATTAATTAATATTAATATAATTGTCATTTAATAAATTCCTGAGAGCGATAATGTGTTATGAGCATTTTTATTTCAATTTTGGTTCTGAAATTGTCCACTACGCCCCGCCAAATGGGACAATTGGTTAATTTTGCTAGTTCTGTGAAGGGAAAAGCTAGAGCGTACTCTAGTTTCTGACCATTAAGATTTAGGTTCGCAAACATAAAATTTAATAATTCCCGTTTTTCAGCTATCGTCGAATCCCTAAAAGTTTCATAAGCGTTTGTAGTAATACTTATCAGGTCTACAAGCTTTTTTGATAATTTGTCATCTACCTTGTCATAACTTTTAATCAATTCACTTAATTCATATTGCCTATCTCTTAATTGTGTTTTCTTACGCAAAAATTCTTCCCTAGTTAAAACCCCTTCTGTAACTAAGTCTACAATTGAGTCAAGTTTATTTTGAATTTGGGTATGTTCTTGCTTTAATGCACCAACTTCACGATTAAATTCATGTGCCTTTCCGTGATTAACATTCATAAGATATTCCATCGTCTGTTTTAATATTTCAGTATCTTTAATTTTTAAGCTTTTCAGTACTTCTTCAAGCTGCAGCACTATTTGATCTTCTCTGACCCAAATCATCTTTTCAGGATTTTGTGGATCCCAAGTACGTAAATAAGTCCATTCTGATACTTTACCATTCTTGTATCTTTTGGTTTTAGTATCAGCAGTAATTAGTTTATCAGTAACAGCACATTTGAGAATACCCCTAAATAAAAATTCTTTACCTCTATATTGAAAAGGTGTTTTATTCCAACCATTTCTTACTGTTTCGCATGTCATAAAAATCTCTCTTGTGGTAAGTGGTTCATACTTATGAGGCCATAATTCTTCTTTAATCCTCATTTCTCCGTAATAAAATGGATTTTGTAAAAGTCGGTGCAAAGGTGATTTAGTAAAATGAAAACCCTTTTTACTCCTTAAACCCCACTCTCTAGCCTTGGTTACCATTTCAGACAAAGTATAAACTCCTGTAGCATAAGTTTCAAAGATTTTTTTTATTATTGGACCACTCACTGGGTCTACCACTATTAGTCCTCTCCCCCTTTCATCCCGTTTATTTACATAGCCAATAGGAGCTGGACCATACCACTCTCCATGTACTTCTATTTTTTGTTTAAAACTTTTCCTAACATTCTCGCTAAGCAAATCAGTATGAGATTTGGCAAATACAACACTCATACCCCACATCATTAATTCATGTGCGCTGGAATGCTGATGGATTACATAACCCTCACTGTTAAAATGTAGTTCTAACTTGCCTTGCCTTATTAGATCATCTAAAATAGGCGTTTTTTTTTGGCTTCTTTGAATACGATCAACTTTATCAGCTACAAAAGCAATAGGCTCACGTTGCTTTTTTATAAATTTGATAATTTCCATAAAATGTTTACGATCACCTTTGGTCGATGATTCAACAAGCTTAAAGCGGTCTAAAATAAATAACCCCTTACGCTCACAATATTTTTCCAATCTATCAGTTTGTACCTCAAGAGAATAACCTTCTTGTTGATCTTTTGATGAAACACGTGATAAGATAATTGCTTTGGTAGCTTTATAACGATCAATCATTAATAGAGTCCTCCACAGAATTTTCTATATTTATTTATGTCCATTAATATTAGCATTTAAAACTAACTTTTCAATCTTTAATTTACAAATAACTTATTATCTTTAAAAAAAAATTTAGAAAGTCAATTTTGATTTAAGTAATTTTTTAGTTCTTTCTCCTTTTCTAACCTAACTTGAATCTCTACAAATTTTTGGCAAAAATTTATAAAGTTTCTTGCTAATTTCCTTGACTCCTCCTCACTTATATCTTCATCATGAGCATTACGAATACAGTTAGCTAAACAGTTAAAAATTTCTTCTCTTGATCTTCTAGCTTTAATATTTTTATGAGGCTTTTTATCACCTAAATCAGCGTTTGGTAATCTATTTATCATAATTCTTCTTCATTATATTTCGATAAAATTAAATCCAGCAATGCTAAGCTATCAGCTTCATTATGGTCTTCTGTAGTAAAACCTTTGCGTTTAACTGCCTTAATTACTTCCTGTTTTGAAGCATTGCCTTTACCTGTAAATTGCTTAAAACGTAAATATGGCATGCCTCCTCCTTCAAATCGCTTTAGCTTGAAAGTGATTGTATCAAAGGTAATACGACCTGTTGGATATCGTATTGCCCAGCCTAGGGTCGTGCCAAGGTCAAGTGCTAGGATAGTTTGAAGACTGTGTTTAATGTCATTAGTCATCTTGTTTTAATTCTTTTAATAATTCTTGTTCAAGAAATTCATCCGTAGTTCCGTAAAAATCGTTTGGTGTTACAGCTCCTCGAGTAGTTATAAAAATCTTCAACATAATTTTTTCTCTTGGAATAGCTGTTTCATAAAGATATCTGTAAATATGGGCATGAGTTGTTTCAAATAAGCGAGCAGCTGCAGTAGGCTTTATTTTATTTACTGACATCCAAGTTGAAAGTTTCATAATCTTATTAATTTTAATTGTAGGTTATAAAACCTAGCTAATTGTTATGTATAAAAAAGTATTTCTTGTTAAATAAAAAGTTCTGCATACGAGTTTTAGAAACGTACTGAGTCATGGACTGATTTCTAATTATGGATACTGTAATTTAAAATTATAAATCTGTGGAAAAATGTTCTTTTAAATTAAAGAGCTTTTTGCTTGATCTATGCTAGATATCCGGTTTAAACAAGTTATTTTTAATAACTTAAGGTTGCAAAAATTGAAAATTCAAGGAATCCTATTAAGACCGTTTTATATTTCAAATAGGAGATTAATAATGAATAAAGATAATGTTTTACACATACCAATTGGCTCGCTAGCAAAATACCAAATACAAGATTTGTACCAGTTATTGCAGCAAGTATTAGAGCAACTTGAGCAAGCAAAAAAAGCTAGAGAATGGCTTTTGTATGCCATTAGCTTAAAGTATGGGGAACATATTAGAGCTAAAAGGCTACGTCTTGAGAAAGATACGGGCGTTATACATCTCGAGGATAATGGCTTTAAGATTAGTTGCGATGTTGTTAAAAAGGTTGAATGGGATCAGCAGAAGTTGGCAAAAATTGCTACTGATATTTTAATTAACGGAGGGAATTTAAGTGACTTCGTTGAAACCTACTACAATGTACTAGAGGCTGAGTATAACAGTTGGTCTAGCACAATTAAGAAGATTTTTGAACCTGCTCGAACTTTAAAGCTGGGTAAGCCGATCTATAAACTAAACAGACTGGATCAGGAGGTAGCATTATGAGCAAGCTGCCTATTATCAGTGCCGATGAACGCTTAGCTGAAACAAGAGGTATTAAGGGCTGTATTTTTGGTGGTTACGGAGTAGGTAAAACCAGTTTACTTTGGACATTGCCAAAAGATAACACTTTATTCCTTGATCTAGAGGTAGGTGATTTAGCAGTAGAAGGTTGGCAAGGAGATACTATTAGACCTCGCACTTGGCAAGAATGTCGAGACCTTGCAGTATTTATTGGTGGTGTTAATCCAGCAGTTCGTGATGGTTTTGTTTACAGTAATGCTCATTATCAAGATGTTTGCAAACGCTTTGGGGAAGCTGCAATGTTGGATAAATATCAGACTATCTTCATTGATTCCATTACTGTTGCAGGTCGATTGTGTTTGCAATGGTGTAAGGGACAGCCACAGGTAATTAGCGATAAAACCGGCAAAGAAGATATGCGTTCAGCCTATGGGCTGCATGGACAAGAAATGATTAGCTGGCTTACTACTTTACAGCATAGCAGAAGTAAGAATATTTGGTTTGTTGGAATTTTAGAGGAAAAATTTGATGATTTAAACCGCAAGAATTTTGCTCTGCAAATAGATGGTAGCAAAACGGCAAATGAGCTACCGGGTATAGTTGATCAGGTCATTACTATGGCAGAGCTTAAAGCACAAGATAATTCAACTTACCGGGCTTTTATTAACCATACCAACAATCCATATGGTTATCCTGCCAAAGACCGATCAGGCAAATTAGCAATGATCGAACCAGCTGACCTTGGCAAATTAATGGAAAAAATTAAATCAGCAACAAGAATAACAACAGGAGGAAAATAATTATGAGCTTTTACGATTTTAATAATATTGAACAGTTTAATTTTGAACTAATCCCAGTTGGGACTATAGCTAAGGTTGCTTTACGAATTAAGATGGGTGGTTATGATGACCTAGAACAAGGTTGGACTTTGGGTTATGCTACTCAGAATTTAGCAAGCGGGGCTGTTTATCTTAACTGTGCATTTACAATTTTACAAGGAAAATTAGATGAAAAATATATAGGTTACAAAATATGGCAACTAATTGGTCTTTACAGCGAGAAAAACAATAATCGCTGGGGTGCTATGGGTCGCAGTTTTATCCGCTCTATCTTAAATTCAGCTAAGGGGTTTAGTGATAAGGATAATTGTGAAGCTGCACAAACTGCTAGAAAAATTGACAGTTTTGCTGACCTTAATGGACTGGAGTTTGTGGTTAAAATAGATGTTGAACAAGATCAGGAAGGTAATAATAGAAACGTGATCAAATGTGCCATTGGTCTAGAGCATAAGGATTATGTTGCTGTAATGGGTCTTAGTAATATACCAAGTTGGGGCTGATTATGCTGGATTTTAATAGGCCAATCAATACACCTGTCAGTAGTACTATTAATGAGCAGTTGAATCTATTGTTGAACCAAGCTTTAACATTAGAAAGAAAAACGCTGCCAAAACGTAAGTATTTAGGTGCTTCTAGCCTTGGTCATCCTTGTAGTAGAGCGTTGCAGTATGAATATCTTAGTGCTGTACATCATGAAGCTTCAGGCTTTAGCGGTCAAACACTTCGTATCTTTGAAGCCGGGCATTTGTTTGAAGAACTAGCGGCAAGATGGTTACGCCTAGCTGGATTTGAGCTGATTACTGTTGATGACAACGGTAAGCAATTTGGTTTTATGGCAGCTGATACTCGAATAGCTGGGCATATCGATGGGATTATTAAGACTGCTCCTAGCGGAATCAATATTACCTGTCCTGCCTTATGGGAAGCAAAATCAATGAACAATAGAGCATGGAAGGAAACTGTAAAAAAAGGGTTAACCTTGTCTAAGCCGCTCTATGCTGCTCAGATTGCTTTGTACCAAGCTTATATGACAGAGACTATTCCTAGTATTTCAAAGAATCCATGCTTATTTACAGCTGTTAACAAAGATAATGCAGAAATTTACCACGAATTGATACCATTTGACGAGGAACTTGCCCAAAAAATGAGTGATAAGGCAGTAAATATTATCAGGGCTATAGAAGCTGATGAATTACTGCCAAGGGCTTTTACCAGCAAGGATTATTTCGAGTGTAAAATGTGCCATTACCAAGATAAATGTTGGGGGTCATAAAGAGAACTATGTTACAACCATCAAGAGATTATATAAAAACTTACTTTTACGTAGTATTCGGCTATTTAGAAGGTTTTATACCATTGAGGTCTTTTGCTGAAAAAGGCAATAACAACAGCCGACCACCAAGTAACACGTGGATAAAGGCTGATGATGAGGTGGTAGAGCATGCTGCTAATTTTGCAAAGCTAGCTAATCAACGAAGCTCTGCTTTTTATGTTGTCCCCGGCACTGTTGTTAAAGCTGGAGTAGCTGGTAGTGTTGATGTCATCCAAATGCAAACATTGCTTATTGATATTGATGAAGGTGATACTGAACGTAAACTAACTGATTTAACTGCAGCTTTAGGTGAGCCAACTATGGTTGTTGAGTCTGGAGGTATTACTGATTCAGGTCATAGCAAGCTACATATTTATTGGCAATTAACCAAGGCAGTAACGGGTGATGATTTGCAGAAACTTCTAAAACTTAGATACCAAATTGCCTTAGCTTTCGGTGGTGATACTCACTTTAAGTCAGCTCATCAACCAATTAGGGTTGCTGGCTCAGTTTACCATAAAGGGGGTAAGCATCATCTAGTTAAGATTAGCTCGTATAATCCAGTAGAATATGAAATAGAAGAGCTAATGACACGTGCTAGCTATTTTCCTGCATTAAGTAATAATATTGCTGTTAACACTTTAAAACCACCAAATAATAATACATTGCCTTTTAATAGTTTACTAACCAATAAAGTTTATGAGGGAGGCAATGGTGAGCGTACTAGGTTTAACCATTTAAGCCGGGTAATTGGCTATTGGTTACGACGCTGTCATGATGGATTAATTAGCAAGGATGAGGCTATTGAGGAAATTCATAGCTATAACCTATCTAATGTAATCCCTTCTTGGTCTCTTGAAAAAATCAAACAGACGGTTAATGGTCTTTGGAAGTTGCATTTACAAAAATACGGCGAACCGAAAAAGGTAAACTGTAAAGAAAATAGCAAATTGCCTATAATTAAAAGCTTTTCATTTAAGTCTCTTTTAGGGGACAAAAGTAGCCTACCTGAAGACCTAATTGCCCCACGTATTTTAACACTAGGTGGCATGCTTGTGTTTGGTGGTTCACCTAAAGTTGGAAAAAGCGACTTTTTGTTGTCACTACTTGTGCATATGGCAGCTGGTCAGGAATTTATTGGCTTTGTGCCACCAAGACCACTGAGGATTTTCTATTTTCAGGCAGAAATTGGTTATCATTACTTGCGGGAGCGACTGCAAAATATGCAATTATCAGAAGGGTTGATTAATCTAGCTAAAGATAATTTATACATTACTCCAAATTCAAAGTTGAGTTTGGATGAAAAAACGATAGAGGCATTGGCTGAACACATTAAGCGGGTATTTCCTGATAAACTAGACATTATTGCAATTGATCCTATTCGTAATGTTTTTGATGGCGGCAGAAATGGGGCTACTGAGAATGACAATGATGCGATGTTATTTTTTTTGCAAAAGAGGATTGAGTTACTAAGAGACCAAGTAAATCTAGATGCTGGTATTATACTAGTGCATCACACTAAAAAAATCACTAAAACTCAGTTTGACGAAGATCCATTTCAAGCTTTTAGCGGTGCTAGTAGTTTGCGTGGTTATTACACCGCTGGTGCTTTGCTGTATAAGCCTGATCTTGAAAGCAACGACCGCCACCTGATCTTTGAGTTGCGTAATGGCAAGGAAATACCAACTAAAACCATTTGTAAGAAAGATGGACAATGGGTAGAAGAATCTGTTTCAAATAATAAAAGAATAGCATTTAAAAAAAGTGGTTTGTTATTTGATAGAGAACGACAGAGAAGGGTTATGGTGATCCTCAATTTGCTTGAATCTGAAGCTATCAAAGGCAAGTTTTTTTTAATGAAGCAATTTGGTGAAAAGTTTCGTAATACTAATGATTTAGGAAATAAAAGAGCTATTTGTGATGATTGTTCTGCAGCTGCTACTAAAGGACTTATTAAGTTTTTTGATAATCCAAAAGATTATGGATTAAAACTTGTCAAAGAAGGGAAAGCAAATTTTGGTTTTATGTGTACTGAAGGGATGAGAATGTATTTAGGTGAATATATAGATGCCAACACTGGTGAAATATCCAAAAACTATAAAGCGATACTGCCCACACATTATAAACGTGACGGTGATGGCAAAAAAGATGATGTACTTAATCCTAAAATTTGGCACATAGATTTAGAAGAAAGCATGAGGATTAAATGAAGATAAAATACGGAACAAAAAATTGCCAAAAAAACAAAAGTGCAGCAAAGATGCAGAAATTAAAAGATCAGCAAAAAAAACTGCTCTTTTGGACTACCTGCAAACCCTTATATTACAAGGCCTTCAGGGGATATTAAAAGTGCAGTAAAGATGCAGTAAAAACGCACTGCTCTTTTGAAATATCTGCAAAACTTTTTAAAAGACTGGCTTGTATAGAATTTTAAACGTGCAGCAAAGATGCAGAAATTTAAAGATGCATCAAAAAAGTACTGCTTTTTTGGACTGCCTGCAAAACCTTATATTACAAGGCTTTCAAGGGATGTCAAAAGTGCAGCAAAGATGCAGTAAAAACGTACTGCTCTTTTGAAATATTTGCAAAACTTTTTAAAAGACTGGCTTGTATAGAATTTAAAAAGTGCAGCAAAGATGCAGAAATTTTAAAGACGCAGCAAAAAACACTGCTTTTTTGGACTACCTGCAAACCCTTATATTACAAGGCTTTCAGGGGATATTAAAAGTGCAGTAAAGATGCACTGCTCTTTTGAAAAACACTGCAAACCCTTATACTATAAGGCTTTCAGAAGATAGCAAAAATGCATTTAAAAACGCAGCAAAGATGCAGTAAAAACGCACTGCTCTTTTGGATTACCCGCAAACCCTTTTAGAAACTGGGATACAAGGCAAGCCAAAAAAGCAGTATGCTTTTAAATAAAAATGCGTTTTTGGACTACCCGCAAGACCTTATACTGCAAGGCTTTCAAGGTAGGTCAAAAAAGCAGGATTTTGTATATATATAAATATATATAGCAGACTTATAAAAAGTCTGCCGTAGATATATATTTTTGCTTCTGCTGGCAAAGTGGATCTGCAATAATTTTTACAAGGTAACAAACATGAAACATCATAAAACTGAAAGAACAGAATTAAACAAATTCGACAAAAGACCAATAGCTACTCATCTTCGAGACGAAAAAGTGCTTTAAACGTCTAAAGAATCAGGTTCGCAGCGGTTTTGGAATGAAGTTTGTAGTCATGTAAACATCACTTTTCTACTTGACATACTAAAAATTAGTCAACATAATGCTTCTTATGTGTATTACCATTGTTTTGTTTCAAATAAAAACTCTTGTCATTAAAGTACACTTTTATCAGTATTTCTTTATTATAAAATTCCACAGGTGAAAAAATGTAGTCAGTAACGAGAATTTAATTCTACACTCCACTCGTCGTATAATACTCACGTTCTATAGCATAATTTCTGCTCATATTTATCTCGAAGATGAGTAGCTAGGTTTTATCGCTGTTGGCTGGAGGATGAGGCAAATGGAGTAGCAGAAGGTAAGAGGCATGGGATCAACCATGAGCAGTTTAGGGTAGCTGATCGTTTGGCTTGTAATTACCAAAGAACAACCATGTTTGGTGGTAGCGGTATAATCCAAATTGAGCCAAACAAGGACTTTAGCAAAATGCTGGGGTTGGAGAGGCAAGTACAGGCAGCTCGCATTCATCAACGAATATTTGCTAAGCTTGGTAGGAAGTCACAGGAGATAGTTGAGCATTTTTGCTTACTGGAGCTGCCGTTGCGGCAATTTGAGCTAAAGCAAATACCACAGTGGCCTAAAGGTGCGGGCAGCACTAGATTACGTGAGGCACTAGATGATTTGATTGAGGTTTATCGGCAAGAGGGGCTAAAGAATTCTAGCAAAAGTGTAACTTAAAGTAACATTTTTTGCCTTGAAAGCAGTATAACTCTAAGGGTAAGTAGTAACTTGCAGTAACTTTTAGTTTTAGGCTATTGCAAGCTGGTAAACCTTAGGGTATAATGAAAGGTAATAATGGGATAGTAGGTTTGGTAGCTTGGCGTAAGGGGAAAAGAGGAATAAATGACGATAACAAGAGAAGAAAAAACAAAGAAGATGGCAAGAATTTTGGTAAAATGTAACTTAAAGTAAAATTTTTTGCCTTGAAAGCAGCATAACTCTAGGGGTGAGTAGTAACTTATAATAACTTTTAATTAAAAATTATTGCAAGTTAATAAACCTTAGGATATAATAAAAGGCAAGAATGGGATAGTAAGCTTGGTAGCTTGGCGTAAGGGAAAAAGAGGAATAAATGGCAATAACGAGAGAAGAAAAAACCAATAGCAAACTGCAGCAATTGTTAGCACCAGTAGCGATTAATGTAGATAAACTTGATGTAGAGGCGGTGGATGTATCAGGTTTTGAAAGTGGTATTTTTACGGTAATGGTAGGAGCGGCTAACGTGAATCCGAATGATGACAGGCATGTACAAATCAGGTTGCAACATTCAAACGACAATGTTAACTTTACTGATTGTCTTGATACAGAGATTATAGGAGCTGTGCTTGGGGAGAATACTGGCACTTTTGCTTACCTTAAAACTAGACCTGATGATACTACTGCTTTTATGGCAGGTTATATTGGTGATAAGAGGTTTGTAAGACCAGCAATTAAAGTAACAGGTGACCTTGGAGAGGGGGTTTTAATGGGTGTTGCTGCAATATTGCACGATCCTAAATATCGTCCAGTAGCTTAAAAATTAGAAAGGTTGCAGTTATGAGTTTTACTATTGATGTGAAAAGTGATATAAACAAGATAGCCCGTTATATGGATAATATCGAAAAGAAACAGTTACCATTTGCAGTTAACTTGACTTTGAACAAAATAGCATTGCTTGTTCAAGAGCAAATCTGCAAAAGAGTACCAATAAGGCTCATTTTGCCTACATTCAGGAAGAAGGTGGAATTAAAGTGTCATATCGTGGCAGTATGATTGCTGTACCAACCAGTAATGTACCAAAAAAGCAAAGAAGTTCAAAAGCTTTGAGAGATCAACAGGGGAATAGAAGTATATTTAAACTTGGCAAATCTATTTATCGTAGGGGTAGTAGTCAAAGACTGGAAAGGCTATATAGCCTAACCCATGAAGCTAAAGTTAACCCAAGGTTTGGGTTTAAGGCTACAGCAGTTAATACTTTTAATAGCCGCTTTGATAAGGTGTTTACGACTTCTTTTAACTTTGCCTTAGACACAGCAAAATAAAGGAGACAGAAGCAATTTAACAAATAGTATGGAAAAAACGAAACGAAACAAGGTACTTTCTAAGCTTGTCGAACCTGGGTGACTGACCACCCCGACCCTTGCCTAGCGATAAAAATTTTTGGTATATTTCGTTTCTTTTAATTTAACAAAAGCTCTGTAACCCCTTAAATATACAGCTCTCACATTTTACCAATTGTAGTAAAAAACGAAATAAGCGAAATATAAAAATATAATTAGTTAGTATTTAGTTTAATGAATAACCATAAAGTATCAGACATTGCCAAAGCTTTGCAATTAAGTGAACGTAGAGTGCAACAATTGGTTAAGGAAGCTATACTGCCTGCTCCAGTAGCTGGTAAGTATGATTTAGCTGACTGCATAAAGTCTTATGCACGGTATCTTGAATCAAGGTCAGTTGGCAAAAATACCTCTGATAATTTAAACGCCCAAAAACTACGATTACTTAAAGCTCAAGCTGATAAAGCAGAATTAGAAGTACAGATACTAGAAGGCAAATACTTAGCTAGCGGTGAGGTGGAGCTTCATTGGTCTAATTTGATCATTGCCTTTAGAGCTAGGATGCTAAGTCTTCCAAACAATATAGCTAGGCAAATAATAGTACTTGATAATGATTTTGTAGCCATTGTGCATTGCTTAGAGGCGGAGATACATAAGGCACTTTTGGAACTTAGCAATTATGGGACTGTTGTAAACTGATTCAAAAAATTTTCATCTTGCAACAATCCCATTATGCCAACAAGCCAAATAATTTGGAGTCAGATTACCAAGAAAATAGCCAAACTAGTAGCACCACCACCAAAGTTAAGCGTAAGCCAGTGGGCTGATAATTACCGTAAGCTGTCAAGTGAGTCTTCGGCTGAGCCGGGCAGCTGGCATACTAGTAAGACTCCGTATCAGCGTGAAATCATGGATGCAGTAAATGATCCTAAAATAGAGATGATCGTAGTAATGTCATCAGCACAAGTTGGTAAAACCGAAGTGATCAATAATATTGTTGGCTATCATATTCATCAAGACCCAGCACCAATGCTGATAGTGCAACCTACTGAAAAGCTAGCAGAAAGCTGGTCAACGGATCGTTTAACTCCTATGCTGCGTGATAGTGAGGTGTTTAAGAACTTAGTCAAAGACCCAAAAAGTAGAGATTCCGGCAATAAGATCTTATACAAGCGTTTTCCGGGTGGACACATTACCATGGCTGGTAGTAACTCACCTTCTTCACTGGCAAGCAGGCCAGTCAGGATTGTGCTATGTGATGAGGTAGATCGTTATCCTGCTAGTAGTGGTTCAGAAGGAGATCCAGTTAATTTAGCCAAAAAAAGAGCCACAACTTTTTGGAATAGAAGAATTATTTTAACTTCCACCCCAACTATCAAATATTTTAGCAGAATAGAACTGGCTTATCTGCAAAGTGATCAAAGACGTTATTATGTTCCATGTAAATTATGCGGTGAGTACCAAACCTTAAAATGGCCTCAAGTACGGTGGCCTAAAGACAAACCTGAAGAAGCACATTATGTTTGTGAGGTAAATGGCTGCATTCTGCACGATAATGATAAAATGTCGATGCTGCAGCGTGGCGAGTGGATATCTGAAGCTAAAGGAGAAAGTAACAACATTGCTGGTTTTCATTTAAGCGAGATCTATTCGCCTTGGGTTACTTGGGCTAGAATGACGGCAGAATTCCTGAAAGCGAAAATGATGCCTGAAACCTTAAAGACTTGGGTTAATACCAGTCTTGGTGAAACTTGGGAGGAAGGAGGAGATAAGGTAGATGAGACTTCACTATTATCGAGAAAAGAAAATTGGGGCAATGTTGTACCTAACGGTGTTGTTATTATTACTGCTGGTGTAGACGTACAAAATGATCGACTTGAAGTGGAAATAGTTGGTTGGGGTGTAAAAGAAGAAAGCTGGTCGCTTGATTATAGAGTAATCTATGGTGATCCTGCTAGGAGTGAGATATGGGACGATCTTGATAACATCCTAGAGCAGAACATTAAACACCAAAGCGGCATTAACCTTAGGATTGCCTCAGTTTGTGTTGATTCAGGCGGTCATCACACCCAAGCAGTTTATGCATACTGTAAGAAAAGACAGTTACGTAGGATATTTGCCATAAAGGGTTCATCAATAGCAGGTAAAGCCTTGGTTAGTAGACCATCAATTGCCAATAGAATGCGAGTTAAGTTGTTTTCCATTGGCACTGATACAGCCAAAGAAATGATCTACAGCCGGTTAAAAATTACTGAACTAGGGCCGGGATATTGTCATTTCCCAATAAATTATGATGCTGAATATTTTAAACAACTAACGGCAGAGAAAATCGTTACTTATTATAATAAAGGCTTTCCAACCCGCAAATGGGAGAAGCCAGCTGGTAAACGTAATGAGGCACTTGATTGCAGGGTTTATGCCTTAGCAGCCTTGTACATACTAAACCCAAATTTAGAACTTTTAGCAAATAAAATGCTTGAGCAAACAACAAAAGTAGAAGTTAAAGAAACTGAGAAAAAGCTGAGTTTAAACTTTATCAAGCCAATCAGAAAAACAACTAGCTTTGTCAAAAATTGGTAGATTAAAATATTGTTAAAACCTAAATTAAGTACTATAATAGGTATATAATTAAATATTAATCATGGTATAACAATGAATCATATTTATACTAATCTTACTGCCAGTATATCAGAATTTAAAAAAAGTCCTACAGCATTGCTTGCTAAGTCTAGTGGTGAGCCTATTGCTTTATTGAATCATAATAAACCAACGGCTTATTTAGTTCCAGCTGAACTATACGAACAAATGGTTGAAATATTAGATGATAGAGATTTACTTAAACTTGCTGAAGAAAGACTAAAAGAAAAGAAAGAAGCTATAGCAGTTGATCTAAATGATTTATAAACTTGAATTTGTTCCTGCTGCAAAGAAAGAATGGGATAAATTAGGTGAAGTTATTAAACAACAATTTAAAAAGAAATTATCAAGCAGATTAATTAATCCTCATATACCAAAAGATGCCCTAAGTGGAGGGACTAATTTATATAAAATAAAGCTAAAGTCTGCAGGATATAGGTTAGTTTATGAGGTTGATGACATACGAATAACAGTACTTGTTTTAAGCATAGGGAAAAGAAACCGTAACGAAGTATATAAACAATTAACTTCTAGGCTGGAAAAAAACAAGTAAGTACGGGAATTTAAAAAAACCTCGATATATTATGCATTGCCGCCTCCTGACTTCCGCAGATTTTTTGATATTAGTTGTTATAAGTGGCATTAGTAAGGAGGTGAAGTGGTACTCTCGTTCTGTTGTGCCTAGTAGATATTTTATTATTGACTTTAACTGCGATGTTGTTTATTATTTAATTAATTGAATATAGCCCCATATTTTATAGCCCTAATATGTACATACGTCGTAAAAAAACTCCTAATAGTCCAAGGCAATCTATTCAAATAGTGGAAGGTTATCGTGATAGTAAAGGTAACGTCAAACAGCGTATAGTACGTCATTTAGGAGTCTTCATAGATGAAGTAGAAGAAGCTAAATTAGTTGCCCTAGCACAAGATTTGATTGCCAAGATTAAAGCTGAGAGAGAAGCTGCAATTGGGCAGAGGAATTTGTTTACTGATGATACTAACGAGGTTAAAAGAGGTCGTCCAACTAACAAGTTGTTAAAAGATATTCTACCTGTTAACGAAGTAAAACTAAATGAGGTTGTAGAAGTCAAGCGAGTTGTTGAAGGAGTGCATCAAATAGGGGGGCATGTTTATGATCAAATGCATTTTAACCAGTTACTAGCAAGGAAACGTGACGCTGGGATGCTGAAGGATTTAGTGTTAGCCCGTATGGTAAGACCAAATAGTAAAAAAGGGATAGTTGAGTATTTAAGCGATCAATTTGACAGGCATCATGATCTAGATGCTACTTATCGGATGATGGACAAATTACATGAGCAAATACCTAAAATTAAAGAATTATGCTTTAAAAACACCCTAACCCTGATTCCTAATAAAGAGATTAGCCTAGTATTTTTTGATGTCACTACACTATACTTTGAATCAGTAGAAATAGATGAGCTAAGAGCCTTTGGCTATAGTAAAGATCATCGCTTTAATACTACCCAACTAGTTCTTGCCCTAGCAACTAATGAGGATGGATTACCACTTGGCTATGAGCTGTTTAGTGGTAATACCGCAGAAGTTAGCACCTTAATTAAATCAATTAACAGCTGGCAAGCGTATCTTAAAGTTAAAGATGTCTGTTTTATTGCTGATCGTGCAATGTTTAGTAAAGCTAACTTGCAAGCTCTCGATGAAGGTGGTTATCGTTATATTGTGGCAGCAAAGCTTAAAACACTCAAGAAAGAAAAGAAAGAAGAAATATTATCAGAGGAAAACTATAAGCCTACTGTTATAGGCAATGATCTTACTTGGATTGCCGATCTAGAGCATGATGGTAAACGTCTAATTACCAGTTATAAATCTAAAAGGGCTATTAATGATGCACAGGAGCGACAAAAAATTTTAGATAAAATTAATAAGACTATTGGTGAGTCTGGTAGTACTAAAAAACTTATATCTAATAGTGGAGTAAAAAAATATACTTCTAGTGAAAATGGCAAGAGCTATATTGACGCAGAGAAGATAGAGCAGGATGCGTTGTGGGATGGCATACATGGGGTAATCACCAATGACCAAACTATAACTCCACATGAAGCAATAGCAAAATATGCTAGATTATGGGTAATTGAAGAGCAATTTAGAATCAATAAACATAATTTACAAATGCGTCCAATTTTTCACTGGACTAAACAAAGGATAGAAGCACACATAGCTGTGTGTTATATGAGTTTTGCAGTGCTTAAAACTATAGAATACAAGGTTGCTCTGACCCAAAAGATCAGTGTAACTAACATCGTTGAATTATTAATATCAGTACAGGCTTCAATCTTAAGACATACAAAGACTGGTGATCTTTATAGACTACCAAGTGCAATAAAAAACGAAGCTAGAAAAATCTATAAAACCTTTAACATCAAGCGTTCAGACCATGCTGAAATATATTTAAAATAACAAAATAATGTTGTGCCTAAATTTTAAAAATCCTAGCACTATGAGCCTTCTAAGCTTATGCCTTATTAAAAAATGCGGAAGTCGGGAAGAAAGAATGGGATAAATTAGGTGAAGTTATTAAACAACAATTTAAAAAGAAATTATCAAGCAGATTAATTAATCCTCATATACCAAAAGATGCCCTAAGTGGAGGGACTAATTTATATAAAATAAAGCTAAAGTCTGCAGGATATAGGTTAGTTTATGAGGTTGATGACATACGAATAACAGTACTTGTTTTAAGCATAGGGAAAAGAAACCGTAACGAAGTATATAAACAATTAACTTCTAGGCTGGAAAAAAACAAGTAAGTACGGGAATTTAAAAAAACCTCGATATATTATGCATTGCCGCCTTTATGTAATTCTTCATCATCGAAATCTATTGTTGCTTTAGCAGCATGCATTATAATGTTAAAATATGAGAAACAGAATTTTAATAAATAATGCTCAGTTATTATGTTAGTTGCTAAAAAATTATCGAATTTATCTTTTTCAGTATTGGTGGTATGGCAATATATTTTCTTGAATATAAAGCCTATTAATCAGCTTAGCTTCTAATAAAGTAGTAATTACCACCCAAGTTACGAAATAACAAATATTACCAAATATACTGTCATCGATGATTAGATTGATAGGATTATTATAATTATTTTGTTTGCTTACTGTATAAATTAATTCGTGAAGTATACTGTCATCGTATTTATTTGGTGCGTAGATAATTTTTATTATTGTAAAATTATTTTCCTTACAAAAATTGATCAAAGATTGCCTTATGAGTTCAAAACGGGCATGTGATGAATATAATAAGATAATGGCTTGTTGGTTGTTCATATGCGACCCCTTCTCTAATGTTTTAATAATTAAGAGTTTTGATCGCCAAAGATAAAATGATAAAAGAAAAATTTATAGGTTATACATATCTTGGCGATCGGGAAGTTCGCAGAAACCGTCAACAGCCGGTATGGTAGCCTTTAGGCTTGAAGTTTACACCACAAGCCTTGAACATACGCTACCACCCCCCCGATCATAATAATCAAGGAACAACATTTTCGGTTGTTGTATACCGCTGTTGATAGTGGCTGCGAAACCCCAAAATAACCTTGCAGTTATTTCACTTTTAGTTTTAAACTATAGTTAGCAAAAGTCAACAATAAGTTTTTTTAATTATATCTTACGGTGATTTCTGAACCAACATCATTTTCTGCAGGTGAAACTGTCGAATGGCGACGATATTTAAACAAATATCCTGCTAATGAAGGCTGGAATTTATCTTATAGCTTTCGTAATTATACCACTAGTTTTGACGTTGCTGCTATTGCTGTAAATTGTAATCAGGTTTTGCCCCCTTTAGAGCAAAGATTGTAACGAAAATTGATCCCTTTAAAAAAGTAATAATATCTCTAGAAAAGTGGCGTGGCGATCCAAATAAACAGCAATTATCTTTTTAAAAAAATTAAATATTTTTTATCTGTATTTTATATAAATAAAAAATATTATTGATTAACAACAAATACACGTTTTTGTTGAATAAGCTTATGGCAAACTTCCAGTAATTTACGCATACAAGCTACTGTCGCAACTTTTTTAGGTTTAAAATTATTAATAAGTCTGTCATATAAAGCTTTTAAATATTGAAAGCCATTTTTACCTGTTAGTACTGCCATATATAGTGCATCTCGTGGTATCTTTCTGCCTCCTCTAATGAATCTTCGACCTTGTTTATTACCACTATCTCGAGCATATGGCGCTATTCCAACCATAGCTGATAATTCGTTGCCGCTATAATTTTTATTTCCCAACTCAGGTAAAAAACTAATTAATTTACTAGCTAGACATTTGCCAATGCCAGGTACAGTTTCTAATATTTTTGTTTTTTCTTGTAGTTCTTCTGATCCATCTATTATCTCATTTAATTTATCATCAATTTTAGATATTTCCTTTTGTAAGCATCCCATCAATAGACTTCTTTCGAAACTCGCTTATGCTGAGGGATTTGAAGGAGACGCGGAACGCAGAACCGCAGCGTACTCTAATGTACGTGAGGATTCGAGTACCGCATCGACGTACAAATCACCAGCAGAAGTAGAGTTTCGAAAGAAGTCTAATGTTTCTATGCTTTCTTTGTCAATACCATCGACACTATTATGCAACCTCTTTTTTTCATTACTAAGCATCAATACTAAATCTTCCCGTCTTTGCTGATATCTCTTCAAATTTTCTGATTCAATTTGATGTATATAATTTGCTGTAAGTTGCATCTTATCACTGTAATACGCTAATTTAAAAGCATCTTGCTTGTCCGTTTTACAAAAATTTACTGACTTACTAAATGAATTAAAACTATAGGTATTTACCTTATGAATCCGTTGCTCATTACTATATAATTTTTGGCAAATTTCATCCTCGTAGCCTCCTGTGGGTTCGCACACTATTAGCTCAATTTTTTGATATTTTGTTAATTTTATAAGCTCTTCATGACCTAAATTATCATTTGCAAAACGATGATATTCCGGTTTACTGTTTGAAATATATATACATACATCAAGCCATTTTTTACTTACATCTAGACCTATTATTTTTTTCATAGTATAATCTCCTCTGCAATTTGTTCAAAGCAAACTTAACGATAGAGGGTACTTATTCTGTTCACGACTATTTCAGTCTAGCTTGCTTCAAGTCACCCTCTTACAACTACTTATAACATGTTTTTAAGATATAAGCTTGCTGTTTTATTTTTTGCCACTGCAACTTTTGGATTGCCACGTCGCCGCTTTGCGGCTTCTCGCTAATAGACATTTATGCATTTTAAAAAACAAACTTTTCTATCATTAGTTGGGACTTTTAAATTACCTTGGGGAATTGCTGCATATTTCTCCTTGAAATCATTTTACGCAAATGTTATAGTAACCATTGCATAAGCAAATGGTTACTATGACAGAGAAATGTTTATCAATAGCAGATGCTAGTACTCTATTAGGGGTTTCACTCGATACAATAAGGCGTTGGGAAAAAAAGGGATTGGTCAAAGGTCATCGTAGCACTCTTGGACAACGCATATTCCAAATAGATGAACTAAAAAGACTTCAGTCTAAGCTAGCAAAATGCTCGAGTGATAGTGGTTATAAAGTCCTTTCAACAAATTATAAGAGTGAGTATAGCGTCGTAGAACTATTTGCGGGGGCTGGCGGATTAGCCCTTGGTATGCATAATGCTGGACTTGAAACTAAAATGCTTGTTGAAATTGATAAACTAGCAACTCAAACGTTAAGAACAAATAGACCAAATTGGAATGTCATAGAAAATGACATTACTAAAGTTGATTTTACAGGGGTTAAAGCCGACATTGTTGCTGGTGGGTTTCCATGCCAAGCCTTTAGTTATGCTGGTAAAAGAATGGGTTTTGATGATATTAGAGGGACATTATTTTTTGAATATGCAAGAGCCGTCAAAGAAATAAATCCAAAAGTAATTTTAGCAGAGAATGTCAGGGGACTTGAGAAGCATGACGAAGGGCGTACACTGGCTACAATGATCCAAATACTGGATGATTTTGGTTATAATATGTTTTATCGTGTTTTGAGATCTCAGTATCTAGACGTAGCTCAAAAAAGAGAGCGACTTGTGATTATAGGTATTCACAAAGACTACAAAGCCACGGTCTTATTCCCAGCAGAGCAAGATTATACTGTGTCTTTGAGAGAGGTCTTGAAAGATGTTCCAAGCTCGCTTGGGCAACAATATACGGAAAGCAAAAGAAGATTGATGGAATTAATACCAGAAGGAGGTTATTGGAGAGATTTACCAGATGAACTCCAAAGATCTTTCATGGGTGCGAGCTACTTTTTAGGTGGTGGGAAAACTGGAATGGCTAGGCGTTTGGCTTGGGATGAACCTTCTTTGACGCTGACATGTAACCCAGCACAAAAACAGACCGAGAGATGCCACCCATCAGAAACTAGACCTTTGACTATTAGAGAATACGCTCGTATACAGTCATTTCCTGATGATTGGGCATTCAGCGGTTCTATTGCGGCACAATATAGACAAATTGGCAATGCTGTGCCAGTGAATTTAGGATACCACATAGGAAAAGCTCTGATTAGAATATTGGATAGTTGCCATGATACAACTATTTCTCTTGCGGCATAAAGGTCTTGTTAAAATATCCTCTAATGAATTTATCATCAACTTTGTAATGTGGCTTAAGCTTTGCGACTATGGACATTATAGCATCAAAGGTTTGCGACATGGCATCTTCTACGCCGCTTGCAAGAGCATAAAAGCTATAGCCATCTATCTCTCTTATTAGATGGTTTGGGCTGCAAGACGACGTCGTTTTGGAAATGGACGGGGTAAATTCTTTGTCATATCTTTCTGCTGTTTTAGGAATGACTGCAACGTAATAAGCTGTATAGCCTTTATATTTATGACCCTTTGGCATCACAAGACCCTCTAAAGCAGTGTAAGTGTTGCACCTGTCTGAGCCTTTGATAGTGTTGTGCTTATTTTTAATTTCTGCAATGATTTGTCGATCTTCGTTTATTAGGTCAATTTGCTGGTTTGCCCTAAGGTTTGTCCAGCCATTTATGGCACCGATCACGCTTTGGTGAAAGTGCCCTATATGATTTGAGAGAGTTTTTTGAGCTTGTCTAACTTTTTCCATTGCTAGCCAACCTTCTGCATCGATTTCAAGGCTACTCATTTCAAATAAGCTTGAAAATGGGTCAATGACATTTCTATCTAGCTTTTTTTCGGACATAGCTATAGCGTTAGCGGCTTTATTAAATACTTCTTTTACTATAGCTTCAAGTATATCATCCTTAATAAAACTCAAATAAGACATTTTTTTCTCCAATTTTGCTCACAGCAATTATCTTTTATCTAAATTTTAGATGAAAATAAATTATTGTCAATAAACGTTGAAAAATGACCCGTTTAGCGAGCAATATTGTAGAGGGTAAAATTAGTTATTTTCGTTTTCTCATACGATAACTTTCGTTACCAATTTTGATGATGTTACAGTTGTGGCAAATTCTGTCAAGTAATGCTACCGTCATTTTATTACAACCAAAGACTTGTGGTCATTCTAGGAATTTGTGACATATAACTTGACAAAAATTTGTACGTAACGTACATTTGAGTAGTAGATTAAAGAGGGTTACAATCCTACTATGAATTTTATTACCACTGTAGAAGCAAGAGAACATTTTTCTGAAGTACTGAATCGTAGTGCTTATGGGAAAGAAAGAATCATTTTTACAAGGCGAGGAAAAAACCTTGTTGCCGTAATACCTATGGAAGATTTAAATTTGCTTGAAGCTCTTGAAGATAAATTAGATGTAGAGGATGCAAGAAAATCCCTAGAAGAAGCCAAGCAACATGGCACTATATCTCTAGCTGACTTTAAGAAAAATGAAGATATTTAGAAGATATATATATAATAATCTTAACTCTCTGATTAACAAGCTAATTTAATCATTTATGATAGTCTTTGCTGAGGTGCAATTTCCGCCTGAGATATCTTATGGTTCTAAGGGTGGCCCAATATTCTCAACTAACATCGTTACAACATTTAGTGGTCATGAGCAACGCAATATTAACTGGCAAATGGCAAGAAGCAGATATGATATAGGGAGTGGTATCAAGACACAAGCCCAGTGGCAAGAGCTAATAAGTTTTTTTCGGGCAAGACGTGGCAGAGCTATAGGTTTTCGTTATAAAGACTGGTCTGATTATCAAGGTATAAATCAGTTATTAGGCAAAGGGGATGGTCAAATAAAAAAATTCCAATTAGTTAAAAATTATATTAGTGGTGGATATATTTATGCTAGAATTATAACTAAACCAGTAAAAAATAGTTTTTGCAAGATTTATCTTGATTCTTGTGTAGTGCAGACAGAAGAAATTGACATTGATTTTACCACTGGTTCAATTGTCTTTGCTCAACCTCCGAGAAGAGATGAAGAAATAAAGGCAGATTTTGAATTTGACGTACCAGTTAGGTTTGACACGGATCACCTTGATTTATCGATGGATAGCTTTAACATAGGCTCTTGGGGTAATATTCCTCTCATTGAAATTAGAGTATGAGAAATTTACCGCCAACATTAACTCATCACTTAAAATCCAAGGTGACAAGCCTTGCTACTTGCTGGAAAATTACTAGACTGGATAAAATAATTTTAGGATTTACTGATTATGACCAAAATTTACTAATTGATGATTTGCAATATGAATCTATTGCTAGTTTTACTCCAACCAATGTTGAGAGTAGCAGTAACATGGCAGTAGATAATCTTGACTTATCAGGACAAATTTTTACCCCTAAAATAAATGCTAGCGATTTACTGGCTGGTAAATATGATTTCGCTGAAGTTGAAATATTTTTAGTAAATTATCAAGAACCAAATAGTGGTAAGCTAATACAAAAGCGTGGAATATTAGGAGAAGTAACTTTAAACAGCAACATGTTTTGTGCTGAAATAAGAGGGCTTACACAATTCTTATCACAAACAATGTGTGAAACTTATCTGCCTCATTGTCGAGCTAATCTTGGTGATACAAAATGCAAGTTTAACTTGCAACAGCTAGGATTTACTGTGGAAGAAACAGTATCGAAGGTGATTGACCAGCAAAGCTTCTTTGCTCAAAACCTTGATCAGCCCAATGGCTGGTTTACTGGAATAGCGGTAATAATCATGGACTAAAGATGGAAGTAAAAGATTTTGCTGATACAAAGATAATATTAGCCCTACCAATGCCTTTTGCTATTAGTGTATCTGATAAATTTGCTCTCAGTACAGGACAAAGAGATTAACAAGGTGATAATCGAAGTAAAGATGGTGTTATGGGCTTAATAAATTTTGTTATAACTTCCATCATTTCTTCAATATTCAAAAATATTCTCTGCAAGTAATCTAAGCCATACCTGAATAAGGAGATAGACTTTCTACCGTGTTTTTTAAGCTTTATGGGTCTGATAGAATTTTGCCATTGACCCACAACATAAGCAAAAGTAAATGCTATAGCAAGTAAACCAAGCAATTTACTAATTCTATCTAAATGTATTATATGGGTGTTTTCAAAGTTAAATCCTCGTGTTTTAAGGCAAGCAAAAAGATTTTCTATTTCCCATCTTTTTTTATATATATTTAGTGCTATATTAGGGTTATCATTGGTAGCTATGATTACTAATTCTCCTTGATCATTACGCAATGCCGCTACAGATACTTTAGGTCCTTTATAATTCTTACCCAAATATCTTTTTCCTTTAAACAACATATATTCACCATTCTTCTAACAAACTGGTTCTAAAGAAGCTTCTATTTTAACTACGCTAAACCCTAGTCGTGTTGCCTGTTTTTGTAGGTTTTTCACCATTGTTTCTTGGTATTGTTTTTCGTAAGTTTCAATTCCCTGTTCGACGTAGTCTTGACCATATTTTAATAATCGATAAAACATACATGCCAACTTCCTTGCTGTTGCTGTAATAGCTTTTGGTGTACCACCCCTACTTTTTATCCTTCTGTAAAATCCTGCTAGTGCTGATTTACCTCTACCTAGATTAAGAGCGGCCATCCTGAAAGCCATACTTGCTTTATTTTCTACCTTTTTTGTTCTAGTATCAAATACTTTACCACCGGTAATTTTATTAGCAGGACTTAAGCCAAGCCAAGATGTAAAATGTTTCTCTGTACTCCATTTGTCCATATCTAACCCCACTTCCGATACTATCGTTTGTACACTTAGCTCACTTAGCCCTGGAATTGCAGTAAAATCTACTCCTGCTGCATTATATAGTGATTGTTGTAAATCAAACTTTGGAGAATTTTTGTTCTTGCGTTGCTTATTTGTTACATCACCATCACCACGTTTATCAAACTCTTTGTAACAGCTTTCTATTGCTTCGTCACACTCCTTGATTTGTTTTAGGTAAAATTCATAAATATCTAATTCTTGCTTTAATACTACAAGATGCTCTTTGCGATAATCTCCCTCCACAGCTTTGATAATAGTCTTTTCATCACTTTTTATACGACTATCCCTAAATGTGACTAATTTATTTGCATCCCTTTCACCAGCAATAATTGCTTTTATTATACTCATTCCTGTAACGCCTGTTATATCACTAATCACATGATGTAATTGGATATTCATTTCATTCAGTGCTTTCTGCATACGGTTTACATGGGTTGCACCATTCTTTGTTAATCTGTCTCTTTGTCTAGTAAGAGTTCTTAATTCACATATCTGATCTTTTGGACGAAATGAACCACTTAACAATCCATAGCTATGAAGTTGTTGTAACCACTGACAATCAGCTACATCCGTTTTACGTCCAGGTACGTTTTTCACATACCTAGCATTCACCAATATAACTTCAAAGCCAGTAGTCTCTAAAATCTGAAATACAGGTATCCAATATATCCCTGTTGATTCCATAGCTATCGTCTTAACTCCACATTTTTTTAACCAATCTGCCATTTCTCTTAAATTACTGGTAAAAGCAGCAAATTTTTGTACATTTTTTTCATCCCTATCAGCTGGTACGCAAACGTAATGTTCTCTAGAACCAATATCAATACATGCTGCATTAGGATTGATTACAGATAATTTCTGTTTATCATTCTTTTTATTTGTCATACAACCTCCTACGTCTAGTAATTAGACCGAGCTAATTTTAAGTTGGAGTATTGAATGAAAAAATTAATCTTCTAAACGAGGTCTCTTATGTGTTATAAACACATAATGCCATCAATGATCTTACCAAAAACTCCAAAACCATGCTCTTAAACGGGCTGCTTTCGCTGCACCATTGACAACACCGGTTATAAGCTCTTTAACCAACTCGGCTAACTGCAACTTTAACACAGTATAGTCGTGAATACTATACTCTGAGGTTGATACCTTACCACCAAAGTTTGTTTATGTTTTTACATAATGCTTAGCATTTTGTTTGGTGCTCTTAATTAAATGATTAGCAGTAACTAATTCATCTTCTGCTCTACCAATGGTAAGATTGGCTTTGATTCTAATATAAAATGGTATCATTTTATCAGCTAAAAACTTTAGCCATAAATCACCAATCAACTCCCGATCCCCAAGCAATGCTGACATCTTCTCTATGCCAAATACAGTAATAAACCTTTCCATTAATTGCTGACGTTCAACGTTATTAGAAGTTCCTGCTTTTGGCAACATATCCCACATAATTGGTATAGCAATGCCTTTATGGCAAATAGATAATACTAAAATATTGATGTCAAGCTTACCAAATTTCCAATTTGTCCGATCAAGCACTAATAACCATTGTTCAGCATCAATTCCAGCCAACCTAACCAGTAACTTGGCTAAGGATGTGTATGATAATTCACATTTGGCAAAAAATCTCTGTAATTTCTTATAGCGTGATTCTTGCTTGTCTCCTTTTATCGTTAAGGCAAGTTGTGTAAGATTTACATCTCTCACTTGCAGTAATCTAATATTATTTGTCCTATTAATTTTATGCTTGCAAAACTATTAAAAAAGTAGTCTCCTATTAATTGTGATAACGCTGTAATCATTCTCTTGCCTCTTAAGTCTTTAACAACCTAAGTAATAGAGCTTTGTCTACGCGTTATCTACTATTTTTTATTCTCTCCTTAATCTCTTTGTCCTGTACTGAGAAATCAATTAATGAATCTAGCTTGCTTTCGATCTCTGTATGTTATTTCTTTAGGTAAACAAAGAATATGCAAGAAATTCTAACTAGGAATATGTGTTTTTTCTTGCATTTTACGGGAGATCCATACAAGGTTATGTTATAAATATTGGTCATTTTAGAATGTTATTGATAGATGTAAGTAACAAATGACTTGTGTGAGATACGAGAACAATTTATAGGGGAATAAAAAAATTAACTTTTATATTTAGTAACATATTTTATTATGCTAACTCCTATGTAAAATAAAGGAGTGCTACATATTGTGAAGAAAAGTTTAAATGAATAGCTGTTCACTATAAGTGACCACATACGATCTATTGGTAGCACTCCAAATATACTCATGAAGCTAATAACAATACAAGTATCTATAAATAGCGAAATTGCTGTACTGCCATTGTTCCTAAGCCATAGCCATCTACCATGAGTGACTTTACGTATCCATAAATAAATTGTAATATCAATAAGTTGAGCAGTGTAACAGGCAATAATTGAGCCTATGAAAGCAATACTATATAACCCAAAAACCTTATGAAAAGTTATATTATCGATTTTAGACCATTCTGTGGCATTTAACCTATCCATTATTGCTATAATTAATACAACAATTATATTCATAGCTAGTGCAAGTTTAACACAGAAATTAGCTTTGGTTTTCCCATAAAATTCAACAATTAAATCAGTAAGTAAAAATGTTAATGGGTATGTTATCGCACCTACAGAAAGTTCAAAAGTATAAAAAGGTAATATTGGTAAGAAAACAAACTTTTGATATATTAAATTACCTATTACAATGAGAATTGCAAATAATACGCATATAGTAATATAAATTTTTTCATCTATGGTCATGTTTTTGGAATCATAAATTAAGAATATTTTGAGTAAAAACTATAATTTAAAATAAATAAGTTTACCTAAAATTCAACTTATAAAATTATTTATATATGGTAAAGTTTGTTGTATTATACTGCTCGTAAATGAAGAGTTGGTAGACGAAAATCAAAATCAACAAGTGCTAGGAGTGTTCAAGACGAGGAGCACAGCGTACATTAGTACCGCAGGTCTTGGACAACGACAACGCAATTGTTGATTTTCATCGAGTATACATCATCATCCACCACGGTTTCACCATATAATTAATATTGTGACATTAATACAGAAATTTTACTTTTCTTGTATGTAGAATAATACAATTATTCTTTACTAAATGCACCAATATCTATATTAACTCGTCTTAACTCTAAATTAAATTTTTTTATAAGGTTACAATTGTACTCAAGAAAATTAAGGTACTTTGCATGGCTACTCTGATGGTTATAACACCATTTTCCAAAACTAAATTGCTACTCGGAGTACGAGTGTCGGCTACCTTCGCGTACAACTAGTACGTGAGGAGTGGAGATCATAAAGTACGACGACGTGATGATTAGTTTTCGGAAATGGTATAAGTACCGTAATTAAGGTTAGTTCATTAGATATCTTGCGAAACTATACTTCTGCTGGTAATTTATTCATGCTTCCGGTACTCTGCTCCTCACGTACATCATCGTCCGCTGCAGGTCGAGATTCTGTGGCTGCTTTAACAACTTCATCATGCTTCAGCTTCTTTGTAGCCATTGTAATAATTTATTATGAGTTTTTTTGTTTGCTATGCTTGAGTACAAAACACATTAGGTTGTATATGTTTACTCTTAGTAGGTATAATTGCCTATATACTTGTTCAATAAATGATTTTCTAGCAATTGACAAGCTTATTTTTATTTGTTAGCATCAAAGACTACCATAATATTATTTTAAAAACAAATTCACTACAACTAGAATATCAAATATGCAATCTCAAGATACTAACGATTTACGTAAAATAGCTGATATTATTAGTACTAAGCTAAATGAAAATGATATAGCAGCAACAACATATTATAGATTAAAAGACCCTTGTTCTGCCTTAAATAAGATGATACTAAAGACTAACGAATTAACGGATCTAGTGGCTTTTAGATTTATAGTTGATAAGCTAGAATATTGTTATAAAGTGTTGGATATTATTTGTGGTATCTATTCTGTTAAAACAACAGAGAAAAAGAACTATATTGATTATCCTAAAGATAATGGTTATCGTTCCTTGCATATTGTTACGAGTGTCGGCAACCCTAGACGTGATGTGGAAATGCAGGTACGAACCAATGAGATGCATGATATAGCAGAATTTGGTACAGCAAATCACGATGAATATAAAAAGACGCAGGCAGCAAAGATAAGAGAGTTACTGCCTACTGGTATATTGAATGTAGCTGATATTAATACTGAGCTAAATAAAGCGTACGACATCTTTACCCATTTTAATTGGACTATACAAGAACTTATTGATTATGAGCAAACAATTATAAATCTTTATCGTATTTATCAAGACAACTTGCGTAAAGTATGAAGTGCATAGTGTTATTGAGTAACTAAAATATGTGCTTAACGCGAATTCGGGATAAGAATTAACTAATTCTTATCCCGAATTGGGGTATATGCTAAAATTTTTTTGGGTTAGCTATAGCTTCAAACCATATTTGGCTAGTAAAGATGAAAGCTCTAGTTTTATACTATTTAGTTCTTCCAAACTATCTGATTCATATCTAGCAATAATTTTAGCTTCAGTATTCGAAGCTCTTAGTAACCACCATGCATGCCCCTGAAATTCATTGGGCATATTATGTGAGTCAACCCTTATACCATCAATATCGTTGAAACTGATATTTCTGCTGTTTAAATCCTCTTTTATTTGCTGAATAATATCAAATTTAAGGTTATCTGGTACAGAAATCTTAATTTCAGGGCTATTATAACATTTAGGTAATTCATCTATCATATCGTCTAAAGTTTTTTTTGACCTTGATAGTAAATCAACAAACCGTAAGGCAGCATAAATTGCATCATCATATCCATAATATTTATCAGCAAAAAATATATGACCACTAGTTTCACCGCCAAGTAACGCCTTAGTTGTTTGCATCTTATCTTTGATAAAGGAATGGCCTGTTTTGCACATTATCACGTTTCCGCCATATGACTTAATCTGATTAAATATGCTACTGCTTGATTTGATATCCATTATAATAGTTGCATTTGGATTTTGATCAATTACATCTTTTGCCAATATACCAAGGATTTGGTCGCCTAAAATTATTCGTCCTTTCTTACTTACAATGCCTATACGATCTCCATCCCCATCGAATGCAATACCAATATCGCAATCCTGAGTCTTAACTATCTCTATTAGTTGTTCTAGATTTTTGGGAATAGTTGGATCTGGGTGGTGATTAGGAAAATTACCATCAATTTGCGAATTTATAACGATATTTTTGTTAGGTAATCTTAATGCTAATAAGTCAATAATATTTCCAGCCGCACCATTGGCAGGATCCCATGCGATTTTTATTTGAGGTTCTATAGTTATTCCTTGCAAAATCCTATCTAGATATTTATCGGTAACATTTAAATTGCATATATTACTTAGTGCTGGAAATTTTTTTGGTATAATAAAATTGGTGGACAAATCTTGACTTAGAATATTATTCAGTAAATCTTGTATTTGTTGGTCGAAAAAAGACTTTCCTTGTGATAACAACTTAAAGCCATTATCATCTTTGTGGTTATGGGATCCTGTTATCATTATGCTAGCTTGTGGCTTAAATATTTTATCAGCAAAATATAAAACAGGGGAGGGGACAATGCCTATTGAGGTAACCTTTCCCTTAGCTGAAATAATGCCATTAACCAAAGCATGGTAAAGGGCAGGGGAGCTTAATCTACCATCACGTCCTATAAATATTTCGTTCCCTTGCTTGGATATATGCATTTTGGTAAAACAAAAGCCAATTTTATAAGCAATAGTTGGATTAATATCTATTAGACTGCTGCCACGAATGTCGTACAGTCTAAAAATTGTTCTATTTATTTCCATTGTCATTATAATTGAGTATACTTACAAAACTTGAAATATTGATTATATTATAAATGAAAATTTTAGCATTTGATACGGCAAATAATAGTGCATCTGTTGCAATCTCTGAAGATCAGATTATTCTAGCCTATATTGAGGAATTAAGGTCTTCTATGCAAGCTGAAACTATAGTGCCAATGGTTGAAGAAGCATTGAAAATAGCAAAGATATCTTACCATGACCTAGATTGTTTAGCCGTTACAAACGGTCCGGGCAGTTTTACAGGCATTAGAATAGGGTTATCAGTGGCAAAAGGCTTGTTGCTAAGTACAGATATAACAGGCATCACTACATCTAATTTTGAGTATTTTTGGTGGAGAGCCAGCAGGCAAGTAAAAAATTATAATAAAATTTTTATTTTTCTCAATGCATATAGAGGGCAATTATATAGCCAAGTTTTTGATCAAAATGAACAAGCTTCTATTCCTTCACTGATAAATTATGACCAAGCTGTGGAGTTATTAAACACAGAAGATGCTACTATTAATGTTTGTGCAGGTAGCGGGGTAGAGATGATATACGACAAGATTAGGGATATAAAAAATTTAACAATTTTACCTCGTTTTACTAGAGTTAAGGCACTGCATATATGCAAATATATAGCCGACAAAATAGCTAGAAAGTACAATTTCTCTAACTCCATAGAGCCGTTATATATTAGACCAGCTGATGCAAAGATTAGAGTTCTTACATAATTCTACTACTACAAAACTGGCTATAATATCAGAAAAATGCATTCTTGAAGCGGTTCTACGAATGCATTTTAATCTATTATCGCTAATAATCTTATTTTTATATCAATAAAAATAAGATTATTAGCAAATGAAATATTTAACAATCAGGCGTGATAGCCGCTTTAAGCCTGATTGTTTACTTTCTCATTCCAATTTCGGATTAATGAAATTAATCCGAAATTGAGGTTGCAAGAAGTCTATTAAAAATTTCCTACCCTCTTCCTTTAGCTTCCGTCTTTTCATTATGTGGAGGTGGTGATGTTGGTGTTTTAGATGACATATGTGATTTTGCTTTTTGTCCGACAAATTTTGCCTCATTCTTCAATTGTTCAGCCAATGGTAGTTTGCTCTTATCACTAGAATATCCATGCCATTTGTCTTTTAAATATTCACAAATTCTTGCAATAAAATTTTTCCTTGGCATTATCGTATTCGATGATTCAGCTCGATCGTTTACTAATTGCTTAGTAAATTTCTTTACTGTATATTTATCTGGATTATCGATAAACTTATTTAACTGTTCCGCAGCTTTTTTAGCAATGTCATTAATGGATTGTAAACTTAATTTCTCTGTTTTTGTATCTTTTTGAGTTGCAATTGCTTGATCAATTCGCTCTATCAATATGTCAGCTAAAGCCTCTGTAGCACCATTTGCTTTTTTAAATGTGCTTATTGTTTCCGGCTTCACTCCTTCATCTGATATGATTTCTGAAACTCTTTCTTTCATATCTGTTTTATATTGTTGCTCATTAAGAGGAACAGTTAGTAATTCTTTCGATAAAGCCTTATTACTATCAATAATTGCTTGAGGGTCTTTTTGCTCACAATTTGTTTGGATTGCTTGTATATCACTAATAAATCGATCAGCAATTTTGCCAGTGCCAGCTACATCAATTACTACTTGCGGTGTTAATTCAGAATCCCCTGCTTTTCCTAACGTGGCGGTAATATTTACAGCCATATAATCTTGGCTATTAAATTCCGTACCCATCATATTCCTAAGGTCACTCTTTGGCAAGAAAGCATTCATACTACAATCAAACATGAGCTTTTGTCCGCCGATATATGATACGTTATGATCTTTATCTATAGTGATCTTGGACATACTACCATCTCTTAGCCATTCACTTCCAGGATCATATCCATAGTTATCAAATGCTTTCATTTTTAGTGGGGTGAATCCAGCTGTAGCAGCAGCTAGACTACCTTGGTGATTTGCAGCTAAAATATATTCTGTTTGTGTTTTTGATAAATGATAATCATTTGTTAATATATCATGCATATCTTGATAAGTTACCTTATGATCCTGAGCTTTGGCTGACTTACACTTAGCTAGTAAGTCTACTATTTGTCCATCTGGGGTTTCAATATAAAAGACACCACGTTCTATATCCTTGTTAACCTGTTTTTCACTAGAGCTAGGTTTTTTTTGATAATCTTTGTTATGCTTAGGATCAAAGGACTCTGCTATATATTGTAAGTCTTTATCTATATTTTGTGCAGCATCATCAGATGTAAAACTATATGATTTCATAATATAATATCTCCTTAGTTAACTTGCATTCAATAAACTAGATTAATAAACTAGTTTTCAATAAGCCTTTTCTACATTGACTATGATAATGGGTGATTTATTTATCTCATGTTTCAATGTTTTACGAATAGCTGACCTTACAGCATTCTCAATCTGTTCATTGAGAATGCTACCTTTTGATTTTCTCTGAATTTCTATCGTTTCAGTAATATCATCTTTAATCATATTAATTAGCTGTGCATCATCGTCAGAGTCAAGAAGACCCGGCATAGATAAAATAGGGCTGCAACTAAGGCTACCATTTTTATTTATTACCAAACTTGCCACTACTATACCAGAATCACGCATACGTCTACGAGTTCTAAAAATTGATGATTCTGCTGGTAAAAGATAATTGCCGTCAACAGCCAAATAACCTGTTGTTACCTTGGATAAAATACGAGGATTATGAGGATCAAGTAATAATAAGCTACCATTTTCTACCTCAATAGCGTGTTTTATACCATTTTTACGAGCTAATTTTGCTTGCTCATGTATATGTACCGGCTCACCATGCACTGGTACACAAATCTGAGGTCTAATTAGAGAGTACATGTGTTTGAGTTCGTCAATTGCTGGATGCCCAGAAACATGTACAAAGTGATCTCGTTCAGTTATCACCTCAACTCCTGACCTTACAAAAATATTAAACATACGGAAAATTTTCTTTTCATTGCCGGGAATAATTTTTGAAGAAAATATGATTGTATCTTTAGGAGCTAACTTTATACTATGGTGACTATTATTTGCCATTTTTGCAGTAGCTGCTAGAGGCTCACCTTGGCAACCAGTAGCAATAACTAAAAGTTCTTGCCTTTTAAATCTTGCTATATCTCGTTCATCGATCAAAGGGGCAATATCTTTCATATAACCACTTTCCTGTGCTGCAAGCAAAATTCTATGCAAACTTCTTCCCGATAGGACAACTTTTCTTTTTGCCATCTGACCTGCGTGAATTAGGGTCTCAAGACGAGCCAAATTTGAGGCAAAAGTTGTTACCACAACCATCTGAGGACAACCTGCGATAATATCTACTAAACTTTTACGCACTTCTCCTTCTGAACCAGAAGTTCCTTCATTAAATACATTAGTTGAGTCACAGACTAAAGCTAGAACCCCTTCATCACCATAAGATTTTAGTAGATCTTCATCAGCTTTCTTACCAAGTACCGGATCATTATCAAATTTCCAATCTCCTGTATGGAGAATATTGCCAGCTTCTGTACGTATCATAATTGCCTGCATTTCTGGAGCTGAATGGGTTAATGGTATCATTTCTAGCTGGAATGGATCAAGATTTATTTTTGCCGAAGGTTTTACTTCATGAATTTTTATAGTTTTAGCAAAATCATATTCTGCTAATCTAAGTTTTAGAAAATTTGCTGTAAAGGTAGTGGCATATATTGGACATTCTAGGCTACTCCACAAATATTGGATTGCTCCCAAATGGTCTTCATGTGCGTGAGTTAGAACTAAACCTAACAGATCTTTTTTATAGCGTTCAATAAAGCTAATATCAGCAATTATCATATCAACACCTGGTAAATATTCATCGGGAAAACCACTGCCGCAATCAACCATCAACCATTTTCCTTGATAATGATATAGATTGACATTTATGCCTATTTCATTTGCACCACCAAGTGGTAAAAATAGTAAATCATTTTTATGGTTTTTAATGTTGAATGGCATATTAACTTCTATATTATGTAGGGTTTGATATCAAGTGTGCAAGTTTAAATAACTTGGATTGGGAATGATACTTACAGCATCTTCGATGTCATTCCCGCGTAGGTAGCGGAATCTAAAAATATTAAGTATCTATCCTTGTTATTTTTTTAGACCTCGCTTACGCGGGGGTGACATCTTTGCGCATAATTTAGGCTATTTAAACTTGCATACTTGGTGTTTAAGTATACTTTTATAACTTATTTTTGGCTTGTAGTCTATGATTAATACTAATTTAGTTTATACTAGTATATTCACCTTTGGTATAGTTTTATTACTAACTATACTATTTCCTAATTTGGATATAGATTTCTCAAAATTATTCTACGACAGCAATAATGGATTTATCTATCGTAACAATAATATTATACAATTATTATTTGAAGTTATTCCCATATTAACTAAACTACTGACTATAGTAATATTATTATACCTACTTTACTTAATTGTTAAGTACAAAACTTTTAATAGGCTTATTATTTCAGGGAGCATTTATATAATTTTATCTACAGCAATAGGTCCTGGGCTACTAGTAAATTATATATTTAAAGAAAATTTTGGTAGGGCTCGTCCGCTGCAGATTAAAGAGTTTAATGGTACAAAAAATTTTACTAGAGCCTTCTCAATCTCTAATGAATGTTTACATAATTGCTCATTTTCATCAGGCCATGCAGCTATGGGGTATAGCTTAACTAATCTTGCTTATGTTGCTCCTTTGATGTTTTTCTCAAGAATTTACAGTATTACATTGATTTTTGGTACATTAGTTGGACTAAGTCGTATATTAATGGGAGGGCATTTTTTAAGTGATGTACTGGCTTCTTGTGTTGTTATATTAACAATTAATCATTTATTGTATTTATGTTGGCAAAAACTAAAATTAATTTAAATAAAATTGCGATTGTTTATAATAGTTCTACAAAATCATTAGAACTAGTTAGACAGCTTGAAGTAGTTTATAAGTTTTGTAAGGTAGAAGAAGCAGAAATAATTGTTGTAGTTGGAGGGGACGGGGAATTACTACATGCGATACATCGTTATATGCATCTTGATGTTTCTTTTTATGGAATTAATTCTGGTAACATTGGGTTTTTAATGAATCCAGTTATTGTTGAAAAGTTAATGGATAATTTACAAGAATCTATAATTTCTCATTTATACCCTTTAAAAATGCAAGCAGAAAGCATAGACAATAAAACCTATACTGCCCTAGCTATTAATGAAGTATCAATATTTCGTAAAACCAACCAAGCTGCTAAATTCAGGATCGAAATTGATCAAGTTGAGCGTATGAGTGAATTAGTAGCTGATGGGGCAATGGTTGCAACCCCAGCTGGCAGTAGTGCGTACAACTTATCTGCTGGAGGTCCTATTTTGCCACTTGAGTCAAACGTATTATGCCTAACACCAATTTGTCCTTTCCGTCCAAGACGCTGGCATGGTGCGTTACTACCATTTTCTACTACTATAAAGTTTGAAATCTTAGAAAGTAATAAAAGACCAGTAAATGCAGCTGCAGATTTTCAAGAGTTTGATAATATTAAGTCAGTATTAATTAAATCTGTAAAAAACAAGAAGATAAAGTTATTATTTGATAAAAAAAATAGCCTTGAAAATCGAATTATTAAAGAGCAATTTAATGAGTAATTCACCTTACGTATAACATTTAAAAATTGCAGAAAAGTACAAGACGTCATTGCGAGGAGGCGCATAGGTGTCAACTTAAGAGCGTAATGATTGAACATGTATAAGTAAATCAAACCTAAACGTCATTGCGAGAAGCCGCTGCAAGCGGCGACGCGGCAATCTAAGATACGCGAAGCGTTACTCTAAAAAACAGCTTCGCTGTTTATCTGGATCGCCACGGCATCTAACGAGCCTTGCTATGACGGATGTGTTTAATTTGTTTATACATGTTCAATCATTACGCTCTTAAGTTGACGCCTATGCACCGAAGCAGGAATGACAGCTTTGGGTAGTAACTACAACTATAATATTAGCGTAGTTAATAATGGTAAATGGTATTACACCACATCTTTACTTTCCTAAAAAAATAATTTTTATCAAAACTAAAGATTATTTCTCCCTTTTTTCTTAAAGCTTTGTTATAATCACTCTAGTTAACCTGAATTTGATAGTAATAAGTTAATAAATTTAATATGAGAATAAATGAATAAAGAATTTGTAAGACATTTCCTAATAGGCTTTTTTAGTATATTTAAAATATCTCAAACGACAGTAAGAAAAAAGCCAGAGATAGATTTACTTGAATACTTTATTAGGGTAGAAAAAGATATTAATTCAACATTTCAAGAAATAAGAAAAGAATATGAAAGATAGTAAAAGTTTTTTTGCTAATAACAATAGGTTGAACAAAGGATATTTAAAAGTTAGTAATCCTAAGGAGTCTGATAATAGCTTCTATAGTAAGAAGTTTGCACATGTTTTGCCACCTGTAGATTTAATGGCAGAATATGAAAATATTTATCCAGGAACATTGACAAAGCTAATTGCCATGGCAGAAAAAGAGCAAGTACATAGACATCAGATGGATATTAAAAGTATTGAGGTTTATGAAAGCGTAACAAAAAAAGGTAGAATAAGTAGTATTATATTCATGATAATGGTCTGTATTACTACTATAGTTTTGGCTGTGTTGGGGCATTTTATGATTGCCAGTATTTTCACTGTTTCAGTATTGTTAGGCATAGGAACTGGAGTATTCTTGTCTTCTGCTAAATTTACTAAGCGGAAAGACTATACTAGAAGGTGAAATTATATAAGAATTTTATAATAATTGAGTAAAGATTATGAGTAAGTTACAAAAAGAAATGCAAGAAAGGCAGCAAAGTCCTTTTAAATATGTGGTTTTTAGTGGTGGTGGAGCTAAGGGGGCTGGATATTCTGGTGTTTATGAGGGCTTGAATGAATCTAAAGTAATTGAAGGGGTAGAAGCAGTTGCAGGATCATCGGCAGGGGCAATAGCTGCTGCAGTGACTGCATTTGGTATACCACCTAAAGAATATGAAGCTATTTCAAAAAATACAAACTTCAAAGATTTACTTGGGACTCAAGGATTTTCAATTGGTCCGGTGCCGCTTAGTAAAGATGGTACTCCATTATACGAGCTTGTAGATAAGACTATAAGAAAAGGTGCTTATAATTCTTTAAAAGGCAAGAATTTTGTGGAACTTGCTACAGTGAGACATGAAAGGATTTCAGAAGAACTGAGAGAGTTAGACAAAAAAAGGCAAGATCTTTTAAATAAGATTGAAACATTAAAACAACAAGATGATAATAATAGTCAGCAGATTGCTGATATAAATGAAAATATTCGAGGTTTAGATTTTCAGGAACAAGATTTTAAAAAACAATCCAAGAAAATTCAAGCTATAATAGAATCTAATGGTAAAGAATTCATTGAATTAACAAACAAATGTCAAAAGGGTGGTGAACTCCTTTTTAAGGATTTAGCTCTTTTAAGACTTCTTGATCCAGTGCAATTTAAAGACTTATTAATTACTGCAGTAAGGCGAGATGATAGTACTTTACAAATTTTTAGTGCTGAAAATACTCCTGATGTTCCAATTGCTAGAGCTTGCCATGCTTCCGCTTCTCTTCCTTTAGTTTTTCAACCTGTAAAAATTGATGGTGTCGAGTATGTCGATGGGGGGTATAGAGACAATACTCCTATAGGCTATTTCCCCGAAAATGACAGTAAAGTCGATGTTGCGGAAGAGTTGGATGGTTTTGAGAATGTTACCCTAGCAAAAAAGCAAGGTAGGGTTTTAGCTCTTGCCTTCGGTAGTGGTATGGATGATTCAGCAAATATTGCTATATATAGTGCCAAGAATTTTGAAGGTCCAAATGTCCTAGTGAAATTTTTACTTGATGTAGTATATAAAATGCTAGCTAAAGTTGGTGGAAATTTTATATACACAAAAACTAATGAAAAGACTTTTGATGATTTACGTGAGAATGCATTAAATACGGTTACATTAGATACTCAAGGTATATCTACTTTCAGCTTTGATGATGCTGAAAAATATGCAGGTTATTTACATATTAAAGGTCGTTTTCAGACTTTGGAGTATTTAGATAATTTTGAACTTGGTAAAGGGGTAGATAAAGCATTTGAACAACAAAAATTTTTCCTAAATGTTTATGAAGTTTATGATAATGAAAATTTGAATAAAACTTTTTTTAATAAGCTATTAGATCATATAGCTCCAGCGGAAGAAACTAAAAAAAAGAACTCTTGGCAAGATCGTGATGTTATGCGAAATCATCAAGAAAAAGCTGACACATTGTTATCTTTTTGTACGGAAGAACGCTGGAAGGGAAAAGATAACAAGGCTGTATTAAAAGAGTATGTAATAGTTGCAGCAACTGCACGCAATAATGAACTTAGAAATGATACCAAGTCTATAGAATCACTGATTAAGACCTTAAATAATCCAACAACACCGAGTAAAATTAAAAATGATTTTGTAGAATTATTAGCTATTGATAAAAAACAAGAACAGAGATTTGATACAAGTAAAAGTCCAGCAAAGAATATTACTGAATTTAAGTTTACAAAAGAAGATTTTAAAGATTTTCTAGGTAAAAATAAAAGTGAGGCATTTCGAATTAGTAGTGGAGGAAAGGGAGTAGGGCAGACTAAGGGGGGATGATATACTCAAATGATCCTACGAATTGGATTTGAAAATGAATGGTGAGCATGCTAGGTGTACATATAGTCATATCTTTACCCATAAGTTGTAAGTAGTAGAAGAATAGTGTATAAATATCAACCAAGTAAACAAATAATAGGTTGATAAAAGAAGATGCTAAAGTGGATAGAGAAAGAACTAGAATATGTAGATTTGGGAGATGAACATTTAAATGAAATTAATAAAGGTATATTATGTTGGAAGTAGTAAATATAAACGAGTTTAAAGCGGACTTAGAAAATTTTAGAATTGCAGAACCCACTGATACAAGTAATTTATTTTCAAGTTTTAGCTCTAAGAAAGATTTGTTAGATACAATAAAGACAGGTAATGTTGAGAAGTGTGAAACGCTTTTTAAGAGTCATTATGATATTAGTTCTCTTTATGTTCTTAGCACTCATCATGTTAGAGATTGTGACGTATATGTGTTTAGCTATATTCTCAGTGAGTTAATTAAAACTGCGGGATTCAATAGTGTAGGATTTCTTCAAACTTTAGGGAAAGCTATAGATGATCCAAATATTAATACTGGAGCATGGTTGTATCTCTCTGTAAGCAGCTATGATAGCCTGCCTGAGTGTAACCCTTTATTAAATGTCCTAGAAGTCCTAGAAAAAAAATTTAAGAATATTCGCAGTGAGACCAAGTATCTTGTTGAGCGTAATAGTATAGCAGGATATTCAATTTTTTCAAAAAATGCAACAAAGGACACTGAATCAAAATCCATTACTTCAGATGAAAATTCAGATATTGCTGCTAATACAATGTTAAAAATAGCGGACTTAGAAAATTTTAGAATTGAAGAACCCACTGATACAAGTAATTTATTTTCAAGTTTTAGCTCTAAGAAAGATTTGTTAGATGCAATAAAGACAGGTAATGTTGAGAAGTGTGAAACGCTTTTTAAGAGTCATTATGATATTAGTTCTCTTTATGTTCTTAGCACTCATCATGTTAGAGATTGTGACGTATATGTGTTTAGCTATATTCTCAGTGAGTTAATTAAAACTGCGGGATTCAATAGTGTAGGATTTCTTCAAACTTTAGGGAAAGCTATAGATGATCCAAATATTAATACTGGAGCATGGTTGTATCTCTCTGCAAGCAGCTATGATAGCCTGCCTGAGTGTAACCCTTTATTAGAAGTCCTAGAAAAAAAATTTAAGAATATTCGCAGTGAGACCAAGTATCTTGTTGAGCGTAATAGTGTAGCAGGATATTCAATTTTTTCAAAAAATGTAACAAAGGACACTGAATCAAAATCCATTACTTCAGATGAAAATTCAGATACAGTTTATAACAATTGTGACCCACAGCAAGCTGAATCGCTTCCTATTGCAGGTGAAATTGATACAGTGTCTGAAGATTTTTTATAATATAGTCATCATTGTACACATCATATCTTTACACGCGAATTCGGGATAAGAATTTGTCAATTCTTATCCCAAATTCGGTAAAATTATTGAAACAATCAGATTTGAGACGGCTCTGCATCTGATTGTTAAATTAATATTTTGCTAAAAACATGATTTTAAAAGATTAAAATCATGTTTTTAGCTTTAGAAAGGTTTAAAATGCATTCGCAAAACCGCTTTAAGAATGCATTTTTCCTTGTATTAAAGCCAATTCGGGATAAGAATTAACTAATTCTTATCCCGAATTGGGGTTTTACCCATAAGTTTTTAAAAACCTGCCTTAGTTTCTTGCCATCCATTAAAACTGCCATGGTTTATTGTTAAATTGTGATATACTGCTCGTAAATGAAGAGTTGGTAGACGATAGTATAACTTCAAGAAGAGCTAGGCAGTAGCAAAGTCGAGCGGCGTAGCGTACATGAGTAACGGAGCAGCACAGATCTTTGGTCGCGGGAACGCCAATTCTTGGAGTTCACCGAGTATACCAAATCTAAAAATTAGTTTATATAAAAATTAGTCATCTTCTCGGATATTAATTGGCAATCATATTTTTCTAAAATATCTTGTCGAATTTTTTTACCTAGGTGTTTTCTAAGTAGAGGCATAGTGATTAATAGCTCCATAGCTCTTGCTAAATCTTCTGTATTTTGCGGTTTAACTAATAATCCGTTTATTTGGTCTTGTATTAATTCTCTACCACCTGGGACATCAGTAGTAATAATGGCTCTACCATATGCCCCAGCCTCTAAAAGACTACGGCTTAGCCCTTCACGGTAGGAAGGTAATGCTGCAATATGTGCTTTTTTCCATATTTTTTCTATATTTTTCTGATAACCAAGATATTTGATATATCCTAGATTTTGATAGTCTTCTAATATTGATTGTGCTATTGATTGCTTATTATCTTTGTCAGGTTCGCCAACTAACCAAAACTCAGCATCTATACCTTTTTGTTTTAATATTTTTGCAGCATATATAAATTCATATATACCTTTATCAACAATCATTCTAGCTACCAATGCCACCACTATTTTACTACCTAGTGGTTCTAGAAGAAAAGGAAACTTTTCAGTTTCTATACCAACGCTGCATTGTTTAACAATTAAATTTTTGGGTGCTATAGCTAATTTTACCAGTAAGGCTAAATCATCATCGTTTTGTACGACAAATAGCATGCTTCTATAATATCCTATTATAGATATTATTCTAACTATAATGCTTCTAACTAATCTTAGCAAAAAATTACTACTTATAAAAATTAAACCCATACCAACAAAAGTGTTAATAACTTGCGGTAAACTCTTCTGTTTTGAGCATATGCTACACAAGAAGGCAGTTATACTCCCATAAAAAATTGGTTTTATAGTAAAATTATGCAATATATCCGGTTTCTCTTTATTTAATATGCTAATTAACTTGCTTAATAATACTAAATCAGTAAAAGGGTTGATACTTCCACGCTTTATTGAAATTGGAATTACTCGTAAACCATGCTGTTCTATCTTATCTTTAAATTCACTAATATTTGTTAATACTTTAACTTCATAGCCTTGCATTTTAGCGGTTAAAGCAATTGGCAGAAGATGGGCATAAAAGTGCCAATCTGTATTTGTGAAAATGATAATTTTTTTCATTTGCTTTTCTTAATAATAATTCTATAAATAATACCATAGAGCAAATACCCACTTAATTATATCATAAAAATTAACTGCACTAATACCATATGTCAAATTATTTAGTCACTGGAGGTGCTGGTTTTATCGGTTCACATCTTGTTAACTTACTAGTAAAAGAAGGCAATCAGGTTGTAATATTAGATGATCTTTCAACAGGTAATTTCAATTATTCGTTTAATAAAAATGTTGAATTTGTTCAAGGGAATATCTTAGATCAAGATATTTTAGAAAAATTATTTAGAAATATTGATGGTTGCTTCCATCTTGCAGCGATAGCAAATGTACAGGAATCAATTGATAATTGGTATCACAATCATCAAGTGAATTTAACGGGAACTATTAATATATTCCTTCAGGCAAGTAAACAGAATATACCAGTTATATATGCATCATCTGCTGCCGTTTATGGTACAGTAAGTGACTTTCCTTTACAAGAGAATGGTAAGGTAAACCCGCTTTCTCCTTATGCAGTGGATAAATTAGCCTGTGAGCTGCAAGCTAAGGTTTTTGGTGAGCTTAAATCTCTTAAAACCTGTGGCTTACGCCTTTTTAATGTTTATGGTAAAGGGCAACTTAGAGGTTCTGATTACTCTGGTGTAATATCAATATTTAAACAGAAAGTAGAAGAAGGTAAGGAGTTGGTTGTTTTTGGTGATGGTAATCAAAGTCGTGATTTTATACATGTTTCAGATGTTACCAATATGTGCGTTAGAGCCTTGTCTATTGCGAGTACCTCAGCCCCTGTACTAAATGTTTGCACGGGACGTACCTACTCTATAAACGAACTTATTCAACTAATTAATAAGATTGCTATTGTCAAAGGGATAAAATATCTACCAAGTCAGGCTGGGAATATAAATATTTCTGTTGGCAGCACAGAATTGGCTCAGCAACTTTTAAATTATATGCCAGTATATGGGTTAGAAGCTGGATTATTAGAGTTATTTAGTGTAAATTTATGAATTCAAAAGAAACCCTGATTTTAGTATCTGATGTTAGGGGATGGGCTTTTGATAACGTCGCTCAATATGTTCAATCTTTACTAAGTGACCAATATGATTGTCATATTATTTACAGCTGTGATTACAAAACATATAAGGATTTTTTAATCAAATTAAACCAATATACTTCTATTAAATTAATACATTTTTTCTATCGTGGCTATCTGACAGAATTACTAACAAGCATAGCAGATAATTCTAGTAATAGTAAGGCTACAGGAGAAATATTAGTAAATACTACCATTACCACTAGCATACCTGATCATCTATTTATTGAAAGTGAAAGTGAAATATTAAAAAATTTACCAACTTTCCAATTTATTGATAACTACTACACTACTTCTAAAAGATTATATGATATTTATGCAAATATCATAGATTATCCAAAGCCTTGGCAAGTAATTTATGATAATGTACTAATTCATGATGTGGAATCAAGTCATGATGAAGATCCTGCAAGTTTAGTTATAACATGGATTGGTAATAGTTCTTGGGGAAGTTGGCATAGTAGTACTCCTGATTATAAAGGTCTAAAAACAGTAATTATACCGGCACTAGAACAGCTTGATAAAGATGGAATTCATATCAAAAGATGTATAGTGGATAAAAATGAGCGAATACGTTCTAAACAAGAAATTTGGGAGATTTTAAAAAAAACAGACATTTTGCTAATAGCATCTGTGCAAGAAGGAACGCCGCTAACCATCATTGAAGCTATGGCATTTGGTTGTGCAATTATCACTACGGATGTAGGTATTGCTAGGGAGGTGTTACCTGAGGTGCAGCATGAATTTATAATTAACAGGAATCATACAGGATTTATAAATGCAATAAAAAAATTAAATGTTGAAAGGGAACTATTAGCAAAGATTAAACAACAAAACTGTTTATCTTATCAGGAAATCTTTGCAAATAAAACTCAAATGCAAAACTTATGGTATTCATTTATAGAAGACTCAGTAAACAATCATACCAAAAAACAGATATTACAAACAAAACAACAAATTTTAAGAAATATAGAGCTTGTTAATAATAAAGATTCTTCCTTTGTAACGTATAGACTACTCTCAAAAATCCTTTTTTCCCCCTTTCTTAAAGAAATAGCACGATTTCTTCTAAAATATTCTTGGGTTAAGTTGTCTGTTAGACGAATAATTACTATGTTCTATTCTTTTTTTCCAAAAAATGACTATGATAATTTTAAAAATTTTATAATCAAATATCAAGGACAAAATCAAGATCGATGTCATTCCAGCAACGGTGGAAATCTATATCCGCTGCCTCTAGGACAAAAAGATATTGATGATATTTATGTAATTTATCCTAGCATTTTTCTTGGAGTTGCTAATTCCACTAAAGGATTATTTGATAAAACAATTCCTTTTCCTATGGGGAAACTCAACGTTTTGATAAGTTATATTAACTCGTATTTACCTGACAAAGTTATTACTCAAATAGCAAAATTACTTATAAAGACAGGTATTAAAAACTTAATTATATCTGGAGGGCTTGATGTTCATATTCAATTAGTAGAGAAGCTACATGAAATGAAAGGGGATAATTGTTTAAATATCTACTATTTATGGCATGGTTCTCCTGCCCAATGGGTAAATATTGGTCATTGCCAAATTTTTTATAGATGGTTGAATTTATATAAGCGGCATAAAATTAAAGCCATTGTTACTCTGAAAAGTGGTCTAGAACAATTTCTTATAGCCAATGGTATACAATCTTATCTATTACAAAACTTCATACCATTGTTGCTAGAAAAAAAGATAATTTCCCGAGAAATTTTAAATTTACCAGGTAAATTTAAAATTGGTATATGGAGTACATCAAACATATGGATCAAGAATCTCTACCCTCAATTTGCGGCGATAAGTATGTTTAAAGATCGAGTTTGTTGTTATACTAATTTCTCTTTTGATAACAATAAATATGCTTCTTGGATGATGGAAGATGTAGAACTTAAAGTTTTCCCTGAGAATTTACCACATAAAGAATTAATAAAATTGATGGCAAATACTAATTTAACTTTATACATTACTAATTCGGAATGTTCCCCTATGATAGTTTTAGAAAGCCTAGGTTTAGGAGTGCCTTGCTTAGTTGGCCCTACAGCGGATGTTTATGATGATGAATTTTTACGTGATATGTTAACGGTTAACCGTGTTGACTGTCCGTTAACTATATTTAATGCCGTAGAAAAGGTTCAACAAAATATTGATATAATCTGTTCTAAGCTACCTGACTTCATTAAAAAATATAATGAAAAAGCTCTTATTTTAAAAAACTCTTTGCTAACAGTGATAAAAGATAATCATAATACTACAGTGTAGATTTATATATCTTACTACTTCACCTTACGCGTGGTATTTAAAAGTCATAAGGAAGAAAACAGCCTGACGTCATTGTGGGGAGCTAGTTTGGTAACGATGAAGCAATCTAATAAATGTGGATTGCCACGACCACTATGTGGTCTCGCAATGACTCTTGTACTCTTCTGCAATTTTTAAATTGCCATGGGGGTTATGCGTAAGGTGAGTTACTACTTAACTTCAATCACACTACCTCATTCGGGATAAGAATTGATAAATTCTTATCCCGAATTCACGTACACTGGTTAATTTAATAATGAAGCTAGCAGTACTATTGATTTTATGCTATATTAGCTTTAATATTAATAGACTTCCTGCATAATTCTACTTTTGCTGGTAATTTGTGCGTGATACCGGTACTCGAATCCTCACGTACATTTGAGTACGCTGCGGGTCGAGGTTCCGTGTCTCCTACAAATTCCTCAGCAAAAGCGAATTCTGCAGGAAGTCTAATATACTCTTCTGCTTTGAAAAATTGTTTTTTGAAAATATTATGGATTTGTATGCTCACGTACTAATATGTACGTTACGCCTTCTCACCATTCATTTTCAAATCCAATTCGTAGGATCATTTGAGTATAACTGAGTACTACTAATAACATAAATAATTATTATGAGTAACGATAAACCGTTAATTTCCTTTGACTATGCTATTAAGTACCTTCTGAAAGATAAAGGCGATTATGCTGTAGTAGAAGGTTTTATCTCAGCTCTTCTTAAGACCAAGGGTTATAAGGACGTTAAAATAGTAGCCTTACTTGAGACCGAGAGTAACAAAGAAGATAGTAAAAGCAAAAGAAGTCTAGCTGATGTAATTGTAGAAGATGAAGATCACCATAAATATATTATTGAAATCGAGCGTAATGAAATCGAGCGTAATGTTAAGGATTCTTTTATTCATAAGGCCTGCTTTAACACCTCAAGACTTATAGTTGATAACCTTGCTCAAAGAGAAGATTATACCCAAATAATAAAGATATTTCATATATCCCTACTCTATTTTCCTATAGGAAATGGTAATGGAGTTATTTACCATGGTAAAACTATTATTCATGAGATAGAAACTAATGAAAGATTAAATGTGCATATTAAGAATATGGAGACTTTTGAGGTTTTTGATGCTACTGACATCCTACCAGAGTATTTTTATATATCAGTGCCTCTGTTTAATGATCGTTTAGAGAAAGAGATTGATGACTGGCTACATGTCATGAAATATGATGAAGTACCACCAAACTATCATTCGCCTTATATGAGGCAAGTAGCGGACAAGCTTAACATTCTCAAAATGACCAAAGAAGAGAGGGCAAACTACTCCTATTACCAAAAGAAACTTTATAACGATAGAGATGAATTGCAAGCTGCTGAAGCTAGAGGTGCAGCTAGAGAAAAAATTGTTATAGCTAAAAATTTACTTCAAGCTGGATTATCAATTGACGTCATTGCTGAGTCTACTGGTTTGAGTATAGAGGAAATCCAAAAATTAATTCTTGTAGCTAATGAACCTCAAGTTTAGCTTATGGAAATTTTAAAAAATTGAGAATTGGCATGATAAGTTTTTGATGTTTCCGGCATCATTATAAATAAAATATCAAACTATCTGACTATAACTCCACTAATCTACAATTGTAGTACTAGATCATGACACAACAAAGTTTCCTAAACTCATTAAATCCTCAACAACTGCTAGCAGTGTCCCATGTACATGGTCCTATTCTTGTACTGGCTGGAGCAGGGACTGGTAAAACTAAAGTGTTAACGACTAGAATAGCCAACATAATCCAGCAAGGGTTAACTCTACCTCAAAATATTCTAGCAGTTACTTTTACTAATAAAGCTGCTAGAGAAATGCAAGATCGAATCAACAAAATGATTGATTGTTATGGGCTAAATATAGGTACATTTCATTCTATAGCAGCAAAAATTTTGCGTCAGCAAGCAGAACATTTGAATTTTAGCTTGAATAGTAGGTTTACTATTATTAGCCCTGATGATCAGCTTAAATTGGTTAAAGATATAGTTAAGCAGAAAAATATAGATACCAAAAAATATGTCCCCAAACTTTTACATATTATTATTTCGTGTTGGAAAGATCAGGGGTTATTGCCGTATAAACTTTCTGAATCTGATATTAAGCTACCAATTCATAAAGTGGCTCAATTTGTCTATGACGAATATCAGCAAAATTTACTAGCATCTAATGTAGTAGATTTTGGGGATTTACTACTTTACAATAATGAATTGTTTATAAAAAACCCTATAATATTAAAGTATTATCAGGAACAATATAAATATATTCTGATTGATGAGTATCAAGATACTAACGCTGTTCAGTATCTTTGGGCAAGGATGTTGGCAAGTAGCTCAAAAAATATCTGCTGTGTTGGTGATGATGATCAATCTATATATAGTTGGCGGGGTGCAGAAGTTGGTAATATATTACGTTTTGAAAAGGATTTTCCAAATGCTACAATAATAAAATTAGAACAAAATTATAGATCTAGCTCAAAAATCTTATTAGCTGCATCAAGTGTAATTGACCATAATAAGAATCGTCACGGTAAAACATTATGGACTGATAAAAATGATGGAGAAAAAATTAAAATTATATCTTGTTGGAATGATAAAGAAGAAGCAAGATTCGTTGTATCTGAAATTAGCAAGTTAGTTACAGAGGGAAAGTATAATGCAGGATTAGTTGCGATATTAGTTAGAGCAGGTTTCCAAACTAGAGCATTTGAAGAAGTGTTTATTAGTAATGCATTACCATACAAAATTATTGGTGGTCTTAAGTTTTATGAACGAATGGAGATACGTGACTTACTTGCCTATATACGTATCACTTTAAATCATAGTGACAATCTTGCTCTTGAACGCATAATAAATGTTCCAAGGAGAGCTATTGGTAATACCACATTAAAACAAATAAAAGATTATGCGGTTGAACATAATATACCTATTATTGCTGCCATTCGTCAGATGTTACAAGCAGAAACTTTTAAAAATAAAGTCAAAGATAGTCTAAACAAATTTATTAGTAATATCGATAATTGGAGTTTTCGATATAAAAATGACCCGGCTGTTAATGTCACTAAATCTTTACTAGAAGAATCAGGTTATCTTGAGATGCTACAAGAAGAAAAAACAGATGAAGCAACTGGCAGAATTGAAAATATTAACGAAATGCTTAGAGCAATCGCAGAATTTGATAATATTCAAGATTTTATAGAACATTCTAGTTTGGTAATGGAAAATGAGGAATTAGAATCAAATTTTGGTGGTTCTGTTAGCATTATGACGCTCCATGCTGCTAAAGGTCTTGAATTTGATCTAGTTTTTCTACCAGGTTGGGAAGAGGGGGTGTTTCCACATCAGCGATCACTAAAAGAGGGTGAGAAAGGTCTAGAAGAAGAGAGGAGAATCGCCTATGTGGGTATTACTAGAGCTAAGAAAGACCTGTATATTACTTATGCAGAAAGTCGTTTTATGTTTTATGAAATAATAAGATACTCTCCTTCTAGGTTTCTTGGAGAAATACCAGATAATGTTTGTATTAGAACTTCTTCAACTAAACAACTTAATTATTTAGGTACAAAACACAAAGTTTCTTTTTAATCTTTATAAAATTATTTCATAAATGGTATTAGTGTAGTTAATTTTTATGCTATGCTGTCCTTTAGGTAAAAGATAATTGCTTGCTTAATAGAGATATTTTTATATAATCTTTTCATTTTAAGAGATATAGAATGCATAAATATAGGACGCATAATTGTAATGAATTGCGATTAAAGGATGCTGGGCAAAGGGTAAAATTATCCGGCTGGGTACATAGAAGAAGGGATCACGGTAATTTAGTCTTTATTGATCTTAGAGATCATTTTGGTATAAGCCAGTTGGTGTTTACTGATCAAAATCCAAGTTTAATGGATGATGCTAGTCGGTTAAGGTATGAATCAGTTATAACTGTTGTAGGTAGAGTGGTAGCAAGGAGTGATGAAACAATAAACGACTCGTTAATGACTGGTAAAATTGAAATATTGGTAAGTGAGTTTATAGTTGAGTCTAATGCTGAAAGTTTACCATTGTTAGTCAATTCTGATCAACTCGCTCCTGAAGAGACTAGGTTAAAATATCGGTTCTTAGATCTTAGACGCGAGAAATTACATAATAACATTATGTTAAGATCGCAAGTTATAGCTCATATACGCCATCTGATGACACAAAAAGGGTTTACGGAATTTCAAACACCGATTCTAACGGCTAGTTCACCAGAAGGAGCTAGGGACTTTTTGGTGCCAAGTAGATTGCATCCTGGTAAGTTTTATGCACTGCCGCAAGCCCCTCAGCAATTTAAACAATTGCTTATGGTATCAGGATTTGATCGTTATTTTCAAATAGCACCTTGTTTTAGAGATGAAGATGCTAGGGCTGATAGGTCACCAGGTGAATTCTATCAATTGGATGTGGAGATGTCTTTTGTCACGCAGGAAGAGGTATTTAATATCATTGAGCCGGTAATGTATGAGATATTCAGCAAATTTTCCGATAAAAAAGTATCAAATACACCTTTTATACAAATTCCATATGAACAAGCAATGCTAAAATATGGTACTGACAAACCAGATCTTAGAAATCCACTGATCATTGCAGATGTTACAGAATTATTTAGAGACTCTAACTTTGCTATTTTTAAAGAGAATATAAAAAATGGCTCTGTTGTTAGAGCCGTGCCAGCTCCTAAAGCTTCTGCTTTACCTAGAAGCTTCTTTGACAAAATGGCAGAATTTGCGACTTATGAGGGGGCAAGTGGGCTTGGTTACATCCAGTTCCTAGAAGATGGGCAAGCTAAAGGACCTATTGTTAAATTTCTAACAGATGAGCAATTATTGAATTTAAAGTCTTTAGCGAATCTACAAAATGGTGATGCTGTCTTCTTCTCTAGTGATAAAGTTGATAAAGCATCTAAACTTGCCGGCAAGCTACGAACTAAATTAGGGGAAGAATTAGATTTACTTAAAAAAGATTGTTTTGAGTTTTGTTGGATAACAGATTTCCTATTTTATGAATTAAATGAACAAACCAAAAAAATAGATTTTAGCCATAACCCATTTTCTATGCCACAAGGTGGTATGGCAGGTTTAGAATCAGCCAAAACAGTAGATGATCTACTAGCCATTAAAGCTTATCAATATGATATTGTTTGTAATGGTATCGAGTTATCTAGTGGTGCAATTAGAAATCATAAACCGGAAATAATGTATAAAGCTTTTGAGATTGCCGGATACTCCCCGGAAGTTGTCGATAAAAAATTTGGTGGTATGATCAGGGCTTTTAAATTTGGAGCCCCTCCACATGGCGGGATAGCCCCTGGAATAGATAGGATGGTTATGTTATTAACTGATTCAACTAATGTTAGAGAGGTAATAGCTTTCCCACTAAATCAGCAAGCGGAAGATTTATTGATGAATGCTCCTGATTATATTGATGAAAAAGCTTTAAAAGAGCTTAATATTAACTTAGCACCTTCAGTCAGAAATAAATTGTTAACTGAAGGTTCTTAGGCTCTATAAAGGTTTCTATGTAATGAGTAGATTTATAGGCATTTTCGCTCGCAGAACCGCAGCGTACTAACTGTACGTGAGGATTCGAGAACGAAAATAACGAAGAAATCAACCATTAGATAGAAACCTTTATAGAGCCTAAATAGAGTACTAGTAATTATGAGCAGTATATAGTGAAAAAAAAAACAAGAAATAAAATTATCGGAGCATTTCTAGGTACAATAGTTGAATATTATGATTATGGTTTGTATGGTTTTTCTGCTGGTATTATGGCAGCAAAGTTCTTTCCAAACACTGATTATCTAACTAATCTAATAAATGTTTTTGCTATTTATGCGATAGCATATTTATCAAAACCTATGGGATCAGTGATTTTTGGCCGTATCGGAGATTTGTATGGGCGTAAAACTGCATTAAGTATAACCATCATAGGTATTGGAATACCTACGATGGTTATAGGCTTCCTACCAGAATACTCATCTATTGGTGTGTGGGGTGCAATAATTTTGGCTTTGTGTCGCTTTATGCAAGGTTTTTTTATAGGTGGAGAATATGATGGAGCGGCTATTTATGTTATCGAACATTTAGGGGAGAAATACCGATATACAGCTTCAGCAATAACTCGTTGTACTGGGGTTGTAGGTTTATTACTAGGGAATGGGGCGACCAATTTTTTTAATGCCCATATTTTTCCAGATTGGAGTTGGCGTATTCCTTTTTTCTTTAGTTTACCTTTAGCTTTAATCGTTTTATATTTTCGCCGAACATTTGATGAAACACCGGAATTTAAAAAGAATCAAGACAGTAAAGCGAAGACGCAAAGCTTGGCTAGTTTAATTAAGAAGCAGTGGCGAGTTATTTTGATGGCAGTGTTCCTTGCTGGTGGATTTGGTGCAACTTACCAAATATCCGTTATGTTCATGAAACAATATTTGCCTATGGTTCTACCGCAAACTAGTTTCATTATTAGTACATTTTCAGTTTTAATAACCATATGTTTTGCCATTCCTATGCCTATTGCTGGCTTGTTAGCAGACCGGCTTAGTCAAATGTTAGTATTTAAGTTTAGCTTATTTGGTACTATTGTATCTAGTCTATTATTTATTATATCCGTTAACTATCAGATGGTTAATTTAGCTTTGGGTTCTTGTTTAATGTTAGCATGTTTTGTTGCTCCTTTCAATGCTCTTTCTCATGGTATCATGACAAAAGCTTTTGCTGTCAATGATCGTTATCGTGCAGTAAGTCTTGGTCATAATATTGGGTCAATGTTGATGTCTGGCAGTGCTAGTTCTGTTTGTTTAATATTAATGAGATACCTAAATTTTCAATTATTGCCAATCATATATCTTATATTATTTGCAATATTAGCATATTTTATGGCAAAATGTTTTGAGAAAGATTATAAAAACAAAATTAAGTTGCAAATTGATATCAATTTATAAAATTTATCTTTTATACTACTATAGTTGTAGTACTAGCGTCAAAACAATGTCATCCCACAACTGTTAAAAGTTAGTAAATACAGCTTCTTTATACGTCATGAGCTACGGAGGCTGTAAAGCCGACTAAGCAATCCAGTAATATTATCTATAGATTGTTTCGCTTACGCTCGCTAATAGACGCTATGGTATAGGTATTTGTAAACTTTCAACAGTTGTGGGGGTTATGCGTAAGGAGGTGAGTTAAATATCTTCTACCAAATTGAGATTATAATAATCATAAAATTAAAAGGATATAATGCAAGAGAGATGTCAGACTAAGAAATGTCAGGCTAATATTATTATAAAATTAAAGTTAGATCTAAGTAATGCAAAAAAAGGTAAAAAATAGATTAAAGTTTATATTATTTTACCTTTTATGCAGTGCTGGGGGAATATATATGGTATTATACAATCTTGAAGATAGTATAGTATTTTTTTACCCTCCGTCAAAAATTAACGAGTCAAAACTTGGCAAAGAATTGAGAGTAGGGGGCTTAGTTAAAGTAGGTTCAATCAGAAAAATTACTGCTGATAAAGTGCATTTTGTCATTACAGATGACATTAAAGACCTAGAAATATCTTACCAAGGGGTTTTACCCGCTTTATTTCGTGAGAATCAAGGGATAGTAACTGTAGGTAAATTATCAGGCAATAATGATTATTCGAATCATCTTACCAATCATCTTAATTTTAACATGTTTTTTTGTAGTTAAAGTACAAGCTTTACCTGTTACTCGTGATACAGGTAGCTTACATGATACTGAAATCTTTGGGTACGAAGTTATTCCCAGAGAGGATAGTATTGAGTATATAAATAAAATAATTAACAAAGCACAGGATAAAAAGACTCATATTACTGTGAAAGGAACGCAGCATAGCCAAGGAGGACACAGCTATAGCCGGGGTGGTATAGTTCTAGACTTATCTAATCTTAATAATATAGAACTTTTAGGAAAGAACTTAGTGAGGATACAAGCTGGAGCAACATGGCAACAAGTGATTGAATTCCTAAATCCTCTAGGTTTATCTATTGCTGTTATGCAATCAGATTATGATTTTAGCGTAGGGGGTACAGTCTCAACTAATGTTCATGGTTGGCAAGCTAATAAACCGCCAATGGTTTCTACCATTCATGGTTTTCATATTTTAACTTCTGAAGGGAAGGTAATTTACTGTAATCGAAACGAGAATTATGATTTGTTTAAAGCTGCAATAGGTGGTTATGGAATGTTTGGAGTTATCATAGATGTTGATCTTAAAATAGTTCCAAATAGATTATATCGGCTGAAACAAGAGATTTTTAATATAGGTGAATTTCTTAGTTATTTTCAGAGAGAGGTTAAAGATAATTCAAAAGCCAATATGTTCTTCGGTAGGTTTTCTATTAGTAAAAGATACTTTTTAAAGAGGCTTATTGTAAAGATATATGAAGATTATGATTTACCAATTGCTAATTCTTCTCTTTCCGTTTTAAACGGAAGTGATGAATTTGTTAGCTTATTATTTGCCTCCACTTATAATAACCAATTTTTTAAGAAGATTCGTTGGTATATTGAGACAAGTAAAGCGGTTAACAAAGTTTTTAAAACAGCATCACGTAATCAATTATTATACCAGTCTACAAAAGTCTATACTACTAAAGATCCAAAAAAAATAGATCTGTTACAAGAATATTTTATTCCTATAAACCGTTTTAATGAATTTGTCAGTTTCTTGCAGAGTCTTCAAAAGGATATTAGCCCTTATCTTATGAATCTTACCTTGAGACATATTGAGGGAGATTCTGAAACTTTGCTAAATTATGCAAAAGAAGATATGTTATGCTTTGTGATGTTATTACGTGGTCCTAAAACTGAGAAATTTGATCAAGATATAGGCAGAGTGGCAATTAAGATAACTAATAAAGCTTTACAGTTAAACGGCAGCTATTATCTTCCTTATAGACCTTATCAAACAAGGTTGCAATTTATGCAAGCTTACCCAAAATTTCATCAATTTAAAACAATAAAGAATAAATATGATCCAAAGATGATTTTTGTTAATGAATTTTATAAAAACTACTTAGAAGAGTTATAATCAAATTTAGGTTATACTCGGTGAACTTCAAGAATTGGTGTTCCCGCGACCAAAGATCTCCTCTGCTCACGTACTAATGTACGCCTAGCAGCTCGACTTTGACACTCCTAGCTCTTCTTGAAGTTATACTATCGTCCTGACTTCCGCAGATTTTTTGATATTAGTTGTTATAAGTGGCATTAGTAAGAAGGTGAAGTGGTATTCTCGTTCTGTTGTGCCTAGTAGATATTTTATTATTGACTTTAACTGCGATGTTGTTTATTATTTAATTAATTGAATATAGCCCCATATTTTATAGCCCTAATATGTACATACGTCGTAAAAAAAGTCCTAATAGTCCAAGGCAATCTATCCAAATAGTAGAAGGTTATCGTGATAGTAAAGGTAACGTCAAACAGCGTATAGTACGTCATTTAGGAGTCTTCGTAGATGAAGTAGAAGAAGCTAAATTAGTTGCCCTAGCACAAGATTTGATTGCCAAGATTAAAGCTGAGAGAGAAGCTGCAACTGGGCAGGGGAATTTGTTTACTGATGATACTAACAAGGTTAAAAGAGGTCGTCCAACTAACAAGCAGTTAAAAGATATTCTACCTGTTAACGAAGTAAAACTAAATGAGGTTGTAGAAGTCAAGCGAGTTGTTGAAGGAGTGCATCAAATAGGGGGGCATGTTTATGATCAAATGCATTTTAACCAGTTACTAGCAAGGAAACGTGACGCTGGGATGCTGAAGGATTTAGTGTTAGCCCGTATGGTAAGACCAAATAGTAAAAAAGGGATAGTTGAGTATTTAAGCGATCAATTTGACAGGCATCATGATCTAGATGCTACTTATCGGATGATGGACAAATTACATGAGCAAATACCTAAAATTAAAGAATTATGCTTTAAAAACACCCTAACCCTGATTCCTAATAAAGAGATTAGCCTAGTATTTTTTGATGTCACTACACTATACTTTGAATCAGTAGAAATAGATGAGCTAAGAGCCTTTGGCTATAGTAAAGATCATCGCTTTAATACTACCCAACTAGTTCTTGCCCTAGCAACTAATGAGGATGGATTACCACTTGGCTATGAGCTATTTAGTGGTAATACCGCAGAAGTTAGCACCTTAATTAAATCAATTAACAGCTGGCAAGCGTATCTTAAAGTTAAAGATGTCTGTTTTATTGCTGATCGTGCAATGTTTAGTAAAGCTAACTTGCAAGCTCTCGATGAAGGTGGTTATCGTTATATTGTGGCAGCAAAGCTTAAAACACTCAAGAAAGAAAAGAAAGAAGAAATATTATCAGAGGAAAACTATAAGCCTACTGTTATAGGCAATGATCTTACTTGGATTGCCGATCTAGAGCATGATGGTAAACGTCTAATTACCAGTTATAAATCTAAAAGGGCTATTAATGATGCACAGGAGCGACAAAAAATTTTAGATAAAATTAATAAGACTATTGGTGAGTCTGGTAGTACTAAAAAACTTATATCTAATAGTGGAGTAAAAAAATATACTTCTAGTGAAAATGGCAAGAGCTATATTGACGCAGAGAAGATAGAGCAGGATGCGTTGTGGGATGGCATACATGGGGTAATCACCAATGACCAAACTATAACTCCACATGAAGCAATAGCAAAATATGCTAGATTATGGGTAATTGAAGAGCAATTTAGAATCAATAAACATAATTTACAAATGCGTCCAATTTTTCACTGGACTAAGCAAAGGATAGAAGCACACATAGCTATGTGTTATATGAGTTTTGCAGTGCTTAAAACTATAGAATACAAGGTTGCTCTGACCCAAAAGATCAGTGTAACTAACATCGTTGAATTATTAATATCAGTACAGGCTTCAATCTTAAGACATACAAAGACTGGTGATCTTTATAGACTACCAAGTGCAATAAAAAACGAAGCTAGAAAAATCTATAAAACCTTTAACATCAAACGTTCAGACCATGATGCAATATATTTAAAATAACAAAATAATGTTGTGCCTAAATTTTAAAAATCCCAGCACTATGAGCCTTCTAAGCTTATGCCTTATTAAAAAATGCGGAAGTCGGGAGATCTCCTCTGCTCACGTACTAATGTACGCCTAGCAGCTCGACTTTGACACTCCTAGCTCTTCTTGAAGTTATACTATCGTCTACCAACTATTCATTTACGAGCAGTATATTTGTTATGTAATGATGTAAAAATATGCTTTGCAAGAGTTTGGCTGATACCTTTTACTTTAGATAATTCCTCAATAGTAGCATCGCATATTGCTTTATATGAACCAAAATAATGTAACAAGGCTTTTTTTCGGATAAGGCCAATTGAGTTTATGTCATCTAAACTAGAGACCTTAATAGCTTTGGAACGGCGTAGCCTATGATTTTTTATAGCAAAATTATGTGCTTCATCACGCAGAATTTGTAAATATTTCATGACTGGCAGGTTTTTATCGATTGTAAAAGCTTCTTTACCAGGCATATGAAATTGTTCGCATCCAGCATTTCTGTCAGCTCCTTTTGACATACAAACAAATGGAATTGCAAGATCAAATTCTGCCATTATTTTTTGTACTACTGATAGATGTCCTTTACCTCCATCAATAATCATTAAACTAACTATACTCTTTAGAGGTTCTTTTTTTAATTTTGTAAATCTTCTTGTTAGGACTGTTCTTAGCATTTCGTAATCATCACCCCCTTTGGCATCTCCCCCTTTGGCATCTCCCCCTTTGGCATCTCCCCCTTTGGCATCTCCCCCTTTGGCATCTCCCTTGGCAACAGGTATATTAAATATCCTATATTCTTTTTTATCGAATCCTGATTTAGTCGCAACGATCATACTACCTACAGCAAATGTTCCCATAATGTGACTATTATCGTAAACTTCGATTCTATCTGGTAGTAATGGTAGGTTGAATAATTGTTGTATTTGCTGGAAAATCATTTGATTTTTAGCAAATTGTTTTAAATGCTGATCAAGTGCTAGCTGGCCATTCAATTCAGCATTTTCTAATAATTTGACTTTATTACCACGGATAGGGTGTATTATACACAATTTATTATTACCACTAAGTTGTTTAATAGCTTTAGTTACTAATTCTAGATCAATGATTGGATGATTTATAATTATCTCATCTGGAACTGGATTAGTTTGATAAAACTGATTAATAAATTGTGTTAGAATCTCAGCTTTACTACTTTCATCCGTTTGAAACGGAAAATACGCTATATTTCCATAAGATTGACCAAACCTGTATACAAACAGTTGAATACAATAACAATTATTCTTTTCAACAATGGCTATAACGTCAGCATTTTTTATAGAACTACTAGATAAGGTTGATTTTAGTTGGATATAACTCAGTGCCTTTATCCGGTCTCGTATTTCGGCAGCAACTTCAAAACGTAATTGTAGACTTAATTGTTCCATTTTGTCAGACAGAGTTTTTTGTAGCTCCTTAGTTTTACCAGTTAAGAAGTCTCTTACTTGGCTAACCAGCTCACTATAATCTTCTTTACTAATTTTGCCAACGCATGGGGCAGAGCATCTACCAATTTGGTATTGTAAACAAGGACGCTTGCGGTTCTTAAAATAATTATCACTACAAGAACGTAGTTTAAAAATTTTTTGTAATTCTTTTAGGGTAGTATCTACTTGCTCTGAAGAAACAAACGGACCAAATAATTCACCACTAGATAAATTTTTTCCTCTATATTTAATTAATTGTGGGTAATCAGTATCCAAACGTAATTTGACATAGGGAAAAGATTTGTCATCTTTAAGTAATATGTTAAATTTTGGCTGAAACTTTTTGATTAATTGTGCTTCAAGTAATAAAGCTTCAATTTCGGAGTTAGTAACATTATACTCTAAATGATGTGTTAGAGATACCATGCGTATTGTTTTATTGTCAAGATCAGTTTTAATATAGTTAGTAAGGCGTTTTTTTAGATTCTTAGCTTTCCCCACATAGATAACTTGCTGATCAGCACCCAGCATTTTATAAATCCCAGGAAGATTAGGAGCATTCTCTAGATGAGATTTTATTAATTCACTACCTATAAGTTTAGAACCTATAAGTTTATATCTTTGTAACATAATTTAACTTCAGTTTTATGTAAGAGATCGGTTTAATAGCCTATTGTGTCATCCCATAACTGTTGAAAGTTAAAAAATCGTCATTGTGAGAAGCCGCTGCAAGCGGCGACGTGGCAATCCATGAAGCTTGTCATATAGATTGCTTCGTCGACCTACGGTCTCCTCGCAATGACGGTTTAAGCCTTACCAAGATAAGAATTAGTCAATTCTTATCCCAAATTCAGTAAAATTATCGAAACAATCAGATTTGAGACGGCTCTGCATCTGATTGTTAGATTAATATTTTGCTAAAAACTTGATTATCGAGTTATAGCTCAACTTGCAAATTACCTAGCTTTTTGGTAATTAATCCTATGCAGAAGACTAACAAACTGCACATAGTACCAACAAAGACCCCCTTTAGACAAGAATTATGAGTGAAAAAATATGTCCAAATGAGAAAAGATGTGGTTCCGCTTAATCCACATAAAACCATCATTCTCTGTGTTATAGTAATGTTGAAAAGAGCAAATACTAGAGGGACTAATATCAGTGGTCCCCAAAATCCGGTAATAAACATTACTAAATCAATTACATTATTAAATTTTAAGGCAACAATTATTGCAAAACTGCCAATTACGACATTAGTAATTCTAGCAATTAACAATAATTTCTTTTGATTTTGTATTTTAAAAATAGGATTTAATAAGTCCTTCACTAAGGCTATTGAGGTAACATTTAAATCAGAATCAGCGGTAGACATAACTGCTGCAAGTAAGCCAACTATCACAAAGCCTTGTAACCCTGAGGGTACTATTTGATCAATTAGGTGTGGTAATGCAAGATTAGAAGAATAGTTGGGATAAAGATTATAGGCAATCAGACCATTTAAGGTGATAAATATTAAGAATATAGCATATATAACTGATTTTATATATATAGCGGTACTAGTCTTTTTTGCATTATTATTAATTAGAGCCCTCTGAATAAAATTAGGATATAAGTTCATTACACAAAAACCTAGCATGACAGTTATCGTATTAATAAATATCTCACTGGCAAAATTGTTATTATAGATAAAATACACTTTTTCACTAGGTAGTTGTTGGATAAATTCAGTGATGCCAACTTTATTGAGACCACATATGGCAATAACTGGAATAGCCATTATCATTGCAAAGAATTGTAATAAATTAGTAAACATAATCGATTGTAATCCTCCAATAGTTGTGTAGATGATAACAATTCCATAACTTAATATTACTCCTTCTAAATAATTAATCTTTAAAATATATTGAAAAATATAACCACTAACGCTAATTTGGGCAGCAACAAAGCCTATAGATACCATAACAGACGCAGTGCCAGCAATAAAACGACCTGATATACTATAATATTTTACCATTATATCGCCAACACTTTCTGCTCCATAATGTTTAGTTATTTGGGGTACAAGATAAATAGCTATGAGTATATCAATTGGTAGAGTGAGTATTAGTCCGTAGCTATACGATAAATCACCGGAAAAGGCTTTTTCAGCAATACCAAAAGTAGCCCCCCCACCAACAGATGAAGCAAAAATAGTTGCAACCAACAATAGTTTACTATTGCTAGTCTTACCTTGAACGGTAGCATAATCTGTAAAACTTATAAGTCTAGATCTGTAATATGTACCAACAACAAGTATTGATAGCAAGTATACCAATACAATAATATTATCAAGGGTCATTCTAATTATTTTTATTGAAAGTGGCAGAGTATAATACCAAAAACTCTTTTGTATTACTTAAACTACGCTTATATGTTTAGAGTTCTAGGGGTAATATCATCCTTATGCATATTTATATTTGCGTATTCAATAACTGCAATCATCTTTATATAACCTTAGTTTGATGTAAGATATCGATTTAATAGCCTAGGGTGTCATCCCAGCCTCTTCAGATGTTACCCCTACTTGTGCCATTATGTCATCCCAGCGAAAGCTGGGATCTAAACCTATATAAAACATACCTTCTATGTTATTTTTTTAGACCCCTGCTTTCGCAGGGGTGACATTTGAAGGTGCTGGGATGATAATGGTAAGCAGGGGTGACATCACCCCTAATGGCAATGATTACTTGAGCCTACTATTAATTTATTACATCAATACTCGAGGTTATATATATCTTTTCTATGTTTTATAGCGACTATGAAAATCGTTTTAATTTTTGGCTCAATTCTATAGACAATACGATAATCGCTAAATCGAAGACGTCTATGGCCTTTCAGACTGTAACGTAAAGGTTTTCCAAAACCAATAGGGTCGATCATCAAACGCTCTTCAATAACTTTTTTAATAAGTGCCTTAGCTTTTGTAGAGAGAGAAGGAATATGTTTGTTTATTACTTCTTCTAAATAACGTACTTGATATTTTACTTCCATGCATCATCATGGCTATAAGTTTTGACACCGTCCTTATCAAGTTTCTCTGCTACTTTAGATAGATAGCAGTCCTCACGCATTTCTAAAGCTTCAAGAGCTAATTCACGTACTAAACTCGCAACAGACTTATGCTCCTGATGAGCTAAATGCGAGAGTAAACCAGCAGCTGTTTCTTCAAAAGTTACATTGATTCTTGGATTTTTTGTTGCCATGATGTATAATTTCATTAATGTTTAGCATAAGTGCAACGTAACACTTTTACATCACTTTGTCAAGGGATGTCAGAAATGATCCATGCTACAAGATCGTTTGTTACCGTCGAGTATTTGTAAGTGAATTTTGGTTATAGGTCTAGGTAATATTTTTTCAATTAGTTCTGGCCATTCAATTAAACAAAGATTACCCTGAAAGGCTTCTTCTATACCTAGTTCATAAATTTCTTCTAAGTAGTTTAAACGATAAAGATCAAAATGATAAATCGTGAATTTTGATGTCGTATAAATTTGTAGCAAATTAAAAGTAGGACTGATGATATGAGTATCAGAGCCACAAAAATACTTTATAATCTCTCGACATATAAATGTTTTTCCGCAGCCTAAATCACCGGAAAAAGTTATAATTGCACTGGATTCTAAATTTTTAGCAATAGTTTGTGCAAACGATATAGAGTCTTGTTCATTGTTTAAAATAATAGGCTCTTGTTGAAACTTCATTGGATATTCAAATTTGGGGGTGAATCAATAGAAGCTAGGAAACTAGGTTCACAGCAATTATCTTTTATCTAAATTTTCAAAAAAATAAAAAATATTTATCTAAATAACAAAACAACGTTTTTGTTGAATAAGTTTATGGCACACTTCAAGTAGTTTACGCATGCACGCAACTATAGCAACCTTTTTAGGTTTAAAATTGTTAACAAGCCTATCATATAAAGCTTTTAAATATTGAAAACTATTTTTGACACCATTTTTCCCCGCCAATACCGCCATGTATAAAGCATCTCGTGGTATTTTCCTGCCCCTCTAATAAATCTTCGTCCTTGCTTATTACCACTATCACGAGCATAAGGAGCTATCCCCACAATTGCTGACAATTCGTTACTACTATAATTTTTATTTCCTAATTCAGGTAAAAAACTAATTAGTTTTTTAGCTACGCATTTACCAATACCAGGCACACTCTCTAATATTTTTACCTTCTCTTTCAACTCTTCTGATTCATCTATTACCTCATTTAATTTCTTATCAAGCTCAGCTATTTCATTCTGTAAAAATTTAATGAGTTTTTCTATACTCTCTTTATCAATGCCATCAATACTATGATGTAGCCTCTTCTTTTCATTGCTAAGCATTAATACTAAATCTTCTCGCCTTTGCTGACATCTCTTCAAAGTCTCTGATTCAACTTGATATAAATAATTAGCTGTAAGTTGCATCTTATCGCCATAATATGCTAATTTAAATGCGTCCTTCTTATCAGTTTTACACAAATTCACCGATTTACTAAATGAATTAAAACTATAGGTATTGATCTTATGTATCTGTTGCTTATTATTATACAATTCTTGGCAAATCTCTGCTTCATAACCTCCAGTAGGCTCACATACTATTATCTTAATTTCTTGCTCTTTTATTAATTTTATCAGTTCTTCATGCCCTAACTTATCATTGGAAAAACAATTATATATCGGTTTATTGTTAGACTCATATAAACATATATCTAACCATTTTTTACTTACATCTAGACCTATTATTTTACTCATGATATAATCTCCTTCATCTTATTGTGCAAGGCTGCTGCTTCCAGCACCTTCTGCAATTTGTTCAAAGCAAACCTTGTAAGAGGGTACTTATTCTGTGCACGATTATTTCAATCAAGAACCTATCAAGTCACCCTCTTACAATTACTTATATCATAATTTAAAGATATAAGAACCTAGCTATTTATCCTCTTCTAGGCGATCAACCTTAGTTAAGAACCAATCTGTATTTTTAGAGATAAGGCTTCTAGAAAACGTCCATTCTTCTTGCATATATTCTATACTACTAGTTATTTTTTCACCTGTGAATAATACTTTTATGAAAATATTATTAGCGAATGTATAAGCTTCAGAAATTTTAGCATCTAGTACGCTGCCATTGACAAATTCTCCATAGGTTTCAGAAAAAATATGGAATTCTTGTATATATCTTTTATCCACCAATGTAAGTAAATCTTCAATATCATCATCATTAGAGGCTTCAATGATCAGTTCCAAGGCTGCTTTTGCACTATGTAAAAATTTTCTTGCTTTAAATGATGGAAGTTTAGCCGATACAGCTGCAAGACCAGCTATTATAGCAGTGGAATTCTCTTCAACTATTAACCCATCAAACTCCATAGGGTTAATAGGAGGGGTTTTTACCACGCTATGAGGCAAATTATTCTTAAAAATATTACCAGCAGCAGTTTTTGCTGTATAAGTAACGTCTTTGATTCCTGTTTCACCGAAAAAGGAAGATTTGCGTTTAGCTGGATCATCCTCTGATGTAGAGCCAAGAGTAGCAATTAGCCTATTTATAATAAAAAAAGCGACTCCAGCAAAAATTAATAACTCTATTATTTGAGCAGACATTAATATAACTCTATTAGTTTGAATTCTTTATATATCCCTGAATTCGATGTAACAAGTTAACACTAGAGTCAGCGTCATCCCTGTTAGAGCTGGAATGACACAATAGGCTATTAAACCGATAGGGGTAATTTAAAAATCACAATTAATAGTTGTTATAGATATAAATTTAACCACCATCGATGTCATTCTTAGCAACGGCGGGAATTTAGATATACGCAGGAACGATGTCATTCTTAGCAACGGCGGGAATCTAGAATCTCTAAAGCACCCTTCCTGTCTATTTCTTTAGCCCCCTGCTTTCGCAGGGGTGACATATACGATGGAATGACATCGAGTACATATTAAGCACTTTTTCCTTTATCTATTAGGCTTATAGCCCGACTTTTAAATTACCCTGTAAACCGATGTCTTACATCGAACTTAAGATTATACATATTCTATTGTAAAATTTAAAAATTTGGAAGTTATTTATGCACCAAAACACTTAGTGCAAGTACAAAATATGTTATAAGTGGTGTTATAAGTGATAATTATTATTTATTTTAGGTGAATATGATAACAAAATATTTTAAAAAAATCTTTAAAGCTAAATCCTGTAAATCACATACATTTATTGATTTTACTGCTCTAGGGAATTCGGAATTTAGGGATGTAAAAGTTGGTATAGAGGCATATCGTAAAAATGTTATAGTTTATCGATGTGTGAATTTAATAGCACAATCAGCAAGCCATGTGCCTTGGATAGTTAGTAAAAATAATCGAGGATCTTTTGAAAGAATAGCAAATCATCCTGTTTATAATTTATTGAAAAGGCCTAATCCAGAGAAAGCAGGAGCAGATTTTTTCGGTGAAGTGATAGCAAGTAAGCTGTTATATGGTAATGCCTATATTTTAGCTACATTAATGAATAATCGCCCCCGGGAGATTTACTTACTGCCTAGCAATGCAACTGAGTTAGTGTTAGATAAGAACTATCCGGTAGCGTATAGATATATGAGTAGTAGTGGAGAGAAAATTTATCCTATCTCAGCAATTAATCGAATGAGTAAGGTGTTACATTTAAAAAATTATCATCCTACTAATTCGTGTTATGGATTATCTTGCCTTGATGCCGCTTCTTAATTCCAATTCTTGGCATCACTTAAAAATTCCAGCTATGGCTAAACGAGATCAAGTATATTCTATTAATAATTATAAACATCAATATGTTAAAGGCGATATTTTACATGGTTTTCGAGATAATCCTGAATATCTTATAAAATTAGAACAGGAAATTGGTATACATAATTATGCTGCCCAATATTTGCAAGAGCCAATAGCTAATAATTGTATATTATTGAATATGGAGGATATTAGCTTTTATGAGAGCTTGCCTTCGATATTTGATTATTTTGTGCAAAGCTGGGATACTACCATTAAAATTTCAGAGAATGCTGATTATAGTGTTTGTACCTCTTGGGGCATTTTAGATAAGAGATATTATCTTGTATCAATGTTCAGGCAAAAACTTACTTATCCAGAGTTAAAGAGTCAAGTAGAGAAATTAGCCAAGAAATATTGTCCTAGATATATATTAATTGAAGATAAAGCAAGTGGTCAGCAAGTTATACAAGATCTAAGATTAGATGGAGTTGTTAACATAGTTGCCATAAAACCAAAACTTGATAAAATCACTAGATTTTCCTCAGTGTTAACTTTATTCCAATCTTCAGCCGTAGCTTTGCCAAAACAATCGGCTTTTAATACTATATTACTTAACGAATTGTTAAGTTTTCCACATTGCAAAAATGATGACATAGTTGATTCAGTCAGCCAATTTTTGAATTTTATAAAGAAACAATCTAACAAAGCAACAGTAAGGATACGAGGGTTTTAGTTGGTTACATTTATAAGTCATCCCCTGTTTGCTTTTTATCATAGTACCCTAAATTTTTTGTATGACCACTATTAATATGCCTTCCAACCGTCATTGCGAGGAGGCGATGAAATCGCCGACGTGGCAATCTTGTGAAGTATTACTCCTCACTTCACGACTCATCTTCGAGATAAATATGAGCAGAAATTATGCTATAGAACGTGAGTATTATGCGACGAGTGGAGTGTAGAATTAAATTCTCGTTACTGACTACATTTTTTCACCTGTGGAATTTTATAATAAAGAAATACTGATAAAAGTGTACTTTAATGACAAGAGTTTTTATTTGAAACAAAACAATGGTAATACACATAAGAAGCATTATGTTGACTAATTTTTAGTATGTCAAGTAGAAAAGTGATGTTTACATGACTACAAACTTCATTCCAAAACCGCTGCGAACCTGATTCTTTAGACGTTTAAAGCACTTTTTCGTCTCGAAGATGAGTCACGAGATCGCCACGGCACCTAACGGTGCCTCGCGATGACGATTATACAAAAAATGTAAGGTACTATGGAATTAATATACCCGTACCGTCAACAATTATTAGTACTTTGTCTCTTTTACTAATCTCATTTTATTTTTTTATAAATTTTTTTCATAAAACACTTAGTGCTAGAGATTTATAATATATATTACCATTAATTGTTGCAATTATAAGGTAATATGTATACTCAAAACTTACAGCAGAATCAAGTGATTCAAAATTTAATCATAAAATCTAGTACAGACAATAGCGTAGTTATTTCAGGTTATGCTAGTGTTTATAATATTTCTGACCAGCATAATGACCTAATTGTTAAAGGAGCTTTTGCCTCAGCTAATTATTCGCATATCAAGTTTCTTTGGCAACATGATTGGCAAAAACCAATAGGTGTAATTAAGTCTTTGATAGAGGATGATTACGGCTTAAAAGTTGAAGCTGTAATTAATAATAAAATTGAAAAAGGCAAAGAAGCTATAGAACTTGTCCGTCAAGGGGCAGTTGATAGTCTTTCCATCGGTTTTAATATAAAACTATCAAATTACAATAACTTAAATCAAAGAGTTATCACTGAAGCTGAATTAATGGAGGTTAGTATAGTAACTTTCCCAGCCAATTATCATGCTAAGATTTCGCATATCACAAAACAAGTTTTAATGGAAAAGGAGAATAACATGGATACAGAATTAATGACCAAACAAAACAATAACGAAAACAGTAATGAGATGAAAATCAATGAGTTACAGGAGAAAATATATAATCTAGAAAATTTTTTGTCTCGTCCAGAAATAGGGGGGATGCAAGATATTGAGTATAAAACAGCTTTTGATAGTTATATTCGTAAAGGTAGCCAAAGTGAATTAATCCAAAAATCCTTAAATAGTGGGGATCAAGAAGGCGGGGTATTATTAGTACCAACTTTATATAATAGTATAATCACTGAGATTAACGCTAGATCACCTATGAGGCAATTAGCATCAATTGAAATAATTTCTAGTAATGCCCTTGATATAGTAATTGAAGATGGCAATTTTGCTAGTGGTTGGGTTGGCGATCTAGAGGCAAGAGATGAAACAACTGCTCCTAAGTTAAAGCAACAGAGAATTTTTGTACATGACCTTTACGCTCAGCCAAAAGCTAGCCAAACTTTGATAGATGATTCAGCTATTAGGATAGAGAACTGGCTGATAGAACGTTTAAGAGATAGTTTTGTAAAAGCCGAAAATGATGCGTTTATTAATGTAGATGGTAAGAAGAGACCACAGGGTATTTTATCTGGATATCATGATAAAATAGAACATTTTGATATGGGTGAGCAAGTTACCGCAGAAAAATTACTGGATTTTATCAATTTACTTGATGAAGAATATTTGGCAAATGCTAGTTTTTTAATGCACCGTACTACCTTATCATTTATTCAAAAACTGCAAGATAATAATGGTCGTTTTATTTGGCAACAATCGCTCTCGGACTCTTTAAAGCAAACAATTTTTGGAGTGCCTGTGGTTTGTTGTTCTGAGATGCCTTTGATAAAGAAAGATAATATTGCAATTGCCATAGGTGATTTTAAATCAGCATATAAAATTATAGATCGTGGTGGTATTAATATCATGAGAGACCCTTATACCGATAAGCCATTTGTAAAATTTTATGCAGTCAAAAGAGTAGGGGGCGATGTAGTAAATCAGAGTGCTATTAAATTGGCGATGTTTGGTTGAATCAGAAATGAAACGTCTATTGGTGAGAAGGTGCTTGCACTACAACTGTCGAAAGTTAAACAATCGTCATCGCGAGGCGTCGACAGACGCCGTGGCGATCCAGGTAAACAGCGAAGCTGTTTTTTTAGAGTAACGCTTCGCGTATCCTAGATTGCCGCGTCGCTGTGCTTTGCACAGCTCCTCGCAATGACGTGTAGGAAAGATGTATTTACTAACTTTCAACAGTTTTTACTAGGTATTATATGCATAAAGAAAATATATTTAAAGTTATTGAATTAATTCCTCAGACTATTTGGACTTTAGTAGAAGTTAAAAACTATATGAGGATAGAAGGTAATTATGATGATGATTTAATTAATAGTCTAATAGATGCGGCAATTATGGCCGCTGAGAATTTTACTAAACTTACGATAATAACAAGGAGGATAGAATTTGTTTGCAATATTAAAAATCAGCAAAATTTTCAGTTAAAATATCAACCGATAAAGGAGCTAGTAAAAATTACTCTAACAAATAGTGATGGATCAGTGATTGAGTTGCAATCTAGGCAATATTACCTAGATATGGCTAGATCACTATTATATTTAAATAAAAAATTAGAAAATTGCCAACTAACGGTTGAATATTTTGCTGGTTATGACAGGATTAGTATCCCAGCATCAATAAGACATGGAATATTAATGCATATAGCAGAAATGTATGACAGAGAAAGGCAAAATGCTACTTCTTTGTCAACGGAAGTTAAAAATTTATATTTAGCATATAGACAATTAAAAATATAGTTAAAAATGAAAAAATCAATAGCACGTAGTTTGCAGCATCAGGTAAAAATTTTAGAAAATTTTTCTACAAGTGAAATAGAGCAAGAAAAATGGCAAGAGAAATTATCTGTTTATGCTGAAATAAAACCTATTTGTGATAATCGATTTATATCGATAGAACCTGTGAATTTTGGTCATATTATGACGGAAGGGTTTTATCTGTTTAAAATAAGATTTATCAAAGGTATTACCACCAAGATGCGTATATCATTTAGAGATAGGAAATTTGAGATTAAGCGGATTATTAACGTGGCAGAACAAAGTAAATTCTTGAATATCGTAGGGCTAGAAATATATGTCTGTTAATTTTATTCATGATTTTCACATGACAATATATAAATTATTATCTAATGACCAAGATATTAGACTTAGTGTTGACCGAATTTATATATCGGTAGTTCAGGATGCAAAATATCCGTTTTTACTAATAAATATTTTGAAAGTTGAAAATATATCAAGATTAGATCAAAATATTTACCAGGTGGAATTTGAGATAAGTGCTTTTGCTAGGGATAAAAACCAAGGTCTGTTGACTTTACTTGCTGAAAAAATTACTAATAAATTAACAGCTAATGCATGTATTCTTCAAGATTATATTGTTGCTAGTATGAAAGCATGTAATATAAATTTTCAGCGTAGTTCTGACCTTATAACTACTAAGCTTACGATAGATTATAAAGCTTTATTGAAGGGGAATAGTTAATGAAAATCAACTATTCCATATACTCAAAGATCAGAAAATGATAGAGTTAATAATATTGAAGGAAAAGGGAGTAATTGATATGGAAAAATATTTAGACCCAACAAATGATAGTCTGTTTAAGAAAATCTTCCGTGATAAGGAGAATTTAAAAGAATTTCTTAATAGTGTTCTTGATTTATCTGAAATGTACAGAATTAAGGAAATTGAATTTATTCCAGTAGAAGAATTAGCGGGGATTCATAAGGGTAGGAGAAGTGTATTTGATTTAAAAGTTAAAGATGAATCAGGAAACTGGTACATTATCGAAATGCAAAAAAGAAATGAAACCGATTATTTAAAAAGAGTACAATATTATTCTGCCCATTCATATGTTGGGCAACTTATAGAAGGTTTAACTCACTTGGATTTATTGCCAGTAATAGTGATTTCATTGGTAAAAACTAGAATATTTGACAAAGAAGTGCCTTATATAAGTATTCATAAAAATGTTGAGACTACTACTAATAAACAATATTTATTTGACCTCTCTTATATATTTATAGAGCTTGGAAAATTTAAAAAAACACAATTAACCAGTGTTGCTGATGAGTGGTTACATCTATTCAAATGTGCAACACAAGAGACAGAACCACCTAAAGATATTAAGAGCAGTAAGGTATTAGATGCTTACCATATGATTGAACGGTATAAGCTTACCCCAGCAGAATACGACTTATATATTAGAACCAAATTGCAGGAAGATGCAGAAGAACTTGCTCTAGCAGAAAATTTTAATGAAGGTAAAGCTGAAGAAAAAATAACAATAGCAAAAGAAATGCTAGCTAATAATGAGCCGATAGAAAAAATAGTTAAATATACAAAATTATCAATAGAAGAAATAGAACAGATAAAGAAATAAGCTTTGTATACTCAAATGATTTGGAGAAATTAAATGATTAATCTTGAACAAGAAGATTTTTTATTATTGAAATCTATCTTAAAAAAATATCCATATACATTTAAAGCATATGGCTCTCGCAGTAAAGGTAGCAATAGGAAATTTTCTGATCTTGACCTCTACATTATGGAACTAATAAGTGATGAAGAATTACTTAACTTGCAAGAGGAATTAGAAGAATCTGATTTGCCAATTAAAGTAGATGTTAAAAGATGGCTTGTTGATATGAATGAGGATTTTAGGTCGCTGATAGAAAAAGATATAACACATTTATAACCTCAATTTCGGATTAAAATTTTTAATTTTAATCCAAAACTGGCTTTAATATAAGGAAAAATGCATTCTTAAAGCGGCTAACGCAAATGCATTTTAAACCTTTCTAAAGCTAAAAACATGATTTTAAAAAATTAAAATCATGTTTTTAGCAAAATATTAATTTAACAATCAGATGCAGAGCCGTCTCAAATCTAATTGTTTCGATATGACAAGCTTCATGGATTGCCACGCTCACGTACGTTCGCTCGCTAATAGACATATACGTCTATAAAACGTCATTGCGAGGAGACCGTAGGTCGACGAAGCAATCTATAATTTTACCGAATTTGGGATAAGAATTTGTCAATTCTTATCCCGAATTCGCGTATTTATAGGAGAAATTATGAATTTTCATGATATACGTATGCCAAAATTTATTGAAACTTTTGCTGTTGGCAGACCAGAATTTGCTACTTCTTGTGCTATGACATTATCGGGCAGGGAAGTAAGAAATTTAGATAGAGAATATGCTAAACAAAAATATTTGATTAAAAATTGTCGTCTGAGTAGTCTCGAATTTGAACAGTTTAGTTCTTTCTTTAGAGCAAGAAGGGGAGGGAATTTTGCCTTCCGCTTTAGAGATAATGTCGATTATCAAGTATCAAGGCAAATTATTGGCAAAGGTGATGGGGAACTAACGCAATTCCAACTGGTTAAACTATATGAAGACCCAATTTTGCCCTATGCTAGGATAATTAGTAAACCGGTATTTGCTAGTGGAGAATTCTATGTTAATAATATCAATACAGAGGTTCAAGTTGATTATAATACTGGAGTAGTAAGCTTGCCAAAACCATTAGATAAAGATCAAATTTTGACAGGTAATTTTATTTTTGATGTAGCTGTGCGATTTGCTAGTGATAGTTTTGAGTATTTTTATTCTTCTGATGGGTCAATAGAATTATCTCCCATAGAACTATTGGAGGTTGTATGACAGTAGCTTTAGCAGAAAATATTGATAATCCCATAGCTGAATTACAGGGGTTTACTTATTGTTTCCATATAAAACTACAAGATAGTCTTGATCTGTATCTTACCGAGTCTGATAGATCTTTATCAATTGATAATGTAATATTTGTTCCGAATTCTGGAGTGACTTTAAAGGAAGGAGGATTTAATGATTCTGCTCAGAATTACATTATCTTAGAAGGAGTTTTTGAGAATGAGGGAGTAAAGCAACAGCATGATTTAGCAGAGGCTATGGTCAAGATATATGTTTGTTTTGCTAACTCTTGTAGGCATTTTGTTACTTATCGCTGCATCACTTATACTAAAAGAGATTTGGATTTTACTTTACGTTTAGAGCCAAATATAGATGTATATAATCAGTCATTATTGCAATCTTTTAGTAAGAATTGTCGTGCTAATTTTGGTGATTTGAAATGCAAAATAGATAAAACAGTTTATAGTCAGATATATAATATTAAGGAAATGTTTGGTAGAACTATGGTCATCTCAAACCTTGATAAAGAAAATGGTTATTTCAATTATGGGGATGCTACTTTAGATGATGTTCAAGCTGATGTTCAATTTTATAGTAAAATCCTTAGTCATTCTGAGAATTTAATTACATTGGATAAAACAATTCCCGATAGTATGAAGCATAATAAAACTGTTTTACTTACTGTAGGTTGTGATAAAAAATTTACAACTTGTTGCAATAAGTTCAACAATGCAGTAAATTTCAGAGGAGAGCCATTGATTCCTGATGATAACTTTATCAAAGTGATTTAGGTAAGGCAGAACCAATGTCATATATCGTATGAACGATGTCATCCCAGCGAAAGCTGGGATCTAAAAAATAGACAGGAAGGGTGCTTTAAACATTCTAGATTCCCGCCTACGCGGGAATGACATCGTTTTTGGTCTTATAAGTGTCAACCATAGTACCCTACATTTTTTATATAACCACTATTAAAATGGCTGCTGATCGTCTATTAGCGAGGAGTCGCTGAAAGCAGCAATCCATGAAGCTTGTTATATAGATTACTTCGTCGACCTTACGGTCTCCTCGCTAATAGACGGTTTAAGCCTTACAACAGTGCTTCGCTAATAGACGATTTTTTAACTTTCAATAGTTGTGGGAAGCAGGGACATATACGATTCAGTATAGTTACTGGCAATTACTAGAACCTTTACCCATCCCTACTGTAGTGTTATAGCCACAATCTACATAATGTATTTCACCAGTAACTCCTTCTGCTAAGTTACTCAGCAAATATAATGTAGCCCCTGCAACATCACGCTGAGAAGTGTTTCTGCGTAACGGCGATGCAGCTTCATGAAGAGCTAACATAGTTTTGAAATCACTAATACCACTAGATGCTAGAGTTTTTATAGGGCCAGCTGATATGGCATTTACTCGGATGTTATTTGATCCCATATCAGTTGCAAGATATCTTACGCTAGATTCTAACGCAGCTTTAGCAGGTCCCATGACATTATAATTAGGGACTACTTTTTGTGAGCCATAATAAGTTAGAGTAAGGATACTACCGCCGTCTTTCATCAAAGGTTCTGCACGTTTTGCCAAGGCAATTAAAGAATAACATGATATATTCATGGTATTAAGAAAGTTAGACAAAGAGGTGTCTATGTATCTGCCTTTTAATTCGTTCCTGTCAGAGAAACCTATAGAATGAACCAAAAAATCGAGTTTGCCCCACTTTTGCTCAATAATTTTAAACAAATTATCAAGTGATTCTTCATTTGTTACATCACATGGAACAACGAAATCACACTTAATTTCTTCAGCAAGTGGTATAACGCGTTTTTCGAGTACTTCTCCTTGATAGGTAAGGGCTAAGTTTGCACCATGTTCTTTGGTCATTTGAGCAATAGCCCAAGATATTGATAAATTATTAGCGACACCTGTAATTAATCCTTTCTTACCATCAAGCAAACCAGTGACTTTAACTTGCATATATATTCCTTATTTTTATTAAAACCTTGCCCAAACAATAGCATGATGTATATTTCTGTAAACAACTTTTATCAAAATAACATTAATGTTCTCATCCAAAATATTCACCCTAATTTCAGGTATGATTAGCGGTTTAGTTTTTGCTCCAATTTTCTTTATACCTGGATTACTTGCTTTGGCACTGCTGTGTTATCAAGTACAAATTGCTAATAGTTGGAAAGAGGCATCTATATTAGGCTTTATATTTGGTTTTGGGCATTTTTTAGTCAGTATATACTGGATTAGTATAGGGGTTACTGTTTATATTGATGAATTTTGGTGGGCAGTGCCACTGGCATTATTTGGTCTACCAATTATTTTGGCTTGTTTCACTGCTGCAACCTGTGGTTTTGGATTCCTAGCCAAGAATCATCATTTTTATCAGTTTATCTTTTGCCTTTATTGGGTATTTTTTGAATGGGTAAGATCATGGATATTTACCGGGTTACCCTGGAATTTGCTTGGATATGCTTTTTCATTTTCTGATACTCTCATCCAGTCCTCTAGTATTATAGGAATATATGGTTTAAGTTTTATTGTAATATATATATCAACTAGTTTTTATCATATCTTTACTAAACAATATAATCTATTAAAAATATTATTAGCAAATTCATTGATAATAATCTCTCTAATAACTTCCTACGGTTTATTAAAGCTCCATAACAATCCTACCAGTTTCTCAAATATAAAAGTCCGACTAGTTCAGCCAAGTATTCCACAAATTGCTAAGTGGGACGTTGAAGAATTCTGGAAAAATTTTAATCTTCATATCGCATTGTCTAGAGAGCCGGGCAACGTAGACCTAATTATATGGTCGGAAGCTGCTATGGTAGCACCGCATGATTACCAACCAATCAAAATAAAAATATTAAAGATGCTAAAAATTAAAAAGGCAATTTTAATTACTGGTGGTATAACAAATAATGGTAAGAACGGGGAGGATTTTGAAATTTATACGAGTTTATACGCTTTAACAGAAGTGGGAAATAAATTATTTGAGTATCATAAATCTCATTTAGTACCATTTGGTGAGTATATGCCTCTCAAATGGCTATTACCATTTAAGAAATTAACCGCTGGGTTGTTAGATTATACCGCAGGAGATAGACAGCTCGTTAGTCTTGATAAACCTAATATAACCATAAAACCACTTATTTGCTATGAATCAATTTTTCCAAATTTTGTCCGAACGAGTAATAAACTCTCAGATGTGATCATTAATGTCACTAATGATGCATGGTATGGAAACTCCACTGGTCCATACCAACATTTACAGATTAGTCGTATGCGTAGTGTAGAAAACGGTCTTCCTATGCTTAGAACGGCTAATAATGGTATATCGGCTGTAATAGATCCCGTAGGCAGAATTATTCAACAACGTCACATCAATGAAGTAGGTTATATAGATAACTTACTTCCTAACAAGCTAAAATTTGAAACTTTATATTCACAATTTGGAGATATATGTGCCTTGTTAGCAATAATAACTACCCTTATTAGTTACATATTAATAAAAAATATTATTAATATCAATAAAAAATTACTTGATTAAGCTAGAATATTATACTATCATTAGTTGCAATAGGTAGAGAAATATTAAATTATTATAACAATGAATAAATATAATGAATCAAAAGAAAGAATAAATATAATTGTAGGTATGCGTTTAAAAAAGCGTCGTATAATGCTCGGCATGAGCCAACAAGAATTGAGTGAAGCTATTAATCTTAGTGTAAAACAGATACAAAAATATGAAAATGCTACTACCCCCATAGCTGGCAGTATATTGTATTTTTTTGCAAAAATATTAAATGTATCTATTGAATATTTTCTTGATATGACTAAAACTACTGAGGTATCAGAGGATTACCTATTTGGTACGCAAGACAACAATAGTCTTGTAAATAATATTATTGCTGAAGATAAAGCAGAGTATTTAGTACCTTTAAAATACGATACAGAAAAAGAAGTATCTTATCTTGTGGAAGGATTTACCGAGATTCAAAATCCACATATTAGGCAGAAAATAGTTGAACTGATTAAGTCAATAGTAGCATCTCAAGGTAATCAAATATAAACCGTAGTAATTAACTAGCTTTACAAGTTGGTCAACTATCGAATTTGGGATAAGAATTGACTAATTCTTATCCCGAATTCGCGTAGCTAGGGTTATTTTTTTGCTTTACTAGCATCAATATCATAAAAACTCCTTGCTCTTTCAACTATCAGATCAAACTGTTCTTCATTGGGAGTTTGTGGTGTAGCTCCTTCAATAAATGTTCCACCAATAACCCCTACATCATCAGCACTACTGCTAGGTAAATGCTTTGGATGCATGTAAAAATACCAATTTACTGCTTGCCCAGAACTAGTTTTACCATTACCTAAATTAACTGAAATTAAATATTTCACATCTTCAGTATCTTGGTTTTTTAACATAATTAAATGTCCTTGGCCAGGAGTCATTGCATTATCATTATCAAGTTCTTTAGCACCAAGACCGGTACAATCTACTATATATTTAGTTTTAATTTCTGCAAAATTTTGAATTTTATTTTTAATAAAAGGTACTTTCTTATTTTTTAAATAAGTTGTCAAACTTATCATCATTTTTGGTACATTGATCAGAATTCCGTCATCGTAAGCTACCATAACTCTTGTTGTACCATTACCAAAATCAAGTACTACATCTTTGGCTGGTTGCATTACCCCGGCAGTTACATAAGGTTCTAGATCTGATTCTTCCCTAGTTGGAAAGTAAGCTGGCATTATAACAGCTCCATCTATAAAATTACTCTGTTGTTTTTTAGCAATAGCAGAATAAACTTTATAAGCATTAACAGCTATTTTATTCATCATGGGTCTTGCATTTGGTGGATAATCCATGAAAGAAGGCTTAAGCAATCCACCAGCATTATTAGAAGCCAGTCCATCAAATTGGTCAGCAATAATAGTGATGTTACTATACCCCTTTTCAATCAGATCATAAGCACTCCATAACCCCATAACACCAGCTCCGATAATAGTAATGGGAGTATCAGGTTTTAAATCAGTAGCATATTCTGATTTTTGCAATAATTCATTAACATAAGCAATAGCTCCTGGTGCTAATGTCCAACCGCTACCACTATGACCATAATTATGGGCAATAACTTTATCACCTAGCTTAGTAACAGTCATATTTGGTATACCATGCCTTGTAGGGCGATAACATATAATTCTTTGACCAAGATTAACAGCTTCTAGTTTTAGTGGGACAATTTTTCGTATTTCAGGTTGAGCTTGTGGTTGAGCGTACACCGTTGGTAACATAAATATTAGAACCATAGCAAAAGATTTAACAGAATTAACCAATATGTTCCAATATTGATATAGAGTAGGAGGTAGTAACTTCAATAAGGTGGTAAACATATTTAACTCATTAATTAAAGTTGATTATTAACTATTAGCAACATCATACGCATTAGTCTATTATGTAAATAAATCTGATCTAAAGATATATTATTTTTATTAGCAATATGTGATAATTTCCTTTCAAACAGTAGTTGAATATATAAGATGTGTTTTAGTAAATAAAGACATAAAATTTTTGGAAGTGGCACTTGCTACTATTTCTAGGTTTGTTTCCTTTATTTCAGCTATTTTTTCTGCTACATATTTAACAAAGGCTGGCTCATTTTGTTTTCCACGCATTGGAACAGGGGCTAGGTAAGGAGAATCTGTTTCAATTAATAATCTATCTAGTGGAATATAACGTACTATATCCTGTAAACTAGTTGCATTTTTAAAAGTTACAATTCCAGCAACCGATATATACATACCAAGGTCAAGCATTTTTTTTGCCAAATGTTTTGAGGAGGTAAAGCAATGAATAAGACCGGTAAATGGTGCATTTTGCATTTCACTGCTTAAAATATCAATGGTGTCTTCTTCTGCTTCTCTTGTATGTACTATAATTGGTAACCCGGTACTTTGAGATGCTTGTATATGCTGTTCAAAAGACCCAATCTGTTTATTTTTGTCGGATGTTTGGTAATAATAATCAAGACCAGTTTCACCAATACCAATAATTTTGGGGTGATTACAATATTCCATAATAGTTTCGTACGAGACAATTTCCTTGACTTCATTGGGATGAACACCGCATGAGGCAAATATATTGCCGTATTTTACGGTTATTTCTAAAATAGCCGGTAATTCCTCAAGCGTAGTACAGATAGTCTGCATGTACTGAACACCATTATCCTTAGCCCGAGCTATTATTGTTGATAAATCTTCTTTTAACATGTTAAGGTGACAATGAGAGTCAATTAATATCATGAGCGTATCCAATTTTTTGAGACTATTCTATTAGCAATTATATTAGCAATTTTTTCTACTTCATTAAGTGGGACATAATTATACTGTTCAAGCTGAGTTACAGATTCGTCTAATATTCTCGCTATTCCTAATTCTACCAATTTTTGTATAAACGATAGATGTTTAGGTAATTTAAAATTATTAGGGCAAAATATGTAAAGAGGCTTGCCAGTGGAGGCTGCCTCACTACACATTGAAATCGAATCAGCAGTGGAAATTATGTAATCTGCCTGTGATAACATACCAAAATAAGGGTTAGGTTTAGTGTTTTCCTCTGTTGGATCATAAATAATAGCAGAGGAAGATACATTGTTTTTAATAATTTCTTTTGCTGAATTGGGGGTGCGTCTACTAAAACTAATAAACAAGTTATATTCTTTGCTTTTTTGTATAAGATTAGATAATATTGTTGCAATTTGGTGAGCATTATCATCGGTAAAAGTATAATTTTTACTATTACCACCGATAATTACTGAGATAAATTTCCCAAGTTTTGGATAATTTTTACGTAATTCAATGCCACCATCCTGTATTTTTGCTTGGACATTGTTCAGAGCCCCAGTAATTCTCAATATACTCAAATCACTTGAGTACATATTTAGTTCTTCCTTACTAACTTTATCATGGTGTGGTAAAATAATTAGATCAAATTGCTTGAGCGGTAGGTTAGGGTGCATAATTTGAACAATTTTTATTCTACCATTAGACTTATGTTTTAAATAACTTGCTAAAGAAGCAGTTCTTCTCCCAGCAGAAATTATTAAATCTGGGAATCCTTGCCTGTCTGTAATAGTTTTCCACGATTGTAATAGTTCCTTTTTTACATGGATAGGGCTTAATCGAAGTAAGAAATTTGGCAAATTACCCCAAAAATTATATTCAATAGGTTTTAATTCATAACCAAGCTTGATATTTTCTGCTAGAGCTATGGCTTGATTAACGTTACCTACGCAGCTGTCAGCTAGTACCCAAATTTTAGGTTTAGTAGTATCTATCATATTTTTTTTCTATATATATTATTATTGCTAGCTCAAGCCTTATTAATAGCCAGTTGACCATTAGTTGATTTTATGTTTATCGTATCACCGCTCATGATACTACTCGAAAGAATCATTTTGGCAAAATGATTCTGTAGTTCTCGTTGAATAACTCTCTTTAATGGTCTAGCACCAAACATTGAGTCATAGCCTTTATCAGCAAGGTAATTTATAGCTGATTCATCAAATTGCAATATAATATTTTGTTGCAAAAGAATTTTTTTCAGATTATCCAGTTGTATTTTAACAATATCATGTATGTTGGCACGATTTAGTTTATGGAATAGAATAATCTCATCTAGCCTATTTAAGAATTCAGGTTTAAATACGGCTCGTACATATTCCATTACTTGTTCTTTGATTTTATGTTGATCATCTTCTTCTCGTTGATTAATAAGTATTTCAGCTCCAAGGTTAGAAGTAAGAACAATAATGGTATTTTTAAAATCAACGGTTATCCCTTGACTATCGGTCAGTCGTCCTTCATCTAAAATCTGCAGCATGATGTTAAAAATATCTGAATGAGCCTTTTCTACTTCATCAAATAAAATAACTTGATAAGGTCTCCTACGCACTGCTTCTGTTAAAGTTCCTCCCTGTTCATAACCAACATATCCTGGAGGGGCTCCAATCAAACGTGATATCGAATGCTTTTCCATATATTCAGACATATCAACTCTGAGAATAGCGTTACGATCATTAAATAAAAAAAGTGCTAAAGCTTTGGTTAGTTCAGTTTTCCCAACACCAGTTGGACCTAAGAATAAAAATGACCCAAGTGGTCTATTAATATCTTGCAAACCAGCACGAGATCGACGTACGGCATCGCTGATTCCTCTTATAGCTTCATCTTGACCGATCACTGACTTGCGAAGTTTATCTTCCATAGCTAGTAGTTTCTCACGTTCGCTTGATAGCATTGTATCAATCGGTATACCAGTAATTCTAGATATGATTATAGCTATATCGTTTTCCGATACGACTTCTTTTGATAGTTTGTTATCTCCTCCTTCTATTGCTTGTTGTAGTTTCTTAGTCAAATCAGGAATAATACCATATTTTAGCTCACTAGCCCGTGCAAGATCGCTACTTCTTTCTGCTCGTTCAAGTTCTGCTTTAGCTTTTTCTAGTTCCTCTTTTAATTTTTGCTCAATATGTATTTTGGATTTTTCAGCTTGCCAGCTAGCACTCATATCATAAGAAAGAGATTCAAGTTTTTCTAATTCATCGGTTAAGAGGATAATTTTCTTTTTTGAATGTTCATCATTTTCTTTTTTTAGAGCTGCTAGTTCAATCTTTATTTGAATAATACGGCGATCAAGTTCATCCAATTCTTCCGGTTTAGTAGATAATTCTATTTTTAACCGACTACATGCTTCATCAATCAGGTCAATGGCTTTATCTGGTAAGTAACGATCAGTAATATATCTATTAGATAAAGTGCTGGCAGCAACTATAGCACTATCAGCAATTCTTACACCATGATGTAATTCGTATTTGTCTTTAATACCACGTAAAATTGATATAGTATCTTCTACTGTTGGCTGGCTAACGTAAATTGGCAAAAACCTTCTAGCAATCGCTTGATTTCTCTCGATATATTCACGGTACTCATCTAGGGTGGTAGCACCAATACAATAGAGTTCCCCTCTAACAAGCATGGGTTTTAGTAAATTTGATGCATCCATAGCTCCATCTGTTTTGCCAGTTCCTACTAAAAGATGTAGTTCGTCAATAAATAAAATGATTTCCCCACTAGATTCTTTAATCTCGTTTAATACCGCTTTTAGTCGTTCTTCAAATTCTCCGCGATATTTAGCCCCAGCAATTAAAGCTCCCATATCAAGTTCAATGATACGGCAATTTGCTAGCGTTTCTGGAATGTCTTGGCTAAAGATTCTTTGAGCTAACCCCTCTATTATGGCTGTTTTACCAACTCCTGGCTCTCCTATCAGCACTGGATTACTCTTCATTCTTCTTGATAAAACTTGTACGGTTCTTCTAATTTCCTCATCTCTGCCAATTATTGGATCAAGTTTACCAAGTTCTGCCAGCTCAGTAACATCTCTACCATATTTCTTTAGGGCATCGTAACTACTTTCAGAAGATTCGCTATCTGCTTTCTTACCTTTTCTTAACTGCAGAATTGCGGCGTTTATTTTTTTACTAGTTATTGAATTCTCTGATAAAATTTTACTAGCAGATGTCTTATCGTACGATAATGCTTCAAAAACTCGCTCAATAGTGATAAAACTATCAGCATTATCCTTAGCAAGATCTAAGGCTTTATTAAGTAATTTTAAGCTTTCCGATGATAAATAAATCTGTCCTCCTCCCTCAATTTGTACTTTTGGGATTTTGTTTAATTCTATAGTTACAGCTTTATTTAAATCGTCTAAGCTACTACTCAAAATATTAATGAGATTAGTAATAATGCCGCTATCATCATTTAACAAACTCGCCAGTATATGTAATGGCAATAGTTGCTGATGATCATTTTTTGCTGCTAAGCTTTGGGCATTAGAGATGACAGATTTTGTATGTGTAGTAAATTTATCCATGTCCATTTCAATAACCTTATAAATTTTAAATTAGGTCAAACTTTACTAGAATATATCATACTATTTGACCCCACTAAGTATTTTATATAATTAATGATTAATAATAATACAAGGGGCTATAACCACAACTATTGAAAGTTTACAAATACCTATACCACAACGTCTATTAGCGAGCGTAAGCGAAACAATCTATAGATAAATGATGTTACTGGATTGCTTCGTCGACCTTACGACCTCCTCGCTAATAGACGTATAGAGAAGCTGTATTTAGTATTTGGCATAGAGAAGATGTCAGCATTGCTTGGGGATCGGGAGTTGATTCTCGCATAGTTCTATTTTTTATTTAATTATTTTAACACATATTTGTTATTATTAACATAACTATTAGTAAGAAATTCATTTTAACTTAATATTAATAATGTTAAGATATATTAAAATAGTATGTAAAGGGTATAACTATGGATGCAATTATTCAATCAAAGGTAACACTTACTCAAACTCATCTAACAACAGAGCAAAAATATACTACAGGTTTACTTTTAATAGGTACATTTTTAGAGTATTTTGATCTGATGCTGTATATTCATTTAGCAATTCTGTTAAATGATCTATTTTTTCCTAAGACTGACCCACACGCTGCTTCACTCCTAGCTGCTTTAACTTTTTGTTTGACCTATATATTTAGACCTGTTGGTGCTTTGATTTTTGGTTATATCGGAGATAATGTTGGTTATAAAGCAACAATCATTATAACAACGTTTATAATGGCTATTTCATGTATTACTATAGCTAATTTACCTGTTTATGATCAAATAGGTATTGTCTCTACTTGGATAATTATAATATGTCGGATTTTTCAAGGTATATCTTCCGTAGGAGAGATAATAGGTGCTGAACTATATCTGACTGAAATGACCAAACCACCTATCCAATATCCAATTGTAGCGTTAGTTTCAGTTTGTACTATCATAGGAGGAATATTTGCACTTGGTTTAGCATCTTTTAGTACGTCATTTGGAATTAGTTGGCGTCTAGCTTTTTGGGCAGGTGCAACAATAGCCATTGTTGGGACAATGGCTAGGACGATGCTGAAAGAAACACCAAAATTTCTAAGGCAAAAATCAGTAGTGGATAATTCTATTGGACCGACAAAATTTAACATGACAACAATGTTAGCTTACTTCGTGATACAGTGTGGATGGCCTATATGCTTCTATTTTGCTTATATCCATTGTAGTAGCATTTTAAAAAACTCTTGTGGTTATTCGCCGGAGGCAGTAATTCATCATAATTTTCTTCTTGTAATGCTATCTTTAGTTAGCTCTTTAATTTATGCATATTTAAGTTATAAAATATACCCATTAATAATTCTTAAGGTGAGACTAGCGATATTCTGTATTTTTATTGTTAGTTGTCCTTATTTACTAGACCATTATAAAACCCCAATTGTCATATTTTTAATCCAATTAATGACTGGGCTATTTGGTATCTGTACCATGCCAGCGGATACAATTTTTTTCCGGCATATTCCTATTGTTAGACGATGTACTTACGTTAGTTTGTCTTTCGCTTTATCGCGTACTTTAATCTATATTATTGCTTCTTTTGGTCTTGTGTATCTAATAGAGTATTTTGGTAATTATGGATTATTAGTTATTATGATTCCAATAACTCTAGGGTTTGCTTTTGGCATCTATCACTTTGAAAAGTTAGAGAAGCAAGCTGGTTTTATCAATCCGGTAACTATACAAAACTTATAAACTTAACTGCTATAAGCAATATCATAATGAGTATCACAAAGGTAAGTATTATCATTTTAATACAGCTTAAAATTTCGAGTAGAGATTTCTTTGACGTATGTAGTATACAGGTCGGGAAAATCTTCTTTAAACTTAGGTATTTCAAAGGTTTTGCGAGTGGTGCTTTTCCATGGAACAAGAATATGATCACCTTTTTTTAGGTAAGTGTGCAATTGCATATAGTTCATCACTTCAAGTTTCAAGGTATTTTCCGTGGCAAGTAGGGTTTGTTGTAGTTCTTCCAGCTTGTTCAACTCTGCTACTTTCTCGGCTATCGACTTATTGGCTTCGATGATATTTTGGCTGACACTATTATCACTGGAAATGGCATAGAGTTTTCTTGCCTGCTCAATAGTTTGGGGTACTGCTGAAGGGGCAAGAGAAGGAAGAAGTGGAGTTTGTTCTATAGGAGAATTTGGCAGCTGCTCATCAACAATAGTATCTTGCAATTTATTATTTTTTTTCGTTTTTTTCAAATTATTTGAGTACATCGCTGAGGGCAACGCTATACTATGTTGTATAGTACCATTTGCTTTCTTTTTGATTGGACTAATAGCATGTTGGTTATTATCTATATCTTGATTAGTTTGGGTTAGCATTTTACTCCTCGTGACATATTATTAATTTTATTATTTTGTTGTTAACTAATTCCTTGCAAAAATACTTCTCTCTCTAGCAATCGTCTTCTAACCAAGCCTTGAAGTCTAATACTGCGAGCATGAACCCATTTAGGAAATTCATCAGCCGCTAGTAAATATTCACCACGTAGTAGTTTTTGCCTCAGTACAGGACAAAGTGGCGTGGCGATCCAAATAAACAGCAATTATCTTTTTAAAAAAACAAACTTTTCTATCATTAGTTGGGAATTTTAAATTACCCTGAACTAGCACTTATTTTAACAGATTGACAAATATATTAAATTCAGATATCCTCTAACCCTTAAATTCGAGTAAGCGAAGAAATCTTAAGGACTAGGTTTTAAGGACTGAAAAAGAGAGATTAGGCGTCAAAATTACGACATCCTTGCTTTTACGAAAGGGCGGCAGCTCGAATCTGTCATTGCCCGCTAATAATATAAATAATTAAATAAGTAGAATTATGACAAACTGTATTAAAAAATCATTATTTGTTACAGCTGGTCTTACTGTAATGGGTTTGGGACTATTTTTGGGTAATCCTAGTAGAGTTGATGCTGCGGTTAAAGAGGGACAAAAATTTTCAGATTGGGTAGTTAACTGCACCACAGATGCTGAAAAAAGACAGGTCTGTTATTTAAGTCAAGCAATTAACTCTACTAATAAAGATGGTAAACAACAAGTGTTAGCTGTGTATCAAGTAGGTTATTTGGGTAGTGGTAAGACAAAAAGTTTAAAAATGATACAAATAGTTCCTACTGATGTTTCTGTTGCTCCAGGTACGTCAATTATTAGTTCCCAAAAATTAGTTGCTCCAGGTAAGTACGTTACTTGTACAAAAGATTCTTGTCAGGCTGTTGTTGAAATATCAGATAAAGATCTTAAAGATATTTTATCAAAAGATGCTAATCCTATCGTGGGGATAATGAATTCAGCTGGTCAACAAGTAAATCTTCCACTTTCTACGAAAGGTCTTGAAGAAGGCTTGAAAGCGTTGAAGTAAATTAAGTTATAGCTAAACCGAAAAAATTTTAGCCTAAAACCGTCTATTAGCGAGGAGACCGTAGGTCGACGAAGCAATCCATATGACAAGCTTCATGGATTGCCGCTCACATACGTTCGCTCGCTTATAGACATATATGTCTATAAGTTTAAAATGCATTTGCAAAACCGCTTTAAGAATGCATTTTTTCTTATATTAAAGCCAATTCGGGATAAAAATTAGTTACTTCTTATAGGTTATCCCAATGAGTATTTGTCCTAATAAATTATCTGAAACAGATAATGAAATATACCAAATTATTAATGCTGAAAAAAAGCGTCAGCATGATTTTATCGAATTGATTGCTTCTGAAAATTTTGTAAGCCCGGCAGTATTAGAAGCACAAGGATCAGTTCTTACCAATAAATATGCTGAAGGATATTTTGGAAAACGCTATTATAATGGTTGTGAAGAGGTTGATAAAGCTGAGCTTTTGGCGATAGAACGAGTAAAAAAACTATTTAATTGTAACTATGCTAACGTTCAGCCTCATTCCGGCTCTCAGGCTAATCAGGCAGTATTTTTAGCCCTATTAAAACCACATGACACCATACTTGGTATGTCGCTAGATACAGGGGGACATTTGACTCATGGTGCTTCCCCTAACTTGTCTGGCAAATGGTTTAACTCTGTGTCCTATTCGGTGAATAAAGAAACTTTCTTAATTGATTATTCACAAATAGAGCAAATGGCCGTGCAGCATAAGCCTAAATTGATTATAGCTGGCTATTCTGCTTACTCACGTCAATTAGATTTTAGCAAATTTAGGGAAATTGCTGATAGAGTAGGGGCATATTTGGTGGCAGACATTGCCCATATTGCCGGACTTGTTGCTACAGAGGAACATCCAAGCCCCTTACCTTATGCTCATGCTGTTACCTCTACTACTCATAAAACCCTGCGTGGTCCACGTGGTGGTATTATTCTTTCAAATGATGAGGAATTGGGCAAAAAGATAAATTCTGCTTTATTTCCTGGGCTGCAAGGTGGACCGTTAATGCATATTGTTGCAGCAAAAGCAGTAGCGTTTTTGGAAGCCTTAAAACCAGATTATCATCTTTATATAAAACAGGTTATGAGTAATGCAAAAGCTCTTGGTAACAGTTTAATGGCAAGAGGCTATGATATTTTAACTAATGGTACTGATAATCATATAGTATTAGTGGACCTACGAAAATATGGTATAACTGGTAAGATGGCCGCAGATTCGCTTGAAAGAGCCGGCATAACCTGTAATAAAAATGCTATACCATTTGATACAACTTCACCGTTCATTACTTCTGGTATTAGGCTTGGTACTCCAGCATGCACCACTAGAGGATTCAAAGAAAAGGAGTTTATAGAAGTTGGCGAGATGATTTGCAACGTATTAGATGGGTTGAAAGCTACGCAAGATAATAGTGATTGTGAGCAAGAAACCCGTAAGCAAGTTAAAAAATTAGTAGATAATTTCCCGATTTATGTTTAAGCTAAAAGTTAATAAGCTAATGAATTTTCATATAAATACGATACAATCTAAAAAATTCCAGAAAATGTATAGGTGCAGAAATAGATAAGAAATATATAAATATTTCAAAAAAAAGAATTAAAGAAACATTAAACGGAACTATTAGGGTTAGAGAAATGAATGAACCCGTCTATGAACCTGAAACAATATAATATGAAAATAGTTTATGAATATTCTCATATTGGGGGAAGACAAATTTTACAAGTTGATTATCCTAAAATTCTTCAAGAAGTTCATGAATCAATAAAAACGATAAATGACATAAAGAAAAATAAGGTTAGTAACAGGGTAATTTAAAAGTCACAATCATTAGTTGCTATAGATGCAAGTTTAACCACTACCGATGTCATCCCTGCGAAGGCAGGGATCTATATTACTTAATAGTCTTTCAGACTTATTTTTTTAGATTCCCGCCTACGCGGGAATGACATCGAGTGCATATTAAGCACTTTCTCCTTTATCTATTAGGCTTGCAGCCCGACTTTTAAATTACCCTAGTTAGTAAAGAGCAGCAAACAAAATGCTACGTATTATGTAAAAACATAAACAAACTATTAGAACAGTTTGTTAGAAGAAGACAAGCGAAAGAAAGATGCTTTATTCGCCAAAAGAATTAAATAATGCTTTCGCTCAACAATTTAACTTAAGAGGGTTTCATGAAATAATAGATAAATATGATATTGTTATACCAAATCACGACAAGGTTATATCGAATTCATATAAACAAATAGATTTTGTAAAGGATAGGGTTTTAATTGAAGTTCAATTTGGTAAATATGCTTTTATGTTTTATGATCTAGCAAAATTCCAGTATTTTTTCAATGAAGGTAAGGCTGATGTAGGAATAGAAATAGTACCATGTCATAATTTACAACAACAAATGTCAACAGGTGTCTCCTATGGAGAACAACTTGTTTATGATATTGAACGATTAAAAAGACATTTCCCTGCTGTGCCTGTCTATGTAATTCTGATTGATATAGGGGAATAAATATATAATCACCGAAAAATCAGTATCTTTTAACAATCCACCTGTAATTAAAACAGTAAATACCTGAAATATTAGAAAAGAGTACAGTAGTAGATATAATTTTTTAATTATGTGCTTGACAAATTGTAGAAAGCCACTACGATCCGTTTTAAACGGTTTAAAAAAGGTAAAATTTATGAAATTTTCTACATGGTCAAGGGTATTAGATGTAATAAAATTCAATACAGAGGGGCTTCTTGAGTTACACGAGTTAAATATCGGAGATAAAGAAATTGGAGATTTGGGGGAAAAACTTAAGAATAATACTAAAGTTTTTCATGTTTATATACCAGGTAACAATACTATCAGCACGCAGGGATTTAAAACTTTAGCAGATAATATTAAGCTTAGAAAAGAGCCTCTTACTGTTGAGTGTAATAACCATAATTGGAATAAGATATTTCGATTAATTCACGATACTAAAAACTCATCCAGTGGTATTAACCATTCAGATACACTGAATAGATCGCTTTTAGATTTAGTACAATTCCCTGATAAGTATCTTGATATAATTAAATACTTACTTGAAAGTGCTGATGCAATCTATCCGTATTCAATTAATACAGCAAATTCACAAGGGCATACTATTGCTAAGTATTATACTCATAATCTAGAAATGCAACGATGGTTATTCGGACATGGTTATATTCCTCGTGGTAATGAATTATTACCTGCTGATCATAATTTGCGGGGATTTGCTAATGATACTCAATCTGTTCATCAAGCAGCAGCAGTAAAAGCTACAAATTTCTATATCAAGAAGTTGTTAGAACAAGTAGTAGTTTCTGATGATGAGTTAGATCAAGCTGCAGGGGAAACTATAGATACTATAAGACAGTTGTCAGATATTAATAACAAAGCAGAACATATACCATTTATGCTATCAGATTTATCTAAAGATAGAAAAGAGGATATTTTTGAAAAAATATCAGAGAATCTGAAACAAGAGTATCTACAAAATAACAAGATAGCTATGGAAACTATAATAAACAAAGTTGTAGATGTCTTAAAAAATTCTTATATAAAGAAAAATCTTGATGGAAGCTATCAAGATTTATATGCTAATTATAGATATTGTTATGATTATCAACAAGATAAGTATCTACAATTACCTAGAGCAATAGGGGCTATTAAGCTATTAATTGATAGTCATCATCTTACTAAACAAGAGGCACAAGAATTATATGTTAGCTCTATATCTAAATATTTTAGTACAGAGAAAGATGAGTCAAACCTTTCAAATACATTAGCTAATATTAAAAAAGTACTTAATAAAAATGATTTAACTATAGCAGAACTTCAAACTCCTCAATCATGTCATCAATTACTTGATAATAATTCTACTACTCAACAGCAAATAGAACAGTTATTTAAGGATTTAAACCATTGCTCAGTCGAAGATGTATGGAAGATAAATAAAATGTCAGAGTTGGCTATTCAATTATATATAGCTGCAACAACATATAATGATGGTAATATGAGTGCTTGTAAACAAGGAGTAATGAGCCAAATAATCCATACTTTACCAAAGATTGCTGATGACTTTATAAATGAGCTTGCATCAGAGCAAAGTAAGATCCAAGATACAATTACTGAAAATAATATTGGAGAATTTACTGAAGCTATTAATAGTAAATTAATAGAGAAATGTAAAGAAAACAACTTAACAGAGGAGCTGTTAGACTTTATATCATGTTGTATGGATATGGATTTTAATAAAACTACCTATAAAGAACAAAAAGTATTTGCTGAACTTAACAAGCTATTTAAAGAAACAATTAGGGAATTTCTGCCTGAGTATGGGGATCGTCATCCTTTAGGGGCAGAATATAAAATTATGATTGATATATTACGGCAAACCAAACTAATGCAAGATTTTGCTAACCATAATAACCATGAAGAAACTGGAATCGCTGAACAAACTCAAGCTATGATGGAAGAAATGAAAGAGTTGCAACAAAATCAGGAAATTACAACATTAGTCCAAGAGATTTGTGATCATTATGAAGGCTATCAAAGGGCGCTGCTGGGCGATCTACTATTAAATGAATTAGAGGAATGGCTATAGCTAACCTGAAAAGGTTTTAGCTAAAACTCGATAATCAAATTTTTCCTTAACCGTCTATTAGCGAGGAGCCGCGAAAAGCGGCATTGTAGCAATTCTTTGAGGTAATACTTGTCCCTACTTCACAAGATTGCCGCGTCGGCGATTTCACCGCCTCCTCGCAATGACGTATTTTTTAATAATTCTAAAAAACTTGATTATCGAGTTAAGCCTTTTGGGGTTAGCTATCACTCCTCTTTCATTTCCTTAATTTTTGCAATAATCTTTTCTAGGATATTTGAAGGAGTAAGGCCAAAATATGAGTATATATCTTCAGAACAGCTAGATAGACCAAATTGGTCGACTCCAAAAAACAGCCCATTTTCTCCAATGATTCGATGCCAGCCAAAACTACTTGCAGCTTCTATAGCCACTTTTAAGTTACTCCTAGATAAAATATTTTGGATATAGCTAGGTTTTTGTTTAAAAAATAGCTCAAAACATAATATTGATATAACCTCAGCTTTAAAACCATGGTTAGTTAGCAGCTCTTGTACTTTTAGAGCAATTGATAATTCAGAACCTGTGGCAAAGATAGCAACATCTACTTTTTCTTGATTATTCCCTAACAATATATACCCACCTTTAGAGCATAAACTTTGTGAACTGATGTGGCTAACTATTTGATTTTCCCTATGTTGAACCTTAGTAACTTGAGGGACAGCTTGTCTTGTTAAAGCAAGAACAGAAGACCCTTGTTTATTAGATAGTGCAATTCGCCAAGACTCGGCTGTTTCTATATAGTCTGCAGGGCGTAGTACCATCATATTTGGTAAGCTTCGGAGGGCTGCTAGATGCTCAACTGGTTGGTGAGTAGGCCCGTCTTCTCCTACACCGATTGAATCATGAGTCATTATATAGATTACTTGTTGCTGCATAATAGCAGAAAGTCGCATACTTGGCTTCATATAATCAGAAAAGGCTAGAAAAGTAGCACCTACAGGTAAAAATCCTGATAATGACAGTCCGTTCATGATAGAACCCATAGCATTCTCACGAACACCATAATGGATGTAGTTACCACTAAAATCATCTTTACTGATTACTTTACTATGATTATTTTTGATATTATTGGATAATGATAAATCAGCTGATCCAAAAATAATTTTATCAGATAGTTTGCTTAATTCTTCTACAATTCTACCGGATGAACTACGGGTTGCTTCATCTTTTACCGGGATAGGGATATTATCAAGAAAAGAACAATCGATATTAGGTCTAGCAAAATACGCTTTTTGTTCTTGACTTATATCAACAAAGTTTTCCTGCCAATTATTATAACTCACTTGATTTCTTAGCCAAGCGATGCCCCATAGGTCTTTTAATTTTTTTGGCAGGCTAAACTCTTCATCCTTAAAACCTAAATTTTCTTTTAGCAATTTAACTTCGTCTTTGCCAAGGGGCGAACCATGGGCTGCATTTGAATTTACCTTGTTAATAGAACCTTTGGCAATTAAAGTACGACAGGCAATGAAGTAGGGTTTATCAGAATTTTTTGCCCTAGTTAAGCTGGCATTAATTTGCTCAAAATCATGCCCATCTATAGATTCGGTAATCCAACCCATGGCAGTAAATTTAAGCAAATGGTCTTCAGATACGGTAAGGTTGGTAGAGCCATCGATGGAAATTTTATTATCATCAAATAAAACTATTAGGTTATTAAGGCATAAATGCCCAGCTAAAGAAGCAGCCTCGTAGCTTATACCTTCCATTAGGCATCCATCTCCAATTATACAGTAAATTTTATGGTCACTAAGATCTTTGCCCAATTTTTGTTGATATTTTTTTTGACCAATAGCCATACCCACTGAAGTAGCAAATCCCTGACCTAAAGGACCTGTAGTAGCCTCAATAGCTTCATATGCCCCATATTCTGGATGCCCAGGAGTTTTTGAATGTAATTTGCGAAATTGTTTTAAATCTTCTAAGTGAAAATTTTTATAATTTGTTAAATAATAAAAACTATAAAGTAACATAGAACCATGGCCAGCTGATAGAACTAGGCGATCACGGTCAAACCAAGTTGGATCATTAGGATTGAATTTAAGAAAATCAAACGCTAAAACTGTCATCACATCTGCCATGCCAAGTACCATACCCGGATGCCCTGACTTGGCATGCTCTATGCTATCACTTGCTAAAACTCTAATACAGTCACTTAATTTGCAATATTCTTCTGAATATTTTGGTATTTTATTAAACTTCATTATGATAAATATCGCTTTTATGTTAAAAGATATATACTTTTCTAGTTTCAAGAATTGGAATATATTGATAAAAATTTTTTATGAATCTACATCAAAATAGATATTATGACAACAAAACTATTATCCGTTTTCTCGTGGTTTACTACTTTATTTCATCAATTACGGTTATCAATCAGTTCAATAAATTTTTACCAAGATGTTTATAGATCATATACAGGGTATGGAATTAAGTACATATTTACTGTATCTTTTATATCATCATTGATTTTTTGTCTTTTTATATTTAATTATTTGTTGGCTTTGACGGATTATTTTACTGAAAACCGCTCTACAAAAAGCACCACAACTATTGAATATATATTAAAACAGTTACCAGAAATCTATTATGATGGTAGTAAAATTTCAGTTGATCAAGATGAACCTATATATTTACTTGATGAAAATGGTAATAAAATTGCTGTTATAGACTCAAAGAATCAACTACCTTATAGCGAGAAAATTAAAGTTCCTCTCCTCTTTAGTAGCAATAATATAACCCTTACTACGATTGAAATAACTGATAAAAAAAAGAATGCATTTAGTATTGGATATTCTAAATTATTTACTTCTGATCGAAAAATTTTAACTGAAGAAGTCATTAAAAAGCATTTCTCCGAGATACTTACACAAGCACCGAAGGTATTTATTTACATTTTAATGCCAATAATGATAGTCTATCGTTTTGTAATGATTTTATTCGAAAAAATCTTTATTATCATATTAGTATATCTGTTAACTAATTATTTTGAGCCTAAATCCTCTTGGCAAACATGCACTAGGATAGTATTATTTTCAAGTGGAGTGGCCATTTTATTACAACCTATTATTGTTATATTTTTACCAGCATTGAGTAGCATGCTATTTTTTATACAAATGTTTGCCTATTTTTTACTCTTTTTGGGGATGTTGCAAATACGAAGTAAATAGGGCTAGGTGATGCACACAAAATTCTTCAACGTCATTGCGAGGAGGCATGAGCCGACGAAGCAATCCACAAAAAATATAATAAGTAATTTGGATTGCCGCGTCGCCACTAAAGTGGCTTCTCGCAATGACGTTTGTTGAACTTTTGACAGTTGTGCCTTGCAATGGACGAAAAAGAATTTTTAACTTTGTATTGTATATACTTGTTTATACAGTAACAATATTAATGATATTATGCAAATTCAAATCCAAAAATGGGGAAATAGCTTTAGAATTCCTAAACATCTAGCTGATAAGTTACATTTTCAACAAGGTACATTTGTTAATTTAGAAACAGCTGATAACTATTTGATTATCAGTACAGAAACATCAGAATTAGATATATTATTGGATAATATTACAGATTCTAACTGTCATCATGAAATATTAAATGATGACATTGCTGTAGGTAATGAATCGTGGTAACATTCATACCTGAAAGAGGGGATGTAGTTTGGCTTAATTCTGAACCTCAAAAAGGCAAAGAGATTCAAAAAACATGACCAGAGGTAGTTCTTACTCCTCATAGATATAACCTCATTAAGACTATTATTGTAGTTATACATTGCTATGAAACAAATATATAAATCGTCTATTAGCGAGGAGTCGCTGAAAGCGGCAATCTAGGATACGCGAAGCGTTACTCTAAAAAAACAGCTTCACTGTTTACCTAGATCACCACGGCATCTAAAGAGCCTTGCTATGACGATTATAAAAAAAGTACTATGCTCGCAATGACGTATCTAGTAAGTAAAAAATATAGGATGTTTATTTGAGACAGGATAGTATACAAAGACTAGCAAAAGCGATTAGTAATGCAGGGATATGTTCAAGACGTGATGCAGAGCTGCTTATTAAAAATAATCAAGTAAAAGTAAATGGTGTTATTATTGATTCACCAGCAACCAATGTTGATGAAACTAGTATTATTGAGGTATCGGGAAAACTAATAAATCAACAACATATCCCGCGTTTATGGGTATATTACAAACCTGTTGGACTCATTACTTCGCATAAAGATACAAGTGGTAGAGAAACGGTATTTGCTAGTCTTGCAAAGATGAATCTGCCTAGAGTAATCTCAATAGGGCGACTGGATATCAATAGTGAAGGGCTATTATTACTAACCAATAATGGTGATTTAGCAAGAAAGTTTGAGCTACCATCAAGTAAAATAGAACGTGTATATAAAGTCAGAGCATATGGTAACCCAAATCTTTTGCTAAAAAATTATAAAAATATAGAAATTGATCAAATACGTTATGATCCTAAATCAATTAAATTAATAAAATCAGGCAGAACAAATTGTTGGTTTGAAGTAGTCTTGACTGAAGGTAAAAATCGTGAAATTAGAAAGATATTTGAATATTTTGGCTTGACTGTTAACCGCTTAATTAGAATTAGCTATGGAGATTTTTTATTAGGTAATTTGCAACCAAATCAGTATAAAGAACAGACATTAGAAAAATTTAAGAAATTTTTATGATTAGAATTATAGCAGGCAAACATAAAAATCGGATCATACCTACCTTAAAAAACTCTAACTATCGTCCTTCCACAGGGAAAATCCGAGAGGCCATCTTTAGTATACTAACTTCAGGAGAATTTAGTAATGGCAGATTATTTACCAAGGAGTCTAAAGTTCTCGATTTATTTGCCGGCACTGGTAGCTTAGCTTTTGAGAGCTGTTCTAGAGGAGCTGGAGCTATTACACTAATTGATATAAATAGTGATTATTTGCGGGTAGCAAAAGAATTTGCTAGTAAAATAGGTGAGCTAGATAAAATGACTTTCCTAAATATTAATGCAGCAGCTCTACCTTCGGCTTATCACAGCTTTGACTTAATTTTTATTGACCCTCCATATTATCATAATCTTGTACCGAAGGCAGTTAATGCTTTAAAAAAAGGTCAATGGTTAAAAGATGGTAGCATTATTGTAGTCGAACTTGCTAAAAGCGATGATTTTAGCGATGATTCTTTACAGCTAATTAAAGAAAAAATATACGGTGATAGTAAATTGCTTATTCTTCAAACTGTTCTATAATATATATTATGGAAAACAAAACTTTTGATTTGTTATATATAATGAATTACTCTATTGTTAAAAATTTATATAACTTTAAAATTTAAGAGGATTTTATGCCTAAAGAGGATAAAAAAGGATGAAGACCATGTTTTACTGGTAACCAAATCTGGTAAAGCTATTAGGGTATTTAAAAGCCGTACTTCTGATAAAGAAAGTAAAGATAATCAGCCAGATAGTGTACTACAAGGTTGTCTTAATACTGCTCAAGAATTGGTTACTAATCCAGGAGCTGCAGCATCCACTGTTGCTGTAGGAGGAGCTGCAGTATATGCAGGTTTAAAACAAGGGAATCCTGCACTGGCAGAGGCTTTAGGAGCTGAAGCTGCATTGGCATGTTTAACAGGAGCAGTTAATACAGCTGTAGACAATTATCAAGCTACCTGTACGAATTCTTCTACTGTAGAGACAACGGGTGTTGTAGATCACTATAATTGGCATGATGATATGCAGAAGAACTATAGTGGCTATTGATTGGCATATTATTTAAAGGTTTAAAAGTTATTTTATCGTTATTAAATAGTGTGCAAGTTTAAGTAGGTATTTGTAAGGCTTAAACCGTCATTGCGAGCAAACGTATGTGAGCGTGGCAATCCATGAATCTCTTGTCATATAGATTGCTTCGTCGACCTACGGTCTCCTCGCTAATAGACGATTTTTTAACTTTCAACAGCACACTTAGTAGAATTAATAATTCTTATCTTTCTTATAGCTTTTTATAAAGAAGCATTGCATCACCATAACTAAAAAACCGCATTCTCTTATCTATAGCATATTTGTAGATATCAGTTATTTCCTGATAACCCGCGAATGCACAAACTAACATGAATAATGTAGACTTTGGCAAATGGAAATTGGTAACTAACATATCAACAATTTGAAATTTAAATCCCGGTCTAATAAAAATGGTTGTTTCAAATTCTCCGTCTTGTATTTGTCCATGTCCATCAATGCTACTGCTTTCTAACGCCCGTAAGGACGTCGTTCCCACGGCTATTATCCGTCGGCTTTCTTTTTTTGCCTTATTAATAATATCTGCAGTTTTTTTATCTATATGATAATATTCTGAATGCATTTTATGTTGATCAATATCCTCAGTTTTAACTGGTAGGAACGTCCCTGCCCCAACATGCAAAGTAATAAAAGCAGTTTCAATATTTTTTGCTTTAATTAATGCAAGTAATTCATCAGAAAAATGTAGCCCTGCAGTTGGAGAGGCTACTGCTCCAAGTTTTTTACTATAGACTGTTTGATATCTATTATTATCTTCTAGTAAATTTTCCTGCCTCTTTATATAAGGAGGTAGCGGGATTTCACCGTATTTTTCTAAAAATTCAAAAACTGAGAGATTATCTAGAAAAAATTCGACCTCAACCTGCCCCATTACAAGTTTTTTACTTATAATAATCTTATTACAACCAAAATCAAATTGATCTCCTTCATTAAGTCTTTTTGAAGGCTTGGCAAAACCATGCCAATAATTATTATTTATTGGCTTATTTAGGTATAAATCGATCTTTTTTCCATCTTTATTCAATAGCAATTTGGCTTTAATAACTTTACTATCATTAAACACCATTAAATCACCAGGGCATAGATAGTCAATTATATCATAAAACTTGCTCTGCACTAAGTCTTTATTTGGTGCAGCTATCAACAAATTAGATTCATCTCGTTTTTTTTCTGGTTTCTGAGCTATTAATTCAGTCGGTAAGGTAAAATCAAAATCAGATAATTTCATTGTACCTCTCATATAAATTTTGGGGCGATTATGTTTTAATATAATCTGCTCGTCAATGATTATTTCACAAATCCCTTGTGTTACTGTAATATTAGCTAGACAATTATAAGTTTCTTTTCTACTATTCTATACCAATTATTGTATTTTAACCTATTAAAACAGGTTCTATGTGCTTATCTAAGGTTAAAATACTTATAGCAAAGGTGCTATTTGTAATATCTGCATTGGGAACTGTAATTATTCCACCAATTACGGTATATGGAACTGGTGATTCATCTAGGCATAAGGCTGTAGAACTTTTTAATACTCCATTGGTTATTAATGAAAAACGAACATTTGAACAGTTTAAAAAACAGTTGGGTGTTAACCGACCCAACTCTTACCTAACTAAGGTGGCTAGTTTTTTCTATAAAAAACAAGGACAAAATGAATTCCCACTAGAAGAGATGAATATTGAACTTACTTCTTCTGAGCTTTATGATGATATAGCCCCTGATGAACCTTATGTGGATATAGAAAAAACAAAAAAAAAATCAGGAGGATACAACCGATGGACAACAACCAATAGTGCCAGTAGCTAATATACCACAACAAGCAGGATTAGAAGGAGTTGGAGTAGGACATAATCCTGCCCCACTTCTATTGCCTAATAATGTACAACAACAAAGAGAAGATGGAGACGAAGTTAGAAGACCACCAATACACGTATATGTACCACAAGAACAACAAGATCATTTGCAAGTAGATATAGAAGAACATGCACCGCCAGCAAGGAGAGATGGAGCTGTTGTAGTACCACCAGCAGGAGGAGAAGTAGTACCGCCAGCAGGAGGAGCAGAAGAAGAACATGTACCACCAGCAGGAGGAGAAGTAGCACCAGCAGCAGGAGGAGAAGTAGCACCAGCAGCAGGAGGAGAAGTAGCACTACCAGCAGGAGGAGAAGTAGCACTACCAGCAGGAGGAGAAGTAGCACCGCCAGCAGGAGGAGAAGCAGCACCGCCAGCAGGAAGAGAAGCAGCACCGCCAGCAGGAAGAGAAGCAGCACCGCCAGCAGGAAGAGAAGCCCCACCAGCAGGACCTACATCGCCAGCAGAAGCTATAGTGCCACAAGAAAAAGTTGCACAGATAGCAAGGGTAACAGTGGCATTAGCGGAAGAATTATTACAAAAACAAAAAGAAACAGTGAGAAATATTGCCTTAGCACTGAATGAAATAATTATCTTGTCTCATGAATTCGCAAACTCATCTATTGATTTAAGATTAAGCGATTTAAAACATCTAAACAATCTTTCTCCACCCGCTGCTGATGATGAAGATGATATTGTTCCTAAAAATGTGTGGGTTAGTGGTACGATAGGTATAACCAAATATAATGGGAAATGCTTGTTAAGTAGCTATACTGGCAGAACTAGTGCCACAACTATTGGAGGCGATTTAGAGTTACCTAATGGCAGCATTATTGGAGGAGCTTATAACTATGTTCTCTCTAATTTTAAATACAAGAATCGTACTGAGAAATTTACTGCCCACACCCACGTAATATTTATGTATGGTCAAACTAACTTGTCTGAGAAACTAATATTACAAGGATTCCTTTCCCTTGCTTCGGGTAATGTTTCTGCAAAATTACCAGTACAAAACCAGCTAGCTAAAGCTAAATTTGCTAATAGCTCATATAGTAGCAAGCTAGTAGTTGCTTACAAATCAAAGGTTGGTAAAGCTTTAATTATCCCCCATATTGGGCTTAAATATGGGGGGCAGGATATTGCTGGATATGAGGCAAGCTTTGAAAGACAAAGTCTATCGGTAGCTGCTACTAACAGCCGAAGTTCTTCGGGTCTTATAGGATTTGAAGTAATTATGCCAATGAAGATTAGTGATACTACCCAAGTGATTCCTAGATTGCATATGGAAGTCGAAAAGTTTTTGCATAATAAGCAGCAGAAGCTTCATATGCAGGTCATGTCATATCCATCTAGCAGCAGAGAGGAAATATTGCTGCTTGAAAAACCTACTAAATACAACTACAAAATTGGCGGAACTATCACTATAAAACGTGGAGCAACAGAAATCATGGCAGTATATAACTATTTAGCATCTAATAATAAATATTCAAGCCATCAAGGTTCACTTAAATTAAAATTATCGTTTTAGGCTCAACTATTAAACCAAACTCAGATTATATATTATCATTCGAGTATATCCACCTCTTCCTCAGGGCTATCAGCAATCAATGCGGTAGAAACTACTTTTTCTCCTTGTTCGGTTTTGAATAATATTACACCACTAGTATTACGACCAGTTATACGTACAGATTCAAGTTTACACCTAATTAGTTTGCCATTATTAGTAATTAACATCAACTCATCAGACATATCAACCGGCATTACTCCAACAACTAATCCAGTTTTGTCAGACACATCCATATTAACAATACCGCTACCACCACGGTTAGTAATCCTATATTCGTATGCGGAACTTCTTTTTCCGAAACCATTCTCACTAACAGTAAGAATAAATTCTTCTGAAATAGCCATTTCTAAAATCTGCTCTTTACTTAAATGTACACCAAATTCTTCCGGGGTAAATTCCTTGCCACCTGCTATTAACAACCTATTCTCTATAGGAATTGATAGATAGGCTTCTCTTTCCTCCATTGTACATGCTATGCCTTTTAATATTGTCATAGAAATAACGTAGTCACTAGCAGCAATCCTCATACCTCTTACACCATCAGAAGTACGGCTTTTAAATACCCTAACTGAACTAGCTGGGAATCTTACAGCTTTACCAGCTTTGGTTGCCAATAAAACATGGTCTTCATCCTTACAAACTTTAACATCTATTAAATGGTCATTATCATCAAGTCTAATAGCAATTTTGCCATTTGATTGAATACGTTTAAAGTCTGATAAATCATTCCTTCTAATGTTACCTTGGCTTGTAGCAAAAATAATATTCAAATTATCCCACTCATCCTGATTTTCAGGCAATGGCATAATATTATTTATATGTTCTCCTTCTTTTAAAGGTAAAATGTTGACTATTGGCCTTCCTTTACTCTGAGGATTACCAAGTGGCAGTTTATATAATTTTAAGCTGTATACCTGCCCGGTATTTGAGAAAAACAACATCGGTGTGTGAGTACTGCCAACAAATATTTGAGTGGTAATATCTTCGTCCCTCATTGACAGCCCTGACCTCCCCTTTCCTCCTCGTTTCTGTGCTCTATAGGTAGCAAGAGGTACACGTTTAATATAACCGCCCAATGTCACAGTCACAACCATTTCTTCTCTTTGGATAAGATCCTCAATATCTTGATCAAAGTCACCTAATTCAATGCTAGTAAGGCGGGGGGTAGCGAATTCATCTTTGATTCTGATTAACTCATTTTTTAGGATATCTAGAAGTTTCTCACGTGATGCTAGAATGTCAGTATAACCGCTAATCTCCGTAGCTAGTTCTGCAAGATCATTTTCTAATTTATTTTTCTCCATAGCAGTTAAACGTTGCAATCGCATTTCAAGAATTGCTTTTGTTTGTGTTTCAGTAAAATAACATTTACCATCATCTGCTATCATTGCCCTATCATCAACAAGTTTTACTAGGTCTATTATAGATGACGCATCCCAAGTTCTTTGCATTAGTTGCTCTTTAGCACTTGCCGGATCATTTGAAGATTTAATTATTCTAATAACCTCATCAATATTACTAACAGCAATCATTAGTCCCAATAAAATATGAGCCTTATCACGAGCCTTATTTAACAAATATATCGTCCTGCGAGTTATTACTATTTCTCTAAAATTGACAAAAGCAGCTATCACTTCTTTTAAGTTCATAACTTCTGGTAGCCCATCTCTTAGAGCTAACATAATCACACCAAAACTAGTTTGTAGCTGGGTATAGGAATATATTTGATTCAGCACCACTTCTGTTACAGCATCTTTCTTTATTTCAATTACTACTCGAATACCATCCTTATTTGATTCATCTCTAAGATCACTGATACCTTCAATACGTTTTTCCTTGACTAGTTCGGCAATTTTTTCAACCAATTTAGTTTTATTAACCATATATGGTATTTCTGTAATAATAATAGCCTGTCTATTATTAGATATCTCTTCAATTTCGCTGCGTCCTCTAGTTAGAATACTTCCCCTACCCGTTAAATAAGCTGACCTAATACCGCTTGTACCAAGTACGATACCAGCAGTAGGAAAGTCAGGTCCTTTAACTACTGACATAAGTTCTAATATTTCTACATCATTATTATCAACATATAGGCAGCAAGCATCAATTATTTCTCCAAGATTATGAGGAGGAATATTGGTAGCCATGCCAACAGCAATACCATTAGTTCCGTTCACCAAGAGATTGGGAAACATTGATGGTAGTACCAATGGTTCTTTTTCAGAACCATCATAATTTGGCGTAAAATCAATGGTTTCTTTATCAATATCTTCGAGCAATGTATGAGCAACTTTAGCAAGTCTTGACTCTGTATACCTCATAGCAGCGGCAGCATCACCATCTCTTGAACCAAAATTACCCTGCCCATCAACGAGCAGTACTCTTAAAGAAAAGTCCTGTGCCAGCCTCACTAATGAGTCATAAATTGCAGCATCACTATGCGGATGGTATTTACCCATCACATCACCGACAGTTCTTGCTGACTTACGATAAGGTTTGTTAAAGTAATTAGATGCTTCATACATTGCATAAAGGATTCTGCGATGCACTGGCTTTAGACCATCACGTACATCTGGAATGGCTCTACTGACGATTACACTCATAGCATAATCTAAGTAAGAGCCTTTCATCTCATCTTCAATGCTAATAGATATTAAGTTTTGACGATCTAAATTAGTCACAGTTAGAACCTACATTTATTAAAGTAATATTAGAATAGTTTAAGTATATTACATATTCAGAAAAAAATCTATTGCTGAATGAGCGTAGACTAACTGGAAAAGCTATTTTTTTCCAAGTGTAGCTATAACCCGAAGAACAGATTCCCCAGTTGAGGAAAAAAAAGGAATTAAATAGATAGGGACAAGTTTAAAAGCTCGAGACGTCATTGCGAGGAGCTGCGATGCAGCGACGAAGCAATTGTAAGTTAAAAGTATGATATAATAGATATTGAAGTCAATGTAAATAATGATTTATACTGACTTATAAGGGGGTATTACAGCGATAGTCATTAATAATACTAAATGACTATCGCTGTGCAGGCGTGAGCGACCGTGAAGCAATTGGTTTTAAGACCGAATGGATATTGGTACTCTAGCCCAAATCCCCGAGACGTTTGAATAGTTGATTGGGATGCCTTTGCACGCCCGCTTACAATCGTAAACAACATTAAAAGTCTTCGAGGTATTATGCTATTATATAATAATTTTATCGGTCTTGATATAGGAAAATTCAATTTTGTTGTTGCTATTCATGGAAAAAAAGAAACTAAAGAATATAATAACAACTCTAATGGAATAGCTGATTTTATCAAGGATTACAAAAAAGAGATTAGTTCTGCATTGTGTGTTTTAGAAACTACTGGTGGATATGAAATGGAACTATTACTAACGCTTTGCAATCAGGGTTTTGCTGTACATAGAGCCAATACTCGTAAAGTTAAAAACTTTATTAGGTCTTTTGGTAATGCAGCTAAAACTGACAGTCTTGACGCTAAAGCTTTGGCACTTTATGCTTTTGAACGATCAGAAAGATTAGAGCTATTTAAAGTACAATCTAAGCAAGCTTTAAACTTGTATGAATTAGTAGGACGTAGGAACGATCTTAAACAAATGTTGATTGCAGAAAAAAATAGGTTTCAGTCCCCGAGAGCTGATTTAATCAAGTCTAGTTGCGTTAAAATGATCGAAGTACTAGAAGAGCAAATTGCATCTATTACTAAAGAAATAGATGACTTAATAGCAAAAGATAAGCTCTTGCAAGCTAAGAAAGAGACTCTGCAAACTATTAGTGGTATAGGCACAGTAGTATCTAATGAGCTTATAGCTTTGTTACCTGAACTTGGTACATTGAACCGCAAACAAATAGCATCATTAGTAGGTGTTGCACCAATATCTAATGATAGCGGTAGATATAGTGGATATAGACATACAGGTCATGGTCGAAATTTTGTTAGACCTATGTTGTTTGTAGCTGCTATGGCTGCTAGAAATTCTAACTCTGAACTGAAGGTATTTTATGAGAAATTGATCAATAGAGGAAAAAAGAAAATGGTGGCGATGGTAGCATTAATGCGTAAAATCATTGTGATTGCAAACGCTAAGTTACGTGATTTAACTAGCTCTGCACAAGCAATAAAAATTTAAACCAAATTTATTTAAATTTTTATTGCGAACATAGTTGATCCATTTTTAATCACTTTTATGGATTGACTTCAATATCTATTATATCATACTTTTAACTTACAATTGCTTCGTCGGCTCATGCCTCCTCGCAATGACGCCATTTTACTATGGTTAGCTATACATAACATCTTTTTTTAGATTGCCTGAATTTCAAATAAATCGGCAAACCAAATAGCGTTAGAACTCTTATAACATAATAATAACGATAATCACATGCCATAGTAGCAAAAAATAGTACTATTGAAAAAACAATAGATATTGCTACTATATATGCCAAAATAACTTTCTCTGGACTATTCGATTGTTTATTTGTTAGAATAGATATTAAATAAACAAATGTTAGTATAAGGCTAATAATATTCTTTGTTAAAATCTTTGGCCATAATCCTATATACTTTACCATCCAGTCTTTTAAATGATTTTTTTTAAGATGAATTCCATGTTTTTGAGCTTCGTTATGATCAATAAATAATTCTTCCCGAGAATACCCTGCACCTTTCATTAAAATAGCAAAAGCATTTGCCCGATGTTGTAAAAAAGCTAGTGGATGAGTAAACACAGCCTTTATATAAGAAGCCTCCATTTCTTGCAACTTTATAGAGTCTACTATAGAGTTATAAATCCTAGACACTGTTAACAAAGGTTTCGAAGATTTATTTTAATAGCAGCAAAAGCAATAAAAGACAGGAAGGAAAGATCATCTTTTTCATAACGAAGTCCAAGACGCCTGTTTTCTTTAATCTTACCAAAAAATCTTTCTATTGCTCCTTCTAACAAACTGTTCTAATAGTTTGTTTATGTTTTTACATAATACGTAGCATTTTGTTTGCTGCTCTTAACTTATATTTTTCCTTGTCATATATAATCTCTATCTTCCTATTCTTTCTTCCGGGAATTACCGGTATATTATTTTGTGAAACAAGATTCTGACGATTTTTATTACTATCATATCCACGATCTTGAATAACACAGCACCCTACAATTCCTGCACTTAACTCTTCTGCCATAGCAATATCATTTCTATTCCCTCCTGTCAGGAATCCTTCTACTATATGCCCTTGTACTGTCATCGTAAGGTGCAGCTTCGTACTCATTCCTCCCTTGCTCTTCCCCTTGCTTTGACTCCCCCTTTTAAGCCGCCGCCATGTCGGTGCACCTTGAATATACTGCTATCTGAGATAACTATATTAATCGTTATCTTCTTGCTACACTGTAGAAGCATTAATATCTTCCACCATATTCCTCTTTCACTACCTCGTTTAAAACGTTGATAGATAGTATGCCAGCAACCATAACATTTTGGTAAATCTCTCCATGGTACGCCAGTTCTCAGCACATACATTATTGCACAAAATACTCTGTAATGACTTATTTGAACAGGTCGACCCTTCCAAATATAATTCTTCTCTATAATTGGCTCTATTTCTTTACGGAAAAAATCAGCCTTAATAGGATATAATCGTTGATCCATATATATCTCCTTTTTAAGACCATTCTATCCTATTCTTACTTTCTTTTCTATACCTTTGTTAACAGTGTCTAGTATCACCAAAAACTAATAGATTAACCATGTAAGGAGTATAGTTTTTTTTCATCTTCTCAAAACTATATAAATTTTTATCTTCTTTTACATATTTTGGTACTAAATCATCATTATTGATAGCAACACTCACACCAGCAATATCAAATAATTGACGCAATTGTTCTGAATGATTCTCAGTAGAGAAACGCTTAATGAACTCAGCATTGCCCTGTATTATCACTAGAGAGACGATACCGCTCAGTATTATTCTCATCAAAAAACCAGTGTTAAGGTAAATTGATAATACAAACAAAATCAAAATTGGAGCTATAAACTGTGCTTGAAACTTAACACCAACAACATAAAAAACAATTAATAGTAATCCTGTAATCACCCAAAGAGGTGCAGGATTCTGACGGTAAGTATAAAAAATACAAGTAGCTACTACAAAGAAACTACCGAAGGCAAAAGTTACATCTTTCCAAATTATTCCTGATTGTGATAGTATATTGGGTAAAAATGGTATTAATAAATAAAGGTTTCTATATTTATTCTGTGAATCAGCATAGAAAAGCAGCAATACTCCACCCCACAACAGTCCTAAATTAAGCAAGAGCATCGTCTGCGGACCTTGGTAAATATAATGAAACAAGGACCATATCATTGACATTAACGGTGGGTGATGTGCAGAATAACTTCCACTAACGCTTTGCTCATATTGAGAAAAGCTATCAAATGTCATTCCGCCGGGATAAGCAAAGGCAAAATGTAAAGACATTAAGAATAAACACAAAATGACGGAGTAATGTTTACGCAAAAACTCTGTATAGCAATTCATGTTCACAATTTATTCTTTCAAAGATTGATGGTCTGTAAGCCGGATTTTGTATAAATAATATTTCTATTATCTACTGCAGTTATTTATCTAGGATAAATGTTACCATTTATCTCAAGCGATCCACCCACATTACTTCTAGTCAGAGATGCCTAGGAACACGTAAGTTCTGTAATGCCTATTTGATCTTGCTCTTGGTGGGGTTTACCATGCGTAGCTTGTTACCAACCTACCGGTATGCTCTTACCACACCATTTCACCCTTACCAAAATTTGGCGGTATATTTTCTGCGGCACTTTCCCTAAAAGATTACTCTTCCGCTGGACGTTAACCAGCACCATATCTCTGTAGAGTCCGGACTTTCCTCGTAAATTCTAGTATAGATATTTACGCAACTGCACGACCATCGAAGTGATTATGTTCTGAAATAATTTTTCAGTCAATGATTATTTAAAATAATTATTCTAGGATACTTAGTGCTAGTTAAAAACCTGCTATTATTGATCTTTTCAAGATAATAATAGTTAAATTTATGGTAGTGAGTATAAAATTTGCCGCTGAATTACGGGATAAATTATATGGATTAAATCTTTCTGACCCAAAACATCTACAATTTTACCAAGAAATGGTATTTATTTTTATTAAAGGTAATGAAAGTGAAATATTACAAGTATATAAAGACATTAAGGGGTATAACACTATAGGGATAGGCTTTAACATGGATAATCCAAGAGCAAAAATTGTGTGGCAAACAATATTCCAAGGTTCTTTATCATTTGACAAAGTTTATAATGGCGATAAAGCTATTACAATACAACAATCTCGAATGATATATGACTGTAAGAGTGCTGTTAATCGCCTAGAGCTAAAAAATATTTATGGCAAGTCTTGGGATAAGTTAAAAGCTAACGAGATGCTGATGATTGAGGATATGTATTGGAATGGTGGTAATAAGCTAGTAGGTAAAGATACCAAGTTTTTTAAACATATGGTTCTTTATACTGAAAGTTCTAGATTAAAATATCTTACACAAGGATTAATCGAGGTAAGAGAAAATTCTAATAATAGAGAGAATTAGGGGTATTCAAAATCGTAGAAATGTACAAAGTGAAATAGGTGACTCGTCCAAGTGTTCTGCTCCAGTGTTAATTATAGAACAAGGCTATAAATCAGCATTTTGGTATGTAGCAAGATCAAAAATTAGATAGTTTGTTATACCAGCAGAAATTATGAGATGAGTGGGATAGATGAAAGGATTATTTATATAACTTTTTTCATAGCTACCTCTTGTAAAATGAACGAGAAGACACTATATCAAAATTTATCAAATTGATTTATTAAATTGGGATTAGGAGTGTATATGGCGAAGATCATAGGTATAGATTTAGGAACAACAAATTCTTGCGTTGCGGTAATGGAAGGAAAAGAGCCAAGAGTCATAGCAAATGCTGAAGGGATTAGAACAACTCCTTCAATGGTAGGATTCGGTAATGATGGTGAAAAATTAATTGGTGAACCAGCGAAACGCCAAGCTGTAACCAATCCAGAGAATACTTTATACGGTATTAAAAGATTGATAGGTAGAGGCTTCTCTGATCCTATGGTAAAAAAAGACCAAGATCTTGTACCATACAAGATAGTAAAAGCTGCTAATAACGACGCTTGGGTTGAAGTTAAGGGCGAGAAATATTCTCCAAGCCAAATTAGTGCTTTCATTTTACAAAAAATGAAAGAAACAGCTGAGAATTATCTTGGTGAGAAGGTAACACAAGCAGTCATTACTGTACCAGCATATTTTAACGACGCACAACGTCAAGCAACCAAAGATGCTGGTAAAATTGCTGGTTTGGAAGTATTAAGGATAATCAATGAACCAACAGCAGCCGCTTTAGCATATGGTTTCGATAAAGCTGAGAGCAAAATAATTGCAGTTTATGATCTTGGTGGTGGTACGTTCGATGTATCAATTTTAGAGATAGGTAACGGTGTATTTGAAGTTAAATCTACCAACGGTAATACTTTCCTTGGTGGCGAAGATTTTGATTCTAGAATTTTAGATTATTTAATTAATGAATTTAAGAAAGAAAGTGGTATAGATTTACGCAAAGATCCTTTAGCTTTGCAACGTCTGAAAGAAGCTGCTGAAAAAGCTAAAAAAGAATTATCATCTGTACCTCAAACTGATGTTAATTTGCCATATATTACGGCTGATAGCTCAGGTCCTAAACATTTAAATATAAAATTTACTAGGGCGAAATTAGAATCCTTAGTGGCAACGTTAATTGATGATACAATAGAACCATGTAAGAAAGCTTTAAAAGATGCTGGGCTAAAAGCTTCGGATATTCAAGAAGTAGTACTTGTTGGCGGTATGACTAGAATGCCAAAAGTTATTGAGAAAGTAAAGGATTTCTTTGGTCGTGAACCACATAGAGGAGTTAACCCTGATGAAGTCGTGGCTCTAGGTGCTGCTATTCAGGGAGGAGTGTTAAATAAAGAAGTTACTGATATATTATTGCTAGACGTCACCCCTTTATCTTTAGGTATTGAAACTCTTGGTGGGGTATTTACTAGGCTGATTGATCGTAATACTACTATTCCGACTAAAAAGAGTCAGGTATTCTCTACTGCTGATGATAACCAGCATGCTGTAACGATTAGGGTATTCCAAGGTGAACGGGAAATGGCATCTGATAATAAGATACTTGGTCAATTTAATCTTGATGGTATACCACCTGCAGCACGAGGATTACCGCAAATTGAAGTAACTTTTGATATAGACGTTAATGGTATAGTTCATGTTTCTGCCAAGGATAAAGCTAGTGGTAAGGAACAAAAAGTAACTATTCAAGCTTCTGGAGGTCTTAGTGATACGGAAATTGAACAAATGGTAAAAGATGCAGAAAAAAACGCTGATGATGATAAAAAGCGTCGTGAATTAATTGAGGCTAAAAATAGTGCCGATAGCTTAATTTATTCAACCGAAAAAACTCTAAAAGAACATGATAGTAAAATATCAGCTAGTGATAAACAAGAAGTAGAAAATAGTATAACAGAGTTAAAAGCAGCTTTAGAGTCTGATAATCTTGAGCAAATTAAAGCAAAAACTGATGCTCTTATGGCTAGTAGTATGAAAATAGGAGAAGCTATGTATAAATCTCAGCCAGATGATCATAGTGAGGAACAACCTGGGACGAATGATGACAAAGTAGTTGATGCTAACTACGAAGATGTCAGTAACAAGTAGGAATTTTCGGATGTTACCCCATAACTGTTGAAAGTTAAAAAACCGTCATCGCGAGGCGTCGATAGACGCCGTGGCGATCTCATGAAGTAAGCTCTTCTTCACAAGATTGCCACGTCGTCACTTACAGCGACTCCTCGCAATGACGGTTTAAGCCTTACAACAGTGCTTCGTTAATAGACGATCTTTTAACTTTCAACAGTTGTGGACATCACCCCTTATGGTGATGCTGCTTAAAAGGATAATTTAACTAAATTTAAAATCAGATATTCTTATTATGTCGACAAAAGATTATTACCAAATACTTGGGGTTAGTAAAACTGCTACCCAGGAAGAGTTAAAAAAAGCTTATCATAAATTGGCAATGCAATATCATCCTGACCGTAATACACAAGATAAACAAGCAGAAAAAAAGTTCAAGGAAATAAGCAGTGCTTATGATATCCTAAAAGATGAACAAAAAAGAGCTGCCTATGATCGTTTTGGACATGATGCCTTTCAGAATTCAGGTGCAGCATCGTCAGCTGGAAGACATAACAATAGTGGACCTGATATAAATGATATATTTGGTGAGTTTTTTAATGATTTTATGGGTGGCGGGGCAAGAAGACAACGACCATCAACTACCATTAGAGGCTCAGATCTAAAATATGATATCACAGTTACTTTGCAAGAAGCATTTCGTGGTATCGACAAAAATATTAGTTTTACCAGTGAAGTAAAATGCCAAACATGTAATGGCAGCGGATCAGAAAGTAATGCCGGAATGACCGAATGCGACGCTTGTGCAGGACAAGGGGTTACCAGAAGACAAGAAGGCTTCTTGACATTTAAACAAACTTGTGCAAAATGCCAAGGTGCAGGACAAATCATTAAAAATCCATGCAAAAAATGTTATGGTCAGGGGCGTTACTCACAACATAGAAATTTATTAGTAAATATTCCAGCTGGTATTGAAGAAGGTACTAGAATAAGGCTTATGGGTGAAGGAGATGCCGGAGTGCGAGGAGGAAATAACGGGGATTTGTATATTTTTATTACTATTAAACCGCATGACCTCTATAAAGTTGATGGAATTAATTTGCATTGCAGACTACCAATTAGCTTTATTAAAGCTATTTTAGGTGGAGAAGTAGAAGTTCCAGATATAGAAGGTGGTAAGGTAAAATTACAAATACCCGCTGGTACACAAAATGGCGAACAACTTAGGTTAAAAGGCAAAGGTATGTCTAAGGTTAGATCAAGCATTAGAGGTTATATGTTTGCCCACATACATATTGAGATACCAAAGAATCTTACTAAAAAACAAAAAGAATTACTAGAATTGCTGGATAAAGAATTTACAAGCGACAAAGATGAGGATGACGCTAGTTTTTTTAATAAAATGAAAAACTTATGGTCATGAAATTTTATCCAGATAATCAAGTTTTTCCTTAACTATCATTCAGATTTCCTATTTAAAGCAATTAAATAAACCTCTACTGACTCTTTACGACTAGAAGATGGTTTAAAATGCTTGACCTTATGAAAATTAAGTTTAACTCTGTTTAGCACATTATTCTCCGTACCACCTCGAAAAATTTTAGCAATAAAATGCCCCCCTGGTCTTAAAATTTTTAAGGCAAAGTCAAGGGCATGCTCACATAAGTCAAGAGTCCGAATATGGTCAGTTGTTGCATGACCCGTCGTATTAGCAGCCATATCACTCATTACCACATCAGCACTACCATCGAGCATCTTTATAATAATCTCTTTGGTATCTTCAGCATAAAAGTCTTTTTGTAAGCAATGCACACCAATAATTGGTTCTATGTCAAGCAAATCAATTGCAATTATCATGCTATTATTACCACTAGATTCATCAGATTTAATAATTTTGCTAGCCACTTGACTCCATCCACCTGGTGCAGCACCTAAATCGACTAATTTCATCCCTGGTTTTAACAGATTAAATTTTTCATGGATTTCCAGCAACTTATAAGCTGACCTAGACCTATAACCATCAAGCTTTGCTTTAGAAACATATGGATCATTTAATTGGCGCGTGAGCCACTTTTTTGATGAATTTTTACGCTTTTTTGCAGTTTTAACGGCAACAAATTTACCTCTAAACCCTAATATATTAGATGTCATGACACATAATCTCGCTAGATTTTTTAGCAATTCTATCCAATACAGAATTAACAAAACCAACCTCGTTCTCATTCAACATATCACTTGTAATGTCGGTGAATTCATTAATTACCACTTTACTTGGAACATTTGGAAGAAATTGTAATTCACAAATTGCCACACGCAAGAGAGCAAGAAGCAAAACAGGTAAGCTGGTAATTTGCCATTCCGATGTCAAATGCCTTGATATCATCTTATCAATTTGAGGTAAATTTAGAACTACAGACTTTACTAATAATTCAAAATAACTTATACTTAACTTCACTTTTACTGGTTTATTGAAATTGGTTGTTAAATCATTAGCTACTCGTTCATCTTGATAGAATTGAACAATTTGTTGTATGATCCGGTCTATGTTTTGATCAGGACTCTCTGGTTTATATTGATAAATTGCTTGTACTGCAGCAATACGTGCTATCGTTTTGGTACTAATCTTGGTTGAGGTCATAAAAATTTTTGATGTATTGGTAACATATTTAATCTATTACTCGATAATCAAGTTTTTTAGAATTATTAAAAAATACGTCTATTAGCGAGAAGCCGCGAAAAAGCGGCGACGCGGCAATCTAGGATACGCGAAGCGTTACTCTAAAAAAACAGCTTCGCTGTTTACCTGGATCGCCACGCCACTTTGCATAGGCGTCAACTTAAGAGCGTAATGATTGAACATGTATAAACAAATTAAACACAGCCGTCATCGCGAGGCATCGTTAGATGCCGTGGCGATCCAAATAAACAGCGAAGCTGTTTTTTAGAGTAACGCTTCGCGTATCTTAGATTGCCGCGTCGCCGCTTGCAGCGGCTTCTCGCAATGACGTTTAGGTTTGATTTACTTATACATGTTCAATCATTACGCTCTTAAGTTGACGCCTATGCACCACTTTGTGGCTCGCGATGACAACTATTTATCTCTATAATTTAGTATTTTCTATCATTAGCTGGGACTTTTAAACTGCCCTGGCGATGACGGTTAAGGAAAAACTTGATTATCGAGTATATTAGCTATAGCAAAAAAGCATAATTTAGTAAACCTATTTAAAAAATAATGAGTTGTATGTTATCAATATTCGGATTTATTCTAACAATCAGCTTATTAGTCTTTATTCATGAGTTTGGTCATTATTACATAGCTAAAATATTTGGAGTAAAGGTTGAGGAATTCTCGATAGGTTTTGGTAAGGAACTATTCTCTAAAATAGACAAAGATGGCGTAAAATGGAAAATTTGCACCCTACCCTTCGGTGGTTACGTTAAAATTTATGGATTTGACCCTGCAACACTTGAAGATGCACAGGGTCATAGACCTCTAGCTTTTCTTAGCAAGCCTCTATGGGTTCAGTTCTTAATTATAGCTGCTGGACCTATAGCTAATTACTTGTTAGCCATTCTCATATTCACAACTATTTATTTTTCCCATGGTCAAGTAGAGATAGCTCCTGTAATTGGTGAAGTGGTGGCTAATTCCCCCGCTGAACTAGCTGGGCTTATGGAAAATGATAAAGTTATTATGATTGGCACTAATAAAATTGATAGTTTTGTCGATTTACAGAAAAATATATTCATGAGCGGGACTAAACCCATCAATCTTTTAGTTGAAAGACATGATGAGATTATTAATATTGTTATAACTCCAAAGGAGATTAGTCAAAAACTGGATAATCAACCTGAGATAAAAAGACCTTATATAGGAGTTATTGCTAAGAATGAACCTATTTTTATAAAAATGAATATTTTTCAAAGTATCTATCAAGGATCGAAAGATGTTATTTATATTTCCAACTTAATTTTAAGAAACTTTGGACAAATGCTAATGGGTACAAGATCTTTAAATGAGATTGGGGGACCAATTGCCATTGCTAAGGAGTCAGGGAAATCTTTAGAACAAGGGGTAGCAAATTTCGCACTATTTGTAGCCATGATATCAATTAATCTAGGTTTACTTAATTTGCTACCGATTCCAGTTCTTGATGGTGGACATTTATTATTTATAATATATCAAATAATATTTGGCAAACCACTTAGTGCATCTATAAAAAATGTTATACTAAGACTAGGTATGGGGATAATTATTTTTCTTATTGTAATTTCCTTGTCAAATGATATAAAAAACTTAGTATTTTAAATAATTAAGTTAACCGAGATTTATTTCTTGGCCTAGTAGAAATGGGTAATTTATTCCAGTTCAGTATGACTATAAAACCAAACAAAAGAAGGTTCTTGTGAAAACAAACGTCAAATCAACTATTAAACTAGCTATTTTGGCAACAACTATTTTATATAATACATCAGCTTTATCGGCTGAGTATATTAAAAAAATAACTATTCAAGGTAATAAAATAATCGAAAACTCGACTATTGAAAATTACTTAAAGCTTCAAGTGGGAGAAGAATATACTACATCCAAAGGAGATGAAGCAATCAAAAACCTTTACTCAACGTCTTTGTTTGAAAATATAAGTATTACACTAGTCAATGGTGGCAATTTGATAGTTACTGTATCAGAAACTCCGTTTATTACTAAAGTAGTGTTTACAGGTAATTCTAAAATCAAAACATCCTCATTATCGAAAGAATTACTTACCATGTCCGGTGAATCAATGAGTTCAGCTAAAATCCAGCTGGACGTTGAAAAAATTAAAGAGATATACAAACGTTCAGGTCGTTTCTCTACAACCGTAACGCCAAAAATTGAGAGGCTTGAGAATGATAGAGTAAAAGTTACTTTTGATATTGCAGAAGGACCTAAAACAACTGTTAAAAAAATCTATTTCAGTGGAAATAATAATTACCGTAGTACAGAACTACAATCTGTTATTCTAACAAAACAGTCAAAATGGTTTAACTTTTTAGAAACAAATGATACTTACGATCCAGACCGCTTAGAGTATGATAAAGAATTGTTAAAGGAATTCTATCAGTCAGTAGGATTTGCCGATTTTCGTGTTATTTCTGTTACAGCAGAACTCAATCCAACCAAAGAATATTTTACCATCACTTACTCTATTGAAGAAGGGGCAAAATATAATTTTGGCAACATTACTATTGACAATAAATTACCTAATATTGATATAAATGAAATTAAAAAATATATTAATGTTAAGTCAGGTGATACATTTAATATTAATAGTTTGAATAAAATAGCAAATAAAATCTCTTCACATTTTGCAAGTAAAGGTTATCCAGGAATTAATGTTTACCCTGATATAAGTAGTAAAAACCCTGATCATACTGTCGATATTAAATTCGTGATAGATAAGGCAGAAAAAGTATTTATTAATCAAATTAATATTACGAATAATCTAAAAACTGAAGATAAAGTTATTAGACGAGAATTTAAAATTTCTGAAGGAGATATATTTAACCGTTCTTATATAGAAAAAGGTCATCAGAATCTACGCAATTTGGATTATTTTGAAAAAGTACTTATTAGCGTTACACCAACAACACGAAAAGACAAATATGATATTAATATTGACGTTGAGGAAAAATCAACATCTTCAATTAGTTTTGATGCTGGCTATAACACAGCGGGAGGACCATTTGGACGTATATCATTTTTGGAACGTAATTTAATTGGTACTGGAAAGCTGTTAAATGCTGGAGTACAAGTAGGAAAAAAGAGTATTAGTTACTATGGTGGCATAACCGAACCTCATTTTCTTGATAAAGATGTATCGCTAGGTTTTAATGTTTTCAATAATTATAGCGGTCGTGGGACTTCATTTCTTTCACAAGGAGATCAAAATTATACGTTAAAATCTATAGGACTCAAACCTTCTCTTGGTTATGATATTGCGGAAGACTTAAGTCATGAAATTGACTATACTCTTAAGAGAGATGTATTAAGCTCTCTAGGCAATTCAAGTTCTATATTCTTAACTGAACAGATGGGAAAATTCATCACATCAGCCATCGGACATACTATCACTTATGATCAGCTTGATAGTAGGATTATTCCTAAAAATGGTTATGTTATTAGTGGCACTCAGGAATTTGCTGGTGTTGGGGGTAATAATAAATATTTAAAACATGAACTAGACGGTAAATATTTTAAATCTTTTATCAATAATAAATTCACTTTAAAACTTTCAAGTAGTGTCGGTGGTATTATGGGTGTAGGAGGTAAAACTGTAAGAATTTCTGATCGGTTTAATTTGGGTGATTATAGCCTTAGAGGATTTGCTGCTAGTGGAATAGGTCCTAGAGAAAAAACAACAAATGAAGGTCTTGGCGGAGAAAAATATTATACATTTTCAACAGAACTCAACTTTCCAACTGGTTTGCCAGAAGATTTTAATTTAACTGGAGCTGTTTTTATGGACGCTGGTAGTCTTTGGGGTGTAGGATTAAATTCTAAAAGTATTTATAAATCTGATAGTTTTTATAATGATAAGTCACTTCGTGCTTCTGTTGGGGTAGGTTTTATATGGGTCACTCGCTTTGCCCCTATCAGAATGGATTGGGCTTGGCCAATTAAAAAGAGACCTTATGATGAAAAGCAAATTTTTCATCTAAAATTTTCTACCCATTTTTAATATTATAACCTGAGTTCTAAAATTAATGAAAAAGAAGTTGAAATGTTGCCAAAAGCCCCAGCTTTGGTAGAAGTTAACTCAAAATTAGTAAGAATTGCAAAAAATTTTATACGACAACAACACAAGGTCAAAAACAATAATTTTAAAAATAATCTTGTATAATCCTTGATGTTTCGTATATAAATTAAGTTTTAAAATAAGTTCTAAAATAAGTTATAAAAATTTGTAAGCTCTATATGAAATTAGCAAAATTATTATTTTATACAATCACTACCTGCTTAGCTTTATCTAGCTGTAAAACTAAGAAGATAGATGAAGATTTAATTGTTCCAGCTCCTGAATTATACAATGATGGTCTTGTGTTATTGGAAAAACAAAAATATTTGAAAGCTGCCGAAGAATTTTCTAGAATTTTTTATCAAGATCCTGGTAATAAAATGACTCCTCAAGCTGAGTTAATGCAAGCCTATTCTCTATTCTTAGCATGTCAGTATGAGGAAGTGGTAGATGTACTTGATACTTTTATTAAGCTTCATCCAATGCATGAAGATATTGCATATGCCTATTACCTAAAGGCATTATCGTATTATATGCAAATCTCAAATGTACAGCTTGATCAATCAAGAACCTTTTTAGCTAAAGAAAGTTTTGAAGATGTTATAAAACTTTTCCCTAAAACAAAATATTCAATTGATGCATCTTTAAAAATTGATTTAGTAAATGATCATTTAGCCGGTAAGGAAATGGACGTAGGTCGTTATTATCTCAGTAGAAATAACCCGATAGCTGCTATCAATAGATTCCAACTTATTGTGGATAATTACCAAACTACATCACATATACCAGAAGCACTTTATCGTTTAGTGGAAAGTTATTTAAAGCTGGGACTTAACATTGAAGCAAAGAAATATGCTGCAGTACTTGGTCACAACTACCCAAACAGTAACTGGTATAAATATTGTCAACCGTTTATTAACAACTTTCCAAAGGGGCCAAATAAAACGCCATCTCAATAATAGAATTTTTTCACAATTCTACTTTTGCTGGTAAATTTTACGTCGCTCCTAGGCTCAAGTCCGTAATGCATACTTTCATGCCGCTTACGGTTTTTTGCTTTTCTTGCCTCTTCTACAAATTCTCTAGCATAAGTACCTTATTTAGGCTCTATATATCTTATGAGATTGTTGCAACAGTTTCATTATATAGAATAAAGCCTTTATCATTCATTATTTAACAATCTAGGTATTTTTATGAAGCAAAAAGCTTACTTTTTATTTTTTTTCTATATTTCATTTTGTTTCTCTGCTTATGCTCAGAAAGAATTATATACTATATGGCAGGATAGTGTAGTAGTTGACGATCCACTTATAGAGGAACTAATTGACAGTAAAGCAATGCAAAGATTAAAATTAATTGATCAATCTGGACCTGTACCTTATATAGGGTTACTTCCATATTTTAGTAGATATGATCATAGTATAGGGGTATTTGTATTACTTCAAAAAGCACAAGTATCAAAAATTGAGCAAGTAGCTGGTCTATTACACGATACTTCTCACACTGTTTTTTCTCATTTAGGAGATAATTTATTTTATCAAGAGCAGCAAGAAAAGTCTTATCAAGATACGATTCATTTATGGTTTTTACGTTCTATGAAAATAGATGAAATTATCAGTAAATACCATATTGCAATAAAAGATCTTGATCCAGATGATCCAAAATATACGGCTCTTGAAAGGTCACTACCTGATCTTTGTGCTGATAGAATACAATATAATATTCATACAGCAGTAATACTTAATAAAATATCTAAATTAGAATCAAAGGAAATAGTAGATGATCTGAAATTCCATAATGGAGTCTGGTTTTTTACTAATAAAAATACTGCCAAGAAATTTGCAATGATTCCTTTATATTTAATTAAAGAATTATGGGGAGCCCCATTTAATGCTGTAGTTTATGATTATTTTCATAAAATCTTAAAACGTGCTATAAAAATAAAACTAGTTTCTAAAGATGAGTTACATTTTAGCGTAGATCAAAATGTAATGCAAAAAATAGAAAATAGTAATGATAAAATTATAAAAAATTTATTAAATAAATGCAAAGAAGATGTAAAATCTTTTATACTAGCTAAATATGGTAAGGGTCAAATAAATATAAAACCAAAATTCAGAGGTATTGATCCTTTAATTCTTGATAACAACCAATATAAAAAATTATCTCAATTAGATGAAGATTTTTCAAAAAGATTTAAAGAAGTGCAGAATTGGTGTAAAAATGGTTATGGAATTAACCTTCCTAATTCAGAGGATTAAATTTATTAGACGGCATTTAGGCTAGGTTCTTATATCTTTAAATTATGATATAAGTAATTGTAAGAGGGTGACTTGATAGGTTCTTGATTGAAATAATCGTGCACAGAATAAGTACCCTCTTACAAGGTTTGCTTTGAACAAATTGCAGAAGGTGCTGGAAGCAGCAGCCTTGCACAATAAGATGAAGGAGATTATATCATGAGTAAAATAATAGGTCTAGATGTAAGTAAAAAATGGTTAGATATATGTTTATATGAGTCTAACAATAAACCGATATATAATCGTTTTTCCAATGATAAGTTAGGGCATGAAGAACTGATAAAATTAATAAAAGAGCAAGAAATTAAGATAATAGTATGTGAGCCTACTGGAGGTTATGAAGCAGAGATTTGCCAAGAATTGTATAATAATAAGCAACAGATACATAAGGTCAATACCTATAGTTTTAATTCATTTAGTAAATCGGTGAATTTGTGTAAAACTGATAAGAAGGACGCATTTAAATTAGCATATTATGGCGATAAGATGCAACTTACAGCTAATTATTTATATCAAGTTGAATCAGAGACTTTGAAGAGATGTCAGCAAAGGCGAGAAGATTTAGTATTAATGCTTAGCAATGAAAAGAAGAGGCTACATCATAGTATTGATGGCATTGATAAAGAGAGTATAGAAAAACTCATTAAATTTTTACAGAATGAAATAGCTGAGCTTGATAAGAAATTAAATGAGGTAATAGATGAATCAGAAGAGTTGAAAGAGAAGGTAAAAATATTAGAGAGTGTGCCTGGTATTGGTAAATGCGTAGCTAAAAAACTAATTAGTTTTTTACCTGAATTAGGAAATAAAAATTATAGTAGTAACGAATTGTCAGCAATTGTGGGGATAGCTCCTTATGCTCGTGATAGTGGTAATAAGCAAGGACGAAGATTTATTAGAGGTGGCAGGAAAATACCACGAGATGCTTTATACATGGCGGTATTGGCGGGGAAAAATGGTGTCAAAAATAGTTTTCAATATTTAAAAGCTTTATATGATAGGCTTGTTAACAATTTTAAACCTAAAAAGGTTGCTATAGTTGCGTGCATGCGTAAACTACTTGAAGTGTGCCATAAACTTATTCAACAAAAACGTTGTTTTGTTATTTAGATAAATATTTTTTATTTTTTTGAAAATTTAGATAAAAGATAATTGCTGTGAACATTTCTATCTAATGGTCTTATCGATCGTTATTTTCGTTCTCGAATCCGTAACAACCATTTAGTACGCTGCGGTTCTGCGAGCGAAAATGCCTATAAATCTACTCATTACATAGCAATGTTCACAGGACCTAGTACACAACTGTTGAAAGTTAAAAAATGGTCTATTAGCGAAGTGCTGTTGTAAGGCTTAAACCGTCATTGCGAGTGAACATACGTGAGCGGGCAATCCATGAAGCTTGTCATATAGATTGCTTCGTCGACTTACGGTCTCCTCGCTAATAGACGGTTTTTTAACTTTCAACAATTGTGGAGTTTGACCTAGATGCCTAAATCACCAACAGAAGTAGAGTTATGTAAGAGGTTCTAATGTTACAAAGTCTTTCGGTGAAGAATTTTATTTTGATAGACGAACTGGAGATAGAGTTTGAGAAAGGACTATGTGTGATTACCGGCGAAACTGGGGCTGGTAAGTCTATTTTGCTAGATGCAATTTTGTTCTCTTTAGGTAACAAATTCTCTGATAATGTAATAAAACATGGATGTGATTATTGTACGGTTGCTACAACATTTACTCTCAATAATGATTTAAAAAAGCTTTTGGAACAATTTAATATTGAGTGTGACCAAGAATTACTGATAAAACGTATCCAAAAATCTGGTAACCGCAAAAAATTTCTTATAAATGATCAAGCGGTGACAGTAAATACCTTGCAACAAGTAGCAGATTATTTATTTGAACTTCATGGACAAAATAGCCCTACTACCCTTCTTACCCCCTCCTCCCATATTAATATTCTAGACGATTATGGAAACCTTCTAGGTTTAAGAGCTGAATTATCCAAGCATTTCAATATTTTACAAGCAACTACTAAAGAAATCAATAAAGTCACAAAAGATAAAGATATTATAGAACGAGAGATAGATTATTTAAATTTTGTAATCAAGGAATTAAAAACTCTTGACTATCAAGTGGGAGAAGAAGAAAAACTTACCACTATAAGACACAGTTTACAAAATCGTGATAAAGAAATACAAGCAACTCAAGATATATTATCACATCTTGAAACTCCTGAAATTAATAAGTCCATTGCTAATGTTCAACGTTTAATAGCCCGCAACTTACAGGGAAATGAAGAATTTACCTCTATTTCATTAAATTTAGATGATTGTTATAATAGTCTAGAAGAAGCACGTATAAAATTACAAAACATTATTAATAACTTCGATACAAATGAATTTAACTTAGATGAAGTGGAAGAAAGACTATTTAAAATCCGTGACATAGCACGAAAATATAATATTTCTTGCGATAAAATACCTGAATTTGTTGATAATTCTACCCAACAATTAAATGCCCTGAAGGATAAAATTAATAACGTTAAAATCCTAGATATGAATAAGCTAGCTGGTCATAAAAAATATTTTGAGCTAGCTGAAGCTTTATCGCATCAGCGTTCTAAAATAGCCAAGAACCTAGAGTTAGCTATGCAAAAAGAGCTTGAACAACTTAAAATGGAAAAGGCAATTTTTAAAATAGAAATAGTCTCTAAGGATAATATTGCAAACCAAACTGACAATAAACATTTTTTGGAAGACAGGGATACTTCTCAAGTAATGTTATCTAAGGTATCAGATAATGGTATCGATAATGTACGTTTCGTTGCCTCAACTAACCCTGGTATGCAACTTGCTTCTATTGATAAAATTGCTTCTGGTGGTGAATTATCAAGATTTATGTTAGCACTAAAAACTTGTCTTTTTGATAAACTATTTAAGGAAACTATTATTTTTGATGAAATAGATACAGGAATTGGTGGTATCGTAGCCGATAAAGTAGGAGAAAAACTAAAAAAGCTTAGCTCTATTGCCCAAGTTATCGCAATTACTCACCAACCGCAAGTGGCAGGTAAGGCAGATCAGCATATTATCGTTAACAAGCTACAATTGAATGAAAGCACTAAAATTACTGTAAAAAATCTAAATCTTCAAGAGAGGCAAGCTGAACTTGCTCGCATGATCTCAGGCAAATCTATCACCGATGCAAGCTTGAAGGCAGCTAAAGAGCTTCTACATCCTTAGCCCCCTTCCCCTTAAGCAACCACCTTTTTCTTAATTATTTTATTAGGATTTACTTGAAGTTTTTCTTTAATTCTAGCTGCTTTACCACTTAGATTTCTTAAGTAATATAGTTTAGCACGACGTACTACACCATATTTAACAACTTCAATCGAATGTACAATTGGTGAGAAAATCATAAATCGTCTTTCCACACCTTCACCATGACTGACCTTACGAACTACAAAAGAAGATGCAACACCACTATTCCTTCTAGCAATTACTACGCCTTCATACATTTGAAATCTTTCTAGTAATTTTTCCTTACCATCTTTCTCAACTGTTCGGTCAATTATCTTTACAGTAACTTTTACAGTATCCCCTGCTTTAAAGTCAGGAATCTTTTTATTTTCCGTTAGTTTCAGAATTTGCTGTTGTTCAAACTCTTCAATAATATTCATTACCTTAAACTCCTATAAATATTTAATAAATTCGGTTTAATAAATCCGGTCTACGTTTTTTAGTAATCTCTAAAGATTGCTTGCTTTTCCAATCTTTAATTAATTGATGATTACCAGACAACAAAATACTCGGAACTTCTCTACTTTTCCATTTTGCCGGTCTCGTATACAGAGGACATTCAAGCAATCCAGCAAACTCTCCATTTTCTTCAAAAGATTCTGATTGCAATGTGTCTTGATTCAGTAATACATTCGGAAGTAATCTAATCAAGCAATCAAGAATAGCAAGAGCTGCCACCTCACCACCAGATAAAATATAATCCCCTATACTAATTTCCGTCACATTATACTCTTCAATTATACGTTCGTCAACCCCTTCAAAGCGACCACATAAAATTATTATTTGCTTTTCTTGTATAATTTCACGAGCAATATTTTGGTTAAATAGCTTTCCTCTTGGTGAGGGATAATATATTTTGGCATTAGGGTTTGAAGACAAAACATGATCTATACAACTACCCACCACATCTGGACGCATTATCAGTCCACTACCACCACCATAAGGCTCATCATCAACATTTTTATGCCTAGTTAATCCAAAATCTTTTATATTAACCACATTATAAGACCAAATACCCTTTTCTAAGGCTTGCCCTGCAAGGGAATATTGCAAAAATCCAGGGAACATTTCTGGAAATATGGTTAATATTGATGCATGTAATGAAGACATTTAATAAATATGATGAAATTTTAAAATAAAAAAATTGATTTGACTTATATTATAGTTTATATAATTAGGCAATATGAATCCACTAACACTTATTGTTAATCTTCATCATTTATTTTTCGGAGCATGGCGCAGCCTGGTAGCGCATTTGGTTTGGGACCAAAGGGTCGGGAGTTCAAATCTCTCTGCTCCGACCACAAATTTCATTGTATTTAACATTTAATACCTCCTTTACTATTAAACAAATGTGGGTTGATATGGGGTATCAGTCTAAAGATTTAAAGGGTCTCATTAGGAAAAGTATAACATAGATTTAGAAATTGTTAAACGACCAGCGTGCAGATTTTGGATACCAGAAAGTACACCATTAGAACTATTGCCAACAAGAGAAGTTGGGTTTAAAGTACAGCCAAGGCGATGGGTTGTTGAGAGAAGCTTTGCCTAGATAAATAGAAATAGAAGGCTCTCCAAGGAATATGATTTTCTTACTGATTCTAGTGAAAATATAATTTTTTTGGCTATGAGTCGATTACTTCTTCGTAGGATATTTACTAATTCACATTACCATAGTACACAAACATTTGATAAAATATAGGCAGAAGGTCAGGAAATTAAGAGTTTTGCAGAGAATATAGATTTACAGCATGGGAGAATAGAAAGAAGAAAAATCGAGATAATTGATATGCCATTTGGATATTTAAATGGCATATCAATTAAATATGCAAAATTACCCGAAAAAGAGAAAAGAAGCACAAGGCTAATAGCTGTGAGACAGAGAATGTATTAATGATTACTAGCTTAGAGAAAAAGTTTAGTATAGAAGAATTGTTAAAATTTAACAGAGGTCATTGGTCATGCGAAAATAATTTAAACTGGATAAAAGATAAGGTTTTTGAAGAAAACAAGTCAACTATTAGTACTGGAGAAGCTCCGTTAATAATGTCATTGTTGAGGACAATAACTCTTGCTATAATAGCTCTATTTTCAAACAAAATTACTGAAACTAGAGAAAACTTTAACAATTATAGACATAACTTAAAGTTAAAATTTTTAAACTGCCCTGATTGGATATAGACAAAGGAGTGTTTTACATGATAACAATATTATGGTATACTGATGCCAAAGTGTACTAATACCATTTCCAAAAACTAATCATCACGTCGTCGTACTTCATGTTCTCCGCTCCTCACGTACTAGTTGTACGCGAAGGTAGCCGACACTCGTACTCCGAGTAGCAATTTAGTTTTGAGAAATGGTATTAGTCACCAAATTTTCATCAATTGACTATAAATATCAAGTTTATAACTTACAATAATATATTATGAATTTTATCGATGAAGCTAAAATATACTTAAAAGCCGGTAATGGTGGTGATGGGGCGATTAGTTTTCATCGAGAAAAATATATTGATATGGGTGGACCTGATGGTGGCGATGGTGGTCGTGGTGGTAGCATTATTTTTAAGTGCAATTCTCATCTTAATACTTTAGTAAATTTTAGGCATAAACTGCATTTTAAAGCAGAAAATGGTGAGAATGGTAAAGGCTCAAACCGTAGTGGGAAGTCTAAACCTGCTTTACTCTTAGAAGTACCAGTAGGAACACAAATATTCTCAGAACATGGCGATGTTCTACTATATGATTTCACTTCCGATGAACAAACTTTTGAAATTCTTAAGGGAGGCAAAGGCGGGCTTGGTAATAGCCATTTTAAGTCATCTACCAATCAAGCTCCGCGACGTAGGACTGAAGGTGTTGTTGGAGAAGAGATGTGGGTAAATTTACAACTCAAACTACTTTCAGATGTTGGTCTTATAGGTCTACCTAATGCAGGGAAATCAACTTTCCTTGCAGCCACGACATCAGCAAAACCTAAAATTGCTGATTATCCATTTACCACACTAAGCCCTAATCTTGGTGTGGTTTATGTAGATGATGAAGAATTTGTGATAGCTGATATCCCAGGTTTAATAGAAGGGGCTCACTTAGGACATGGACTAGGTGATAAGTTCCTAAAACATATTGAGAGATGTAATTTATTGATTCATTTGATATCAGCAACAAGTGATAATTTGATTGCTGATTATAGAACTATTAGGAACGAGCTTGAATCATATTCGAGCTTATTAAAAAATAAGTTTGAAATAATTTGTTTGAATAAGTGCGATGTTTTGTTAGAAGAAGAAATTAAAGACAAAATTACAGAATTGCAAAAAATTACTAGAGAGGAAATTTTTGTAGTGTCTAGCTATACAAGAACTGGATTAAATAGGGTAATTAAAAAAGCTCTTGAAAACGTAAAAAACACAAATCATCCCAAATTGAGGTAAATTAGCTCCCTCCCATATATTTTTCGAACTTATTTTCCTCGTCTTGATATTTATCTGCATCCGCTAGAGCTGGTTTTTTAATAGTAATATTAGGCCACATGCTTGAGAAAAATTTAGCTCTCTCTATCCAATCAATCAGCTGTTCTGACTCTGGCTTAATAGCTTTAACCGGACACTCAAGCTCGCACACTCCACAATCAATACATTCATCGGGATTAATCACCAACATTAACTCCCCTTCATAGAAACAATCAACAGGACAGACTTCTACACAATCGGTATATTTACATTTTATGCACTCATCGGTAACAACATAAGTCATGAATTATCATATTCCTTGAATTTGGCTATTAAAACATAAGATCTCAAACCTAAAACTAATAGAAAATATAGTATACTACTTATAAACATTAGCACTAAGGGCAATAACATAGAATTATGAATTGTCGGACTACCTAGCCGTAAAACACTTGCTGGCTGGTGTAAACTATACCAAATATTTACCGAAAATTTTACTATGGGGATATTGATAAAACCAATCAAGGCAATCACCGAAGCTGGTCTTTCAGCACGCCTTATATTATCACCACTATTAACAACTACTATATAACTTAAATATAGTAAGAATAATACTAACATTGAGGTAAGTCTAGCATCCCAAACCCACCAAGTCCCCCAAATAGGCTTTCCCCATAACGAACCTGTAACCATGCTAATCAGGCAAAAAACTGCTCCAATAGGGCTACTGGCCACTGCCATTAAAAAGGACATTTTAGTCTTCCACACTAGATTACACAAGCTACAAATAGCCATAAATGTATAAATCCCTAATGCCATCCAAGAAGCTGGCACATGAACATACATAATCCTGACCATCTCACCTTGCTGGTAATCTTGTGGTGAGATTATCAAAGCTTGGTATAACCCCAGCCCCATTAATATCAACATGGAAACTAGCAATAATGGTATAATGGTTTGTATTAACTTACTAAAAAAATAAGGGTTTAGTAATTTAAACATTTAATTTAAGCATTTAGCTACTTGGTTAATTATTTTTAAATATTGATTATAGTATAAATCATCGTTAATGTCAGTTATTCTCCAATTCTCGCTTTCAACTTCTACTATCTCTGCTTTAAAATTTTTATAAATTCGAACATCTTGATCGAGACTTAATAATAAACATTTACTGTTGGACATAGCTAATAAATGCTCAAGATTACTAATATATTTAAGGCTTTTTTGATCAGAATTATATAATTTTGCAACGCTTTTTCGGCTATTATCAAAAAAATATTCTAGACTATCACTAAGTAAAATAACATCTGTCAAAGGTCCTAATTTTTCATTTTTGATTTTCGTAAGTCTCTCTATTTGTTTTTTTGCCTTATCAAGATTTTGGTAAATATCTGAACTAATCTCAGGAAATCGTCCCGCTAATATCTTAGATAATTGTTCTAATACTACTTTTACATTATCTAAATCAAGCCAAATATGCCAATTACTATATGAGTCATTACTAATAATTTTTAGCCCCGTAAAATTACTAATTTTAATAACATTTTTACTATGACCATTCATTAACTTCCCAGTAAAACCATCAAATTGCTCATCTATATAAAATACAATATCTGCATCTTTGACTTTTTTAAGGTCACTAGGTTTTAAATTATAATGGTGCGGGCAATCATCATTATTGGCAATAGCTACAATCTCTGCTTGATCTTTAACTAGCATAGCTATAATAGCTGCTAGCGGAGTTATACTAGTAACAATATATCTCTTTCGAAATTCTACTTCTGCTGGTAATTTGTACGTCGAGCCTAGACTCAAATCCTCACGTACGCTTGCCGTACTGCTTGCGGTTTTGCGTTCTGTGACTCCTTCAAATTCCTCAGCACAAGCGAGTTTCGAAAGAGATATAATATTCATTTTATCTATACTGGCAAAAGCTGCATAATTAAATAATGTTATAATCATAGCAATAAAAATGCTAGCACTAATAGTAATTTTCATTATTTTCCAATAATTTAAGTAATTGATTCTTATTAAGTGTAAAATCACTTTCTATCCAAGCTTTTGCTAATTTGTCTAGCAATATGCCAATAGCTTTACCATGAATATTTAATTTTTGCAAGTCATGACCCTTTATGGGAAATATTGGACGGGGTTTAGAGCTGTATCTATCTAGAAATTTTTTGGCTACCGTTCTATCTAGTTTGCCTAATGATACTAGAACACTTATATACTGCAAATAATCATCATTTTTCCACCAAATTTCTCTTAATACAAATTCGTTTATTTCTCTATTAATAACTTTAAGTATAGTAGTGATTTTGAGGGCGATTTGTCGGGAGAATTTTAAATTTAGTAAATCACTTAGTGATAAGTTCTTTATGTGATAAAATAAGAGTGAATACCTAGTGTAAGGCTCTAAAGAACCAAAATTAATTGCTTCTGACAAAAATCTTTTATCAAACTGGCTAACTGGCAATATTATTTGCAATATGCCATTATCAAACATTTGCTGCAAAATATCAGGACTATTATCTGAGATAATTAATTTGTCCATTTCCCATTTTATCCGTTCTTTTGATAGTAATTTTAGATTTTCTTTCAATTTAATACAAGCATTTAGCCCATCTAGATCCAGCTGTGCAGCATAATAGCAGGAAAACCGAAAAAACCGTAAAATACGCAAAAAATCTTCTTGGATTCGTTCAAATGCCTGTCCTATAAATATTACTTTCGATTGTCGCAAATCATCTATTCCACTAAAATAATCATAAATTTTATGTTCAAATGGGCAATAACTAAGGGCATTAATAGTAAAATCTCTTCTAGCAGCATCCTCCATAAAATCATCAGTAAAGATAACTTCTGCCCTCCTACCATCACATTTTATATCTTTTCTAAGTGTAGTAATCTCAAATTTTTCATTCTTGAATAAAGCTGTAACTGTACCATGTTTTATGCCAGTTGGTATGACCGTAATGTTGGCTTTTGATAAAATATCTGTTACTTGTTTTGGTAATAAATTTGTTGCTATATCAATGTCGTAGTTGACAACATTAAGAATAGCATCCCGAACAGCTCCCCCAACAATTCTAGCCACTCCTCCATTTAGTTTCAGTATTGACAAAATTTCTTTGTAATAACGTGATGGGATAGATAATTCTTTTGTTACAACGTGCATTATAGAAACACCTTATTTTTATTTTGTGTCATTATTTACAAGCTTCAGTTTTGGATTAAAATTTTTAATTTTAATCCAAAAGTGGCTAGAATATCAGAAAAATGCATTCTTGAAGCGGCTGGTACGAATGCATTTTAATCTATTATCGCTAATAATCTTATTTTTATTGGTATAAAAATAAGATTATTAGCAAATGAAATATTTAACAATCAGGCGTCAAACCGCTTTAAGCCTGATTGTTTACATTCTCATTCCAATTTCGGATTAATTTCATTAATCCGAAATTGAGGTTACAAGCATATCCTTGATTTCATTCAGTGTTAGCTTTTGTTTCTTTAATCGTTGAATTTCTATACATTGTTCAATCATTTCAGGTGAGTAAAGCTGATAGCGTGATTTAGTAACATCAGCAATTTCAAGCAAACCTTCCTTAGTCCAAAAACGAATTGTTGACACAGTCTCATTGACAGCTTTTGCAAGCTTACCAATTCTTAATAATTTCTCTGATAATACTATATCTGAAGAGTTTACAGAGTTTGCTGCTTTAAGATAAATATCAAGAGAACGATTGACTGCATTAAAGATAATCTTTCCATAGGCTTCTTTTGAACCACCAAGTTGTGCAGTCTCTAGAGATGTTATATAAGGTAACCTCTCTTGTAGTCTAATAATAGCCGGTGGATAACCTGCCATTATTAGAATTAAATTCATCAATAATCGTGCAGTTCGACCATTCCCGTCTGAGAAAGGATGAATAGTTACTAGTCGATAATGTGCTTCTCCTGCAAACTGTACAGGATGCATATCTTTAGATGAGTTTAGCCATGCAATAAAATCTGCCATCAAGTTTGGTACTTTTACTGGATTTGGCATTATTACCCTTGAACCTGAAATACGTACTGCTACTCGTCTATAACATCCAGCATTATGATCATCGATACCCTTTAGGATAAGAGCATGAATTGATAAAATATCGTTTTCAGTAATTTCACAAATTTTCTTTTGCTGTATTTCATGGATTAAGTCCAAAGCTTGTGCATGATTTTTTGCCTCAAGATGTTCTACTAACGATTTTCCACCAACTGTTAAGCCTTTTTCAATTACCACAGCAGTTTCCAAACGCGAGAGAGTATTCCCCTCAATAGCATTACTGGTATAAGTTAACTCTACCTTAAACCACTGCTCCAAGTTTTTAACTAACTCTGAAGTTAATGGTCTGATTCTATCCAGTTGCTTTTTTTTGTTGTCTAGTAGGTCATATTTCATATAGTAAAATATAAAGTATCACTTAATGCTTTTCAACAATTATTTTTCTATAATCGTCATTGCAAGGCTCTTTAGATGCCACAACTGTTGAAAGTTAAAAAACTGTGAACACTCACAAAAAACCGTCTATTAGCGAGCGAACGTACGTGAGCGTGGCAATCCATGAATCTTGTCATATAGATTGCTTAGTCGACCTATGGTCTCCTCGCAATGACACTTCCCCTAGTTAATTTCCTACTAAACTACTGGCAAATAAAACCGGATCAAACGATTTTAAATCATCTATTTTCTCTCCTATCCCTATAAAATATACCGGTAAGGTGAATTGCTGTACAACACCAACTATTACGCCAGCTTTTGCTGTACCGTCTAATTTAGTAACTATAAGACCTTTTATGTTAGCAATAGCCGAAAATTGTTCGACTTGGTTATATACATTTTGCCCAGTGGTAGCATCAATTACCAATATACTATGGTGAGGTGCTGTATCATCAATCTTCTTGATCACTCGAACAATTTTTCCAAGCTCTTCCATCAGATTTTTTTGGTTATGTAATCTGCCAGCTGTATCAATAAATAATATATCCACATCGTTGTTTATTGAGTACTGCATAGAAGTGTAAGCAACACTAGCAGGATCAGCTGATTCTTTTCCTGTAATAAACATAGATTCACTTCTATCAGCCCAAATAGATAATTGGCTAACAGCACCAGCTCTAAATGTATCACAAGCTGCAATAGCCACTTTTTTACCTTGCCCACTATAAATGGCGGCAAGCTTTCCTATCGTAGTAGTTTTACCTGAACCATTAACCCCACAAACTAGGATTACATTAAGCTTTTTATCGTACAATTCAAAAGGCTTGCTAGTTTTTATCAATAATTGTCCGATAATATTGGCAAGTTGTTCTTTGATTACCAAACTACTCACTTCTTTGTCAAATTTGATATATCTTAGTTTACTGACAAGTTCTATCGCAACAGATGGAGTTATATCTGAAGATATTAACAACTCTTCTAGCTCATTTAAAGTTTGCTCATCTAGCTTTTGTTTATAAAATATTTGATCAATGCCCAAAGATATTTTATCCGAGCTATTGATTAATGCCTGTTTTAATTTAGTAAATATAGAAGTCATTTTATAGCCGCCCTTTTAAGCCTATCATTAATTGCAACGCCGATACCAATTTCTGGGATGGAGGCAACGGCAATTGCTAATCCATTTAATTCCGCATAATTGTCCAATATTCTAAGGTTGGCAAATAGGTTACTAGCTGCTTCAATTAAATCACCAGTTAAACTTAAGTTAAGCGAAAATTTGCCCTCAAGCTTACTATTAGCAAAATTCAGCCCTACCTCATTAGCTTCTAAACTCTCTGCATTCAACCTTACTCTAACTTTTGGAGAGTAGTGTTTATTCATCATACCTGGAGCTTTAATTTGCATCAAGCTAGGTATTTGTTTTAATTTCTTACCTAGAACTTCCTCTATTGCTTCCTTCGTTATAAAGCCATCTCGCAAAATAGTTAAATTATTAGTAGTAGTGTCCACTATGGTGGACTCTATACCATACTGACACTTACAATCATTCAAATTATCGCCTAAAATAAAAACATCTTTCTCATCTGAAAAATGTTCTTTTACATGTTCTAAAGCCGTGCTACTAATATAACCTGATGGGTTAGCACTAGGTGCTGCTATAGCCGTACCAGATTTTCTTATTAGCTCTAAAGCAATATTATGTGATGGTATACGGAGTGCAACCGTTGTCAGTCCAGCTAATACTGACCTTGTTATATTTGCACCGCTTTTTAATGGTACAACAATAGATAAAGGTCCTGGCCAAAAGATATTACTTAACTTAAGAGCATCTGCATTAAATTCCCCTATAGTTTTAGCTTGCCTCATAGTTGCCACGTGGACAATCAGAGGATTTATACTTGGACGCTTTTTTATCTTAAAAATCTTTTGACAAGCTTGTTCGTTACTAGCATCTGCACCAAGTCCATATACTGTTTCTGTTGGAAAAGCTACTACATTACCAAGTTGTATGAATTTGGCAGCCTGCTTTAATGTATCAGTCATAAAAAACTAAATTTTGCTAATTTATCAAATAATTGCGTAACCATTCTGAGCAACAATAAACGATTATTGGCAATGTTATGATCTTTATCTTTGACCATAACATTATCAAAAAACTCATTGACAGGTTTTACTATTTCTAGTAACAGGCTAAGAGTCTTAGTAAAATCTTTTTCTACAATATAACTATCAATTTGCTTAGAAATAACTCCTAATGATAAAAATAATTCTTGTTCATATTTGGAAATAAAAGCATCTTGCTTAACCTCTCCTTCTATATTACTACCTTCTAGTATATTGTTTGCTCTTTTGTAAATAGTTAATAAATTCTCACCATCAGCCTTAGTCAGAAACTCCTGTAAGGAGGCAAGCTTTATTTCACTAACAACTAGGTCTTCTTCAATATCAAAATCAAGCACAGCATTAATTACCGATAGATCATAGTGATTTTTAAAATAATATTTGGCTCTTTCTTCTAGAAAATCTAGAATTATCTGCCTAATTTTATTTAGCCCACTATCATTCCCTCCTCCCTTTATGTCTTCAAACATAGTTTGATATAAGTGAACTACATAAGCAACTAATTGCTTAATATTTATACTCAGTCTATTACCTAAAATTATCCTAATAATACCTAGTGCTTGCCGCCTGAGTGAGTAAGGGTCTCTTGAACCACTTGGTTCTTCTCCTATTAATATCAAACCTACTAAACTATCCAATTTATCAGCAATAGCCAATATTGCTGCATCTCCTACTGGTAAACTATCCGATGGACCTTGTGGTTTATAATGATCCCTGATTGCCGCTGCGATTCCCTCCCCTAGGCGATCTTCTTTAGCATAATAATATCCCATAATTCCTTGCAGCTCAGGAAATTCTCCAACCATTTCGCTAGTGAGATCACTTTTACAAAGTTTAGCGGCTATTTGTAAATCCTTATTTCTTGGTATAATATAATTACAAATATCAGCAATCCTTTCAGTTTTTTGTTTTACACTACCAAGCTTGGCATGAAATGTTATCCTTTCAAGTTTTGGCAATTTTGATTGTAAACTATTAGATAAATCCTGCTGATAAAAATACAAGGCATCAGAGAGTCTAGCAGATAATACTTTCTCGTTGCCACTTACTATGATATTTTGATCATGAGGCATATTACTGACGAAAAGAAAATAAGGGGCAAAATTACCAGTCTCATCAAAAGTACTAAAATATTTTTGATGGTTACGCATTGAGCTAACCAGCACCTCACTAGGTAACTTCAAAAAATGAGTGGGTATTTTACCCACCATAACAACTGGCAATTCTACTAATCCTGTTACTTCTTCTAATAATTTCTCATCCTCTTTTATCACTAAATTAAGTGACTTTGCTATTATTAATAATTGGCTTTTAATTATCTCCTTGCGACCATCTTGATCAATAATGACATTACTCTCCCGCAGCTTAATCTGGTACTCAGAAAAACTGTCTATAGTAATCGATTCAGGACTGATAAATCTATGCCCAAAGGTAATATTATTAGCCGTCAAATGGCCATATTTAATTGCTAGTATTTCTCCATCAAATATACATAAAATATTCCTAAGAGGTCTAATCCAGCTTATATCATAGTTCCCCCAATACATAGATTTTGGCCAAATATACTTACTAATTGCTTTAGGAATCATATCTTCCAATAGCACTCGTATATCGGTTTCTTTAGTATTTTTTACTATTATATAATATGATTGCCCTTGCACTAATAGTGTAGACAAATTTTTTTGTTCAATATTATTTGAGCGACAAAACCCTTCTATAACCTGTGATGTACTCGAAACTTTTGGTCCTCTTATGGTAATTTCTTTTGGCGGTATAGATTTCGGTAAATTGGTAATATACACGGCAATTCGCCTAGGTCCAATAAATACCTGAACATCCCCTACTAGCCTACTATCTTGCAAGATTGTAGTAAATATGGTTTTATAGCTTTCTGCTGCATTTTTTTGCATTAAAGCTGGTATTTCTTCACTAAACAGTTCTAACAATAACTCACTCATATTAATTCTTCTTTTCTTCTAATTCTAACCATTTATTACAGCATAGCTTAGCCAAATTGCGTACCCTGAGTATGTAAGATGCTCTCTCTGTTACACTAATCACCCCCCGAGCATTTAACAGGTTGAAAAGATGGCTAGCTTGAATACAATAATCATAAGCTGGTAACGGTAAATCTGCAGCAATCAAATCATTACATTGTTTTTCACTATCAATAAAATGCTGGAATAATATTGGGACAAAGGCTAATTCTAAATTAAACTTGGAAAATTGTTTTTCAGCTTCAAAATCTACTTCACCATATGTTAAAGCCTTCTCTCCAATTTGACCATTCCAGTCAAGGCTTTTGACCTCATCGATCCCTTGTATATAAAGTGCTAGACGTTCTAAACCATAGGTAATTTCACCAGCAACTGGGCGACACTCAATACCACCAATTTGTTGCATATAAGTAAATTGTGATACTTCCATACCATCACACCATACTTCCCAACCGAGTCCAGCTGCTCCAAGAGTAGGAGATTCCCAATCATCTTCAACAAACCTAATATCATGTTTTTTCAAATCTATACCAAGACATTCAAGGCTCTTTAAATATAGCTCTTGTATATCATCAGGAGATGGTTTTAGTATAACTTGGAATTGATAATAATGCTGCATTCTATTGGGATGCTGAGCGTATCTACTATCATTAGGACGCCTAGATGGCTGAACATAAGCTACAAACCAAGGCTTTTTGCCAAGACTTCGTAGTACAGTGGCAGGATGAAAAGTACCAGCTCCAACATGCGAATCATATGGTTGTAAAATCGCACAACCATATGATGCCCAATAATTCTGCAAGGTTAATATAATTTGCTGAAATGATAATTTTTGCATATTTATAAATTTGCTTGTTTATTTTTTAGACGAACACTCCCTATTTTACAATTAGAGAACTTCCTGCACCTTCGATGTTACCCCACAACTGTTGAAAGTTTACAAATACCTATACCACAGCGTCTATTAGCGAGCGTAAGCGAAACAATCTATAGATAAATGATGTTACTGGATTGCTTCGTCGACCTACGGTCACAACTGTCGAAAGTTCAACAAACGTCATTGCGAGCGAACGTATGTGAGCGCGGCAATCCATGAAGCTTGTCATATGGATCAACTATGTTCGCAATAAAAATTTAAATAAATTTGGTTTAAATTTTTATTGCTTGTGCAGAGCTAGTTAAATCACGTAACTTAGCGTTTGCAATCACAATGATTTTACGCATTAATGCTACCATCGCCACCATTTTCTTTTTTCCTCTATTGATCAATTTCTCATAAAATACCTTCAGTTCAGAGTTAGAATTTCTAGCAGCCATAGCAGCTACAAACAACATAGGTCTAACAAAATTTCGACCATGACCTGTATGTCTATATCCGCTATATCTACCGCTATCATTAGATATTGGTGCAACACCTACTAATGATGCTATTTGTTTGCGGTTCAATGTACCAAGTTCAGGTAACAAAGCTATAAGCTCATTAGATACTACTGCGCCTATACCACTAATAGTTTGCAGAGTCTCTTTCTTAGCTTGCAAGAGCTTATCTTTTGCTATTAAGTCATCTATTTCTTTAGTAATAGATGCAATTTGTTCTTCTAGTACTTCGATCATTTTAACACAACTAGACTTGATTAAATCAGCTCTCGGGGACTGAAACCTATTTTTTTCTGCAATCAACATTTGTTTAAGATCGTTCCTACGTCCTACTAATTCATACAAGTTTAAAGCTTGCTTAGATTGTACTTTAAATAGCTCTAATCTTTCTGATCGTTCAAAACCATAAAGTGCTAGAGCTTTAGCGTCAAGACTGTCAGTTTTAGCTGCATTACCAAAAGACCTAATAAAGTTTTTAACTTTACGAGTATTGGCTCTATGTACAGCAAAACCCTGATTGCAAAGCGTTAGTAATAGTTCCATTTCATATCCACCAGTAGTTTCTAAAACACACAATGCAGAACTAATCTCTTTTTTGTAATCCTTGATAAAATCAGCTATTCCATTAGAGTTGTTATTATATTCTTTAGTTTCTTTTTTTCCATGAATAGCAACAACAAAATTGAATTTTCCTATATCAAGACCGATAAAATTATTATATAATAGCATAATACCTCGAAGACTTTTAATGTTGTTTACGATTGTAAGCGGGCGTGCAAAGGCATCCCAATCAACTATTCAAACGTCTCGGGGATTTGGGCTAGAGTACCAATATCCATTCGGTCTTAAAACCAATTGCTTCACGGTCGCTCACGCCTGCACAGCGATAGTCATTTATATTATTAATGACTATCGCTGTAATACCCCCTTATAAGTCAGTATAAATCATTATTTACATTGACTTCAATATCTATTATATCATACTTTTAACTTACAATTGCTTCGTCGACCTACGGTCTCCTCGCAATGACGTTTGTTGAACTTTCGACAGTTGTGGACCTACGGTCTCCTCGCTAATAGACAATTTTTTAACTTTCAACGGTTGTGTCCTGAAGACGACGACGCCAATTCTTGAAGTTCTACCTGAGTATACCTAAATCTTACTCCATGTTCCTACTGAACTCTGTTTATAACAGTCAATCACCGGTGTCGCAATAGTTAGTTCATTTATTGCTTTTATTAAACTTAAATTATCCAAACCATCGTATATTATAATTATTCTTTGAAAATGTGCAACATAGTGTTTGTTATTAAGAATTTCTTCAATATCAAATGGGGCAATGATTATTAAAATACTAGCTTGGTTAGGATTTTCTAATTGATGAGTAATATAAACTGGTTGTTTTTCTGGTAATGGATCAAGTTTACTGCCATGCGGAATAAACTGTTTCCTAGAATATGTCCATATCATCTTGTTTAGTGATTCTTGCACTTCAATATCCGGAGTTAAAACTACAATCCTTAAATTACTATGATAAGATTTTTCTACTAAAAGGCAGGTTGTCTTATATAGTAATCCTTCAGCAGTATGGTAAAGACTAAATTGTTGCATGATAATTCTCTTAAATTTAAAACTTATACTCGATAATCAAGTTTTTTAGAATTATTAAAAAATACGTCATTGCTAGGGTAATTTAAAAGTCACAATCATTAGTTGCTATAGATACAAATCTAACCACTATCGATGTCATCCCTGCTTCGGTGCGGGATCTATATTACTTAATAGTCTTTCAGGCTTATTTTTTTAGATTCCCGCCTACGCGCATAGGCGTCAACTTAAGAGCGTAAAGATTGAACATGTATAAACAAATTAAACACAGCCGTCATCGCGAGGCATCGTTAGATGCCGTGGCGATCCAGATAAACAGCGAAGCTGTTTTTTAGAGTAACGCTTCGCGTATCTTAGATTGCCGCGTCGCCGCTTGCAGCGGCTTCTCGCAATGACGTTTAGGTTTGATTTACTTATACATACTCAATCATTACGCTCTTAAGTTGACACCTATGCGCCTACGCGGGAATGACATCGAGTGCATATTAAGCACTTTTTCCTTTATCTATTAGGCTTGCAGCCCGACTTTTAAATTACCTTGGTCATTGCGAGGAGGCTCTGAAAGCGGCAATGCGGCAATCTCATGAAGTAATATCTGCTTTTGTTAGGCGGTTTCGAGGTGATTTGAGTACTACTTCACAAGATTGCCACGTCGGCACTTTGTGCCTCCTCGCAATGACGGTTTTTGGCTAAAACTTTTTCGGCTTAGCTATACATCGAATTCAGGTTATTAGTAGCCCTCTATCTCTACCTTCTAAATCCTTATAAGCTTGCTTAACCGTATAACCATAACTAACAAAAATTTCTGTAACAGCTGCCAATTGATTAAAACCAATCTCTAAAAATAACTTACCATTTTGTTTTAAAAATCTCTTGGCTTCTTTAGCAATTATGTAATATGAGGCTAATCCATTATCTTCGGCAAATAAGGCTAAGTGGGGTTCATATTTCATGGTCTCAGGAGACATATAAACAGTATCATCAAAAGAAATATATGGTGGATTACTTACGATAATATCAAATTTTTGCTTTTCCAAATTTTCAAACCAGTTACTATTAATTATTTTAAATCTATCAGAAACTTTATGTTTTACAGCATTTTGACTAGCTATAGCAATCGCTTCGTTACTTATATCAGTTGCAGTTACATTGCTATTTGGCATTTCCAGTAACAAGCTCAAAACTATGCAACCACTACCTGTGCCAAGTTCCAATATTGTTAGCTCTTCCTTGATGTCATACCTGTGAATGCAGGTATCTAGATTCCAGTCTACGCGGGAATGACTAGGAATACTAATCGGATCAGTTATAACATCTTTTAAAATCGCATCTACAAGTACCTCAGTATCTTGCCTAGGAATAAGCACTTTATTATCTATGATAAATTGGTAACCATAAAACTCTTTATACCCTATAATGTAGGCTATTGGTTCTAATAATATACGTCTATTAACTAAATTTTTAAAAATAATTTGTTTTGCCTCGGTCAATCTTTCTTCTGATCTTGCTAATAAATATTCAATAGATTTACCAGTTATATGCTGCATCAATATGCGTGACTCTAGGTTTGCTGATTTAATACCTACTGTTTGTAATTTGCTAGTAGCATAAATTAATAATTCTTTTATATTCATCTTGTATAATTATCTCCATAATATCCTGCGGCAAAGGTGATTGAAATTCCAACAATTTACCACTCACTGGGTGGGAAAAACTTATATACCAAGAATGTAATGCTTGCCTCTTGAAATTTACTAGTTTTTGTGGTACTATGCTATAATTATGGTTAACTTTCCTGCTATTCTTACCATAAGTTTGGTCTCCTACCACAGAATGTTTTAAATGACTCAGCTGCACTCTGATTTGATGAGTTCGACCAGTAGTAAGTTTACATTCTAACATACTGATTAGACCATTAAAAAATATTTCTTCTGTTTTATAATGAGTAATTGCCTCTTTACCACCAAATTTCAAAATAGTCATTTTTTGCCGTAAGACACGGCTTCTTCCAATATTATTTCTTATAACTCCTTCTTGTGGATTGATAATACCCCAAACTAATGCTTTATATTTGCGTATAAGATTACGACTTTCTATCTGACTAGCAAGATGTTGATGGGCAAAATTATTTTTGGCAACAACCATCAGACCTGATGTATCTTTATCTAAACGATGAACTATACCAGGTCTTTCTAACCCTCCTATGCTAGATAAAGATTTTGCATGGTGTAACAAAGCATTTACCAAAGTATCATGATGGTTTCCACTACCAGGATGTACTGTCATACCAACTGCTTTATTGATCACCATTAAATCTTCATCTTCATAGAAAATATCAAGTTTAATATCAGCTTCCTGCATTGTTAAAGGCTCAGTATCTTTAAAAACTACTGAAATAAGATCATTCTCCTTGACCTTAAAGTCGGAATCAGAAATAATCAAACCATTAACTTGTACTTGCAAGCCATTTATGAGCTTCTGAATTTGGCTTCTAGATGTTTTACTGATAAGACCTACCAAAGCCTTATCAAGTCTAAACCCATCTAAATTTTTTGGTACGTTATATTCTTCCATCTACTACAAAATATTTTTTAAATGAATAAAATGACGCATTTTACAAAAAAAATCAACCAACTAAAATGGTTGCAAGCAATTGGTATAGATTATTATTTTTCACAATCAACTATTAATCAGCAAGAAATACCCTGCACTCCTCGTCATTCCCGCAATCCTTCATGTCATTCCCGCACAGGCGGGAATCCATATCCTGCACAGAAACAGGATGACAGTATTTCCTTGTCTAGAACTTTGGCTGACTCAGCTAACAGCTTAGAAGAACTAAAAAAACTACTAATGAATTTTAACGGTTGTGGTTTAAAGAAATTAGCCAATAAAACCGTATTTGCTGATGGGAATCCACAAAGTTCTATAATGTTTATTGGGGAAGCACCGGGTAGTAACGAAGATGCACAAGGGATACCATTTTGCGGGGAAAGTGGTAAGTTACTCGATAATGTATTAGCCTCTATCAATATTTCAAGAGAACATAACGCTTATATTACTAACACTGTATTTTGGCGGCCACCAGCTAACCGCCAACCGACGCAAGAAGAAATAGATATTTGTAGACCTTTTGTTGAGAAACATATTGCTTTAATAAACCCAAAACTAATTGTTTTAGTGGGAAATGTTGCAGCAACTAGCTTACTTGGCAAAAATGCTGGTATAAGTAAAATCAGACAAGAATATTATTTATACACAAATCAGTATCTTAGCAAACCAATTCAAACCACTTCTATCTTCCATCCTGCCTATTTGCTTAGACAACCAATGCAGAAAAAAACCACTTGGTATGATTTACTAAAAATCCATGAATATATCAATACAAATATCGGGATATAGAGCTAACCAAACTAGCATTACTCTCAATTCACAAACGTCTATTAGCGAGGAGACCATAGCACAACTGTTGAAAGTTAAAATCGTCATCGCGAGGCGTCGACAGACGCCGTGGCGATCTCATGAGGCAAGCTCTCCTTCACAAGATTGCCACGAAGCCGCTATAAGCGGCTTCTCGCAATGACGGTTTAGGGCTTGCAAAGCTCATCACAATGACGGTTTAAGCCTTACAACAGCACTTCGCTAATAGACGATTTTTTAACTTTCAACAGTTGTGCTAAACGCTCCTAGTTGCTTGTTTCACTCCTTTTCCTACAATGCTATCTTTTATTGCTACACCTAGATTAACAACACTTTTGGCAAGTTCTCCAGTAGCTATCGCATTGTTTAAAGTACCTTTAGCTATAGTACCAACCGCATGACATGCAGATTTTATCACATTCCCTACCGCATTTAAAATTGGATTGTTTCTAACTGCATTAGTTGGTCCTTCAAATATTTTTTCAACTTTCTTTAATTGCTCTTTGGCGAAATCTTTTAAGCGACCGGTAAAAGTTAATGAATCTCCCAAGCTGTCTAGGGGTTTTTTATGATCTACACTATCAGCAAATGTCCTCAGTTTCTCAAATGAACTCATAAATTTCTCAAAAACCTCTCCAGCTTTTTCAAATTCTAATTTCTCTACCCCAGAAAGAGCCTTACTAGTAGTACCAGCAAAAAGCCCACGGGCTTTTTCAAGATTCTTTTGTACATCCTCTAGTTGTTGCAAAGCTAGAAAAGTGTTAGGCATTTCTCCTATATGACTCTTTAAATCTTCTTCAGGCAAACGTTCTTGGACTGCTTCTGCTTTTGGAGCTGTAGCTTTCTCATAAGACGGTAGAGAATCCACTTTTGGATTATTATCGTCATCTTTACTCATAATATCCTCTATTTTAATTATATACTGCTCGTAAATGAAGAGTTGATAGACGATAGAATCAAAATCATGATAGTAGCAGGAGTCAAAAGGTCGAGGTGCTAGGCGTACATATTAGTACGTGGCTACCTACGATCCCTGAAGACAACAACGCAATTCTTGATTTTCATCGAGTATACTATTCACCTAGAAGCTATCATAAAATAGAAGCTATCATAAAAATAACTATATCGCAACCACTAAAAATCTAAATCAGCATAACAGGTGGGTGGAGTAAAACCTGGTATTTGGTCGTGTAATAAAGAGCGGAAGCTAGGTCTAGATTTTATGATTGCATACCAATGACGAATAGACAGCCATTTGTCCCAATTAATTTCGCCAAAATAATCTAGAACTGATATATGACAGGCAGCAGCTATATCTGCACAACTTAAAGAATTTGATGCAATAAAGCTACGCTTTTCAAATAAATTTGACATATAGCTTAAATGATGTGATAGATTATTTTTTGCTGCCCTAAGAAAATCGGTTCTAGGACCACCTAATTGGCAGAAGGACCTTACTATTTTTTCATCGATAATAATTTTTGTTACTTCGCGGTAAAATTTTTCATTAAACCAACTGAGCAACCTACGAATTTCACATCTAATATCAATATCTTCATCGATAAAATTAAAATTTGGATATTTTTCATGTAAATACTCAGTGATGGGATAAATTCCTGCTATAATTAGAGTGGACGCCTCTTGTAAGACAGGTGTCGCCCCCGCCTGATTTAAAGACAAAAATTCCTTATCCCGAAGCCAATAATCCTCCTTAACCATAGTAAACTGCACATCTAGCTCTTTTAAATACACCCGAACTTGACGTGATAACGGACAAATAGGATAATGGTATAATTTTCTCATATCCCTTATTTAAACATTAAATCTAAAATGCACTACATCTCCATCCTGCATTTTATACTCCTTGCCCTCTAAACGCATTTTACCCATTTCTTTAGCTTTCACTTCACCATTAAAATTTATATAATCCTCATAACTAATAACCTCAGCCCGGATAAAACCTTTCTCAAAATCAGTATGAATAATACCGGCTGCTTGAGGGGCTAGCGTACCATTACGAAAAGTCCAGCCATGTGTTTCTTTTGGACCTACAGTAAAAAAGCTTCTTAGGTCTAATAAGTTATACATTTCTTTGATAATTTTACTGAGACCCGTTTCCACAAGACCCATACTATTTAAGAATTCAGATTTCTCTTCGTCACTTTCTAAAATTGCAATATCCGCTTCAATTTTTGATGAAATAATAACATGTTTTGTACCTTCTTCCTCAGCTTTTTTGGCTACAAGTTCCGTAAATTTATTACCAGTAACCGCATCTTCTTCCAGTACATTGCAAGCATACAAAAGCGGCTTAGAAGTTAATAATTGTAATTGATCTAAAGCCTCTTTACTATAAGTTCCAACCATGCTACGCACCGGTTTACCTACCGCTAGAGTTGCTTGAATTTCTTTTAATAACTCTATTTGGTCTTTTAAAGTTTTATCACCTGTTTTTAAACGTTTCTCAACATTTATTAAGCGTTTCTCCACCGACTCAATATCTGCTAAAATTAATTCTGTCTCTATTATTTCAGCATCATATATTGGATCAATTTTATTATGTACGTGAGTAACATCTATATCCTCAAAACAACGTAGTACGTGCAAAATAGCATCAACTTCTCGTATGTGAGATAAGAATTTATTACCCAGCCCCTCCCCTTTACTAGCACCTTTTACCAAACCTGCAATATCGACAACTTCTATGTAAGTAGGAATAATTTTACTAGAACCAGCAATAATGGATAGCTCATTTAGCCTAACATCTGGTACTGATACTATAGCAGAATTTGGTTCTATAGTACAAAAAGGATAATTAGCCGCTTCTGCTGCAATACTTGAAGTTAAGGCATTAAATAGGGTTGATTTTCCTACATTTGGCAAGCCAACAATACCACATTTTAATGTCATAAATCTTTCTTTAAAAAATACAATTCTGAATCTTTATCATAGCCACTTCTTACAAACTCTAATTTAAACCCTAATTTTTCATAAAATGGTCTAGCCTGCCAATCGGTAGTAGACAAATTCATAAATCTACAATTACGCTCTCGTGCTAGATTTTCTGCCTTGGACATTAGTAAAGTACCGTAATTCTGACCTCGAAAATCTTCAGAAACCCATAACGTACCAACGTATAAACAACCATAAAAAAGTACACCTTTTATACCAGCAACAAATTTTTTATCCTTATCAAAACACGAGAAGGAAAATGATTGGACAGCCTCAAGACCCTTCTTGTTTTTAGCAAGTTCATCTAATCCATCCTGCATTATCTTCGAATATTGTGCATCCATGTCATCTGCATAGACACAAGTTAATTGTTGTGTCATAAAACTATCCCCCTTTTAAACTCTTCCACTTTGCCAAAAATGACATCGTTGGCAAGGTAGTATCATATCGAATTCAGATTATTACAAATCTTTCTTTAAAAAATATAATTCTGAATCTTTATCATATCCCCTTCTTGTAAACTCTAATTTAAACCCTAATTTCTCATAAAATGGTCTAGCTTGCCAATCGGTAGTACATAAACTCATAAATCTACAATTACGCTCTCGTGCTAGATTTTCTGCCTTGGACATTAGTAAAGTACCGTAATTCTGACCTCGAAAATCTCCAGAAACCCATAACGTATCAACGTATAAACAACCATAAATAAGTACACCTTTTATACCAGCAACAAAGTTTTTATCATTATCAAAACACGAGAAGGAAAATGATTGGACAGCATCAAGACCCTTCTTGTTTTTGGCAAGTTCATCTAATCCATCCTGCATTATCTTCGAATATTGTGCATCCATGTCATCTGCATAAACACAAGTTAATTGTTGTTTCATATTTAAACGATGCTCCTTTTAAACTCTTCCATTTCACCTGAAAGCAATAAACGGAAATTATTAATTATTACCTCAATGGAATTAACAATAATTTTATATTCCTCTTTAGAAAAAGAAGCTAAAACGTAATCCGACACATCATCATACGCCGCTGGTCTTCCTACCCCTATTCTTATACGATGATAATCATTTCCTATACACTGATCCAATGATTTTAAACCATTATGCCCACCACTACCACCAGCCAATTTATATTTTATTCTACCAGTTTCTAAATCTATATCATCATGCACTACAAAAATATTTTGTAATTTGACATTATAGTAAGAACATATTGCTTGTACTGCTTTTCCAGACAGATTCATATAAGTCAGAGGCTTTGCTAATAGTAATTTATGTCCGCCTATTATCCCTTGTGCAAGTTCTGCATGAAATTTAGCTTTGGTATTCCAAGAAAATTTATAGTATTCTGATAAACGTTCCACAGCTGTAAAGCCAACATTATGGCGAGTATTTTGGTACTCTTTGCCTATATTGCCCAAACCTACAACAACTATATACCCTTTGTCTTCAGATTTAAGCATATTATAATATCATTAGAGAGCGATTTGCACTTATATTTAATCTCATGTAAGACATCGGTTTAATAGCCTAGAGTATCCCTGTACCGATGTCATCCATGCGAAGGCACATAGGCGTCATATATGGACGAAGTCCATGCCATCAACTTAAGAGCGTAGTGATTGAAAATGTATAAATAAATTAAACTCAATGTCATTGCGAGGAGCTGTGCAAAGCACAGCGACGCGGCAATCTAGGATACGCGAAGCGTTACTCTAAAAAAACAGCTTCGCTGTTTACCTAGATCGCCACGGCATCTACAGAGCCTTGCTATGACGGTTTAGGGCTAACAACGCTCATCGCAATGACGATTTTTTAACTTTCAACAGTTGTGGGTGACAAGACATAGTACCCTTGTAGCTTCAAAAACAACTACTTTGTCGGCTTCACTTCCTCAGTTACAGCTTCTCCATCTTCTGACTTACTACCCTTACGACCAATTATAGTAGCCATAATAAAATCATTTTTACTAGCTAGCTGGACTCCTTCAGGGAGTTTAATGCTTTTTGCTTTTAAAGACTGACCGATATGCATGTTGGTAACATCAATATTAATATTTTTAGGTATATTATTGACATCACATAAAAGAGTTATAGTTCTTTTTATTATATTAAAGAATCCTCCTCTTTTAACTCCCAAAGCTCTTTCTTTACCCTCATAGACTACCGGTACTTCCATTCTTTGGGTCTTTTCCTCTAAATGTACAAAGTCAACATGCCTTACTATGTCAGTAATAGGATGCAATTCTACAGCCTTTGGTAACACTTTATGCGTTTTACTACCCACTTTAATTTGAATAACTGTAGAGATAAAACCAGGTTTTCTATAATGCTTAGTTATCTCTTTTTCTTCGATAGAAACGGCTAGCACTTCTTTACCTGCTCCATAAACCATGGCTGGAACCATACCTTTCCTACGTAGTTCTCTTGCGACTCCCGTACCAAATTTCTCTCGCATTTCTGCTGCAAGTTCTAATAGTTCACTCATCTTTCTCTCCTAAGAGCTTTTAAAACATAGATGATAGTATTAAATGCTAAAAAATTCAAGTATTAATTTGACAAGCTGCTTTAAAGCTGCTTACATAATGCCACAGGGTAATTTCAAAGTTGTAATCAATGCAAAAAAGATGTCATTCCTGCCCGCGTAGGCGGAAATCCATAATCATTTAATAGCCTTTCAGGCTATTTTGTAGATTCCGCTAGCTACGCGGGAATGACATCTTTTTTGCTTACCCTACATTTAGTAGAGTTAATAAGGAGGTATTTACATGTCGAAAGATAAAGATCAACAAATAGAAAGCGTGTTATCACAGGAAAAAGGTAAATTACTGGATACAATAAATTCTGTAGAGAATCTTTTAAAGGCTAATAAACAACTAGACGATAGTAGACAGCTAAAACAGAAAGTAGAAGATTTAAAGAAAGAATACCCTTCTTTACCTTGGTTTGAAAGGTTTGTACATACTGTTGCACAAGTAAAATATCTGTTTATAAAAAATGATGAGGAAATTGCTGAAGAAAAGAGAAGAACCAATAGAGCTGTACTCAAAGATGTTGACAATACATTAAGAGATGTAGGTAAAAAAAACTTATCTTTACAGAGAATTATAGATACAGAGTTACAAGCAGGATTTGATAAGATCATAACCAAAAAACTATCAGAGGAACAACTAAAACGGGTACAACGATTAACAGAATCCTTAGTAAATTTGGGTATATCTCATGAAAATTTTAGCCAAATTGTATCACAAGTTTATAATACTGATGAAGCGAAGGCACTACATCAAGAAAGAATAAGACTGGTACACGTACAACAAGATCTAGTTAAGTTGGTAAAGGCTAATGATAATATTAAAGAACTTCTTTCAATAAAGCAAGAATTAGCAGAATTGCGGGAAGAATTACCATCAACATGGCTAGACGGTCTTAAAAAAATTACTGCAAAAATCAAGCATATTTTTGTAAATACTCCAGAACAAATTTTAAAAGATAACATAACCCACAATAATGAAATATTAAAAAAGGTTGATCAGGGATTAGAGATCGCTGGTAAAAACATAGAAGATTCAACAGTAGCTAGAAAAAATAGGTTGCAGAAAGAATTAGAAAAGCTTAAAGGAAGAGGTCCAATAAACCTTAGGTTAAACAAAGTAGAAGCTTTAAGCAGTGAGCTTGAGTCCACTTTTACAGCTGCAGTTACTGCTTCACAGCCATTGTCTACAAGCCAAGATTTGGCTCAATCTCAAGCCCTGTCATCATCAATGCCTGAACGGATACCTACACGCCAAGCACCACCTCCACCACTTATGGGTACTACGTCGATGCCAGATCTAGCTATTCATCAAGCAGCGGAAAACACTATAACAAGATCTCTTTCATCCCCTATCCATACATCATTGCAGGATTCACAAAATATTCAGCATAGAGAGGAAACTAAACGAAAAGCACATATAGCTGGTAAAGGTAAAGCACCGTCTCCTCCCCCGTTGCAGAACCAAGAGGTTCAGCAAGCAACAGAATTTGCTATACCTCCAGCTCCTCCGTTGCCGGGTCAAAATACAATACTGCGTCCAGCACCACCGCCTCCATCGGTGCAGAACGTGCAGCAAGCAGCAGGATTTGCTATACCTCCAGCTCCTCCGTTGCCGGGTCAAAATACACTACTGCGTCAAGCTCCACCGCCTCCATCGGTGCAGCATCAAGAGGGGCAGCAAGCAGTGGAAAGAAATATACCAACACCTCCACCGTTACCACCTGTAAGTAATATACCTCCACCTCCTCCGATAGAAGGTTTACATGCCGCTCAGCGAACAGCAGGAAATGCTATGGCAGCACCACCTCCTCCGCCACCACCTCCTCCATTGCCACAAGGTACTCAGCACACAACTGGAAGTGTGCCACCGCCTCCTCCTCCACCAGCTCCGCCACCGGCTGTAGAACCTACGGCAGGTCAAGCTCAGAAGGCAGCAGCAGTAGTAACACCGAAAGGAGAAGATAGGGGAGCATTATTGGATGAAATTAGGACGGGGATACAACTTAAAAAGGTAGCATCCACAACAACTCATCCAGTACCTCCACCACCTTCGCCGTCAGGTTCTGATCATGACAAAGCAACAGTAGCAACAGCGAAAGGACAAGGTAATGAGAGGGGAGACTTATTGGCTGAACTGGTACTGAAGGCACAGATGAGGGAAAAAAAGCTATCTGAATCAGGGGGAAATAAAGCACTAGAAGAACTAGAGAAAGAACAAAAAACATCCCCTACTCGCTCTCCTAGCCCACTGGGAGCTGAGTTTGATAAGGCTATAGCAAAGAGATATCAGGCATTTCAAGATGATGATGATGAACCTGAACATGCTGATCTTGTAAAACTTATTGAAGACAAGATTGTTGATGAAAATACTCTTAACATGCTTATGAAGGAGGCTGGTGTTAAAAATGATAAGGAGCTAATTGAACTTATTAATGATAACGACACTTGGGATAATGACGATAGGGAGGAGAAACGAGACAAAGTCATCCAGCAGCTAGAGAAGATTAAGTCTACCCCTGTTGCTAACGTTGATGCAACAAAAGGACAATTCCCTCCAAAGTTACAGTCAGCAGCAAAAGCTATTGGAGAAAATCTCCCCATGACCCCAAAAGATGGATACAAAACCCTTCCTCCTACTCCATCCCCCAAACTAGTTGGTATCAAAAAAGACCCTAGTTCTAGGGAAGTGTAGCGATTTATGCGAATTTGGGATGACATCTAGGCTGCCTCATGTCTTGTATACTACTCATAAGAATTAACTAATTCTTATCCCAAATTCGGTGAAATTATAGATTGCTTCGTCGACCTACGGTCTCCTTGCTAATAGACGTATATGTCTATTAGCGAGCGAACGTACGTGAGCGTGGCAATCCATTTTGCTAAAAACATGATTTTAATCTTTTCAAATCATGTTTTTAGCTTTAGAAAGGTTTAAAATGCATTCGCAAAACCGCTTTAAGAATGCATCTTTCCTTATATTAAAGCCATTTCGGGATAAGAATTAGTTAATTCTTATCCCGAATGCTGGGGTTTATTGTTACTGATTATGATACAGATAACAACTATTGATTATAATCATAAATTATTTTTATAATTTATGATTAAATTGTTGTTGATTATTTAAATATTTGGTATATAGTTGATCTAGGATAAAAAAATAGCTTTATGAAAACTACCTTACCTGACCGCTCACTAGTGATTAAAGAAAAGCTAGATAATATTGTTAAAGAAATCCTATATGTAGGCAAATCAAAAATAGCAATGATTATCTTATTTGGCTCTTATGCTAGAGGAGATTGGGTAGAGGATATAGAGAAGTTAGGAGATATTAGTTATTATAAGTATCAAAGTGATTTTGATCTTTTGTTGATTTTAAAGAATGGAGAATATGCTGGCTATCCAGCTATCAACCTACAATATAAGATAGAGAACAGGCTAAGTAAAAAATTCTCATTAGATGAAAAACCACCAATTACTCTGATACTTGAACCTATTAGGTTGGTAAATAGGCAACTGGAAAAAGGGCAATATTTCTTTAGTGATATCAAGAAAGAGGGAATTCTTTTATATGATAGTGGTGAATTTATACTGTCTGAAGCTAAGGAACTATCATGGCAGGAACGTAGACCAATAGCTGAGAAAGATTTTAAATATTGGTTTAAAAAAGCTAAGGACTTTCTGTCGCTCGCTCATTTGTGTTTGGATATAGAACAATTGAATAATGCAGCCTTTATGCTTCACCAAGCTACCGAGAGCTTTTATAATGCTATCCTGTTAGTTTTTACTGGTTACAAGGCCAAGTCACATGATATACTGGGACTTGGCGATAGGGCTAGAAATCATCATTACGATCTCTATAAGATATTTCCACATGAGACTCAGGAGCAAAAAGATTGCTTTACGTTACTGCGAAATGCTTATGTTGACGCAAGGTATGATCAAGATTATACAATTAGTAAAGAACAATTACTTTACCTTATTAACCGGGTAGAGGAATTAAAGATAGTGACTGAAAAGATATGTCTAGAAAGGATTAATAAAGAAGACTTAATGTGATTATTTTTCCTGAGGTATTTTTTCAATAAAAACTTTATCAAATAGGAATATATACTCTTCTGTTTTGAAGAATTGGATTTGAAAATGAATGGTGAGCATGCTAGGCCACAACTGTCGAAAGTTCAACAAACGTCATTGCGAGGAGACCGTAGGTCGACGAAGCAATCCATATGACAAGCTTCATGGATTGCCGCGCTCACGTACGTTCGCTCGCAATGACGGTTTAGGGCTAACAACGCTCATCGCAATGACGTTTATTGAACTTTCGATAGTTGTGCATGCTAGGCGTACATGTAGTATAGTTACGCATGCGAATCCATGATATTTTCAAAAAACAATTCTTCAAAGCAGAAGAGTATAATCAAAAATTAAATTCTAATATGCGTATACCATCAATATTTAAGAAAATATTACTAATTATTCGCCAAAGTAGTCGTATAATTGTTAAATTAGTAATTATAGATCAACTAGTAAAATGGTATTTTATAAATTATCTAAGAGGTAAAGTTGGTCTAACACTAGAAGTAACCAGCTTTTTAGATATGGTTTATGTTTGGAATTATGGAATTAGTTTTGGGATACTTCGAAATTATTATCAGTATAGTAATATGCTTTTTATAGTTGTTAACTCTGCCCTTATAGCATATTTGTGGTATATCTTATTAAAATGTAAGACGATGCCAAGCTTTGTTGGTTGTAGTTTTTTCATTGGTGGTGCTATTGGTAATTTGATCGACCGTTTTGTTCATGGGGCGGTATTTGATTTTATTTATTTTCACTATAAAGATTTTGCTTTTCCGGTATTTAATCTAGCAGATAGTTTCATTTCATTAGGTGCAATATTCTTATTACATGATTATTATAAGACCAAGAAAATTGTTGAACAACAACAAGATGTTGAATATAATCACGCTCGATTGCAAACTGAAGCGGATAGGATTCGTGAACTTGATTTTAAGAAAAATATAAATTTATAAAGAGGATTGATATATATGTACTCAAATGATTTGCAGCATGGGAGAAACAAACAAGGGGGGAGCGAGTACAAGCAGTACAATAAGGTATGTGAGTACGCGAATTCCCCGATAATATTTACAGAAACCAATTCTTTAAAGCAAAAGAGTATACAAGATGAATTTCAAGAGTTGGCTAGGCGTACGAGTGGCAAGCGAACGGAGCGTAGTCAAACCTACGTGAGTACGCGAAGTCCCGAAGTACAACAACGCCAACACTTGAAAGGCGAAGGGTATATGCGTATAATTTTTTTGTTATTTGCTAGCTTAGTAACACTGTCTGCCTGCAATAAAAAAGTAAAAGAAACAATAGGTATAGTGACACCTGGTCCTGATGAGTATAGGGTACAACGCAATAAAACCTTAGAAGTTCCCCCTCACTATGAATTGCATTCTATCGAAAAAAAAGATACAAAGAGCCACAAAGTTTATTCTCCAAAAAATCTCAATGATGGAGAGCAAGCTTTAATAGAGGACATGGAAAAGTAATACTATTATTTTAATATTATATAATTTTTTTACTTAGTGGACAAAAATTTTGGTATATACTCGATTAAAATTAATAATTGCCGGGGTTTAAAACAAGGTGGGTGATAATAATAAAAGTGTTGTATTAAATTTTGGTCCACAACATCCAGCTACCCATGGGGTATTAAGATTAATTTTAGAAATGGATGGTGAGGTTATCAATAAAGCAGACCCGCATATTGGATTGCTGCATCGTGGTACTGAAAAATTAATTGAGCATAAAACATACCTACAAGCTATACCATATTTTGATCGGTTAGATTACGTATCGCCAATGTGCCAAGAACACGCTTTTGCTTTAGCAGTTGAAGGATTGCTTGGCTGCAATGTGCCAAGACGAGCGGGGTTTATTCGAGTGATGTTTTCTGAGCTTACTCGTATCCTTAACCACATACTGAATATAACAACACAAGCCCTAGATGTTGGTGCTACTACCCCTCTATTATGGTTATTTGAGGAACGCGAAAAAATTATGGAATTTTATGAGCGTGTCTCCGGCTCTAGAATGCATGCAAATTATTTTAGACCTGGTGGTGTTGCACAAGACTTACCAAATGGTATACTAGAAGATATAAATATTTTTGTTCAGCAATTCTCAAAAAAATTAGAAGACGTCGAGACTCTGTTAAATGACAATAGAATTTGGAAACAACGCTTAGTAGATATCGGAGTAGTAAGTCAAAAAGAAGCTATGGATTGGGGGTTTTCTGGTCCAATGCTTAGAGGCTCAGGCATCGCATGGGATCTTAGAAAAGCTACCCCGTATGATGTATATGATGAGCTAGATTTTGATATACCAATTGGTAAATCTGGTGATTGTTATGATAGGTATTTGGTTCGTATTGAAGAAATGTACCAATCACTTAAAATTATACAGCAATGTCTTGAAAAAATGCCAAAGGGTGCTATTAAAACTGATGATCCTAGAATTGCACCACCCTCAAGAGAAAAAATGAAAGAATCAATGGAAGCCATGATTAATCATTTTAAACTTTACACTGAAGGATATGATGTGCCAAAAGGCGAAATATATAAATTTGTTGAAGCACCAAAAGGCGAGTTTGGTGTGTATTTATACTCTGATGGAACAAACAGACCTTATAGATGTCGGATTAAAGCCCCTGGGTTTGCCCATCTCCAAGGTCTAGATTTCATGTCAAAAGGACATTTGATGGCAGATGTGGTAACTATTATTGCCAGTCTTGATATTGTTTTTGGAGAAATTGATCGATGAATGATGAATCACTAAATTTCAGTTTTAATGATGAGAACTTAAAAAAAGCCCAAAATATCATTAAGAAATATCCTGAAAACAAACAAAAGAGTGCTATTCTGCCATTACTTGACCTTGCACAACGCCAAATGAATGGTTGGTTACCAAGAGGCTGCATAGAGTATGTAGCAAATTTTCTAAATTTACCTTTCATCCGAGCATATGAAGTTGCAACATTTTATACCATGTTTAATCTAAAGCCAGTAGGACGATATCATATACAAATTTGTGGGACTACTCCTTGTTGGCTAAGGGGTAGCGATAAAATTGTAACTATTTGTAAAAAAAAACTTGGTATTAACTTTGGTGAACTAACAAGTGATAAAAAATTTAGCCTTACAGAAGTTGAATGTTTGGGAGCTTGTGTCAATGCACCAGTTGTACAAATTAATGATGATTTCTTTGAGGACTTAGATGAAAAAAAAATGGCTGATTTAATTGATAGCCTCACCTGACTTCTGCTGGTAATTTATTCGTGCTACCTCTGCTCCTCACATACATTTGAGTACGCTGTGGGTCAAGATTCCGTGGCTTCTTTAAATCCTTGCGCATAAGCAAGTTTGCCAAAGATATCTAGTGTTGTAGATATTAATGATTTGGTTAATTGATATACTCTTCTGCTTTGAAGAATTGTTTTTTGAAAATATCATGGATTCGCATGCGTAATTATACTATATGTATACCTAGCATGCTCACCATTCATTTTCAAATCCAATTCTTCAAATCATTTGAGTATATCAAAAAAAATAATATCGAAAATTGAAATAATGAATTCTTGAACAATATCACTACTGGTTTAAACTTTCACTCTTTAAAGATAATTATTTATTACAATAGAAATTAAATTGTTGACATCTAAACTACTTAGCATAGCATAAGAAATATGATATATAATTTAAAGAGGTGTTATTTATGCTACGCAATGTGATTCTGAAGGAGCTAATGAAATTGGATGTTTTAGGTACATTACAGCAACTAGTAGAATCAGCCAAATTACATCTTAAACAGGGCGATAAGAATAGCTGTATGACTGAGCTTGATAAACTAGAAGAGTATCTAGAAAATTTTCAAGATATTAGTATGATGCAATCAATGTTTGAAAAACATGCAATAGAACAAGGGCTAGAAAATGATGATATCCTAGAGATTGATAGACATAAACGAGATTTATAGCGGTAGATATATCTATAATAAGTATAATCTCAATTCTTATATCGAATTCAAGGGCAAATATACTCGAAGATTTGAAGAATAGGGACAATAAAAACAGTGGGTGAGCGACCAAGTGTAGATCAACTTACGTGAATACGCAAATTCCTCGCAAGTATTTGCGAAGCCAATTCTTTAAATCATTCGATCCACATAACAACAATGTTAGTATTTTATTTTAATAATTTACTAACATGTCATGCACTTTTGACAGCCAATATCTCTTTAACCTCAGATGGTTAGCAATATCTCTTTTTCCCCTTCTAATTTGTTTATAGAACCGTGATATTGTTACAACTAAGACTTATTATTTCAATTTTCTGCATTATTTTTTCTTGCTATTAATTAACCAAATCTTCAGTATTTATAAATACTAATAAATATATTTAAGGTGAATAAATGGTAGGATACCAGCAAGAACAAAGAAGCCTAACGAAAGAACAAAAAGAAGCGGTAGGATTGCTTTCAATTGGGACATTCCTAGAATATTTTGATCTGATGCTTTATGTACATATGGCGGTATTGTTAAATGAATTGTTTTTTCAATCTTCTAACTCCTTGACGGCTTCTTTGAATACTGCCTTAGCTTTTTGTTCTACTTACGTTTTAAGACCATTAGGAGCTTTAATATTTGGTTGGATAGGGGATAATATTGGTCGTAAGGTTACCGTAGTCGTAACAACTACTATGATGTCTATTTCTTGTGTTGTAATGGCTACTCTTCCAACGTATGCAGAAATTGGTATTACCGCTTCTATACTGGTTACTATATGCCGTATGGTTCAAGGTATGTCTTCAATGGGTGAAGTAATAGGAGCTGAAATATACGTTACTGAAATAACAAAACCACCAGTACAATATCCTGCTGTATCTATGATCACTATATTTTCTAGTTTAGGAGGGTTTGCTGCCTTAGGAGTTGCATCTCTTGCTATTAAACAAAATTTTAATTGGCGTTATGCTTTTTGGGTTGGAGCAGGAATTGCATTAGTAGGTTCTATTGCTAGAACTAAACTTAGAGAAACACCTGATTTTGCAAATGCAAAAAGTAGAGTAAAAAATATTATTAAAAAAGCTGGGTTTAACCATGACTCAATAGAGTCTAATCCAATTGTACAAGAAAAGGTTAAAATAAAATCTTCCATTTCTTTGTTTTTAATTCAATGTGCATGGCCAGTATGTTTTTATTTTATTTACTTTCATTGTAGCAATATTCTTAAAAGTTCTTTTGGTTATAGTGGTGAACAAATAGTAGATCATAATTTCATTATCTCTATAGTACAAGTTTTGAGCTTTATAATATGGACTTATTTAAGTTGTTACATATATCCATTAATTCTTCTGAAAGTTAAATTAATAATATTTTCTATTATCGTCTTAATATTTCCTTATTTATTAAATAATTTAAATTCTCCATCTGATTTACTTATACTTCAACTAGTAACTATTATGTTTTCACTTTCATACTCTTCTGCTATGCCTATTTTCTATAAACATTTCCCAGTATTTAAGCGTTTTACTTATGCAAGTTTCTTATATGCCTTGTCTCGGGCTTTTATATATGTGATAACATCATTCGGACTTGTTTATTTAACAAATTATTTTGGAAATTATGGTATATTAATTGTAATAGTTCCTACAATTTTAGGTTTTGCATTTGGGTTAAATCATTTTGGAAACCTAGAGAAAGAAGTAGGGAATTATCCTCAAAAAGATCTAAATTAAGTAAGTTATTACTGATTAAAGCCGTTAAACATAATCTCTCTAACTCCTCTGTTATTTTATTGACTCCAAGGTATATAGAAAGAGGTATGAAGTGAGCCAAAGTCTCTTCCTGACTTCCGCAGATTTTTTGATATTAGTTGTTATAAGTGGCATTAGTAAGGAGGTGAAGTGGTACTCTCGTTCTGTTGTGCCTAGTAGATATTTTATTATTGACTTTAACTGCGATGTTGTTTATTATTTAATTAATTGAATATAGCCCCATATTTTATAGCCCTAATATGTACATACGTCGTAAAAAAACTCCTAATAGTCCAAGGCAATCTATTCAAATAGTGGAAGGTTATCGTGATAGTAAAGGTAACGTCAAACAGCGTATAGTACGTCATTTAGGAGTCTTCATAGATGAAGTAGAAGAAGCTAAATTAGTTGCCCTAGCACAAGATTTGATTGCCAAGATTAAAGCTGAGAGAGAAGCTGCAATTGGGCAGAGGAATTTGTTTACTGATGATACTAACGAGGTTAAAAGAGGTCGTCCAACTAACAAGTTGTTAAAAGATATTCTACCTGTTAACGAAGTAAAACTAAATGAGGTTGTAGAAGTCAAGCGAGTTGTTGAAGGAGTGCATCAAATAGGGGGGCATGTTTATGATCAAATGCATTTTAACCAGTTACTAGCAAGGAAACGTGACGCTGGGATGCTGAAGGATTTAGTGTTAGCCCGTATGGTAAGACCAAATAGTAAAAAAGGGATAGTTGAGTATTTAAGCGATCAATTTGACAGGCATCATGATCTAGATGCTACTTATCGGATGATGGACAAATTACATGAGCAAATACCTAAAATTAAAGAATTATGCTTTAAAAACACCCTAACCCTGATTCCTAATAAAGAGATTAGCCTAGTATTTTTTGATGTCACTACACTATACTTTGAATCAGTAGAAATAGATGAGCTAAGAGCCTTTGGCTATAGTAAAGATCATCGCTTTAATACTACCCAACTAGTTCTTGCCCTAGCAACTAATGAGGATGGATTACCACTTGGCTATGAGCTGTTTAGTGGTAATACCGCAGAAGTTAGCACCTTAATTAAATCAATTAACAGCTGGCAAGCGTATCTTAAAGTTAAAGATGTCTGTTTTATTGCTGATCGTGCAATGTTTAGTAAAGCTAACTTGCAAGCTCTCGATGAAGGTGGTTATCGTTATATTGTGGCAGCAAAGCTTAAAACACTCAAGAAAGAAAAGAAAGAAGAAATATTATCAGAGGAAAACTATAAGCCTACTGTTATAGGCAATGATCTTACTTGGATTGCCGATCTAGAGCATGATGGTAAACGTCTAATTACCAGTTATAAATCTAAAAGGGCTATTAATGATGCACAGGAGCGACAAAAAATTTTAGATAAAATTAATAAGACTATTGGTGAGTCTGGTAGTACTAAAAAACTTATATCTAATAGTGGAGTAAAAAAATATACTTCTAGTGAAAATGGCAAGAGCTATATTGACGCAGAGAAGATAGAGCAGGATGCGTTGTGGGATGGCATACATGGGGTAATCACCAATGACCAAACTATAACTCCACATGAAGCAATAGCAAAATATGCTAGATTATGGGTAATTGAAGAGCAATTTAGAATCAATAAACATAATTTACAAATGCGTCCAATTTTTCACTGGACTAAACAAAGGATAGAAGCACACATAGCTGTGTGTTATATGAGTTTTGCAGTGCTTAAAACTATAGAATACAAGGTTGCTCTGACCCAAAAGATCAGTGTAACTAACATCGTTGAATTATTAATATCAGTACAGGCTTCAATCTTAAGACATACAAAGACTGGTGATCTTTATAGACTACCAAGTGCAATAAAAAACGAAGCTAGAAAAATCTATAAAACCTTTAACATCAAGCGTTCAGACCATGCTGAAATATATTTAAAATAACAAAATAATGTTGTGCCTAAATTTTAAAAATCCTAGCACTATGAGCCTTCTAAGCTTATGCCTTATTAAAAAATGCGGAAGTCGGGAGAAAGAAGTAGGGAATTATCCTCAAAAAGATCTAAATTAAGTAAGTTATTACTGATTAAAGCCGTTAAACATAATCTCTCTAACTCCTCTGTTATTTTATTGACTCCAAGGTATATAGAAAGAGGTATGAAGTGAGCCAAAGTCTCTTCTACTATCTTTTTAATTCTCTCGAGAGACTTAGCACTAATAGTTCTCAAATTATGTAATCTATCAAATAATTTGATATGTAATACATCCTTTTTATATTGAGAGAATAGTAAGTTTACAGTCTCTACTGCACTAATTTTTCTATCTATTTTAATTCTTGTCAAGTCTTGCACTTGACTAGCCACTTGACTGCCAAAAATATAGGCTATCATCTTTTCGGTAAGTGGTGTATCCTCGATGGTGTCGTGTAGTAATGCGGTAACAATCATGTCTGTTCTGAAATATTGTGGAAGCTCTAGGGCTGTGTACTGGGCAACCATATAAGCCACTTCAATCGGATGCGAGTAATACGGTTCACCGGACTGCCTCATCTGACTGCCATGATATTTTTTAGCATAGTAGATACCTTTTTTGACTTCATACATGTTTATTGGTTGCTTTACTTTTTCATTTAGCACAATTAACTCCTTAAGCAACCTCTCAGCATATGCACAAGACTGGTATCTTGAATTATACCAATAATTATTAACATCTTCCATAAGAAACCATGATATTTTAATTATAAAGTTATAATAAACTAAAATTCTGATTACTTAAAGCATTTAATATTTTTTATTTTTAAAAAGGTGCGTATTTTTTAATCCTGTTGTATAAATTACATATTTATGATATAATGCAACCAATTCTAGATGAAGATTTAGTAGCCTTTCTAGGTACATGGTTCATAGTAGTTGTGATTGGTTTATTCTGATTTGACAGATTCTTTGTTAATTCTAATGCTTTGGATTTTAAATCTTTTTCTTTAGAAGTAGCTTTAGCACTTTTCTCAATAAAACAACTCTGTAGTGACTTGCCGGATGGTAGTTTGATGGCGTGGTTGAACTTAGTTAGTTGCTCATTAAATACTTTTACATCCACTCCCTCAACTGGCAACTGATCACGAGTTTGTTTTACTAATTTTACTAGTGCATCGATTTTAGGTTGCATAGATTTAGCAATTATTGGTTTATTTTCAGGTTTGACCTTATCAGCACAGTCCTGAGGTGTAAGTTGTAATGCTGCACCATACATGAGATCTCTCATATAAGGATCTTTCTCTACACCAACACCTTGTCTAAAACATTTAAACAAGGAGAGAGGAGCTTTTTCACTACCTAAAGTTAATGCAAACCAAAATTCCATAGCAGCCATTTTCCAACTTGCATCTATTTTGCTTTGTGGTGCATCCTGATCTTCCATATCAGCGGCCAAGCCATAATAATACTCTCCCCAACGGTGATGATGTTCAGACGTGAGTTTATTTTGTAATGGTGATTTTGCCATAATACTACCTATTATTTATCTTTAAATATTTTAATTCTGCTATAATATCACCAATCTCTTCCACCTCTACCTTTGCTCGTATCTTTAGTATTTGGGTTAAGATTTATAGAATTCGTTCTTTGTAATTGAGTGTCCTTATTTTCTTTAGCACTTAATATTCCCATATGTTTCTCTAACTTATAATCAGAAATTATTTGTTTTGTATCTAGTTTTGTATCTAACTCTTGTTGAGATGCTAGAACGGCTAGGTTTTTTGACGATGTTTGGGGCTGTTTTTCCGTTGGAGTTAACTTTTTAGCCATTTCCTCTGGAGTAACATCGTATATCTTATGAAATACTTCGTCCCAAGATTGTGCTATATCTTCGTTACATCTATTGTTCTCAGCTAACTCTTTATTAAGGCAAATATCGTAAGCTTGTTGTTTTATTCCTTGCTTGTATGCTTTGTACTGATCTATTTTCTTATTAACTAAATTACGGTAACCTTCATGATGTTTTTTCTGATTAGCCAACAAGACTCTTTCCGGATGATCCTCTGATAAATGCTTAACTTGCTCCTCACATTCCTCTATTTTCTTTATTTCATTAGAGTGATGTTCTCGTTCTATTTTAGCTAGCTTTTTAGTTAGCCGCATGTGTTTACTACGAGCGTTTTCTTCTTTTATTTGTTCAGGTGTTTTGCTGAATTTCTGCTTTTCTTCCTCAGTAAGTTTCCGACCTGCTTTTGTAGCTTCAAAGATTTCGTGTAAACTTTCATTATCTTTCCTTTGTCTATTAAGAGAATCATCATAAAAAGAATCAAAAGCTTTATAAATGCCTTGAACGTTATGCTCTTTATCAATTTTTTCTTGTTCTTTTGCTAATCTTATGCCCTCATTGAAATCCACAACTTGGATTTGCTCAGTTGTTTCATAATAAAGAGTTTTACTTACTGCAGTTGCTATTAATTCCAGTATTCCAATATCTATCCCTAACTGACTAGCCATTAAAGCTAAACTACCAGAATCAGCTATAATCAAAGCTAATTGTGTCCTTGAAGTGGCATTACGTACCCTCCCCTCAAGTTTTTCATACTCTTTTTTAATGAAATCCCTCTTAGAAGCATCATTATCTAAATCATTGGTCATTTTATATTTCACCATGTTATGGTTTGGTTAACTACTTTATTATTAAAACTAATACAAAACTATTAGTCAAGCATTCTTAAAGTGGATGATGGTCAATAACTCTCTGATCTTCGTTGATATTTTAGCAACATCTCCATTATTTATAAGCACTATGAATAGCAGCAACACCTAAAGTAAGATTCTTATAACTAACATCAGTAAAGCCGACATCCTTTAGCATAATTGCAAAGCTCTCCTGATCTGGGAATACATTAATACTTTCCACCAAATATTGATAAGCTGATTCGTTGTTTGCTATAATTTTACCAATCTTAGGAATAATATTAAACGAATAAAACTGGTATAATTGCTTCAGACAATCGTATTCCACTTTAGAAAATTCTAAACATAAAAATTTACCCCCAGGCTTTAGTACTCGATATGCTTCTTTTAGGGCATTGTCAATTTTTGCCACATTCCTAATACCAAATGCTATAGTATAATAATCAAAACTATTATCAGGAAAAGGTAAGTTTTCTGCATCAGCAACGACATACTCTAATCCCTGTAATATATTACTATCAATAGCTTTGTGACGTGCTACCTCCAGCATATCATGATTTATATCACACATCGTCAGCTGCACTAATACATTTTTTACTGATGCTCGCTTTATTATTTTAAAAGCTATGTCACCTGTACCACTTGCCACATCCAATATATTTGATTTTAAATTGGGGATTTGTCTAATAAATTCATCTTTCCATAAACGATGTATTCCCAAACTCATTAAGTCATTCATTACATCATATTTATTAGCAACACTAGAAAAGATATCTTTGACTAAATCTCTTTTCTGATCAAAGCTCACTTTTGAGAAGCCAAAATTTACTTGATCAGATTGCTTATCATTATTTTGCATATTACTACTTAGTGCTAAGTTGTTTATATGTTATATTATGTTATATTATGAATTATTAATAGTATTAAAATGTAAAAATGCCAGAACTTCCTGAGGTTGAAACATTAAAACGTTGCCTAGAACAGCGAATAATAGGGGCTGCCATCAATAAACTTGATAAGAGACGAGATGATATACGCTATAAATTAAGCGATCAGTTAGAGTCAAATGTAGAGTCAGCAAGAATTGTAGCTTTAAGGCGTAGGGCAAAATATTTGCTAATAGATTTGGATAATTATTATTCCATTATTGTACATCTTGGCATGACTGGTAGGCTGACCTTACAACCTAGTGATTATAGGCTACAAACGCATGATCACGTGGTTATATCTTTGACAAGTTGCGAGAAATTAGTTTTTAATGATCCACGACGTTTCGGGATGATTTATAGTATGCCAACAAACCTCGCCCAAGAAAAATTTTTACTAAATTTAGGTGTAGAACCTTTGTCAAATGATATGTCTGATGAGTATCTAAAAACAAAATTATTGAATCGCTCTGTTCCGATAAAAAATTTATTAATGGATAATCGGATTATTGTCGGTGTTGGTAATATATATGCTTCTGAAAGCCTTTTTATTGCTAAAATACACCCAAGCAGACTGGGTAGTAGTTTGTCAAACAAGGAAATAACTAATTTGGTATTAGCCATTAAAAATGTTTTAACAAAGGCAATATCAGCAGGAGGTACTACTCTCAAAGATTTTGTTAGCGGTGATAGTAAACCTGGTTACTTTCAACAAGAATTACAGGTCTATGCACGAGAAAATCAAAAATGCCTAAACTGCGAGGGAATAATAAGAAAAATAAAACAATCCGGCAGAACTAGTTTCTATTGTTCTATTTGCCAAGAATGAGAGGTATACCACTCGTAAATGAAGAGTTGATACAGGGCAGTTTAAAAGTCCCAACTAATGATAGAAAAGTTTGTTTTTTAAAATGCATAAATGTCTATTAGCGAGAAGCCGTAAAGCGGCGACGTGGCAATCCAAAAGTTGCAGTGGCAAAAAATAAAACAGCATGCTGTTTATTTGGATCGCCACGCCACTTTGTGGCTCGCGATGACAACTATTTATTTCTATAATTTAGTATTTTCTATCATTAGCTGCAACTTTTAAACTGCCCTGAAAATCATAGAACAATAATTTTTTTTTGTGCATGGTCGGAAAATATGTTACACTAATAAATTAGTTAACCAGTGAATCAATTTATAAGTGGTTATAATGTAATATTAACATGAATAAAGAGGCATTTATGTATAAAAATTTTTATGTTGTAGGAGATAGTTTATCTGATAATGGAGCATTTGTTGGATCTTTGAATAGTATATTAAATGTAATAAAGGAAGAATTTCATTTTCTCAAGTGGGTTGACAAGATTTATTTTGCCCCTCCATTTTATCAATCCCGATCTTTTAGCAATGGTCCAATGGCAGTAGAATATGTAGCTGATAAGTTAGGAACAACAATGAAACCAGGGTGGAGTTTTAATATTACTCCAGCATTAAAACATTGGATCTTAGAGAAAAAATCTATAGAATTGGGTAGACCATTTGACGATTTAATAAAGCAAGGGGGAATAAAAGCTACAAATTATGATTTTAGTGAACAAATTGGTACTAATTATGCTGTTTCCAATGCTAGAGCCTCTAAAGGTGATGCTGTGCCTGATTTTTTATTATTTAATTACTTTCAGTTAAAAAACCAAGTCCGTACTTTAGTTAGACACCATCCCGATATTAGCACAGAAGATTTACTATTTGTTATGATTGGTGGCAATGATATTATGGCTGCTCTTTTTAATAAGAATCCGACTGCATTAGTTGATGAAAGTATAACAGAAATATGCAATGCTATTGAATTTTTAGCTACAAACAGTAGTCTACAATACATAGTAATAGCTAACGTTCCAGATATTGGCTTAATCCCAAGGTTTGTTAACACAGATTTACAAAAGCTAGCTACTAATTTATCACAAGATTTTAATCAAAAGTTAGTAGAGGCAATTAAAGACTTCAATAGGAAATTTCCTAAGATTAAAATAAAATTATTTGATATTGAAAGTATATTTAAGAGCTTAATTAGTGATTATGTAAAGAAAGGATACAATACTGAGCAGGCTTGTGTTACAGATATTGCTGATCATCAAAATTTTATAGATTTGCTAGAATTATTATTGAAAGGTCGATTAGATGCTGCATATAACTGTGGCTGTAATGAAGAAAAAATTCTACAATATTTATTTTTTGATTTTTTTCATCCAACTAAGCTTCCACATCAAACTGTAGGAGATAGGTTATATAATTTTATTGTCTCAAGATGATTTTGTTATACTGCTCGTAAATGAAGGGTTGATAGACGATAGTATAACTTCAAGAAGAGCTAGGCAGTAGCAAAGTCGTGCGGCGTAGCGTACATGAGTAACAGAGCAGATTCGATCTTTGGTCACGGGAATCTTAATTCTTGAAGTTCTACCTAAGTATATAATTATGATAACCTCTTAATCTAGAGCAGTTTAAAAGTCCCAACTAATGATAGAAAATACTAAATTATAGAAACAAATAGTTGTCATCGCGAGCCACAAAGTGGCGTGGCGATCCAAATAAACAGCTGTTTTATTTTTTGCCACTGCAACTTTTGGATTGCCACGTCGCCGCTTTGTGGCTCCTCGCTAATAGACATTTATGCATTTTAAAAAACAAACCTTTCTATCATTAGTTGGGACTTTATAAATTACCCTGGACTATAATCTAAAAAATCCTGTTTTATTTGCCCGTGAAATTATATAGAATACACAATAAACTATGGTGTTTATTACCATAATTATTGGGGTAATTGGTATGTCAAGATATAATGACACTACTAAGCCAAGGAAGTCTACAATTAAAGCTACGATAACTGAATTGATAATCATTTGTGCTGGATTACTAGAAATCATCCTAGCGGTCATAGCTGGAATCAGCAAAATACTAGTAACGAGTAATGCCCCAACAATCTTAATAGTCGAGAATACTGATAAAGATAACAGTAACAAAAATGCCAATTCAATCGTTCTTACTTTCACCCCCTTAATTTGTGCAATATCTCTATTAATGACAATTAGAATAATCTGGTTATAGAAATACCAAACGAAAGAAATAACGAATATAAGTATAATTGATAAGGTTAATATATCATTTAAAGAGGCAGATAAAATATCGCCAAATAATAGGTTAGTGATCTTAATCTGTAGTGGGTACATATAACCTACTACTAAGGCTAAAGATAACATAAAACTTGATATTAACATTACCACGCTACTACCACCTGACCTATGTTTTAACGTAAACACCAAGATAGCAAATATAATGGCAACAACTAGTCCCGAATAAACAACAGGCAAATGGACAAGGATACTAATACTTCCAGCAAGTAAACTTGCGTGCGAAAGACCATCACCAAAATAAATATATTTTTTCCATAAGCTTATACAACCAAGAGGAGCAAAAATTAGACTGATTAGAATTATAGTTAATATTATTATAGTCATTTTATACGATTTTTGGTAGATAATTTGAGAATAGCACTTAGTGCTTCATGATTTTTGTGGTATATTGGAATGGATTCTATAACCAGTGAAGAAATATGTCTACAAAATCTTCTATTAATCAAATAGAACTAGAAAAGTTTAGTAAAATTTCTAGCGGGTGGTGGCAGGAAGATGGAGAATTTAAAATTCTTCATCAAATAAATCCTATTCGCCTTGGTTACATAATAGATAAGATAAAAGATCATTTTAATATAGATGATGATGTAGTACTACCTTCAAAATTAGATATTTTAGACGTAGGATGTGGCGGGGGGTTAATCACCTCTGCTCTCTGTAAACTAAATGGCACAGTCACTGGCATAGATGCACTACAAAGTAATATAGATATTGCGATGAAGCATGCTGAAGAAGAAAATTTGAATATACAATATCTTAAATCAACTGCTGAGGAATTAGTATACTCAAATAGCAAACAGTATGATGTGGTGCTGTGTTTAGAAGTCATGGAACATATAAACAATCCTAGTGATTTTGTAAAAAACCTTGCCAGTCTAGTAAAACCAAATGGCATGATTATAATTTCCACAATTAACCGTACTGTCAAAGCTTATATGTTAGCTATTTTGATGGCAGAATACGTACTTAGTTGGATACCAAAAAAAACCCATGACCATAGTAAATTTCTTAAATCATCTGAAATTTATTCTATGTTTAGTAAAAATAACATAGAGCTTAAAGAGCTTAAAGGCTTAACTTATAATATCGTCAATAGAAGTTGGCAGTTGAGTGATGATATAGAGGTAAATTATTTTGCTTATTTAACTAGACCTCTTGCAGAACTAGCTCTGAATTGACTTTAAAGGAGATATTATGACTACAATTACTAGATTCGCCCCCTCCCCTACTGGCTTCTTGCATATTGGTGGGGCAAGAACAGCATTGTTTAATTATTTATTTGCCAAACACCATAATGGCAAATTTTTACTGCGAATTGAGGATACTGATAAAACAAGATCAACCGAAGATGCAGTAGATGCTATATTTTCTGGTTTGAAATGGCTTGGTTTAGACTGGGACGGTGAAGTGGTTTTTCAGTCTAAAAGAAATGATTTATACAAAAAAGCAGCTCTGAAATTACTAGATGAAGGAAAAGCTTATTATTGTTTTACACCTCAAGAAGAAATAGATCGACAGCGAGATAATGCTATAGCTAATAAACAACATTTTTTATTTCAAAGCCCTTGGCGAGATGCTGATCTTTCTAACTTTTCAAAAGGTTACCAATCCACAAAAGCAGTGATTAGGCTGAAAGCTCCAAGAACTGGCTATACAATTATCCATGATGCTTTACAAGGGGATGTTACTATTGAAAACTCCCACCTAGATGATATGGTGCTGTTACGTAGCGATGGAAGTAGCACCTATATGTTAGCGGTAGTAGTGGACGACCACGATATGCAGATTACCCATATTATCAGGGGGGATGACCATTTAACTAACGCTGCTCGCCAAATCCTACTTTATCAAGCCTTTGGTTGGCATGTACCACATATGGTACATATACCGTTAATACATGGTGATGACGGGGCAAAATTATCTAAAAGACATGGAGCTCTTGGAATAAAAGCATACCAAGATATGGGGTATTTACCCGAAAGCTTGTGTAATTATTTACTAAGGTTAGGATGGAGTCACAAAGATGATGAGATTATTTCAAGACAACAAGCTATAGAATGGTTTGACCTTGAAGGACTTGGCAAATCACCTGCTCGTCTTGATTTTGCCAAAATGGATAATTTAAACGCTCATTATCTACGTCAGCTTGATGCTACACTATTAACAAAAATGATTTGTGAGAGTTTGCAAAAAACTTATAAAATTACTACGGAAGAAACGGACTATATTAAGCAAGCAATGCCAAACTTGAAGATAAGAAGCACAAATTTAGTCGAATTAGCTGAACTAGCCAAGATTTACTTGATTAACGTTCCTATTATCTACTCTGAGGAAGCCAAAGAGATAATCAAGAATTGTGATAAAAATTTGCTAGAGCAAGTTATTGAGGAATTAGAAAATTTACAAAATTTTGATAAAGACTCAATTCAAATAAAATTTAAAGAAATAGCCAAGAATAATAATATTAAACTTGCAGATATCATGCAATCCATTAGATCTCTAATAACAGGTATGACTGCTTCCCCAAGTATTTTTGAAATTATTGCCATAATTGGTAAAGAAAATGCTATTGCTAGATTGAAATGTACCCAAATGATTTAATAAAAAGAATAGACTTAAATAATCATACGAATGAGGACAATAAACAAGGGATGAGCAGGCTAGGCATACATTTAGTGTGTGAGTACGCGAATTCCCCGCAAGTATTTGCAAGAACCAATTCGGAGGATCACTTGAGTATATTTCACAACCTAGTTGGAACATATGCTATTACGAGAATTTTAGGCAATTATGGTACAGCTAAAGGAATCGCTTACTTTATAGAAGATAAAGAACATATATACTCACCTCATTCACGTATATTATACAGAGAGGATCTTGATGTTGAATACTATGGTAATACCAATAAGGTGAAAGCTTTTAAGGAGTATCTATACTCTCTAGAGCAAAACAAAATTGTTAAATATTTTGTTAATGAAAATAACAATGGTTTATTTTACCAATTACATTTTATCTCTAATACTCCTTTTCAGGATAAAGTTCAGGCTAAAGGTATACATCAATGCAACTTGGATCTTTATCAAGCTAATTACACATTTTTAAATAAGAATTCTTTTGAACTGAGTTATAAAGTTTTAGGCCCTAACAAAAATTATACGATAAAAACTAGTTTTACTAGAACATCCTGAATTCGATATAACATTGCCGTACCTTCGATGCCCCCACCCCACAACTGTTGAAAGTTAAAAAATCGTCATTGCGAGAAGCCCTGAAAGCGGCGACGTGGCAATCCAAAAGTTGCAGTGGCAAAAAATAAAACAGCAAGCTTATATCTTAAAAACATGTTATAAGTAGTTGTAAGAGGGTGACTTGAAGCAAGCTAGACTGAAATAGTCGTGAACAGAATAAGTACCCTCTATCGTTAAGTTTGCTTTGAACAAATTGCAGAAGGTACTGCAGTACAGTAGCCTTGCACAATAAGATGAAGGAGATTATACTATGAAAAAAATAATAGGTCTAGATGTAAGTAAAAAATGGCTTGATGTATGTATATATATTTCAAACAGTAAACCGGAATATCATCGTTTTGCAAATGATAATTTAGGTCATGAAGAGCTTATAAAATTAACAAAATATCAAAAAATTGAGCTAATAGTGTGCGAACCCACAGGAGGCTACAAGGATGAAATTTGCCAAAAATTATATAGTAATGAGCAACGGATTCATAAGGTAAATACCTATAGTTTTAATTCATTTAGTAAGTCAGTAAATTTTTGTAAAACGGACAAGCAAGATGCTTTTAAATTAGCGTATTACGGTGATAAGATGCAACTTACAGCAAATTATATACATCAAATTGAATCAGAAAATTTGAAGAGATATCAGCAAAGACGGGAAGATTTAGTATTGATGCTTAGTAATGAAAAAAAGAGGTTGCATAATAGTGTCGATGGTATTGACAAAGAAAGCATAGAAACATTGATGGGATGCTTACAAAAGGAAATATCTAAAATTGATGATAAATTAAATGAGATAATAGATGGATCAGAAGATCTACAAGAAAAAACAAAAATATTAGAAACTGTACCTGGCATTGGCAAATGTCTAGCTAGTAAATTAATTAGTTTTTTACCTGAGTTGGGAAATAAAAATTATAGCGGCAACGAATTATCAGCTATGGTTGGAATAGCACCATATGCTCGAGATAGTGGTAATAAACAAGGTCGAAGATTCATTAGAGGAGGCAGAAAGATACCACGAGATGCACTATATATGGCAGTACTAACAGGTAAAAATGGCTTTCAATATTTAAAAGCTTTATATGACAGACTTATTAATAATTTTAAACCTAAAAAAGTTGCGACAGTAGCTTGTATGCGTAAATTACTGGAAGTTTGCCATAAGCTTATTCAACAAAAACGTGTATTTGTTGTTAATCAATAATATTTTTTATTTATATAAAATACAGATAAAAAATATTTAATTTTTTTAAAAAGATAATTGCTGTTTATTTGGATCGCCACGCCACTTTGTGGCTCGCGATGACAACTATTTATTTCTATAATTTAGTATTTTCTATCATTAGTTGGGATTTTTAAACTGCCCTGAGTAACTACAACTGTAATACTAGTTTCTTCTATTACCAAAGAATCTTAGAAGATGTAAAAACAAATTAATAAAGTCTAAATACAAATTAAAAGCAGCCATTATGGACATTTTTTGTCCTAACTCTCCACCTCCAGACATAAAATACATAGACTTAATTTTTTGAGTATCCCATGCAATAATACCCATAAATATACCAACTCCAATGAGAGACGTTGCAAAATATATAGCTGAGCTTTGTAAAAACATGTTGACTAGCGACACAATGATAAGACCAAATAATCCCATGATAAGAAATGAACCCATTGATGTCAAATCCCTATTGGTAGTATACCCATAAAGGCTCATTGCACCAAAAACAGATGAACAAATAAAGAAAGTTCGAGCAATTGACTCTCCTGTATAGATAAACCCAAGAGATGCCAAAGACATACCAGTTAAAGCAGCATAAACCCAAAACAATACTTTAGTAGTATCTAGACTCATCCTGCCAAATCCCATAAAAAAGTACAAAGCAATTCCCACGGGAGAAATCATTACCAACGTTCCCAAACCGGTATAGCCCATGAACTGTCCATTTGCTTCAACTTGAAATAAAAGCCTAGTTAATGGCTCAAATGATATAGTAGCAAAAGCCATTACTCCAGTTAGCACAAGAGCTAAAGCCATATAATTATAGACTTTCAGCATGTATTCTCTCAGTCCGACATCATATGTTTTCTGAGTAGCAGTAAAAGTCTTTGTGTAATCAATCATAAGAAACCCCATGAATCATGTTATTATTTATACTATAATAGTATAAGCTTCATACCTTTTCTTTTCAAGAAGAAAATTGTGAAATATTTATTTAAATTTTATAATTTAGTTTCCTAGATTAATATTTATTATTCACTAACACTATCAGAATTATTAGCATTACCAGCAAGTTTCAGCTCATGTATCTTGCCATCCGCTGCATTCATTTCGTCCCAAATAGAAATATTATAAATTTTAGTACTTTCAGCATTATTATTAGTACTTCTATTTTTAGGTAATTTATCTTCATTATCTTCCAAGTCAGCTAGATAACCCTTGTCTATATCATCTTTTATCTTTTCAGTTTTTTTTGGCATACAATACTCTTATGTCAAATGTAAGATTTATAAAATTAAAAGTAGATATCGATCCTATGAGTTTTTATTAAGTTATCTTTTAAAACCACTAGATTGCCCATGTTTTTTGCCTGTATTGGGTGTATTGGGTGTAGCATTACTTTGAGATGGGGAAGCCATATGTGGAGACATAGTTTTTCCCAGCTTTTTTGCCTCTTCTTGCATTTTTGGGTTATCTTTATGTTCTAGTGTAGCTTTTTTAGGAGTAACGGACGATAATCTAGCTGTTGTTGGTACATCGTGATCATGAACAATTGTCCTAGTTAGCAGGGGGTCATCATTACCTAAAATTGTCATCGTTAGTGGGTCATGATTATCTCCAGTTATTAATGTACGCATTTCTGCCCCTTCTTCTAGACTAGGAGTAAGTGTGTCTACGAGATTATACTCTCGTAGATTTCTTTCCTGCATTCTCTGTGCTAGATTAGGCGAATTTGGAATATCATTAAGCTGTGCATACGCTCCTTTCACGCCTTCATTACCTGCTACTGATGTCAAAAATGATTCTGTTACATTCTGAGCAGTAGCATTCTCTAATGACAGAGCGTCTACTCCTACTGTTGTGTTGAACCATTTCTCATCTAGTGGAGGTAGCTCGCCTTGTTGCACTGCTTTTGATTCTTTTGCTGATTTATGATTGGAAAGAAAAGTTTTTAGATCAGGATTATAAACCTGGTCTTGCATTGACTTTCCGGTTGCATCAAGAGTATTCAGGTCAAATAAGTAAGGTTTATTAGAGTTTGTCACTAAGTCCTTAAAAAGATCTTTCCACTTGGGATGTGGTACAATACATTCCCAAACTAGTTTATTAAATTCTTTCTGACTTTCTTTATCAAAACCATTGGAATCTCTAATTTTAATTATAGTATCAAATAATTTTTGAGCATACACTTCTATCTCATTTGAATCTTTCTCCTTTGTATCCTTATCCACACAGTTAATTGAGTGTACGTTGTCGCTGTATTGTAACGCTCTTGCAAAACGTGCAACAGCTTCTTCTGGAATATAAGCAGAAGCTAAAGAAATATTAGTAGTGTTTCGATTAAGAAGAGATGATGGTAAATGTAACAGACCGTCTGTTCCAATTTTGTTACTATCTAAATTTATATCAATAATAGTAGAATTATTAGCAAGAAGTGTTGCAACTTTTTTAGCTCCTTCATTTCCTAGATCATTATTCGATAGATCAAGATCAGTAACAGTTTTATTATGATCAAAAGCGGATGACAAAGCTCCCATGCCCTCACTTCCAATCTTGTTATTACTTAAATCTAGATGCCTAAGCTCAGTACTATTCTGAATAATGCCTGCAACTACCTTGGCTCCGTTATCTCCCAAATTGTTACTAGATAAATCAAGCTCGGAAATTGGATTTTCTATAATAGCCTCTAATATCTCTTTGTCCAATTGAACCTTACTATTAGATAAATCAAGAGCATCGACATTCTTTTTTCTTAGCTGTGTCATTAATTTTGCTTTTTCTTTAGGATTTGTAAGGTCTATGTTCTTGTAACTAACAGAAACTGGTTTTGGTTTGAATATATTTTTCATAAGAAACTTTAATTAATTAAAATTAACTATAATTCACTATGCTTCTTATCACTTTGTCAAGATTAAGGTAACAAATACGACAAGGATAATTTAGGTTGTGTGAACATTTCTATCTAATGGTCTTATAGATCGTTATTTCCGTTCTCGAATTCATAACGGAATTTAATCCAAGGCAATTTAGTTATTTACATGATACAAAGATATTGCTATTTTGTCTACAAAACTTAAAAAAATATGATCTAATTTTTAGGGATTTAATGCCTCTGTGGTGGAATGGTAGACACGGTAGACTCAAAATCTACAGCTCAAAAGGCGTGCTGGTTCAAGTCCGGCCAGAGGTACCATCGTATAATACCATTTCCCAAAACTAAATTGCTACTCGGAGTACGAGTGTCGAGTACCGGAGCGGAGATCATGAAGTACGACGACGTGATGATTAGTTTTCAGAAATGGTATAACTTCAAGAAGAGCTAGCTGTGCGTACATGAGTAACGAAGCAGCTGAAATTTTTAGGTCGCGGAAACCTTAATTCTTGAAGGTCTAGCTGAGTATATATACAGAAACAATATTTAGGCAATGAAGGTTAGTTACATCCAATGAGTACACATAACAATATTAATGACGTTGTAGAAATTACAGCACAAAGTGGTTCATCAATTTTCTCTATGATATCATCCACTGATATTATAGGAAAATCTGTTATGATAATTTTGGTAATTGCTTCAATTTGGGCATGGACAATAATTATAGATAAAATAGTTCATTTAGTTCAAATAAGAAAGAGAATTGCAGCTTTTGAAGCTACTTTTTGGTCTGGAGCAGTTTTAGATCAGTTATATGAAACTATTAAAAGAACAATGAATAATCCTCTTGCCGCAGTTTTTGTAGCAGCTATGAACGAATGTAAACGCCAAAATCCTAACAACCTCACTGATGCACTTAAAATTAGCCATAAAGAGCGAATAATACAATCTATGTACTTGATAAGGAATCGTGAACTTGAAAGATTAGAGCAAAATTTAGGTTTTTTGGCAACTGTTGCTTCTAGTACACCATTTATAGGATTATTTGGTACTGTTTGGGGGATTATGCATAGTTTCCAATCTATTGCAGCATCAAAAAATACCTCACTTGCTATCGTAGCTCCTGGCATTGCAGAAGCTTTACTTGCAACGGCAATAGGTCTATTTGCGGCAATTCCGGCGGTGATTTTTTATAACTACCTTTCTTCACAAATAATTAAGATTAATAACAAAATTGATGATTTCATTAATGAGCTTAGTTCTATACTATCAAGAGCCATAGATGAAGGGAAAATGTAATGGCTATACAATTACCAAATTCAAACAATCAAAGATCTAGACGTAATTTAGTCAGTGAGATCAACGTTACACCACTCGTTGACGTCATGTTAGTGCTATTGATCATCTTTATGATAACCTCTCCAATGCTAGTGTCCGGTATTAATGTTGATTTACCAGAAACAACTTCTAGCCCACTGTCAGGACAAGATGAACCGTTAGTGATTAGTATTAACAATAAAGGAGAATTATATTTATTGGAATCTAAAATAGAGAGACAAAATTTAGCTACTAAGCTAACTAATATTACAAAAGAAAAAAAAGATATTAGAATTTTTGTAAGAGGCGACAAAAATGTGCCATATGGCGAGGTAGTTAGCGTTGTATCTGAAATCCATGCAGCAGGCTTTTCTAAGGTAGCACTAGTTTCAAATATTAAATATAATGAAAAATAATAATATAAATAATAATATTTTTTCTATTTCTTTTATTTGCTCCGTAGTACTTCATTTACTAATAATATATTTCTTCTTATTTGGTCTTCCATCATTGTTTAAAAAATCTCCTGAAGAACAAGTAATAGTTTTTGAAATGTTACCAATTAATAGTAAATCTAATGTACCCAATAAAATAAAACAATCTGAAAAAGCTATAGAAAATCAAGATACAAAAAAAGTAGAACAAAGCAAACCTGATGATACAGAAGAGAAGAAACCCTTAGAGAAACCTCTAGAGAAACTTCTAGAAGAAAAGAAACCTCTTGAAGACAAGCTTCCTATCGAGGAAAAGAAGGTTATAGATAAAAAACCTGTAGAAACAAAGCCTATAGAAGAGAAGAAACCTATAGAAGATAAAAAGCCTGTAGAAACAAAGAAGCCACTCGAGAAAAAAAAGAAAATTCCTAATAAAAGTGACTTAGATTCTTTGCTTAAAAATTTAGAACAATCATCTGAAGGGTCGAGTGCAAAATCAAATAAACAAGCTAGGTCCAAAGAAAATAAAGAAACCCAAGAATCAAAAGGTCCTTACGATGAAACATTGCCTCTTTCCATCAGTGAAATATCTTTAATTAAACAACAAATAGAGAGAGTATGGAGCAAACCTATTGGGATACAAAACCTTGAGCAGCTACGGGTAACTTTGTATATAGCTTTAAATCAAGATGGTAGTGTCAAAGAAGTAAAAGTTAAAGAAACAATATGCCCAAACATAACAAAAATAGCTTGTGACGCTCTATCTGACAGTGCAATGAGGGCAGTATGGCAAGCAAGTCCTATTAATAATCTAGACCCTAAGCGTTACAATAGCTGGAAAGAATTTAATTTTCTTTTTGATCCAAGTATGTGAAATATTTGCATAATTATTATATTTTTCAAGATTTATACTTAGTGCTAGTCAAATTTCCTCTATATTAGTATTAACCTCAATTTCGGATTTGGGATTAGGATAAAACCAAATAAAGAGTACGGCAAGTAATAAAGAGAGGTTTAGTAGTAAATTCCATTCTGTCATAGATATATCAAATAATTTAACTGCCGGTTTTGTGCAAGTCGCAATAGGTTGGCTATAAAATATTTCTTTAATATCTTGGATGGATAAGTGCTTTGGAATATGGATTAAAGTTGAACAAAGACTACTTGGTTCAAATATCCCTCTTTCCACTCCACTATGATAGCCTGCTAATATGCAAGCACCTAATAAGTTTAGAACGATAAAAAATAAAGTATATTTGCTTATTTTCTTGATAAGAATCGCTACAACTGAAATCTTGATTATAAATAAATATGGAAATCTTTGATAAATACACAAAGGGCAAGGTGAAAAATGTAATATATATTCGACAAAATAAGCCAAAGATAAGGCAAAGATGCACGTACAAACTAGGGTTATATGTAAAACTCTAAAACTATCTTTGCGAAGAAAATGTACAATAGAAGAAACTAGCATAAGTAAATATTATTTTTTTAAGTCGCTATTGTCTAGGAATATTACCAAAAACTCAAGAGATAATTTATAAGGATATGTAGATGTCAGAATTAGAAATTTTAGAAAATGTTTTAGAAAATGCCGTTAAATCAAACGCTTGGCCTTTTTTAGAAGCAAAAAAAATATTAGATCAACTGGGTAGCAAAACTCCAGCTAAAGGTTATGTATTATTTGAAACTGGTTATGGACCGTCAGGGATACCACATATAGGTACATTTGCAGAAGTTGCTAGATCTATAATGGTGCAAGAAGCATTTAAACAACTATCCAATATCCCAACTAAGATTATCTGTTTTTCTGATGATATGGATGGTTTGCGTAAAGTCCCAAATAATATCCCAAATCCTGATATGGTAGCATCACATATTGGCAAGCCTTTAACATCTATTCCCGATCCTTTTGGTGAATGTGAAAGTTATGGACATTATATGAACGCTAAGCTTCGCTCATTTTTAGATAGGTTTGGCTTTAAATATGAATTTTTTAGTAGTACAGAATGTTATAAATCCGGTTTATTTGATCAGATGATGCTTAAAGTCATAGACAAATATGATGAAATAATGGCTCTAATGTTACCAACTTTTCGAGAAGAACGACAGGCAACTTATTCACCTTTTATGCCAATTTGTCCAAAAACCGGTATTGTACTACAAGTACCTATTGCAAAGATCGATCGCTTAGCCGCTACTATTACCTATAAAGACGATGAAGGAAAGTTTGTGGAAGTTCCTGTGACAAAGGGACATTGTAAGCTACAATGGAAACCTGATTTTGGTATGCGCTGGGCCGGTTTGCAAGTTAACTATGAAATGTATGGCAAGGAGCATATGCCTAATGCTGGGTTATATTCTGGGATTTGTCGAATCTTAGGGGGAATCCCACCAGTACAATTTTTTTATGAATTATTTCTTAATGAAAGCGGAGAGAAAATCTCTAAATCTACAGGCAATGGCATTACTGTTGATCAATGGCTGCAATATGCACCGGTGGAAAGTATGTCGTTATTTATGTACCAAAATCCAACAAGAGCCAAACGTTTACATTTTGATGTGATACCTAAAAATGTTGATGAATATATTACCTTCAATAAAAAATATCATTTAGAACTAGATCAAGTAAAGCGTTTTGCGAATCCAGTACATCATATTCATCACGGGAATGTGCCTAATATCGAAACTTTTGGCATTAGTTTTAGCTTATTGCTAAACCTTGCATCGGTTTGCAATCCTGAAGATAAATCGGTACTTTGGGGATTTATCAGTAAGTACGCCCCGAGTGCAACGAAACAAAATGCCCCATACCTTGATCATTTGACAGATTTTGCCACTCGTTATTATAATGACTTTATTAAAGCTAATAAGTGCTATTTAGTTCCTAATGATCAGCAAAAAATTATCTTACAAGAAATTATCGCTATGTTAAATGTTTTGCCGGGAGATATTACTTCCGAGCAAATCCAAGAAAAAATTTATGATATTGGTAATAAGCATGGTTATAATAATTTAAGAGATTATTTTAAAGAATTATATCAAATATTACTTGGGCAAACTGAAGGACCAAGGCTTGGGTCTTTTATTAAGCTTTTTGGTATTAGAGACAGTATAAATTTGATTCAACAGAAACTAATTTAATCTTAAGTATCGATGTAAGACTCGATAATCAAGTTTTTTAGAATTATTAAAAGATACGTCTATTAGCGAGGAGTCGCGACTCATCTTCGAGATAAATATGAGCAGAAATTATGCTATAGAACGTGAGTATTATGCGACGAGTGGAGTGTAGAATTAAATTCTCGTTACTGACTACATGTATGAACCTCCTGTAAAATGCAAGAAAAAAATAACATCTAATAGCAAAAATGCAAATGCATACATGTATCCGGCTTATAGTTAATAAATTATGTGTAATTTATCCTACAGCCCTGATGGAATTCGCTGGCTTACAAATTTACTATATACTTATCATTTTATCGGCTTCAAAGAGCCATTGTAGTCATCAGTTTTTTTGTAAGCTAAGGTTTGTCTTATTTACCATCAATATTATTATCTCACGCATATTCCGGGTTGGAATCTCTTACATATTCTTTGTTTACCTATTAATTAATAAACCACTATTTATTTTATGTTAATTATAATAGCTTTGTGCTACAAACTTTACTCTCTACATAATCATCCCCTGACCTTAGTACTGCAAACACCACTCTTGCCAGTTTATTAGCTACAGCAACTACTATTTTATTATGTCCATTTCGCTCAGATAAATTAAACATCCACTGCGTAAATTTGCTAAAATCTTTTTTAGATTTTTGTTCTTCCGATGTAAATCTTATCTTGGCATTTAGTACAGCTCTAGCTCCTTGGATCAATAGAGTACGCAAGTAAACATCACCTCGCTTGCTAATTCCAAGCAACTTATCTTTCCCTCCACTGGAATGCTGCCTTGGCACTAATCCAAGCCATGCCGATAATTGCCTACCATTCTCAAAACTTGTAGCATTACCTATTGATGCTATTAAAGCACTAGCAGTAATTAAACCAAGACCAGGTATAGCTGTTAATCGTTGATATTGAGTTAAGTTGCTAGCTATTATTTTTAATCTTTTTTCTATCTCTTTTATTCTTTTGTCATTATCCAAAAATTCCTCTTTCAGTTCACTAAATGTTTGATAACCCAGCTGGCTTAAATTTCCTTCATCTAAAATCTCGGTTAATTTTGTCATAACCTTATTGATCCCTTGAGGAATAATAAAACCAAATTCATGTAGTAGCCCCCTAATTTCATTAGCAAGGGCAGTACGATTTTTTACCAATCTCTCTCTTACTCGATGAATTGATAAAATATCTTGTTGTTCTACAGTTCTAATTGGTACAAACCTCATATTTGGTCTTGTTACCGCTTCACATATAGCTTCTGCATCAGCTTGATCATTTTTATTAGTTTTAACATACGGTTTGACAAATTGTGCTGCCATTAGTTTTACTGTATGCCCCAATTTAGTTATTTCTCTTGCCCAGTAACTAGCTCTACCGTAAGCTTCCATTCCTACCAAACATTTTGGCGTATTAGCCATAAATGTTAAAACTTGATCTCTCATTAATTTTTTCTTTAATACCGTCTTACCATTTTTATCTACACCATGAATTTGGAAAATTCTTTTTGCAATATCTATACCAATTGTGGTAACTTCCATCTTAGCCTCCTGATTGTTATTTTAATATTTAATATTAACTTTAGAAGATTAGCAACTGCTTTTCATTCTGTATATCAGGAGATCCATACCATTATTTTTTCACCTGTGGAATTTTATAATAAAGAAATACTGATAAAAGTGTACTTTAATGACAAGAGTTTTTATTTGAAACAAAACAATGGTAATACACATAAGAAGCATTATGTTGACTAATTTTTAGTATGTCAAGTAGAAAAGTGATGTTTACATGACTACAAACTTCATGCCAAAACCACTGCAAACCTGATTCTTTAGACGTTTTAAGCACTTTTTGTCTCGAAGATGAGTCGCGATAAGAGGTACGAAGCAATATTGCAGGACGAGAATTTCTATTTGGAACAGTTGTAATATACATGAAAGAGATTATATCTCTAAATTCCAGCATTGTCAAATAAAAAATATCATTTACATGACTACAAACTTCATGCCAAAACCACTGCAAACCTGATTCTTTAGGTGTTTTAAGCACTTTTTCGTCTAGAAGATGAGTCGCGAAGACGGGAAAGTATTAAATAAAACCCTAGCTAACTTAACTAACTGGGATGATTTACGCATTGAGGCTTTTAAGAAGATGCTTAAAGGTGAATTTGATGGTTTAGATGGTGTTCCTGAGGTTGGTGAAAGTTTTGGGACTATTTTTCTACTAAAAAGAATTGCTGATGAAATTGGTATTACTAAGGCTCTTGGTACTAGAAGCAAAGAAGCTTTATTGAGTCTATTTTTGGTTTTAGCACGCTTTGCTCACCAAGGGTCTAGACTTTCCAGCGTGAAATGGGCGAAATCGCATGCGATATCTGATGTATTATCTGTCGATTCATTTGATGAAAACCATTTATATCAGGCTCTTGAATGGTTAGAAGAAAACCAAGAAAAGATCGAATTAAAATTATTTAAAACTTATCAAAAGAAAAATAACAAGCCGCCTGTTATGCTTTTATATGACGTCACTTCCAGCTATTTCGAAGGAACAGAGAATGAACTTGCGGAATATGGGTACAATCGGGATAAAAAGAAGGGTAAAAAGCAAATAGTGATTGGTCTATTAACTGATGAGTAAAGAATTGGTTGATAAAGCTTACCAAATTTCCAATTTGTCCGATCAAGCACTAATAACCATTGTTCAGCATCAATTCCAGCCAACCTAACCAGTAACTTGGCTAAGGATGTGTATGAAATTCACATTTGGCAAAAAATCTCTGTAATTTCTTATAGCGTGATTCTTGCTTGTCTCCTTTTATCGTTAAGGCAAGTTGTGTAAGATTTACATCTCTCACTTGCAGTAATCCTAATATTATTTGTTCTATTAATTTTATACTTGCAAAACTATTAAAAAAGTAGTCTCCTATTAATTGTGATAACGCTGTAATCATTCTCTTGCCTTCTAACAAACTGTTCTAATAGTTTGTTTATGTTTTTACATAATACGTAGCATTTTGTTTGCTGCTCTTAAGTCTTTAACAACCTAACTAATAGAGCTTTGTCTACGCGTTATCTACTATTTTTTATTCTCTCCTTAATCTCTTTGTCCTGTACTGAGATAAAATACAGATAAAAAATATTTAATTTTTTTAAAAAGATAATTGCTGTTAACTGAGACCCTAGAAAGCCACAACAAAAAACAGGGGGTATAATTTTAAAAATATTCATCTTTTAAAATTTAGAGATTAAATAGAAAATGGAGTGAGAAATTGACTATGAAGAATTTTAACCTACCCCAAACCTATAAAGCAGTCATGTATAATTTGTTTGGTAATCCGTCTGAGGTATTAAAAATTGCTAGATTGGAAATACCAACACTTCAGGATAATGAAATATTAGTTCAAATGCATGCATGTGCTATTAATCCTTCGGACTTACTAACTATTAGAGGAAGATATCCTGACAGAGTAGAGTTCCCTAAAATAGCTGGTTTTGAAGGAGTTGGGACTGTTTGTGTTGCTGGTAATGCTAATAATAATCACCTAATTAGTAAAAGGGTACTGGCGTTAAAAGGAAAAGGCACTTGGCAAGAATATAACATTATTCCAGCTCAAGAAGCTATTTTAATACCTGATGAAATTGATAATCGAACAGCAGCACAATTATATATTAACCCTCTCACTTGCTGGTTAATGTTAGTTGATAAATTAAAAATTGATAAAAGTGACACTCTTGTAATAAATGCTGGAAATTCAATTTGTGGACATATTATTGCTGGTTTTTTTAAAAGCTTGGGTTTTGATTTGATTTCAATTGTAAGGAGTGTTGAGAATAAAGTTAAACTGGAACAACTTGGTTTGAAGAAAGTGATTAACTCAAACGAAGAAGATATTACTAAGGCTATTTTTAAATTTACAAATAACAAAGGGGTTGATTATGCTTTAGATGCAATTGGTGGTGATGCAGGAGCAACACTGTTAAAAGCAGTTAATCCTGGTGGTAAATTCTTGCAATATGGTTTAATGTCTGGACAACAACTTCCAGCCTCTTTCTTTACTGACGCAATGGAGAAAAATGTACAATTTGAATTTTATCATTTGCGAGATTGGGTGTATAGTGAACCAGTAAACTATAGACAGCAAATATTTAAACAAATGATAAAGAGTTTTGTTATGGCAGATATAAAAATGCCTATAGATACTGAGTACAATATAGATCAAATTGCAGAAGCTGTTACTATGGCAGAATCCGAGGGAAGAAATGGTAAAATCCTACTTAATTTTGAGCTTAATACAAGTAGCGATACCGCAGAAAAATGCATGTACTATTGTTGGTGAGAACTATGAAGTATATGATTCATAAGGGAGTTTGGGCTTGTGTAATTCATAGACCTTGTTACAAATAGTAAATAATATTGATGCAATTAAAAAGGTATCTATTACACTAGAAAAGAGCATGTTTTGCTTACAACAATATCACGGTACTCAAATGAAATCTTAAATATTATAGAAAAGATTTCTTGTATATAGGTGAATTTGCAAAATTCTTTTTGCAATATCTATGCCGATTGTAGTAATCTACATTATAGATAGCTGCATTACAAATATATGAAAACTGTTTTACCTGAACGCTCCCTGATAATTCAAGAAAGACTTGATAATATTGTTAGAGAAATTCTAAATGTATCAAAGCATAAGATTGCGATGATTATTTTATTTGGCTCTTACGCTAGAGGAGATTGGGTACAAGATAAGTATAAAAAAGGTCACATTACCTATAGCTATCAAAGTGATCTCGTAAAGAAATTTAATTTTCTATCCCATAACCGCATACTAAGCCTGTTTTATGGCACAATTTTGATCCTATCCATCTCGAAGATAAGTAGCTACAACTATAAATACCCGTATTACCTCAACTAAAAATCTTTGTTATAACAGTCATTGGTAAAAACAATTTATTAGGAGTATCTATAAACTGAATGAATCCATAATTTTTGTAAAAACTTGCTGCTTTGGAATCTTTAGCATCAACTATAGCGGCAAAAGCCGCTATTTCTGATTTGAATACTCTATAAAGACTATCCATTAATAAATATTCACCTATTTTTTTACCTTGATAATTTCTATCTATAGCAAATCTTCCAATAAGTACTGCTGGAAGATATGGATAATGTGGTAGCTTTTTTATATAATTTTTGTCTAACTTAGTGATATCAATGTAACTTGAAGATAATGTATAATAACCAATTACTTTTTTATCGTTATCATCATTAAAAACACACACAAATACTGAAGCTAAATGTCTTTTGATATCTTGGATAGCATAATTAGTTAAATACTTGTTTAAATACTCTACCCCACAATCAAAGTTGAGTAGAGTGTATGATCTATCAAAAGAGGTAACATAAAACTGATTTTTCATGTGCTAGCTGGTAATAGATAATTTAAACCTTCCTGCTGCAGTTTTTAGCTTATCATTGGGTTCAATATTGTTGATAATTTCTTGGGCAAATAACGTCATATCTTTTAAAGTTAGATTAATCAGAACATGCTCTTTGATGATAGATTCCGCTTCTTTTTTGCTACTAGAGACAATGAAATTAGTTAAATTTGTCCCTTGAATTTCTGCTGCCTTAATAAATAATTGTTTTAGCTCAGGGGCAATTCTTGCTTCTAATCTTACATATTCTTGTTTAACAGTTTTAGAATTATTTTTTGTCATATAGCCCTATCAATATGATAATTAGATGGTACGGCAAAACGCCGTATTAGTCAAGAGTTATTTTTTAATTTGTCAATAACATTAAAAAATAATTACAGGGTAAAAGTAAGGATTTAAATCTAGTGAATACGGTGGTAAGAAAATAATGGTACAATCAACTGATTCTATCAACTCCTTTATCTTTTAGGACTTGTGGAAACTAGCATTATCCATAACTACAACCTGTCCTTCAACTATTTAATTAAAAACACATAATTATAACCAAAGTCAATAAAAAACTTTCATTGACTTTAGTCTAGTATCTTCTAAAATTACTAGTAGAATAATTGCAAAGTTATTCTAATATGGGACTTTGTTATCCACTCTTTTTTCTTTTGATGAGGTAAATATATGAAATTTATTAAAGTTATCAAAAAACTATAAGTAGAAAAAATGTTGAGAAAATAAATTTGGGAAATAACAACATAGGAGATGAAGGAGCTAAATATATAGCACAAGTCTTACAACACAATAACACTGTCACTACAATATATTTAGATGATGACAACATAGGAGATGAATTACTAAAAGGTATAAATAAACTGTTAAAGAAAAACAAATTACAAGCCACAGAAGCATTAAAGATCGACCAAACAATAGACTCTAGTTTTCATGATCATCTAGACAGTATAAAATGTTTGTTAAAAAGCAAGGATGTTAGCTCAACAACTAAGCTAGAAATGATACAAGAAATTCACCAGTTATATAATGAAGAATCATTGCCTTTACTTGGTATTAGTGAGTTGTAGTTGTGTAGGTTGGATTTTGGGGTTCAAGACACAAATCCACAACTATCGAAAGTTCGAAGGTATAGCGGGTTTTAGAGGATTTGCATAAGTAAAAAAGTAGATATAATCAAGTATTAGTTAAAAGATACACCGACTATAGTAAAATACATTGAATTAGGTGACAAAAACATAGAAATAGCTTCGAATAATTTACTAGTTTCTTATATCTTGGAATCCAAAGCACAAATCCCCGCCGATAAACTAGGATGATAGTGTAACTTGGTAATATGTAAATTGTAACGAACTATTGACCCGCCAAACCAAACTAAAAAATTAAATGAATTATAGTTTTTTGATCAGATTTTAACCATTATTAAAATATTTTTTCGTCTAAAGACACTAATAATCGTTTAGCTGCCATAAGATCACTACAATTTATTTGTTATGACTCAATTGTATCATATCTGATACAGAATATCAATAAGGGGATCGATGTAAACAGTGGTATTCGGTTAAGTTTTTAACTTATCTATTATTTTAAAGCAAACCCATATAAATAAAAAAGCCCATATTTAGACTTGGAGAGTAATAATCAAAAGTACTCCAAAAATACGCAAGAATACTAAAATGCGTTGTGCGAGGCTTAAAATAGCTAAATAGGGGTATCTATGACAAAGCACTTGATAAAGTTACTCCTGATACGAGTTAAAACAATTATTTTTACAATAACCTAAAATTATTAATGCTAAAAAAATGTTACACTTGGCTCTAATACTGGGGTTACTTGGATAATTTAATGCAAACTCAACTTGACTTATCCAGTATTTGATCTATCTCTGAATGCATAATACTTATTAATTTAAACTCTAATTTATTATTACTATTATCAAAGGGAAAAATATGACAGACTCAGCACAAAAAGGCATAATTTTAGTTCGTGTTTCAACAAAAGAACAAGAAGAAGGACACTCTATCGAAGCACAAAAACACAGATTGTTGGAATATTGCCAACGCAAAAACCTAGAAATTATCCAAATCTTTGAAATTATCGAATCTTCCAGCAGAGGTAATCGCAAACAATTTAAAGAGATGATCAAATTTGCTAAAAGCCATAGAGAAACAATTGCTATAGTTGCTGATAAAGTAGATCGAGTACAAAGAAGAATCTCAGAAATTTCATTATTGGAAGAACCAATAAAAGCTGGTAAAATAGAATTACACTTTAGAACAGAAGGTTATGTAATAAACAAAGATTCTCAATCCCATGCAAGGCTAATGTGGGGGATGAACGTATTAATGGCACAATCTTACGTTGATAGTTTAAGTGATAACGTTAAAAGGAGTCTAGATCATAAATTACGTAAAGGACAATGGATAGGTCCAGCACCCCTTGGGTATCTAAATAGCAGAGACGCAAGTGGCAATAGTATAATAATTCTTGATCAGTCTAGAGCTTTTATTATCAAAAAACTATTTGAAGAATATGCGAGCGGGGTCTATACTCTTAGGTCTATGGTAAACATGGCTAAAGAATTAGGCTTAAGAAGTAAAAAGAATTGTCACCTAAATAAAACTGTTATACATCGTTTAATACAACAACCAATTTTATTACGGTGAAATGAGAGTAAAAGGAGAGATGTGGTCACATGGTTATCAACCTATTATAACAAGAGAGATTTTTATGGCATGTAAAGATGTACGTTTAGGCTGGAAGAAGAAGCCATTCAAATATGGTGGGAAAGATTTTCTCTTTAGAGGATTAATCACCTGTGCTGTAACTGGCAAAATGGTAACATCTGAAATTCATAGTAAAACATATCCAAACGGTAAAGTGGATGAATGGATATATTTAGCTACTTGGGATCCACAGAACTTAGACAAGAAAATATATATAAGGGAAGATGAGGTTTTAAAGCAAATAGAAGAGGTTTTTAAAAGAATAGGTATAAGAGACCCGGAAATGCTAAAAGAGCCCCTTGCATACCTAAGAAACACTAATGAGCTAAAAAAAACTGAGCATGACCAAGCAACCTCTATGTTAAAGAAAGAACATACCGAAAATGAGAATAGATTAAATTCATTAATAGATTTGCGACTCAATGGAGAACTTAGCACAGAAGAATTTCAAAGAAAAAAACAACAATTAAAAGATCGTCAATATGAAATTGATCGTTTACTAAAAACTTATGATGAAGCAGACGATAAATTTACTGATACCGCTACAACGCTAATAACTCTAGCATCTCCTGCCTTCCGCAGATTTTTTGATATTAGTTGTTATAAGTGGCATTAGTAAGGAGGTGAAGTGGTACTCTCGTTCTGTTGTGCCTAGTAGATATTTTATTATTGACTTTAACTGCGATGTTGTTTATTATTTAATTAATTGAATATAGCCCCATATTTTATAGCCCTAATATGTACATACGTCATAAAAAAAGTCCTAATAGTCCAAGGCAATCTATCCAAATAGTAGAAGGTTATCGTGATAGTAACGGTAACGTCAAACAGCGTATAGTACGTCATTTAGGAGTCTTCGTAGATGAAGTAGAAGAAGCTAAATTAGTTGCCATAGCACAAGATTTGATTGCCAAGATTAAAGCTGAGAGAGAAGCTGCAACTGGGCAGGGGAATTTGTTTACTGATGATACTAACAAGGTTAAAAGAGGTCGTCCAACTAACAAGCAGTTAAAAGATATTCTACCTGTTAATGAAGTAAAACTAAATGAGGTTGTAGAAGTCAAGCGAGTTGTTGAAGGAGTGCATCAAATAGGAGGGCATGTTTATGATCAAATGCATTTTAACCAGTTACTAGCAAGGAAACGTGACGCTGGGATGCTGAAGGATTTAGTGTTAGCCCGTATGGTAAGGCCAGATAGTAAAAAAGGGATAGTTGAGTATTTAAGCGATCAATTTGACCAGCATCATGATCTAGATGCTACTTATCGGATGATGGACAAATTACATGAGCAAATACCTAAAATTAAAGAATTATGCTTTAAAAACACCCTAACCTTGATTCCTAATAAAGAGATTAGCCTAGTATTTTTTGATGTTACTACACTATACTTTGAATCAGTAGAAATAGATGAGCTAAGAGCCTTTGGCTATAGTAAAGATCATCGCTTTAATACTACCCAACTAGTTCTTGCCCTAGCAACTAATGAGGATGGATTACCACTTGGCTATGAGCTATTTAGTGGTAATACCGCAGAAGTTAGCACCTTAATTAAATCAATTAACAGCTGGCAAGCGTATCTTAAAGTTAAAGATGTCTGTTTTATTGCTGATCGTGCAATGTTTAGTAAAGCTAACTTGCAAGCTCTCGATGAAGGTGGTTATCGTTATATTGTGGCAGCAAAGCTTAAAACACTCAAGAAAGAAAAGAAAGAAGAAATATTATCAGAGGAAAACTATAAGCCTACTGTTATAGGCAATGATCTTACTTGGATTGCCGATCTAGAGCATGATGGTAAACGTCTAATTACCAGTTATAAATCTAAAAGGGCTATTAATGATGCACAGGAGCGACAAAAAATTTTAGATAAAATTAATAAGACTATTGGTGAGTCTGGTAGTACTAAAAAACTTATATCTAATAGTGGAGTAAAAAAATATACTTCTAGTGAAAATGGCAAGAGCTATATTGACGCAGAGAAGATAGAGCAGGATGCGTTGTGGGATGGCATACATGGGGTAATCACCAATGACCAAACTATAACTCCACATGAAGCAATAGCAAAATATGCTAGATTATGGGTAATTGAAGAGCAATTTAGAATCAATAAACATAATTTACAAATGCGTCCAATTTTTCACTGGACTAAACAAAGGATAGAAGCACACATAGCTGTGTGTTATATGAGTTTTGCAGTGCTTAAAACTATAGAATACAAGGTTGCTCTGACCCAAAAGATCAGTGTAACTAACATCGTTGAATTATTAATATCAGTACAGGCTTCAATCTTAAGACATACAAAGACTGGTGATCTTTATAGACTACCAAGTGCAATAAAAAACGAAGCTAGAAAAATCTATAAAACCTTTAACATCAAGCGTTCAGACCATGCTGAAATATATTTAAAATAACAAAATAATGTTGTGCCTAAATTTTAAAAATCCTAGCACTATGAGCCTTCTAAGCTTATGCCTTATTAAAAAATGCGGAAGTCGGGTGCGGGAGATAGTAGGTCAATATAACAAGGCGGGTTACAGGGTAATAGGAACAGCCCCAAGTAGTACTGCTGCACAAGTTCTAGCAAGTAGTACGGGTATTGAATCAAAGAATACAGCACTACTGCGTAAAGAATGGCAAGAAGCTAAGGGGCAAACGTTTGAGTTAATGCTGCGTTCTGATTATTATAAGGAAATAGAATATCAACCTCAAGGCAGAATAGAGACTAGTTTGAGTTTGTATCAAAATATTAGTAGAGAGTTAGATGATAAGACCATATTAATCATAGATGAAGCTAGACACTGTTAACAAAGGTTTCGAAGATTTATTTTAATAGCAGCAAAAGCAATAAAAGACAGGAAGGAAAGATCATCTTTTTCATAACGAAGTCCAAGACGCCTGTTTTCTTTAATCTTACCAAAAAATCTTTCTATTGCTCCTTCTAACAAACTGTTCTAATAGTTTGTTTATGTTTTTACATAATACGTAGCATTTTGTTTGCTGCTCTTAACTTATATTTTTCCTTGTCATATATAATCTCTATCTTCCTATTCTTTCTTCCGGGAATTACCGGTATATTATTTTGTGAAACAAGATTCTGACGATTTTTATTACTATCATATCCACGATCTTGAATAACACAGCACCCTACAATTCCTGCACTTAACTCTTCTGCCATAGCAATATCATTTCTATTCCCTCCTGTCAGGAATCCTTCTACTATATGCCCTTGTACTGTCATCGTAAGGTGCAGCTTCGTACTCATTCCTCCCTTGCTCTTCCCCTTGCTTTGACTCCCCCTTTTAAGCCGCCGCCATGTCGGTGCACCTTGAATATACTGCTATCTGAGATAACTATATTAATCGTTATCTTCTTGCTACACTGTAGAAGCATTAATATCTTCCACCATATTCCTCTTTCACTACCTCGTTTAAAACGTTGATAGATAGTATGCCAGCAACCATAACATTTTGGTAAATCTCTCCATGGTACGCCAGTTCTCAGCACATACATTATTGCACAAAATACTCTGTAATGACTTATTTGAACAGGTCGACCCTTCCAAATATAATTCTTCTCTATAATTGGCTCTATTTCTTTACGGAAAAAATCAGCCTTAATAGGATATAATCGTTGATCCATATATATCTCCTTTTTAAGACCATTCTATCCTATTCTTACTTTCTTTTCTATACCTTTGTTAACAGTGTCTAGTATGGTCGAGTTGGCAAATATGGACTATTTATTAAGTACAGTATTAAAGTCAGGGTCAAAAGCGATAATAGTGGGTGATAATAATCAGTTTGCTGCAGTTGGTATGGCTGGGGCTTTTAAGAAGATTTGTACTGTTGCAAAGGTAAGTACATTAACTGAAGTGATGCGTCATAAACACCAAGACGACTGGACTATGAGACTACAAAGGCAAGCTACCAAGCTAATGGGTCTTTATAAGATAGAAAAAGCATTAGAGATTTATCAAGGGCTTGGAGTATTTAATATTTATGACAATGTACAAGTAACTAAAGAAGCGTTAGTAACAGATTATATTAATGAGTATTTAGAGCAAGCCAAGAATTTAGCTAGAGATGATTTAGTATCGATTAGGTCGATAGTAATAGGTGCTTATACTAATGTGTCTGTGAATTATTTTAACATACAAGTTAGAGAAAAGTTAAAACAGGCTGGTATTTTAAAGGGACTGAGTGGTAATTTTAAATCTGGCTATGAGATGATAGAATTGTTGCGAGGTGAGCAAATAGTTTTTACCAGTAACAAGGCAGAATACAAGGGGTTTAATGGAGTGCTAAATGGCGAGGTAGCAACAGTTATAGATTTTAATAATCCCAATAAGTTTGGTCTTGGCTGCGTGCAATTGCTAGTACATAAAGCTGATGGCAGTAAGAAGATAGTCAAGATTGATACATCTGACCCACTATATCCTGTTCAATTTCAATATGGTTATGTAGTTACTGGATATAAGCTAGAAGGTGAGACAGTGGACTATATGAAAATATACCATGAAGCTATTATGGGTTATGAAGCATTTAATGTGTTGATGAGTAGGTTTAGATATGAGGTAAAACTGTATGGAGCTAGAGATGTATTAGAAGATATAGTTTATAGAAGAGTGGAAGAGGATGCGGCAAAAGGACGGGAACGGTTTAGTATAGAATCATATACCTATAAGGTATCAGGTGGAAAAGATTCAAAGTTAGTTAGGGAAGAAATACCTACTTGGTATATTGGTTTAATGTTAGGGGTCAGTAGAAGAGTAGATAATAATTTAGCAATTGATTACCGTAAGCTTGATAATTTAACCCCTAATCAACAAGTAATTAAGAATTATTTAGACTCTAGACGAGAAGTATTTGATTTACGTGGTAAGATGCAAGAATGGCGAGAGCGTCAAGAAATGCCTATTAAACTAGTTGGACTATGTGTGCTATTTAAGCAAAGTGCTAATGTCGAGATACAGAATGTTAGAGAAATTATTATAGACCCGTATGATTTAATGTTTAATAGAGAGGTTGATGAAAAGATTGATAGTAAAGATATTAGTAGTAAAAAAATATTATGGGCAACATTATCAAAAGAGAAGCGTAATCAGCTTATTTGGCAATATCTGTCAGAGTATGATAGGGAGGAACTAGAAACTATCTATAAGGAACTACAAGAAGCAAAGGCAAAGTTGCAAGAACATGCTAAAATTATTTGTGATAATTATCATGGTAGTGTCAGTATTAAAGACGCAGGAGGTAGCGATGTTAAGGATCAAGTAAGGATGGGTGATAGACTTATCCAGCTTAATTTAAATTATCAGACAATCCAAAAACATGCCGGCTATTCAACTTATAAATACTTCTTGAACAACATCAATCAAGGAGCAACATTAATTACAAATAATCATTGGGGACAAATGGTGGAGATTTGTCATGGTTTGCATTCCACCCAAAATGATAGTACTGACTCCTTAAATAATACAAACTTGATAAATATCTTTACCACTAATTTGGCTAATCTCAATGAATTTATTACTGAAACCAAGCTGTTACTAACAGAGAGAACTGAACTATTAGAAAAGACTAGTATAGAGCATCAAGAGATAAAAAAAGAACTAGCAGAAATAATTACTTATCGGGAAAAATTATTCCCTGAATTCTTAAGTCGTATATATAAAACTCCTGTATCAAAAATACTGCAGAAATGGCAAGATTTGTTAGTAGAATGCCGGTATGAGCAATTAGCAGATACCATTTCTAAAGTAAAGAAAAATCCTAAATTACTGGGTAATTTTAGAGGTATTGGCTTTGGTAACATTTTGGGTATTAGCCAGCGTCGGAAAGATGCTATTAACAATTTTGAGGTCATAGCTAAAAGGTTCAGAAATTATGAGCAAGGTGCAATTAAAGCACAAGAACTACAAAATAAACTAACAACAGGAAACTATCTGAAGTTACTTGAGAGCTTATCAGCAGAAATAACGTCGTTAACTGCTAGTTTGCCTAATAAATATGAACAGAGCTTTTTGGATCAGCTTTACCTTTTACAAAAGGAGGGAAAACTAACTATAGAAAATTTGGCAGCACTAGCAAAAGAAGATGATCTACAAGGGCTTATTTATGAATATTATAACTATATTAATGATGCAGAACTAGCTAAATTAGCTATATCCATCTCGGCTGATATTCAAGGTGAAGATCAGAAAGAAATAACTAGCAACAAAATAGAGGAAGTAAGAGACGGTAAAGTTAGACTAGAAACTAACAAATATGATAGCATTAATGCAGCTAGGAATGAGAGATTAGACTTCAATGAAGTTATCCAAAGTTTGAGTGAATATAATTATCGTAATATTTTTGAAAGCTATGCTAGAAGGATTAATAGTGATGGCAAAAATTTTAAAAGGAGTGGTGCTGAGATTAGCCTTGGCAGTTTGAGTATGAATTTAAGGAAAGGATTATGGATTCGTCATAGTACTGGAGAGGGAGGCAATATATTTTCTTTTGTTCAGAAGGCTCTTAACTGCAGCAAATTAGAAGCATTAGAGCAAGTAGCCTCGATATCTGGTATTAGGGCTAGAGCAAATAATTATCATAATGATAACTACAGCAGCAATAAGCAACTACAAGGAAGTGATGGATATGAAAAGATAGTGACACAACCAATCAATGAATGGTATGCACAGCCTTACGTCCCTGAATCTGCACCTAAATTCGATCCTAATATTCACTTGGCTGGTATACTGAAAAGTAATACTATTGCAGGCATCTATTATTACAGAAATGATAAGAGCCAGCTAATAGGTTTAACGGTTAGACTGATAAGTAACCAAGATGGAACGAAGCAAGTACTACCAGTGAGCTATTGCCAAAATGAATCATTAAATAAAGAAGCTTGGTGGTTAAAGGGTTTTAGTGATAATGGTTATAAACCGATCTATCATATAGAGAAAATAACAGATGAGCAGAAGAGTAAATTAAATACTACTATATTAATAGTGGAAGGTGAGAGGACCTGTGATAAAGCCCAAGAATTACTGCCCGAATATATTGTACTATCTTGGTTGGGTGGTAGTAATTCGGCAGATAAAGCAAATTGGCAGCAATTGCGAGGTAGAAGAGTAGTTATTTGCCCTGATCATGATCAAGCCGGCATCAAAGCGGCTAGAACAATATGCCACATGATTAATGAGGCTAATGGTCATATTGGCAATGTAACTATCATTGACCCAAGTCAACTAGAGTTTAATGGTACTATCCATACCGACATCTTACTAGAGAAATGGGACTTGGCTGACCAATTACCAGTAGGTTGCAATATAGACAATATCAGGGAAGCTATTATAAATTGTCAGCAGCAAAATAGTTTCTTATCTTATAGTTACTCTATGGCTGCAAGACTACAACAATTACTACCACAGAAAGCACTAGCGATAGGGGAAAGAATATTGTGGCAAGCTAGAAGTAGCGGTACTATCCTAGCCATAGAACACATAAGACAAGAAGCTGCAAAAGAAGTCAGCTGGCAAGAGAAGCTTACCTCATCAGAAGCTAACTATTACATGAAATATGCTGAAACTACCAAAAAAGATGGGAGTAAACATGAATTTTTAGGATTACAAGATAGCCTATACCGAGATACACTAGTTGCTATAGCTACGAATAGCAAAATCAAAGATAAAGAGTGTCTAGAATTACCAAAATTAATAGCAGAACTGCAACATGAGTACGAGCAAAAACAAAGAGCTTTAAGTTATGACAGTAGTGGTCGTAGTTTTGGTGATGATGATCATTATCAATCTTACATTACAAGTTTAGAATCTTATGATACTGATAGGGTAGAACTATATCATATTATGGTCAGGGATGTAAGCTTGCTACATCAAGAACAATTAATTGGGATAAAGGGTAAAATAATTAAAGCTTACCAAAGATCCATAGAGCAAACAGTATATCAGCAAATTAAAACTTATCAAATAAGGCAAGCGAGAAATCAAACAAGTAATAAACTAGATTACGATGATAAGGTAAAAATATCTAGTAAAATATATGATAGTCTTTGTAGTAGTAAATGGTGGCAAAGTTTAGTAGAAAAAGATATAACCTACGTACAAAAACTACAGCAAAAAGTTCAAACAAAACTGGCTAAGAATAATAGTTATGAGAGAAGAATAGAGGAAATAGTAGAAAAATATAAAGGACAAAACCCTGAATTAGTAAATAAATGGACTTCAGAGTTAGAAGAACTAAAAACATATAGTGCAGATAGTTTAAGTGACATTATTAAGATAGGGGAGGAAAAAGGCTTAGAACAAGCATCTAAAGAAACTGTTAACATTAATGATAATAAAAATAGAGAGTTAAAAATAGTACTTGAAGTGTATAAGGATAGGATAGATGAAATACAAAAATTTAATGATAAGTTCAATGTAGAGAATCTAAAGCATCAAATAAAGCCATTAAAATATAACGATATGGTAAAGGCGGTAGATAAAATACGGGTCGATAGTTTTAGAGATTGGATAATTCCACAATTTAATAAAATAGAGAAGGAACGGCAAGAATTACAACAAGTTAATGGATTACTGAATAGCCTAGAGCAAGAGAGGGACTTAAGTTTAAAGATGGGTAAGGACTATCAAAGTTTAACTTATCGTATATCAGAAGAAATGGAAGAAGAGAGCATCAATGATAAAAGGAGAGTGTATGACTGCCAGCCTGATCTATTAGAGAATATTAAAAGGGATAGTTTATATATAGCAAAGCATAATATATGGGAAGAAGAACTGTTAATTAGGGAATTAAAACGAAATACTTCAGAGTTAAAGGATAGAGTAGCACCATTAATGTTTAAATTTAGTCAACAACATTGTAAGAAGCAAATTGAACAAGATATAAAAATAATAAAAGAACAAGGGATATTAATTAAAGAAAATAAACAACAATTTAAAACCGTGCAAAGTTATTTAAATAACTTAATGAATAATCAGGAAATAAGGTCTTATATAAGAGGGGCTGATTTTGAAATAATGCTAGTGGAAGGAATAAAAGATACAAAGAAAGTAGCTGTGCTAACAAGGCAATTATATAAAGAACGTCAAGCACATGTACTAAAAGAATTGAGTCCTGAAATACAAGAGCTTAAAGAACATGGGATGATAAAAATTAACAATAATACTTATGATGCAAAATCTTATTTAGAATATAGGATGAATGATAAGCTAATTGGTCCTTATTTGAAGAATACAGAAATAGAAAAAAGATTAACAGAGATATATAGACAAAAACAACAGCTAGATCAGCAAAAACAATCAGAGCTAACACGGGAAAAAATAATATAATGAAGATGTAAATAACTCCTACTTCAAGAGTTGTGAACACAACTCTTGAAGTAGGAGAAGTATACTACATTACTAAAAGATAAGACGTTTTATTATCTTATTTTGAAGCATTGAAAATGTTTACTAAATCGATGTCTTGGGGGATGCTATCGCATCTGTTGTAAATGGTAGAAAAATTAGGTATAGTCAAATAAAAGATATATGCAGAAGCTCAGTGTATGAAAAAATTTTTAACATTATTTATATTACTAATTATTTATAGTAATACTTTTGCTCAAGAACAAGTATCTAATTTAATCACTCCAGTTAGTTATTTTGTCAACCATGAGCAACAACTTAAGACTATTAAGGACAATTTAAGTAAATATAAACAAACAAGTTTAGTAGGTACTAGCGGAATAGGCAAGACTCAGCTATCTAGGATGTATGCTTATGAAAATAAAAATAATTATGATCTTATTTGGTTTTTTGATTGTAACCTTGATTTGAACGAACAATTTGTTAAGTTAGCTAAGCAGCTAAATAGCACTAGAAAAACTAATATATCTGAAGAAGTTGCTTTAGCAAAAAAAGAAGTAATATCATATTTAACTTCTACTAATAAGTGGTTATTGGTGTTTGATAATTTAAAAGTTAATGAAAATAAAAAAGTACAGGATTTAATTGATTGGGAACATAATGGTCATGTCGCGTTTTGTTCGCAAGATAATGAAAAGTTACCTAATATTATAGCAATGACCCTACTTGATAGACCTACTATTGTAGCTTTAGCTAATAACTTATTAGACAACAAGGATAATAATAGTATCGAATTTTTAACGCAATCTTTTAGTGGTTACCCAATATTGATAGTGCAAGGAACTCAATTGCTTAATAAAATTAAAGGTTTAGATAAAGAGGAATATAAAAAGAAAATTTATCAAGCGACTGATAAAATAGCAACAAATATTAATATGGTTATTCAACAATTAAAACCAAGTGCAATAAAGTTGCTGAATAAAATAGCTTTATTGAACAATCAAAGTTTTTCAAAACAATTACTTACTGCCATCACTGATAATCCGGATACCCTTAATGACGATATATATCAATTATCTAAATTTATGCTAATAACTAATATTAATTCTAATGATAATAACCCTATTTTTGAAATGCATGACATAGTTAGCAATAAAATAATGGAACTAAATGGTGATAATAATAAAATATATTTAGAAAATATTATTGCCAAATTACCTAAACCTACAAGAACTCTCTCAGGATATTTGTGGAGAACCGCTCAGACTATAGCAGAAAACTTAGAAATTATTCTTAAAAATTCTGAAGGATATAATATTAACATATATACAATACTTAAATTAAGAAGTGAGTTATTACTTTTATATATAAACGTTGGTGATAATAGCAAAATCCAGCAAATGGTTGATTGGTTTAATCAAAAAAATCAACAAATTAAATTATGGCAAATGCCTGAGAATTACAAATTTTATTACAGTAGATATTTAGGGGCAATAGGAATCTATAATAGGTTAATAAGAAATTTTGAAACAGCGATTTCTTATTTTACTAAATCATTAGAAATTTTATATACACTTGATAATGATGAAGGCAATGATGCTCTAAAATTTAATTTAATTCATCAAATATGTATAACGTATATAAACATAGGTGAGATAAAATTGGCTGAAGAATTACTTAAAAAGATTGAAAAATTAGCAACACAAGAAGTAGAACATATATATACAATATATTTTTTAAAGGCTTACTTATTTTATACACAAGGAAAATATAACGAAGCTTTAGAATATAGAGATCAAAGTATTGAGCTTCTTATAAAAAATGGATTCCATGCTAATGGCTTATACCTTAACAGAATTTATATTTATAGAGTAATGGTACTGAATTGTCTTGGTAGATATCAAGAAGCTTATGCTCAAGCTCAACAATTATATAACACATCTAAGAAACTCATAGGGTATGATTATGATATTAAATTTTCATGTATTTATACAGAAATGGCAAAAAGTAAATTAGGTTTAGGTAAAGTATATAAAGCTTCTGAATACATTAATAAGGCTATATTGTTAGCAGAGGAAAACAACAATTCGGAGAACATAAATTATTCTAAAAATTTTGATTTAGCAGCTACTTATGTAGTACAAGGTGATATTTTGTTTGCCCAAGATAGGCTTAAGCAAGCTATGGAATCTTATAAAAAAGCTTTTGTTATATATCATTATTTATATGGCAATAGAAGTAAAAATGTTGCTCAAGTAAGTGAATTATATAACAAAGGGGCAAAAGCCGCCTGTAAAAGCAAAGATTTATATAATTATAAATTCTTTGGCAAGCCACAAATTAAGGAATTTGGCATACACCATCCTAACACAGTTGATATGTTTGAATATTGCAAACAATATGACATGGATTTGTGGGGCAAAAATCATTAAGGAGATATAAGCTGCGTGATTTATATAGGTCTAGGACTAAGGATCATCAGATTTTAAACAACTTGCTAAAGATGAGATGGGTTGCTATTTTTAGCCTTACCCCAATTACGATTATAAATTTGGAGGAATTGTGACAAACAACAAATTAATTATATATCAAAGAAAAAAAATAAGGCTACTTTTTATAATAATAAATTAAGTTATTGACACGTTAAGTAACTTATCGTAGCATAATCTAGAAAACTTGAAGAGTATAATGAAGGCTTTTAAGATATGATACAATCAATGTTAAAAAAATGATATCAAGAAAAAATTACTATTTACATAAGATCGATCAACTTATTGGAGAAAAGATTTATTCTCTAAGACTTGCTAAAGGATTGTCACGACAACAACTGGCGCATATAGTAGAAGTAACGAGGCAGCAGTTACAAAAATACGAAAGGAGCATTAATAGAATATCAATAGATAGATTAGTTCTTATTGCTAAAGCACTAGATAAAAATTATAGAGTATTTTTATAAAGATTTAGAAGATACTGATATTGTACAGCTAATATTTATTGAAAATCAGCATATGTACATAGAGGTTTCAAAGAATTTTATGAAAATTCGTAGTTCAGAGCAACAGCAAGCGGTTAATGCATTGATACGATATTTAATTACTAAAGAAGTTGAAACATCATAAAGTTATAATAATTAGTAATAGTACTTGAAAAACAAGATATGGAATAAGAGAAAGCGATAAACAGACACAAGATTTACAACAACTAGTATATCTTGTTAAAATTAAATCGGATATGATTTTTAAATGCATATAGACGGGAATATGCCTAGATTATAAATACATGTTATTGCCATCTATATGAGGTTTGAGTTTGAAGAGCAATAGATATATTGAGTACAAGTTTGGTTCAAACTAATATCATGCAACAATTAATACAGCAATTCAAATCGTTCATTATTGCTATTATTGTTTTTTTATTTTTTAATATTGGTTTTTATATTTACCTTTTACATCTACAAAAAGAAAAGGAAAAATTAATGCTTGCTGGTTATTTAGATAGTGTTGGTAGTTTATTATCTCATGATTTGACAACAGTCTTCAACAAATCTAGCTATAATAAAACCTTTTTTTTATTTAAAAATTTTTCAAGAACAAATAATGGTATAAGCGAGAATACAATAAAAACCACACCATATACAATTTCTATTAAAAATTCAGCAGAGGAGTTTATATTTGATTTACAAGAACTAAAGGATAATTTAAATAAAATATTTCCCCATTACATAGGTTATGCAATCATAATCAATGATTATAGTGTTGCATTTGGTCTAGACTATAAAAAAAATTTAAATGTAAAAAAAGATTATCAAATTGATTTAAACACAGTTTTGACCATAAAAGTAGGAATTAACAAAAATTCTAAATTTTATCCTTTAAACAATAATAAAGTGTGCCAATATACTTTTATAACTGTCGTTTTGACTTTTTTAATTTGCTCATTGTTTTTGTATGTTTACCTCAGAATAAAAAAAAGAAGGGAAGAGAGACTGTATATATTAGAGCATGATTTATACGAAGAAAAAAAGATTAATAGTACATTGCTGAGCAACAAAAGAATTAATCAAAAACTAAAGAAGCTCTTTATAAAAAAAGCAACCGAGATGTATATCAAGCAAGAAATGGGTATAAGTGATAAGAAAATAATTCAGAATATATCCCCAAGTAACTATTTATTTCCAATGTGCTTATACGATACATCTCCTGAAAAAATAGATATAGTAAATTTAACTAAGTATTTAGAAGAATATTTTTCTCCTTATTTTATTACAATAGCCTTAAAGGTACAAACTAATATAGACACAATTAATATTAATTGTACGACCGAAGTTTTTTATCAGTTAATTTTTAGCCTTATTTTTAATTTAATGGAATTTATGGATAGGCAGAGTGAAATTCCTAAAATAATGGAAATAAGTTTTACTAACAAAAAAGTTATTATTAAATATGACAGTTTTCCTTTAAACGAAAAAAGAATGGTGGATTTATCTGAAACTATAGTGTTAGAATATATGGATGTATTTCTACTTAGTTGTCGTAAAATATTCAAATCTCTAAAAGAGCATAAGTTTAAGTACAGTGTATCTTCTGATGATGAATCTAATATAGTTGAAATTACTTATCCTATAATAATAGATAAATCCGTACAAAAACAAGTGTTAGATTTTACTAAATATGTGAATAATATTAGAAAGAAAAAATGAAAAAATATTTATTAATAATAATATTAGTTATGTCCAGTATTTCACTTGCTCAAGACCAAGTATCCAATTCTGTTGTACCGGTCACTTATTTTATTAATCACATCAAACAACTAACTCTACTCAAGAATAATTTAACTAAATATAAACAAGCCAGTGTAGTAGGTGTTAGTGGAATGGGGAAGACTCAGCTTGCGAGAATGTATTCTTATGAGAACAAACAGAATTATGATATTATTTGGTTTATTGACTGTAACTTAGATATTAATGAAGAATTGTTGAAGATAGCAAAAACTATTAATAGTACTTTTAAATCTAATCTAATATTAGAAGATATAACCTTAGTAAAAAAAGAACTAATGGCTTATTTATCCAGTAAGGATAAATGGTTGTTAATATTTGATAATTTAAAGATAAAAGAAAATCATAAGGTACAAGAATTTGTTAATTGGGAACATAATGGTCATGTTATTTTTGCTTCCCAAGATAGCGAGGGATTACACAGTATAATTAATATGACAGCATTTGATAAGCAAGATGCTATTACTCTTGCCAATAATATTTTAGAAAATAATAATCCAAAATCAGCAGAATTTCTAGCACAAGAATTTGTTGGTTACCCTATCCTTATAGTACAAGGGGTACAATTATTGAACCAAGTACCGGGTTTAAACCAAGAAGAATATAAAAAGAGGATACGAGATTCTGCTGATAAAATTAAATTAAACATTACTCTAGCAATTAAGGAATTAAAGCCAAATGCTAAAAAATTACTAAATAAAATAGCACTAATCAATAACCAAGGTTTTTCTAAGGATCTACTAAGAATTATTACTGATGACAAGAATACTATTGATGATGATATTTATCAACTGTCTAAATTTGCTTTAATTTCTAATACCGATCCAAATGAAACCAATCCTGTTTTTGAAATGCATGATGTTATTGCTAATAAGATAATGGAGATAAATGGAAATAAGAATAATAAAGCTTTTTTAGAAGACATTGTTACTAAATTAATGAACTCTATACCAAGTAGTGTGGTAAAAGCCCATATTTTTAGGAATGCAAAAACAGTGTCTGAAAATCTTGAAATAATCAAAAAAAATGAACAAAAATACAATATCAATGTATATAAACTTATGGAGTTAAATTTACAATTAATAATAAAATATATTAATTCTTTTGATTTCTATAAGGCAACAGAACTAATTAATTGGTTTAATAAAAATGATCAGGATGGAAAATTCAAGTTATGGTTAATGAACAATAATGAAAAGCGGGTATACGCAGCGTATTTACATATAATAGGACAGTATGGACAATATGGATATTATAGAAGTTCCGATAATAAGACAGCGATTGAATATTTAGTAAGAGCAAAAAAAGTATTAGATAACGTACAAGGATATGACACTTTAAAATTTAATGTATTTTTCAATTTAGCAATGTCTAATATTGTATTAGGGGATATTCAAGAGGTAGAGAAAAATACTCAAATTATCGATCGGATGTTTAATGAAGGTTCTGTTGACAAAATAGATATACCAATGCTGTATTTTGTTAAAGCTAGATTATTTTTTATACAGGGAAAATATCTTGAGTCATTAGAACAAGCTAATAAAACTATGGAGGCATGTATAAAAAATGGATTAAACCAAGATGATCTATTGCTTACACATCTTTATTTATTTAAAGCTGAGGTGTTAAACATCCTTGGACAATATAAAGAGGCCTATGCTCAAGTTGACAAGTTATATGATATGCATAAGCCATCTAAAAAGGAAGACCATGAAGTATTTGGTCGAATCTTTACTGAGATGTCAGGAGCAGAACTGGGATTAGGAAATATTAGGAAAGCTTTAGAATATGCTCAAAAAGCTAAAAATATATTCATTAATGATCCAACTAAAAAAAATACTAATCTTACGGAATTACAAGACCTACGTTTGGCGAAAGCTTTTGTTGTTGAAGGAGATGCGTTAGCGGCTCTTGGTCAAAATGAGAAAGCAGCTGAATCCTATGCTTCAGCAGAAGTATTATATTATAATAATTATCGGGACAATATGAAAAATGTCGATGAAGTAAGCTACCTGTATTGGGCTGCAGCAAAAGCAACTTGCAATTTACCAAATAAATTTTGGTATATAAAATTTAGCACCCAACTCATAGAAAAATTTGGTGAAAACCACTTTAGAAGTATAGATCTTTTGAGTAAGTGTAAAAACTAATAACAATTTGATGTAGAAGTTATTTGTACCACAATAATAAATAATTCGAAGTAAACACAAGGATAAATATTATATTTTGCTAAATATATTAGAAAGAAAAAATGAAGAAATATATATTAATAATAATGGTATTAATAATGCCTTATATATCAGTTGCTCAAGCAGAAATATCCAATCTTGTTATACCAGTAAGCTATTTTGTAGATCATGTTAAACAATTAACTTTAGTTAAGAATAATTTGATCAAATATAGACAAACAAGTCTCGTTGGCATTAGTGGTATGGGCAAGACTCAGCTTGCGAGAATGTATGCCTATGAGAATAAAAATAATTATGATCTCATTTGGTTCATTGATTGCAATTTAGATATTAATGAAGAGTTTCTAAAACTAGCAAAATCAATTAATGAAAAAGCTAAGACTAATTTAATATCAGAAGATGTAAGAACAGCAAAAAAAGAAGTATTGTCTTACTTATCTAGTAAGAATAAATGGTTGTTAGTATTTGATAATTTAAAGATCAAAGAAAATCATAAGGTGCAAGAATTTGTTAATTGGGAACATAATGGTCATGTTATTTTTGCTTCCCAAGATAGTGAACTATTACCTAATACAGTCAAAATGATGGCATTTGAAAAAAATGATGCTACTACTCTTGCTAATAATATTTTAGAAAAAGATGATCCTAAACTAGCAGAGTTTTTAGTTCAAGAATTTAGTGGTTATCCTATATTGATAGTACAAGGCACACAGTTATTGAACCAAGTACCGGGTTTAAATCAAGAAGAATATAAAAAGAGGATACGAGATTCTGCTGATAAAATTAAATTAAACATTACTCTAGCAATTAAGGAATTAAAGCCAAATGCTAAAAAATTACTAAATAAAATAGCACTAATCAATAACCAAGGTTTTTCTAAGGAACTACTAAGAATTATTACTGATGACAAGAATACTATTGATGATGATATTTATCAACTGTCTAAATTTGCTTTAGTAGCTAATATTGACTCAAATGAAACCAATCCTGTTTTTGAAATGCATGATGTTATTGCTAATAAGATAATGGAGATAAATGGAAATAAGAATAATAAAAATTATTTAGAAGACATTGTTACTAAATTTACTGACTCTGTACCAAAGAACACAGTAAAAGCGTATATTTTTAGAAGTGCTAAAACAGTGCATGAAAATTTAGAAGTAATTTTAAGAAATGCGGAACTATATAAGATAGATATACATGTACTATTGGAAGTAAATTTACATTTACTAATAGACTACGTTTATTTTTTGGATTGCTGTAATTCAAGAAAATTGGTTGATTGGTTTATTGCAAATGATAATAATAATGTATTTAAATTATGGCTAATGAATAATAATAAAAAATATAATTATACATCTTATCTAGAATTAGTAGGTACATATTATAGAAATAACAATTCTGATTATAATACAGCAATTTACTATTATACAAAAGCACAGAAAGTGTTTGAAAATATAGATGGTTATGAATCTACTAAATCTAATATAATTTATTATTTAGTTATATCCAATATTATGTTAGGAAAAATTAAAGAAGCAGAAGAAAATATACAGATTTTGAAAAATTTGCTTAACACTGGCTTAACCGGTAAAAGTGATAATATATTTATATATTTTGCAAGAGCAAATTTATTATTTGTACAAGGAAAATACCTAGAAGCATTGGAACAAACTAAAAAAACTATAGAAGTATGTATTAACAATGGATTACAGCCTGAGGATTTATTTTTTATAAATCCTTATGTACTTAAAGCTGAGATATTAAATATTCTTGGACAGTATAAGGATTCTTATGCACAAACTGAGCAGTTATACAATATGTGCAAATCATCTAAAAAAGATGATCATGAAGTATTTGGTCGAATCTTTACTGAGATGTCAAGAGCAGAACTGGGATTAGGAAATATTAGGAAAGCTTTAGAATATGCTCAAAAAGCTAAAAATATATTCATTAATGATCCAACTAAAAAAAATGCTAATCTTACGGAATTACAAGACCTACGTTTGGCGAAAGCTTTTGTTGTTGAAGGAGATGCGTTAGCGGCTCTTGGTCAAAATGAGAAAGCAGCTGAATCCTATGCTTCAGCAGAAGTATTATATTATAATAATTATCGGGACAATATGAAAAATGTCGATGAAGTAAGCTACCTGTATTGGGCTGCAGCAAAAGCAACTTGCAATTTACCAAATAAATTTTGGTATATAAAATTTAGCACCCAACTCATAGAAAAATTTGGTGAAAACCACTTTAGAAGTATAGATCTTTTGAGTAAGTGTAAAAACTAATAACAATTTGATAAAATATTCATTTTTGCCCCAAATTTACTTTTTTTGTATGCGTTGTTGTAATATCCAATTAATAAACCTTTTCTCTAGTTCTTTTTTGGGTTCGGGTTTCGAGTAATTAAACACTTCTAACATAATATTGACTAGATCCACTTCAGTAACTTCTAACTTAAGATTTTTTATCTCTTCTATTACAGTCTTAAGTATTTTTTCCATCAATTCAAAATCATCATTATTTAAATAATTTTTTGTTTCAATAAAGGGATTATATAAATCTTTAACGGTTACACCTAGTACATCGGCTACCGTTTGTAACAACTCTGCTGAAGGTTTTTTAGATATCCCCTTTAGAATATTGTATATATTATTTTGTAAATTGTAATGAACTATTGACCCATTTAGAGCAAGAATTGTAATAAGAATTGACCCACCTAAAAAGAAATATTAGCTCCTACATAAATTAATAATTTGTTAATAATGTGTAGGAGTTTTTAGGGAGTGTTTATCGTGGAATCAATTTCAAAGATACGTAAAATGTATCATGTTGATGGCAAGGCAATTAGAGCAATTGCCAAAGAGCTTAATATATCAAAAAATACCGTTAAGAAAGTTATACGCAGTGATGCAACCAAATTTGAATTAGCCAAATATAGCAAAGCTAAGCCAGTTTTGGGTGGATATCTTGCGATGTTAAACCAGCTATTAGCAGAGAATATCAAAGAACCAGTCAGACGTAGGATGACTGGCAAGAAGCTATACGAACAGTTGAAGATATCAGGTTATCAGGATAGTTATGAATCTGTAAATCTAATAGTTAGAAGATTCCGAAGAGATCATGAAGCAAAAGGTAAGCAAGTTTTTATTCCACTAAATTTTGAGCTAGGAGGAGCGTTTCAGTTTGATTGGGGAGAGGAAGAAATATGTTTAAATGGGGATGTTACTAGAGTTAAAGCAGCGAGAATAAAGCTATGCTATAGTCGTTATTCTTTGGTAGTGGTTTATCCTAATGAGCAGCTGGAAATGGTTATGGATGCCCATGATCAAGCTTTCAAGTTTTTTGCTGGTTGTTGTAAGAATGGTATTTATGACAATATGAAGACGGCTGTCAAAAAAATATTGATTGGCAAGGATCGTATCTTTAACGAGAAGTTTATCCAAATGGCCTCTCACCATTTATTTGAGCCACTTGCCTGTACTCCAGCATCGGGATGGGAGAAAGGACAGGTTGAGAAACAAGTAGGAGACACTAGACGTAACTTTTTTACTCCAATATTGAAAGGAGATAGTTATGAAGCTATTAACATTCAGCTAAGAGAGATGTCTATAGAGTGGGCTAAAACTAAAAGACATCCTGAATTTACAGAAAAAACGATTCTAGAAATATATGAGGAAGAGAAGGCATATTTAATAGGATATAGAGGGCAGTTTAGGGGTTATAGATTACATCCAACGACCGTATCACCTTTGAGTTTAATACAATACGACACCAATATGTATAGTGTTCCGTGTGAATATGTGGGACTTAGTGTACAGATTAAATCCTATGCTTGGCAGATAGTAATTTTACATGAAAGCAAGATTATTGCAGAGCATGTTCGTAGTTTTAAACGCTATCAGAAGATTTATAATCCATGGCACTATATAGCAGTCCTAGAACGTAAACCCGGTGCTTTACGTAATGGTAAACCGTTCAAAGAGTTAATGAGTTTGTTACCTGAGATATTTGGCAAACTACGAAATAAGTTAGAGAGTTACAAAGATGGTGATAAACAATTTATAGATATCCTACTACTTGTTAATAAGTATGGATTAGAAAAGGTAACAAATGCTTGTAACCTAACAATTGCTGCTGGCGGCTGTAGCTCTAAATTAGTTGAGCAATATTTGTTGCAACCAGCAATGAAACTAGATATCCAAGAGAGTGAGTTTATTCAGCTAAAAAATCCTCCTGATGCTGATTGTAGTATCTATAGCAAGTTGCATTTAACAACGGAGGTAAATTAAATGAAAGACTTAATATTGTTATTAGATAAATTAGGTTTAGTTGGTATGAAGATGCAGTTATCTGAGTCAAGTAATTTAACAAATGATGTCCCTACTACTAGTGTGTATGATGTGTTAAAGAAACTTCTTGAAGCAGAGTGTGAATATAAAAAGTCACGTTCTCTGCATTATAGGTTGCAGTTAGCTAAGTTTCCAACCATAAAGTTACTATCAGATACATGCCAAGCTAAATTGGTTGAGAATATTGATATACAAAAAGTGATTGATAATCATCAAAATATCATGCTCATAGGTGGTTCTGGTTCTGCAAAAACTCATCTAGCAATTGGTTTGGCGTTCACTGCCATTGAAAAAAGTTACAGGGTAAGATTTTATACTTTAAATGAATTAGCTAGCCAATTGCTCAATACTAGAATCCATAATTATGAAAGCAAATTCATCGATTCAGTTAAGAGCAGCAAACAAAATGCTACGTATTATGTAAAAACATAAACAAACTATTAGAACAGTTTGTTAGAAGATTTCATCTGATTGTAGTAGATGAATTAGGCTATGTACCCATAAAAGCCGAGGTTAGATTCCTGTTATTTGAGCTATTTGCTAAATTATATGAGCAGACTTCAGTGATCATTACTACCCATTTGAGATTTGAAGAATGGGGTGATATGTTTGGTAATGCTAAGGCAACAAAAGTAATTATCGATAGATTAACACATCATTGTCAAATCATAGAAACTGGTAATAAAAGTTTTAGAGGAGGGAAAGATGTAAATTAGTAAAAAGCAATATTGTAATAAAAAAATTATCAACTGAGTATAGTTAAATATTATCTGAATCTGAATTTTAATAATGGTTAAAATCTGATCAAAAAACTATATTTCATTTTATTTTTTAGTATGGTTTGGTGGGTCAATAGTTCGTTACAATAGTGGGTCAATAGTTCATTACAATTTACAACTGTAGCCATTAGCTTCGAACTATAACAATAAATTTACCCAATATAAAATAATAATTTTTAGTTACTATCTCTGCTTTGCCGCTATTCTATTGAATTGCATAAAAAAAGACCTAGTGCTATAGTTGTATTTTAGCCTTAGTTTTATAGTGATATAAACGAGCTAGGAGACTGTCTGCAATAACTAATTAATTATATTTTGAGCTATTTTAGGCGAGAATAAACAGGATTTTTGATAGGATGTGTACTTACCTAATTTACTTGCCTTAGCAAATTTCAAATAAAAAATCTAAAATAATTAGCCCCTAAGAGTCTGTCATAATGATTGTGTAAGTTGCAAGAAGTAGTAAAACAAGATTACTAAAAAACACTTACATGAGGTTGTTAATATGAATAAGAAAACAAAAACAATAAATCAATCTGTAGAAAAAGTAGTGTCAGAACTCTTGTCACAAAGCAATCCATCAGAAATTTTTGGCAAAGATGGGATATTCCAAGAGTTAAAAAAACAACTAGTTAATAAGATTCTAGAAAAAGAGATGGAATCTTATATTGGATATGAGAAGCATTCCAAGGATGAGAAAGAATCTGAAAACAGACGCAATGGTAGTTATGAAAAGACTATAATAGATGAAGATGGTCGGAATGTAGATGTTCCAAGAGATAGAGAAGGAGAATTTGAACCCCTATTAATTCCTAAGGGAGTTCGATAATTTAAAGGGTTTGATGAGAAGGTAATATCTCTGTATGCAAGAGGTATGACCACAAGGGAGATACAAGGACATTTAGAGGAGATATATTCTACCAAAGTATCTGCAGAGTTAATATCTAAAGTAACTGACGGAGTTTTGGAGGATATTATAAATTGGCAGAATCGTCCCCTTGATAGTATATATCCGATAATATATCTTGACTGCATATATAATGGTATGGACCTACCCTATATACAGAATGAGAAGCGTATGCTAATCTTCTAGGATAGGAAATGAATCCTAAACAATAATAAGGAGATCCATATGGAAGTTACCACAATTGGTATAGATATTGCAAAAAGAATTTTTCAAATTCACGGTGTAGATAAAAATGGCAAGACAGTATTGAAGAAAAAATTAACGAGAGAGCAGATTTTAACTTTTATGGCTAACGTACCAAAATGTCTAGTAGGCATGGAAGCTTGCGGTGGAGCTAGCTATTGGGCAAGAGAATTAACAAAATTAGGTCATAAAGTAAAATTAATGGCCCCGCAGTTTGTTAAACCTTATGTTAAAACTAATAAAAATGATCAAGCTGATGCAGAAGCAATATGTGAGGCAGTAGCAAGACCTAATATGAGGTTTGTACCTATCAAAACTGTAGAGCAACAAGAAATTTTATTTATTCATAGAGTAAGGCAACGATTGGTAAAAAACCGTACTGCTCTTGCTAATGAGATCAGGGGATTATTACATGAATTTGGTTTTGTTATTCCGCAAGGAATCAATAAGATTATGACAAAATTAACTGAGATTTTAGATGCAGGGGCTTTAAGCCAGCTAAGCTATCAAACGTTTAGTGAGTTAAAAGAAGAATTTGTAGAAAATGATAAAAAAATAAAAGAGCTAGAACAACGATTAAAAATCATAGCTAGCCAGTATAGTAATCACCAACAACTAATGACGATACCAGGTATAGGTTTAATAACTGCCACAGCCTTAATAGCCTCAATAGGGAATGCTAGTTGTTTTGAAAATGGTAGGCAATTATCAGCATGGCTGGGATTAGTGCCAAGGCAACATTCTAGTGGTGGTAAAGATAAGTTGCTTGGTATTAGTAAAAGAGGTGATATTTATTTACGTACTTTGTTAATTCAAGGAGCAAGAGCCGTTCTGAATAGCAAGATAAGATTTACCACGGAAGAACAAAAATCTAAAAAAGATTATAGCAAGTTTACTGAGTGGATGTTTAATTTATCTGAGAGAAACAGTCATAATAAAACAGTTGTCGCGGTAGCTAATAAGCTAGCAAGGGTGGTATTTGCATTACTCAGTTCAGGTAATGATTATACCGAGAGTAAAGTTTGTAGTTAAAAAAACTGCTCCAAATAATTGATGAAATGACATTATAGGTAATAAAAGTTTAACAAATTCCAATCCGGAATATGCGAAGAATGATAATATTGATGGTAAATAAGACGAACCTTAGCTTACGAAAAAACTGAATTTAGCAATGGCTCTTTAGAAGTCGAATATATGATAAGTATAAGTTTGTAAGCCAGCGAATTCCATCAGGGCTATAGGGTAAATTGCTTGATTTATTGTCTATAAGCCGGATACATGACTGCATTCGATTTTTTTGCTGTTATATATTATTTTTTTCTTGCATTGTTGGGTAGGTTCATACATGTTAAAGGAAGAGACAACCACACTATAATAAATAAAGCAGTTTATATAGCTATAGGTGTTAATATGGAAGGTAAGAAAGAGTTACTTGGTATTTGGATTGGCAAGAATGAAGGTTCTAAATTTTGGATGCAAGTGGTAACTGAGCTAAAGAATAGGGGAATTGAAAAGATATATGTTGCTTGTGTAGATGGTCTAAAAGGCTTTCCTGAAGCTATAAATAGTGTTTTTCCTAAAACTATTGTACAATTATGTATCGTGCATATGGTTAGGAATTCTACCAAGTACGTGTCATATAAAGATTTAAAATCGGTAACAGCTGATTTAAAGAAAATTTATACAGCAATAAACGAGGCGGAAGGGATTAGAGAACTACAAAACTTTAGTAAAAAATGGGACGAAAAATATCCAGTAATTTCTGACATGTGGCAACGTCTTTGGTCAGGTATAGCCCCGCTTTTTAGCTTTCCTGAAGGGATTAGAAAGGCAATATATACTACTAATACTATTGAATCAGCCAATCGGCAAATCAGGAAAATTATAAAAAATAAAGGGGTATTTCCAGATGATAAATCAATTCAGAAAATAATATTTTTGGCATTGACAAACGCTCAAAAAAAGTGGACAATGCCAATTAAAGATTGGTCAGTTGCCTTGAATCAATTTGCCATACTTTGTGGTACTGATGACCAAAAATGGGCAAATGTCGATCAAAGATGGACTAACTCTGACATCATACTTACACAATCTTTCTGATAGACCCCTAATGATTGGATTTTGAGCGGTGTCGTGAATGGATACCAAGTTTAAGGAAGCACACGTTTCGTCACGGTTAAAGAAGTTTATAAACACTCCCTTCTTACTTTTCAAATACTTTTTCTTACGTCGAACTAAGGTTATACTAATTATCTTTCAATATAGGATTAATAATCCAGTTCCAACTAGTGATAGACTTAATAATTTGAGGACTTGCTTCCTACCACCTCTTTTAGTTTCTTTTAATACTGATTCTCCGAGTTTGTAATAAGCTGTATGAATTTGCCTAACTCGACTAATACTCAAACCGGTAATTTCAGAAATCTGCTTAGGTAAATATGAAAACTTGGCACGTAAATAAATACATTGAATCTTACCAAATGCTATTATATCTGGGGCTGATTTCAACAAAAATTCCATCCGACAAACTGTTTCTGATGGATAAACATATTGATAACCTGACATTAGCTTTTTTATTCTATAACTTAAATTATACCTTTTTCATTCTATATTGAAAGATCATTAGTATTATTTAATAATTAAAAAACTTGATCATTAAATGAAAATGATATATTTGATTTATAAAGTTACTTGCTAAATGAAATTGAAGATATAAATTAATGAATACTAAGGATATAGTTTGTATAGCTCTTTTTGCTGCAATTACGGCTGCATTAGGTATCATACCTGGTATCGTAATTTCTGTTATTGGTGTTCCTATAAGTGTACAATCTCTAGGAGCTATGCTTTCTGGCAGTATTTTAGGAGCTAAAAGAGGTGCTTTATCTCAAATTCTTTTTCTAGGAATAGTATCACTTGGTCTTCCAGTTCTTGCTGGTGGGCATGGAGGCTTAGGATCAATTTTAGGACCTAGTGGTGGATTTCTTTTAGGATGGCCGATTGCAGCGTTTGTTATTGGTTTTTTATTTAAAAAAAATTGGTCTAATTTAACTAATATTAGTGCTTTTATATATATAATAATTGGAGGCATACTAATTATGTATATTATAGGTATTTTATGGCTTAATATAATTATTAATATTTCTATAAATCAAGCTCTTATTGGAAGTATGATATTCATCCCAGGAGATATTATTAAAGCAATTATTGCTACTACTATAGCAATGGTAGTAAAACGTTCTTACCCTATAATACAAGATTAAGTTTTTATTTTATAATTTTAATATTAGTGAAAGTAAAGCTGTAAAGTCTATATGATAAAAATTGAAAATGTTAGTTACAGTGTTAATAATTATGACATTTTATCAAATATCAGTTTAACACTAGGTGAAAGAAAAATTGGTATAGTCGGAGCAAACGGTAGTGGAAAAAGTACATTTGCAAGACTTCTTAATGGCATTAAACTACCTACTACTGGACTTGTAACAATTGATGGTTTAGATACACGTAAATTTGGTAAAGAAATAAGACGGAAAGTTGGATTTGTATTTCAGAATCCAGACAATCAAATTGTTTTTCCAATAGTTGAAGAAGACCTTGCTTTTGGTTTAAAAAATCTTGGTTACAATAAAGATAAGATTGAGCAAAGTATAAATTCAATCTTATCCTTATATAATATACATAATTTGCGTAAATCTCCATCTCATCTTCTTAGTGGCGGACAAAAACAATTATTAGCTATTGCCGGGGTATTAGTGATGAAACCTGATTACATAGTATTTGATGAGCCTACGACGCTTTTAGATTTAAGAAATAAAAAAAATATTTTCCAAGTAATAGAAAATTTAAAGCAAGTTGTTATTATGATTTCTCACGACCTTGAATTATTATCAAATTTTGATCGTGTAATTGTTTTTGAGCAAGGGCAAATAGTTGGAGATGATCATCCTTCTATTACTATACCTTTATATAAAAATATGATGATATGAATTTAGATACTTATTATCAATATAACTCTCCTATCCATCGCTTATCCCCAAGGATTGGGCTATATTCTTTAGTCGTTTTTTCAAGCGGATTATTTTTAGTATCTAATTTATTGTTGCTTAGTATAAGCTTATTTTTTACATTTTTTTTATATTTTATAGCTAAAATACCACTACAAAAATTATTTATTCAATTACGCCCGATTACTATTATATTATTAATTATTTTGCTTGTTCATATATTTACCAGTAATTGGATAGTAGGAGTACAAGTCATCATTCGATTCGCAACATTATTACTTTTCGCTTCATTAATAACACTTACAACACGTATATCTGAAATGATTGATAGCCTTAATGAAATTTTAATTTTATTATCTTATGTTGGGATTAATCATAAGAAAATAAGTCTATCCCTATCTCTTGCCATACGATTTATTCCTGTGATTGTTAGTATCTTTCAGGAAATAAGTGTAGCTCAGCGTACCCGTGGTTTAGAACGTAATTTTATTGCAACTATAATTCCTACAATTATAAAAATTCTAAAAACGGCAGAAAATATTGCTGAAGCTATTGAATCACGTTCTTGGTAATTAACTAATTATATTTATAGAATGAAGAAGAATATCATATATTTATATAATGATTTAGGAGTGTCTATCGAATCTATTAAGCACACCATGTATACACTAAAGCAAATTGTTTTACCCAACTATAAAATACATTTCATTAGTGCTTCAGAAATTATAGAAAACAAATGGTCAAATCAAGCAGCTCTATTAATAATGCCCGGAGGGAGGGATTTATATTATACTAAACAACTTAATGGCAAAGGAAATAAAGCTATAAAGAATTATGTAGAAAATGGGGGTAATTATTTAGGTATTTGTGCAGGGGCTTATTACGGTTCAGGATTCGTAGAATTTGATAAAGATGGTTCTTTAGAAATCCTAGGAGAAAGAGAATTAGCATTTTTTCCCAACAAAACTATAGGTCCTGTTCTTGCAAAATATAATTATGAAAATAATAGTGGTGTACGTGCAGCATTAATTAAGTTAGCTATAGACGATAATTCTTTATCTAAAAAAATTATGATTTATTATAATGGAGGCCCTTATTTTGTAGATACTCAATTATATAAAAATATAAATACTCTTGCTTACTATCAATTTATAGACCAGTCAGTTTTACCAGCAGTTTTAAAAATCAAATATAATAAGGGAAATGTAATTTTATCTGCCGTACACTTTGAGTATTCTTCAAAGTTATTAAATATGAATGATAAATTTCATGCTCAAATTGTATCTGAATTAGAGCAAAGTGAATTTGATAGAATTAAATTCGCTGGTGTTATTTTTAAATATTTAGGGCTTAGTACACGACATAAGGTTCATTTGTAAATCGTGGTTTAGCAAAAGTCGTAAAACCTCAGATTTTGGACATTATTGCCATGAGCATAACAAAATTCTCAAAAGTAAAAAAATTATTATTAGCTCCAGTAATTTGTCTTTTTTGAATTATATGAATATTTTCTATACCAGTGATAGTATACTGCTTGTAAATGAAAAGTTGATAGATGATAGAATCAAAATCATGATAGTAGCAGGCATTACCAAATCGAGGTGCTAGGCGTACATATAGTCATATGCTCCTGACTTCCGCAGATTTTTTGATATTAGTTGTTATAAGTGGCATTAGTAAGGAGGTGAAGTGGTACTCTCGTTCTGTTGTGCCTAGTAGATATTTTATTATTGACTTTAACTGCGATGTTGTTTATTATTTAATTAATTGAATATAGCCCCATATTTTATAGCCCTAATATGTACATACGTCGTAAAAAAACTCCTAATAGTCCAAGGCAATCTATTCAAATAGTGGAAGGTTATCGTGATAGTAAAGGTAACGTCAAACAGCGTATAGTACGTCATTTAGGAGTCTTCATAGATGAAGTAGAAGAAGCTAAATTAGTTGCCCTAGCACAAGATTTGATTGCCAAGATTAAAGCTGAGAGAGAAGCTGCAATTGGGCAGAGGAATTTGTTTACTGATGATACTAACGAGGTTAAAAGAGGTCGTCCAACTAACAAGTTGTTAAAAGATATTCTACCTGTTAACGAAGTAAAACTAAATGAGGTTGTAGAAGTCAAGCGAGTTGTTGAAGGAGTGCATCAAATAGGGGGGCATGTTTATGATCAAATGCATTTTAACCAGTTACTAGCAAGGAAACGTGACGCTGGGATGCTGAAGGATTTAGTGTTAGCCCGTATGGTAAGACCAAATAGTAAAAAAGGGATAGTTGAGTATTTAAGCGATCAATTTGACAGGCATCATGATCTAGATGCTACTTATCGGATGATGGACAAATTACATGAGCAAATACCTAAAATTAAAGAATTATGCTTTAAAAACACCCTAACCCTGATTCCTAATAAAGAGATTAGCCTAGTATTTTTTGATGTCACTACACTATACTTTGAATCAGTAGAAATAGATGAGCTAAGAGCCTTTGGCTATAGTAAAGATCATCGCTTTAATACTACCCAACTAGTTCTTGCCCTAGCAACTAATGAGGATGGATTACCACTTGGCTATGAGCTGTTTAGTGGTAATACCGCAGAAGTTAGCACCTTAATTAAATCAATTAACAGCTGGCAAGCGTATCTTAAAGTTAAAGATGTCTGTTTTATTGCTGATCGTGCAATGTTTAGTAAAGCTAACTTGCAAGCTCTCGATGAAGGTGGTTATCGTTATATTGTGGCAGCAAAGCTTAAAACACTCAAGAAAGAAAAGAAAGAAGAAATATTATCAGAGGAAAACTATAAGCCTACTGTTATAGGCAATGATCTTACTTGGATTGCCGATCTAGAGCATGATGGTAAACGTCTAATTACCAGTTATAAATCTAAAAGGGCTATTAATGATGCACAGGAGCGACAAAAAATTTTAGATAAAATTAATAAGACTATTGGTGAGTCTGGTAGTACTAAAAAACTTATATCTAATAGTGGAGTAAAAAAATATACTTCTAGTGAAAATGGCAAGAGCTATATTGACGCAGAGAAGATAGAGCAGGATGCGTTGTGGGATGGCATACATGGGGTAATCACCAATGACCAAACTATAACTCCACATGAAGCAATAGCAAAATATGCTAGATTATGGGTAATTGAAGAGCAATTTAGAATCAATAAACATAATTTACAAATGCGTCCAATTTTTCACTGGACTAAACAAAGGATAGAAGCACACATAGCTGTGTGTTATATGAGTTTTGCAGTGCTTAAAACTATAGAATACAAGGTTGCTCTGACCCAAAAGATCAGTGTAACTAACATCGTTGAATTATTAATATCAGTACAGGCTTCAATCTTAAGACATACAAAGACTGGTGATCTTTATAGACTACCAAGTGCAATAAAAAACGAAGCTAGAAAAATCTATAAAACCTTTAACATCAAGCGTTCAGACCATGCTGAAATATATTTAAAATAACAAAATAATGTTGTGCCTAAATTTTAAAAATCCTAGCACTATGAGCCTTCTAAGCTTATGCCTTATTAAAAAATGCGGAAGTCGGGTGGCAATCAAATCTTGTGCTAGGGCAACTAATTTAGCTTCTTCTACTTCATCTACGAAGACTCCTAAATGACGTACTATACGCTGTTTGACGTTACCTTTACTATCACGATAACCTTCCACTATTTGAATAGATTGCCTTGGACTATTAGGAGTTTTTTTACGACGTATGTACATATTAGGGCTATAAAATATGGGGCTATATTCAATTAATTAAATAATAAACAACATCGCAGTTAAAGTCAATAATAAAATATCTACTAGGCACAACAAAACGAGAGTACCACTTCACCTCCTTACTAATGCCACTTATAACAACTAATATCAAAAAATCTGCGGAAGTCAGGAAGAACATCAGTCCTACTGATATAGAAAAGAAAACTGGATTAAGCAGAAATACAATATATGGAATAGTAGCAGGTAATTCTAAAAATCCTACGGCTCATAATCTACAATTAATAGCAAAAGGGTTAGATGTATCATTAGAATCAATACTTATTGATGAAAAAGCAATACCACTTGAGTTACTAAGTCATGCTCAAATAAACGTCTTTTTTGAAGCAACTGAAGTGACAATTAAAACTATACTTGAAAAAAATATAAACTTTTCACTTACAAACCTTATAAATTTAATAAAAGAAGTATATCACTACTCTCTAAAAAAACAACCTGAGCCTATTAATAAATCATTTGTTGATTGGTTAATAGATAAACACTACGAACCATAAATATTCTATTACAGATGCTTGCGTTATTATACAAAGCTAAGGTTAACTTGACCATTGTCTTATAAATTAGATACATCAAATTGAAATGCTAATGCACTTCACCTCTCTAAATTCATACCATACTGTTTACAATATTCAAACATAGCGATAGTGTTAGGGTGATCTACTCCAAATTCTTCAACTTGTGATTTACCAAAATCCTTATAAATACGAAAATCTTGTTTTTTACATGCAGCTTTAGCACCTTGAAGGTACAAGTAACTTGTATAAGCAACATTCTTTCTTCTATCCTTATATAGATAAAAATATATACCATAAGCTTGTCTATAAGATGTTATAGCTTCCTCCAACTTATTTAAAGCAAATAAAATATCACCTTGAACTACATAACTAGCTGCTAAATCAGGATCAATGAGATAGGTAGTATTTTTAGGATTTCTTTTCTCATCAGCAAGAAAAATTATTATAGCTTTTTTTGCGTGTTCTAAGGCTTTATTGATTTCTCCTAATCCAAGTTCAGATCTTGCCATTTGAGTAAAAATGCGACCAAATACTTCACAATGCTCTTTTGTTACTAGTTTATGAGTATCATATAACTGTTGTATTTGTACATAGGCTTCTTGATATCTACCAAGTGAGTTTAATATTTCAGCTTTTAATATGTAATTATTAGAAAAATACAACACATCATTGAGTCGAGTACCACTTCTAGAGATTTGCATTATCTCTTTATCACATTCCTCTAACGCTTGTTGCTCATTACCAATATAATGATATAACTTTGATTTCATTATACGCGTTACTTGCCCTAAACCTATAAAATTAGTATTCTTTTCTATTGCATTAATCTCACTTTGAGCTTCGTTAATTTGACCTAATGAAATACGAGTACTTGCTATATTGTAAAGAACGTTACACTTAATAGCTTGATAACCTTCTACTTTTTCTAACACTTGATTAGCTCTTAAGGAGTATTCTAAAGCTTTATACCAATTCGCCAGTCTAATTTTATAATACCCTCCGATCACTCCTAGATATCTAGCATAAAATAATTTTTCTTCATTATTCATTAACCATAATTTCAATATCTCTTTTTTATCTAATTCATCAAACCAATTAAATAATTTTTCTGCCTCATAAAACTGAAACATATTAATATAATTTATAAATAATTGTAAATTGAGTGGCAGTAACTTGTATATGCTAAGATTATAACTTTGCTGATAGTCTGTAATGATTTTCAAATTTTCATTTATTGTTTTACCACTACGAAAAGTATGTTCCGGAGGCTGTTTACCATTATTAGGTATAGCTTTAGTGATTTTATCAATAATATATTCTAAATAAACTTTATTATCCTGATAACCATTAATCTTTATTGTTTTCTGAGCTATAACATCATGCATCTCAAAAACAGGATTATCTTGATCTGAGTCAATATTAGAAATTAATACAAATTTTGATAACTGGAAAATATCGTCATCTATGGTATTTGGATGATCGGTAATAATAACAAGTAATTGCTTGGAAAAAGCTTGATTATTTATTAAAGCTATTTTTTTAAGTAATTGAACAGCTGAAGGTGTTAACTCTTGCATTGCTAATTCGATATTCAGCTTGATCTTGTCAGCCGATTGGTAAATCTTTTTCTTATATTCTTCTCTACCTAAACCCTTAACTTGATTTAACAATTGAGTTCCTTGAACTATTAGTATTGGATACCCATTAAAAGCTTCTACTAAAAACTTAATATCTTTCTTATCTGGATTATTTAATAAATTAGTTGTTAAAGTAATAGCATCACTATTAACAAATAAAGTCATCTCTATGGTATTTGGTAATATCTTACCATCTTGAGAGCAAAATATAATATTGCCATTATGTTCCCAATCGATTAAATCTTGAATTTTTTTATTTTCTCCAATTTTTAAATTATCAAAAACTAATAACCATTTATCTTGAGTTACTAAATAATCCATTACATCTCTCTTAGCTAGATCAGCATCTTCTGATATATTAGCTTGTAGATTCTTATTAAGCTGTTTAGCTAATTTAGTAAATTCTATATTAATATCTTGATTACAATCAAAAAACCAAATGATGTTGTAAGTGGTCTTATTGTCATAAGCGTATGTCCTAACAAGTTGTGTTTTACCTATGCCACTAGTACCAATAATACTAGCTTGTCGGTATTTATTTAGATTATCTTTAAGTTCTTCTAGCTGTCTAACATGATTAACAAAATAACTTACTGGTATTACAAGATTAGATATTCGTTCTACTGCTAGAGATGTACTATGCATGATTAATAATATTGTTAATGTTAAATATTTATTCATTTTTTTCTTTCTTAAAAGAGGTAATGTGAACTATATTATCATTTTTCTTGTCTACAATTCGTGTACTTTTTTGAAATTTCTCTACTATTTCTATCACGTTTATCTTATCATAACTAACTTTACAATAAAAATCATTCAACCTTAGCATATTAAATATTTGATTTATATTTAATAAAAATGGATTTGCATGAGTTTTAAAGAAATTACTAGACATATTCAATAATTCTTCTTCATTCTTAATAGGGATACCATCATATTCTAAATTCAACTTGAATTTTGTATCTTTTTGGTTCAAAGACAAGTTAATTTGGTGTTTAACCACAGGAAATTGTTTTTTTAATAAAAATAGTATGTAATTAATTAAACTATATATTATCTGATATAAAGCTGCCTGAGATACAAACTTTATTACTTCTAATGAGCTTGATATTTTAATTGATATATTTTCATCTTCTTTCTTAAATCTATTTGTAAAAAACTCAATTAGTTTACTAGTACTTACTTCCTCTACCATATGGTTTTGATATAATACTATAGAACACGGCATACGATTACTAATATTCTGCACTCCGTAATTTTTAATCAGTTCGTCATAATTACTATGTTGTTCATTCATAAATACTAACTTATTTGCTGCTTGAGAGAATAAGCAATTGATTTCTAAGTCTTTTTGTTTTGCAAACTCAATATCCCATATCTTTTTCATTAAAGATGTTTCACGATCTGACAGTTCTTTTTTATGTTCTGCCTTTAGTTGTTTTAAATAAACACTATTTTCATTTTTATAATAAGATTTATATTCTTTTTTACAATGACTGAGCATTGTTTTATATAAAAGATATAATAGTAAGAAATTAACTAATATAAATAAAGATAATAAATAAAATGGTTTCTTAATCTTATGCTCTGTTTTATTCCAAAATGCTTTGTCAATTAAAATACTTATATTAAGTTGCATATGATCGTTAATGCGATAAGCCTTTGTAATTGTATATTTTGACTTATTGGTATTTGCACAAAGCATGTCATTGTTTAATTTAATCTTATAATAAATGAACTTAGGAATAAATTTATCTAGTAATGTACTAAATTTAAATTTGTTATAACTGATACATTTATTATAACAAATTTGGATGTAGTTATTTGTATCTATTGTAATAGTACTTTTTTCAAGATTTGTAGGAACTTTTAATGCTAAATAATTTAGATGGTTTAAAGTAAGTTCTAATATTCTATTATAATACTCTTGTAAAATATGAAACTTTTCTTGGCTAGCTTGTTTTTGATAATACTGATGTATGTATATACTAAATATAGTGTACATTATAAAGATTAACAAAAATATTCCGTATATAATTTTTGTTAATCTATTTAAGCAATGCAATGATTGTTCACGCATAATTTATAATTAATATTAATTAATGCATTTTGTTGTACCTACATAATAAGCAGAAAACCTTGCTTATAGCCAGCTAAAATATGCAACTTGACACCATAGTAATGTAGTTTTTAGTTGCACAATAACCATTAGCTGTGGCAATTTCTAGAGCTACTTTTGCATTAAATCTTCTTCCACGATGTGCTAAAATTACCGGCATAGAATTGATCAATTGGCATGTTTTTTGACTTTCATGTACTGGAATTTGTTCATGCAAAATCTCAGTAATTACAATAAATGCATCAGCCAATTTATTCAACCTCTGAACAAAGACTGTATAGCTTGGTATACTCAATTAACCTGAAGAGTTGCAGAAATGGTTAACGGTAATAGTTTGGAAATTATCGTTTATGAAGGTACGTAACCTATCTTTATAATCACCAATGTTGCTAAAAAATTTGTTTATTGCTTCCGAAAATTGTTCAAAATTATGATAAATTAGTAAACTGTAGTTTAACTTAAATAATTCTTGCTTGTCAAAATCCAGCTTAGCCGGTACTATTTTCGGCTTCTTGTAAACAAAACCCAATTTGTATAGTAATTTTGTTACTCCCGTTATCGTATATGTTACCCCATATTTGTTCTCAATGTGATGCATGATATCTTTAGCATAAACATAATTATTTGCTTCTAGGTGACTCGCTAATTCTTCCCTCTCACCATCACTTAATTTGCTTGTGCTACCTCCATTGTTGCTATCAAGCTTATTGGCTTTTTGATAATCAACAATATATTTTCTTATCGATTCGTGGCTCAAGAGTAGTACCTTAGCAATCTCTACATTACTATACCCATCGTCATACATCAAAACTGCCTTAATACGATCACGTATGCGTCCGTCTCGTTCTGTCTTATGACGTTCCTTCAACTTTTCTCTTTGTTCTTCTGTCAATACATTCTTACTCATAATCTCCTAAACTCTACAATATCTCTCCTATCTTTGCAACCCTTCATTTACGAGCAGTATACATATCCTCGCCGATAAACTGATATATTCTCAAAGTCTTTTATGATACGAGTTTCAGAGTATTTTTTGGTTATTAATTAAACCTTCTAAAAGTTCTCATTTTTGTTTCCATTCAATCCATGTACTATTTTTCGTCTCAATCTGCATAATATTTGTTATATCCAGATAATTCAACTGTCCCTTCTTCTTCACTAATGCTTACATGTTCTATCTCTCTAGTGATATGTTGAAGTGAATAGGATGTTTCTGTTTTCTTAGTCTCCTGAGGAATATTAGGAATATAAGATATCTCGCATTCAGTAGTTTCCAAAGGACCTGCGTTTATTGCTGCTGTTACTTCTTGATGTCCTCCCCAATTATCAAAATCAATTAAAAACTTACCTTGCTTTGTGTATACATGCTTGGTATATAATCGATCATCACCGGTAATTTTGAGTTCGTAGGTTGTAGAGAGAAATTTTATCCCATTACTACCCTGCTCCCTGCCAGTGAAACCTTTTAATAAAGCATCAGTAAATTTAGTTAATAACTCCTCTTTTTCTAATTTCTTAACTAATTTGCGATTAATTACTGCATAAAAATTTTCTTTACCTGTTACAGGATAAACATCTTCTTGATCAGAACTGTAAACAACTCCTGTGTGTGTATTCCACACGCATGGTGGTTCTTTTACTGTTGCCTCTATTGGCTTTTGTAATAACCCCTTCTTTTTTTGTTGAAAATAAGCATGTATTGCTTTGGGATATAAGGTATTAACAAGTTCATTTAATTCATCAGGATTTTCGGTTGATTCAATGGCAACAATTTCCTCTGTAAAACTAGTTTTTTCTGTGGCAACAGATGGAGTTTGTTCTGTTGTCAAACTACCTATTTTTTGTAGTTTTTCTAGCAATAACCGTAATTTTGTAGCTTCTTTGGTTGCCTCATCTAACCTTGGAGACTGTATGCCAGTTTGTTTTATGTCCCAAACAAGAGGTGAATTTAAATACTCAGACGCTTTAGTAAAATCATTCTTTTCTATAGCTATATACAAGGCAAAATCTTTAGCATAAGAGAACAATCTAGAAGCTATATCGCCTGACTTAGCATGGGTTTCTAGAAAATCCCAACAATCTTTAGATTGTTGCTGACAGTCATTTGCTTCATAAAAAATAAACTCTAAATATTTTAGAGGAAGCATAGTATGATTTGATAAGATATCACTATATTGCTCGTACATAGTTGTAAGATGCTCTAACCCTTCTCTCCAAGAGTTGGAGTATTTGCAAAGCTCTAATATTTTAAATAAGTATGTTGGTATGATATATCGTTCTGTATGGGTACTAAGTTCTTGGTAACAATTAATGGCTTTAATAGGTTGTTCTTGGGAAAATTTTTCAGCCCAAGTTTCTACACATAGAACATATTTTAAGTTTTCAGGCTTTCCAAGTTTTGGAAATGTAAAACCATGTTTTTCGCATAATTTTGCAATAGTAGAATCTGTTTGATCTACAAATTCCAACATGATAGTGTATAATTTTCTAAGTTCTGCATCTTCTGTACTTTGTGCATGTTCCTTTAATTCATCAATAATATGACCATCATGTTGGAAATAGGACTTCCGTTTTATTGAGTATAGTGTTTTAAGATCAGGATCGGTTATTTTGTTTATTTGCTCTAAGGATTTCTCAACATTATGGCAAATAATGTAATAGTTTAATAATTCTTTCACTGTATCCTGATCACCTGCTATTAATTCTTCTGCCTTAATAAAATATTGAATAGATATTTCTTTATCAAAATATTTCCACACTTTCCCGAGATTATAAAAAATATTATACAATAATTCCTGCAAAGAGTTATCTTGAGCTTTTGTACAACGATTTATATTATCATAAGCTAGTTCAGCACATCTTCTAGCATTGTAATAATCTGCATTGTCTAAATACTCTACACATATTGTATTATATAACATAGCTAGCACAACAAATGCTTCCCAATATTTTGCTTTCTCTATTATATAGTCCTTTAGTTCAGCACTATTATTATTCTCTTTATAACATTCATATACTGCTGCTAATGTACGTAATGCTTCTTCGATAGGTACACTCACCGGCAGTTCTTTGGCAGGTGATACATTTGCTGAAGGTTTGGTTAATGGGTTTAGAAACTCTTCTAAACTATCAATAGTAGTTAGAATATATTCCTCTCTGTTTTTGTCCAATAACATGGCTTTATAAAAACTTACTATTCCTTTGTATAAATTTAAATATTCAAGTGATTCAATTGACGGTAACTTAGGGGGAGGAAATTCATTCTTTTGTTTTATTACATCTTCGCGAAGCTTTTTATAATTATATCCACGCTTATCTTTGATTGTAGTATCAGCTCTTAGGTCTTCTAATTTCTTTGCCATCGCACGATGTTTATACAATGCTGTCAAGTGAAGTGCAGTATAACCGTTACTATCTTGAATATTTAGGTTAGCTTGATGATTATGGAGCAAATTGACAAAAGGTTTTTTGTCATAAATTACCGCGTAATGTAAGGCAGTTTGCTTCGTTATATCTTGATGGTTAGAATCAAAGTTACGATTGAGCAAGAAATTACCAATTGCTACACTCCCATAACAAGCCGCTAGAGTAAGTAAAGTGCCTCCAGTATCCGGAGATGTTTGTTTACTTAAATCAATCTCTAAACCATCAATTACTAATTCTACTAAGTTGAGATTTTTATCATTGTAGACTACGTAAGTTAATGCATCAAATAATGCTTTTTTGTCTATATGAGACTTTATTGGTGTAAGTTCACATAATAATTTAATAGCCTCAACATCCTCAGCCCAAATAGCATACATAAAAATCTCCTGTAACGCTTTTGGATTTTCTTTGAATCTAGTAACCTCTTCTTCTTTTATTGTAATTTTTGCCATAATTCAATTTCTCCGTGTTATAGATTCATTTTGTAATATATTTTTATAAAAAGCTGGGTACATTTTTTAGCAAAATTTAGCTTTGCCCCTGCTTTTGAATGGTCTCAATTAGTCCGCCTTGGCTCACATGGTGAACTTGGTTTATAATTTTTAACATGTTGACAATCTAAAGTAAGTTATGTTAACTTACTTTAGATACATTTTATTTATTTAAGTGTTTATATTTATGAGTGAGAGAGCAATTTTATCTTCAAAAGGTCAATTAGTAATTCCTAAGACATTAAGAACAAAGTTAGGGTTACATTCTGGCTCAGAACTACTAATTAATATAAAAAACAATGATAGCTTAGAAATTTTTTCTGTAAAGAAAAGTATTACCAGCTTTTTTGGTATGGGTAAAAGTAAATCTCAAGAGAAACCGATGTCTATTGAAGACATAGATGATGCAATTAGTAAAGCGATAGCTGAAAATGATAGGAGTTGACACCAATGTACTAGTTAGAGCTTACTTACAGGATAATCCGGAGCAGGCAAAAGAAGCTCAAGAGTTTCTTTTAAAAATTACTCAGGAAAACTCATTGTTTATTTCTTCTTACGCTATTTTAGAATTTGCATGGGTTTTGAAAGTAAAAGGATTCTCTAGGGATGAGATATATCAAGCAATAATAACACTAACTGATTCAACAGGTATCGTTATAGGTCAAAGGGAAGTAGTACTAGAAGCTCTAGAAAAATATGTAACTGGCAAAGCTGATTTTGGAGATTATATGATTTTAGTAGAAGGTAAAAAAAACAAAAGTCACAAAATAAAAACCTTTGATAAAAAGCTTCAAAAAGAATTAAGTTATTAGAATCATATTAACTGACTTTCACTTTCAAAATTCAAAGCAAGGTAGCAGAAAAAATGAATACTACCCAGTCTGTAATTACTCGTTTAGAAAGTGGCAAGCATTTTCCAAGTCTACAAACAATTTATAGATATGCTATTGCAGTAGATAAGCCAATTGATTTGCATGTGCAACCATAATAGTAATTAAAATCAGTTCCTTTACTTCTGATACTGGGATTCTAAGCGTGAACCTTAGATTTTTAATTTTTAACATAACTTTAGTGGCTATTAATATCTTTAGGAATTTTATTAAGAGCAGCAAACAAAATGCTACGTATTATGTAAAAACATAAACAAACTATTAGAACAGTTTGTTAGAAGACTCAATGGAAATTCTGCCAATCATTTCATCTATTGACAGCTGAAAATAATTGGCTAGTGCTACCATAACAGGACTACCAAGAGTTTTTTGCTCTCTTTTATCGTCTAGAAAATTAAAAATAGTATTTTGGCTACATCCTATACGAATAGCTAATTGAAAGGCACTGAGTCCAGTTTCTTGAATTTTATCTTTAATTAGTTTTTTGAGATTAGTATTAATTTCATCTTCTGTTAGTTTCTTATAGTTGTTAGTAAAAACAGTATAATACTTTTTATCTCTGCCAATCACTTCATCTAAGTGACAATTAAAGTAATTAGCCAATTTTAATAGAGTTTTCAGGCTGGGATTACGGAAATTACCACCAATAATTTTGTTTGTTGTAGTTGGATTTATCCCACTTTGAGATATAAAATCTTTTCTTTTAAGTTTTTTTTCCTGAAATTTTATCCTTAAAAAATTTTGTAAGTTAATACTAAGTGACATTCTATAAAAAAAATAAGATGAATTAAAAAATAAATACTGCTAAGCAGTATTTATTATTGACGCTCCTAAAACCTTATATTAAACTCAATTAAGCAAAAAGCGAAGAATAAGCGTAACAAGTATAAAAGTTTATCTCTGCTTAGAGTGCTAATGTCCTGTACTAAATCTTCATATTTCAAAGTTTGACCACCGAAAAATATCTGAAGACTTAGTACAAACTGATTAACACAAAATGTGTTAATCAGTCTCAACCATAGTTAACAAGGTTAAACAATATGATAAATAAACTTACCCGTCAAATCAACTTCATTCTTTATAGAAACCTCTTATACTTTCACTTTGTGTTTTATTTTAACAAAGATTATAGAGGTAATTAATATGTTGTACCAAATAATTACGATATCACTTATCCTTATTGAAGGATTATCTATATTAGTTTCTTTGAAATTCCTGAAACATATCTACCTTAGTCTTAGTACTAATAATACCTCTATTGTCTTTAATGATGAAAAAAAAGAGGTTTTATCCTTATTTGAAAAGCTACAAGAATTGATAAACCTTAGTATTAAAGAGAAGAACATATGTTACATACAACTTTTCATTTAGAGCAAATAGAAATGTACGTAAAAATGGTTTTGAGTAAGCTTGAAACACTAGAAAGAGAGCGTTCTTAAAAACATTAATTAAAAAATATGTAATACTAGGTTCTTATATCTTTAAATTATGATATAAGAACCTAGTGTATTTTTATTAATTATAGCTATTGGTTTTAGAAAATTTTTATCCTGTTTTATTTTTTGATTCACCCCTTGCTTAGTATAGTTCCATCTTTTAGCTAAGTCTATTATTCCCAATAACTTCATAAGTTTTTGTATTCGATTTGTACACATCATTATTTAAACGCACCCATTGACGAAAGTCAATGTATAAGCACGCAGTTAGCAAAAACTAAATGAACTGACTATATCTATTATTTCACCACCTTATATAAATCTTTACCATCTTTTTTATTATAAAGGGGTTTAAGAAGGGGGCATACCGCCCCCTCATATTTCTACACCTAGGTAGGGGTGGGTTACTCGGCTATTTGCTAAATTATATGAGCAGTCTTCGCTTATCATCACTAGCCATTTGAGATTTGAAGAATGGGGTGATATATTTGGTAATGCTAAAGCAACAAAAGTAATTATCGATAGACTGACACATCATTATCACATCATAGAAACCGGTAATAAAAGTTTTAGAGGTGGAAAAGATGTAAATTAGCAAAAACTATAATTGAAAATCACTAATTGAGTGTAACTAAATATTATCTAAATTTTAATTTAGATTCGATTAGAATTTAAATTAAAAAGTGCTTAAATTAACTAATTTTTAATGCGGTTAGGGGGGGCAATAGTTCATTACAATAGGGGGGCAAAACCTGATTACAATTTACAAGAAATCCAAGAAGCTTTAAGAGTTGGCAAAACCAAAGCTTCTATCTGTAGAAACTTTGGCATTAAACGTTCTACTTTGTATGATACTTTAAATCGCCTAACCACAAATAATTAAGATACGAATGCTAACGTGTACCGGCATGAAAATTAATGTAAATGTTACTGATAGTAAATGTTATAATGCTTGAAGTTAAACTGATAATGTTATAAAATGATTGTAAGTTTTAAATGTAAACATACTGAGAAATTACACAATAGAGAACTAGTTAAACGTTTTGAGGCTTTTGGCGAGCAGGCACGCAAAAAATTATATATGTTGCATACAACCATTAATTTAGAAGATTTACGTGTTCCGCCTTCAAATCGTCTAGAAGCTCTTAAAGGTGTACGTAAAACCCAATATAGTATTCGTATCAATAAGCAATGGCGTGTGTGTTTTGTTTGGTATGACGGAAATGCTTACGATGTAGAAATTGTTGATTATCACTAATTTATTAAGAGGTATTAGCTATGACAAAGAAATTATCCCTTATTTCACCTAGTCAAATTCTTCTTGAAGAATTTATAGAGCCTATGGGAATAAGTCAAAGCCAACTAGCTCGTGATATTGGTGTACCTGTTAGTCGTATAAATAATATAATTAAACACCATCGTTCTATCACAGCTGATACTGCTCTAAGGCTTGGGAAATACTTTAATGTGAATCCTCGCTGGTGGATGAACATGCAGAATCAATACGATTTGGAATTTGCCGAAGATAACGGTTGGAAGACCACAGAACAAAAAATACGTACTTTATCTGTAGCAAGTTAAACATTCATTCTAAAAATCTAATCATAGAGCAAGTTGTGATTAGGTCAAATTGCTTTTATATGTCTGACAATACTAAGATTTACCAATTTAAAGTACATCTTAAAGATATAAGTCCAATGATTTGATGTAGATTTCTAATTCAAATTTAGCTTTGCCTCTGCTTTTGAATGGTCTTGAATAGACTTATTAGTGTTAAGATACATGCAAGTACAACATATGTAATTAGGATTTAAAAACTAAATAAAATTAAATTTTTCTTATGAAACAATATCATTACTTAGTGATTATTATATTATTTAGTGGTTGTACACACAAAAAAAAGATGACCTCACTATGTGACTCAGGTTGCCAAAAAATATATATAATAGCACCAACACAATTAAGGTTTAATAAAAAGCACCAAATTCAGGTGGTAGTAATTATTGATGTATTTCGTGCTTTTACTACAGCGGCTTATGTCCTAGACCGTAATCCAACAATATATATGCTGGCAAAAGAAAGTACTATCATTTCTCGTTTGGCAACAAATTTCAATAACCCTTTATTAATTGGGAAATCAGAAAAAGGAGTAGATCTCATTTATGATATTCCAAATTCTCCAACAAGAGTTAGAGCTGTTACTATAGCTGGTAGAAGTGTATTACATAGGACAGAAGCAGGGGCTTGGGGAGTTCTTCTTGCTAAGGAAGCAGATATAATACTTGCCGCAGGTTTTGTTAATGCAGGTGCAACTGCCGAATATATTAAAACACTATCAAATGCAAAAGTTATAATAATTCCTATGGGACATGAGGGTACAACTCCTTCCCTAGAAGATAATGTTTGTGCTGAATATATTAAAGATCTCATTAATGGAAAAAAGACAAATTTGACTAAATTTTTGTCTATACTTCGAGAAAGTTCAGGCAAATACTTTTTTTCTCAAGACCAGTGGCAATATCCTAAAGAAGATTTTTTTCGGTGTCTTAAAATAGACCACTTCAATTTTATAATCAAGGCAACTATTATGGATAATTATGCAATCCTAACTCGTGGTAATTAACGTTCTTAAAGGTAAGGTTTCCGGTACTATTCCTAATAGTTCAATAATTAGATTTCTAATCCCATATCCTTGCCACTTAAGCTTATTAAGGGTAGATTTAGTCATATTTTTCCATTCTTCCCGACTTACTGATTGTTTAATATCATACATGTAAGCAAAATCGGGAGTATTTATAGCAAAATGCATAGGGTGAATAGTAATAACTTTTGTTGCTTGATTCAAAACAATATTCCGCAACCTTTCATCCAGTTGCATTGGGTGATTACGCCACAAATATCCACCATCTTCCAAAGAAATAGGGACTTCAAGAAAACCAAACCGATCTTTAAAAGGAGTAATTATTTCTAGATCCGTACATACATTTGATGATATTAACATACCTGCCTCAAACATAGCTTGCTTAGATAAATTACATGTGGCAAACCGATGACAACGGAAAGCTGCCAAATTATGAGGCAAATCCATAACGTGCTTTACTACCTCTGAAATTGTAGTACCATGTGATGAATTTGTACCAAAATACGGATGGAGTCCTATTTCAATTTTATTTATAACGGCTTCTACTATAGATGAATTATGGGTACTAAAAATAGTAGGAGTAATCTTTTTATCTTCTAAAAAAGCTAAGATTCCTTCTATAGCAGGTTCACATGCCCAATCAAGGTCAACAGTTACTATAACACTCATAAGCACATCTCATGAAATTTACGAAAACGTTCTTCGTTAATATCATGCTTTGCAAATAATTCTGACATTGAACCATAAGAACGCAAGTCTTCGGTACGTTTACTAGTTGACCATGTATCATCATCTCTCATATATTGTGCATTACCATAAGACAAGATATTAAATAATGAAGCATCCATTTCTTTATTATCCTTAAAATGCAAACTTATTCTTCTTCCTGATAAGGCTTCCATACTACTATCCTTAAACTGTTCATACATTTTAGTTGAGATTGCATGGGCATTATCTTTTTCAGGGTTGTCGTATGACATATACTGATAAAATTTCCAGCATGATAAGTTACCACCTGCACTTTTTAGAGAATTAAGAATATCTTTAACTTGACTCGGTAATGTTAAATAATTTTTAGTACTAATAACACTGTGAAACTTTAATTCAATACCAGCCTTTGAAATTAAGCTACATTTATTCATAATATTTTTATAATACTCCTTATATCCACCAAAATTTCTACCAATTTCTGTCAAAAAACTATCTTCAGTACTATCAATCGTAACAGCAACAATATCGACTACTCCCTGCATTTCATTAACAACATTTTCATCTAAGTAAGTACCATTGGTATAAAGCTCTATAGTTAAGTTTTTAGCTGGATCTTCTGAACGAAATTTTCGAATATGACGAAGTAACTCAATGAACTCCTTTGGTGGATGTTTACCAAAAATAATTACTTCTCCACCTGATAATGTAAGACGGCGAAAGTTAAGTTTGTGATACAAATGGCTCACTAATTCTTTCTTGGCTTCTAGATTAAGTTCTGCCTTGAGCTGATGCGGTGCATCTTCAAGTACACAATAACTGCATCTTAAATTACAACGATTTGTTATCATCCAATAGCCTTTGTAATATGAATCACTCATACATTCCTCCGTTTTTATTAAGCTACTAATTTTTTTGATACCTTAATAGAGTTCTTGTGTAATTAAGCGATCGTTTAATTACACAAGAACTCTATTAATAGTTTTAACAAACTTTCCACCAAAGTAAGTTAAAAATTCTTTATCGTATTCACTATCTCCAAATGCTTCAACTGTTCCAGACCAACTAATATGATTTAAAAGTCTATGAATTGCACGTAATTTTGAGGACTGCCAATTAGCTACAAAAGCTATTTCTTGATAAATTTCAACATGCAAATCAAAAATATCTAGTAATAAACTTATTGGCATAGACATTTGCACAACTTGTTTTGACACAGTTATCTTCCTTGCTTTTGGAACTAAGGATTGTAACTTTTTAATATCTTTCAAATCAATTGGGGTAATAAATAGTATATTACCTTCACCGTCAGCAATTACAGCACCGCTATAGGCTATAATCCAATCTACTTTTAGATTGTTCTGTCTAATCTCTTTAAGCAAATCATTAAGTGAACGTGCACTACATATAATTTTTGTTGAAAATTGCTGGAATTTTGACATGCATTTTTTTGTTCTTTCATAATCATTTTTATGAAAAAGTGTACCGTCAAAATCACTTATAGCTACAGCTTTTTTATTATGAATTTTTGCTACAAGTAACCTCTCAAGTATTTTATCACTATAAAGTTTACCAATTTCAAGCGACATTTCTGATAGTTTAGGTAGATTATTAAGCACTTCTTCAATAGCATCTAGTGCTTCATTATTATTACTTACGAACTTAGCATAAGGTAAATCTGATAAGAATTCAGCGGCAGCATTATTTTGTATTCTTGCTATATTCGGTATACCAGAAGCAAGAGTTTCAAAGATTGAGCGACCAAAGGTTTCACAAGCTGAGGTAGAGATATGAATGTGTGAATCTTCAATAGCCGATGCAAGTTTAGCTGGAGGTATATAGCCGGTTAATTCTATAATGTTATCAAGTCCCAATTTTTTAATTTTATTCTTAACCGCATTATAATATTCCTGATTTTGAACTGGGCCAATGATACGGAGTGTTGCCTCAGAGAATCTGTTTTTCACTTTAGCAAATAAATCTATTAATCCAAGAGTATTTTTTTGAGGCTTGATGCTACCTAAACTACAAAATACCGGTAGTTTATTAAAAAAACGAATTTTAGGTATAAGTAAACTTGTATCTACACCTCTTGGAACTACTTGAATCTTTCGTTTCGAAACTGCATAAAATTCTATTAATTGCTTTTTTTCCAAGTAACTTGGTGTTAAGACATTTTGAGTATTAGCTAGAGTCAAAAACTCCATTTCTGTATATTTGGATGGTACGTTTTCGCCAGATGCTTGGTAAGAAGGCGTCAAAAACATAGGGAATGTCCATGTTTTTATCTCTTCCCGTAATTTAATATCAATAAACCCAAATTGCATTGATATATGGATAAAAATTATATGAGTAAATTGCTGTTCAACAGATTTTACTTTTTTAGCAATAAACTCAGCATTAGCAAGCCTTTTTTCAAACCGATTATCCAAATTCACAGGATAATCAAAACTCCAAGTTGCTGACGAATTGGTTTGTCCACCAAATTGCATTATGCTTAAGCAATTTTTAAAACCTCGTTTTAGGGTATCTACCAACCTAGCTCCACCATCACGTTGAGTTTTATCAGGACTAAATTTTTCTGTAACTAATAATATTTTCATGTTTAGATACACCTTTACTTTTAGGATTTGGTAACAAAAGATTTACTTTATTCTGTATGTAAATACTTACAAAAATCATTGATTAAACAAAATATGTTGGTAAAAGAAATTTTTATATCTAAACCCTTATCGGGTTAGATATATCCTTAAATAATTCTTCATAACCTTTAAAAATTTTTAACCAACAAAATTTATCGTCCAAAGGCTTTCTAACTTGAGGATATTTTAAAATCTGTTCAACCTGATTAACTATTTGTTGAAAATCATTGAAGTTAACCAGTAATCCACGATCGGCTGTAATAACCTCTGGCAAAGCACCACTGTTACCAGCTATTATAAAAGTTCCTGCTGTTAAAGCCTCTAAAATAGAACGTCCCATTCCTTCTGAATGAATATATGAACCACCGGGAACTTCTGTTACTTTATCACAACTTAATTGCATGTAAATATCTGCATTGATAATCTCTTCACATATTTTTTCATTTTCGAGTACTCCAAGAAATTCTACAACTGAACTCAGATCATTCTTATCTACTAGTCCTTTTATTTGTTCAAGTAAAGGACCTTCCCCAGCTAACCTCAACTTAAAGCTATAGCCTCTTAACACTAACTCATGAACCAAAGATATCATTAATGAATGATTTTTATATGGAACAAAACGAGCGGCACAGAAGATAGTAAAAGGTTTATTATCTAAAATCCTTGCTGCCTTTAATGCAGATATATTTACTCCACCTACAAAACGTTTAAAAGGACATTTTATACCAATTTTACTTAAACGATTTTCCGTGTAAGTAGAATTGGTTATTAATAAATCTACAGTATCATTTAAAATATCAACCCAATATGATCGCCGCATAATATATTCTGACATTTTTCCACTAATCAAAGAAGCTTTCAAAATTTCATTACCACCTGTACGGTATATAAATTTAGTTTTTGGAAATATATTACGAAGTTGTTTAAGATCTTCTATCCATCGCCCACTATTAAAAAATATAATAACTGGATTAAATACATTATCTAATTTATTTAAATTTATTGGTTTAGTTTCTTTGTTTAATATAATACAATCTTGCCCTTCAGCATTTTTTGTAATTATACTCAAAATAGGAAACCTAGAATGAGTAGTGAAATATTCTGTAAAATATTTGGCATGCATTTCCATGCCACCGATTAATGGAGGAAGACGATCAGCAAAAAATAGAATACCTAACTTTTGCATATAGTTTCTTTTTTAAATTCTTGTTCCAAGATATTAACTATCTTCTCTGCTGCGTAACCATCCCCATAAGGAAAATGCACTCTTGACATTGCAGCCAGCAAATTCGGATTTTTTAATAAATTATTGCAATTCTTTATAATATTAACTGATTTTGTTCCTACTAATATACCTGTATTAGCTTCAATTACTTCTAATCTTTCAGTTGTATCTCTAATAATGAGTACAGGCTTTCCAATAAATGTTACTTCTTCTTGTATCCCTCCAGAATCAGTTATTACAAAAAGACATTCTTTTAGCAATTTAATAAATAGAACATGATCTATTGGTGAAACTAAATCAATATTATCTATATCTGATAATAACTTCTTCACAGCCTTACTTATAGAAGGATTAGGATGTAAACAAAATATTATTTTTATATCTAAAAACCGTTTAGAAATATTATGTAAAGCATTACAAACTTCCTTTAGCACTTCACCATGATTTTCTCTTCTATGAATTGTAACTAAGATAAATTTTGATTTATAATCTGTTTCCAATCTATATAATTTGTTATTAACAAGTCTTACTGCATCTATGGATGTATTACCTACTACCCAAATTTTATCAACTTGTACCCCTTCTTTGATAAGATTGATTTTTGCTTGATTGGTTGGCGTAAAAAAATAAGTACTAAGTTTATCTATAAAACATCTATGTACTTCCTCAGGCCATGGTGAATATATATTACCTGTCCTCAAACCTGCTTCAATATGTGCTAATGGTATACGCAAATAGAAACTAGCAAGGGCTGCTACAAAAGCTGTTGTAGTATCTCCTTGAACAATAATTAAATTTGGTCTTGATTTTTCTAATATATTACTAAATTGTGATAACATATGCACTGTGCTTTGGCAAAGAGAACCATTACTTTCTATAGGTTCAAATTGATAACTGACTTTAATGTTCATATCTAAAAGCAAAGAATCAAGTAAAGATGTATGTTGTCCAGTTATACATATCTCATTCTTAAAATACTTATTATCCTTAAAAGCTGTAATAACAGGGGCAAGTTTTATCGCCTCAGGTCGTGTCCCTATTACTGTCATTACTGTTTTCATTTTATAAATACTCCGGTAAAATCAAGAAAAATTTTTTCATGAAACAAATGGTTAGATATATCCAAAAATTCATTGTGAGCAACTAACACAACCACCATATCTGCTTTTATTAGTAAATAATTTATTGATTTTATATTTTTAACATATGGATCAAAAGCAATAACATCAAATTCTTGTTTAAGAGTCTCAGTTATTATGATAGCCGGTGATTGTCTAGTGTCAGGTACATTAGGTTTATAAGTTAGACCTAAACAAGCTATGGTTCTAACATTATTTTCTTTTGCTACTTTATTTATTTTCTGAATTACCCAATTAGTTTTATTGATATTAACTTCCCTTGCTTTTAGTGTTAATTGGGCAAATCTAGGTGCTGCATTTGCTAAAAAGTACGGGTCTATAGCTATACAATGACCACCCACACCTGGACTTGGTTGTAAAATATTTACACGAGGATGCTTGTTCGCTAACCAAATCAATTCATTTATGTTTATATTAATATGATCAGCAATCATAGATAACTCATTAGCATAAGCAATGTTAATATCACGATAGGTATTTTCTGCAAGCTTAACTGCTTCTGCTGTTTTTGAATCAGTAACTTCTATCCCACCATGAATAAATGATCTATAAAAATCAGATGCTCGTATCCCAGATTGTCTGTCTATTCCCCCTACAACCCTATCATTATGTATTAATTCATTAAGAATATTACTAGGTAATATTCTTTCTGGACAATAAGCTACAAATATATTAGCACAAACAGCTCGAAGTTGTTTAGCCATTATCTCGGTTGTTCCTATCGGACATGTTGATTCAATAATAACCAAATTATCAGTTCTAAGATAAGGTGTAATAGATTCAATTGCTGCATTTACATAAGAGATATCTGGTTTGTTTTCTAAATTTAAAGGAGTTTGTACAGTAATTATATAAATATCGGAATGTTCAATCTTTGTAGATATTTTGATATTCCCATCATGCATTCCTTTTATAAATAAATCTTTTACTTTTGCTTCAAAAGTAATATGATTAGTTGTATTTATTCTCAATATTACCTTTTCATCAATATCTACCCCGAGAACTGAATAACCTGAATTTGCTAAAACACAAGCAATAGGAAAACCTATATATCCTAACCCTATAATACAAACTTTTTTATCCATTTTACTCATAATTTTGGCTTAAACTGTCATTTGCAAAATTATTTTACACTATTTATGCAACATTAAATTGCACTTATTAAACTCTCTAGGTTCTATGAACAAAATGTATGATAATATTCGTTTTCCAAAGACAAAAGGACTACCAAGAATGAGTACTGGTATAAGATACTTTTCTTTTTGAAAACTTTATATTACACCGTCAAGTTAAATGATAAGTAATTTATATTAAAATTAATTAATAATTTTAATAGTGATAATAAGAAAAATAATATAGAAAATTGTAAGAATAAGTTTTTAGTTGTAACAATATCACACTACTTGTATAAGTAGGCGTTCTGACATAGAACCCCAGATTTTTTTGATTACGAGCAGAATTGAAATTACTAATTGACAGTCATGAGAATAAGATATAGTCTTCATAATCCTAGGTTAATATCTTAGCTTAGCCTTTGTATGCCTTCTCCCACGATGGAAGATTTAGTTGTTTGACAAGTTTATATTTACTTTTTATCTCTGCTGTTGGTCGTTGCAGCACAAATCAATAAATGGTTATTTACTAGCATTTAATTTACAAAGCAAGTAGATTGCTAGATGTATTAATAAGTTAATTCGATATCTTTCATTATTTCACCTATATTTATAGAATTACCTTTATTGTAAAACGTATATTGACCGAGAAAATGAATATGATGATGCCAAGCAACTGGCGATATTTTCTTTAGTATTGTCAAAAATTTTTTATTATTGGCAAGGTTTCCATATTTATCTAGCACTCTAGATAAAATAACGGAGTTAGAGCTTGTCCGCAAACTAAGTAATAGAAGTAATCCTACGAAGAAGTAATCGACTCATAGCCAAAAAAATTATATTTTCACTAGAATCAGTAAGAAAATCATATTCCTTGGAGAGCCTTCTATTTCTATTTATCCAAGCAAAGCTTCTCTCAACAACCCATCGCCTTGGCTGTACTTTAAACCCAACTTCCCTTGTTGGCAATAGTTCTAGTGGTGTATTTTTTGGTATCCAAAATCTGCACACTGGTCGTTTAACAATTTCTAAATCTATGTTATACTTTTCCTTAATGAGATCCTTTAAATCTTTAGACTGATACCCCATATCAGACCACATTTGTTTAATAGTAGTGTACTCTTTTTGCATGTTATTGAGTAGCACTGTAGCTCCGTATCGATCATTCTCATTCGCAGAACCGACATAACAACCTAACACAAAGCCTTGTGTATCGGTAATAATATGCCTCTTTCTGCCCTTAATTTTCTTAGCTCCATCATAACCTTTAGCTCCACTTTTTCTGTTGTCTTGACAGACTGACTATCTATTATGCAAGCACTAGGATACTCATTTCTACCTAATTTTCTTCTAACATCCTTGATAAGTTCATGGTTCATACGTTCAAATACACCTTGCTTCTTCCATCTTCTAAATTGTTCATATACTGTCTTCCAAATTGGAAAGTCATGCGGCATATATCTCCACTGACACCCAGTACGTAATACATAAAAAATTGCATTCAAAATCTCTCTTTTGCTATGTTTTAAAGGTCTACCTCCCTTTACATACGATACTTGAAACAACCCCTCTATCCTTAACCATTCTTCATCTGTTAAATCTGTTGGATAATTTTTTCTGCTCATTCTTTTATACTTCTTACTAATAATACTTTGTTCACTTCATCATACCTTAATTTTAGTTTGCGGACAAGCTCTTAGACAAAATTTATTGGAATTAAAAAATACAACTACCAAATTAAATGATTGACTTATTCGTCACGACAGCTCCATTAGTAATAAATCTTCTAGTAATAATGAATGTCCTAAAACTGCACATTCTTGTGGTAAGCGATCACCATGGGTTAAATAACTGAGTAAATTCTCGATTACTTCTGGTCCGCAATTATTATATTTTTGTGGTTCTAGCTCTGTTTCTACCAAATTGACCCTATAACCGGGGTATGTGGTTGACATTTGGTGAGTTAATTGCACTTTCAATAAACTTGGTATAGTGTTTTGTTCTGAATCCATGTAAATAATGTTGATATCACTAGCAGTCTTTTCTATTACAATCCCTACCCAGTGTTTACCATACAAATTTAGTGGTACTAATAATCTATCTTTAGTTGCCTTTAAATTAGAGATAATTTCATTAATTAATTTTTCCCCTTCATCCTCAAAACCTTCCCATACATAATTTGGACTGATTATTTTATATTTATCCAAGTTAGCACTTTCAAGCCTGAGTTGTAATAATGCTTCCATAGCTACTTTGCTATATTCATTCCAGTAATTCAAGTAATCGTAATCATTTAAACCATTACCAGTTGCATTACTTTGATCTTCCCTCGCTAGAAACCCTTCTAGATTTAAATCATAAATTATTTGCCAATATTGTTCTTCATTAATCAGGCGTCCTCTAGGTATTCCAACAATATTTGGAGCATTTGGAATATTTGTATCTTTTATATAGTTAAGCATCTCTACGATTGATGGTGCGTAATAATCTCGGTCTACTCCAGTTCCTTTAGGAGTATTTAATACATCGTTGCAATCTACTTTTAGAGCCTCCCAAAATTTTCCCTGTATCAAATACTTCTTAAGCATATCTCTATATGGTTCTGATCCAGTTGAGGAAGCTGCACCAAGAGAGCCTGCTTCATTACGATGGTGTACTAGCTCCATTGCTATAGCTGACCTATGGTTTGAACTAATGCCTGCATAAGGAGTTCCTTTGTATGAGGCTTCTGGTGGTATATGATTAATTTCAGTATGTTCTATCCTACCATAAAACTCTTCGTTCAATTTTCCATAAGAACCACCAAAAAATCTTGGTATTCGTCCACTTTCAAGGTGATCAAGTTTTGCTCCTCCCATTAACCAAATAGACTGACCTTTTTCATACAGATATTGTGGAACTCCATGATCAATTGACTCTAGAAATGCCATAACTTTCCTAAAAACTTTATGTTTAAAGCTATTCTTTGCTTTATCAGCTATTTTAATTAATTCACCACTACTATAATTGCTTTCCAACGAACCAAGATGATCTAGTTGAACAGCTAGGGAATCAAATAAACAATTATTCGCACCAGTTGACTGTATCTTAGTCTTATCCTCTACTTTATGTGGTGTATAATGAGCATCCTTATAATCAAGCTCTACCACTTTATTGCCTGATCCGTTACTGTGCTTTTCACCAATAACCACTGGTTTACAATTAGGTTTATCCTTAAAATGTACAGTGATAGTTACTTTCAAGGCTTTACTTATTGCATTCAAATCAAAATAATTACCTTGTCGATGTGTACTGACATCAGCTTCATTTGTTATTTGCTTAAGAGGCCATAACATTTCGTACATGTCACATGCTTTGTTAAAGTCAGTAGTACTGTCTTTATCACGACGAAGGTTTATGATTACTTTTTGGTAAGTTTTCTTTAGCTCCGCTTCACTATTCCCAAAGACCTTGTTAAAATGATTAACTTCTAAGAAATCATATGCTTCCCTAATGTGTTGAAATCTTATACTAGCTTCCTCATTTGGATTCTTGTCAGGATGATTTCTAAGTGCATTTGTTTTATAAGCTTTACGTATCTCTACCCAAGAAGCTCCTTCATCAAGTCCTAATAATTTTAGGGCTTCTTGGCATTTATTTTTATGTGCATCACTTTCCTCACTTTTCCTCTGCCGGTTTTGTTCACTATCAATTGAATCACTAGCTTTACTCTTACTTGCTGATGAAAAAACCTCTTGGCTTACTTTACTTAAAGTCGGTTCTACTACACAAGTATGAGCAAATTTACCACTAAGATGGATAATTAAACTGTATATTTTTTCTGTTACTTGCTTGCTAAGTTGCTCTATTAGTAGATCAACATTGTCGTTCTTTAGGATATTACTCCTCTGCTCTTGCAACTTTTTATCCATTCGATAGTTTAATTTCTTACAGAAATCTTGCGGATACTGATTGATTCTATCTGCTGTAACTATACTATCAATTACCAAAGAAGTTGCTTTTATTTTCCAATTATTCCCGTGCCTTGCTACTCCAAGTGCTATTTCCTTTGCTATCTCCGCTGCTATTTGTCCGTTGCTACCGGTAATTATTTCTGAGGCTAACTCGAATATCTTAATTTGTTCTACTAACTGTATCTTCATTCTATCTATTTTCTGAGATAATGTACCACTAATTTTTTTTTGAATTTGTGGTTTTAAGCTAGTGAGTAACTCCTCTAACCCCTTTGTTACTATTTTTTCCATTATTACAGATCCGGCAACATCCATAATAGTTTCCTTTCCTATACTCTTTGTTACTACAGAAAGCTTTTCAAGTCGGGATAATTCACCAAATTGTTGTGCTTTTAATGATTTTTCAAGCTTTATTTTTGTTAAGGATTTCTCTAGCATTTTTTCTATATCGTCTATTTTATCAGCGACTTTATTGAATATAGTCTTCATAGTTTTACTATTCTTAAATGCTTTGGATAAACCTCTACAAGCTTTTATTGAGTTATTTAATATCTTCATAGAACTTGCTACCGCCCCAATACCCATGGTTGCTATACTTATTCCATAACTAATTAGTTTTCCCTTAATATATTCGGCTTCATTAAATTCTGTTTCGCCGCTGCTGATTAGCTCCATTACAATATCGCATATCCCTTCAGAAATCAGTACCCCAGCAGCTGAACCTGTTACTATTAGTAAGGGCGGAAATACTAACCCAGCTGCTAAAGCTGCTAAACCTGAAACAATTTGGGCTTGTACCCTTGTAATTACATTATCAGGAACATCGTGTACTTCCCTTGTTGAATAGATTGCGTTTAGCCCTACAAAATTTAATTCTGAGATTTCAGCTTCAGTAATTGCCTGCTTTAGTTGTTGATCTGCATTATCATTAGGATCTAAGGTTTTTAAGTAATCAGGAATCTTTTTATGGATGGTTACCCCATCTTTAAATTCCTCTTTAATTTGATATAGTAGACCTCCAATTACCTTACCATCTTTGTCTAGGCACTCTATGATATTGCGGTAAGTATTTAGACATACCATTCTTGACTTTAAATGCTTTAAGAAAATATTTTCTTTGTCATGTACTTCAGGTACTATTAATATATTTTGAAAATCTTGAATTTGACTCTCGTCAGTTTGAGGATTAGCAAAGAAATATTTCTGAATATAGCTAACCTCTAGGTCTAGAGCCTCTTTTGCTTTTTCTAAAGCCGATATGGCTTTGGTTTTGTATGTTTCATCTTTTTCAACATTTATAGAAATTACCTTTGCTAGAGCTTTTTTAAATCTTTCCATCATTTGCCCACCACGTTCCATGGCAATTTCAAAAAGTTTGATGTAAGCCGAGTGTAATATCTCAGGAGTTTTAGTTAATGCAATGGCGTGATTTAAAGCATTCTCTGCGTCCTGCAATTGTTCATTTAATAAGAAAGCGTCTGCCTGTCTCATGCTATAATAAGGATTATGTAAAATCTTCCCACCCATTATAGATTTAGTCGTGGGAAGTGAGATAAAAGCTTCAAACTCTTCTTTAGCTTTTGCTTCTGTTAGCTCTTTGCCTTTAAAGTTCTTTGCCTCAAGCCAAAAAGCCCAAAATTCTTTAATATCTTCTAATACATAATGAAAGCCTAATATACCTTGATTCTTACCCTGCAAATCTTGATATTTTTCTGAAAATTGACTAAATAATAAATCTTGGAAATTTAACTCTAATATTTTACTTTCTTGAAGCTCCTTTATTCTCTCCCGTTCTTTCTGATTTCTCGCTTCTTTTATGTTTTTAAAAGTAAAATCACTATCATTTAGTCGTTCAATATCAATACCTAAATTTTTCACCTCGCTTACTTTGATTATTAATTGTGCAGTACCTTTCTTACCCTGACGTGCAGTTCTACCAAAAGCCTGATCTTCTACTCTTTGGTTGCACGGAAGGAAAACAACGCACACATGCAGCCCACCGTTTTCTTCCAACTCTTTAGTAGTTTGAAAGTCTGTTCCTCTGCCCGCTATGTTAGTAGCAACAATTATAGTACCAGCTTTCAGCTCTTTTGGGATAATGTCACTATCATCTCCATAAGGCTTGATAGAGAAAATTGTTTTTGTTAATTTCTGTAGAACCTTTAATGCTTTCTCTATATTTTTTAAATCTTCAATCGTCTCACAAATAATTAAACAAGCCCTGCCACCTTCGATCTTTTCTAAAGCATCTAAAGCAACAACAGTAACAAAGTGATCATCTGCTACGACTATACCACCTAATTCATTAAACTTTTTTGCTTTGTATGTAGGGATTTTGGCGTAATCTACATTATAGATAGATGATAATAATTCTTGCTCTGCTATTGAACCTAAAGTACCTGTAAGACCAAATATTTTATTGCCGTATTTTTTGATATATCCAAGATTAGAGATAAAACTACTAGTTAGGCTTTCACTGGTAAGATGTAAATTATGCTTCAATTGTACAAATTGGTGTAACCCATGCGACCACACTGTATTTTTTAGTGTGACTCCAGTATTTGCATAATCAACTGGGATTATAACGTTCTCATCTTCCTTTTCCTTGATAATATATTGTCTATTTTCATGACAACCATATTTTGCATAAATAGCGTTATCAATCCACTGCTCTAATTTTGCTTTTTCATAAACCTGAAGATGCTCAGGTATTAGAGTATCTATTTGGCTAAAATCACTTGCCTTTATTTGAGCTTTAATTGTTTCTCTTGCGGATTTTGTTAATTCATGTTGGAAGCTTATATATTCTGTTTCCTTGTCTTTTTCAGATTTACTGCTTACTTGTAACTCTTGTGCCTTTTCTCTTAGTTTTTTATCAATTTCTTTTTCTAAACTTTTCTCTGCTTTGAGTAACTCTTGCCATATTTTAATATAAACATATCTTAAACTTTCCATACTAGGGAAAGGAGTTGACAATTTCGCAATACTGCCAGCATTATCTATAATCATGCTATCTACTTCATCTAGAATAACAGTAGCAAATTCTCTACCTGCACGGATACCCAAGCCCAAAAAAGTGTCTTTGAGATAATCAAATTGAAAATTACCTATACTACCGTATAAAACATTTGCTTTATAACATTCCTTATTTTCATCAGTATTATTATGGGCAACGCTTATACCAAAAGCGTTGTAGAAATTTTCTCTCTGTTCTACCCCCTCTCCTGCAAGAACATGGTTGCTGGTAATAATATCTACAGTTTCTCCTTGAAGTACTTTAATAACTGCCAATAATGATACTATAGTAGTTTTACCTTCACCTGTATGAATTTGACATAATTTCCCTTGGTTATTTTTTGTTTGTAAAAATACCAAAATAGATAATATTTGAGTGTCTCTTAAACGATGTCCGTCAGTGGTGATTAATTCATTAACTCTATCCATTATGGCTATAGCTTCGTATATATCAATAGCAGTGAGCTTTCCCTTTTTTGAATCAGCCCAACTCCTAATATCTGTTAGACTCTTACTATTCCATAACAGAGAAGAACTTTTTACTTGGTTAAATTGTTCTCTTAATTTGTCTTTTAATGTTTGACTTTCTAACGAATTATCACCATCTTCTCCTAAGACTATTTCGCTTAATAATTGTTCTAAATCCTTAACGTTTGGCTCTGTAGACTTATTATTAGTACTAAGTGGAGGCTCTGTTCTTTTTTCTAGATGATTAGTTTCTTCAGCATTAGCATTATCTATTTGTAAACTACCATTATTTTGCTGCGAACTATTTTCTTGTCGAACCTTTATTAAATCAAAAAATGGTTTTACTTTGTCATAGTCTAAATTTAGTTTTTGGCAAGTATCTTTAAGTAGGTTTTCTAATTCCTCGTTTACTTTATATCTTGCTAACAAATCAAATATTTGAGTAAATTTCCTTAGCTCTTCAGAGTATTGTGATTCTATTATATCGTTAGCTTTGCGTATAAACAGACTAGCTATCGACTTAGTAGTATTTGCTGCAAGTGTCGAGCTTTTATCTACCACTAATTCTTGTAGGGTATCAATAGTTTCTATTGTTTTTTCTTTGACACTACTCGCGACATTTACCATCACCTCACTAACTTTATTTACTCCTTTTTGTACTGTGTCTTCCACTGCTCCTTGTATTTTATTAGTGACTTGATGTGCAACAAATCTTCCCCCTACTTTAATTGGTTCTGCTAACAGAGTTGGTAAGTAATCTGCTATTACAACTACACCTGCTTCAATTATCCCATTTGTAACCGGTGTTACCAAAGGCAGTATTACCTTAGATACCTCTGTTGGTAATGTTCTTTTTAATTTATCCACATCCTCTGCAGTTTTAATCCCTTCTGGCAGTATGGTTTTAACATACTCCATTAATTTTGGTAAATTTTCTAATGCTTCTTTACGCAGTTGCTTTAACCTTGCTCTTGCTTCTTCTCGGGCTTTCTCTAGCACTTCTTTTTGCAGATGATCTACTATTTCAGAGCATACTTCTTTTGGTTGCTTTTCAAAGTACTGTTGTAAAGCTTGACCATAAGCATTAATCTTGTCAAAAGCTTCGTAGGGTATTTTTTCTACAAAGTTCTTTATCGCTACCTTAAACGCCACATTTTCTGATAACTCTAGGATATATTTATTTATAGTAACTCGTATGTATTGACCTAGTTCTGATTTAAAATATTCTTTAACTTGTTGTACTTGTCTATGTTGACAAAATTGTGTAGTCTCAAAGTGTTCGATAAAGTCTAATTGGTTACCTTTTATGGAAGACATTATTATTTCCATATTCTTTAAAGACATAGGACCACAACTAGTGGAATCTTGTTGTTCTTTGTTCGCGTGTACTTTCAGTCTTGTACCTAGCCCAAACTTTTTAAATAAAACATCATGAATATCGCCGGGAATTTCTCTGCCAAAAGAATCTTTATATAAAATGGGGGTAGACTGCCCTATATGCATAATGCACAAAGTAACCCAGTGATTAGCCTCTTTGTTATATATAATAAATCTAGGCTCTGAATCAGCTTCTTCGTACTTTTCAAGAAATTTACCTAATTGATCTATACTACCTGCAACTTCACATTGTTTTACAAAATCATATCCGTATTTCCGAGTAAGATGTTCCATGACTTTTGCAATATCCTCCTGACTGTAGCACTTATCTAAAGTAAGGTTAGTTAATATTTTTGACGTTATTTCTATGCCAAGCTCAGTATTGCGATTAATTCTTTTTGCTTCAGACCTTTTCATTTTTACTTCCATTTTCTATGTAAAAAATCAGTATTTAGCTTATGTGATTCCCTCTATTATCAATTAACTTGTATACTAATAATCAACATCAACTACTCCTATCACAGTAACAACATGCTCATAAGAGGTGATGGGATTATCTGATAAATTATTGGGATTATGAGTATCGGGATTAGGTATGTATTCTTCTAGATTTCCATAATGTTGTTGCTGACCTATTTCTTCAATTTTTGTATTACATATTGTGATAGATTCTTTAACTAAGTCTATACAATCTTGAAATCTTGCGTCATGCTTAAGACCATTTTGAAACTTTTGCATAGCAGTTGTATACTTCTTTAAAGCTTGTTCGTATTTTCCTTGATCTCTTAGGTTATTAGCTTCATATTGTAATTTAACTCCTTCATTAAAGTTAGAATTACCTTCTATCTTTAAACTAATCATATGAAAGTTTCGTGTATATTCAGTATTGTCAGGTACAAGTTTATGTGCTTGTTTGAACTTAACTTTTGTTTCCTTAAACTTTTCTTTCGCTTCTGCAAGATATTGCTCTACTGTTTCTTCAATTTCTTCCAAGCTAGCTGTTTCTTCTGCTGTCCAAGCATCGTTCCATAATTTTTTACCTTGTTCATTAAGAACTGTAGCCTTGTTCTTTTGATAAATCTCATTGTTTGGTTGTAGTACTATAGCTTCATTAAATTTTATAAGGGCTTCTTCATAATTTTGAGCATTAGAATCTACCTTGGCCAACTCATTCAAGGCAAAAGCTTTTTGTTCTTTTGCTTGTTTATAGTTTAGGTCTATATGTAATGCCTTATCTGCAGCTTCTATGGCTTCATCATATTTAGTTAGTTTGATAAGAGTCGCAGCCTTGTTTTTGTGATAAATCTTATTGTTTGGTTGTAGTGCTGTAGCTTTATTAAACTTTACAAGAGCCTCTTCATATTGACCTTCTCTATGATGTTTTGTCGCTTCCACGTTTAACTTCTTTGCTTTCTCCGCATCACATGAATTGGAATAGCACCTTACACCTTGATTAACTCCATAACTTAAAGCAGCCGTTGCTGACGCAGCAAGCACAGGTACTGCTACTATTGCTATAGTTGAACCTACGATAGCTCCTACAGGCACTGCTATCGCTGCAGAAATCGTCCTAGTTGCTATGCTACTACCAAGACCTTTAGCTACATTTGTAAACGTTATATCAGTACTTCCGTGCTTATAATAGTTTACAGCCTGCTGAGTGCCATAGCTTAATACCCCTAATGCTGTTGGTGAGTTATCTATAAACGCTATAGACCTAGCCATTGCCATTGCTGCCATTGGTATGCTTGTACTAGCTGTATCTATTACATTATTAAAGGTAGAGCCTTGTGGATTATTTGCAGTCTTACAGAAAGCAGAGGTTGCTATTCCTACCCCTCCTACCACCACAGCTCCTACTAATGGTGGTAAGGTCGTCCCTACTGTGTCTATTCCTCCTATCTTTACTATTTCAGTAGCAACGGCTTGACTTACTGAGCCTCCCAATGCTCCTCCAATATTTCCACCAATTGCTGCTCCAGCGATACTACCAAAACATTTTCCTGTCTTCTCACCAACCCCTTGATATCCAAAACTTTTCCCTATTTTTCCTCCTACTGCTTTTCCTATATAATTGCCTATCTCTCCACCAGTAGACCCACTGTATATTCCTCCTACTATTTCCCCCCATTCATGGGCTGTTTTAGTTATTGCTTCTTCCTTCTCCTTAACTTCAGGCTCTTCTTGGATTTTCCGTTGTTTCTCCTGCTCCTCTTGGGCTTTCCGTTTATTAGCTTCTTGCTGCTTTCTTTCTTCCGCTTCCTTTGCTTTTTGCTGTTCTGCTATATACTGATTCTGAAGTTTCTGTGCTTCTACTTCACTTATTTTATTACCATTAGAATCTAGATATACTGTATCACGTCGTGGCTCTTGGTCGTATACTACTGCGTCTCCTAGTGGTGACCACGAGGTTAGTGGAGTTGCGTAAACATCATACTTAATTATAGTTATGCCATCTACTTCCTCTACTTTATAATGTTTTAGAAACTCAGTATTACGAAAGAAATCGATATCCCCTTTCCAAAACCCATGGAGTTCTGCCTTTATACCTTCTTCAGTCCAACGATTTGGTATTTTCATATTGATTTCTCCTCCAATTTTTAATTTTGTTAGGAAAATTAGATTATTTGCAATTTATCAAACTGTAATCAGTAAAATACCCTTAATTTTTACCCTTAAGTACAAAATGAGTAGGTTTAAAAGTACCTAGGAATCAAATTATAAGTCTGCTAAACTGTAGGAGAGTTCTGAACTAGACTTGGTATTTAAGGTGAGCATCGATAGGGAAGAGATATTTTCAAAAAAGTTAAATGAAATAGGTGGTATAAAATTTACACCTAGAGAAATAGATATTATAGCTTGTATAATTCATAATAGAGGTGATAAGAAAATAGCGACTTTATTAGTAATTTCGCCTAGAACTGTAGAGACTCATATTCGCAGCATAATGCAAAAGCTAGGCAATAGCTCACGTGAATACATCATTGATCTTGTGAGAGAATCTGGGAAATTACAATGTATAACTAAATATTATTTGCACTTATTAGCTCAGAATCTGTTTGAAAGACAATTGCAAAAAATAAGAAAGATTATAAATAGGCAAGATTGTAGTTGCCTACTTCATTATACAAAAATCAATAAAAATGAAGAAGATTTACTAAAGCGGTTAAAAGAACACTTAAAAGCAGCTAATATAACTCTGATAAATAGGGAAGATAAAGACCAAGCTACTACAGGAGTTACTCATAATTTGTGTATTTTCGAAAAAGAACTAGTAAATGACAACAAGTTAAATACCAGTATTGTTTTAGTAGTTGATAAAAATTTAAACCTTTTAGATATTAATGCTGCTGAATATATAGATTTTAGACAAGAAGAAGATTATTACCTTTCTACCCTGAGATTAATAAAGAAAATTTTAAATAAAACTGACTTAGATCAAATTATTAAGGAGTTTAAAGCAGAATATCAAAATATGCTGAATTCTCATTTAGAAGAGGAAGATTTAAAAGATAAAATTATACCTACATCTCAATCTATCGTACTTAAAGAAAAGTTATTAAGCAGAAAATTTATTATTTTATTGATGTGTATTAGTTGTTTTTCTATTTTAGTAGTATGGATTATTTCTAATAATTTTTTTGTTTCAGATAAAATAATAACTCAAAATATAAGATCAGATTTTATTATTCCCCACAAGAGTACGCTTTTAGAACGTTCTTCTATAATTGCAGAAATTAAGGAGAAATTAAACGACAAAGACAATATGCAAACCGTTGTCCTAATTGGAACAGGTGGGGCAGGAAAAACAACTTTGGCTCGTTTGTATGCAAGTAAACAAAATGCTAATGTTACTTGGGAAATAAATGCAGAAACCAAAGATAGTATTATGAATTCTTTTGAGAATCTAGGTTATGCTTTATCTCAAACTGCAGAACAGAAGCAAGAGTTAAAGACCATACAAGAAATACAGGACTTTGATAAAAAACAAGCTAGGCTTGTGTTATTTATTAGAAATAAACTCAAAATACATCCTAATTGGTTACTAATTTACGATAATGTAGAAACTTTCTCAGATATTAAAGACTATTTCCCTTATGATCAAAAAGCTTGGGGATCAGGACAAATTATCATCACAACACGTAATAGCACTATTGCAAATAACAGTTACGTTAGTGGAGGACAAGTAATTTTCCTAGAAGAACTAAGTCATTCAGAACAATTTGATCTTTTTACTAAGATTTTGAATTCAGAAGACAGATACAATTACTCTACTTCAGAACAAGAGAGAACATTACAGTTTTTACAAAACATCCCACCTCTTCCTTTAGATGTAACAACAGCAGCTTACTATATTAAGGAAATAGGCATTACATATGAGGAGTACTTGAACCGTAAAGAACAGTGTAGTGAGGAATTTGCTGTTACTCAAGGAGAGATTATAAAAGAAAAAAGTAGCTACATTAAAAACCGTTATGGTATTATAACATTATCGTTAAAACATCTTATGGAACAAGAACCTAGTTTTAGCTCTCTTTTATTACTGATAAGTATGGTGGATTCACAAAATATTCCAAGAAGTTTATTAGATTCTTATAAAGGAAAAATCTCTGTTGATAATTTTCTGCATAATCTAAGTAAATATACAATTATTAATAAGAATTGTTATAAAAACAACACTAACTCTACATTTTCCCTTCATCGTAGTACGCAAGCTATCATTTTACATTACCTCACTAAGGTATTAAATTTAAACAAAAACTCCCAACTAATTGAATCGATAGCTACAACTTTAGAAACATATATAGATCGAATATTAGAAGTTGAGGATATTATTATTATAAAACAACTTTTTCCTCATCTTACTTCATTTTTAGAAAAAAATTTGGTTAATGAACTTACTAAATCTCATTTAACAAGTAAGCTTGGACATATCTATTGGTCTACATATCTTAATGGTGCAAAGGCAGTAGACAGCCTTAAACAAGCCTTAAGATTTTATAAAAGTTATTATAAGACTCCTAATCCTAGAAAAGCATATACTTTGGGACAGCTGGGAATAGCATATAAAATGCTTGGTAATAGAAAAAAAGAACAAGAGTACCTTGAAAAAAGCCTTGCACTATACCAACACTATTATGGTGAGGAAAAACATATTGAAATAGCTTGGTTATTGGTAAATTTAGCATCTTTTTATAGAAAAGTAGATTACCAAAAGACTCAAGAGTATTTTGAGAGGGGGCTTGCTATTTATAAAGATTATTATGGAGAAAATGATATAAAAACATCATGGGTACTTGGAAATTTAGGGCGTTTCTATAGAAGTTTTGGCAATTATAAGAAGGCTAAAGATTTACTTGAACAAACTATTACTATTCAACAAAATAATGAAGCAAAGAATCAGATAGAATATGCTTGGTTGGTTATTAATTTAGGTATTGTTCACCAAAACTTAGGAAACAATGAAAAGGCAAAAAAATTAATCAAAAAAGGTTTATCATTTTACAAGGAAACCTTAGAAGATGAACATATAGAAGTAGCTTGGTCACGGATACATCTAGCTATAGTTTATGGTAACCTTGGTAACTGGTCAAGAGCAAAGCAGCTCATACAAAAGAGCCTTGGATATTATATACAACATTATGGCAAGGATCATGATGAAATAGCTTGGGCATTAGAAAAGTTAGGAGTTACCTATCGAGAACTGGGGGATTTTATAAGTGCTAATAATATATTCAACCAAAGTCTTATTCTTTGTAAAAAACACTATGGTATTAATTCCGCTCAAGTTGCTTTTCTGTTATATAATATAGGAAAAACAAAGATTCTTGAAGGTGATCTGACAATAGCTGAGGAATATTTAAATCAATCTTTGGCAATACTACAAAATAAAAGGCATCCCAAGGCATATAGAGTATTGGAAAGCTTAATAGACCTATATAAAAAAAGGACAATTTATGAAGAGCAGCAAGGCGATATTAAGCAAAGTCAAATTTATTACACTAAAGCTAAATACCTAATTAACAAGCTCCTTAGTATTCTAAAAGATAATTTTCCTGAAGATTCCTCGTACATTAAAAAAATTAATTTAGAACATGGAGAGCATTCAAAAGCAGGGGCAAAACTAAATTTGAATTAGAAAACTACGCCAAATCATTGGAGTTATATCTTTAAGATGTACTTTGAATTGGTAAATCTTAGTATTATCAGACATATAAAAGCAATTTATCAGTTACATCAAATAGGGTAAAATATGTTTCAGGTGTTATAGATTCATATTGTAATATATTTTTATAAAAAGCTAGGCATATTTTTTAGCAAAATTTAGTTTTGCCCCTGCTTTTGAATGGTCTCCATTTTTCTACCATTTACAACAGATGCGACAGAACCCCACTTTTCCTTGAGGAATATAATTTCTCATAAACTTATAATAATCGTCAATATTGATATTGTCTTCTTGCAGAAATCTATATACCGCTTTTATTTTTGAATCTAATAATTTATCTCCTTCTATTCCTTCTGCCATATTTTTATATTTGCTTCCTCGACACAATATTAATGATTTTATTATGCCCTTGAACGTATTTAGTCTTGAATCTTTCATCTCAAAATGATTATATAGTAATTCAGCTAGTAACATAGAGTACCACTGATTTTTTTCTATTCAATCTAAAATACTCTATTTACTAGCTCTTGCAACCCCTCCATCTCTTTTGTCCAGTAGTGTGACTAAGATGTACGTGAGGATTCGAAAATTAACGCGACGCCAAAATGATCAAAAAAGATTATCTTGCAATAGTTCCATTAACTAATATTATAGAGAGTATTTTATGTCAAAGGATAGTTCAAAAAACACAACTACTACTTCAAGCAGCATAACCACTTCAAACAGTACAACCACTTCATCATGATTCATCATCTAGTAACCGACACGCAGACTCTCATTATTGTGATCCTAAACGACCTTGGTTAAATGATACTATTGGTAAAAGAGGCGGTTCTGCACCTTATTGGGATCACCCTGATTCTATTAATTCATACTATAATCCTGATGATTTTTTACAGAGCAGTAATATGAATTCTAGAAATGAACAAGATGCTAATGTTGATACATTGGGAAAAACACCAATAGAAGATGTTACTCCTTAATCAGGTTCTGTCGTATCTGTTGTAAATGGTAGAAAAATTAGGTATAGTCAAAAAAAAGATATAGCTATGCCATTTCATATTTCTTCTAACAAATTGGTTCTAAAGAAGGTTTTATTCTTACCATAGCTCACCACCAACAGTTTGTATAAAATGTAATCAACTTTTGACCCTTTTTGAGTAAAAATTGTAATGTAAGTTGACCCCTAACCTAATCATGCTAGAACCTAGTTAAGATATAACTTCTAGAGTTTTAATTTTCAATTCTTATGGGGTCAGTTTTAATTACAATAGGGGGTCAAAAGATGATTACAATTTACATACTTAATCAGCATATCCCATGTTTTACTATAGGCTTTAATTAGACTAACTAGTTCTCTACCAGTATCATTAACTAAATTATGATTGATCAAAGTCGTTGATAATAGCTCAACTGTTTGCTTTAACTGAACTAGCCTATTTTGCACGACTTTATCTTGATTAATGCTATACCCTTTAATGAGATAATCTTTTAATATTTTGGTTGCCCATTTCCTAAACTGCACTCCTCGTTTAGAGTTTACCCGGTATCCAACGGATATTATTATGTCCAAATTATAATATTTCGTATCATATTTCTTACCATCTGATGCAGTATGTGCAATTTTTGCACATACTGTGTTATCAAGCTCCTCTTCTGCTAAGATTTTATTAATATGTTTAGTAATTACTGTTCTATCTTTATCAAAAAGTTCTGCTATCTGTTGTTGAGTAAGCCATACCGTGTCATCATATATTTGTACGTCAACTTTGGTTTCACCATTTTCAGTTTGATAAATAACTAACTGATTATTTAGCATTTTATTCATAGATATTCCTAATTATTTTAAATGCATTTACAAAAATGTTTATTTCTAACCAACGCGGTTTTTCTAAAAAACAAATATGGGGTCAAATTACAGAAACGGGGCAAAAGCTAACTAGCAGCATGAAATTTGCCCAAAATAACTTCTTTTTATAAAACATATCATAGCATAAATTATAACGTCCCATCTATGCATTCCTTGAGATATATACCTTGGAACAACTAAAGCTAAGAAATCTAATCGTATAATAACCTCAGCATCCGTAATGGAAGTCAATAAAAAAATAATAACTTAACATAAATTTTCATTCCAAGAAGAATTATTTTTGACAATAGAGTGCATAAAAGCGAGTAATACTGATTATTTTTTAAGATAGAATTATTAATTCTATTCCAACTGGTGATAGACCTAATATTAATTATACCTGTTAATTCTATATTGCAAGACAATTAGTATTGTCAGACATAATAAAAGCAATTTATCAGTTTATCAGTTACATCAAATAGGATAAAATATGTTTCAGGTGTTATAGATTCATTTTGTAATATATTTTTATAAAAAGCTAGGCATATTTTTTAGCAAAATTTAGCTTTGCCCCTGCTTTTGAATGGTCTCCTATTTTAGCAAAATAATACGTTTTCAAAAAGAAAAGTATTTTATATCTAACTTGTGTAATGGTTGATATTAGTTTACAATCTAATCTGCTATTACAATTATAAGAAATAGAGAAAAGTTTACCATGCGTGTGTTTATAGTAAAAAATTATAAGTAGTTTTAAGAAGATGACAAAAAAACAGAATATTCAAGAAGTTTCGGTTAAAAGTACTAAGGATCAGATCTTAGCAGCCTATAATGAGGTGGTAACAAAATTAACTGAAAAACAGGTTGCGAGTCCTCAAGAACATAAAAAGCAGGAAGAGAAACAACAAATAGTAACCAAAGCAATCAATAATTCATCGGATGATATATTAGCTGACTTAAGTACTTTAAAATCAAAGACTATTAAAAAAATTGATAATTTATCAGAACAATTGTTGGATGAGTTTCAAAAATTAGCCAATTTGCGTGAGGCTATTATTTTAGAACAAACGCATCTACAGGAACTATATCAAATTCATGAAACAGCAAATACTTTATCAGCTTTATTGCAAGCTCAATCTGAACAAAAAGAGTGTTTTGAGCTAGAAATGCAGCAAATAAAACAGAATTTTCAACAGGAAATGGCTAGTGAAAAATCTCATTGGCAACAACAACGTACAATTCTCGAGCAAGATTACAAGGAACAGAAAGATATTCTTGCAAAAACTAGAAAGCGTGAGGAAGAAGAATATAGTTATGCTTTGGAATTAAAGCGTCGCAAGGAAACTGATGAATATAATAACAAAAGAGCCATTATGGAAAAGGAATTATCTGACTTAAAAGATAATTTACTAAGACGAGAAGCTGATTTAGTAGCAAAAGAGCAGGACTATGATGTTTTAAAAGTACAAGTGGAAGAAATGCCAAACAAAATAAAAGAGGCTATGGCAAATGCCGAAGAATTGTTACGTACACAATTATTACAACAATATGAGTTTGATAGCCAATTGAAGCAGAAAGAATATGATGGTATATTAAAACTAAACGAGCAGAGTATTGGTTATCTTGAAGAGAAAATCAAGAAACAGGAAACATATATAAAAGAACTGACTGAGAAAGCAGATAATGCAACTAAGCAGGTACAATCAATTGCTTGCCGTGCCTTAGATACTTCGGGTCAACGCTTTGTGACTTTGGGTACAAGTAAGACTGAAGAAAAAAGTTGATATTTGTGACAACAATAAATGCTCCAAATACTATAGTAGCACCAAGGATGATCCTAACTGGCACTGATGACTTTAGGCAGTTATTGCAGAGCAAGGTGGAGCAAGACAGGTGTGTGGTATCCAAAGCACAAATTCCCGCCGATAAACTAGGATACTCTATGTACCTTATATGTGTGATTTATAGACCTTGTTGCAACAGAGATGTAAAATAAAATAGTATCTAATTATTAAAAAACTTGATTACTACAGCTTGTTATAATAGGAATTAAGTTAGAGACTTATAAGGTCATTTGTAATGGATGCTAAGATTAAGTTGCGTTTGAGTTGGATTAAGTTATATAAACAGTTAGAGCATGCAGGAAAGGTATGCGAACATTATGGTATTTCACGCTTTACATTACGCAAGTGGTACAAACGCTATGAAGTATTAGGTAAAAATGGTTTGTGTGATATTAGTAGTAAGCCCAAAAACTTTCCTTTTCAAAAAAGAAGTGAAGTTGATGAAAATCTTATACTTAAGTTAAGGAAAGAAAGGAATCTAGGATCACGACGCATTCATAGTGAATTAAAGCGTTTATATGGTATCTCATTTTCTACAGCTACTATACATAAAGTGCTTAAAAAACATAATGTAGCTCCGTTGAATTAAAAACGTCATTATCGTAAACAGATTAAACGTTATAGTTCCAAGATTCTAGGAGAAAGGGTGCAAATGGACGTTTGTAAAATTGACAGGCATCATGATCTAGATGCTACTTATCGGATGATGGACAAATTACATGAGCAAATACCTAAAATTAAAGAATTATGCTTTAAAAACACCCTAACCTTGATTCCTAATAAAGAGATTAGCCTAGTATTTTTTGATGTTACTACACTATACTTTGAATCAGTAGAAATAGATGAGCTAAGAGCCTTTGGCTATAGTAAAGATCATCGCTTTAATACTACCCAACTAGTTCTTGCCCTAGCAACTAATGAGGATGGATTACCACTTGGCTATGAGCTGTTTAGTGGTAATACCGCAGAAGTTAGCACCTTAATTAAATCAATTAACAGCTGGCAAGCGTATCTTAAAGTTAAAGATGTCTGTTTTATTGCTGATCGTGCAATGTTTAGTAAAGCTAACTTGCAAGCTCTCGATGAAGGTGGTTATCGTTATATTGTGGCAGCAAAGCTTAAAACACTCAAGAAAGAAAAGAAAGAAGAAATATTATCAGAGGAAAACTATAAGCCTACTGTTATAGGCAATGATCTTACTTGGATTGCCGATCTAGAACATGATGGTAAACGTCTAATTACCAGTTATAAATCTAAAAGGGCTATTAATGATGCACAGGAGCGACAAAAAATTTTAGATAAAATTAATAAGGCTATTGGTGAGTTTGGTAGTACTAAAAAACTTATATCTAATAGTGGAGTAAAAAAATATACTTCTAGTGAAAATGGCAAGAGCTATATTGACGCAGAGAAGATAGAGCAGGATGCGTTGTGGGATGGCATGCATGGGGTAATCACCAATGACCAGACTATAACTCCACATGAAGCAATAGCAAAATATGCTAGATTATGGGTAATTGAAGAGCAATTTAGAATCAATAAACATAATTTACAAATGCGTCCAATTTTTCACTGGACTAAACAAAGGATAGAAGCACACATAGCTGTGTGTTATATGAGTTTTGCAGTGCTTAAAACTATAGAATACAAGGTTGCTCTGACCCAAAAGATCAGTGTAACTAACATCGTTGAATTATTAATATCAGTACAGGCTTCAATCTTAAGACATACAAAGACTGGTGATCTTTATAGACTACCAAGTGCAATAAAAAACGAAGCTAGAAAAATCTATAAAACCTTTAACATCAAACGTTCAGACCATGCTGCAATATATTTAAAATAATAAAATAATGTTGTGCCTAAATTTTAAAAATCCCAGCACTATAAGCCTTCTAAGCTTATGCCTTATTAAAAAATGCGGAAGTCGGGAGAAGCTTGCCGAGAAATGCCAGTAACAATTGCTATGCCCGTAAAATATATCTTTTCTTCATTCTCGCCTTTTGGGTAAAGACTTAGCTGTACACTCACTCCAATGGTAAGCTTTCCTTGACCTTCAGTATCAGCTTCATCCCAAAAGGCCTCTATCGAACCTGACCAACTCTTAATAGTAGCCTGAGACTTACGCCACTCAGTGCCAATAGTGCTGGCATCTACCGTATCGCATACCTCTTCCAGCAACCATGATTTAACTTCGGCTACCTGTGTTGTACCAATTCTAACTATTCCTTCTGATCCTGCATGTGTTGACATATTGGTTTCTCATTATTGGATTTATATTATTATATTCGGTGAAGTCTCTTTAGTTTGGTAGCTTACTGCAAATACGAGGCTTGCTACTGCCACTGGTTGATCGCCATCTGAATTTAGGCTAATATCGGTTAATTCCAAACGGCAATCTTTACAAAGCTTCCTTAGTTCAGGATTATTTAACACTACACTTTCCACTTCAGCTGTCATATTATCAACTATGATATTGACCGAAGTAGTAGCCTTGGCATAACATTCTACTATTATTCGTGCCGTCCTGTTCTGACATCTTGGTGGACTGATAGTGCTGGTTACTATTTCTTCTTGGCTAGAAAATATGATAATCCCCGGCAAAGTGCTGTCATTCATGCTGTATAAACGACTATCGTAAACTTTATCTTTTGCTGCCGTTTTTCCTTTAAGGATATCCACAAAAGTTTGCCTTATGCTGGTTCTAGCATGCAGCATATCAGCTTTGTCGCTCTAATTCCAGCACTACCCAACCAGTATCATCTTGTTTGATTTCAATAATTTTGTACTTTATTTGCCGGATAGTTAGTATATCTCCTTCATTGATTTTTCTTGCCTCTTCCTCACAGCATTCAAAGCTTGGATTGAATCCGACAAAGCCACTTGTTCCAATATCTATAGGGTAGTAGTTGCTAACAAATATCCCTTTGAGTTGGTAAGCTAGTCCATCTTTTGGCGTTACTGTTGCCTCTACTGCAAATCCTTGCTCTGTGTCTAAAAACTCAGCAAAATCTTCTTGAAAGATCATAACTATTTATGTTATTATAATATCAATTATTGTTATTATGGCTGATAATTATGAATGTGTCCTTAACACCGGAACTCGAAAAATATATAGATAAACAGGTAGAAAGTGGTTTTTATCATTCTTCCAGTGAAGTTATAAGAGCTGCATTACGTTTACTTATTAAATCAGAAACTCACAACACTAGTTTTGAAAACTATAAAATGTGGCTTAATCAGGAAATTCAAATAGGTCTTGACCAAGCAGCTGAAGGTAAGGTTATTTCAGGTGACCAAGCTCTACAAAATTTCAGGAATTTTCGTAAAGATAAATTAAAGTCTCATGAGTAAAAATAATTTTTGCTTAACTGTTCAAGCAGAGCAAGATATTAAGGATATTTGGTTATATATCGCCAAAAATAACCCCAAAGCTGCTGAAAAAATAGCCAATCTTTTTGAACAAGCGTTTTTTAAACTAGCTGCAAATCCTGACATTGGAAGTAAACGTGAAGATTTAACTGATAAACCTGTACGTTTTTGGTTAGTTTATAACTACTACATAATATATAATCCTAAAACAAAGCCATTGCAAATTTTGCGGGTTATAAGTTCTTATCGTGATATCAAAAATAATTACCTATAATTATTGTCTAGTTAGTACTGCAAAACTCTCAGAGTGTCTAACTGCAATGTCTACATCTTGCATGACTCTTATTCTAATGCCACCGCTAGTTCCTAAAGTGTAAGGGTCTACTAATACATCCAGCACTCCCCATTGTCCAATAATTAGATCAGCAAAATTGCCAAATAATATAGTATCAGCTGGTATTTGGTTGGTTGTTCCAACTCTATAGCCGTTAAGGTAACCAAAACCTAGCTCACTACTACTTTCCCAAACAAATTGGGCAGTTCCTTCAGCTTTTTCTGTTTGCTTTAAAATTCCCCGTATGTTGGCATTGCATAAATAGCCAAGCGTGCCAATATCAGCATTCCCTGCAGCAATTAGGCTTTCAAGGTCTACGATCTTACCCCAACTTATTGGATCATCGTCATCAAAAGTAACATTACCAATGCCAGTTGTGTTAAGAATACCTAATGGCTCAGCCCCAATGCCCCTACCACTTATCGCAGCCCGATCAATTTCAAGAGCAATAACGGTAGCAAGATCACTGCGTACTAGATTTTCTATATCAGGACTAGATTGTAGCACTAATTTGCGGGTAAAATCAGTGTAAGCTGCAATGCTTTTAGGGGAGAGTGTTACTTGGGCAAAGGCTTGCTCGCTATGCTCAGGGCTTCTCCCTTCTGATACCCAAAAAGTAGTAGCTCCACCAGTTTGTTTTGGTATTGCTACATCGCCATGCAAGCCGCTCATTACTTTAGCTCCCATTTGCTTAACAAGCATTTTGTTACGCAGCAGTTCAATAAAATTGCTGCTTAGATAATCGGTACTAACTAGGTAACCACCGGCAACATTTGATAATTTTTCCAGCGTTCTGCTTACATAACTTCTTTGCTCTATTTGTTCTAAATTGACATCAAGAGGTACAAAAAAGCTAGAAGGCTCTCGATTAATTTTTTTAGCAACTGCCATTGATGCTTCTTTTTCCAGCTCAGCATCACTCCAATTGCCTGTTACCGTTGCTCTAATGGCTCTTAAAATAGAGAAGCTTCTTGCTTCCTTTGTACTCATCCCGATAATAGCTGATTTTGGTGAAGTAGTGTTGATAATTGGATTGTTGCTCAATGTTTCTAGAACCTTCTGCCTAAAAGCATTAATGCTTTTGCCCTCACGAATAAATTCTATCGCCATATTGTGCATATTATGTTTATCACCGATAGTTAATATCTCACTAAGTCTAGTAGCTTCACTTTGCCTAATGTCTTTGGTAATTTGTTCGGTATTAACGGTAATCGGTGGTTGGCTATTTTCTATTACTTCATTTTGCATGTTTTTCCTCATATTAGTCATATTATTAGCAATTATTTCTAGTTGGTTTCGACCAATGCCCACTGTATGATCAGCTGGTATTGATACTAATGATACTTCTAGGGGTTTCCATTTGTTGATCCGATAAATGTTAGGATTATCCCCTTTTGACTCTTGCTCAAGTACTATGCCATTTGGTAAATAACAATAGCCTACTGATATGTTACTTTTAATGCCATCTAGCACGTCTTGGTAAGCTGCTTCAGCTAAAGTACTTTTACCAAACCTTATTTTGCCCCTAGCTTTACCATCACTAGTTATTTCAGCAGCTTCAACAATACCAATTTGCTTAGTTGGGTCATGGTCAAGAAGTAGAGGAGCATGACCAGAATTTAACCAATCCAGCTTGACGCTTTCAGGTTTGTGGTCAAGTATCTCAAGACCAAAAAATCTCTCTACTGGTTCTTCGCTTGAAAAAGACAGTTCAAAACTGCGATCTTCTCTAAGTAGCTGATTTAAAACCGTATGTCGATATAGCATTTCACTTTTACATTTAATCGTCATTAGATTCTTCTGTGCTAATTGTTTGCTGTTCATTTTCTTTGTTGGTAGTTGTTAATGTTAAATCTAAGCCATATTTTTTAGCTAATTGTTGTTCAAATACTATCTGCTGAAATAATTCATCTATATCCATACCTTGATCTGCTGCTATTTGACTCCTAGTTTTAGTTTTCTCAGCAATCGCAATTTGATTGGCATGGCTTTCTTTAAGTGGATCAACCCAAGCCCATCCTCTAGCTCGCCATATCGGTTTGTTGTATTGATCAAATTCTGATAGCGGTATTTTAATTCGACCAGTAGTAATGGTCATTAATAACCAGTTCTCAAATACCGAGTTACAAAAATGCTCTATCACCCAATTTTGCAGCATACGCCAAGTATCACGATCCTCTAGGCTACCATGCCTAATTGACGAAAAGTTTACATTCTCAAGATCATTGGCAAGGGTCGCATAAGAAATATCCAATCCGCTAGCAATTCCCCGGAGTATTGACTTCTCAAAATCAGCAAAGCTGCTTGTTGGATGATTAGGGTCAAATAGCCGCACATCCATACCAGCAGGCAGTTGTTCAAATGTCCCGGGGTCAGCTTCCATTATCTTGCTACCAAAACCATCATCTTGACCAAGATAGCCACTACCATCTTGAGAAACAAAAAACCCCATTTTTGATGCACCAACTCTAGCTGCTACCAACTCCGCTTCTTCATAAGCTCCCAGCATCCGCAGACGTAACATGGCACTGTGCATCCATGGCACGCCTCTACTTTGCGAAGGTCTTCCTAAAATATAGCCATGAATAATCTCATTAGCAGTAATTCTTTGGTATTGCTTATTATTGTTATATTTTTTAAAGATTTCACCGGGATGGGAGGTAAGTAAATAATAGGCTACAGGTCTATTCCATTTATTAAATTCAATCCCCATACGAATATATCCACCATCCGCTAGAGGTTCATTTAACTCCTCGTCCAAATGATCAGCTTCAATAAACTGCAGAGCAAAACAAAACTCATTATCAAAGCCTTTGACTAAACGAATAATAACCTCTCCATCACGAGCCACTGATTCTAGAAATAATTTTTGACAATCTATCCAAGATAATCTACCATCTACCGTACAAATACCTTTTTTGCTCAGTTATCAAATTGTTCTAGAATATAATTATTTTTATCTTGCAGAAAATTTTCACTATTACTAGAGGCACGTAGTTGTAACCGTATGCCATTAGCACCTATAACATTAGTAGAAGTTCTTTTTAAAAACCGTCGAGCATAATCGTTATTGATACAAAGTTCTCGTGATCGGCTGCGTAGTGTTTTGAGGTCTCTATATAACTCTGCATCTGCTGATAGATTCCCAGTAATCCAATCATTAGTAAAACGATTAATGCTAGCGGCTGCGTATTTACGCTTTTCCTTAATAACCGATTTACCTTTGAAGAAATCAAATAGCTTCATGAGTTATTGAATCTAACCTTAATCAGGTTACCTGAGCTAAGCCCATTCTTTATCCTTTCTTCTTGCAAATTCCTAGCATATTCAGCTTTGTAAATATCACGCCATTTTAGTAATTCTGCTGGACTTAACCGTGACAGGCTACGACCGCTGATCGAATATGACAATTGATCTCGGCTTGCCTTGCCAACAATGGTAGCTTCTAGAGCATCCAAAACCTTCTTAACATGCGGGCGACCATCATAAGTTGCAAGTAGTGCTAAATTAGGTTTAATTTCTAAATTACCTTTAGCAATCATATAACGCAAATTCTCTTTATGTACCGTCGCTTGCCACCAATAATTACCGGCTAGATAAGCAGCTGTTGTTTCAGAGCTTAGCAGCACAAGGTAATAATCTGCTTCAGCAATAGCAGCAACGTCAAAACTAGTGGTATAATTACGAAAGCTATAAGATAAATTCCAGCCTTCATTAGCAGGATATTTGTTTAAATATCGTCGCCATTCGACAGTTTCACCTGCAGTAAATGATGTTGGTTCAGAAATCACCGTAAGATATGATTAGTAATTGAAAAAACTTATTGTTGACTTTTGCTAACTATAGTTTAAAATTAAGAGTGAAATAACTGCAAAGTTATTTTGGAGTGTAACAACCTCCATTCAGCAGCGGTAGACATCAGCCCGTAAAAATGATGTTCCTCGATTATTACGATCGGGGTGATGATAGCTATGTTCAGGGCTTGGGGTGTAAATCTCAAGCCTAAAAGCTATTGTGCTGTCTGCTGACGGTGTTGTTACCCCCCGATCGCCAAGATATGTATAACCTATAAAATTTTCTTTTATCATTTTATCTTTGGCGGTCAAAACTCTTAATTATTAAAACATTAGAGAAGGGATCGCATATGAACAACCAACAAGCCATTATCTTATTATATTCATCACATGCCCGTTTTGAACTCATAAGGCAATCTTTGATCAATTTTTGTAAGGAAAATAATTTTACAATAATAAAAATTATCGACGCACCAAATAAATACGATGACAGTATACTTCGCGAATTAATTTATACAGTAAGCAAACAAAATAATTATAATAGTCCTATTAATCTAATCATCGATGACAGTATATTTGGTAATATTTGTTATTTCGTAACTTGGGTGGTAATTACTACTTTATTAGAAGCTAAGCTGATTAATAGGCTTTATATTCAAGAAAATATATTGCATACTACCAATACTGAAAAAGATAAATTTGATAATTTTTTAGCAACTAACATAATAACTGAGCATTATTTATTAAAATTCTGTTTCTCATATTTTAACGTTATAATGCATGCTGCTAAAGCAACAATAGATTTCGATGATGAAGAATTACATAAAGGCGGCAATGCATAATATATCGAGGTTTTTTTAAATTCCCGTACTTACTTGTTTTTTTCCAGCCTAGAAGTTAATTGTTTATATACTTCGTTACGGTTTCTTTTCCCTATGCTTAAAACAAGTACTGTTATTCGTATGTCATCAACCTCATAAACTAACCTATATCCTGCAGACTTTAGCTTTATTTTATATAAATTAGTCCCTCCACTTAGGGCATCTTTTGGTATATGAGGATTAATTAATCTGCTTGATAATTTCTTTTTAAATTGTTGTTTAATAACTTCACCTAATTTATCCCATTCTTTCTTTGCAGCAGGAACAAATTCAAGTTTATAAATCATTTAGATCAACTGCTATAGCTTCTTTCTTTTCTTTTAGTCTTTCTTCAGCAAGTTTAAGTAAATCTCTATCATCTAATATTTCAACCATTTGTTCGTATAGTTCAGCTGGAACTAAATAAGCCGTTGGTTTATTATGATTCAATAAAGCAATAGGCTCACCACTAGACTTAGCAAGCAATGCTGTAGGACTTTTTTTAAATTCTGATATACTGGCAGTAAGATTAGTATAAATATGATTCATTGTTATACCATGATTAATATTTAATTATATACCTATTATAGTACTTAATTTAGGTTTTAACAATATTTTAATCTACCAATTTTTGACAAAGCTAGTTGTTTTTCTGATTGGCTTGATAAAGTTTAAACTCAGCTTTTTCTCAGTTTCTTTAACTTCTACTTTTGTTGTTTGCTCAAGCATTTTATTTGCTAAAAGTTCTAAATTTGGGTTTAGTATGTACAAGGCTGCTAAGGCATAAACCCTGCAATCAAGTGCCTCATTACGTTTACCAGCTGGCTTCTCCCATTTGCGGGTTGGAAAGCCTTTATTATAATAAGTAACGATTTTCTCTGCCGTTAGTTGTTTAAAATATTCAGCATCATAATTTATTGGGAAATGACAATATCCCGGCCCTAGTTCAGTAATTTTTAACCGGCTGTAGATCATTTCTTTGGCTGTATCAGTGCCAATGGAAAACAACTTAACTCGCATTCTATTGGCAATTGATGGTCTACTAACCAAGGCTTTACCTGCTATTGATGAACCCTTTATGGCAAATATCCTACGTAACTGTCTTTTCTTACAGTATGCATAAACTGCTTGGGTGTGATGACCGCCTGAATCAACACAAACTGAGGCAATCCTAAGGTTAATGCCGCTTTGGTGTTTAATGTTCTGCTCTAGGATGTTATCAAGATCGTCCCATATCTCACTCCTAGCAGGATCACCATAGATTACTCTATAATCAAGCGACCAGCTTTCTTCTTTTACACCCCAACCAACTATTTCCACTTCAAGTCGATCATTTTGTACGTCTACACCAGCAGTAATAATAACAACACCGTTAGGTACAACATTGCCCCAATTTTCTTTTCTCGATAATAGTGAAGTCTCATCTACCTTATCTCCTCCTTCCTCCCAAGTTTCACCAAGACTGGTATTAACCCAAGTCTTTAAGGTTTCAGGCATCATTTTCGCTTTCAGGAATTCTGCCGTCATTCTAGCCCAAGTAACCCAAGGCGAATAGATCTCGCTTAAATGAAAACCAGCAATGTTGTTACTTTCTCCTTTAGCTTCAGATATCCACTCGCCACGCTGCAGCATCGACATTTTATCATTATCGTGCAGAATGCAGCCATTTACCTCACAAACATAATGTGCTTCTTCAGGTTTGTCTTTAGGCCACCGTACTTGAGGCCATTTTAAGGTTTGGTACTCACCGCATAATTTACATGGAACATAATAACGTCTTTGATCACTTTGCAGATAAGCCAGTTCTATTCTGCTAAAATATTTGATAGTTGGGGTGGAAGTTAAAATAATTCTTCTATTCCAAAAAGTTGTGGCTCTTTTTTTGGCTAAATTAACTGGATCTCCTTCTGAACCACTACTAGCAGGATAACGATCTACCTCATCACATAGCACAATCCTGACTGGCCTGCTTGCCAGTGAAGAAGGTGAGTTACTACCAGCCATGGTAATGTGTCCACCCGGAAAACGCTTGTATAAGATCTTATTGCCGGAATCTCTACTTTTTGGGTCTTTGACTAAGTTCTTAAACACCTCACTATCACGCAGCATAGGAGTTAAACGATCCGTTGACCAGCTTTCTGCTAGCTTTTCAGTAGGTTGCACTATCAGCATTGGTGCTGGGTCTTGATGAATATGATAGCCAACAATATTATTGATCACTTCGGTTTTACCAACTTGTGCTGATGACATTACTACGATCATCTCTATTTTAGGATCATTTACTGCATCCATGATTTCACGCTGATACGGAGTCTTACTAGTATGCCAGCTGCCCGGCTCAGCCGAAGACTCACTTGACAGCTTACGGTAATTATCAGCCCACTGGCTTACGCTTAACTTTGGTGGTGGTGCTACTAGTTTGGCTATTTTCTTGGTAATCTGACTCCAAATTATTTGGCTTGTTGGCATAATGGGATTGTTGCAAGATGAAAATTTTTTGAATCAGTTTACAACAGTCCCATAATTGCTAAGTTCCAAAAGTGCCTTATGTATCTCCGCCTCTAAGCAATGCACAATGGCTACAAAATCATTATCAAGTACTATTATTTGCCTAGCTATATTGTTTGGAAGACTTAGCATCCTAGCTCTAAAGGCAATGATCAAATTAGACCAATGAAGCTCCACCTCACCGCTAGCTAAGTATTTGCCTTCTAGTATCTGTACTTCTAATTCTGCTTTATCAGCTTGAGCTTTAAGTAATCGTAGTTTTTGGGCGTTTAAATTATCAGAGGTATTTTTGCCAACTGACCTTGATTCAAGATACCGTGCATAAGACTTTATGCAGTCAGCTAAATCATACTTACCAGCTACTGGAGCAGGCAGTATAGCTTCCTTAACCAATTGTTGCACTCTACGTTCACTTAATTGCAAAGCTTTGGCAATGTCTGATACTTTATGGTTATTCATTAAACTTAGTTTATTTCAAAATAACAATTCTTAAAATCATACTTATGCAATAATAATAGGAACTGAATATTGAGTTATTTTATTATCTCTAGTAATTATAGTTAAACCTTCTATAATAGCCTGAGATATAAGGAGTCTATCAAAAGGGTCATCATGATAATTTTCTAACTTTTCTACAAAAATTGTATGATTGATATTTATAGGCAAAGGATCAAAACCGCTCTCTAATATTACTTGTTCAAGGTTATTGGGAGCTTCTAGTTTGCCAAGAGCTTTTTTAATAGTAATTTCCCAACTATTTACTGAACTGACAAAAATTAGGTTATTAGGGTTACTAATAATTTTTCTAGATTCTACTGTTAAGGTTGGGTTGTCTTCTAACCACCACAATAAAGTATGAGTATCAAGTAAATAACTCACTACTCTTTCCCCATAAAACTTGCCAATAAGTTTTGTGGCAATTGATCAAAATCTTTAGCAATTTTTATTTTTCCTTTCCACACTCCGGCTTTACGTGGAATTGATAAAGCATTATATTTTATTATTTTAACTGTTGGTCTGCCTGCTTTGCAAATAATTACTTCTTCTCCTTCTTGAACTTTTTTAATTAAGTCAGAAAAATGAATTTTCGCTTCATGTATACTTGCTATTTGCATTCCTTTTCTCTAATTCTTCTTAAAAATTAAGATTAAACTAAATTTTATTATATGTATAGACAATGTTTAAAAATAGATATATGGCTTACAAGTTTATACTTAATTTCGTTTTTTACTACAGCTCATTAAATGTAAGAGTCTTATATTTAAAGGGTTACAGAGCTTTTGTTAAATTAAAAGAAACGAAATATACCAAAAATTTTTATCGCTAGGCAAGGGTCGGGGTGGTCAGTCACCTAGGTTCGACAAACCTAGAAAGTACCTTGTTTCGTTTCGTTTTTTCCATACTATTTGTTAAATTGCTTCTGTCTCCTTTATTTTGCTGTGTCTAAGGCAAAGTTAAAAGAAGTCGTAAACACTTTATCAAAGCGGCTATTAAAAGTATTAACTGCTGTAGCCTTAAACCCAAATCTTGGGTTAACTTTAGCTTCATGGGTTAGGCTATATAGCCTTTCCAGTCTTTGACTACTACCCCTACGATAAATAGATTTGCCAAGTTTAAATATACTTCTATTCCCCTGTTGATCTCTCAAAGCTTTTGAACTTCTTTGCTTTTTTGGTACATTACTGGTTGGTACAGCAATCATACTGCCACGATATGACACTTTAATTCCACCTTCTTCCTGAATGTAGGCAAAATGAGCCTTATTGGTACTCTTTTGCAGATTTGCTCTTGAACAAGCAATGCTATTTTGTTCAAAGTCAAGTTAACTGCAAATGGTAACTGTTTCTTTTCGATATTATCCATATAACGGGCTATCTTGTTTATATCACTTTTCACATCAATAGTAAAACTCATAACTGCAACCTTTCTAATTTTTAAGCTACTGGACGATATTTAGGATCGTGCAATATTGCAGCAACACCCATTAAAACCCCCTCTCCAAGGTCACCTGTTACTTTAATTGCTGGTCTTACAAACCTCTTATCACCAATATAACCTGCCATAAAAGCAGTAGTATCATCAGGTCTAGTTTTAAGGTAAGCAAAAGTGCCAGTATTCTCCCCAAGCACAGCTCCTATAATCTCTGTATCAAGACAATCAGTAAAGTTAACATTGTCGTTTGAATGTTGCAACCTGATTTGTACATGCCTGTCATCATTCGGATTCACGTTAGCCGCTCCTACCATTACCGTAAAAATACCACTTTCAAAACCTGATACATCCACCGCCTCTACATCAAGTTTATCTACATTAATCGCTACTGGTGCTAACAATTGCTGCAGTTTGCTATTGGTTTTTTCTTCTCTCGTTATTGCCATTTATTCCTCTTTTTCCCTTACGCCAAGCTACCAAGCTTACTATCCCATTCTTGCCTTTTATTATATCCTAAGGTTTATTAACTTGCAATAATTTTTAATTAAAAGTTATTATAAGTTACTACTCACCCCTAGAGTTATGCTGCTTTCAAGGCAAAAAATTTTACTTTAAGTTACATTTTACCAAAATTCTTGCCATCTTCTTTGTTTTTTCTTCTCTTGTTATCGTCATTTATTCCTCTTTTCCCCTTACGCCAAGCTACCAAACCTACTATCCCATTATTACCTTTCATTATACCCTAAGGTTTACCAGCTTGCAATAGCCTAAAACTAAAAGTTACTGCAAGTTACTACTTACCCTTAGAGTTATACTGCTTTCAAGGCAAAAAATGTTACTTTAAGTTACACTTTTGCTAGAATTCTTTAGCCCCTCTTGCCGATAAACCTCAATCAAATCATCTAGTGCCTCACGTAATCTAGTGCTGCCCGCACCTTTAGGCCACTGTGGTATTTGCTTTAGCTCAAATTGCCGCAACGGCAGCTCCAGTAAGCAAAAATGCTCAACTATCTCCTGTGACTTCCTACCAAGCTTAGCAAATATTCGTTGATGAATGCGAGCTGCCTGTACTTGCCTCTCCAACCCCAGCATTTTGCTAAAGTCTTTGTTTGCCTCAATTTGGATTATACCGCTACCACCAAACATGGTTGTTCTTTGGTAATTAGACTTCTTTCGAAACTCGCTTATGCTGAGGGATTTGAAGGAGACACGGAACGCAGAACCACAGCGTACTCTAATGTACGTGAGGATTCGAGTACCGCATCGACATACAAATCACCAGCAGAAGTAGAGTTTCGAAAGAAGTCTATTACAAGCTAGGCGATCAGCTACCCTAAACTGCTCATGGTTGATCTCATGCCTCTTACCTTCTGCTACTCCATTTGCCTCATCCTCCAGCCAACAACGATAAAATCTAGCTATTGGTCTTTTGTCGAATTTGTTTAATTCTGTTCTTTCAGTTTTATGATGTTTCATGTTTGTTACCTTGTAAAAATTATTGCAGTTCCACTTTGCCAGCAGAAGCAAAAATATATATCTACGGCAGACTTTTTATAAGTCTGCTATATATATTTATATATATGTAAAATCCTGCTTTTTTGACCTACCTTGAAAGCCTTGTAGTATAAGGTCTTGCGGGTAGTCCAAAAACGCATTTTTATTTAAAAGCATACTGCTTTTTTGGCTTGCCTTGTATCCCAGTTTCTAAAAGGGTTTGCGGGTAATCCAAAAGAGCAGTGCTTTTTTACTGCATCTTTGCTGCACTTTTGTTTTTTTGGCAATTTTTTGTTCCGTATTTTATCTTCATTTAATCCTCATGCTTTCTTCTAAATCTATGTGCCAAATTTTAGGATTAAGTACATCATCTTTTTTGCCATCACCGTCACGTTTATAATGTGTGGGCAGTATCGCTTTAGGCTTGTCCTCAAACTAAAATTAAGGTATGATGAAGTGAACAAAGTATTATTAGTAAGAAGTATAAAAGAATGAGCAGAAAAAATTATCCAACAGATTTAACAGATGAAGAATGGTTAAGGATAGAGGGGTTGTTTCAAGTATCGTATGTAAAGGGAGGTAGACCTTTAAAACATAGCAAAAGAGAGATTTTGAATGCAATTTTTTATGTATTACGTACTGGGTGTCAGTGGAGATATATGCCGCATGACTTTCCAATTTGGAAGACAGTATATGAACAATTTAGAAGATGGAAGAAGCAAGGTGTATTTGAACGTATGAACCATGAACTTATCAAGGATATTAGAAGAAAATTAGGTAGAAATGAGTATCCTAGTGCTTGCATAATAGATAGTCAGTCTGTCAAGACAACAGAAAAAGGGGAGCTAAAGGTTATGATGGAGCTAAGAAAATTAAGGGCAGAAAGAGGCATATTATTACCGATACACAAGGCTTTGTGTTAGGTTGTTATGTCGGTTCTGCGAATGAGAATGATCGATACGGAGCTACAGTGCCACTCAGTAACATGCAAAAAGAGTACACTACTATTAAACAAATGTGGGCTGATATGGGGTATCAGTCTAAAGATTTAAAGGGTCTCATGAAGGAAAAGTATAACATAGATTTAGAAATTGTTAAACGACCAGTGTGCAGATTTTGGATACCAAAAAATACACCACTAGAACTATTGCCAAAAGGGAAGTTGGGTTTAAAGTACAGCCAAGGCGATGGGTTGTTGAGAGAACCTTTGCTTGGATAAATAGAAATAGAAGGCTCTCCAAGGAATATGATTTTCTTACTGATTCTAGTGAAAATATAATTTTTTTGGCTATGAGTCGATTACTTCTTCGTAGGATTACTTCTATACTTAGTTTGCGGACAAGCTCTTAGAGATAACGTAAACCGCAGTATAGCTCAAAAACTACATCAAGGAGAATGGATAAGCACTGCTCCCATTGGTTATTTGCATATAAAAAGTAGTAATAGTAACGATCGAGGTAAGGGGCAAATAATAGTTGATCATGAACGCTCACATTTAATAAAAAAATATTTGAAACATATGCTACAGGTAGTCATACTCTTCCCGCAATACTAGAGAAAACCAAAGAATGGGGGCTGCGTAATTCTAGAGGTCATCAAGGTTATTTGTGTCATTCTCATCTTCATTCTATTATTACAAATCCATTTTATTACGGAGTAATGCGAGTCCTAAAAACTAAAAAAGAATACCCGCATATTTATCCATCAATCATTAGTAAGGAGTTATTTGATGCTTGTCAAGCAGTACGCCTTGGTTGGAATAAAAAACCGTTTAAATATGGAGAAAAAGAATATATATTTAGAGGATTGATAAAATGTGCTGTTACTGGTCGTGTGATCACTGCTGATACTAAGAAGAAGACTTATCCTAATGGTATCACAGCAGAGTGGATATATTTACTAGGATGGCATCCTGATAATCCTAATAAAAGAATATACGTGAAAGAAGAAATAATACTACAAGAAGTTGAGCAAGTACTAGCAACACTCCATTTAGAGCCTGAATTGTTAGCTGAAGTAATTGGTTATATTAAAGCTTCAGCAAAAATAGAGCAAGGTTTTTATAAAATGCGTATAGGAGAGCTACATACTGAACATACTAAGATTAAAACTCGTATGGATAGGTTAACTGATTTATTTTTAGACGGTGATATTAGCAAGGAAGATCATGAAGAAAAACGTCAGCAATTAATACAAAAACGTGAAGATATCATGAGAGAACTAGAAAGCCATAATTATACTGATGATCAATTTTCAGAATGCTTGGTTAACCTAGTAGAACTGGCTTCCGGAGCGTTAGAAACCTTTAAAGGTTCGAATATTGAGAAAAAACGTAAATTGTTAAATCTTGTATTTTCGAATCTAGAATTGAATGGCTGTAAGCTAGACTATACCTTGCGTCCACCGTTTGATATGTTCACAAAATGCACTGAAATCAGAGAATGGCTGGGGCGGATGGATTCGAACCACCGAATGACGATACCAAAAACCGTTGCCTTACCACTTGGCTACGCCCCATCATTAAATACTAGTGTATAAGTGTACACTTAGTATACACAGAGCTTATAACAACAAACATTTCTTGAGTCAAATACTCTTTTTAATTTGACTATTCTTAATACGATTTTTATTGGTATTGTAGACACAAAATTAGCTTTTTGAACAGGCTAAAAGAATAATTTTTATAAAAAATTATAACATCTTTTCTAATATGTGTTAGAATCCGATATAGGTAAGCAATTATTTTAAAGCTAATGGATAAGGTGTTAAGTTCTGTTCAAGAATATATTAAGTCTGGTGAATATTTTGTTGATGCTAAAAGATGGTATAATTTTGAATATATATATCCACTTGTACACAGAACATTTTTGTTGATATTTAGTGTAGTTCTTTTTGTATTATTTCTAAGTGTGGTGATTAATTTTGAGACTTTATTACCAGTAAAGCGTCAGGTGAGATACGCAATTAGTGCTAAATCCCTTAAAAGTGCAACAATAACTAACGCTAATCATATTAAGCATAATGCAATTAATTCTATTGCAGATATTATGATTAGAAATTACGTTATACATAGAGAATCATATGACTATGATTTACTTCGTCCTCAATATATATTTATGCAGAATAACTCTACGCGTATAATATTTAGACAATTTGCCAATTTTATGAATATTGACAATCCATTGTCTCCAGTTATGCGTTACCAAAAGTCCTTAAAGCGTTCTGTTAATATATCATCAGTGGTTTATCATAAAAATAATAAGGCTGAAGTTACATTTACATCTTTGGCAAAAAACGCTTCTAATGATATTTTAGAAAATATGGTGTGGCAAGCTACAATAAATTTTGAAATAGATGCAATTAATATACATCTACCACCTAACTCAAGATTTAATTTTGCTGTCACTGGTTACAAACTTAAGTTAATAGAAGATAAAAGTAAAAAAATAAGATGAAGCAACTAATAATATTTTTTGTAGTAGTATTTTTTGTAAATACTGCGTTAGCCGTTAGGGAATCTAGACCAATGCCGATTGATAGTAGAATTAGGGTAATGGTTTATAGTCCTGATGATGTATTTAAGTTTACTGGATATTATGGTTATCAGGCTAGTATAGAGCTAGCAAAAGATGAAGAAATAGTTAGTATTTCCATGGGAGACACCACTTCTTGGCAAATAGTACCAGCGGGTCATAGGATCTTCATTAAACCGATGGAACAAGATGCTACAACTAATATGACGCTTATTACTAATAAGCGAACTTACTTTTTTGAACTATATGCTACAGAAGCCTTAGATATGAGAGATCCAGATATGGTTTTTAATTTAAGGTTTATTTATCCTGATGATGAAAATTCTGGAGATCACTTACAAAATTACGTTACATCTTCAGCTAACCTTGATTTATCGCATCCTGAAAAATATAATTTTAATTATTCCATAAGTGGTAATGAATCGATTGCACCAATTAAAATTTTTGATGATGGAGTGTATACTTACCTACAATTCAGAGATAAAAATGCTGAGTTACCAGCTATTTTTGCAGTTGATGAAGCTCTTAGAGAGTCGATGGTAAATTATAGACTCTCACAAGATAACCCTAATATGGTGATTATTGAACAAGTATTTCACAAGCTGTCAATACGTCATGGTAAAAAAATAGTGTGTGTGTTTAATGAAGCATTTAAGCCGTATTAAACTTATAGCTAAATAGTTAACCTGATTAACATTTAGCCATAGTGAGCCGGCGTCATTGCGAGGAAACGTGAGTCGACGAAGCAATTGTAAGTTAAAAGTATGATATAATAGATATTGAAGTCAATGTAAATAATGATTTATACTGACTTATAAGGGGGTATTACAGCGATAGTCATTAATAATATAAATGACTATCGCTGTGCAGGCGTGAGCGACCGTGAAGCAATTGGTTTTAAGACCGAATGGATATTGGTACTCTAGCCCAAATCCCCGAGACGTTTGAATAGTTGATTGGGATGCCTTTGCACGCCCGCTTACAATCGTAAACAACATTAAAAGTCTTCGAGGTATTATGCTATTATATAATAATTTTATCGGTCTTGATATAGGAAAATTCAATTTTGTTGTTGCTATTCATGGAAAAAAAGAAACTAAAGAATATAATAACAACTCTAATGGAATAGCTGATTTTATCAAGGATTACAAAAAAGAGATTAGTTCTGCATTGTGTGTTTTAGAAACTACTGGTGGATATGAAATGGAACTATTACTAACGCTTTGCAATCAGGGTTTTGCTGTACATAGAGCCAATACTCGTAAAGTTAAAAACTTTATTAGGTCTTTTGGTAATGCAGCTAAAACTGACAGTCTTGACGCTAAAGCTCTAGCACTTTATGGTTTTGAACGATCAGAAAGATTAGAGCTATTTAAAGTACAATCTAAGCAAGCTTTAAACTTGTATGAATTAGTAGGACGTAGGAACGATCTTAAACAAATGTTGATTGCAGAAAAAAATAGGTTTCAGTCCCCGAGAGCTGATTTAATCAAGTCTAGTTGTGTTAAAATGATCGAAGTACTAGAAGAACAAATTGCATCTATTACTAAAGAAATAGATGACTTAATAGCAAAAGATAAGCTCTTGCAAGCTAAGAAAGAGACTCTGCAAACTATTAGTGGTATAGGCGCAGTAGTATCTAATGAGCTTATAGCTTTGTTACCTGAACTTGGTACATTGAACCGCAAACAAATAGCATCATTAGTAGGTGTTGCACCAATATCTAATGATAGCGGTAGATATAGCGGATATAGACATACAGGTCATGGTCGAAATTTTGTTAGACCTATGTTGTTTGTAGCTGCTATGGCTGCTAGAAATTCTAACTCTGAACTGAAGGTATTTTATGAGAAATTGATCAATAGAGGAAAAAAGAAAATGGTGGCGATGGTAGCATTAATGCGTAAAATCATTGTGATTGCAAACGCTAAGTTACGTGATTTAACTAGCTCTGCACAAGCAATAAAAATTTAAACCAAATTTATTTAAATTTTTATTGCGAACATAGTTGATCCATATGATAAGCTTCATGGATTGCGCGCTCACGTACGTTCGCTCGCAATGACGGTTTAGGGCTGACAACGCTCATCGCAATGACGTTTGTTGAACTTTCGACAGTTGTGGTGACATTGTAGGATCGTATCTAACCTCAATTAGCCTTTTTTAGGGTGTTTTTCCCGCCATTGGCTAAGAATGACATCGTTTTTGTCATATAACTACCTCCCACATCTTTCCAAAAGCAGAATTTTAAACCACCTGACAAACAGCAGTCATTTCTTCTATATCACCACTACAATGTAGCACTAAGTCGCAACCAGCTACAATAGTTTGCCTAGCAACTTCAGCTATACTTGCAACAAATTCTGCCTTCAGTTTTGGGAATTCTTCTACTAAATATTTTTTTAGTCCGGTTTGGTCGGATTTGTCTTTAATAATTCCGTATTCAATAAGTTTTTCTAAATCTTGATCACTTATCGTAGTCGTAGAATCCTGCTTTTCAAAAATCGTCAGAGGTTTTTTAACTATGGAGTATTTAGCTCCAATTTCACCATGCAGGGCAAGCATACAAATATCATCTGAAACTAACATACCTTTAAAACCAATGTCATTTCTAATGAACTTTATGGCAATTGGCGATAAAGTTACTGGTAGTTTGGTATCTAAAGCCTCAAATACAATGTGAGCTGTCATAGCCCATCCTGCTTTAGCATTTTTAGATAATTGTCTAAACACTTCAAAATCTGTATTATTTAATTCAGCAAGTGAACTGGTAACACGCGGCAACTTATAATGACTATCACACGTAGCTCTGCCATGCCCTGGTATATGCTTAATAATGGCAACGCCTCCCTGCCCTTCTATCGCCTCTATTGTTTTTGTACATAAGTCAACTACTTTTACTACAGAATCTCCAAAGCTACGATCTCCAATAGCATTATCAGTATAAGGGTAACGCAAATCAGCAACTGGACAACATGGCGAGTCTATTCTATATGCTTTTAAACTCTTCATCAGGCTTGAATAATTTGCAAAAACTTTTAAATATGCATTCTCTGCACCTTCTTGATCATATATCTTAGCGAAATCACCAGCAGGGGGATATTCTATATCTATGATAGGTGGCTTCAACCTTGCAACCCTGCCTCCTTCCTGATCGACAAAAATCAATATCTTATAGTCATATAAGCCTCTTAAATCTTGTACTAACTTTAGTAACTGTTCTCGATCTACAATATTTCTCTTAAAGAGAATAAAGCCATATATTGTATTTTTTGACAATAATTCCTTTTCTTGCACAGTCAAACTAGTACCAGCAATACCAAATATTAAAGGTTTCTTGAACATTTATTACCTCTATAACATGAATTATAGATTGCTTCGTCGACCTACGGTCTCCTCGCTAATAGACGTTTTATAGACGTATATGTCTATTAGCGAGCGAACATGCGTGAGCGTGGCAATCCATTTTGCTAAAAATATGATTTTAATCTTTTAAAATCATGTTTTTAGCTTTAGAAAGGTTTAAAATGCATTCGTAAAACCGCTTTAAGAATGCATTTTTCCTTCGTCATTGCGCATAGGCGTCAACTTAAGAGCGTAATGATTGAACATGTATAAACAAATTAAACACAGCCGTCATCGCGAGGCATCGTTAGATGCCGTGGCGATCCAGATAAACAGCGAAGCTGTTTTTTAGAGTAACGCTTCGCGTATCTTAGATTGCCGCGTCGCCGCTTGCAGCGGCTTCTCGCAATGACGTTTAGGTTTGATTTACTTATACATGCTCAATCATTACGCTCTTAAGTTGACACCTATGCGTCATTGCGAGGAGCTACTTTAGTAGCGACGAAGCAATCTAATGAATAGTGGATTGCCACGACCACTACGTGGTCTCGCAATGACGTATGCACCAAATATTAAAGCCAATTTGGGATAAGAATTAACTAATTCTTATCCCGCCCGAATGGGGGTCTATAGTGTTTTCTGTAAATTACTAAATTTTGAATATTGACCATCATAATGAAGCTTTATGCTACCAACACGACCATTACGATGTTTTGCTATTATAATATCGGCAATATTATATACTTGATTTAAATTACTCAACCATTCTGCGTGTTTTTCTGCGTATTTTGCATCACTCGAAGGAGGCTCTTTACGAGTTAGATAATATTCTTCTCGATAAATAAACATCACTATATCCGCATCTTGTTCAATAGCCCCAGATTCTCGCAAGTCAGATAACATTGGTCTCTTATCTTCTCTAAGTTCTACAGCTCTAGATAATTGTGATAAAGCAATTACTGGGATATTTAATTCTTTTGCTATAGCTTTTAATCCTTGAGTAATTTCTGAAATTTCATTTACTCTATTATCAGATTTATTTATTCCTCTAATCAACTGCAGATAATCTATAAATAATATACCAAGATTATGTTTACGCTTCATTTTTCTTGCCCTAGTACGAATAGCCGCAATGGATAAAGATGGCGTATCATCAATAAAAAATGGTATGTCAAGAGCTATAATTTCTCTACGTAATCGATTATAATTCTCTTCTGTCACATGACCAGACCGTAAGGCTGAAGAGTCAATGTTAGTATGCATGGAAAGAATACGAGTAGCAAGCTGCTCAGATGACATTTCAAGAGAGAAAAAACCTACTGACTGATCTTTTTCTTGTTCCTTATTTTTTAACTTCATAGAATTACAAGCATTTATCGCAAGATTTATGGCAAAAGCTGTTTTCCCCATTGATGGGCGTGCAGCAATGACAACTAAATCTGAATTATGAAAACCTGATAACTCCCTATCTAAATCAATTAATCCTGTAGAAATACCTATTACATGATTAGAATTCTTCATAGCTCTGTCAATATTGGCAAGGGACTCCGAGAGAGACACAGCAATTTTAACAAAACTCTTGTCATTAATTCCTTCACTAGCAAGGTTATAGAGTTTACCCTCTGCATGCTCTATTTGTTGACTTGCATCATATTCTAAAGAGGAGTCATAAGCATTATTAACTACCTCCTCCCCTATCTGAATTAAATTACGCCTTATTGCCAAATCATAGATTATTCTTCCATAATCAAGGGGATTAATTACCATCATCGATAAAGTAACCAGCTTATTTAGGTATTCGCTGCCACCTAATTGCTGAAATAATTCATCTCGTTCTAACATACTTCTAAGCGTTACCGGAGTAGCAATTAAGCCTTTTTCGGTAATAACCTCAATAGCATTATATATCTTTTGATGTATCGGCTCAAAAAAATGATCTGATCTTAGGAATTCTGAGACAGTATTTAAGTAATCATGGTTGACTAAAATTGCTCCTATCAACATTTGCTCGGCCTGAACATTTGCTGGTAAAGTTCGAGCAACAGGTAAAACTATACTTGTCTCATTTGATCCACTTAACTTATCTGCTTTATCACTCACTTTTTTACTACGAGGCATAATTTTTTATTTAATGATTTAAAAACTTTTCTACTTCTAAAGCCGCCATACATCCTGTACCAGCAGCGGTAACTGCTTGTCTAAAAATTTTATCCTGTACATCTCCAGCAGCGAAAACACCTTTAACACTGGTTTCCGTTGAATTTGGTTTAGTAATAATATAATTATCACTATCTATATCTAATTGTCCTTTGAACAAACCAGTATTCGGCATATGACCAATTGCTACGAATATACCAGTACAATTAATTAAACTAAGCTCACCTGTTTGAGTGTTTTCAAGCTTGGCTGAATTAACCGATTTAGGATTATCAGTACCAATGACCTCAATCAGTCTATGATTCCACATGACCGATATTTTGGGATTTCTAAATAATCTCTCTTGTAAAATCTTCTCGGCTCTAAAACTATCCCGGCGATGAACAATAGTCACCTGACGTGCATGATTAGTTAAATATAATGCCTCTTCAACAGCACTATTCCCCCCACCAATAACTAATACATCCTGATTCTTGAAAAAAAAACCATCACAAGTAGCACAAGCTGAAACACCATACCCTTTGAATTGTGCTTCGGAAGGAATATTAAGCCACCTTGCTTCTGCACCGGTACATATTATAACGCCGTCCGCCCTAATTATACCAGACGAGGTGGTCACCACTAAGGGTTTTTTTGAAAAATCAACCTTTTCTACATAATCATAGATAATTTCCGCACCAACATTTTTTGCCTGTTGCGTCATTTGTTCCATTAACCATGGACCTTGAACAGGTTCTGCAAAACCTGGATAATTTTCAACATCTGTAGTAATAGTTAGCTGCCCACCTGGCTGCATACCATGCAATAATATCGGTTTTAGTGCTGCCCTAGCTGTATAGATTGCTGCACTCAGTCCAGCAGGACCTGAACCTATAATAAGTACTTTAGTAGAACGATTCATAGCAACCTAAATTTTTATATTTTCAAAGCATTTACCCAAGATTTTATATAACTAATCTGATCATCGGTCATTAATGAAGGTGTATGACCAGCATAATCAACAACGAAAAGATCAAAATCTTTGGTTTTCTTCATCTTCTCAATAGTAGATTGTTGTAAAATTTCTGATTTAGCCCCGTGGATAACCAACAATTTACAAACAATCTTATTCCATATAGTCCATATATCAACATTTTTTGGCTTATTTGCATTAGCATTCATACCTTGTACTATGGCAGGATCATAATTCATTTTATATTTTCCATCTTGGATTTTTATAAAACTATATTTGGTAAGATGATCCCAATCTTCCTCACTACTAATACCGAATTGGCTATATATTAGCTTTAAATGTTGCTTGGCACTAACTAAATCAACAAATGAGGGAGTTTGACCTGCATATTGACCGATTTTAACTAGAGGAGAGGCTGGAATAAAAGGCCCTACATCATTTATAATCATTGCTTTGATAAGTTCCTTATATTTACTAGCTAGCACATAACCAATTATTCCACCCATGGAAGTACCAAGGCAAATACAGTTGTTAATACCTAATTTTTTTAAAAAAAGCACTGTATCTTTTACATATACTTGATAATTATAATGCTTTTTCGTTTTAAAAACATCACTATTCCCACGTCCTGGATAATCTATAGCAATTACTCGAAAATTATCACTTAATGTCATAGCGATTTTATCAAAATCATGAGCATTCCTAGTTAAACCATGGGTACAAATTATTACATTTTCATTATTAGGGTCACCAAACTCAAGATAAGCTATTTTATGAGCTGGAATATATTGTGAGCCTAACCAATTAATATAAGGTCCAATTTGGATAAATTTTTGTATCATTTTTTTCTACTAATTAATTTTAAGTCGGGGATGTCATCCACAACTGTTGAAAGTTAAAAAACCGTCATTGCGAGGAGGCACAAAGTGCCGACGTGGCAATCTCATGAAGTAATATCTGCTTTTGTTAGGCGGCCTCGAGGTGATTTGAGCACTACTTCACAAGATTGCCACGTCGGCACTTTGTGCCTCCTCGCAATGACGGTTTTTTGGCTAAAACCTTTCCAGTTTAGCTATATGTCTTACATCAATAGCTGAGGTTAGTTAATTCAAATCGCTTAAAAATATAGTTACCATAACTGGTATATATACTACACCAAAAAGCAGGGAAAGAAATACTGTGGTAGCAACTTTTTCTGGATAAAATTTTTGTAAACTGGCTATGACAATTACGTTTGCTGCCATAGGAGCAGTTGAAAGAAGCCTTAGAGCATTGTAATAATTCTCATCATACCATCCTAAAACAAACTTATCCAAAAGAATAAATATGTTAACCCCTAATGGATAGAATAAAAATTTTGCCATGAAAGTAGCTAAAGTAAACTTTATGTCTATTTCAAATTTTTGCAAAGCTGAAAGAGCTAAACCAACCATAACCATACCAAGTATAGAAAATGCCCCCCGCATGTTATATATAAAATCATCTAGGAAATCAGGTAAAGTAAAACCAGCAAAACTAAATAAACAACCAAGTAAAAAACCGTTTAAAATTGGTAACTTTACAACCTTCAAGATACTTTCACTACTATTAGCAAAGCTCCTAGCACAAATATAAAAACCTACTGATGATTCGAAAATATTTATTCCTATAACTGCCATCATATAGATGCTTAAAACATAATCATCAAAGAGAGCAGCGGCTATTGGCAGCATAAAATAACCACCATTAGCGGTACCCGCAGATAATGCTATAATGTTTCGTGTATGATCAAGCCAATATCGCCCAAAAAAATAGTAAGAAAATATTGATAACAAAGTGGCGATGAAAAAAACAACTACAGTAACGCTTAATGCCGATAAAGTCAAAGTAGTACTGGCGGGAATAGCAAAAAAAACAATAGGAGATATAAAATAGAATAACAAAGAAGCTATACTATCTCTCTCAACTTTAGAATATCTTCCTGCTAAAAAACCAATTACTACGCTCAGTAATACAGAAATGGTTTTAAAAAAAACTATAGTAAAAATTGCCATGCTATAAAAGCCAAAAGATATCAGATGCTGTTTTACTCGATAATCAAGTTTTTTAGAATTATTAAAAAATACGTCTATTAGCGAGGAGTCGCGAAAAAGCGACGACGCGGCAATCTAGGATACGCGAAGCGTTACTCTAAAAAAACAGCTTCGCTGTTTACCTAGATCGCCACGGCATCTAAAGAGCCTTGCTATGACGGTTAAGGAAAAACTTGATTATCGAGTATAAATCTACTCATTAGACTTCCTGCAGAATTCGCTTTTGCTGAGGAATTTGTAGGAGACACGAAACCTCGACCCGCAACGTACTCAAATGTACGTGAGGAGCAGAGTACCGGTATCACGCATAGGCGTCAACTTAAGAGCGTAAAGATTGAACATGTATAAACAAATTAAACATAGCCGTCATCGCGAGGCATCGTTAGATGCCGTGGCGATCCAGATAAACAGCGAAGCTGTTTTTTAGAGTAACGCTTTGCGTATCTTGGATTGCCGCGTCGCCGCTTACAGCGGCTTCTCGCAATGACGTTTAGGTTAATTTACTTATACATGCTCAATCATTACGCTCTTAAGTTGACACCTATGCGGATCGACGCACAAATTACCAGCAAAAGTAGAATTATGCAGGAAGTCTATTACATAGAAATGTTCATAGAACCTACTTAACCTTTTAGAAAATAGCAAATTTATTCCACAATTAACATAAATAAAGTACCTTTATTCACCTAATTCTTGTATAGCAAGACACAGATCTGCTAATTGAGTTCTATATTTTTGTTTACTAAGATAGCGACTATTTAATTTAAGATTTTCAAAATCTTTATTACTGGTAGGTAAATATTGACAAATCTGTACTAATTCCTCATCAGAAATAAAATGTCTCCTTGGTAAATCTATTGTACTTGCTTGTTCTTCCCGATAAGCTGCCATAATTTTCATTTTATGAATAAAAGACTCTGAATGATTATCGAATCTGACTTTTTGCCAAGCTTTTTGTGCATTAACAATATAATTTTCAATATTAAGCAAAGATTTTATTTGCTCATCATATTCGTTTTGTAAGTTATTATCTTGAATTATTTGTTGCAATACCTTGTAAATCGGTTCTAAATATTCAACATCTTTAATAGCATAATTTAACATATTAGCATTAATTGGACGCTTTAACCAATCAGACCTTTGGTAAGTTTTATCAATGTGAACGAAGCAAATTTTGCTACATATATCCGAATAACTCAAATATTTACCAAAATCACAAATACCAGCTGCAATTTGTATGTCAAAAACATTTTTTGGCAGTTTCTTAAATAAATGATAAAATATCTCAAAATCCTCTCTAGGGGCGTGAACTATTTTAAGAATCTTATCGTTCAGAAATATTTCGTTAATAGGAGAAAGATCCAAATTGCTCAAAGTGTCAATTATCACTTTATAACTACTGGCCATAATTTGAATTATGCTAAGCTGAGCAAAATAGGTATTTTTACGCAAGAACTCAGTATCAACACTTATAGTCTTACAATCTAATAACTGTCGACAGAATTCATTTAATGCTTTCTGATTATCAATAATAAGTATTTTTGAAGTATTAGTAATTAAATTGCTCCTATATAATAAATTTGGTATTTTTCTATACGCGAATTTGGGATAAGAATTTGTCAATTCTTATCCCAAATTGGGATTCTATGCTTTTTTGTGGTTAAAAGTAGCGTAACACTTTTACGCTACTTTGTCAAAGATGGAATCCTTAATTTATAACACTTATCTTAAAATAAGTGTTTCATAAGTGCTACAATTAAAAAAACAATTAAGACATTTCAAGAAACAGATAATCGGAACTATTAAACTGATGTCTCCCATCGAACTAAGGTAAAATAGTCAAATAAGATTCTAATAATAACCTGAATTCGATGTAACAAGTTACATCGAATTCAATGTTATATATAGAAACAATCAGGTTTGAAGCGGCTGCCCACCTGATTGTTAAAATATAACACTCCATTCAATATGTGATTTTAATTATTAAAATCACATATTGAATGATGAAAAAAGTTAAAATGCACTCGTAGAACCGCTTCAAGAGTGCATTTTTCCTTATAACAAAGCAAGTATCGATATAAGAATTATTAATTCTCCTAACAAACTGGTTTGAAAGAAGGTTTTATTTTTACCATAGCTCACCACCAACAGTTTGTTTATGTTATTACATAATGCTTAGCATTTTGTTTGGTGCTTATATCGAACTGAGGTTAATAATACTATTAGAATTTCATAAGTGTGAATTTTAACTATATCAACTCTTTCAATTCTTTTATATTACTAATTGGGCAAATTAGGTTATTACTTAACTTTTCAAGTTTGGAGCAAATTAATTTATTGAATCCTAATTTCGTTGCTTCTTTTATTCTCATTTCTGCTGCATTGACTTTTCTTATTTCACCAGATAAACCAATTTCTCCAAAAAAAACACTATGTTCTAGCACAGCTTTATTATTTGCTGCAGAAATTAAAGCAGCTGCAACAGCTAAGTCTGAAGCTGGTTCTGAAATTTTAAGCCCACCAGCAACAGTTAAATATACTTCCTTAGAAGTTAAGTTAAGCCCAAACCGTACATTGAGTACAGCTATTATCATTGATAATCTATTTAAATCCCATCCTACAACCGAACGTCTTGGCATTGGCATATTGGAAGGAGCAATTAATGCCTGAATCTCAATTAATAACGGTCTAGACCCTTCAATTCCAGCAAATACCGTTGTCCCGCTAACATTTTTATCCCTTTTCATTAGAAATAGCTCGGAAGGACTAGAGACTTCCATAAGACCACTAGCAGTCATCTCAAAAACACCGATTTCTCCTATTCCACCAAATCTATTTTTAATAGAACGCAAAATACGAAAATGACTATTAGGATCACCTTCAAAATATAGTACGGTATCAACAAGATGTTCAAGTAACTTAGGACCAGCTAATTGCCCATCTTTTGTCACATGACAGCTAAGTAAAATAATAATATTATTTTGCTTAGCATAGCTAACCAATTCATTAGCACAGGTTCGAATCTGCGAAATAGTGCCAGGTGGTGATGATAGTGTGCGAGTTACCATTGTCTGAATTGAATCGATTACTACCAAATCAATATTGTTTTTATCAGCATCAATAGTTGAGATAATATCTTCGATATTAGTGGCAGCTAAGATAGATGTTGTTTCATTATTAAGGCCTAATCTTAAGGCTCTTAGCTTTATTTGGTCAATGGATTCCTCACCAGTTATATATAAGCAATTCATTCTAATTTTATCACAAAAAGAACTTGCCACTAAGTGTAATAATAAAGTTGATTTACCAATGCCAGGATCACCACCAATTAAAATTGCCGAAGAGGAAACCAACCCGCCACCCAACACCCTATTTAATTCATTTATAGGCGTAGGAGTACGTAATGATTCCACAACAACACCATCAAGCTTTTGTATTTGTTGTTTATTGCCTAACCTAACTTGTACTTGACTAATTACCTCTTCCTCAATTGCTCCCCATAAGCCACAATCAAAACATTGTCCTGCCCATTTTGATGTACTATTACCACAATTTGTACATATATATTGCTTTTTAATTTTACTCACTTTCCTAATTTTAATTCCTAGTTAACCTAGATTCAATGTAAGACATCGGTTTAATAGCCTATTACGCGAATTCAGGATAAGAATTTGTCAATTCTTATCCTGAATTCGCATTATATGGTATTATGCATAGTACCCATTTTTCTATAATCGTCATCGCGAAGCATCTTTAGATGCCGTGGCGATCTAGGTAAACAGCGAAGCTGTTTTTTTAGAGTAACGCTTCGCGTATCCTAGATTGCCACGTCGCCGCTTGCAGCGGCTCCTCGCAATGACGGTTAAGGAAAAAATTGATTGTCGAGTTATATGGTATTATGCCGCCAATAATTGCTCCAGCAGACTATTCGCTTCCTCTATAATATCCTTTCCTACCAATGTTTTGGTAAATACTAACTTAGTATCCGGTTTTATTTTGGTTTGTTGAGGATATTTTATAACAAAATTTCTAATCTTATCAGCTATATCTGATTCTTTATAAAATTTTAAAACAAATCCTCGATCACCAGAGTCTAAATTTTCAATATTAAGCTTACTGCATTTATGCTTTATTTTTACTATATTAAGTAGATTATTAAACTCTGATGGGATAGGACCAAAACGATCAACCATTTCGTCCTTAAAATTTTCAATATCTATATCATCAATTAAATTTCCAACTCTTCTATACAAACTTAGTTTAAGAGCAGAATCTGCAATATAATTGTCAGAAATGAAAACAGGTAATCCCAAATTAATTATTGGAACAAAAGCTTTTGGCTGCTCAATAACTTCATCCTTAAGAATTGCTATTTGTTCATCTAACATCTCCTGATAAAGCTCCACTCCTACTTCTTTAATCTGTCCGGACTGTTCTTCTCCTACTAAATTGCCAAAACCACGTAAATCCATATCATGGCTGGCAATGGTAAAACCAGAACCAAGAGTACAGCTACTCTGCATTATTTCTAGACGTTTTATTGAATGTGTGGTCATTTTCTTATAATTAGCTAAGGTTAAATAGGCATAACCTCTGACTTTACTTCGTCCTATTCTACCCCTGAGCTGATATAACTGACTCAAACCAAGCATATCAGATTTATGAATAATCATTGTATTAGCTTCGGCAATATCTATACCTGACTCAATTATTGTGGTAGAAACGAGTATATCAAACTTACCATCACAAAATTCACTCATAATCTCATCTACTTTGGCAGCTGGCATTTGGCCATGAGCAACTTTGTACTTTAGTTCAGGTACACTTTCCTGTAAGTATCTCTCTATATCCGGGATGTCCTTAATTCTAGGCACTACATAGAAGCTTCTACCACCACGGAAACGTTCTTTAAGTAAAGCATCTCTAATAATCACTGGATCAAACGGCATAACTGTTGTCCGAACTTCTAGCCTATCAATCGGTGGTGTGGCAATGATACTAAGGTCTTTCAGCCCTACCATAGACATCTGCATTGTACGAGGAATTGGGGTTGCCGAAAGAGATAGAACATGCATTGTAGTTCTTAGTTTCTTTAAATGTTCCTTTTGAGCAACACCAAAATGTTGTTCTTCATCAATTATTAATAATCTGAGGTTACTAAATTCTATATTCTTACTCAGCAAGGCATGTGTACCAATTATTATATTAGCTGTACCATTTTTGATTTGTTCTTTAATAATTTTAGCCTCACTATTGGTAACTAGGCTAGATAATTGTACTATATTCAGCCCTAAATCCTTAAATCTTTTGCGAAATCTTAAATAATGCTGCTTACCTAGAATAGTAGTTGGTACGACAATGGCTACTTGAGAGGGGGTGTCACAGTTTGCGTTACAGTTTGCATCATAGTTTGATTTAGCTACCATAAAAGTTGCCCTTATGGCCACTTCAGTTTTTCCAAAACCAACATCACCACAAATTAATCTATCCATTAAAAGACCTGAGTCAAAATCTTTTCTAATATCATTTATGGCATTTAATTGATCTTCAGTTTCGGTATATTTAAATCTCTGGCAGAATTTGTCATATTCTTCATGATCAAACTCTATTGGATTAGTTACAGTTAATTTCCTCTTAGCGGCTATTGCTAATAATTGTTCGGCAATTTCTGTAATACGATTCTTGAGTTTAGCCTTACTTCTTTGCCAGCTACTGCTACCTAACTTGGCTAGCTGTGCTTCACTACTACCATATTTCTTAATTAGCTCTATATTTTCAACAGGAATATATAATTTATCATTATTCTCATATAAAATTTTTAAGAAATCATGAGCTTTGCCTTTAACATCTAGTGTTTCAACATTAAGAAATTGACCAATACCATGATCCTTATGAACAACTAACTCCCCTTCACCTAAATTATCTAATTCCATTAGAATGTTTTTAAGCTTACGTTTAGCACCTTGCTGGCGAACGTTTGCCGCACTTTTTCCTAAAATATCGTGAGCTGCAATAAACAAATATCTATCACTATAAAATCCTTGACTCAGTTGGACATATGCAAGATTTATCACACCAATTTTTGCCTGTTGTAGATTGTCTATCTCGATATATTCTCGTGAGTAGCTATTTATCAAGCTCTTCAGTCTTTCCAAATTACTTTTAGACTGACAAAAAATAATTGGTATTTTAGTATTATTGTTCTCTATAATCTCAAATAGCTTATCAAAAACTGTCTTATCCTCAATAAAACTAGTTGCAATAATTTTTTCTAATGAATATGCATAAGATGAATCTTCAGGAGTAATTAAAATATTCTTATCCTGTTCTAGTAAAGTTTGTATTTCCTGACTGGTAAAGTAAATCTGCTCAGGAGGCAACGCAGGATAGAATGTGTTTAATTTTATTTTATTAGACTCAATACGGGATCTGTAAAGATCTGTATAATTATTCTCCTGCTCAAGAATTGATTGTAACGACAAATTATCATAAATAATAATAGGATCATCTAAATAATTAATTAAACTACTGAAAGAATTATAGAATAAAGGAGATAAATGTTCATATCCTTGAAATTTTTTTCCTTCAGTTATTGATTCATATAAAGGGCTATTCACGTAATTAACACCAAAAGCTTTTAGATAATTATCTCTAAAATTCTTTATTGTTTCTAGATTTAATATTACCTCACTGGCAGAATTAATTATTAGCTCCGTGCAGCTATTAGTAGAAATTTGACTATCAATATCGAATTTTTTTATTGACTCTATGTGATCCCAACTAAAATTAATACGATAGCCCTTAGAACCAGGTAAAATTATATCTACTATCTCTCCTCTTACTGAAAATTCGCCACTATCAATGCTACTACTACTCCTTGTAAAACCATTATGTACTAGGAATTCAGCGAGCTTACCCGCTGAAAGCTTCATTTTATTATGTAATTTCAGAAAAGACTTAACTAGGAATTCCGAAGGCGGTAATTTGCTCAGTAAATTCACCGCATTAGTAACTACCAATTTTTTTTCATTATTAGTTGCTAAATAACTTAGTGTATTAGCTCTTTCTGATAAAATGTTAGACTGGGGTGAAATGCGATCATATGGTATAGTATCAAAACTAGGAAAATATAATATATTACTAGTCTTAATGCTTTGTGCAAAAAATAATAACTGTTTATGGCTATTAATTGCATCATCTTCACTAGCAAAAATAAGTAAAATATTCTTGGTTGGTTTATTTGAGAAATACTCATTAGCAAAAAAACTTTTTGCACTGAGCGGTAGAGGTTGTTGTATCATTGTTTATTAAGCTTATAGGCGGTTAATATCAAAATTAAGTATTTGTAACATCACTTTTGACTTTAAGTGAACAGGAGGAGTTGTTTTATTGGTAATCCAATCATAAATATCTATATCATTTTGATTAAGTATTAAAGCAAAATCTGTTAAACTATCTATGTCCATATTAGCAAGAAATTGTTCAGCAAATTTACCTAATATTAACCCGGTTTCTTTGCAACCACGATTTTTGCTTTGGTATAGTAATTTTTTAGTTAGGAATGCTTTTTTTAAATAGTCCATATTGATAATCTGACAAAAAAATATCATAATATGATTCAGATAGTTTGACAATTACCAAATATAAAATATAAATTGTATATGTAGTATATACTCAAATTTAATTAGTCTAAATCTTGTTCTTATTCAATAAATTTTAATATATTCAAAAAAATGCAGATGCCTATAAGTATCAAAAATATATCTTCCTTAGAAGCTTATAAGTTGCTAGGAATGGATGAGTGTACCATTGTTGTTGATGTTAGAACTACTGAAGAATGGCAAAAAATAGGTATTCACAAAGCTTGATAAAGATCAAGTACTTTTTCTTAGCTGGCGTTTATTGCCTGATATGTCCTTAAATCATGAATTTAACAACCAGTTCATATCGAAAGTCAGGAATAAAAATAATGTATTATTCCTTTGCCGTTCAGGTGTACGATCTCATGAAGCGGCATCGTGTGCTGGTGGTTTAGGTTATCCAAACTGCTACAACATCATTGATGGTTTTGAAGGAGGAGATAATGGAGCTGGTTGGAAACAAAATAATTTACCATGGCAAGTTCTGTGAATACTAACCAAAATCAATTGACTGTAGAAAAGGAAGTAGCTCATTATAGAGATATTTGGCAGCATGTTTGTTCTGATCTTAATAAACATTATGGTGAGTCTTTGTATAAAAGTTGGTTCAGTAAGATTAACTTTCTAGAAGCTTCTACTACTACTGTTATACTTTCTACACCAACAAATTTTATTCGAGATTGGATAAAATCAAGATATGCACGTGATATATTGCAATCTTGGCAGTCCTACGACAAAGATATTAAATCAATTGAGATAGTTACTAAAGAATTACTAGAACAAAATCCAAATATACCTGAATATTTAGCAAAAATTCCATCAATAAAAGAAGGAATGGATATCAATTCCGAAGGCATTTTTTCAGCATTAGACTTACGATTTACTTTTGAAAATTTTGTAGTTGGTGGACCAAATGAGTTAGCATATGCAGCCTCTAGAGCAGTTGCTGAATCAGAGAGTGCCGTAGCTGAATCTAACCCCTTATTTTTGTATGGGGGTGTTGGCCTTGGTAAGACACACTTAATGCATGCTATTGCTTGGTATATAAGACATAATAACCCGACTCGCAAAGTAATTTACATGTCGGCAGAAAAGTTTATGTATCAATTCATCAAAGCACTTCGTAATAAAGATGTTATGTCCTTTAAAGAAGAATTTCGTTCAGTTGACGTGCTAATGATCGATGATATTCAATTTATATCTGGTAAAGATAGTACTCAAGAAGAGTTTTTTCATACTTTCAATGCTTTGATTGATAATAATCGTCAAATGGTTATATCATGTGACCGTTCACCGTCTGATTTAGATAATATTGAAGAGCGGATTAAATCTAGGCTTGGTTGGGGATTGGTTGCAGATGTTCACAGTACTACTTATGAACTAAGATTGGGAATATTAGAATCTAAGCTTGAACAGATGAATATTCACATACCTAAAAATGTTGTAGAATTCTTGGCATCAAAAATAACGTCAAATGTTAGAGAGTTAGAGGGGGCTCTTAATAAAGTTATTGCTCATTCAACTTTAGTTGGTAGGGAGATAACTTTAGAAAATACCCAAAATATTTTACGTGACTTACTACGTTCCAATGAAAGAATTATAACGATTGAAGATATTCAAAGAAAAGTAGCTGATCGTTATAATATTAAATTTTCTGATATGTCTTCTCCTAGACGTATTCGCTCAATAGCTAGACCAAGGCAAGTAGCTATGTATTTAAGTAAAACATTAACCCCAAAAAGCCTTACTGATATTGGTAAGAAATTTGGTAAGAAAGATCATACTACAATAATGCATGCCATCAAAAAAGTAGAAGAATTATGTGAAATTGATGCAGAATTTCGAGAGGAACTTAGTCTGTTAATGAAGATACTGCAAAACTAGATTACTATGAACTTAAAGAAAAGCACGTTTCCCATAATAGAAATATTGTCTTATCCCAAATTCGCGTATCTTGAAAATATATTAGACTTACCTAAATAACTTATCTATATTAGAGGTATATAAGCTATATTAAACTCATAAATTAAAAAAGCGGAATCATGTCAGGGGAAGTTGGAAAAAAAGAATTAAACTGTTCTTTTTGTGGTAAAAATCAATATGAAGTAATAAAATTAATTGCTGGACCAACAGTATTTATTTGTAATGAATGTATTGAACTTTGCCGTGATATTATAAAAGAAGAGACTAAAGTAACTCTTAAACAAGTTGCCTCTTTAATTCCAACACCACAAAGAATTTTTTCTACTCTTAATGATTACGTAATTGGTCAAGATCAAGCAAAAAAAGTCTTATCAGTTGCGGTATATAATCACTATAAACGATTAGAATATATCGAGTCAGGTAATAATGATGTCGAATTAAATAAATCAAATATCCTAATTATTGGTTCTACTGGCTCTGGTAAAACCCTTTTGGCACAAACCTTAGCAAAAATTCTTGATGTACCTTTCACTATGGCAGATGCCACTTCTTTAACCGAAGCTGGCTATGTTGGTGAAGATGTTGAAAATATCTTGCTAAGATTATTACAAGCAGCAGACTTTAATATAGCCAAAGCCCAACGAGGCATTGTTTATATAGATGAAGTAGATAAAATCGCTAGAAAATCTGAAAACCCTTCCATAACAAGAGATGTATCGGGAGAAGGAGTCCAACAAGCATTACTTAAAATCATGGAAGGAACTATTGCTTCTGTTCCCCCCCAAGGTGGCAGAAAACACCCACAGCAAGATTTTGTTCAAGTAGATACTTCCAATATTTTGTTCATATGCGGTGGAGCTTTCATGGGGATAGATAATATCATTAATGCCCGTACTGCTCAAAGTTCGATTGGTTTTGCGGCAAATGTCCAATCAAAACAAGAAAAAAAACACAGTGAAATACTCAAATCATTAGAAATTGAAGATCTAGTAAAGTTTGGGTTAATTCCAGAATTCATCGGTAGGCTTCCAGTAGTAGCAACTTTAGATGACCTAGACAAAGCATCTTTGGTGGCAATTTTAACTCAACCCAAAAATGCTGTTATCAAGCAATATCATAAATTATTTGAGTTAGATGATGTTGAACTATCAATTGATAATGATGCTTTAGAAGGAATAGCCGAGAAAGCACTGGCACGAAAAACCGGAGCTAGAGGCCTTAGATCGATAATTGAGACACTGCTACTTGACAGCATGTATAATGTTACCAATCTGAAAAAAATGCATGTACATATTTCAAAAGATGTTATAGATGGCAAAGCTACCCCCATAATTACACCAAGAAACTACGGAAAAGCTACTAAAAAGCGTATGGCGGTATAGAATAAAGAATTTATTAATTCATTTCTTAATTAATAGTTGACATTCTTTTTGCAAATAGTTACAATTTTCTTTATATTTCAAATTAACAGAGGATTATATATGATAAATAATGATAATGATGCAATAATGATTCAAAGAATAATTAACCGGAATTGTTTACATCCTGAGCATGTAGCAGCTTTAAAAGCCGCTCTTATAAATTATTTCAGAAACAACGGTGATAATAATTTTAATGCTAACAACAGGGTAGAGGATAATGATTTAAATGTTAACAACCAAAATGTTGGCAACTTTATTACTACAGAGGTAGCTAGTCTTAATACATCTGATGCCACACTACCACTAGCAGGAGAAGCCGAACATCCTACAGAATAACTACAAATACTACCGCTTCAAGAGCTGTAAAAACAGCTCTTGAAGTTAGTTGCAATGTAATTAAAAAGGTTTTACTAATTTGTCATAAAGTAACATGATTCCCGTAGAAAAAAAATGGGGCAAATATACTCTTTACTTCCAATAATGAGGATTCATTACTAATTTCTTGTTGTAAATCTCCTCTGATTAAATCAAAGATTTCCTGTAAACTTTTACCACCATCTATCATTTGTTTAAAAACATATTTGGTATAATTAGAAATTGGTATAGTAATATTGATATTTTTTAATAATGAACTATTTAATGTAAAGTTAACCTCAAATATTGATGTAATAAGTTAATAATAGGCTCAAGTAGTCATCGCCATTAGGGGTAACATCCATAACTGTCGAAAGTTAGTAAATATAGCTTCCCTAACCTGAATTCGATGTAACAAGTTACATCGAATTCAGTATTATATATAGAAACAATCAGGTTTGAAGCGGCTGCCCACCTGATTGTTAAAATATAATACTCCATTCAATATGTGATTTTAATAATTAAAATTACATATTGAATGATGAAAAAAGTTAAAATGCACCCGCGTCAGCCGCTTCAAGAGTGCATTTTTCCTTATAACAAAGCAAGTATCGATATAAGAATTAATAATTCTTATATCGAACTGAGGTTCCCTATACGTCTATTAGCGAGGAGGCAATGGAATCGCCAACGCGGCAATCTTGTTGTGAAGTAGGGACAAGTATTACTTCAAAAGATTGCTACGACGACGCTTTTCGCGGCTTCTCGCTAATAGACAGTTAAGGAAAAACTTGATTATCGAGTATAATGAGATATGCATAAACTAATACAGCTAATAAAATGGGAATACTTAATTCAAAATCGTATTAATAATCTTAGCAAATATCTATTTATATTTTTTTTATTTTGTATTTTCAGCACTGCTTTAATCAATGACCAAGTAGATATTAAGAAATTTGGGATTATTTTTTCAGTAATTTTTTTACCAATAGCCCTAATTGGCTTCTCTAGTCTAATATTAAAGCAAGATGTGGAGGATGGAAGTTTAGAGCTACTATTATCCAGTTTCAGTGAGAGTGAAATTGTTACATCTAAATTATTTGCTATATTTTTTAGTTCACTTACTAGCTCTTTATTAAATATCCCAATAATTTATATTATTTTCGATCTTGATCTAATAACAGTAACCTATCTTTTTATCACTCTAACTTTGCTATTAACTTTGTCCAGTAGCCTACTAGTTTTAATTGGATCTATTCAAAGCTATTTTAGGTCAAATACTAACCTACTAGCAATATTAATCATGCCACTATTAATACCCAACATAATACTTACCGGTCTTGTTTTACAAAATCTTGAGAATATAAGTCTAATTTTTGTTATGATTGGTATCAATATGCTTCTTTTACCAACCATATTTTATCTCTCATCATATCTAATTAAGAATATTTACAACATTTAATTTATATTATACACCATACTGACCCCTGCACTAATAAAAAAATTGTTATTTTTTTATTATTCATGTAATTTAATCGTAGTTTTTTAACCATTTTTCGGTAGTTTATATATGTGGCAAGCTTTAAGAAGACTAATAGCAGCTAACCCTATGGGGGTGTTTTTATGGAGTATCATAGCTAAATGGTACTTTATGATAGCAGTTGCCTCTTTGATAGTATTATTTTGGGTAGCCAAGGGTCTTGAACAAATTGGATTTATAAAATATATGACCGATGCTACAATTGAAATTCTTGATACATCTAAATCAATTGCTCAAAATTGTACTACAAAATTAGGTCCCAACTTTGAGAGCTTAACCAATTTTTGGAAATGTTTAGGAGACCCACCAAAATACGAAATTAGAGAAGAAGAAACAGGGGAAAAAGTTTTAGAGGATGGATTAAATAAGTTATTGCCTAAAGATAAGACAGTACCGGAAATGCTTCCATATCGCAATCCTTATGATTCTCCTAACGATTCTACAGATAGTGATGATAAATAAACCGATGGTAATTAACCTGAATTCGATGTAACAAGTTACATCGAATTCAGTATTATATATAGAAACAATCAGGTTTGAAGCGGCTGCCCACCTGATTGTTAAAATATAATACTCCATTCAATATGTGATTTTAATTATTAAAATCATATATTGAATGATGAAAAAAGTTAAAATGCACTCGTAGAACCGCTTCAAGAGTGCATTTTTCCTTATAACAAAGCCAGTTCGATATAAGAATTATTAATTCTTATATCGAACTGAGGTTAATTAAGTAAATTATCTAAACAATCAGATTTGAGACGGCTCTGCATCTGATTCTCGATAATCAAGTTTTTCCTTAACCGTCTATTAGCGAGAAGCCAAGCCGCGAAAAGCAGCGTCGTAGCAATCTTTTGAAGTAATACTTGTCCCTACTTCACAAGATTGCCGCGTCGCCGCTTCCATCGCCTCTTCGCAATGACGTATCTTTTAATAATTCTAAAAAACTTGATTATCGAGTTAAACCTTTTCGAGTTAGCTATACTAAAACTAAATCAAACAATAATAAACCACATACAGCCAAGAAAACAAGCCATGTACGATTGCCCATAATACAGAGTGGTTTATATTAAATGAAATAGCCATAGCAAGTGCCGCACCAAATGACACGCCATGCTGCATAATAATGTTTATTTTCTTCCTTGGTGGATAAACTCCATAATCTTCAGTATTCATTTTACTCATTTTTTTTCCTCATATAATTCTAGAACAATTTATAACATAATTTATGCTTACCACTAAGTATATTTAAAAAAAATTATTCACTCACATTACACATGACAGTTTAAAATCGTAGGGAAAACAGTCTAGCGTCATTGCGAGAAGCCACTTTAGTGGCGACGAAGCAATCCATTTCTAGTCATTTTCCTAGATTGCTTCGTCGACCTACGGTCTTCCTCGCAATGACGTCCTGTACTTTCCAGCAACTTTAAATTGCTATGGGTTACGCGTAAGGCGAGTTCTTTAAATATGAATAGCCCTACCATAAGCCTGTAATACCGCTTCTCCCATCATTTCAGATAAAGTTGGATGTGGAAAAATGCTATTCATTAAATCAAGTTCCGTACCCTCCATAGTTCTAGTGATTACATAACCTTGAATTAGTTCGGTAACCTCTTCACCTATCAAATGAGCTCCTAACAATTCTCCAGTCTTTATATCAAAAATCGTTTTTATCATCCCTTCATTATAACCATCAACCAAGGCTTTACCGTTAGCGATAGATGGGAATCTGCCAATTTTTACTTGGTAACCATCTTTTTTCGCTTGTTCTTCAGTAAGCCCTACACTAGCAATCTGTGGTGAGGAATAAGTACAGCCTGGAATATTACGTTTCTCTATAGGATGAGCCTTAAGACCCGCTATAGTTTCCGCAGCAATAATACCTTCATGACTTGCCTTGTGGGCAAGCCATGGCGCTGATGTTACATCACCTATTGCATAAATGCCTTCTTCCGAAGTTTGCATAAACTGATTGGTAATAATATGACCTCTATCTATTTTGATATTAGTTTTTTCTAAATTAAGGTTTTCCGTGTTACCAACTATACCAACGGCTATAAGCAAAATTTCAGCTTGTATCTTGTAATTTTTTCCATCTATCTCAACTTCAACTACAACATGGTCTTGGGTTTTGCTATGATTTAACAATTTGCTATTAGTATGAATTTTTATACCTTTCTTTTCAAAGGTTTTTCGTGCCATTAAAGAAATTTCCTCATCTTCACTAGGTAAAATCCTATTTTGTGCTTCAATTACAGTGACATTTGTTCCTAAATCATTATAAAATGAAGCAAATTCTATACCAATCGCTCCTGATCCAACAATAATCATAGATTTTGGTAATTTATCAAGAACCATAGCCTCTTTGGAGGTAATAACTTGCTTGCCATCCGGCTCAAATCCATCTAAGATTCTAGATCTTGCACCTGTTGCAATTATTATGTCCTTTGCTTTAATCGAAATCTTTTGACCATTATTATTGATATCTACTACCTTGCCTGTTCCTAGCCTAGCCGTGCCATCAATTATCGTAACCTTATTTTTTTTTAGCAGAGATTTAATACCAAATGTTAACTGTGTCGATATGTCTCTAGAACGCTGTACTATTTTTTTTAGGTCAAAACTTGCTTCACCTACTATAATACCATAATCTTTAGCATGTCTAATTTTTTGAAATAATTCAGCTGATTTAAGCAGTGCTTTTGTTGGGATACAACCCCAATTTAAGCAAACTCCCCCTAAATGCTCCTTCTCAATCAACACAACTTTTTTATTTAGTTGTGCAGCCCTAATCGCAGCCACGTAACCACCTGGACCACCACCAATAATCGCTAGATCGTAATTTTCCATTAATATATCCACTCATTCTTTCTAGATTTCTTTTATAACTTAATTTAACGGAAGAGTCTATTATTGAAATTTATAACAAGTTTGATTTTTTATACCTTTATGAGTTAGGATACCTTCCTTAACTCCAAAGATTAGATCACGACTGGCCGACACAGAAGAAATATCCTTATGTAATAGAATATAATCTTTCCTTGAAAACCAACTATTTGGTAATTTTATTTTAGCAAATTCTAACCTAGACTTAGGAGTTTTGACTTGAGATACTACATTATTAACATATAGTTGCAGAGCTTTTAGTATCTGTGTTGCCATAAATTCAATGAATAAGGTAGACTCCCCTACTTTATCACACTCAGCTAAAACGTTATAGTACTCACTTTGTTCGTTTTTTATTAGTACCTCTACCGAAATATATTTAAAAATTGGATCTGCTTTCATTAATAATAATTGTTGCCATAACCTACCCATTCGCCCATTACCATCTGAGAAAGGATGGATAAATTCTAGCTCATAATGAAATACGCAAGCTTTAATTAGCCACGGAATATCCTTATTTTCTTTTATGAACTGAAATAATTTATCCATTAATAATGGGATACGACTCGCTTTAGGAGCTATATGAGATATTTCATTGCCTTTAAATATGCCAACTCCGCTGGCTCGAAAATAGCCATTATCAACTATTAACTCTTGCATCAATAATCTATGTGCCTCTAGTAAACAATCTATTGATAATGGATTTAATTTATGTAAATTATTGTATAATTTAATGGCATTGTTAACTTCAATAATATCATTTTTAGAACCTAGCACCAGTTTTCCGTCAATTATATCGGTTATTTGGTCTAAACTTAAACTATTGCCTTCAATTGCTAAAGAAGAATGGATCGTCTTTATTTGGTTACTTTTTCTAAGTTTTACTGCAGGCAAAGGAAGCTTAGCTCCGGATAAAATACCAAGCTCATATGCAATATCTTGCAGTAATGTAAGTATTTTATTACTTACTTGAAAAGGTGGGTTTTCCTGACTTCCGCAGATTTTTTGATATTAGTTGTTATAAGTGGCATTAGTAAGGAGGTGAAGTGGTACTCTCGTTCTGTTGTGCCTAGTAGATATTTTATTATTGACTTTAACTGCGATGTTGTTTATTATTTAATTAATTGAATATAGCCTCATATTTTATAGCCCTAATATGTACATACGTCGTAAAAAAACTCCTAATAGTCCAAGGCAATCTATTCAAATAGTGGAAGGTTATCGTGATAGTAAAGGTAACGTCAAACAGCGTATAGTACGTCATTTAGGAGTCTTCATAGATGAAGTAGAAGAAGCTAAATTAGTTGCCCTAGCACAAGATTTGATTGCCAAGATTAAAGCTGAGAGAGAAGCTGCAATTGGGCAGAGGAATTTGTTTACTGATGATACTAACGAGGTTAAAAGAGGTCGTCCAACTAACAAGTTGTTAAAAGATATTCTACCTGTTAACGAAGTAAAACTAAATGAGGTTGTAGAAGTCAAGCGAGTTGTTGAAGGAGTGCATCAAATAGGGGGGCATGTTTATGATCAAATGCATTTTAACCAGTTACTAGCAAGGAAACGTGACGCTGGGATGCTGAAGGATTTAGTGTTAGCCCGTATGGTAAGACCAAATAGTAAAAAAGGGATAGTTGAGTATTTAAGCGATCAATTTGACAGGCATCATGATCTAGATGCTACTTATCGGATGATGGACAAATTACATGAGCAAATACCTAAAATTAAAGAATTATGCTTTAAAAACACCCTAACCCTGATTCCTAATAAAGAGATTAGCCTAGTATTTTTTGATGTCACTACACTATACTTTGAATCAGTAGAAATAGATGAGCTAAGAGCCTTTGGCTATAGTAAAGATCATCGCTTTAATACTACCCAACTAGTTCTTGCCCTAGCAACTAATGAGGATGGATTACCACTTGGCTATGAGCTGTTTAGTGGTAATACCGCAGAAGTTAGCACCTTAATTAAATCAATTAACAGCTGGCAAGCGTATCTTAAAGTTAAAGATGTCTGTTTTATTGCTGATCGTGCAATGTTTAGTAAAGCTAACTTGCAAGCTCTCGATGAAGGTGGTTATCGTTATATTGTGGCAGCAAAGCTTAAAACACTCAAGAAAGAAAAGAAAGAAGAAATATTATCAGAGGAAAACTATAAGCCTACTGTTATAGGCAATGATCTTACTTGGATTGCCGATCTAGAGCATGATGGTAAACGTCTAATTACCAGTTATAAATCTAAAAGGGCTATTAATGATGCACAGGAGCGACAAAAAATTTTAGATAAAATTAATAAGACTATTGGTGAGTCTGGTAGTACTAAAAAACTTATATCTAATAGTGGAGTAAAAAAATATACTTCTAGTGAAAATGGCAAGAGCTATATTGACGCAGAGAAGATAGAGCAGGATGCGTTGTGGGATGGCATACATGGGGTAATCACCAATGACCAAACTATAACTCCACATGAAGCAATAGCAAAATATGCTAGATTATGGGTAATTGAAGAGCAATTTAGAATCAATAAACATAATTTACAAATGCGTCCAATTTTTCACTGGACTAAACAAAGGATAGAAGCACACATAGCTGTGTGTTATATGAGTTTTGCAGTGCTTAAAACTATAGAATACAAGGTTGCTCTGACCCAAAAGATCAGTGTAACTAACATCGTTGAATTATTAATATCAGTACAGGCTTCAATCTTAAGACATACAAAGACTGGTGATCTTTATAGACTACCAAGTGCAATAAAAAACGAAGCTAGAAAAATCTATAAAACCTTTAACATCAAGCGTTCAGACCATGCTGAAATATATTTAAAATAACAAAATAATGTTGTGCCTAAATTTTAAAAATCCTAGCACTATGAGCCTTCTAAGCTTATGCCTTATTAAAAAATGCGGAAGTCGGGGGATAAAATACCAAGCTCATATGCAATATCTTGCAGTAATGTAAGTATTTTATTACTTACTTGAAAAGGTGGGTTTTTATTCATAAAATGATAGTATCATATGATACTATCATTGGCTATAAAATAATATTAGCTAGTATTTATACTACTCGTAAATGAAGAGTTGATAGACGAAGATTAAAATCATGAGGATTAATAGAGATTCTGCTTTCCAAATAGTGAATTATACGCTGTTGTATATCTTTATTTAATTTTGAAAATTGTTTTCTACTACGATCCGTAAACAGAATACTATAAGCCATTTTCCTTTTTAATTTGATTTAATGAATAAGTTTTAAAACCATCGTTATAAAACTCATCTAAAGCTTGCCTGCCAATTGTAAGATCCTTTTGATCGACTAAATATAACTCTACAGCTTTTCTTAATACATAGGCTTTACTACGGTCATGTACTTTAGCAAAAGTTTCAATTTGTTCATTTAACTGATCATCTACGTTAAAAGATAAAGTATGCATAATTAAGTTACTCTTAATAAATTTAATTAACTATTATTATCAATATACTATATTAATAATAATTTTTAAATTAGATTTTAAACATGAAACATCAGCAGATTACTTTAGACAAACTAGGGGCTGATATTGACATTCCAGTAAGATATAGTAATAAAGCCAAACGAATTAGCATTAGAATAAACCACAAAGGAGCTGAATTAGTTTTACCTAATAAAAATTTTAATACAGGATATAAATTTTTATTAGAAAAAGAATCTTGGGTTAGGCAAAAACTACAAAAATTCTTAAACAAACCCCCCTTTGATTATAACACAATAACAGTCTTTGACGAAGTATATTCGTTATTAAATATTGATGCAGATTATAAAAAAGTACAAATCACAGATGATGTTATTCAAATATATTCTTTACCCTCACAACACAAAAGTACTTTAGTAAGGTTTTTGAAAGATATGTTGTTACTAGAAACCACAAAACTTGCTACTCTTCTAGCGAAAGAACATAATATAAACTTTACTAAAATTAAAATTATGAATAATAAGAGCAAATGGGGAAGTTGCTCTAGTAAGGCTGTACTTGCTTTTAATTGGCGTCTTATTTTTGCTCCAAAAAAAATATTAAAATACTTAGTGGTCCATGAAATATGTCATATAATTGAAATGAATCACAGTCCTCATTTTTGGAATTTAGTAGCAAAACTTTATCCAGACTATAAGTTGGCTAGATTATGGCTTAAGGAAAATGGCAATAATCTCCATCAATATTTAATGTCTTAGTAAGTCCATTTGTTTTTGATAATCTTTTGATTGGAAAATAAAATTACCTGATACTAAAATATCAGCTCCAGCTTTTATACAGTTCTTACCGGTAACATCATTTATTCCTCCATCTACAGAAAGCATTATAGGTTTACCAAAATTTTTGATTTTTTCTGAAATAATTTTGATTTTCTCTAGCTGATTCTCTATAAATTTTTGGCTAGAAAAACCGGGATTTACGGTCATTGCTAGAATTAGATCTATTTTATCAATAATATAATCTATAAAATTTGGACTTGCAGAAGGAAGTAGTGCCACCCCAGCTTTTAACCCTAAATTTTGAATAATACTTAAAGTTCTGTCAAGATGAATAGTGGTTTCAGGATGGATAGTGATAATATCCGCTCCGCTACTAGCATAGTCTTTAATCGAATATTCCGGGTTATTAATCATTAAATGTACGTCAAATGGTAATGTAGTATGAGGTCTTAAAGCTTTTATTATAGGAGGCCCAAATGTTAAGTTAGGTACAAAATGTCCATCCATAACGTCTATATGGATCATATCAGCACCAGCTTCTTCTAAAGCACTGATTTCTTTTTGCAAATTAGCAAAATCTGCTGATAGTAACGAAGGTGCGATCTTAATTATTTTCACTTTTGTTTTTATCCTCAATATGAACTTTTTGGCTATTTTTTCTTCTTGCTATATTCTGTTTTAAAGCCCTAGACAGTTTTTGAAATTTACTGTCACTATAGTTAATTGATTTGGACTTGCATACGTTGTTGCTCGGTTGCTTACCTAGTAATTTTCGGCTTCGATCCTCGCTCCTAGTATCAAGTCCAACTGAATTAACTATAAAACTTTTTTGCTTCTGCTGTTTTTCCTTTGTTATAAAACCCTTCCTATAAACTTTTTTAAGTTTTTTACTGCATTCTATAAAATACATATCACTTATGTTATACCACCCAAAAACTATAGATATATATACTCGGTGAACTTCAAGAATTGACGTCGTCGTGTCTAAAGATCTCCGCTGCTCACGTACTAATGTACGCTCCGCTGCTCGACTTTGACACTCCTAGCTCTTCTTGAAGTTGACCTTCGTCTACCAACTCTTCATTTACGAGTAGTATACCCACAGTTAAAATGTTTTTAAGCTTATAGCTATTCTATTTAAGGCATTCATAATTGAAATACAAATAGTAATATCTACAATTTCTCTCTCAGAAAAATACTGTAATATTTCATCTTTCATTGCGTCAATTTCCTCGAAGAAACCCCGCGTTATTAATTCACACCATCTTAGAGCTATAATTTCTTTTTCACTAAATACCTCTTTACTAGAAGACCAAATTGGTAATAAATCTAACTTCTTTTGAGGGACATTATTCTTTCTAGCATCTGTAAGATGTAAATTGCAACAATAAAAGCAGCTATTTATTTGTGATACCCTCAGTTCAATTAAGTATCTTAGTCCCTTATCAAGAGGAGATTCATTAAGACTTTCATAAGATTTATATATACATGACATTGTGTTCTTAGAGATTTCGACATAGTTCATTTTTTTCCTTTGGATTTAGTTATTTAGTAAATATTATTCCTGAACAATGTCTATATCTAAACCATTTCATCTGTCAAGTAAAGAACTGACAAATTCAGTAGTAAGTTACATTCTATAACTATTCAAATAAATTTCTACTATCTTTTCGACATTTTATTATTATACTACAGGTTATGATTTTATAATGAACTAGTATAGCCATAATGAATCAACATATTGTAAATTCTCCTGAATCACTTGATGAAAAACGTAACAATGCCCGTCAAGGTGGGGGGGGAGAGAGAATCGCCTTACAACATAAAAAAGGTAAACTTACTGCAAGAGAAAGGATAGAAGTATTGCTAGATCCTGAGAGTTTTGAAGAAACAGGAATGTTTGTTGAACATAGATGCAGTAATTTTGGCATGAACGACAAAAAATTCCTAGGGGACGGTATAATAACTGGACATGGCACCATAAATGGTAGGTTGGTTTTTGTGTATAGCCAAGATTTTACGGTGTTAGGTGGATCTCTTGGAGAATATCACGCTAAGAAAATTTGCACTATACTCGATTCTGCTTTAGCAGTAGGAGCACCAGTTATTGGCATAAATGATTCGGGAGGTGCAAGAATTCAAGAAGGGGTTGACGCCCTTGGTGGTTATGGAGAATTATTTCAACGTAATGTAATTGCTTCCGGTATTATTCCACAAATCACCTTAATTATGGGACCTTGTGCTGGTGGTGCTGTTTATTCTCCCGCCTTAACAGATTTCATATTCATGGTTAAAAATACTTCTTATATGTTTGTAACAGGACCAGACGTAGTTAAAACTGTTACAGGTGAAGAAGTAAGCCAAGAACAACTTGGCGGGGCAAAAATGCATACTACCAAGAGTGGTGTTGCTGACCTTGCTTTTAAAAATGATATAGAGCTACTTCTAGAAACTAGAAGATTTTTTAATTTTTTACCTCTATCAAATCGTAGCCCCCTGCCACATCGTCGTACCGAAGACCCAGCTGATCGGGTTGATATGTCCCTAAACACCTTAGTCCCAAGCATTCCGAACAAAGCTTATGACATGAAAGAATTAATTGAGCGTATTGTTGATGAAGGGGAGTTTTTTGAGCTGCAACCAGATTTTGCTAGAAATATTATAATCGGCTTTGGTTATATGGAAGGAAGACCTATAGGATTTGTTGCGAATCAACCATTACATTTAGCTGGCTGTTTAGATATTAACGCATCAAGAAAGGCAGCAAGGTTTGTTCGTTTTTGTGATGCGTTTAATATCCCAATAGTAACTCTAGTTGATGTACCAGGTTTTTTACCTGGCACTGATCAAGAGCATAACGGAATTATTAAACATGGAGCAAAATTGTTATATGCGTACGCTGAAGCGACTGTACCAAAAATTACCATAATCACTAGGAAAGCTTATGGTGGAGCTTATATAGTGATGAACTCAAAACATCTTCGTGGTGATGTAAATTACGCGTGGTTCAACTCAGAAATTGCAGTACTTGGGGCTGAAGGAGCTGCTGAAATAATATTTAAAGAAGAATGCAAAGATCCAGAATCAAAAAAACGAAAAATCCAAGAGTATAAAGATACTGTTACTTCTCCTTTCGCTGCAGCATCTAGAGGATACTTAGACGATATTATAAAGCCTCAAAATACTAGATGGCGTATATGTAAAGCACTAAACTTTCTTCAAAACAAAAAAATACAATTACCATGGAAGAAGCATGATAACTTACCACTTTAGTATACTTAAGCACGAGATTTTATGACTAAACCATTATTTGATAAAATTTTAATCGCCAATCGTGGTGAAATAGCTTTGAGAATAATGCAAACCCTAAAGAAGATGGGTATTAAATCAGTTGCCGTATACTCTGAAGCAGATACACATTCAATGCATGTACAATATGCTGATGAAGCGTATTATATCGGCAATTCTCCTGCCACTGAGAGCTATTTATCAATTAAAAATATTGTAAATGCTATTAGAGCAAGTGGCGCTTCGGCAGTGCATCCAGGATATGGATTTTTATCAGAAAATTCAAATTTTGCAAATATCTTAAAAAGGGAAGGAGTTGCCTTAATAGGTCCCAATGCTTCTGCTATTAAGAAAATGGGTGATAAAATTGAAGCAAAAAAAATCGCTATGGAAGCAGGAGTCAGCCTAGTCCCTGGCTATATTGGTACTATCAGCAATATAAATCAGGCCATAGAAATTGCAGAAAAAATAGGTTTCCCTGTTATAGTTAAGGCAACAGCTGGTGGTGGTGGTCGTGGAATGAGAGTGGTAAAAAACTCTGAAGAAATGGCTAATGCCTTTGAATCAGCTAAGCTTGAGGCAGTAAATAATTTTAGCGATGGTAGATTATTCATTGAAAAATTAATTCAGTCCCCAAGGCATATTGAAATACAATTATTAGCTGATCAGTATGGTAACAGTGTTTGTCTTGGTGAGCGAGAATGTTCAATTCAACGTTATCATCAAAAAGTGATTGAAGAAGCCCCAAGCTCCTTTATTACCGAGGAAATACGGCAAAAAATGTATAAAGAGACCTTAGCTTTATCTAGCAAGGTCGGTTATTACTCAGCCGGTACAGTTGAATTTATAGTTGATTTAGATAAGAACTTTTATTTCCTTGAGATGAATACTAGGCTACAAGTTGAGCATCCAGTAACTGAACTGATCACTGGTATTGACATAGTAGAAGAGATGATAAAAATTGCTGCTGGTGAAAAATTATCATTTTCTCAAGAAGATATAAAATTAAAGGGGCATGCGTTTGAATCTAGAATTTGTGCAGAAAATCCAATGCGTGGATTTCTGTCGTCTAGTGGCAGAATTACTGAATATGCAGAACCACCAAAAAATGCTAACATACGTGTGGATACAGGTCTTGGACTTGGTGGAGAAGTCAGTATGTTTTATGATTCAATGATTGCAAAACTTTGTACTTACGGAGAGACTAGAGAACAAGCTATTGAGGTTATGCGTTCTGCTTTAAGTGCTTACATAATACAAGGTATTTCTCATAATATTAGTTTCTTAGAAGCAGTAATATCACATCCTCGTTTTATAGCAGGTGATATAAATACTGCATTTATAGAAGAAGAATATCCAGATGGTTTTTCTGGAGCAAGCTTAACTTCTGAAATCACTAAAATATTTCTAGCTACAGCCATTTTTGTTTATATTGCCGAACAAAAACGTGCTTCGTTAATCTCTGGTCAAATAGTCGATCAAACTCACAAAATCGGTACTAGATGGGTTGTATCAATTGATGACAAACTATTTCCAGTTTTAATTAAATCAGTAGATTATGGTTATAATATAAGACAAGAAAATGATAGAATTTATATACGTAGTAACTGGAACTTAGGTAGTAGACTCTTTTCCTGTATTGTAAATGGTAGAAAAGCCAATGTAAAAATTGGCAATATCTTAACAGGTTATATGTTATCACATTCAGGTATTACTGTTAAAGCCTATGTCCGTTCCCCACGGATGTCTGAACTAGAAGCGTTGATGATTACAAAAAATATCCAAGAAGAGCAAACAGAACTGCACGCCCCGCTTGCAGGACAAATTATTGCAATTAAGGTTCAAGAAGGTAGTAAGGTAGTTATTGGTCAAGAGATTATGGTTTTAACTGCCATGAAAATGGAAAATATACTTGTTGCTGAGCGTAATGGGAAAATTGCTAAAATCCTAGTTAATGAGAAAGATCAGGTGATTAGTGGGCAGGTGTTACTTGAATTTGCTTAGGTTTAAATTAGGTAGGGGTAGAACTTCAAATATACTCAAATGATTTTGAATAATAAAAATGTTGAATTACTTTTATCGAGATATTAAAAAATATTGTAGTAGCGGTAAATTAATATTTGTTCTAATAATTGTAGCCATTATATTGGCTTGCTCGACTTATTATGTGATTTCAATTGAGTCGAAATCTCTTGGTCCAGACCCAAGTAGAGTTATAGGGCTTATATTAGTAGATCTTGCTGTATTCTTACTTTTAGGCATTTTATTAGCTCGTAAATTTTTACGAGATTTTATTGATAAAGGTGAAAGGGAGACGTCTTCGAAATTACAAAATCGTATCATTATTGCCTTTAGTTTAATTGCTACAATTCCAACCATTATTGTTTCAGTCTTTTCAGCATATTTCTTTAACTTTGGTATTCAATCTTGGTTCGATAAAAAGATTTCTGCTGTGCTTGATCAGTCGATAATAGTAGCAGAATCTTATATAGACGAACATAAACTACAGTTACGCGAAACAGCATTATCCGTCGCTGATGATTTAACTGAAATGTATTATAATTTAATACATAATCCCCTTTCATTTAATGAAGCATTAAATACTGAAGTTGAGATGCGCTCTCTTGACGAAGCTATGGTTTTACATAGACCTACTAATACTGTTATTGCTAATACATTCTTAAGTTTCGCAATTTCATTTGCTACTATTCCAGCTCATTTAATGAAAAGAGCTGAGCTAGGAGAAATTGTTGAGATAAAATCTGATCCTAAAAAGATTCGAATGCTTACAAAACTTAAAGATCATAATGATATATATTTGTTGGTAGGTAGATTGATTGATGCTAAAATTATTGATCATATTGATAAAACTAACGGTGCAGCTGAAGAATATTATCGTCTTAAAAAACATATATCCAGTATGCAGATCAAATTTTCTATAGTATTTATTTTTATTGCTTTATTACTGCTATTAGCTGCAATAAGCTGGGGGATGATTTTTGCTACAAAGATAGTAAAGCCTATTCGGAAATTAGTGATTGCTACTGAAAAGGTTAAAAATGGTGACTTAACTATTCAAGTACCAGAAGACCTTGTTAATAAAGATGAAATAAGCGTTTTATCCTCAGCTTTTAATAGGATGATTAAACAAATTGACCATCAACAAAGAGATCTAGTTATAGCTCAACGTGCACTTGCTTGGTCTGACGTAGCAAGGAAAGTAGCTCACGAGATTAAGAATCCTTTGACGCCTATTCATCTTGCCTCCGAAAGATTACTTAGGAAATTTAGTAATCAAGTTGAAGATAAGACAGAGTTCAACAAATACATACAGATGATTGTACGTCATACTGACGATATTAAGAAAATTGTCTCTGAATTTGTTAATTTTGCAAGACTACCAGCCCCAATATTTATGGATTGTGATCTAGTAATTCTTATAAAGAATATGGTTGAATCACGAAAATTAATTAATGATAAAATATTATATAAGTTCCTCACAACTGATCAGCACATAGATTTTATCTGTGATACAACTCAAATTAATCAGATTATGGTTAATTTATTAAAAAATGCCGAAGAATCTATAGGACTTACTAGATTTCAACAAGGTGTTATTGCTGTTTCTATAACCAAGTCTAACCATCAGATTACTATTACAGTAAATGACAATGGAGTAGGATTCCAAGCAAATTTAATTGATAGGGCTACAGAAGCCTATATAACAACTAGATCTAAAGGAACTGGTTTAGGGCTAGCCATTATCAAAAAAATAGCACAAGATCATTGTGCAACACTAGAGTTAGCAAACAAGCACGAGGGCGGGGCCATTGTCAACATAACGTTCAACCCTGATGAATTAAAATTAAAGATCAATAATTCGAAGTCGATAAATCACATTTTCACTTAATATTCTTTCCTTACTTTACTTTTTTCTTGGTAACTCTCTTATATTTAAAGTCATACTTTATAACAATATACTTAATCTGCAATCGTGATTTTTATCACATATTAGTAAATTTTCCTTTAAAAATAAAATTACAAATACACTTTTTACTTTCCCTTACTATGACAATTGCGTTAACATTAATTAATCTTTAATAAATAAATTAACTAATAGGTAATACAATGGTTTTATTTAACAAGCTACAAAATAACTTTCTTATTAAGATATCTAATAGATATTTAGTAACAAGGTGCATAATTGTTCTTTTTTTGTTTATTCTATTTTTTTTATTACAAGGGTTTGGTACATCTAATGTTTTGGCAGCAGGAGTGAATAATGAGCAAATAAATCTACCTCATTTAGACCCAACTACTAATAGAGAATACTTTGAAAATGAAATAGAGGCAACTCGGCAACTTATTGATGAAGCTCGTGGTGAGTTGAAAACACTAGAACAAGAATACAATTCACATAGAGTAACAAAAGCATTGGGTAAAAAAAACAATTATTATTCAGAAGCAGTTGATTTACTAGAAAAGGAGTCTTTAAAGTCTCTTGAGTTAATGAAAGAATATACTTTTGAGCAAGAAAAAATTTTAGACGAGATATCATATAATGAAACGCTGCAAAGTATAAAGAAGAAAGGTTTAATACTAATAAATCAATTAATAAAGAGAAATGATGAAGAATATTATGAAGAATATTATAAAGCTCAATCAGAAGCTAAACTAACGGCTTTGGTGGAAAAGGACGAATTATTATTAAAAATAAAAGAAGAATTAGAGAAAACCTTACCTCAAGATGCTGTATACTTGGATAATTTGCAGAATGAGAACAACAAACAAGGAGGGAGCGAATATAACGTAGTAAACACAGACCCCGAAATTTACGAAGACAATTTTTCAGATCATTCAACTATAGTTGAAATTCTAAAAAAAATAGACATATCTCCACATCCACAAGACCTAAAGTACGATGATAACAAAAAAGAAACTCTCGATACTGAACTTAATAAAGTAAATAAAAAGTTAGGAGATTTGGCACAGAAGATAAGGGAGATAGAACAGCAAAGTCAATACTCAACCAAGAAAAAGATAATTACGACCGACTATCAAGTTCTATTGATATAAAAAAAGATAGAATCCGCAAGTTAAAAGAAACAAAAAAATACTTTGCATCTAAGTTAAATTGTAAAGAGGCTAATAATTCATTACCTACTTTACCAAAGAAGAAACTACAGTTTATGGATGTGGCAGCACACATTATTTCTATTATCAAAGCACAACCTCAAACTTCTAATAGTTTGGTGTCAGTAAAATCACCTTATATATCTCCTGATGACCAATCTCCAACTCCAAGCTTAAATATGCAAACAGAGATATTACCATACCAAGTAGAGGATTCTGTTGTTACGCCTCTACTATTAGATACCACTCAACCTAATAATGAAACGCTAACCGATAAAGCTATACCACAAGTAAACACTAAAAGTTTACACGATGAATTGCAAGAATTTTCAACAGAAAATGACGGTAATAATCAACGTAAGGAGATTATTACTCGCAGGCATAGCATCGAAACAGAACAACCTAAACATTATAAAAATAAGAAAACTATTACTCGTACGTTTAGCCTCCAATTCCCCCGACCCCAATCACTAGACGAAGGATTTTTTTCTCATCACAGCACACCAGAATCTGAAGAGGAAGAGTGGAGCGACTCTGAAGATGAATCCCTCATAGATATTCCCTTAAAAAGGTTTTCACGGTCATCTTCATTAGCCCCACTTGATCCACAATATTATTCAAGAAGATCATCAGATGCTTCAAATCTTGATTCTAGTGATGAAGTAGCAGTAGTAACGTTTCCCCCCCTACCAATAACTCAAGAACAATCTTCAACAACGCACACAGTAGTTGACCAAGTTGTAGTATACAATGTGGACAATAAACAAGGGGTAAGCGAAAACAACATAGAACTACATGAATATGAGAATCCATCGAAACTTTACAAAACTAAAAGGCAGAAAAGGAGTATAGCTGTACAGGATATATTTGATGAAAATAATCTTGGATTAGAAGAATTGTTTAAAGAAAAGGCTGTGCCAATAGTAGCTAATGTTCAACTTCCTGAACCTGAATATCACACAGTTGAACAGTTTGTAGATAAGCCTGTATATCATACAGTTGAACAACTTGTAGCTAATGTTCTACCTCAGCAGGCTGAATATCATGCACATGAACAACATCATACAGTTGAATATCATGTAGCTAATGTTCTGCCTCTAGTAGCTGTTCATCAAGCCCCTACTAAAAGGCAAAAAAGGAGTATAGCTGTACATGATAATGTAGTTGTTGTTCAAAATGAAGTATTTGATGAAGATAATCTTGGGTTAGAAGAATTGTTTAAAGAAAAAGCTGTGCCAATAGTAGCTAATGAGCAACTTCCCGAGGAAGAACATCATGCAATTCAACCTCTTGAGGCTGTACCTCAACCTCCTGCAGATGTAGTCCACGTAGAAAATAATCCTCCTGCAGTTCAACCTCTTGAGGCTGAACATGATATATTTGATGAAGATAATCTTGGGTTAGAAGAATTGTTTAAAGAAGATGCTGTACCAATAGTAGCTAATGATCAACCTCAGGAGGCTGAACATGATACAGATGGACAACATGTAGATGAACAACAACACGCAGATGAACATCTTGCAGCTAATGATCAACCTCCTGAGGCTGAACATCATGCAGATGGACAACATGTAGATGAACAACAACACGCAGATGAACATCTTGCAGCTAATGATCAACCTCCTGAGGCTGAACATCATGCAGATGGACAACATGTAGATGAACAACAACACGCAGATGAACATCTTGCAGCTAATGATCAACCTCCTGAGGCTGAACATCATGCAGATGGACAACATGTAGATGAACAACAACACGCAGATGAACATCTTGCAGCTAATGATCAACCTCCTGAGGCTGAACATCATGCAGATGGACAACATGTAGATGAACATCAGAAGGATGAACATTTTGTAACTAATGAGCAGCCTCTTGCAGCTGCACCTCAAACTCCTCTAGAAACTATAGCATTAGTTGAAAAAAAATCTTATATCCCACCTATTAATTTTGATATCGAACAAAATATAGCAAAATATACTACATATATAGAATTTGATTACTTGGATTTAATTTCAAATGCTTTAAGTAGTCGAAATAATCTATTAAAACATGATTTTACGGTAAATATGGTAGCGGCAGGGGATAATGATTATTATATTAAAAAAGGAGGGTGGATTCAAGTTATGAGGTCTACTAGCAAACAAAAAGGAAATACTTTACCCTTTAAAAATAATCAGCAAGGCTTCGTTCTAGGTTTTGATGCACAGCCTCTTGATGAACTTATTATAGGAATCGCATATGCTAATGCAAATTCATATACTAAATTTCAAAATATCTTTAATGACAAGCAAAATATTATTTTACATGTAGCTGCAGTTTACAGCAAATATACATTATCACCAAATATGTATCTGAGTTCTTATCTTAAATATGGTAAAGCCTTTATTAAAAATCTAGGGAAAAGAGATACTATATCCATTAATAGCAAGACTAACGGTTATGTAGGACGTGCGAAGCTTGAAACTCACTATAAAGTTGATTTAGATAAATTTTTGTTCAAACCAATGGTAGGAATAATATTTGATCGTTTTCTAATCAAAAATTTTACAGAATATAGGAAAGATTTTAATATTAATGTACCAACTAGGAAAGGAAAAAGAGTATCATTTGAAACTGGCATTGATTTCAGTAAACGCATTTTGGTAAAAAATATTTCAATTATTCCTAAGGTACACTTTAAACTAGATCAGACTATTCTACTAAATAATTCAACCGACATTATTAATTTTACTAGCATAGAACACCATACTCAAACAGTAGCTATCACAAAATCTCTAAGACCATCTCCAAAAAATGTTATGTACACTTTAGGAGGTTGTATAAACATGCAATCTGTATCAGCACTTGAATTAGGTGCTGGTTATGATTATAGTTTAAAGAAAAGTTTTACTACCCACTCTTTCTATGTTAATGGATCAGTGAAATTTTAATATAAGTTGCTAATTATTACATAATTAGCAACTCTCGTTAACAATCTCTACCACCACCTACATTTCGGTTAGGTTGTTTATTAGCAAGTCCTTTCTTATCTAGAGAACCATCTAGAGCAGGGGTAGCATTAGCATCATGTAATAGCTGAGACGCATCCTTAAAAAGAGGGTCAGCTGTTACACGATCAGGTTGCAACCCGGGAACAGCAGCTGAATTTACCCTAATATTACCTCGGGCATTTTTAACTATTCCTACATATTCTCCTTTGTTTTTAAGAACTTCTTGCTCAAGTTTCTCAAGAGTGCTTTTATCTACTGGTAAAGTATAAGTTTTACCCTTACGTTTCAAATATAAAGGTGACTTATTGTCCTCAGAACAAGAAAATATTTCTGTAGGTTTGGTCAGATGCACCAACTTGCCATTCTTATAGTGAGCAGTCAAATATACAGCATCTTCTTTACTAATATTACGTCCATTTGTATCTTGTACTGCAAAAGACATATGGCACGCCCCCTGCATATCTATAGATAACGGTATATTTACCATACGAGCATTTTTAATTTCTTCTCCCTCACTAGTTTTATATTTAGCATTTTTGTCATCATGACTCAATATTGTTTCATTTATTGTCACAACATCCTTACCGTTTTGCTGCAAACTAAAGCTCTTATCTGCTCCTTTATCTTGCCATTCAATATCTTTATACTCAGCTGCAAATTTTTTATGAATATCTGTATAGCCTCTTTGTTCAATATTTTCTATCTCTCGTAGTACTTCTGAGTCCCGCAATACTTCGGATAATCCGCCAACATTTTTTTGGGCAAATTGAGCAAAACTGCTTGTAGATTCCAAAGAAAATTTATTAACAATTGGCTGGACTTGCTCTCTTGACAATTCCTTAAAAGCTTGCAATATTTTATCATCGTCATAAACACTACCCTTAGTTTTATCCTGAACTAATACTTTATCTACAGACATGCCACTATCCATCCTAGGGCTATACTCTGTACCTACTGATTGATACAACTTTTGCCTATTATCTGTTTGGCTATCAACTGCTCTAAACTCTTTAGTAATAATCTCTGTTTCCGTACCTATTGACTGACTAACTATCTTATCTGTTTGTACAGAAGCTCCTTGTACTTCCGCCTTAATTTGTAATTTTTCCAACTGCTCTAGAAGTGCAGCATTTTGCCTTTCAAGAGCAGCTATCTTAGCATTCTTATCTTGAATATCTTTTATCCCAGCCTGCTCAACTCCTTGCATTATTTGGTTATGTTTCTCAGCATCCTTCAACCGTCCATAAAGTTCATCCATACTCCTTTTTTGTTCTTCTTTTAAGGCATTATACTCTAAATCTTTTCTTGCACTAAGTGTTTCTAGCTGATTTTTTGTATCTTCTTTTATTTTTTCTAACTGAGATTTTAAACCCGCATTCTCGTCGGTTACTTTATTTAGCTGAGTTTTAAAGTTTTTATTTTGGTCATATTGCTCATCAGAAATAGCTTTTTCCAACGTTAGTTCTTCTTGGGCTTCGGTTAATTCTTGTTGAATTTTCTTTAGCTCTGCCTGTTGTTTTTCGTATTCTGCCTCTAAATAATTATACTCTAAATCTTTCTTCCCACTAAGTACCTCTAACTGTTTTCTTTCATTTTCTATTTCTTCTAACTGAGTTTTTAAACTATTATTCTCATTGGTTAATCCACCTAGCTGAGCTTGTAATTCTTTAGCTTGCTTACTTTCTACACCATATTCTTGCTCAGCTGCCTTTAGGCTTTCTTGAACGATTATTAATTCTTGTTGCTTCTTTTCTAGCTCACTCCAACTTTTTTGCTGTTCTAATTTTAGTTGTGATAATTCCTCATTTAGTGTTCGCAATTCTGCTACAGCTACCTCTGATTGTCCTTTAAGCATTGCTGCATATTTTTCTTCTGCTGCCTGTAAATCCAAATTGGCTGCTTCTTTTGCTTCAGTAAGAGCCTTTATCTGACTTTCTTTTTCCTCTCTTATTTCTTTTAACTCAGTCGTCAATTTATGCTGAACCTTGGTTAATTCATCTAGCTGATCTTGTAATTCTTCAGCCTGCTTACTTTCTTTTCCATGCAATTCTTCAACTTTAACCAATTCTTCACGAGTATTGGTTAATTCTGCTTTCGTCTTTTGTAGCTCTGCCTGCTTTGCTTGCTGCTCTGATTTTAGTTGTGATAATTGCTCATTTAGTGTTTGCAATTCTGCTGCAGCTACCTCTGATTGTCCTTTAAGCATTGCTGCATATTTTTCTTCTGCTGCCTGTAAATCCAAATTGGCTGCTTCTTTTGCTTCAGTAAGAGCCTTTATCTGTCTTTCTTTTTCCTCTCTTGTTTTTTCTAACTCAGTCGTTAATTGACGCTGAGCCTTGGTTAATCCATCTAGCTGATCTTGTAATTCTTTAGCCTGCTTACTTTCTTGTCCATGCAATTCTTCAGCTTTAACCAATTTCTCACTAGTACCGGTTAATTCTTCTTTTGTTCTCTCTAACTCTGCCTGTTTTTCTTGCTGCTCTGATTTTAGTTGTGATAATTTCTCGTTTATTGTTTGCAATTCTACTGCAGCTGCCTCTGATTGTCCTTTAAGCATTGCTGCATATTTTACTTCTGCTGCCTGTAAATCCAAATTGGCGGCTTCTTTTACTTCTGTAAGAGCCTTTATCTGATTTTTTACATCTTTTTCTGTAGCGTCTAAGTTAGTCGTTAATTGATGCTGAACCTTGGTTAATTCCTCTACCTGATCTTGTAATTTTTTAGCCTGCTTACTTTCTTGTCCATGCAATTCTTCAGCTTCAAGCAATTTCTTACTAGTACCGGTTAATTCTTCTTTTGTTCTATCTAGCTCTGCCTGTTTTTCTTGCTGCTCTGATTTTAGTTTTGATAATTCCTTATTTATCTCTTGCAATTTTGCTGCATAATTTTCTTTTGCTTTATACTCTAAATCTTTTTCCTCACTAAGTACCTCTAGCTGTTCTTTTGCATTTTTCTCTGTAGCTTCTAACTTAGCTCTTAATTTATCATTTTCACTGGTTAACTTATCTATCTGATCTGACAAAGATCCATCTGATTCACCTAGCTCCTGTAGTTCATCTGCCCAACTACGTCCGTGAGATATCGTAGATTGTTGTTGCTCTTCCTTTTCTCCCTCCAGTTCCCTAATCCGTTCTTGGAATTCACTTATTCGTTCTAGATTTTTTTTGCTTTCTTGTTCTGCAGATAATTTTTCCGTATCTATCAATGATTTTAATTGCTGTAATTGATGATCTTGATCATCTATTTTACCCTGTGCAATCTTAAGCTGTTCATTCAACTTATTAATCTCAATTTGACGTTTCACTGACGCCTCAGCATCATTAGCTCTTTCTTGTAATATAGAATACTGGCTAACTGAACCTTGTTGTTGTTTTGCACTGGATAGAGGGGGGTAAGATTTTTGTTCCAATTGCTTTAATTCTTCAAACAACTGCTCTTCTTTTTGCTTGCTTTGTTCAATGATTTTAGTCTTTGCATCTATTTCGTCTTGGATTGTCTTTATTTCTTCTTCTCGTAGTTTTACATTTTCATATTGCTCCACTATTATAGGATTTTCTGCTAATATAACGTCTATTTCTTTTGTTATCTCCGCTTGCCGTGCCTTAAACAATTCTTGTAGTTTTGGCTGAACATAAGCTGTCAAATTATCAGGTAAATCTTTCTTTTGTAACTCCTTTTTTAGCTCTATTAAATTTTTATCCCTTTTTTCTAAATTCTGCATACTGGCATTAAGCTCGACCATAAGCTGCGAATTTTTCTCAAGTAATTGTTCTTTGTTATCTTCGCTAAGTAATTCATTTCCTGCAAGAAATTGAGCAAATGCCTCTTTGTGTTCAATGCTCCTATGAGAAGTATCTTTTCCATCTCCATGTAAAAACTGCTCAAACTCTCGACATAGCTCAAGATTTAATACAATGTTTTCATATTGCTGCTTGATCAGTTCTAACTCTGAATCTATAAATTCATTTTGTTCTTGAACTGCTTTTTTTATTTCGTCTGCTGATTGAGCAGCTAGGTGTCCTTTTATTTTTTCCTGCTGTTTCCAAAGTTTTCCCAACAATTCTGATGCATCCTTATCTTGTTCCTGCAAATTCTCTCTTAGAGTATCTAATGCTGTTTGCTTCTCTCGGATATCTCTTTGTAGCACTTTGAGGTCTTTATTAGCTTCTTCAAATATACCCTGCTCAGTTTTCATCTTTTCTCGAAGTTGTTTTATTGCGGATAAAGCTTCTTCTGATTCTGGTAATGACATTTTATTTACCCATAGTTTAAATTATCTAAATTAATATTATAAAAATTATTTGAGTATAACTATAACTTCAAAAGTTGTTAAAAACAACTTTTAGAAGTAAAATCTCTAGATTATTGGAAATTCTTTATGTTAATTTCGTGGATTTATAAGAATTATTGCTAAAGCAAGAGCCCCTCAACTGTTGAAAGTTTACAAATACCTATACCACAACGTCATTGCGAGCGTAAATGAAGCAATCTAGGAAACAATCTATAGATAAATGATGTTACTGGATTGCTTCGTCGGCCTTACGGCCACAACTGTCGAAAGTTCAACAAACGTCATTGCGAAGAGACCGTAGGTCGACGAAGCAATTGTAAGTTAAAAGTATGATATAATAGATATTGAAGTCAATGTAAATAATGATTTATACTGACTTATAAGGGGGTATTACAGCGATAGTCATTAATAATACTAAATGACTATCGCTGTGCAGGCGTGAGCGACCGTGAAGCAATTGGTTTTAAGACCGAATGGATATTGGTACTCTAGCCCAAATCCCCGAGACGTTTGAATAGTTGATTGGGATGCCTTTGCACGCCCGCTTACAATCGTAAACAACATTAAAAGTCTTCGAGGTATTATGCTATTATATAATAATTTTATCGGTCTTGATATAGGAAAATTCAATTTTGTTGTTGCTATTCATGGAAAAAAAGAAACTAAAGAATATAATAACAACTCTAATGGAATAGCTGATTTTATCAAGGATTACAAAAAAGAGATTAGTTCTGCATTGTGTGTTTTAGAAACTACTGGTGGATATGAAATGGAACTATTACTAACGCTTTGCAATCAGGGTTTTGCTGTACATAGAGCCAATACTCGTAAAGTTAAAAACTTTATTAGGTCTTTTGGTAATGCAGCTAAAACTGACAGTCTTGACGCTAAAGCTTTGGCACTTTATGCTTTTGAACGATCAGAAAGATTAGAGCTATTTAAAGTACAATCTAAGCAAGCTTTAAACTTGTATGAATTAGTAGGACGTAGGAACGATCTTAAACAAATGTTGATTGCAGAAAAAAATAGGTTTCAGTCCCCGAGAGCTGATTTAATCAAGTCTAGTTGCGTTAAAATGATCGAAGTACTAGAAGAGCAAATTGCATCTATTACTAAAGAAATAGATGACTTAATAGCAAAAGATAAGCTCTTGCAAGCTAAGAAAGAGACTCTGCAAACTATTAGTGGTATAGGCACAGTAGTATCTAATGAGCTTATAGCTTTGTTACCTGAACTTGGTACATTGAACCGCAAACAAATAGCATCATTAGTAGGTGTTGCACCAATATCTAATGATAGCGGTAGATATAGTGGATATAGACATACAGGTCATGGTCGAAATTTTGTTAGACCTATGTTGTTTGTAGCTGCTATGGCTGCTAGAAATTCTAACTCTGAACTGAAGGTATTTTATGAGAAATTGATCAATAGAGGAAAAAAGAAAATGGTGGCGATGGTAGCATTAATGCGTAAAATCATTGTGATTGCAAACGCTAAGTTACGTGATTTAACTAGCTCTGCACAAGCAATAAAAATTTAAACCAAATTTATTTAAATTTTTATTGCGAACATAGTTGATCCATATGACAAGCTTCATGGATTGCCGCGCTCACGTACGTTCGCTCGCAATGACGGTTTAGGGCTGACAACGCTCATCGCAATGACATTTATTGAACTTTCGACAGTTGTGGCCTTACGGCCTTCTCGCTAATAGACGTATAAAGAAGCTGTATTTACTAACTTTCAACAGTTGTAGGGGTAACATCAGGGCAGTTTAATAATCTTTGGGATAGTAACTGTACGAGTATGCCACAAAGTATATATACCCTTAGCTATATTCTCACTAGCAGAATAATACTTAACTCGCATATTATTAGGTATATTAGGTAAATGAAGATGCATATTCTCATCAATAATTGACACTCTTCCTTCATTAAACTCGTTTTTTATATGTCTTTTATGGGTTTCGTTCATTGTGGAGTTATAATACACCGTAACAGTTTTAGCAGGTAACATATCTACGGTTTCCGAGACCATAGAAGTAGACTCACCTGGTACTATAATCAAACTATGCTTGTTATATAAAACAGCTCCAAGAATAGCCTTATACATACTTGGTTGTCCTTTCTTAAAGTCAAATAATTTAAAGGGTACTCGATTTTCTTGTAAAACCCTTTGGAAACTTGAGGTCACCGTATCCATTATACTATCTTTTTCATGTACACTAAGTTCTTTATTGTTTTGACAATCATATTTTCCTGTACGTGGACCATTGGATACTAATACGAAATAATTATTTTTTAATGCAAGATTACTAACATAATTGGCTAACTTCTCTGCTTCTTTATTTGTGTAGCAATGATATGTACCATTTTCCGGTACATCCCCTGCTAAAATCACTGCTAAATATTTATCAAAGGAAGAAAACATTGATTTAAATGCAGCATATTCTGATTCAATATCAGAGACCTGCATATTATGAGCCACCCCATTAGTAGTAAGTAGTATAGTGTTCACGCCAGTAAGCTTACCAGTAAGTTTAGTATTCTGCTTATCTAATGCATGACTAGGCAATGCTATTATGTCTGCACCCAAAAAATTATCACGTTTTTCTTGGACAAGTTGCTTGTGTGATAAAGTGCCATTATCTAATAGTTGGTGAGAAAGATGTACTGCGATAATATTTTTTGCCAGTTCAGGATCTGACTTTAATTTAGTTATTGATTCTATGCCGTAATAACCAACTGAAACTATAATGGCAAGATTTTTGTTCCTGCCAATTTGATTCTTAACGGTTTCTAATTGAGATTTATCGTATTCCTCAACGTTCAGCATAACATACTTGCTTTTAAAGTATTTCTCGCTTTCTCTTGCTACTCCTAGCAATTGACTACGATCCCCAACAAAAGCTTTATCGCTTATGATATACAAATTAACACTCTTTGTTTCAGCTGCGTGAGTGTGCATCATAAAAGATGATATTATTAAAACTATAAAAAAAATGTAGCAAAAATATGGTCTAATAATCATAATATCTCAAATTTAGAATTGTGTCATCACCCAAATGTTATTGCTGAGGCAGGGCAATTTAAAAGCCCCAACTAATGATAGAAAATACTAAATTATAGGAATAAATAGTTGTCATCGCGAGCCACAAAGTGGCACATAGGTGTCAACTTAAGAACGTAATGATTGAGCATGTATAAGTAAATCAAACCTAAACGTCATTGCGAGAAGCCGCTGCAAGCGGCGACGCGGCAATCTAAGATACGCGAAGCATTACTCTAAAAAACAGCTTCGCTGTTTATCTGGATCGCCACGGCATCTAACGAGCCTTGCTATGACGGCTGTGTTTAATTTGTTTGTACATGTTCAATCATTACTCTCTTAAGTTGACGCCTATGAGCGTAAGCGAAGCAATCTAGGAAATAATCTATAGATAAATGATGTTACTGGATTGCTTCGTCGACCTTACAGCCTCCTCGCTAATAGACACATAGGAAAGCTGTATTTACTAACTTTCAACAGTTGTGCTTATCTCGCTAATAAACGTTAGTTTTAAGCTCGATTAACCTTCCATTAGTTGTTTACGAGCAACTTTTCTTTTTCTTCTTTCTGTTTCTTGATCTTTACGAACACGTTTTACTGAAGGAGGTTCATAGAAACGCGACATTTTCATTGAACGGAACACAAGCTCTCTTTGCATTTTTCTTTTCAAATTTTTAATTGCTTGCTCACCATTCCCAGCATGAACGTTTACTAGTATCACTTTTAATTACCCCCTATTTAGCATAAATTAGACTATTGAATGATAGTAACATTATCTATATACTAAGCTTATATGTCAAGATTAAAAGATGCATTTAACGACTATTTTTTATGACTACTTACGAAAAATATCATAGTTTGAAAGTACAATTTGTACAAGTTCTAGCAAAACTGCTAATCTTTGATGAGTGGAATAATAAATTATTGGCAGATGCGGAAAAGGAATGTGGTTTTGTTAAGGGGTATTGTCATATAATTTTTCCAAATGGTCTAAGGGAAATAGTTGATTTTTTTGAAAGCTGGCAAGACCAAAAAATGCTTGAGTTATTATCTCAGCAAGAAACCCCAGCTAAAATAAGGGATAAAATTGATTTAGCCTTAAAAGTTAGAATAAAAAATTGTACACCTAAACTTGTATACTCAAATGATTTGGAGAATTGGAACGTAAAACAAGGGGTGAGCGAACGGAGCGTACATGAAGTACGTGAGTACGCGAATACCCCGCAGTTTTGCGAAACCAATTCTTCAAAGCAGAAGAGTATACATTTGAAGAATCGTACTTATTTTACCACACCATCAAACACTCTATTTGCTACAAAAATAGCCTTTCGTACCTGCGATTTAATTTGGCGTTATGCAGGAGATACATCTATAGATCATAATTATTATACTAAGAGAAGTTTGTTATTTAGCGTTTATATAAGTTCGATACTCTATTACATTCAAGACAAGTCAGAAAATAATATAGATACCGATAAATATATTACCAAGTCTTTATCTAGTATCATAACTATGTTCTCTAAATGTAAGAATATTTTTAAATTACCAAATCCCGTCGATATACCAATTATTCGACTATTTTTATAATAATCAAGATTACAACATGACTAATAAATACTACCCAGATATCCAATCTAATGTCGATTTTCCAACGATTGAAAAAAAGATTTTAGCTTATTGGCAGAAGAATAATATTTTCCAAAAAACGATAGATGCTAGACCATCAATAAATAATGGACAAAATAACGAATTCATCTTTTATGATGGTCCACCCTTTGCTAATGGTCTACCACATTATGGTCATCTGCTAACTGGCTTTATCAAAGATGTTTATGCACGCTATCAAACTAGTAAAGGCAAAAGAGTCGAGCGACGCTTTGGGTGGGATTGTCATGGACTCCCTGCTGAAATGCAAGCAGAGAAAGAATTAAGTATTTCTGGTAGAACGGCCATTATCAATTTTGGTATTGATAAATTTAACGAACATTGTAGATCATCGGTCATGAAATATGCTAATCAGTGGCAGGAATATGTTAATCGACAAGCACGATGGGTGGATTTTACCAATTCCTATAAAACCATGGATAAAGCTTTTATGGAATCTGTGCTGTGGGCTTTCAAAGAATTATATAACAAAGGACTGCTATATGAATCAATGAGAGTAATGCCTTATTCTTGGGCATGTGAAACGCCTTTATCTAATTTTGAAACAAGGCTAGATAATGCATATAGAGAACGAACTGATAAGGCAGTTACAGTAAGTTTTGTACTTGAGGGTAAATTACCAAATTCTGTACAATATAACGAGTACAGAATGCTGGCATGGACTACGACGCCATGGACTTTGCCAGCTAATTTAGCATTAGCTATTGGATCTGATATTGAATATGCTTTAGTACCAAATGGTCAGGTTTGTTATATTTTGGCTAAATTTGCTTTGGCTAAATATAAAAAAGAGTTAGGACTTAGTGATGAAAAAAATTATGATATAATTGAAGGTAAGTACCTATTAAATCTCACTTACAAGCCATTATTCAATTATTTTGCCAATCATCCAAGTAGCTTTAAAGTACTTTCCGGAGATTTTGTTGTTGAGGGAGACGGTACTGGTATCGTTCATATGGCTCCTGGTTTTGGTGAAGAGGATCAGATTCTTTGTGCAGCCCATGGTATAGAACTAGTTTGTCCGGTAGATAGTAGCGGGAAATACACCAAAGAAATTTTTGACTTGGCTGGTATGCAAGTATTTGATGCTAATGATCAAATTATTATTAAGCTAAAAAATCAGGGTAATTGGCTTAAAACCGAGCAATATATTCATAATTATCCCCATTGTTGGCGTACTGACACCCCTCTTATATACAAAGCCGTTCCTTCTTGGTATGTAAAAGTTACCGAATTTAAAGACAGAATGGTTCTATTAAATCAACAAATTAACTGGATACCCTTGCATGTCAAGGATAATTTATTTGGCAAATGGCTAGAAAATGCTAGGGATTGGTCAATTAGCCGCAATAGATTTTGGGGTACACCGCTACCTGTATGGAAATCAGATAATCCGGCTTATCCTAGAATTGATGTGTATGGATCAATAGAGGAGTTAGAAAAAGATTTTGGGGTTACAGTTACCGATTTACATAGACCTTTTATTGAACAACTAACTAGAAAAAATCCGGATGATCCAACAGGTAAATCAATGATGGTTAGAGTAGAAGATGTCTTTGATTGCTGGTTTGAAAGCGGCTCTATGCCTTATGGGCAAGTACATTATCCATTTGAAAATAAAGAGTGGTTTGAAAAGCATTTTCCTGCCGATTTTATAGTAGAATATTCAGCACAAACACGCGGTTGGTTCTATACTTTAATGGTACTGTCAACAGCCCTTTTTGACCAACCACCTTTTTTAAATTGTATTTGCCATGGGGTTATATTAGACAGCACCGGGCAAAAATTATCAAAGCGTCTTAATAATTATGCTGATCCGCTAGAATTATTTGATAAATATGGTTCTGATGCTCTAAGAGTTACCATGCTCTCTTCCAATGTAGTCAAAGGTCAGGAACTGCTGATCGATAAAGACGGTAAAATGGTTTATGAGAGCTTACGTTTATTTATCAAGCCCATTTGGAATGCTTACCATTTCTTTACTCTATATGCTAATAGCGATCAGATAAAAGCGGAAAGCAACTTTAATTCTCAAAATGTGCTAGATCGTTATATCTTATCCAAACTAAAAATATCAGTAGAAAAAATCCAGTATGGGCTAGATAATTTTGATACTCAAATAGCTTATAATAATGTCGGCAATTTTTTTGAAGTATTAAATAATTGGTATATTAGAAGAAGTAGAAATCGTTTTTGGAAAAGTGAAAAAGATCAAGATAAAGAAAATGCTTATAATACCTTATATAGTTGTCTTGAAATAATGTCTATTGCTCAATCTAGTTTACTACCATTAATTTCTGAGGAAATTTATTTAGGACTTACAAGGCTAGAAAAGCAAGGAGGCAGTGTTCATTTAGCGGATTTTCCTAAACTTGATATGATAGAAGTCGATTATGATTTAGTCAGCATCATGGATCAAGTATTAGATATTTGTAGTAATGCTTTATTCATTAGAAGTAACGAAAATATCCGGGTTCGGCAACCACTTAGCAGTTTAACGATCATTAGTAAAAATAATGAATTACTAGTAAAATTTGAAGAATTAATTAAAGATGAGATTAATGTTAAAAAGGTAATTTATAAAGATGATGTAGAAAATCATGCTGATTACAAATTATCGATTAACTTCCCTAATTTAGGAAAACGTCTACCTCATAAAGTCAAGGATATCATAATAGCTTCTAAAAACCATCAGTGGCAACTGATGAATGAGCATCTAGTAATAGCGGGAGAAACATTAAATCAAGGTGAGTTCTCTCTAGTTTTAGAACCTAAAAATGTTAAAGGTACAAAGTCTTTAGCTAATAATCATGGACTAATATTACTGGATTTAGAAATAACAAAAGAACTATACGAAGAAGGTATTGCAAGAGATTTAGTACGCTTTATTCAACAAACGAGAAAAGATGCCAATTTTGCCATGAATGATAGAATCTTCCTAGAAATTATAGGCAAACTTGGTTTTATGCAAATAGTTGAGCAACATAGTACATTCATTCTTGAGCAAACCTTAAGTGAATTTGCTAGCGATTTCACGCCAGAATATATGACTAATATTGAATTAAATTCAGACATAATAACTATAAGGGTAGCAAGAGTTTCTAAGTAACCTCAAATATAGTCAATTCAGGAGAATTGGATAGCAAGAACGATGGAGCAAAGCCTATAGATAATAGGCGAGTGATCGAAGACGACGTCACTAAATTCTCATCAATGAACTATATAGAACTTGTAAGATTTGTTAAAATAGGTAAGGAAAATGGCTGGACGCTTAAAGCATGATCAAATCTTTCGTAAAGCTATGGAAAATCCACTAGTAGCACATGAATTTTTTGATGCCCATTTACCTAAACATATTAAGGATTTAGTAGATTTCACTAGCCTAGAAATGGACAATACAACTTTTGTTGAACCAAATTTAAGAGATACTATCTCAGACGTGTTGTTTTATACTAAATTTGGTAAGCAAGATGGTTATCTGTACCTGCTCGTCGAGCATCAAAGCAGCCCTGATCATTTCATGGCTTTCCGTCTCTTCAAATATATGATGAATATTTGTGACAGATATTTAACTGAGAATCCTAAAACCAAAACTTTACCGTTAGTCTATCCGTTAATATTTTTTAACGGCACAAGAAAATATAATGTGTCTCGTAATTTGTGGAGTTTATTTGACAATAGTAAATTAGTTAGGGATATTTGGGCAAATGATTATCAACTAGTAAATGTGCATGATATTGCTGATGAGGAACTGAAAAAAAGAGTGTGGTCAGGCATTCTTGAATTTTTTATGAAACATATAAAAAAACGTAATCTATTAAAGAAATGGCAGGAAATAGCCAATATTTTACCTGAATTTACCAAAGTGACTATCGGCTATAACTATATTGAAATGATTCTTTCTTACACTTTGACAAAAATAGATCAATCGGATAGAATAGAGTTAGAAAAATTATTAACAAGTAAGTTAAATCAGGAAACAGGTACAAAGCTTATGGGTAGTTTGGCACAACATTGGGAACAAATAGGTGAAGCTAGAGGTGAAGCTAGATTAGTAAAAACGATGATAAAAAGTGGTAGTTCTATTGAAGAAATCTCTAGAATGACAAAATTATCTATTACCAAAATTAGAGAGCTATTAAAAATAAATACTTAAAGCAGCTTCCTTAATTATGACGACCTGATTTTGAAATGACACTGGCTTGCTTTCATCAGCAACAAGCGGCTTAAATTAACTGACTTTAAAAATACAGTCTAGCTTGATTTAATTGACTCTCAAAATTTCTTGGCTCACATTAATTGATTCTATATTTTCATCGGCTCACTTTATTTAGCTCTATCAAGTTGAGATTAGGTAAAAAAGTTAGGGATTATATTCTTTTATGAACATATTTGCCGGGGGCAAGTTCGATGGATTTTAAACTACCATAATCTATCGATTTTATTAACTCACCACTATTATCTTCTAACCAAGTAAGCCAGTAAGACCACCATGATCCTTGATGCTCGTCAGCATTAATAAACCATGATTCACTAGTAGAGGCTATGTCTTTATTAGTTTTATAATTATATTTAGACGTTGCAGGAGGATTAACCACACCTGCAACATGTCCAGAACTTGTAAGACAAAAGGTTTTGTTACCTTTTAATAGTTTTAATCCTTCATACACCGATCGCCACGGAGCTATATGATCGTCATTTGCAGCAAGGAAAAAAGAATTACAGTCAATCTTGCTCAAATCAACTGGCGTACCAAATAATGATAAGTTACTCGGTTCTTTCAATAAATTATTTAGATACATATTACGTAAGTAATAGCTATACATATTAGTTGGTAAATTCGTTGGATCAGCATTCCAATATAATAAGTCAAATGCTATTGGAGTTTGACCAAGCAGATAGTTATTAACAAAAAACGACCATACTAAATCATTAGCTCTTAGCAAACTAAAGCTATTCGACAAATAACGACCATCAAAATATCCTTTAGAATTCATTTCTTGTTCGATCATGGCAATCGATGACTCATTGACAAAAATACTTACTTCCCCAGGATTTTTAAAGTCTAAAAGGGCAGTAATAAAGCTGACACTATTAATATAATTTAAATTATTTGCCTTCAGATAAGCAATGGCAGTCGCAAGAAAAGTTCCACCAATACAATAACCAATAGCATTAATATGGTTATATCCAAACTGCATTATATATTCACAAGCTTCTAAAACTCCTTCTTTTACATAGTCCTCAAAACTTTTATCAGCCAGAGTTTCATCGGGATTAACCCAAGAAACCATATATACTTGAAAATTATGTTCGACAAGAAACGCTACCATTGAATTATGTTCAGATAGATCAAGTATATAGTATTTATTAATACAGGGTGGAATTATAAGCAATGGTATTGCCCGTGTTTTTTGCTTAGGTTCATAACATATTAACTGTATTAATTGATTCTGAAAAACAATTTTTCCTTTAGTAGTAGCTATATTTTTGCCAAGTAAAAAAGCATTATTATCGGTAGTTTTTATATTGAATATATCACTAGAATTTCTTATATCTGCAAGAAAGTTTTCTAAGCCTTGAACAAGATTTTGACCACCTGTTTCCAAAATTTTACTAAGAACTATCGGGTTACCAAAAGCAAAATTTGACGGAGAGAAGGCATTAATAAATTGATGCGTCATAAATGCCAAATGTTGTTTAAGGTCAGGTGCTAGTTCATATTGTTCGATATTATCCTGTAACCATTCTGAAGACATTAAATAGAATTGCTTAACAAAATCAAAATACGCATTATCCTGCCAAGCTAAATCCTTAAACCTTCTATCTTTACTATTTGGTGAAAAAAGAGGAGTGGTTGATTTCCCTACAAATTTCTCTACTGAATTTATGACAAGATTCTGAAATTTTTCAACGTACTGAATATTTAGCTGCCAAAATTTCTCAGGATTTTTTATAAATTGTTCACTTAAGCTTGATAATATAACTTTATTTTTATCCATATCAATAAGAGATGCAGGGATCATATTCCCCCTACCCTGCATAAGACAAAGTATTATCTCTTGGTATTTATCACTAACTTTTTTTATATTTTTGATTATTTCATCACTAGAAATATTATCCATTATATCCAATTCCAATTCTTCAAGTCATTTGAGTATATAATATATACTATAAATTTCTAACACTAAGTGTTTTAAGAAAAAATTATTGGCTTATAGCTAAACCGAAAAAATTTTAGCCAAAAACCGTCATTGCGAGGAGACCGTAGGTCGACGAAGCAATTGTAAGTTAAAAGTATGATCTAGATTGCCACGCTCACGTACGTTCGCTCGCTAATAGACGGTTTAAGCCTTACAACAGCACTTCACAATAACGGTTTTTTAACTTTCAACAGTTGTGCCTGGATTGCCGCGTCGCCACTTTTTCGCGACTTCTCGTAATGACGATTTTTTGGCTAAAACCTTTCCAGTTTAGCTATATTTCAAGTTTTTGCGGATATACCAAGCATATCCCAAATTTTATCAATCTTTTCCACAACTTCGCTAGTCATTTCTATTTTCTTACCCCAAACTCTATTAGTTTCTGGGGCTATTTTATTAGTTGCATCTATTCCCATTTTACTACCAAGGCTAGACACAGGTGAGGCAAAGTCAAGATAATCTATTGGTGAATTATCGATAAAAGTAGTATCCCTAGAAGGATCTACCCTAGTCGATATTGCCCAAACCACTTCCTTCCAGTCACGAATATCTATATCATCATCTACCACAATAATAAATTTTGTATACATGAATTGTCTTAAAAATGACCAAATCCCCAGCATTATTCTTTTTGCATGACCTGCATAAGCCTTACGAATAGATACCACAGCAACTCTGTAAGAACAACCTTCAGGTGGCAACCAAAAATCAACAATCTCTGGAAATTGCTGTTGAATTATCGGAATAAACATTGCATTTAATGCTTCACCAAGTATAGATGGCTCATCTGGGGGTTTACCAGTATAAGTACTTAAATATATAGGTTGCTTTTTCATAGTAATAGTCTTAACATTAAATACTGGGAAATATTCAACGTCATTATAGTAACCTGTATGATCGCCAAATGGTCCTTCTAGTAGATATTCCTCAAAACTTACATGCCCTTCAATCACAATTTCACTATGAGCTGGCACTTTCATATCTATACTGACGCAATTTACCAGTTCAATTGACTTACCTCTTACTAATCCAGCAAAATTATACTCAGACATATTATCGGGTAGCGGCATAACAGCAGCCATAGTTACAGCAGGACTTGCCCCAATAACCACTGCAGCAGGAAAAGGATCAATCTTTGCTGATTGCCAACGCTTATGTTGTTGTGCTCCACCTCGCATTTTAAGCCAGCGCATAATAAGTTTGTTACGCTCTACTACTTGCATTCGGTATATACCAAGGTTAAAATTATCTATTTTTTCTAAGCTAGGTCCTTTTGTAACAACTATTGACCAAGTAAGTAGTGGTGAAATATCAAGAGGCCAGCAGGTTTGTATAGGCAATATATTAACATCAGGATCATTAATTATCACTTCTTGACAAGGAGCTTTTGACAACATCTTGGGTGACATGGCTAATATTCTTTTGGCGAGTGGCCACATAGCAAAGGTTTCTTTAAAGGAAGAAGGCAGTTCTGGTGCTTTAAGAAAAGCTAGCAATTCACCAAATTTCTTCAACTCTTCTGTATTTTTTAAACCAAGTCCTAAGGCAATCCGCCGCGTGCTGGCATATAAATTGGTTAAAACTGGCATATCAGACTTAGTCCCATCATCTCTAATAACATTTTCAAACAAAAGAGCAGGACCATCTTTTATTAAAACTCTTCTACTGATTTCTGTTATTTCAAGGTTAGATGATACAGGATAAGATATACGATTTAAGAGACCATTTTGCTCTAAAATTTTTAGGAATTGTGGTAAATCTTGAAAACTCATATAATTTTACGAAAATATAAATACAGGCTTAAAATAATAGCGATAATAATGTTAGCATAACAAGCAAAGATAAAATTTAAATCTTTAGAAGCAAGATTTTGTAATACAAAGTGCAAATATGTAATAATTATTGCAGAAAGTGCCGTAATTAAAATCTGCTTTAGACTAGATTTTTTATTATAAGGCTGTCTTAAAAAAACCGACAATGTTAGAAAAACAAGTACAAAATTATACATTGGCCAAATCAACCTTTGGTGTCCCTCAGCAACTAATTTAATCTTCCTCTGCTTCGATAGATTATTGCTGGGTTTTAATAATTCATGAATATAATATTCATTGATTTCTCGACTATACTCTTCCTTTACCAATCTTTTAGCATCATTACTGACTAATTCTACTGTTAGAACATCAAATGATAAATTAGTTAAATTACCATTATAGTCATATACCTGCCTAACCCCATCTTTTAGCTGAACAAACGAAGAGTTATTATATATTTTAAATATCCCCGATCTAGAAAATAAAATTGCATGATTATCATGTTTACGATTATCAAAAAGGATTAAATCTTTCATAGTACCATCAGCCAATCTTTTATCAAAATAAACTGTGATATCTTTAGAAATTGTATTAAATGTCTTCTCATCTAGTAGAGTGGATGCATAATTATTTTTCATGAAATTAAGATCTGATTTAAGCTTTGCATAAGATAACGGCAATAAACTAGTCGAAATATAATAAGCAAATAACGTAACTGTCAAGGCTACAATCAATGCTGGACTAGCTAGTTGTATATTACTTAATCCCAAATTTTGTAGAATAATTATCTGACGCCTCTCACTTAAAGCATTATAAGTATAAATAATAGTGATAATAGTTGCAAAAGGTAGCAAAATAAATAACAAAGATGGAATAACTAAAATAATTAAATTTAAGAAATCCTGAGCTTTTATTCCTTTATCAATTAAGTATAAAAACTTTAATATCTGAGTAATCCATACAAGGCTAGTGATCGAGAAAATAATTATCACCAAGGATGGTACAATATTTCTTATTATATAACGTTTATATATTAACATTCTGTAATCAATCTATTGTCTTTCAAATATAACTATTTGGCTATTTTATACTATTTATTATTTATTTACAGCTGCTAATTGATATTTTCTTATAAAGATATACTTGAAATTGTCTTTTATAACTAATTTTCAAAATCAAAGTCTTTTCCTTGTTGAATATATTGTCTTATTCTTGACATTAATTCTTGGAAATACACCAAATTATGCCACGTCATAAGTACCGCCCCTAGAATCTCTTTTACCTTTACCAAATGATGTAAGTAAGCTTTATTATAATTTTTACATGCTGGGCATGGACAATCATATTCTAGCGGTTCATGATCACTACTATACTTACTATTGCGAATATTTACTATACCATATTTAGTAAAAGCTTGACCATTCCGACCCGAGCGGGTTGGAATAACGCAATCAAACATATCTATCCCCCTGGCAACCGCACCAATAATATCAGCTGGTTTACCAACCCCCATAAGATATCTTGGCTTATATTTAGGTAACAAATCCGGAGCATAGTCTAACACATTGAACATTAGTTCTTGCCCCTCACCTACTGCTAGACCCCCGATAGCATACCCTTCAAAATCTAATTCTACCAAATTCTGTGCTGACTGAACACGTAACTCCTGATATATACTCCCCTGTACAATACCAAATTGACCATAACCTTCTCTTTGAACGAAGGCTTTTCTTGACCTCTCTCCCCATCTAGATGTCAATTCCATAGATGATTTTGCTTGCTCAAATGTTGCAGGATATGGGGTACATTCATCAAACGCCATAGTAATAGTGCTATCAAGAAGATATTGTATCTCAGTTGCACGTTCGGGAGTTAACATATGCTTACTACCATCAATATGAGAGTTAAAAATTACACCTTCTTCGGTAATTTTACGTAATTTCGATAGGGACATGACCTGAAAACCACCTGAGTCAGTAAGTACAGGCTTTGACCAGTTCATAAATTTACGCAAGCCCCCAAGCTGAGCAATTCTTTCAGCAGTTGGTTGCAGCATTAAGTGATAAGTATTACCAAGTACTATATCAGCTCCGGTAGACTCCACTGCTTCGGGTAACATGGCTTTTACCGTACCTTTCGTACCGACTGGCATAAAAGCTGGGGTACGTATCTGACCGTGCCTAGTAGTAATAACACCAGTTCTTGCTTTTTTATGTTGAAATTTTAAGTCAAATGAAAATTTTTGCATTATTAATTTACCTTTTCAATACACATAGCTATCCCCATCCCTCCACCTATACAAAGTGTTGCTAGCCCTTTTTTCGCGTTAATTTTTTGCATTTGATGAATTAATGTTACTAAAATTCTTGCCCCACTTGCTCCTATTGGATGACCAAGAGCAATAGCCCCTCCGTTCATATTGACTTTATTAATATCCCAATTCATCTGTTGATTTACATAAATAGCTTGAGCGGCAAAAGCTTCATTAGCTTCTATTATGTCCAAATCTTCTACTTTCCAACCAGCTTTATCCAAAGCCTTCTTCGATGCTGGTATTGGACCTGTTCCCATAATATTTGGATCTACCCCTACTTCAGCATATGATACAATTCTCACAAGAGGTTTTAGATTATATCTCTTTAATGCTTCTTCAGATACTACCATTAAACAAGCTGCTCCATCATTAATAGAAGAAGCATTACCAGCTGTTACAGTACCTTCTTTGTCAAAAGCTGGACGTAGTTTAGCTAGAACTTCTAATTTAATATCAGCTCTAATTCCCTCATCTTGATCAAACACTAATGTAGCTTTTTGCATCTTAACTTCTACTGGTAAGATCTCGTCTTTAAAACGACCTTCTGCTTGTGCTTCACGTGCTTTTTGGTGTGATTTTAGTGCAAACTCATCTTGCATTTCTCTAGTAATATTAAATCTTTTAGATATATTTTCAGCGGTAATCCCCATTAAATTATTAGAAAATACATCGGTCAAACCGTCATACTGCATCAAATCTACCATTTGTGTACTACCTAACTTATGACCAGCACGAATATACGATCCATGTAAACCCAAAGACATATTTTCTTGCCCGCCAGCTATCACAATCTCATTATCACCTGCAATAATGCTACTTGCCGCTAAACATACCGTTTTTAACCCAGATCCACATACTTTATTAACTGTGAAGCCTGTAACTTCTTTAGGTAATCCAGCTTGGATTAGAGCTTGCCTAGCAGGATTTTGTCCTACGCCACCAGTGATTACCTGCCCCATTATTACTTCATTAATAATGGCTGGATCTAGTTTACTATCTTTTAAAATTGATTCTATAATGATAGCTGCAAGTTTGGTTGCTGGAATTGATCCTAGGCTTCCTAGCAGAGATCCTATTGCCGTTCTTTTTGCATGAGTTATATAAACTGCCTTTTTACTCATCGAGTATACTCCTTAAATAAGGTATCTAAATTATCATTAATCAAATAGCTAATATGACCACTTGGTACTTCGAAGATCATAGATTCTCTAAATAATTTGTGTAAGGATAACATAGATGATTTTGGTACTATTTTGTCATTAGTTGCAATTATTTGATATACTGGTTTATTTATTAATGTCGGATCAATGATGATATTATTGACTTTCCATTGAAGTTTTGCAAGCATATTATTGCCTACTACATCATCCATAATTTGTATATATGTATTTCTAGACAAAGCAGTTCCAGACATCAACCAATTTTCTACTCTAAAAGATAAATCTCTTATTTTTGGTACAGTTATGGTAAAAAATTTATCAAGTTTTGTACTGAAATAATTTGGCATTAATAGGAAAAAAAGAATCTGAATATGTAGTTTGGGAATCATTGGCAAATTTCGTACATAATAATCTAGACCAAGATATTGATATATATTCCTTGCTGTAGCAAAATGGGAGAAATCCCAAGGTGTTGAAAGTAATGTTAATGTTCTTATCATGTTTGGTACTATTATAGTGGCTGCCACTCCTATAATACCACCAATGCAGTGTCCCACTAAGTCTATTTGATAATTTTTTTGTCTTAAATTGCTAATAATTTCAACTACCCTCTTTACGTAGTCTTCTAACAAATAATCAGCTTCATCAACTTCAAACCAATCAACTAGAAACACCTCTCCATAATGTCTTAAATTATCAACAAAGCTTTTTGATTTAGCTAAGAAGAGAATTTCCGGGGAGTTAAAGATCGAAGGAATAACTAAAAATGTTCTTTTTTTACTGATAATGTAATCTTGCGATGCCAGTGTTTTATAATATAAAATTTGATAATATTTTGTTTTAGTTATTTCCTTACCCAAGGAACAATACTTATTACCCAATAAATATTTTGATGAATAATCACTATATTGATCAAAATATTTTTGATATTTGTCATTGTCCAACATGTTTTTTTATACACTAATAATTACTAGGAAGAACCAATTTAAAGACCAATATTAAATATCTTGACATAGGGAGGCTAATAATATATAAGTTCCTAACTTTCTTTGGTTTTCATAATAGCCTTAAGCCATTATAGAGAAACTCTTGAACATATCCTCAAGTTTTTTTTTTGTCTTAGGGAATCCTTATTATGACTAATATACAGTCAAACTTATTTAAAAGCAAATTCAGAACTATATTTTGGCCTATCCATAATCATGAACTTGGAAAATTCATACCTATGTGCGGTCTGATGTTTTGTGTCCTATTCAATCAAAACATATTAAGAATTTTAAAAGATAGTATTTTAATTTCAGAGATTAGTGCTGAAGTAGTAAGTTTTACTAAAGTTTATTGTGTAACACCTGCAGCAACTTTATTCGTTATAATCTATGCTAAGATGCTTAATCATTTTAGTTTTGAAAAGATTTTTTGCTATTTAATCACTTTCTTTGTTGGATTCTTCATTCTTTTTGCTTTCATTATTTATCCAAATGTCGATATTTTCCATATTAATCCAAATTCGCTAGAACAAGTTATGGGGGCTTATCCTCATCTTAAATGGTATATAGCTTTAATTGGTAATTGGAGTTATATGGTTTTCTATACATTATCTGAACTTTGGCCAAATATCTTTTATGTTTTACTTTTTTGGCAGTTTGCTAATGAACTTACTACAACAGAAGAAGCAAAAAGGTTTTACACGCTTTTTTCATTATTTGGCAATTCTTCTTTAATATTTGTGGGCTTTTTGATGATGAACTTATCATCTGAGAACAGTATTGCTAAATATTTCTTAACCGTATCGGACAACAAAACTACACTTATAAAAATATCAACAAGTCTCGTGGTAGTTTCTGCTGTTATATCATGTTTACTTGTAAAATTTATTACTAAAAATGTTTTTACAAATCCAACATTTTATGCAAATGCTAAAAGTGGTAGATCCACTAAAGAAGGAATGGGTTTAATTGAAAGTTTTAAATATATAACAAGATCAAAATATTTATGGTTAATGCTAATTTGCTCTGCTGCCTTTGGTTTATCAATGAATTTGGTAGAAGCAGTATGGAAAGCAAAAATTAAGGAACTATACCCCACTGTTAATAGTTATGCAGAATTCAATAGTCTTTACATTCTTTGGACTGGAGTTGCTATTATGGTAATGACTATAATAGGCAATAATATAATGCGTAGCCATGGCTGGTTTGTTGCTGCAGTAATTCCACCAATTGTCATGATGATTACTGGTATATTGTTTTTTATCTTAATCGTATTTGACCACCAAGTATTATCGATATTTGATAGTAGCATTCTCATGACACCCTTAGCTCTTGCGGTGTCAATTGGTGCTTTACAAAACATTCTAGTGAAAGGTAGTAAATATTCAATTTGGGATACCTCAAGAGAAATGTTATATATTCCTCTTGACCAAGAGCTAAAGACAAAAGGTAAGGCAGCTGTAGACGTCATTAGCTCGAAGGTTGGTAAATCTTCGAGCGGTTTAATACAGTCAATTATTTTCACATTAATACCAACAGCCACTTTTAGCTCTATATCACCATTTTTAATGGTGGTATTTACCATTGTTTGTATTGTATGGATTCACTCGGTAAGAAAAATATACTTTGAGTATAAGAAAATTGCCTAAATAAAACGTCATTGCGAGAAGGTGCTTGCACCGACGAAGCAATCCAGAAAACCTAGATAGGCAAAATATGAAACAACCTACAGTCTATATTATGACAAACAAAAAGAATGGTACTCTATATGTAGGCGTTACTTCAAATTTGGTTAAAAGAGTTTATGAGCATAAGAATTCTATGATCAAAGGTTTTACTTCACGGTATAATTGTATACTATTAGTCTTTTATGAAATCTTAGATACAATGAATGCTGCTATTGTTAGAGAAAAACAAATTAAAGTTGGAAGCAGAGCTAAAAAGTTACAATTAATTGAGATAATGAATCCAGGATGGCATGATTTATATGAAAATATTGTTTAACCGATTTTTCTTGGATTGCTTCGTCGGCCTTACGGCCTTCTCGCAATGACGGTTTTTTAACTTTCAACAGTTGTGTACCTCAACCCTTTGACTCCTGCTACTATCATGATTTTGATTCTATCGTCTACCAACTCTTCATTTACGAGCAGTACACTATTGTTCGCTTATCGAATTCGCGTATAATGTATTGACATAGTATGTACTATTTATTATTATATTAAATAAAATATATGAAACTATGAGCTACAAATTAGATAAATATGAGCAGGAGATAGAGATTAATTTTGAAAAACAACCTAGTATTAAAAATCAAAATGATATTAAACTATTTCAAAATGCAGCTAAAACACACCTAAAGAGAAAGTATCCTATTACTATAAGAGTAGCTGAGCAGGATATTGAAGCTATAAAAATTAAGGCTTCAAAACTTGGGTTAGCATATCAAACATATATTAATATGTTAATTCATAAAGAAGCCACAAAATTGTAGTTATTAGGTAGTTTAAGTTGATTAAATTCAGATATAATTATGAAAAGAATTCAAAATTGTTGCTTGAAAGGGGAATAGGTTTTGAAGAAATAATTCAAGCTATAGCAGATGGGAATCTATTAGATATAACTAAACATCATAATCAAGAACAATATCCTGATCAGCAAATTCTATATGTAAGGATACTAACTGAAATATATGCTGTACCTTATATAAAAGAAGATGATAACACTATTTTCCTGAAAACACTATTTCCAAGTAGAAAAGCAAGAAAGAAATTTTTAGCTTAAGGGTTATAGGTAAAATTATATTCAGACAAAATTAAATACTAATTTAAAAAAAACTAATTAACCTCATTAGTTTGATGTAAGACATCGGTTTAATAGCCTAGGTGTCATCAACCACAACTGTCGAAAGTTAAAATCGTCATCGCGACTCATCTTCGAGATAAATATGAGCAGAAATTATGCTATAGAACGTGAGTATTATGCGACGAGTGGAGTGTAGAATTAAATTCTCGTTACTGACTACATGTATGAACCTCCTGTAAAATGCAAGAAAAAAATAACATCTAATAGCAAAAATGCAAATGCATACATGTATCCGGCTTATAGTTAATAAATTATGTGTAATTTATCCTACAGCCCTGATGGAATTCGCTGGCTTACAAATTTACTATATACTTATCATTTTATCGGCTTCAAAGAGCCATTGTAGTCATCAGTTTTTTTGTAAGCTAAGGTTTGTCTTATTTACCATCAATATTATTATCTCACGCATATTCCGGGTTGGAATCTCTTACATATTCTTTGTTTACCTATTAATTAATAAACCACTATTTATTTTATGTTAATTATAATAGCTTTGTGCTACAAACTTTACTCTCTACATAATCATCCCCTGACCTTAGTACTGCAAACACCACTCTTGCCAGTTTATTAGCTACAGCAACTACTATTTTATTATGTCCATTTCGCTCAGATAAATTAAACATCCACTGCGTAAATTTGCTAAAATCTTTTTTAGATTTTTGTTCTTCCGATGTAAATCTTATCTTGGCATTTAGTACAGCTCTAGCTCCTTGGATCAATAAAGTACGCAAGTAAACATCACCTCGCTTGCTAATTCCAAGCAACTTATCTTTCCCTCCACTGGAATGCTGCCTTGGCACTAATCCAAACCATGCCGATAATTGCCTACCATTCTCAAAACTTGTAGCATTACCTATTGATGCTATTAAAGCAGTAGCAGTAATTAAACCAAGACCAGGTATAGCTGTTAATCGTTGATATTGAGTTAAGTTGCTAGCTATTATTTTTAATCTTTTTTCTATCTCTTTTATTTTTTTGTCATTATCCAAAAATTCCTCTTTCAGTTCACTAAATGTTTGATAACCCAGCTGGCTTAAATTCCCTTCATCTAAAATCTCGGTTAATTTTGTCATAACCTTATTGATCCCTTGAGGAATAATAAAACCAAATTCATGTAGTAGACCCCTAATTTCATTAGCAAGGGCAGTACGATTTTTTACCAATCTCTCTCTTACTCGATGAATTGATAAAATATCTTGTTGTTCTACAGTTCTAATTGGTACAAACCTCATATTTGGTCTTGTTACCGCTTCACATATAGCTTCTGCATCAGCTTGATCATTTTTATTAGTTTTAACATACGGTTTGACAAATTGTGCTGCCATTAGTTTTACTGTATGCCCCAATTTAGTTATTTCTCTTGCCCAGTAACTAGCTCCGCCGCAAGCTTCCATCCCTACCAAACATTTTGGTAAATTAGCCATAAATGTTAAAACTTGATCTCTCATTAATTTTTTCTTTAATACCGTCTTACCATTTTTATCTACACCATGAATTTAGAAAATTCTTTTTGCAATATCTATACCAATTGTGGTAACTTCCATCTTAGCCTCCTGATTGTTATTTTAATATTTAATATTAACTTTAGAAGATTAGCAACTGCTTTTCATTCTGTATATCAGGAGGTCCATACCATTATTTTATCATTTTGCAGATTTTGTCATTTGGGGCATCGTTAAATCAAATAAATTGAATAAATTTTGTTGAAACTCGCTTAATTTTGGTAATCTTGCAACTTTGCAACCCTTGATTGTGTAATATAAAAAACATACTTTATCCAGCTCTCTTAATGCTTCCTCAATGGTCACATTATATTTACCATCCTTGGTTACGCCACAACCTTGTTTCAACTTATTTTTCATATAGTGCCATATTTTTAATGCCAACATACAAACAAATACATGTCCCTTCGTTCTGTTGCTTTTCCTTAAAAAGATCGGTCTTACTTCGAGTAATCCTGTCTTCATACTGCTAAAATTCGATTCTACTTCATGTAAATTATGGTAAGCTTTATCAACCAATTCTTTACTCATCAGTTTAATTTCAATCTGTGTTTCAATCGCATAACAACCATCAAGAGCAAACAACTCTTTTTTCTTATCTTGATCAATTTCAACCACTATTTGGTTGCCATCTAATTTTAGGTTGATAAATTTATCTATCCGCCATTCTTTGGCAATTTTTTGAATATTATTTAAACCAAGTTCTAGCTTTGCTTTCTTATGGGTTGATACATATATATTACGTTCTTCAATCTTTGCAACCAATTTTTCAACTCGGTTATTCCTATCAAACTCAACTTTTCGGGCTATAGAACCATTTTTCCTTAAAATATATCTTTTGCCATTATTGGTTACTTCGCATAGCTGTTCTTCAAAAAAACTATATTGCAAAACTCCGCTTTTCTTTAAGCTTTCAATCTCAACTTTACTTAAGGTTGTAATATAGTCCCATCCTTCTTTGCTCAGGGCTTCTTTGCCTGTCCTCTTAATCATTCCTTTATCACCAACAAAGACGATATTCTTAATACCAAAATTAGATTTTACTAGCTCAATCTGCTCATAAATGGTAGAAGGATCAGCACTATTACCCTTAAAAACTCTAACAGCCAAAGGTTCGCCATGATCATCAGTTAATAGACCAATCACTATTTGCTTTTTACCCTTCTTTTTATCCCGATTGTACCCATATTCCGCAAGTTCATTCTCTGTTCCTTCGAAATAGCTGGAAGTGACGTCATATAAAAGCATAACAGGCGGCTTGTTATTTTTCTTTTGATAAGTTTTAAATAATTTTAATTCGATCTTTTCTTGGTTCTCTTCTAACCATTCTAGAGCCTGATATAAATGGTTTTCATCAAATGAATCGACAGATAATACATCAGATATCGCATGCGATTTCGCCCATTTCACGCTGGAAAGTCTAGACCCTTGGTGAGCAAAGCGTGCTAAAACCAAAAATAGACTCAATAAAGCTTCTTTGCTTCTAGTACCAAGAGCCTTAGTAATACCAATTTCATCAGCAATTCTTTTTAGTAGAAAAATAGTCCCAAAACTTTCACCAACCTCAGGAACACCATCTAAACCATCAAATTCACCTTTAAGCATCTTCTTAAAAGCTTCAATACGTAACTCATCCCAATTAGTTAGATTAGCTATGGTTTTATTTAATACTTTCCCGTCTTCGCGATAAGAGGTACGAAGCAATATTGCAGGACGAGAATTTCTATTTGGAACAGTTGTAATATACATGAAAGAGATTATATCTCTAAATTCCAGCATTGTCAAATAAAAAATATCATTTACATGACTACAAACTTCATGCCAAAACCACTGCAAACCTGATTCTTTAGGTGTTTTAAGCACTTTTTCGTCTAGAAGATGAGTCGCGTACAACTAGTACGTGAGGAGCGGAGATTATGAAGTACGACGACGTGATGATTAGTTTTCGGAAATGGTATAACACCACAACTGTTGAAAGTTTACAAACACCTATACCACAGCGTCATTACGAGGAGGCTGTAAGACCACAACTGTTGAAAGTTAAAAACCGTCATCGCGAGGAGCTTTGTAAGCCCTAAACCGTCATTGCGAGGAGTCGCTGTAAGCGACGACGTGGCAATCTTGTGAAGAAGAGCTTACTTCATGAGATCGCCACGGCGTCTATCGACGCCTCGCGATGACGATTTTTAACTTTCAACAGTTGTGCGACGGTCTCTTTGCTAATAGACGGTTTTTTAACTTTCAACAGTTGTGGGATAATTATACTCATTCAATAACTATCGCAGCTCGCTCAAATTTATTTTCTAAGTTGCTTTTAAGGTTTTTATATTGAGGAGTTTTTAACTCTTTATTGGTAATCAAGCTTTTTTTTATCGATATTATATCTGTGAATTCAGTATCTTTATTCTGATATTTACATGATCTATTGACATATATCCACGGAGTATCAACCTCAAAGTTTAATTTTTTACAGTCTTTAATTATAATATCTTTTATAATTATATGTCTTATATTAGTGTTAGGTACACCTATAAAAAGGTCTGATACTTGGTCAAAAGCTGTATTTGTAATATCCTCCATTCCATATAATCTTAACCTTAAACCGGACCCCTTATTGGTTTTAAAAATTCGATTTTTTTGCTGATATGCGTATTTAATTGTAATATCCTTGACAATACGAGAAGTAAGATCAGGTAATTCTAGAAATTTCTTGTCTTCTTCATCAAGATATACTCCTGTCAACATGTGGAAAGTAAAATCCCTTAGCTGTTCATTTGATTCATATAACCCAGCACCTGTTATATTTGCTGCTGTTTCTCCTTGTAAATCAAGCTGACCATGCACATCTACAATATTATTTCTTATTACAAACTCATTGTGCATTATAGCTTGTGAATTTTGATGGGCTATTTCAGGAATTTTGATATAATCTGCTTGTTGAATATCTAATACCAAGGCTAACTTACCTGCAACATCTGGAAAAATTCCTTGTGCCATACTGACAAAGTTTGTTGGGTCAATCCAATATATTTTTCCATTTTTATTAGCTACTTTAAGCATCACATGATTAAAATTTCCCATATTAGGTAGTGCATCTGGGTTAGAAAAATTAGTAATACCTCGCATTACTAAAATGGGTTGAACCTTAAACCCAAGCTTTTGCAAGATAACAGCAGTACTTGCAGAAAAATCTTTGCAATCACCAATTTGAGAAGTAGCAATCTTTTCTAAATCTCTAGGAAAATACCGACCTGATACTGTTCGCCAATCGCCCATATATTGGATTTTCTCAGCTAATGAAGAAGTGACAAAATTAATTTTTTCTTCATCGGTATTTTTATCTAGAGCAGATTCCGCTATATTCATGAAAATTGTAGGAAGTGGTTGATTGATTACCTTAGAATAGCCAGGAGCTAATTGTTTGACCAAATCTTGCCATTTGGTTAAACTTGATAAAGATACCCAAGTTTTTTGCTTAATATTTAATATACCATTACTTGGTTCATTGGTCAATTGATTATAAACAGGTTTCTCTAGGATAATCTCTGCCGAATGAAAGTCACTTTCAGCATCGGTAATAACTTTTAATACGCCTTTTGGGTCGTTTACTTTGATATTTAGAGGTAATTTGGAATTAATCTTAGTTCTACTTGCTTGCCAGTAACCTTCCCTACCATAGAATATGGTATCACCATAAAAATCATCTATAGCAACTTTTGTTTCAAGATACTTATATTTTAAGTATATTTCTGCACCAAGTTCCACTTTAGGGAATGAGATAGTTATCTGATTTAGCTGATCAAAACCTTGTCCAAAACTAGCTAACGGTTTATCCTCAATCATATCTTTAGAAACTACATATTCTTGCCCATTATAAATAGTCTTGGCTTCTAATATAGAGATTTTGGAACTATAGTTATTATAAGTCAATCTATATTGAGAGAACTGACTACGTCCTGATTCTTTTAGTATTTTTGCGTGCATTTCCGCTATTTCTTCAGAAGTACCATCTTGGTTAATAGTAATATCGTTGTTACAAAATTTTATTTCAACAGGAGCATCTTCGTACTTACTCCATCTTCCTTGAGCGGAGTAGTTTATTAAAAATACTAATAATATTAGACGAAGACAAAATTTTAAATAAGTCATTATAAATAATCCTAAAAATAAAGAAATACCCCTTAGTTACCAGCATTATAAGGTATTATAAACTAAAAAATAGAGACCCCTAAGTAAAAATGATCTTTTTTCTTGGAGGGATATAAACAATTTTATCTTGATCATCTATAGTAACGTCATGATGCATCTTTTCCATGACACCAATAAAATAATTACCATGTGGCATTAGTTTTACTATTGCCCAACCATCCATAATAAATTGAGTAATTTTATCTAAATCAGATTTGTTTTCAGCGAAAGATATAATTTTTTTATGGGGTTTTACCCTTGTCATAATCTTATTTTTTATTAATTTTAATTTCTTATATTTATTATTACTAAATCTTTTGATTAGTACGGCTGTAACAATAATTACATCGAAACTGTGTTAGCTTTATTAGAGGGAAAATGTATACTCAAATGATTTGAAGCATTGGATTTGAAAATGAATGATGAGCATGCTAGGTGTACATATAGTATAGTTACGCATGCGAATCCATGATATTTTCAAAAAACAATTCGTAGGAGCAGAAGAGTATATGTATTTTTTGAAATACACTAACATTATCCCAAAAGTTAACTGATTTGATTGACCTTTCTTTTTCTTACATAAAATTAGATACTCTAATGATAAATTATATAGTCAAATACATTGAATTAGGTGGTAAAAACATAGAAGTAGTTTTTACAATCAACTGATTTTATCAATTATCTTTCCACCTAACTCAATGTATTTGACTATATTGCATTTTTTTATCTGTTCCTAGAATTCACGGTGTCAGTATCTTTTAATACCAATCTATCCTAGATAACTAATTATTGCAACACTTTCTTTTATTTTAAATACATAATGCTGAGGGATTTAAAGAAGCCACGAAACCTCGACCCACAGCGGACAATGATGTACGTGAGGAGCAGAGTATCGGTAGTACGAATAAATTACCAGCAGAAGTAGAGTTTGCCAAAGATATCTATTATATTTTCCACATTATATCTTAGTGCTTTATAATTTCTGTGCTATACTAGCTTTATAATTGATAACTACTAATAGCAACATATATGGATAAAATAACTCCTCGAGTAGATTTGGCATTTGTGTGACATGAAGTCACTAATTGAATTGTTTAGCTGAGTTAAATCTGACTAAACCAAGTGTTTTGCCACTTGTACCCTACTAAACTACGTACTTGCAGTAATGTTTTGCGTAAAGCGTTTAGGACAATGAATCCCACCCGTTAGGGAGAAGAAGAATCCGTGAGGAGGACAAGATGCTGATAGTGTCAAATCGGTATGGGGGCTAGGGTGTACGGTATGGATAGCATAAGCGAATGATTGTAAGCATCGTAAAATCTAAGCAAGCCAAAGACACTGACAGGCTTGAACCAAAAGGTATATGATAGGTTATCAAAATGAATGCATTTGATACGCAAACAAAATATCATCGGTGTATAGATCAATCCTAACCCGTACTATTGTTTAATTGGTGGAACATGGAAACCCCGTATATTGTCGTATAGCAAATCGCAAGAAATGCTTATCGGTGTGCGGGAATGGGATGGTGGAAAAAGCGAATGCTTGTTTGTAATGAACAAGATACAAGTTTAAATGTTACTTGACTTGAAAAAGAGCCCACTTCCACTTGGTCATCTTGGATAAGAGCGTTTATAGAACCTTTGAAGAAAGGAAAGCAAATGGTTACAAATAAAATTGTAAGTGCATCTTTCAATGAGATAACTAGTTGGAGCCAAATTAATTGGCAACGATGTGATAAAAACATTAGAAGGCTACAAACTCGTATTGTTCAGGCAACAAAAGAGAAAAGATGGAATAAAGTAAAAGCTTTATAACACATTTTAACTCGTAGTTTTAGTAGTAAAGCTTTAGCAGTAAAACGAGTTACAACGAACAGAGGAAAATGTACAGCTGGCGTAGATGGCAAGTTGTGGCAATCTTTAAGTTCTAAGTTTCAAGCTATTACTGAATTAAAGCATAAAGGTTATAAACCTCAACCATTAAGACGAATATATATTCCTAAATCAGATGGCGGTAAAAGAACTCTTGGCATACCAACAATGAAAGACAGGGCGATGCAAGCAATACATCTTATGGGATTATCCCCAATAGCAGAAACTACAGGAGATAATCACTCATATGGATTTAGAGTTTATCGTTCTACTGCTGATGCTATGAGCCAAATATTTAAAACTTTGGCTGGAAAGAATCGTGCGGAATGGATTTTAGAAATAGATGTCAGGAAATTTTTTGATGAAATTGACCATAACTGGCTACTAAATAATATTCCTATGGAAACAAGGATTTTACAAAAGTGGTTAAAATCTGGTTATATAGAGAAACAAATGTTTTGTTCTACAAAATGGGGTACTCCACAAGGTGGTATCATATCACCTACACTTGCTAATATGACCCTTGATGGGATAGAAGATATTTTATCAAAACAATTCGGTCAGAAAGATGAAAAGAAGCGAAAGAAAAGTGGTGTACACTTGATACGTTATGCAGATGACTTTATAATCACAGGAAAAACTAAAGAAATATTAGAATTTCAAGTGTTACCGTTACTACAAGAATTCTTAACAACAAGAGGGCTAACTCTTTCACCTAAGAAAACAAAGATAACAAATGTAAGGTCAGGTTTTGATTTTCTTAGCCAAAATGTACGTAAATATGGCTCAAGCATAATTATTAAACCATCTAAAGAAGGTATTAAGAGATTGCTGGATAGAGTGCGTCAGACAATTAAGAATAATCAAGCACAAACTCAAGGATATTTAATAGATATACTTAATCCTCTCATTAGAGGATGGGCCTATTACCACCATAAAGTATGTGCAAGAAAAGTTTTTGAGAAAGTAGATCACGAGATTTTTCAAATGTTGTGGAGATGGTCTAAAAGGAGACATCCTAACAAAGGGTTATGTTGGATTAAAGAGAAATACTTTAAGACAAAAGGCACGCAAAGTTGGTGTTTCTTGCTAAAGACTACCAAAGAAGGTAAAGTCGCATTTAAAGAATTGTTTAAAGCTACGAGCCTTCCAATTCGCAGACACAGAAAAATCAGAGCAGCAGCTAACCCATTTTGTAGAGAGTGGATCTCTTATTTTAAAGAACGTTACCCTACCCTGAACAGAATATAGAGTGAAAATGTCAGATAAAACTAAAAATATTACATCAAAAATGGTTGCCGGTACTTATAGCAAGTATTTTAGATGGCTCGAGCTGAATGAATTGAAAGGTTCACGTTCAGTTCCACGAGGAGGGGTTTAGAATGTTAGTTCTACCATTCCGTAGCCCCTTACTCTACAAGAAAATCTTTGGTGTAGAAGAGAATAAGGACTTGCTGATATCCTTGATTAATTCAATTGTATCTAAGGAAGATCAAGTGGCAGAACTAACGCTGCTTAATCCATATAATCCAAAGAACTTTAAGAGTGATAAACTCTCAATATTAGATGTAAAAGCCAAATCCGTTGATGGCAAAAGGTTCAATATTGAAATTCAAATTAGCGACGAAGCTGATTATGATAAGCGAGCTTTATATTATTGGGCTAAATTATATACCGAGCAATTAAAGGTAGCTCAGGACTATTCTACCCTAAGCAAAGCCATCGGTATTCATATTCTAAACTTTACTTCTATTCCGAATGTAACTAAGTATCACAATGTTTTCCATATAGTAGAAAAAGATAGTGGATTGTTGTATTTCAAGGACCTCGAATTACATACTATTGAGCTTAATAAGTTTACTGATAATTCTTATGAGGAATTACCTGATATACTGAAAAAAGTAAAAAACTCTCTAGACATGTGGACAGCTTTTCTAACAAGACATGACCTACTTAACAAAGATAATTTGCCTAAAGAATTAGACAATGTTGCCTTAAAAAAAGCTCTAACAGTGCTAGATGTTATGAACTTTACTGACGAAGAAAGAGAGACCTATGAAGACCATCTTAAATGGCTGCGTATCGAAGCTAATACTCTGAAAAAACAACTGGAGAAAGGTAGAGAGGAAGGTATAATAGCTATAGCAAAAGAAATGCTATTAAACAATGAGCCGATGGAAAAAATTATTAAATACACTAAGTTAAGTAAATCTCAAATAGAAAATCTAAAATGACTTACGATCCTCAAATTTATCATTTACTATCATTTACTAACATATTCTATTATTGTTATGTAATGGTTAGCTATAGCAGAAGAGGAAATTATGATTAAGAGTATTTGGGCAAAAGTTAAATATGTAGTATACTTGCTTATATATATAGTGATTACTTGGGTTACTGCGAGAATTATACTTATATCAACATTTCCTGATGATGGTCAATGCCATTGCACTGAAACTCCAACGTTACTGCATTATATTTTAGCTTCGATAGTAACTATATTGCCAGTAATAGCACATATATGTACAAAAAATCGTAAACCAAAAGTAAAGTCTGATACTAAATAAATTATGATTGGTAAATTAAAAGGTAAAATAGATGCATGTTTTAATGATTATGTCATTATTGATGTTAGTGGTGTTGGATATTTAGTGTATTGTTCTAGTAAAACTTTAAATAAGTTAGTCGTTAATGAGTTTTGTCAATTATTTATTGAAACACATGTAAGAGAAGATCATATTAATCTTTACGGCTTTTTATCTCTTGAAGAGAAGGCTTTTTTTAATTTATTACAATCGGTAAACGGTATTGGTACAAGAATGGCTTTAGCTATTTTATCAAATTTATCACCCGAGCAAATCCAATCAGCGATAGCAAGAAGGGATAAAGAAGCTTTTAAAGCTATTTCTGGTGTTGGGCTAAAACTAGCTGAACGAATTATCATAGAGTTAAAGGATAAAGCTTTAACTAATTTTACTAACAACCTTACCATGGATAACAATGATACTGACTTAGCTAAGATATCATCTGATGCCACATTAGTGTTAACCTCGCTTGGTATTGGTAAAACTGAAGCACAGAATTTAGTACAGGGAATTATTGCAGAAAATTCTAATCTCTCTATTAATGAACTAATTAAACTTGCACTAAAAGCACGTGGATCCAATGTCTAAAAATATTTTGTCAGCTGATATACTTCCGAGTGATCAAGAATTTTCTCTACGGCCTAGCTATTTAAGAGAATTTGTCGGACAACAACAAATTAAGGAGAATTTATCCATTTTTATCCAAGCAGCTAAAAATAGGTCTGAACATTTAGATCATACATTATTTTACGGTCCTCCTGGACTTGGTAAAACCACTCTTGCACAAATTATTTCTAAGGAAATGGGAGTAAATTTTAAATCCACCTCAGGACCTGCTATATCAAAAGCAGCTGACCTAGCTGCTATACTTACTAATTTGCAAGATAATGATGTGTTATTTATCGATGAAATTCACCGTCTTAGTACAAATATTGAAGAAGTATTGTACCAAGCAATGGAAGATTTTGCTTTAGACATAGTTATTGGTGAAGGACCTTCAGCAAGGTCAGTAAAAATCAATCTACCCAATTTCACTTTAGTTGGAGCAACTACTAGGCTCGGTTTACTCAGCAACCCTTTGAGAGATAGATTTGGTATACCATTGCGTTTGCATTTTTATAATATGGCTGAATTAAAACTTGTTTTGAGTAGAGCTAGTAAATTGTTAGCAATTAATTTAACCGATGAGGCATTAGAAGAGATAGCGGGGCGTAGTAGAGGAACTCCAAGAATTGCCCTTAGGCTAGTTAGACGAGTGAGAGATTTTGCTTCTGTCGATGATAAGCTAGAAATTGATAAAAATATTGCCAATATCTCCCTAAATCGATTAGAAGTTGACAAAATAGGTTTAGATAGTAATGATTATAGATACTTAAAATTTATAGCTGATAATTATGCTGGTGGTCCGGTTGGTATAGAGACAATTGCAGCAGCTCTATCAGAACAACGTGATGCTGTTGAAGAGACTATAGAACCATATTTAATACAAATAGGGTTATTACAACGTACCCCAAGAGGTAGAGTTATTACTAAAAATGCCTTTGACCATCTTGGAATATAGTAATTTACAGTTACAAAGAGGTAGTTTATGAAAATAATCAACATAAAACAACAGAAAAACCCGCTTAGTTCAATGTCGTCTCCTATAGTCTTTGATTTAGCAATTAAATATAAACCTGATCTTGCTAAAGCTTATAATAACAAAGGTGTTGCCTTGAACAAGTTAGGTAAATACTCGCAATCAGAAGAAGCATTTAGCAAGGCAAAGCAACTTAGGGCAAAACATTAAAAATTATAGAATGTATAGCTAACCCGAGTAACATTACTCCGTCATTGCGAGGAGCTACTTTAGTGGCGACGAAGCAATCCAAAAAAGTTATTAGAAATGGATCAACTATGTTCGCAATAAAAATTTAAATAAATTTGGTTTAAATTTTTATTGCTTGTGCAGAGCTAGTTAAATCACGTAACTTAGCGTTTGCAATCACAATGATTTTACGCATTAATGCTACCATCGCCACCATTTTCTTTTTTCCTCTATTGATCAATTTCTCATAAAATACCTTCAGTTCAGAGTTAGAATTTCTAGCAGCCATAGCAGCTACAAACAACATAGGTCTAACAAAATTTCGACCATGACCTGTATGTCTATATCCACTATATCTACCGCTATCATTAGATATTGGTGCAACACCTACTAATGATGCTATTTGTTTGCGGTTCAATGTACCAAGTTCAGGTAACAAAGCTATAAGCTCATTAGATACTACTGTGCCTATACCACTAATAGTTTGCAGAGTCTCTTTCTTAGCTTGCAAGAGCTTATCTTTTGCTATTAAGTCATCTATTTCTTTAGTAATAGATGCAATTTGCTCTTCTAGTACTTCGATCATTTTAACGCAACTAGACTTGATTAAATCAGCTCTCGGGGACTGAAACCTATTTTTTTCTGCAATCAACATTTGTTTAAGATCGTTCCTACGTCCTACTAATTCATACAAGTTTAAAGCTTGCTTAGATTGTACTTTAAATAGCTCTAATCTTTCTGATCGTTCAAAAGCATAAAGTGCCAAAGCTTTAGCGTCAAGACTGTCAGTTTTAGCTGCATTACCAAAAGACCTAATAAAGTTTTTAACTTTACGAGTATTGGCTCTATGTACAGCAAAACCCTGATTGCAAAGCGTTAGTAATAGTTCCATTTCATATCCACCAGTAGTTTCTAAAACACACAATGCAGAACTAATCTCTTTTTTGTAATCCTTGATAAAATCAGCTATTCCATTAGAGTTGTTATTATATTCTTTAGTTTCTTTTTTTCCATGAATAGCAACAACAAAATTGAATTTTCCTATATCAAGACCGATAAAATTATTATATAATAGCATAATACCTCGAAGACTTTTAATGTTGTTTACGATTGTAAGCGGGCGTGCAAAGGCATCCCAATCAACTATTCAAACGTCTCGGGGATTTGGGCTAGAGTACCAATATCCATTCGGTCTTAAAACCAATTGCTTCACGGTCGCTCACGCCTGCACAGCGATAGTCATTTAGTATTATTAATGACTATCGCTGTAATACCCCCTTATAAGTCAGTATAAATCATTATTTACATTGACTTCAATATCTATTATATCATACTTTTAACTTACAATTGCTTCGTCGACCTACGGTCTCTTCGCAATGACGTTTGTTGAACTTTCGACAGTTGTGGCCGTAAGGCCGACGAAGCAATCCAGTAACATCATTTATCTATAGATTGTTTCCTAGATTGCTTCATTTACGCTCGCAATGACGTTGTGGTATAGGTATTTGTAAACTTTCAACAGTTGAGGGGCTCTTGCTTTAGCAATAATTCTTATAAATCCACGAAATTAACATAAAGAATTTCCAATAATCTAGAGATTTTACTTCTAAAAGTTGTTTTTAACAACTTTTGAAGTTATAGTTATACTCAAATAATTTTTATAATATTAATTTAGATAATTTAAACTATGGGTAAATAAAATGTCATTACCAGAATCAGAAGAAGCTTTATCCGCAATAAAACAACTTCGAGAAAAGATGAAAACTGAGCAGGGTATATTTGAAGAAGCTAATAAAGACCTCAAAGTGCTACAAAGAGATATCCGAGAGAAGCAAACAGCATTAGATACTCTAAGAGAGAATTTGCAGGAACAAGATAAGGATGCATCAGAATTGTTGGGAAAACTTTGGAAACAGCAGGAAAAAATAAAAGGACACCTAGCTGCTCAATCAGCAGACGAAATAAAAAAAGCAGTTCAAGAACAAAATGAATTTATAGATTCAGAGTTAGAACTGATCAAGCAGCAATATGAAAACATTGTATTAAATCTTGAGCTATGTCGAGAGTTTGAGCAGTTTTTACATGGAGATGGAAAAGATACTTCTCATAGGAGCATTGAACACAAAGAGGCATTTGCTCAATTTCTTGCAGGAAATGAATTACTTAGCGAAGATAACAAAGAACAATTACTTGAGAAAAATTCGCAGCTTATGGTCGAGCTTAATGCCAGTATGCAGAATTTAGAAAAAAGGGATAAAAATTTAATAGAGCTAAAAAAGGAGTTACAAAAGAAAGATTTACCTGATAATTTGACAGCTTATGTTCAGCCAAAACTACAAGAATTGTTTAAGGCACGGCAAGCGGAGATAACAAAAGAAATAGACGTTATATTAGCAGAAAATCCTATAATAGTGGAGCAATATGAAAATGTAAAACTACGAGAAGAAGAAATAAAGACAATCCAAGACGAAATAGATGCAAAGACTAAAATCATTGAACAAAGCAAGCAAAAAGAAGAGCAGTTGTTTGAAGAATTAAAGCAATTGGAACAAAAATCTTACCCCCCTCTATCCAGTGCAAAACAACAACAAGGTTCAGTTAGCCAGTATTCTATATTACAAGAAAGAGCTAATGATGCTGAGGCGTCAGTGAAACGTCAAATTGAGATTAATAAGTTGAATGAACAGCTTAAGATTGCACAGGGTAAAATAGATGATCAAGATCATCAATTACAGCAATTAAAATCATTGATAGATACGGAAAAATTATCTGCAGAACAAGAAAGCAAAAAAAATCTAGAACGAATAAGTGAATTCCAAGAACGGATTAGGGAACTGGAGGGAGAAAAGGAAGAGCAACAACAATCTACGATATCTCACGGACGTAGTTGGGCAGATGAACTACAGGAGCTAGGTGAATCAGATGGATCTTTGTCAGATCAGATAGATAAGTTAACCAGTGAAAATGATAAATTAAGAGCTAAGTTAGAAGCTACAGAGAAAAATGCAAAAGAACAGCTAGAGGTACTTAGTGAGGAAAAAGATTTAGAGTATAAAGCAAAAGAAAATTATGCAGCAAAATTGCAAGAGATAAATAAGGAATTATCAAAACTAAAATCAGAGCAGCAAGAAAAACAGGCAGAGCTAGATAGAACAAAAGAAGAATTAACCGGTACTAGTAAGAAATTGCTTGAAGCTGAAGAATTGCATGGACAAGAAAGTAAGCAGGCTAAAAAATTACAAGATCAGGTAGAGGAATTAACCAAGGTTCAGCATCAATTAACGACTAACTTAGACGCTACAGAAAAAGATGTAAAAAATCAGATAAAGGCTCTTACAGAAGTAAAAGAAGCCGCCAATTTGGATTTACAGGCAGCAGAAGTAAAATATGCAGCAATGCTTAAAGGACAATCAGAGGCAGCTGCAGTAGAATTGCAAACAATAAACGAGAAATTATCACAACTAAAATCAGAGCAGCAAGAAAAACAGGCAGAGTTAGAGAGAACAAAAGAAGAATTAACCGGTACTAGTGAGAAATTGGTTAAAGCTGAAGAATTGCATGGACAAGAAAGTAAGCAGGCTAAAGAATTACAAGATCAGCTAGATGGATTAACCAAGGCTCAGCGTCAATTAACGACTGAGTTAGAAAAAACAAGAGAGGAAAAAGAAAGACAGATAAAGGCTCTTACTGAAGCAAAAGAAGCAGCCAATTTGGATTTACAGGCAGCAGAAGAAAAATATGCAGCAATGCTTAAAGGACAATCAGAGGTAGCTGCAGCAGAATTGCAAACACTAAATGAGCAATTATCACAACTAAAATCAGAGCAGCAAGCAAAGCAGGCAGAGCTACAAAAGACGAAAGCAGAATTAACCAATACTCGTGAAGAATTGGTTAAAGTTGAAGAATTGCATGGAAAAGAAAGTAAGCAGGCTGAAGAATTACAAGATCAGCTAGATGAATTAACCAAGGTTCAGCATAAATTGACGACTGAGTTAAAAGAAATAAGAGAGGAAAAAGAAAGTCAGATAAAGGCTCTTACTGAAGCAAAAGAAGCAGCCAATTTGGATTTACAGGCAGCAGAAGAAAAATATGCAGCAATGCTTAAAGGACAATCAGAGGTAGCTGTAGCAGAATTGCGAACACTAAATGAGGAATTATCACAACTAAAATTAGAACAGCAAAAAAGTTGGAGTGAGCTAGAAAAGAAGCAACAAGAATTAATAATCGTTCAAGAAAGCCTAAAGGCAGCTGAGCAAGAATATGGTGTAGAAAGTAAGCAAGCTAAAGAATTACAAGCTCAGCTAGGTGGATTAACCAATGAGAATAATAGTTTAAAAACTCAGTTAGAAGAAATAGAAAATGAAAGAAAACAGTTAGAGGTACTTAGTGGGAAGAAAGATTTAGAGTATAATTATTTAGAGGCAGAATACGAAAAACAACAGGCAGAGCTAAAGAAAATTCAACAAGAATTAACCGAAGCCCAAGAAGAACTAACGTTGGAAAAAGCTATTTCTGATGAGCAATATGACCAAAATAAAAACTTTAAAACTCAGCTAAATAAAGTAACCGACGAGAATGCGGGTTTAAAATCTCAGTTAGAAAAAATAAAAGAAGATACAAAAAATCAGCTAGAAACACTTAGTGCAAGAAAAGATTTAGAGTATAATGCCTTAAAAGAAGAACAAAAAAGGAGTATGGATGAACTTTATGGACGGTTGAAGGATGCTGAGAAACATAACCAAATAATGCAAGGAGTTGAGCAGGCTGGGATAAAAGATATTCAAGATAAGAATGCTAAGATAGCTGCTCTTGAAAGGCAAAATGCTGCACTTCTAGAGCAGTTGGAAAAATTACAAATTAAGGCGGAAGTACAAGGAGCTTCTGTACAAACAGATAAGATAGTTAGTCAGTCAATAGGTACGGAAACAGAGATTATTACTAAAGAGTTTAGAGCAGTTGATAGCCAAACAGATAATAGGCAAAAGTTGTATCAATCAGTAGGTACAGAGTATAGCCCTAGGATGGATAGTGGCATGTCTGTAGATAAAGTATTAGTTCAGGATAAAACTAAGGGTAGTGTTTATGACGATGATAAAATATTGCAAGCTTTTAAGGAATTGTCAAGAGAGCAAGTCCAGCCAATTGTTAATAAATTTTCTTTGGAATCTACAAGCAGTTTTGCTCAATTTGCCCAAAAAAATGTTGGCGGATTATCCGAAGTATTGCGGGACTCAGAAGTACTACGAGAGATAGAAAATATTGAACAAAGAGGCTATACAGATATTCATAAAAAATTTGCAGCTGAGTATAAAGATATTGAATGGCAAGATAAAGGAGCAGATAAGAGCTTTAGTTTGCAGCAAAACGGTAAGGATGTTGTGACAATAAATGAAACAATATTGAGTCATGATGACAAAAATGCTAAATATAAAACTAGTGAGGGAGAAGAAATTAAAAATGCTCGTATGGTAAATATACCGTTATCTATAGATATGCAGGGGGCGTGCCATATGTCTTTTGCAGTACAAGATACAAATGGACGTAATATTAGTAAAGAAGATGCTGTATATTTGACTGCTCACTATAAGAATGGCAAGTTGGTGCATCTGACCAAACCTACAGAAATATTTTCTTGTTCTGAGGACAATAAGTCACCTTTATATTTGAAACGTAAGGGTAAAACTTATACTTTACCAGTAGATAAAAGCACTCTTGAGAAACTTGAGCAAGAAGTTCTTAAAAACAAAGGAGAATATGTAGGAATAGTTAAAAATGCCCGAGGTAATATTAGGGTAAATTCAGCTGCTGTTCCCGGGTTGCAACCTGATCGTGTAACAGCTGACCCTCTTTTTAAGGATGCGTCTCAGCTATTACATGATGCTAATGCTACCCCTGCTCTAGATGGTTCTCTAGATAAGAAAGGACTTGCTAATAAACAACCTAACCGAAATGTAGGTGGTGGTAGAGATTGTTAACGAGAGTTGCTAATTATGTAATAATTAGCAACTTATATTAAAATTTCACTGATCCATTAACATAGAAAGAGTGGGTAGTAAAACTTTTCTTTAAACTATAATCATAACCAGCACCTAATTCAAGTGCTGATACAGATTGCATGTTTATACAACCTCCTAAAGTGTACATAACATTTTTTGGAGATGGTCTTAGAGATTTTGTGATAGCTACTGTTTGAGTATGGTGTTCTATGCTAGTAAAATTAATAATGTCGGTTGAATTATTTAGTAGAATAGTCTGATCTAGTTTAAAGTGTACCTTAGGAATAATTGAAATATTTTTTACCAAAATGCGTTTACTGAAATCAATGCCAGTTTCAAATGATACTCTTTTTCCTTTCCTAGTTGGTACATTAATATTAAAATCTTTCCTATATTCTGTAAAATTTTTGATTAGAAAACGATCAAATATTATTCCTACCATTGGTTTGAACAAAAATTTATCTAAATCAACTTTATAGTGAGTTTCAAGCTTCGCACGTCCTACATAACCGTTAGTCTTGCTATTAATGGATATAGTATCTCTTTTCCCTAGATTTTTAATAAAGGCTTTACCATATTTAAGATAAGAACTCAGATACATATTTGGTGATAATGTATATTTGCTGTAAACTGCAGCTACATGTAAAATAATATTTTGCTTGTCATTAAAGATATTTTGAAATTTAGTATATGAATTTGCATTAGCATATGCGATTCCTATAATAAGTTCATCAAGAGGCTGTGCATCAAAACCTAGAACGAAGCCTTGCTGATTATTTTTAAAGGGTAAAGTATTTCCTTTTTGTTTGCTAGTAGACCTCATAACTTGAATCCACCCTCCTTTTTTAATATAATAATCATTATCCCCTGCCGCTACCATATTTACCGTAAAATCATGTTTTAATAGATTATTTCGACTACTTAAAGCATTTGAAATTAAATCCAAGTAATCAAATTCTATATATGTAGTATATTTTGCTATATTTTGTTCGATATCAAAATTAATAGGTGGGATATAAGATTTTTTTTCAACTAATGCTATAGTTTCTAGAGGAGTTTGAGGTGCAGCTGCAAGAGGCTGCTCATTAGTTACAAAATGTTCATCCTTCTGATGTTCATCTACATGTTGTCCATCTGCATGATGTTCAGCCTCAGGAGGTTGATCATTAGCTGCAAGATGTTCATCTGCGTGTTGTTGTTCATCTACATGTTGTCCATCTGCATGATGTTCAGCCTCAGGAGGTTGATCATTAGCTGCAAGATGTTCATCTGCGTGTTGTTGTTCATCTACATGTTGTCCATCTGCATGATGTTCAGCCTCAGGAGGTTGATCATTAGCTGCAAGATGTTCATCTGCGTGTTGTTGTTCATCTACATGTTGTCCATCTGCATGATGTTCAGCCTCAGGAGGTTGATCATTAGCTGCAAGATGTTCATCTGCGTGTTGTTGTTCATCTACATGTTGTCCATCTGTATCATGTTCAGCCTCCTGAGGTTGATCATTAGCTACTATTGGTACAGCATCTTCTTTAAACAATTCTTCTAACCCAAGATTATCTTCATCAAATATATCATGTTCAGCCTCAAGAGGTTGAACTGCAGGAGGATTATTTTCTACGTGGACTACATCTGCAGGAGGTTGAGGTACAGCCTCAAGAGGTTGAATTGCATGATGTTCTTCCTCGGGAAGTTGCTCATTAGCTACTATTGGCACAGCTTTTTCTTTAAACAATTCTTCTAACCCAAGATTATCTTCATCAAATACTTCATTTTGAACAACAACTACATTATCATGTACAGCTATACTCCTTTTTTGCCTTTTAGTAGGGGCTTGATGAACAGCTACTAGAGGCAGAACATTAGCTACATGATATTCAACTGTATGATGTTGTTCATGTGCATGATATTCAGCCTGCTGAGGTAGAACATTAGCTACAAGTTGTTCAACTGTATGATATACAGGCTTATCTACAAACTGTTCAACTGTGTGATATTCAGGTTCAGGAAGTTGAACATTAGCTACTATTGGCACAGCCTTTTCTTTAAACAATTCTTCTAATCCAAGATTATTTTCATCAAATATATCCTGTACAGCTATACTCCTTTTCTGCCTTTTAGTTTTGTAAAGTTTCGATGGATTCTCATATTCATGTAGTTCTATGTTGTTTTCGCTTACCCCTTGTTTATTGTCCACATTGTATACTACAACTTGGTCAACTACTGTGTGCGTTGTTGAAGATTGTTCTTGAGTTATTGGTAGGGGGGGAAACGTTACTACTGCTACTTCATCACTAGAATCAAGATTTGAAGCATCTGATGATCTTCTTGAATAATATTGTGGATCAAGTGGGGCTAATGAAGATGACCGTGAAAACCTTTTTAAGGGAATATCTATGAGGGATTCATCTTCAGAGTCGCTCCACTCTTCCTCTTCAGATTCTGGTGTGCTGTGATGAGAAAAAAATCCTTCGTCTAGTGATTGGGGTCGGGGGAATTGGAGGCTAAACGTACGAGTAATAGTTTTCTTATTTTTATAATGTTTAGGTTGTTCTGTTTCGATGCTATGCCTGCGAGTAATAATCTCCTTACGTTGATTATTACCGTCATTTTCTGTTGAAAATTCTTGCAATTCATCGTGTAAACTTTTAGTGTTTACTTGTGGTATAGCTTTATCGGTTAGCGTTTCATTATTAGGTTGAGTGGTATCTAATAGTAGAGGCGTAACAACAGAATCCTCTACTTGGTATGGTAATATCTCTGTTTGCATATTTAAGCTTGGAGTTGGAGATTGGTCATCAGGAGATATATAAGGTGATTTTACTGACACCAAACTATTAGAAGTTTGAGGTTGTGCTTTGATAATAGAAATAATGTGTGCTGCCACATCCATAAACTGTAGTTTCTTCTTTGGTAAAGTAGGTAATGAATTATTAGCCTCTTTACAATTTAACTTAGATGCAAAGTATTTTTTTGTTTCTTTTAACTTGCGGATTCTATCTTTTTTTATATCAATAGAACTTGATAGTCGGTCGTAATTATCTTTTTCTTGGTTGAGTATTGACTTTGCTGTTCTATCTCCCTTATCTTCTGTGCCAAATCTCCTAACTTTTTATTTACTTTATTAAGTTCAGTATCGAGAGTTTCTTTTTTGTTATCATCGTACTTTAGGTCTTGTGGATGTGGAGATATGTCTATTTTTTTTAGAATTTCAACTATAGTTGAATGATCTGAAAAATTGTCTTCGTAAATTTCGGGGTCTGTGTTTACTACGTTATATTCGCTCCCTCCTTGTTTGTTGTTCTCATTCTGCAAATTATCCAAGTATACAGCATCTTGAGGTAAGGTTTTCTCTAATTCTTCTTTTATTTTTAATAATAATTCGTCCTTTTCCACCAAAGCCGTTAGTTTAGCTTCTGATTGAGCTTTATAATATTCTTCATAATATTCTTCATCATTTCTCTTTATTAATTGATTTATTAGTATTAAACCTTTCTTCTTTATACTTTGCAGCGTTTCATTATATGATATCTCGTCTAAAATTTTTTCTTGCTCAAAAGTATATTCTTTCATTAACTCAAGAGACTTTAAAGACTCCTTTTCTAGTAAATCAACTGCTTCTGAATAATAATTGTTTTTTTTACCCAATGCTTTTGTTACTCTATGTGAATTGTATTCTTGTTCTAGTGTTTTCAACTCACCACGAGCTTCATCAATAAGTTGCCGAGTTGCCTCTATTTCATTTTCAAAGTATTCTCTATTAGTAGTTGGGTCTAAATGAGGTAGATTTATTTGCTCATTATTCACTCCTGCTGCCAAAACATTAGATGTACCAAACCCTTGTAATAAAAAAAATAGAATAAACAAAAAAAGAACAATTATGCACCTTGTTACTAAATATCTATTAGATATCTTAATAAGAAAGTTATTTTGTAGCTTGTTAAATAAAACCATTGTATTACCTATTAGTTAATTTATTTATTAAAGATTAATTAATGTTAACGCAATTGTCATAGTAAGGGAAAGTAAAAAGTGTATTTGTAATTTTATTTTTAAAGGAAAATTTACTAATATGTGATAAAAATCACGATTGCAGATTAAGTATATTGTTATAAAGTATGACTTTAAATATAAGAGAGTTACCAAGAAAAAAGTAAAGTAAGGAAAGAATATTAAGTGAAAATGTGATTTATCGACTTCGAATTATTGATCTTTAATTTTAATTCATCAGGGTTGAACGTTATGTTGACAATGGCCCCGCCCTCGTGCTTGTTTGCTAACTCTAGTGTTGCACAATGATCTTGTGCTATTTTTTTGATAATGGCTAGCCCTAAACCAGTTCCTTTAGATCTAGTTGTTATATAGGCTTCTGTAGCCCTATCAATTAAATTTGCTTGGAATCCTACTCCATTGTCATTTACTGTAATAGTAATCTGATGGTTAGACTTGGTTATAGAAACAGCAATAACACCTTGTTGAAATCTAGTAAGTCCTATAGATTCTTCGGCATTTTTTAATAAATTAACCATAATCTGATTAATTTGAGTTGTATCACAGATAAAATCTATGTGCTGATCAGTTGTGAGGAACTTATATAATATTTTATCATTAATTAATTTTCGTGATTCAACCATATTCTTTATAAGAATTACTAGATCACAATCCATAAATATTGGGGCTGGTAGTCTTGCAAAATTAACAAATTCAGAGACAATTTTCTTAATATCGTCAGTATGACGTACAATCATCTGTATGTATTTGTTGAACTCTGTCTTATCTTCAACTTGATTACTAAATTTCCTAAGTAATCTTTCGGAGGCAAGATGAATAGGCGTCAAAGGATTCTTAATCTCGTGAGCTACTTTCCTTGCTACGTCAGACCAAGCAAGTGCACGTTGAGCTATAACTAGATCTCTTTGTTGATGGTCAATTTGTTTAATCATCCTATTAAAAGCTGAGGATAAAACGCTTATTTCATCTTTATTAACAAGGTCTTCTGGTACTTGAATAGTTAAGTCACCATTTTTAACCTTTTCAGTAGCAATCACTAATTTCCGAATAGGCTTTACTATCTTTGTAGCAAAAATCATCCCCCAGCTTATTGCAGCTAATAGCAGTAATAAAGCAATAAAAATAAATACTATAGAAAATTTGATCTGCATACTGGATATATGTTTTTTAAGACGATAATATTCTTCAGCTGCACCGTTAGTTTTATCAATATGATCAATAATTTTAGCATCAATCAATCTACCTACCAACAAATATATATCATTATGATCTTTAAGTTTTGTAAGCATTCGAATCTTTTTAGGATCAGATTTTATCTCAACAATTTCTCCTAGCTCAGCTCTTTTCATTAAATGAGCTGGAATAGTAGCAAATGAAATTGCGAAACTTAAGAATGTATTAGCAATAACAGTATTAGTAGGTCTATGTAAAACCATAGCTTCGTCAAGAGAGCGCATCTCAACTTCAGTATTTAATGCTTCATTAAATGAAAGGGGATTATGTATTAAATTATAATACATTTCAGTTAAATCATCAGCGACGGATAATGCTGTTTCGCGTAACTGTAGTTTATGTTCGTCTATATAAGATTCTGCTACTATTATCGACTGATCAAGCACAGCAGAAATCTTTTTATCGAACCAAGATTGAATACCAAAGTTAAAGAAATATGCTGAAAAGACTGAAACAATAATGGTTGGAATTGTAGCAATTAAACTAAAGGCAATAATGATACGATTTTGTAATTTCGAAGACGTCTCCCTTTCACCTTTATCAATAAAATCTCGTAAAAATTTACGAGCTAATAAAATGCCTAAAAGTAAGAATACAGCAAGATCTACTAATATAAGCCCTATAACTCTACTTGGGTCTGGACCAAGAGATTTCGACTCAATTGAAATCACATAATAAGTCGAGCAAGCCAATATAATGGCTACAATTATTAGAACAAATATTAATTTACCGCTACTACAATATTTTTTAATATCTCGATAAAAGTAATTCAACATTTTTATTATTCAAAATCATTTGAGTATATTTGAAGTTCTACCCCTACCTAATTTAAACCTAAGCAAATTCAAGTAACACCTGCCCACTAATCACCTGATCTTTCTCATTAACTAGGATTTTAGCAATTTTCCCATTACGCTCAGCAACAAGTATATTTTCCATTTTCATGGCAGTTAAAACCATAATCTCTTGACCAATAACTACCTTACTACCTTCTTGAACCTTAATTGCAATAATTTGTCCTGCAAGCGGGGCGTGCAGTTCTGTTTGCTCTTCTTGGATATTTTTTGTAATCATCAACGCTTCTAGTTCAGACATCCGTGGGGAACGGACATAGGCTTTAACAGTAATACCTGAATGTGATAACATATAACCTGTTAAGATATTGCCAATTTTTACATTGGCTTTTCTACCATTTACAATACAGGAAAAGAGTCTACTACCTAAGTTCCAGTTACTACGTATATAAATTCTATCATTTTCTTGTCTTATATTATAACCATAATCTACTGATTTAATTAAAACTGGAAATAGTTTGTCATCAATTGATACAACCCATCTAGTACCGATTTTGTGAGTTTGATCGACTATTTGACCAGAGATTAACGAAGCACGTTTTTGTTCGGCAATATAAACAAAAATGGCTGTAGCTAGAAATATTTTAGTGATTTCAGAAGTTAAGCTTGCTCCAGAAAAACCATCTGGATATTCTTCTTCTATAAATGCAGTATTTATATCACCTGCTATAAAACGAGGATGTGATATTACTGCTTCTAAGAAACTAATATTATGAGAAATACCTTGTATTATGTAAGCACTTAAAGCAGAACGCATAACCTCAATAGCTTGTTCTCTAGTCTCTCCGTAAGTACAAAGTTTTGCAATCATTGAATCATAAAACATACTGACTTCTCCACCAAGTCCAAGACCTGTATCCACACGTATGTTAGCATTTTTTGGTGGTTCTGCATATTCAGTAATTCTGCCACTAGACGACAGAAATCCACGCATTGGATTTTCTGCACAAATTCTAGATTCAAACGCATGCCCCTTTAATTTTATATCTTCTTGAGAAAATGATAATTTTTCACCAGCAGCAATTTTTATCATCTCTTCTACTATGTCAATACCAGTGATCAGTTCAGTTACTGGATGCTCAACTTGTAGCCTAGTATTCATCTCAAGGAAATAAAAGTTCTTATCTAAATCAACTATAAATTCAACTGTACCGGCTGAGTAATAACCGACCTTGCTAGATAAAGCTAAGGTCTCTTTATACATTTTTTGCCGTATTTCCTCGGTAATAAAGGAGCTTGGGGCTTCTTCAATCACTTTTTGATGATAACGTTGAATTGAACATTCTCGCTCACCAAGACAAACACTGTTACCATACTGATCAGCTAATAATTGTATTTCAATATGCCTTGGGGACTGAATTAATTTTTCAATGAATAATCTACCATCGCTAAAATTATTTACTGCCTCAAGCTTAGCTGATTCAAAGGCATTAGCCATTTCTTCAGAGTTTTTTACCACTCTCATTCCACGACCACCACCACCAGCTGTTGCCTTAACTATAACAGGGAAACCTATTTTTTCTGCAATTTCTATGGCCTGATTTATATTGCTGATAGTACCAATATAGCCAGGGACTAGGCTGACTCCTGCTTCCATAGCGATTTTTTTTGCTTCAATTTTATCACCCATTTTCTTAATAGCAGAAGCATTGGGACCTATTAAGGCAACTCCTTCCCTTTTTAAGATATTTGCAAAATTTGAATTTTCTGATAAAAATCCATATCCTGGATGCACTGCCGAAGCGCCACTTGCTCTAATAGCATTTACAATATTTTTAATTGATAAATAGCTCTCAGTGGCAGGAGAATTGCCGATATAATACGCTTCATCAGCATATTGTACATGCATTGAATGTGTATCTGCTTCAGAGTATACGGCAACTGATTTAATACCCATCTTCTTTAGGGTTTGCATTATTCTCAAAGCTATTTCACCACGATTGGCGATTAAAATTTTATCAAATAATGGTTTAGTCATAAAATCTCGTGCTTAAGTATACTAAAGTGGTAAGTTATCATGCTTCTTCCATGGTAATTGTATTTTTTTGTTTTGAAGAAAGTTTAGTGCTTTACATATACGCCATCTAGTATTTTGAGGCTTTATAATATCGTCTAAGTATCCTCTAGATGCTGCAGCGAAAGGAGAAGTAACAGTATCTTTATACTCTTGGATTTTTCGTTTTTTTGATTCTGGATCTTTGCATTCTTCTTTAAATATTATTTCAGCAGCTCCTTCAGCCCCAAGTACTGCAATTTCTGAGTTGAACCACGCGTAATTTACATCACCACGAAGATGTTTTGAGTTCATCACTATATAAGCTCCACCATAAGCTTTCCTAGTGATTATGGTAATTTTTGGTACAGTCGCTTCAGCGTACGCATATAACAATTTTGCTCCATGTTTAATAATTCCGTTATGCTCTTGATCAGTGCCAGGTAAAAAACCTGGTACATCAACTAGAGTTACTATTGGGATATTAAACGCATCACAAAAACGAACAAACCTTGCTGCCTTTCTTGATGCGTTAATATCTAAACAGCCAGCTAAATGTAATGGTTGATTCGCAACAAATCCTATAGGTCTTCCTTCCATATAACCAAAGCCGATTATAATATTTCTAGCAAAATCTGGTTGCAGCTCAAAAAACTCCCCTTCATCAACAATACGCTCAATTAATTCTTTCATGTCATAAGCTTTGTTCGGAATGCTTGGGACTAAGGTGTTTAGGGACATATCAACCCGATCAGCTGGGTCTTCGGTACGACGATGTGGCAGGGGGCTACGATTTGATAGAGGTAAAAAATTAAAAAATCTTCTAGTTTCTAGAAGTAGCTCTATATCATTTTTAAAAGCAAGGTCAGCAACACCACTCTTGGTAGTATGCATTTTTGCCCCGCCAAGTTGTTCTTGGCTTACTTCTTCACCTGTAACAGTTTTAACTACGTCTGGTCCTGTTACAAACATATAAGAAGTATTTTTAACCATGAATATGAAATCTGTTAAGGCGGGAGAATAAACAGCACCACCAGCACAAGGTCCCATAATTAAGGTGATTTGTGGAATAATACCGGAAGCAATTACATTACGTTGAAATAATTCTCCATAACCACCAAGGGCGTCAACCCCTTCTTGAATTCTTGCACCTCCCGAATCATTTATGCCAATAACTGGTGCTCCTACTGCTAAAGCAGAATCGAGTATAGTGCAAATTTTCTTAGCGTGATATTCTCCAAGAGATCCACCTAACACCGTAAAATCTTGGCTATACACAAAAACCAACCTACCATTTATGGTGCCATGTCCAGTTATTATACCGTCCCCTAGGAATTTTTTGTCGTTCATGCCAAAATTACTGCATCTATGTTCAACAAACATTCCTGTTTCTTCAAAACTCTCAGGATCTAGCAATACTTCTATCCTTTCTCTTGCAGTAAGTTTACCTTTTTTATGTTGTAAGGCGATTCTCTCTCCCCCCCCACCTTGACGGGCATTGTTACGTTTTTCATCAAGTGATTCAGGAGAATTTACAATATGTTGATTCATTATGGCTATACTAGTTCATTATAAAATCATAACCTGTAGTATAATAATAAAATGTCGAAAAGATAGTAGAAATTTATTTGAATAGTTATAGAATGTAACTTACTACTGAATTTGTCAGTTCTTTACTTGACAGATGAAATGGTTTAGATATAGACATTGTTCAGGAATAATATTTACTAAATAACTAAATCCAAAGGAAAAAAATGAACTATGTCGAAATCTCTAAGAACACAATGTCATGTATATATAAATCTTATGAAAGTCTTAATGAATCTCCTCTTGATAAGGGACTAAGATACTTAATTGAACTGAGGGTATCACAAATAAATAGCTGCTTTTATTGTTGCAATTTACATCTTACAGATGCTAGAAAGAATAATGTCCCTCAAAAGAAGTTAGATTTATTACCAATTTGGTCTTCTAGTAAAGAGGTATTTAGTGAAAAAGAAATTATAGCTCTAAGATGGTGTGAATTAATAACGCGGGGTTTCTTCGAGGAAATTGACGCAATGAAAGATGAAATATTACAGTATTTTTCTGAGAGAGAAATTGTAGATATTACTATTTGTATTTCAATTATGAATGCCTTAAATAGAATAGCTATAAGCTTAAAAACATTTTAACTGTGGGTATACTACTCGTAAATGAAGAGTTGGTAGACGAAGGTCAACTTCAAGAAGAGCTAGGAGTGTCAAAGTCGAGCAGCGGAGCGTACATTAGTACGTGAGCAGCGGAGATCTTTAGACACGACGACGTCAATTCTTGAAGTTCACCGAGTATATATATCTATAGTTTTTGGGTGGTATAACATAAGTGATATGTATTTTATAGAATGCAGTAAAAAACTTAAAAAAGTTTATAGGAAGGGTTTTATAACAAAGGAAAAACAGCAGAAGCAAAAAAGTTTTATAGTTAATTCAGTTGGACTTGATACTAGGAGCGAGGATCGAAGCCGAAAATTACTAGGTAAGCAACCGAGCAACAACGTATGCAAGTCCAAATCAATTAACTATAGTGACAGTAAATTTCAAAAACTGTCTAGGGCTTTAAAACAGAATATAGCAAGAAGAAAAAATAGCCAAAAAGTTCATATTGAGGATAAAAACAAAAGTGAAAATAATTAAGATCGCACCTTCGTTACTATCAGCAGATTTTGCTAATTTGCAAAAAGAAATCAGTGCTTTAGAAGAAGCTGGTGCTGATATGATCCATATAGACGTTATGGATGGACATTTTGTACCTAACTTAACATTTGGGCCTCCTATAATAAAAGCTTTAAGACCTCATACTACATTACCATTTGACGTACATTTAATGATTAATAACCCGGAATATTCGATTAAAGACTATGCTAGTAGCGGAGCGGATATTATCACTATCCATCCTGAAACCACTATTCATCTTGACAGAACTTTAAGTATTATTCAAAATTTAGGGTTAAAAGCTGGGGTGGCACTACTTCCTTCTGCAAGTCCAAATTTTATAGATTATATTATTGATAAAATAGATCTAATTCTAGCAATGACCGTAAATCCCGGTTTTTCTAGCCAAAAATTTATAGAGAATCAGCTAGAGAAAATCAAAATTATTTCAGAAAAAATCAAAAATTTTGGTAAACCTATAATGCTTTCTGTAGATGGAGGAATAAATGATGTTACCGGTAAGAACTGTATAAAAGCTGGAGCTGATATTTTAGTATCAGGTAATTTTATTTTCCAATCAAAAGATTATCAAAAACAAATGGACTTACTAAGACATTAAATATTGATGGAGATTATTGCCATTTTCCTTAAGCCATAATCTAGCCAACTTATAGTCTGGATAAAGTTTTGCTACTAAATTCCAAAAATGAGGACTGTGATTCATTTCAATTATATGACATATTTCATGGACCACTAAGTATTTTAATATTTTTTTTGGAGCAAAAATAAGACGCCAATTAAAAGCAAGTACAGCCTTACTAGAGCAACTTCCCCATTTGCTCTTATTATTCATAATTTTAATTTTAGTAAAGTTTATATTATGTTCTTTCGCTAGAAGAGTAGCAAGTTTTGTGGTTTCTAGTAACAACATATCTTTCAAAAACCTTACTAAAGTACTTTTGTGTTGTGAGGGTAAAGAATATATTTGAATAACATCATCTGTGATTTGTACTTTTTTATAATCTGCATCAATATTTAATAACGAATATACTTCGTCAAAGACTGTTATTGTGTTATAATCAAAGGGGGGTTTGTTTAAGAATTTTTGTAGTTTTTGCCTAACCCAAGATTCTTTTTCTAATAAAAATTTATATCCTGTATTAAAATTTTTATTAGGTAAAACTAATTCAGCTCCTTTGTGGTTTATTCTAATGCTAATTCGTTTGGCTTTATTACTATATCTTACTGGAATGTCAATATCAGCCCCTAGTTTGTCTAAAGTAATCTGCTGATGTTTCATGTTTAAAATCTAATTTAAAAATTATTATTAATATAGTATATTGATAATAATAGTTAATTAAATTTATTAAGAGTAACTTAATTATGCATACTTTATCTTTTAACGTAGATGATCAGTTAAATGAACAAATTGAAACTTTTGCTAAAGTACATGACCGTAGTAAAGCCTATGTATTAAGAAAAGCTGTAGAGTTATATTTAGTCGATCAAAAGGATCTTACAATTGGCAGGCAAGCTTTAGATGAGTTTTATAACGATGGTTTTAAAACTTATTCATTAAATCAAATTAAAAAGGAAAATGGCTTATAGTATTCTGTTTACGGATCGTAGTAGAAAACAATTTTCAAAATTAAATAAAGATATACAACAGCGTATAATTCACTATTTGGAAAGCAGAATCTCTATTAATCCTCATGATTTTAATCTTCGTCTATCAACTCTTCATTTACGAGTAGTATAAATACTAGCTAATATTATTTTATAGCCAATGATAGTATCATATGATACTATCATTTTATGAATAAAAACCCACCTTTTCAAGTAAGTAATAAAATACTTACATTACTGCAAGATATTGCATATGAGCTTGGTATTTTATCCCCCGACTTCCGCATTTTTTAATAAGGCATAAGCTTAGAAGGCTCATAGTGCTAGGATTTTTAAAATTTAGGCACAACATTATTTTGTTATTTTAAATATATTTCAGCATGGTCTGAACGCTTGATGTTAAAGGTTTTATAGATTTTTCTAGCTTCGTTTTTTATTGCACTTGGTAGTCTATAAAGATCACCAGTCTTTGTATGTCTTAAGATTGAAGCCTGTACTGATATTAATAATTCAACGATGTTAGTTACACTGATCTTTTGGGTCAGAGCAACCTTGTATTCTATAGTTTTAAGCACTGCAAAACTCATATAACACACAGCTATGTGTGCTTCTATCCTTTGTTTAGTCCAGTGAAAAATTGGACGCATTTGTAAATTATGTTTATTGATTCTAAATTGCTCTTCAATTACCCATAATCTAGCATATTTTGCTATTGCTTCATGTGGAGTTATAGTTTGGTCATTGGTGATTACCCCATGTATGCCATCCCACAACGCATCCTGCTCTATCTTCTCTGCGTCAATATAGCTCTTGCCATTTTCACTAGAAGTATATTTTTTTACTCCACTATTAGATATAAGTTTTTTAGTACTACCAGACTCACCAATAGTCTTATTAATTTTATCTAAAATTTTTTGTCGCTCCTGTGCATCATTAATAGCCCTTTTAGATTTATAACTGGTAATTAGACGTTTACCATCATGCTCTAGATCGGCAATCCAAGTAAGATCATTGCCTATAACAGTAGGCTTATAGTTTTCCTCTGATAATATTTCTTCTTTCTTTTCTTTCTTGAGTGTTTTAAGCTTTGCTGCCACAATATAACGATAACCACCTTCATCGAGAGCTTGCAAGTTAGCTTTACTAAACATTGCACGATCAGCAATAAAACAGACATCTTTAACTTTAAGATACGCTTGCCAGCTGTTAATTGATTTAATTAAGGTGCTAACTTCTGCGGTATTACCACTAAACAGCTCATAGCCAAGTGGTAATCCATCCTCATTAGTTGCTAGGGCAAGAACTAGTTGGGTAGTATTAAAGCGATGATCTTTACTATAGCCAAAGGCTCTTAGCTCATCTATTTCTACTGATTCAAAGTATAGTGTAGTGACATCAAAAAATACTAGGCTAATCTCTTTATTAGGAATCAGGGTTAGGGTGTTTTTAAAGCATAATTCTTTAATTTTAGGTATTTGCTCATGTAATTTGTCCATCATCCGATAAGTAGCATCTAGATCATGATGCCTGTCAAATTGATCGCTTAAATACTCAACTATCCCTTTTTTACTATTTGGTCTTACCATACGGGCTAACACTAAATCCTTCAGCATCCCAGCGTCACGTTTCCTTGCTAGTAACTGGTTAAAATGCATTTGATCATAAACATGCCCCCCTATTTGATGCACTCCTTCAACAACTCGCTTGACTTCTACAACCTCATTTAGTTTTACTTCGTTAACAGGTAGAATATCTTTTAACAACTTGTTAGTTGGACGACCTCTTTTAACCTCGTTAGTATCATCAGTAAACAAATTCCTCTGCCCAATTGCAGCTTCTCTCTCAGCTTTAATCTTGGCAATCAAATCTTGTGCTAGGGCAACTAATTTAGCTTCTTCTACTTCATCTATGAAGACTCCTAAATGACGTACTATACGCTGTTTGACGTTACCTTTACTATCACGATAACCTTCCACTATTTGAATAGATTGCCTTGGACTATTAGGAGTTTTTTTACGACGTATGTACATATTAGGGCTATAAAATATGAGGCTATATTCAATTAATTAAATAATAAACAACATCGCAGTTAAAGTCAATAATAAAATATCTACTAGGCACAACAGAACGAGAGTACCACTTCACCTCCTTACTAATGCCACTTATAACAACTAATATCAAAAAATCTGCGGAAGTCAGGAAAACCCACCTTTTCAAGTAAGTAATAAAATACTTACATTACTGCAAGATATTGCATATGAGCTTGGTATTTTATCCGGAGCTAAGCTTCCTTTGCCTGCAGTAAAACTTAGAAAAAGTAACCAAATAAAGACGATCCATTCTTCTTTAGCAATTGAAGGCAATAGTTTAAGTTTAGACCAAATAACCGATATAATTGACGGAAAACTGGTGCTAGGTTCTAAAAATGATATTATTGAAGTTAACAATGCCATTAAATTATACAATAATTTACATAAATTAAATCCATTATCAATAGATTGTTTACTAGAGGCACATAGATTATTGATGCAAGAGTTAATAGTTGATAATGGCTATTTTCGAGCCAGCGGAGTTGGCATATTTAAAGGCAATGAAATATCTCATATAGCTCCTAAAGCGAGTCGTATCCCATTATTAATGGATAAATTATTTCAGTTCATAAAAGAAAATAAGGATATTCCGTGGCTAATTAAAGCTTGCGTATTTCATTATGAGCTAGAATTTATCCATCCTTTCTCAGATGGTAATGGGCGAATGGGTAGGTTATGGCAACAATTATTATTAATGAAAGCAGATCCAATTTTTAAATATATTTCGGTAGAGGTACTAATAAAAAACGAACAAAGTGAGTACTATAACGTTTTAGCTGAGTGTGATAAAGTAGGGGAGTCTACCTTATTCATTGAATTTATGGCAACACAGATACTAAAAGCTCTGCAACTATATGTTAATAATGTAGTATCTCAAGTCAAAACTCCTAAGTCTAGGTTAGAATTTGCTAAAATAAAATTACCAAATAGTTGGTTTTCAAGGAAAGATTATATTCTATTACATAAGGATATTTCTTCTGTGTCGGCCAGTCGTGATCTAATCTTTGGAGTTAAGGAAGGTATCCTAACTCATAAAGGTATAAAAAATCAAACTTGTTATAAATTTCAATAATAGACTCTTCCGTTAAATTAAGTTATAAAAGAAATCTAGAAAGAATGAGTGGATATATTAATGGAAAATTACGATCTAGCGATTATTGGTGGTGGTCCAGGTGGTTACGTGGCTGCGATTAGGGCTGCACAACTAAATAAAAAAGTTGTGTTGATTGAGAAGGAGCATTTAGGGGGAGTTTGCTTAAATTGGGGTTGTATCCCAACAAAAGCACTGCTTAAATCAGCTGAATTATTTCAAAAAATTAGACATGCTAAAGATTATGGTATTATAGTAGGTGAAGCAAGTTTTGACCTAAAAAAAATAGTACAGCGTTCTAGAGACATATCGACACAGTTAACATTTGGTATTAAATCTCTGCTAAAAAAAAATAAGGTTACGATAATTGATGGCACGGCTAGGCTAGGAACAGGCAAGGTAGTAGATATCAATAATAATGGTCAAAAGATTTCGATTAAAGCAAAGGACATAATAATTGCAACAGGTGCAAGATCTAGAATCTTAGATGGATTTGAGCCGGATGGCAAGCAAGTTATTACCTCCAAAGAGGCTATGGTTCTTGATAAATTACCAAAATCTATGATTATTGTTGGATCAGGAGCGATTGGTATAGAATTTGCTTCATTTTATAATGATTTAGGAACAAATGTCACTGTAATTGAAGCACAAAATAGGATTTTACCTAGTGAAGATGAGGAAATTTCTTTAATGGCACGAAAAACCTTTGAAAAGAAAGGTATAAAAATTCATACTAATAGCAAATTGTTAAATCATAGCAAAACCCAAGACCATGTTGTAGTTGAAGTTGAGATAGATGGAAAAAATTACAAGATACAAGCTGAAATTTTGCTTATAGCCGTTGGTATAGTTGGTAACACGGAAAACCTTAATTTAGAAAAAACTAATATCAAAATAGATAGAGGTCATATTATTACCAATCAGTTTATGCAAACTTCGGAAGAAGGCATTTATGCAATAGGTGATGTAACATCAGCGCCATGGCTTGCCCACAAGGCAAGTCATGAAGGTATTATTGCTGCGGAAACTATAGCGGGTCTTAAGGCTCATCCTATAGAGAAACGTAATATTCCAGGCTGTACTTATTCCTCACCACAGATTGCTAGTGTAGGGCTTACTGAAGAACAAGCGAAAAAAGATGGTTACCAAGTAAAAATTGGCAGATTCCCATCTATCGCTAACGGTAAAGCCTTGGTTGATGGTTATAATGAAGGGATGATAAAAACGATTTTTGATATAAAGACTGGAGAATTGTTAGGAGCTCATTTGATAGGTGAAGAGGTTACCGAACTAATTCAAGGTTATGTAATCACTAGAACTATGGAGGGTACGGAACTTGATTTAATGAATAGCATTTTTCCACATCCAACTTTATCTGAAATGATGGGAGAAGCGGTATTACAGGCTTATGGTAGGGCTATTCATATTTAAAGAACTCGCCTTACGCGTAACCCATAGCAATTTAAAGTTGCTGGAAAGTACAGGACGTCATTGCGAGGAAGACCGTAGGTCGACGAAGCAATCTAGGAAAATGACTAGAAATGGATTGCTTCGTCGCCACTAAAGTGGCTTCTCGCAATGACGCTAGACTGTTTTCCCTACGATTTTAAACTGTCATGTGTAATGTGAGTGAATAATTTTTTTTAAATATACTTAGTGGTAAGCATAAATTATGTTATAAATTGTTCTAGAATTATATGAGGAAAAAAAATGAGTAAAATGAATACTGAAGATTATGGAGTTTATCCACCAAGGAAGAAAATAAACATTATTATGCAGCATGGCGTGTCATTTGGTGCGGCACTTGCTATGGCTATTTCATTTAATATAAACCACTCTGTATTATGGGCAATCGTACATGGCTTGTTTTCTTGGCTGTATGTGGTTTATTATTGTTTGATTTAGTTTTAGTATAGCTAACTCGAAAAGGTTTAACTCGATAATCAAGTTTTTTAGAATTATTAAAAGATACGTCATTGCGAAGAGGCGATGGAAGCGGCGACGCGGCAATCTTGTGAAGTAGGGACAAGTATTACTTCAAAAGATTGCTACGACGCTGCTTTTCGCGGCTTGGCTTCTCGCTAATAGACGGTTAAGGAAAAACTTGATTATCGAGAATCAGATGCAGAGCCGTCTCAAATCTGATTGTTTAGATAATTTACTTAATTAACCTCAGTTCGATATAAGAATTAATAATTCTTATATCGAACTGGCTTTGTTATAAGGAAAAATGCACTCTTGAAGCGGTTCTACGAGTGCATTTTAACTTTTTTCATCATTCAATATATGATTTTAATAATTAAAATCACATATTGAATGGAGTATTATATTTTAACAATCAGGTGGGCAGCCGCTTCAAACCTGATTGTTTCTATATATAATACTGAATTCGATGTAACTTGTTACATCGAATTCAGGTTAATTACCATCGGTTTATTTATCATCACTATCTGTAGAATCGTTAGGAGAATCATAAGGATTGCGATATGGAAGCATTTCCGGTACTGTCTTATCTTTAGGCAATAACTTATTTAATCCATCCTCTAAAACTTTTTCCCCTGTTTCTTCTTCTCTAATTTCGTATTTTGGTGGGTCTCCTAAACATTTCCAAAAATTGGTTAAGCTCTCAAAGTTGGGACCTAATTTTGTAGTACAATTTTGAGCAATTGATTTAGATGTATCAAGAATTTCAATTGTAGCATCGGTCATATATTTTATAAATCCAATTTGTTCAAGACCCTTGGCTACCCAAAATAATACTATCAAAGAGGCAACTGCTATCATAAAGTACCATTTAGCTATGATACTCCATAAAAACACCCCCATAGGGTTAGCTGCTATTAGTCTTCTTAAAGCTTGCCACATATATAAACTACCGAAAAATGGTTAAAAAACTACGATTAAATTACATGAATAATAAAAAAATAACAATTTTTTTATTAGTGCAGGGGTCAGTATGGTGTATAATATAAATTAAATGTTGTAAATATTCTTAATTAGATATGATGAGAGATAAAATATGGTTGGTAAAAGAAGCATATTGATACCAATCATAACAAAAATTAGACTTATATTCTCAAGATTTTGTAAAACAAGACCGGTAAGTATTATGTTGGGTATTAATAGTGGCATGATTAATATTGCTAGTAGGTTAGTATTTGACCTAAAATAGCTTTGAATAGATCCAATTAAAACTAGTAGGCTACTGGACAAAGTTAATAGCAAAGTTAGAGTGATAAAAAGATAGGTTACTGTTATTAGATCAAGATCGAAAATAATATAAATTATTGGGATATTTAATAAAGAGCTAGTAAGTGAACTAAAAAATATAGCAAATAATTTAGATGTAACAATTTCACTCTCACTGAAACTGGATAATAGTAGCTCTAAACTTCCATCCTCCACATCTTGCTTTAATATTAGACTAGAGAAGCCAATTAGGGCTATTGGTAAAAAAATTACTGAAAAAATAATCCCAAATTTCTTAATATCTACTTGGTCATTGATTAAAGCAGTGCTGAAAATACAAAATAAAAAAAATATAAATAGATATTTGCTAAGATTATTAATACGATTTTGAATTAAGTATTCCCATTTTATTAGCTGTATTAGTTTATGCATATCTCATTATACTCGATAATCAAGTTTTTCCTTAACTGTCTATTAGCGAGAAGCCGCGAAAAGCGTCGTCGTAGCAATCTTTTGAAGTAATACTTGTCCCTACTTCACAACAAGATTGCCGCGTTGGCGATTCCATTGCCTCCTCGCTAATAGACGTATAGGGAACCTCAGTTCGATATAAGAATTATTAATTCTTATATCGATACTTGCTTTGTTATAAGGAAAAATGCACTCTTGAAGCGGCTGACGCGGGTGCATTTTAACTTTTTTCATCATTCAATATGTAATTTTAATTATTAAAATCACATATTGAATGGAGTATTATATTTTAACAATCAGGTGGGCAGCCGCTTCAAACCTGATTGTTTCTATATATAATACTGAATTCGATGTAACTTGTTACATCGAATTCAGGTTAGGGAAGCTATATTTACTAACTTTCGACAGTTATGGATGTTACCCCTAATGGCGATGACTACTTGAGCCTATTATTAACTTATTACATCAATATTTGAGGTTAACTTTACATTAAATAGTTCATTATTAAAAAATATCAATATTACTATACCAATTTCTAATTATACCAAATATGTTTTTAAACAAATGATAGATGGTGGTAAAAGTTTACAGGAAATCTTTGATTTAATCAGAGGAGATTTACAACAAGAAATTAGTAATGAATCCTCATTATTGGAAGTAAAGAGTATATTTGCCCCATTTTTTTTCTACGGGAATCATGTTACTTTATGACAAATTAGTAAAACCTTTTTAATTACATTGCAACTAACTTCAAGAGCTGTTTTTACAGCTCTTGAAGCGGTAGTATTTGTAGTTATTCTGTAGGATGTTCGGCTTCTCCTGCTAGTGGTAGTGTGGCATCAGATGTATTAAGACTAGCTACCTCTGTAGTAATAAAGTTGCCAACATTTTGGTTGTTAACATTTAAATCATTATCCTCTACCCTGTTGTTAGCATTAAAATTATTATCACCGTTGTTTCTGAAATAATTTATAAGAGCGGCTTTTAAAGCTGCTACATGCTCAGGATGTAAACAATTCCGGTTAATTATTCTTTGAATCATTATTGCATCATTATCATTATTTATCATATATAATCCTCTGTTAATTTGAAATATAAAGAAAATTGTAACTATTTGCAAAAAGAATGTCAACTATTAATTAAGAAATGAATTAATAAATTCTTTATTCTATACCGCCATACGCTTTTTAGTAGCTTTTCCGTAGTTTCTTGGTGTAATTATGGGGGTAGCTTTGCCATCTATAACATCTTTTGAAATATGTACATGCATTTTTTTCAGATTGGTAACATTATACATGCTGTCAAGTAGCAGTGTCTCAATTATCGATCTAAGGCCTCTAGCTCCGGTTTTTCGTGCCAGTGCTTTCTCGGCTATTCCTTCTAAAGCATCATTATCAATTGATAGTTCAACATCATCTAACTCAAATAATTTATGATATTGCTTGATAACAGCATTTTTGGGTTGAGTTAAAATTGCCACCAAAGATGCTTTGTCTAGGTCATCTAAAGTTGCTACTACTGGAAGCCTACCGATGAATTCTGGAATTAACCCAAACTTTACTAGATCTTCAATTTCTAATGATTTGAGTATTTCACTGTGTTTTTTTTCTTGTTTTGATTGGACATTTGCCGCAAAACCAATCGAACTTTGAGCAGTACGGGCATTAATGATATTATCTATCCCCATGAAAGCTCCACCGCATATGAACAAAATATTGGAAGTATCTACTTGAACAAAATCTTGCTGTGGGTGTTTTCTGCCACCTTGGGGGGGAACAGAAGCAATAGTTCCTTCCATGATTTTAAGTAATGCTTGTTGGACTCCTTCTCCCGATACATCTCTTGTTATGGAAGGGTTTTCAGATTTTCTAGCGATTTTATCTACTTCATCTATATAAACAATGCCTCGTTGGGCTTTGGCTATATTAAAGTCTGCTGCTTGTAATAATCTTAGCAAGATATTTTCAACATCTTCACCAACATAGCCAGCTTCGGTTAAAGAAGTGGCATCTGCCATAGTGAAAGGTACATCAAGAATTTTTGCTAAGGTTTGTGCCAAAAGGGTTTTACCAGAGCCAGTAGAACCAATAATTAGGATATTTGATTTATTTAATTCGACATCATTATTACCTGACTCGATATATTCTAATCGTTTATAGTGATTATATACCGCAACTGATAAGACTTTTTTTGCTTGATCTTGACCAATTACGTAATCATTAAGAGTAGAAAAAATTCTTTGTGGTGTTGGAATTAAAGAGGCAACTTGTTTAAGAGTTACTTTAGTCTCTTCTTTTATAATATCACGGCAAAGTTCAATACATTCATTACAAATAAATACTGTTGGTCCAGCAATTAATTTTATTACTTCATATTGATTTTTACCACAAAAAGAACAGTTTAATTCTTTTTTTCCAACTTCCCCTGACATGATTCCGCTTTTTTAATTTATGAGTTTAATATAGCTTATATACCTCTAATATAGATAAGTTATTTAGGTAAGTCTAATATATTTTCAAGATACGCGAATTTGGGATAAGACAATATTTCTATTATGGGAAACGTGCTTTTCTTTAAGTTCATAGTAATCTAGTTTTGCAGTATCTTCATTAACAGACTAAGTTCCTCTCGAAATTCTGCATCAATTTCACATAATTCTTCTACTTTTTTGATGGCATGCATTATTGTAGTATGATCTTTCTTACCAAATTTCTTACCAATATCAGTAAGGCTTTTTGGGGTTAATGTTTTACTTAAATACATAGCTACTTGCCTTGGTCTAGCTATTGAGCGAATACGTCTAGGAGAAGACATATCAGAAAATTTAATATTATAACGATCAGCTACTTTTCTTTGAATATCTTCAATCGTTATAATTCTTTCATTGGAACGTAGTAAGTCACGTAAAATATTTTGGGTATTTTCTAAAGTTATCTCCCTACCAACTAAAGTTGAATGAGCAATAACTTTATTAAGAGCCCCCTCTAACTCTCTAACATTTGACGTTATTTTTGATGCCAAGAATTCTACAACATTTTTAGGTATGTGAATATTCATCTGTTCAAGCTTAGATTCTAATATTCCCAATCTTAGTTCATAAGTAGTACTGTGAACATCTGCAACCAATCCCCAACCAAGCCTAGATTTAATCCGCTCTTCAATATTATCTAAATCAGACGGTGAACGGTCACATGATATAACCATTTGACGATTATTATCAATCAAAGCATTGAAAGTATGAAAAAACTCTTCTTGAGTACTATCTTTACCAGATATAAATTGAATATCATCGATCATTAGCACGTCAACTGAACGAAATTCTTCTTTAAAGGACATAACATCTTTATTACGAAGTGCTTTGATGAATTGATACATAAACTTTTCTGCCGACATGTAAATTACTTTGCGAGTCGGGTTATTATGTCTTATATACCAAGCAATAGCATGCATTAAGTGTGTCTTACCAAGGCCAACACCCCCATACAAAAATAAGGGGTTAGATTCAGCTACGGCACTCTCTGATTCAGCAACTGCTCTAGAGGCTGCATATGCTAACTCATTTGGTCCACCAACTACAAAATTTTCAAAAGTAAATCGTAAGTCTAATGCTGAAAAAATGCCTTCGGAATTGATATCCATTCCTTCTTTTATTGATGGAATTTTTGCTAAATATTCAGGTATATTTGGATTTTGTTCTAGTAATTCTTTAGTAACTATCTCAATTGATTTAATATCTTTGTCGTAGGACTGCCAAGATTGCAATATATCACGTGCATATCTTGATTTTATCCAATCTCGAATAAAATTTGTTGGTGTAGAAAGTATAACAGTAGTAGTAGAAGCTTCTAGAAAGTTAATCTTACTGAACCAACTTTTATACAAAGACTCACCATAATGTTTATTAAGATCAGAACAAACATGCTGCCAAATATCTCTATAATGAGCTACTTCCTTTTCTACAGTCAATTGATTTTGGTTAGTATTCACAGAACTTGCCATGGTAAATTATTTTGTTTCCAACCAGCTCCATTATCTCCTCCTTCAAAACCATCAATGATGTTGTAGCAGTTTGGATAACCTAAACCACCAGCACACGATGCCGCTTCATGAGATCGTACACCTGAACGGCAAAGGAATAATACATTATTTTTATTCCTGACTTTCGATATGAACTGGTTGTTAAATTCATGATTTAAGGACATATCAGGCAATAAACGCCAGCTAAGAAAAAGTACTTGATCTTTATCAAGCTTTGTGAATACCTATTTTTTGCCATTCTTCAGTAGTTCTAACATCAACAACAATGGTACACTCATCCATTCCTAGCAACTTATAAGCTTCTAAGGAAGATATATTTTTGATACTTATAGGCATCTGCATTTTTTTGAATATATTAAAATTTATTGAATAAGAACAAGATTTAGACTAATTAAATTTGAGTATATACTACATATACAATTTATATTTTATATTTGGTAATTGTCAAACTATCTGAATCATATTATGATATTTTTTTGTCAGATTATCAATATGGACTATTTAAAAAAAGCATTCCTAACTAAAAAATTACTATACCAAAGCAAAAATCGTGGTTGCAAAGAAACCGGGTTAATATTAGGTAAATTTGCTGAACAATTTCTTGCTAATATGGACATAGATAGTTTAACAGATTTTGCTTTAATACTTAATCAAAATGATATAGATATTTATGATTGGATTACCAATAAAACAACTCCTCCTGTTCACTTAAAGTCAAAAGTGATGTTACAAATACTTAATTTTGATATTAACCGCCTATAAGCTTAATAAACAATGATACAACAACCTCTACCGCTCAGTGCAAAAAGTTTTTTTGCTAATGAGTATTTCTCAAATAAACCAACCAAGAATATTTTACTTATTTTTGCTAGTGAAGATGATGCAATTAATAGCCATAAACAGTTATTATTTTTTGCACAAAGCATTAAGACTAGTAATATATTATATTTTCCTAGTTTTGATACTATACCATATGATCGCATTTCACCCCAGTCTAACATTTTATCAGAAAGAGCTAATACACTAAGTTATTTAGCAACTAATAATGAAAAAAAATTGGTAGTTACTAATGCGGTGAATTTACTGAGCAAATTACCGCCTTCGGAATTCCTAGTTAAGTCTTTTCTGAAATTACATAATAAAATGAAGCTTTCAGCGGGTAAGCTCGCTGAATTCCTAGTACATAATGGTTTTACAAGGAGTAGTAGTAGCATTGATAGTGGCGAATTTTCAGTAAGAGGAGAGATAGTAGATATAATTTTACCTGGTTCTAAGGGCTATCGTATTAATTTTAGTTGGGATCACATAGAGTCAATAAAAAAATTCGATATTGATAGTCAAATTTCTACTAATAGCTGCACGGAGCTAATAATTAATTCTGCCAGTGAGGTAATATTAAATCTAGAAACAATAAAGAATTTTAGAGATAATTATCTAAAAGCTTTTGGTGTTAATTACGTGAATAGCCCTTTATATGAATCAATAACTGAAGGAAAAAAATTTCAAGGATATGAACATTTATCTCCTTTATTCTATAATTCTTTCAGTAGTTTAATTAATTATTTAGATGATCCTATTATTATTTATGATAATTTGTCGTTACAATCAATTCTTGAGCAGGAGAATAATTATACAGATCTTTACAGATCCCGTATTGAGTCTAATAAAATAAAATTAAACACATTCTATCCTGCGTTGCCTCCTGAGCAGATTTACTTTACCAGTCAGGAAATACAAACTTTACTAGAACAGGATAAGAATATTTTAATTACTCCTGAAGATTCATCTTATGCATATTCATTAGAAAAAATTATTGCAACTAGTTTTATTGAGGATAAGACAGTTTTTGATAAGCTATTTGAGATTATAGAGAACAATAATACTAAAATACCAATTATTTTTTGTCAGTCTAAAAGTAATTTGGAAAGACTGAAGAGCTTGATAAATAGCTACTCACGAGAATATATCGAGATAGACAATCTACAACAGGCAAAAATTGGTGTGATAAATCTTGCATATGTCCAACTGAGTCAAGGATTTTATAGTGATAGATATTTGTTTATTGCAGCTCACGATATTTTAGGAAAAAGTGCGGCAAACGTTCGCCAGCAAGGTGCTAAACGTAAGCTTAAAAACATTCTAATGGAATTAGATAATTTAGGTGAAGGGGAGTTAGTTGTTCATAAGGATCATGGTATTGGTCAATTTCTTAATGTTGAAACACTAGATGTTAAAGGCAAAGCTCATGATTTCTTAAAAATTTTATATGAGAATAATGATAAATTATATATTCCTGTTGAAAATATAGAGCTAATTAAGAAATATGGTAGTAGTGAAGCACAGCTAGCCAAGTTAGGTAGCAGTAGCTGGCAAAGAAGTAAGGCTAAACTCAAGAATCGTATTACAGAAATTGCCGAACAATTATTAGCAATAGCCGCTAAGAGGAAATTAACTGTAACTAATCCAATAGAGTTTGATCATGAAGAATATGACAAATTCTGCCAGAGATTTAAATATACCGAAACTGAAGATCAATTAAATGCCATAAATGATATTAGAAAAGATTTTGACTCAGGTCTTTTAATGGATAGATTAATTTGTGGTGATGTTGGTTTTGGAAAAACTGAAGTGGCCATAAGGGCAACTTTTATGGTAGCTAAATCAAACTATGATGCAAACTGTAACGCAAACTGTGACACCCCCTCTCAAGTAGCCATTGTCGTACCAACTACTATTCTAGGTAAGCAGCATTATTTAAGATTTCGCAAAAGATTTAAGGATTTAGGGCTGAATATAGTACAATTATCTAGCCTAGTTACCAATAGTGAGGCTAAAATTATTAAAGAACAAATCAAAAATGGTACAGCTAATATAATAATTGGTACACATGCCTTGCTGAGTAAGAATATAGAATTTAGTAACCTCAGATTATTAATAATTGATGAAGAACAACATTTTGGTGTTGCTCAAAAGGAACATTTAAAGAAACTAAGAACTACAATGCATGTTCTATCTCTTTCGGCAACCCCAATTCCTCGTACAATGCAGATGTCTATGGTAGGGCTGAAAGACCTTAGTATCATTGCCACACCACCGATTGATAGGCTAGAAGTTCGGACAACAGTTATGCCGTTTGATCCAGTGATTATTAGAGATGCTTTACTTAAAGAACGTTTCCGTGGTGGTAGAAGCTTCTATGTAGTGCCTAGAATTAAGGACATCCCGGATATAGAGAGATACTTACAGGAAAGTGTACCTGAACTAAAGTACAAAGTTGCTCATGGCCAAATGCCAGCTGCCAAAGTAGATGAGATTATGAGTGAATTTTGTGATGGTAAGTTTGATATACTCGTTTCTACCACAATAATTGAGTCAGGTATAGATATTGCCGAAGCTAATACAATGATTATTCATAAATCTGATATGCTTGGTTTGAGTCAGTTATATCAGCTCAGGGGTAGAATAGGACGAAGTAAAGTCAGAGGTTATGCCTATTTAACCTTAGCTAATTATAAGAAAATGACCACACATTCAATAAAACGTCTAGAAATAATGCAGAGTAGCTGTACTCTTGGTTCTGGTTTTACCATTGCCAGCCATGATATGGATTTACGTGGTTTTGGCAATTTAGTAGGAGAAGAACAGTCCGGACAGATTAAAGAAGTAGGAGTGGAGCTTTATCAGGAGATGTTAGATGAACAAATAGCAATTCTTAAGGATGAAGTTATTGAGCAGCCAAAAGCTTTTGTTCCAATAATTAATTTGGGATTACCTGTTTTCATTTCTGACAATTATATTGCAGATTCTGCTCTTAAACTAAGTTTGTATAGAAGAGTTGGAAATTTAATTGATGATATAGATATTGAAAATTTTAAGGACGAAATGGTTGATCGTTTTGGTCCTATCCCATCAGAGTTTAATAATCTACTTAATATAGTAAAAATAAAGCATAAATGCAGTAAGCTTAATATTGAAAATTTAGACTCTGGTGATCGAGGATTTGTTTTAAAATTTTATAAAGAATCAGATATAGCTGATAAGATTAGAAATTTTGTTATAAAATATCCTCAACAAACCAAAATAAAACCGGATACTAAGTTAGTATTTACCAAAACATTGGTAGGAAAGGATATTATAGAGGAAGCGAATAGTCTGCTGGAGCAATTATTGGCGGCATAATACCATATAACTCGACAATCAATTTTTTCCTTAACCGTCATTGCGAGGAGCCGCTGCAAGCGGCGACGTGGCAATCTAGGATACGCGAAGCGTTACTCTAAAAAAACAGCTTCGCTGTTTACCTAGATCGCCACGGCATCTAAAGATGCTTCGCGATGACGATTATAGAAAAATGGGTACTATGCATAATACCATATAATGCGAATTCAGGATAAGAATTGACAAATTCTTATCCTGAATTCGCGTAATAGGCTATTAAACCGATGTCTTACATTGAATCTAGGTTAACTAGGAATTAAAATTAGGAAAGTGAGTAAAATTAAAAAGCAATATATATGTACAAATTGTGGTAATAGTACATCAAAATGGGCAGGACAATGTTTTGATTGTGGCTTATGGGGAGCAATTGAGGAAGAGGTAATTAGTCAAGTACAAGTTAGGTTAGGCAATAAACAACAAATACAAAAGCTTGATGGTGTTGTTGTGGAATCATTACGTACTCCTACGCCTATAAATGAATTAAATAGGGTGTTGGGTGGCGGGTTGGTTTCCTCTTCGGCAATTTTAATTGGTGGTGATCCTGGCATTGGTAAATCAACTTTATTATTACACTTAGTGGCAAGTTCTTTTTGTGATAAAATTAGAATGAATTGCTTATATATAACTGGTGAGGAATCCATTGACCAAATAAAGCTAAGAGCCTTAAGATTAGGCCTTAATAATGAAACAACATCTATCTTAGCTGCCACTAATATCGAAGATATTATCTCAACTATTGATGCTGATAAAAACAATATTGATTTGGTAGTAATCGATTCAATTCAGACAATGGTAACTCGCACACTATCATCACCACCTGGCACTATTTCGCAGATTCGAACCTGTGCTAATGAATTGGTTAGCTATGCTAAGCAAAATAATATTATTATTTTACTTAGCTGTCATGTGACAAAAGATGGGCAATTAGCTGGTCCTAAGTTACTTGAACATCTTGTTGATACCGTACTATATTTTGAAGGTGATCCTAATAGTCATTTTCGTATTTTGCGTTCTATTAAAAATAGATTTGGTGGAATAGGAGAAATCGGTGTTTTTGAGATGACTGCTAGTGGTCTTATGGAAGTCTCTAGTCCTTCCGAGCTATTTCTAATGAAAAGGGATAAAAATGTTAGCGGGACAACGGTATTTGCTGGAATTGAAGGGTCTAGACCGTTATTAATTGAGATTCAGGCATTAATTGCTCCTTCCAATATGCCAATGCCAAGACGTTCGGTTGTAGGATGGGATTTAAATAGATTATCAATGATAATAGCTGTACTCAATGTACGGTTTGGGCTTAACTTAACTTCTAAGGAAGTATATTTAACTGTTGCTGGTGGGCTTAAAATTTCAGAACCAGCTTCAGACTTAGCTGTTGCAGCTGCTTTAATTTCTGCAGCAAATAATAAAGCTGTGCTAGAACATAGTGTTTTTTTTGGAGAAATTGGTTTATCTGGTGAAATAAGAAAAGTCAATGCAGCAGAAATGAGAATAAAAGAAGCAACGAAATTAGGATTCAATAAATTAATTTGCTCCAAACTTGAAAAGTTAAGTAATAACCTAATTTGCCCAATTAGTAATATAAAAGAATTGAAAGAGTTGATATAGTTAAAATTCACACTTATGAAATTCTAATAGTATTATTAACCTCAGTTCGATATAAGCACCAAACAAAATGCTAAGCATTATGTAATAACATAAACAAACTGTTGGTGGTGAGCTATGGTAAAAATAAAACCTTCTTTCAAACCAGTTTGTTAGGAGAATTAATAATTCTTATATCGATACTTGCTTTGTTATAAGGAAAAATGCACTCTTGAAGCGGTTCTACGAGTGCATTTTAACTTTTTTCATCATTCAATATGTGATTTTAATAATTAAAATCACATATTGAATGGAGTGTTATATTTTAACAATCAGGTGGGCAGCCGCTTCAAACCTGATTGTTTCTATATATAACATTGAATTCGATGTAACTTGTTACATCGAATTCAGGTTATTATTAGAATCTTATTTGACTATTTTACCTTAGTTCGATGGGAGACATCAGTTTAATAGTTCCGATTATCTGTTTCTTGAAATGTCTTAATTGTTTTTTTAATTGTAGCACTTATGAAACACTTATTTTAAGATAAGTGTTATAAATTAAGGATTCCATCTTTGACAAAGTAGCGTAAAAGTGTTACGCTACTTTTAACCACAAAAAAGCATAGAATCCCAATTTGGGATAAGAATTGACAAATTCTTATCCCAAATTCGCGTATAGAAAAATACCAAATTTATTATATAGGAGCAATTTAATTACTAATACTTCAAAAATACTTATTATTGATAATCAGAAAGCATTAAATGAATTCTGTCGACAGTTATTAGATTGTAAGACTATAAGTGTTGATACTGAGTTCTTGCGTAAAAATACCTATTTTGCTCAGCTTAGCATAATTCAAATTATGGCCAGTAGTTATAAAGTGATAATTGACACTTTGAGCAATTTGGATCTTTCTCCTATTAACGAAATATTTCTGAACGATAAGATTCTTAAAATAGTTCACGCCCCTAGAGAGGATTTTGAGATATTTTATCATTTATTTAAGAAACTGCCAAAAAATGTTTTTGACATACAAATTGCAGCTGGTATTTGTGATTTTGGTAAATATTTGAGTTATTCGGATATATGTAGCAAAATTTGCTTCGTTCACATTGATAAAACTTACCAAAGGTCTGATTGGTTAAAGCGTCCAATTAATGCTAATATGTTAAATTATGCTATTAAAGATGTTGAATATTTAGAACCGATTTACAAGGTATTGCAACAAATAATTCAAGATAATAACTTACAAAACGAATATGATGAGCAAATAAAATCTTTGCTTAATATTGAAAATTATATTGTTAATGCACAAAAAGCTTGGCAAAAAGTCAGATTCGATAATCATTCAGAGTCTTTTATTCATAAAATGAAAATTATGGCAGCTTATCGGGAAGAACAAGCAAGTACAATAGATTTACCAAGGAGACATTTTATTTCTGATGAGGAATTAGTACAGATTTGTCAATATTTACCTACCAGTAATAAAGATTTTGAAAATCTTAAATTAAATAGTCGCTATCTTAGTAAACAAAAATATAGAACTCAATTAGCAGATCTGTGTCTTGCTATACAAGAATTAGGTGAATAAAGGTACTTTATTTATGTTAATTGTGGAATAAATTTGCTATTTTCTAAAAGGTTAAGTAGGTTCTATGAACATTTCTATGTAATAGACTTCCTGCATAATTCTACTTTTGCTGGTAATTTGTGCGTCGATCCGCATAGGTGTCAACTTAAGAGCGTAATGATTGAGCATGTATAAGTAAATTAACCTAAACGTCATTGCGAGAAGCCGCTGTAAGCGGCGACGCGGCAATCCAAGATACGCAAAGCGTTACTCTAAAAAACAGCTTCGCTGTTTATCTGGATCGCCACGGCATCTAACGATGCCTCGCGATGACGGCTATGTTTAATTTGTTTATACATGTTCAATCTTTACGCTCTTAAGTTGACGCCTATGCGTGATACCGGTACTCTGCTCCTCACGTACATTTGAGTACGTTGCGGGTCGAGGTTTCGTGTCTCCTACAAATTCCTCAGCAAAAGCGAATTCTGCAGGAAGTCTAATGAGTAGATTTATACTCGATAATCAAGTTTTTCCTTAACCGTCATAGCAAGGCTCTTTAGATGCCGTGGCGATCTAGGTAAACAGCGAAGCTGTTTTTTTAGAGTAACGCTTCGCGTATCCTAGATTGCCGCGTCGTCGCTTTTTCGCGACTCCTCGCTAATAGACGTATTTTTTAATAATTCTAAAAAACTTGATTATCGAGTAAAACAGCATCTGATATCTTTTGGCTTTTATAGCATGGCAATTTTTACTATAGTTTTTTTTAAAACCATTTCTGTATTACTGAGCGTAGTAATTGGTTTTTTAGCAGGAAGATATTCTAAAGTTGAGAGAGATAGTATAGCTTCTTTGTTATTCTATTTTATATCTCCTATTGTTTTTTTTGCTATTCCCGCCAGTACTACTTTGACTTTATCGGCATTAAGCGTTACTGTAGTTGTTTTTTTCATCGCCACTTTGTTATCAATATTTTCTTACTATTTTTTTGGGCGATATTGGCTTGATCATACACGAAACATTATAGCATTATCTGCGGGTACCGCTAATGGTGGTTATTTTATGCTGCCAATAGCCGCTGCTCTCTTTGATGATTATGTTTTAAGCATCTATATGATGGCAGTTATAGGAATAAATATTTTCGAATCATCAGTAGGTTTTTATATTTGTGCTAGGAGCTTTGCTAATAGTAGTGAAAGTATCTTGAAGGTTGTAAAGTTACCAATTTTAAACGGTTTTTTACTTGGTTGTTTATTTAGTTTTGCTGGTTTTACTTTACCTGATTTCCTAGATGATTTTATATATAACATGCGGGGGGCATTTTCTATACTTGGTATGGTTATGGTTGGTTTAGCTCTTTCAGCTTTGCAAAAATTTGAAATAGACATAAAGTTTACTTTAGCTACTTTCATGGCAAAATTTTTATTCTATCCATTAGGGGTTAACATATTTATTCTTTTGGATAAGTTTGTTTTAGGATGGTATGATGAGAATTATTACAATGCTCTAAGGCTTCTTTCAACTGCTCCTATGGCAGCAAACGTAATTGTCATAGCCAGTTTACAAAAATTTTATCCAGAAAAAGTTGCTACCACAGTATTTCTTTCCCTGCTTTTTGGTGTAGTATATATACCAGTTATGGTAACTATATTTTTAAGCGATTTGAATTAACTAACCTCAGCTATTGATGTAAGACATATAGCTAAACTGGAAAGGTTTTAGCCAAAAAACCGTCATTGCGAGGAGGCACAAAGTGCCGACGTGGCAATCTTGTGAAGTAGTGCTCAAATCACCTCGAGGCCGCCTAACAAAAGCAGATATTACTTCATGAGATTGCCACGTCGGCACTTTGTGCCTCCTCGCAATGACGGTTTTTTAACTTTCAACAGTTGTGGATGACATCCCCGACTTAAAATTAATTAGTAGAAAAAAATGATACAAAAATTTATCCAAATTGGACCTTATATTAATTGGTTAGGCTCACAATATATTCCAGCTCATAAAATAGCTTATCTTGAGTTTGGTGACCCTAATAATGAAAATGTAATAATTTGTACCCATGGTTTAACTAGGAATGCTCATGATTTTGATAAAATCGCTATGACATTAAGTGATAATTTTCGAGTAATTGCTATAGATTATCCAGGACGTGGGAATAGTGATGTTTTTAAAACGAAAAAGCATTATAATTATCAAGTATATGTAAAAGATACAGTGCTTTTTTTAAAAAAATTAGGTATTAACAACTGTATTTGCCTTGGTACTTCCATGGGTGGAATAATTGGTTATGTGCTAGCTAGTAAATATAAGGAACTTATCAAAGCAATGATTATAAATGATGTAGGGCCTTTTATTCCAGCCTCTCCTCTAGTTAAAATCGGTCAATATGCAGGTCAAACTCCCTCATTTGTTGATTTAGTTAGTGCCAAGCAACATTTAAAGCTAATATATAGCCAATTCGGTATTAGTAGTGAGGAAGATTGGGATCATCTTACCAAATATAGTTTTATAAAAATCCAAGATGGAAAATATAAAATGAATTATGATCCTGCCATAGTACAAGGTATGAATGCTAATGCAAATAAGCCAAAAAATGTTGATATATGGACTATATGGAATAAGATTGTTTGTAAATTGTTGGTTATCCACGGGGCTAAATCAGAAATTTTACAACAATCTACTATTGAGAAGATGAAGAAAACCAAAGATTTTGATCTTTTCGTTGTTGATTATGCTGGTCATACACCTTCATTAATGACCGATGATCAGATTAGTTATATAAAATCTTGGGTAAATGCTTTGAAAATATAAAAATTTAGGTTGCTATGAATCGTTCTACTAAAGTACTTATTATAGGTTCAGGTCCTGCTGGACTGAGTGCAGCAATCTATACAGCTAGGGCAGCACTAAAACCGATATTATTGCATGGTATGCAGCCAGGTGGGCAGCTAACTATTACTACAGATGTTGAAAATTATCCAGGTTTTGCAGAACCTGTTCAAGGTCCATGGTTAATGGAACAAATGACGCAACAGGCAAAAAATGTTGGTGCGGAAATTATCTATGATTATGTAGAAAAGGTTGATTTTTCAAAAAAACCCTTAGTGGTGACCACCTCGTCTGGTATAATTAGGGCGGACGGCGTTATAATATGTACCGGTGCAGAAGCAAGGTGGCTTAATATTCCTTCCGAAGCACAATTCAAAGGGTATGGTGTTTCAGCTTGTGCTACTTGTGATGGTTTTTTTTTCAAGAATCAGGATGTATTAGTTATTGGTGGGGGGAATAGTGCTGTTGAAGAGGCATTATATTTAACTAATCATGCACGTCAGGTGACTATTGTTCATCGCCGGGATAGTTTTAGAGCCGAGAAGATTTTACAAGAGAGATTATTTAGAAATCCCAAAATATCGGTCATGTGGAATCATAGACTGATTGAGGTCATTGGTACTGATAATCCTAAATCGGTTAATTCAGCCAAGCTTGAAAACACTCAAACAGGTGAGCTTAGTTTAATTAATTGTACTGGTATATTCGTAGCAATTGGTCATATGCCGAATACTGGTTTGTTCAAAGGACAATTAGATATAGATAGTGATAATTATATTATTACTAAACCAAATTCAACGGAAACCAGTGTTAAAGGTGTTTTCGCTGCTGGAGATGTACAGGATAAAATTTTTAGACAAGCAGTTACCGCTGCTGGTACAGGATGTATGGCGGCTTTAGAAGTAGAAAAGTTTTTAAATCATTAAATAAAAAATTATGCCTCGTAGTAAAAAAGTGAGTGATAAAGCAGATAAGTTAAGTGGATCAAATGAGACAAGTATAGTTTTACCTGTTGCTCGAACTTTACCAGCAAATGTTCAGGCCGAGCAAATGTTGATAGGAGCAATTTTAGTCAACCATGATTACTTAAATACTGTCTCAGAATTCCTAAGATCAGATCATTTTTTTGAGCCGATACATCAAAAGATATATAATGCTATTGAGGTTATTACCGAAAAAGGCTTAATTGCTACTCCGGTAACGCTTAGAAGTATGTTAGAACGAGATGAATTATTTCAGCAATTAGGTGGCAGCGAATACCTAAATAAGCTGGTTACTTTATCGATGATGGTAATTAATCCCCTTGATTATGGAAGAATAATCTATGATTTGGCAATAAGGCGTAATTTAATTCAGATAGGGGAGGAGGTAGTTAATAATGCTTATGACTCCTCTTTAGAATATGATGCAAGTCAACAAATAGAGCATGCAGAGGGTAAACTCTATAACCTTGCTAGTGAAGGAATTAATGACAAGAGTTTTGTTAAAATTGCTGTGTCTCTCTCGGAGTCCCTTGCCAATATTGACAGAGCTATGAAGAATTCTAATCATGTAATAGGTATTTCTACAGGATTAATTGATTTAGATAGGGAGTTATCAGGTTTTCATAATTCAGATTTAGTTGTCATTGCTGCACGCCCATCAATGGGGAAAACAGCTTTTGCCATAAATCTTGCGATAAATGCTTGTAATTCTATGAAGTTAAAAAATAAGGAACAAGAAAAAGATCAGTCAGTAGGTTTTTTCTCTCTTGAAATGTCATCTGAGCAGCTTGCTACTCGTATTCTTTCCATGCATACTAACATTGACTCTTCAGCCTTACGGTCTGGTCATGTGACAGAAGAGAATTATAATCGATTACGTAGAGAAATTATAGCTCTTGACATACCATTTTTTATTGATGATACGCCATCTTTATCCATTGCGGCTATTCGTACTAGGGCAAGAAAAATGAAGCGTAAACATAATCTTGGTATATTATTTATAGATTATCTGCAGTTGATTAGAGGAATAAATAAATCTGATAATAGAGTAAATGAAATTTCAGAAATTACTCAAGGATTAAAAGCTATAGCAAAAGAATTAAATATCCCAGTAATTGCTTTATCACAATTATCTAGAGCTGTAGAACTTAGAGAAGATAAGAGACCAATGTTATCTGACTTGCGAGAATCTGGGGCTATTGAACAAGATGCGGATATAGTGATGTTTATTTATCGAGAAGAATATTATCTAACTCGTAAAGAGCCTCCTTCGAGTGATGCAAAATACGCAGAAAAACACGCAGAATGGTTGAGTAATTTAAATCAAGTATATAATATTGCCGATATTATAATAGCAAAACATCGTAATGGTCGTGTTGGTAGCATAAAGCTTCATTATGATGGTCAATATTCAAAATTTAGTAATTTACAGAAAACACTATAGACCCCCATTCGGGCGGGATAAGAATTAGTTAATTCTTATCCCAAATTGGCTTTAATATTTGGTGCATACGTCATTGCGAGACCACGTAGTGGTCGTGGCAATCCACTATTCATTAGATTGCTTCGTCGCTACTAAAGTAGCTCCTCGCAATGACGCATAGGTGTCAACTTAAGAGCGTAATGATTGAGCATGTATAAGTAAATCAAACCTAAACGTCATTGCGAGAAGCCGCTGCAAGCGGCGACGCGGCAATCTAAGATACGCGAAGCGTTACTCTAAAAAACAGCTTCGCTGTTTATCTGGATCGCCACGGCATCTAACGATGCCTCGCGATGACGGCTGTGTTTAATTTGTTTATACATGTTCAATCATTACGCTCTTAAGTTGACGCCTATGCGCAATGACGAAGGAAAAATGCATTCTTAAAGCGGTTTTACGAATGCATTTTAAACCTTTCTAAAGCTAAAAACATGATTTTAAAAGATTAAAATCATATTTTTAGCAAAATGGATTGCCACGCTCACGCATGTTCGCTCGCTAATAGACATATACGTCTATAAAACGTCTATTAGCGAGGAGACCGTAGGTCGACGAAGCAATCTATAATTCATGTTATAGAGGTAATAAATGTTCAAGAAACCTTTAATATTTGGTATTGCTGGTACTAGTTTGACTGTGCAAGAAAAGGAATTATTGTCAAAAAATACAATATATGGCTTTATTCTCTTTAAGAGAAATATTGTAGATCGAGAACAGTTACTAAAGTTAGTACAAGATTTAAGAGGCTTATATGACTATAAGATATTGATTTTTGTCGATCAGGAAGGAGGCAGGGTTGCAAGGTTGAAGCCACCTATCATAGATATAGAATATCCCCCTGCTGGTGATTTCGCTAAGATATATGATCAAGAAGGTGCAGAGAATGCATATTTAAAAGTTTTTGCAAATTATTCAAGCCTGATGAAGAGTTTAAAAGCATATAGAATAGACTCGCCATGTTGTCCAGTTGCTGATTTGCGTTACCCTTATACTGATAATGCTATTGGAGATCGTAGCTTTGGAGATTCTGTAGTAAAAGTAGTTGACTTATGTACAAAAACAATAGAGGCGATAGAAGGGCAGGGAGGCGTTGCCATTATTAAGCATATACCAGGGCATGGCAGAGCTACGTGTGATAGTCATTATAAGTTGCCGCGTGTTACCAGTTCACTTGCTGAATTAAATAATACAGATTTTGAAGTGTTTAGACAATTATCTAAAAATGCTAAAGCAGGATGGGCTATGACAGCTCACATTGTATTTGAGGCTTTAGATACCAAACTACCAGTAACTTTATCGCCAATTGCCATAAAGTTCATTAGAAATGACATTGGTTTTAAAGGTATGTTAGTTTCAGATGATATTTGTATGCTTGCCCTGCATGGTGAAATTGGAGCTAAATACTCCATAGTTAAAAAACCTCTGACGATTTTTGAAAAGCAGGATTCTACGACTACGATAAGTGATCAAGATTTAGAAAAACTTATTGAATACGGAATTATTAAAGACAAATCCGACCAAACCGGACTAAAAAAATATTTAGTAGAAGAATTCCCAAAACTGAAGGCAGAATTTGTTGCAAGTATAGCTGAAGTTGCTAGGCAAACTATTGTAGCTGGTTGCGACTTAGTGCTACATTGTAGTGGTGATATAGAAGAAATGACTGCTGTTTGTCAGGTGGTTTAAAATTCTGCTTTTGGAAAGATGTGGGAGGTAGTTATATGACAAAAACGATGTCATTCTTAGCCAATGGCGGGAAAAACACCCTAAAAAAGGCTAATTGAGGTTAGATACGATCCTACAATGTCACCACAACTGTCGAAAGTTCAACAAACGTCATTGCGATGAGCGTTGTCAGCCCTAAACCGTCATTGCGAGCGAACGTACGTGAGCGCGCAATCCATGAAGCTTATCATATGGATCAACTATGTTCGCAATAAAAATTTAAATAAATTTGGTTTAAATTTTTATTGCTTGTGCAGAGCTAGTTAAATCACGTAACTTAGCGTTTGCAATCACAATGATTTTACGCATTAATGCTACCATCGCCACCATTTTCTTTTTTCCTCTATTGATCAATTTCTCATAAAATACCTTCAGTTCAGAGTTAGAATTTCTAGCAGCCATAGCAGCTACAAACAACATAGGTCTAACAAAATTTCGACCATGACCTGTATGTCTATATCCGCTATATCTACCGCTATCATTAGATATTGGTGCAACACCTACTAATGATGCTATTTGTTTGCGGTTCAATGTACCAAGTTCAGGTAACAAAGCTATAAGCTCATTAGATACTACTGCGCCTATACCACTAATAGTTTGCAGAGTCTCTTTCTTAGCTTGCAAGAGCTTATCTTTTGCTATTAAGTCATCTATTTCTTTAGTAATAGATGCAATTTGTTCTTCTAGTACTTCGATCATTTTAACACAACTAGACTTGATTAAATCAGCTCTCGGGGACTGAAACCTATTTTTTTCTGCAATCAACATTTGTTTAAGATCGTTCCTACGTCCTACTAATTCATACAAGTTTAAAGCTTGCTTAGATTGTACTTTAAATAGCTCTAATCTTTCTGATCGTTCAAAACCATAAAGTGCTAGAGCTTTAGCGTCAAGACTGTCAGTTTTAGCTGCATTACCAAAAGACCTAATAAAGTTTTTAACTTTACGAGTATTGGCTCTATGTACAGCAAAACCCTGATTGCAAAGCGTTAGTAATAGTTCCATTTCATATCCACCAGTAGTTTCTAAAACACACAATGCAGAACTAATCTCTTTTTTGTAATCCTTGATAAAATCAGCTATTCCATTAGAGTTGTTATTATATTCTTTAGTTTCTTTTTTTCCATGAATAGCAACAACAAAATTGAATTTTCCTATATCAAGACCGATAAAATTATTATATAATAGCATAATACCTCGAAGACTTTTAATGTTGTTTACGATTGTAAGCGGGCGTGCAAAGGCATCCCAATCAACTATTCAAACGTCTCGGGGATTTGGGCTAGAGTACCAATATCCATTCGGTCTTAAAACCAATTGCTTCACGGTCGCTCACGCCTGCACAGCGATAGTCATTTATATTATTAATGACTATCGCTGTAATACCCCCTTATAAGTCAGTATAAATCATTATTTACATTGACTTCAATATCTATTATATCATACTTTTAACTTACAATTGCTTCGTCGGCTCACGCCTCCTCGCAATGACACTAGGATTTATGTACTCTTCGCTAATAGCCGGAGTAATGCTAATCGGAGTTAGCTATATATTTTAAAAACAAACTAAGAAATACTTAAGAAAGAAATATTATATGCAAAAAGCTTTAAGTCTTATAATTGCTGCAGCAATTATTTACTCTATTGTCCAAATGAAGATGCTCTCTCCTCCCGAGGACAAAGACCCTAAAGTTCAGACGACTAATGATGCTGAAAATAATAAAAATACTAAAGCTGCTCCTGAACAAGCAAATATACCATTAACTGGTAATTTTCTTGAAAAAACTGTTTCAAAGGTTTTGATAAATGCTCTTAAGACAGAAGAAGGTCGACTATTTTTTGAGCATTTACTACAACCAACGAACAAACCTATTACTGATGGTAAATATACTATAGAGGTTAATAGAGACTTAATACAACCAATGTTTAAGATCAATAGCTTTGGTAATGGGACTAAAGGACCAGCTACTTGTGGTCACGTAGTCACATTACGTTATCAATTATTGGATATTAACAATAATTTACTTAGCGAAAATACCAAGACCTTTACACTTGGTTCTAGAGCGATCATGCTAGGTCTTGATTCTGTAGTAGTAGGTATGATGGTTGGACAAACAAGACAAGCGGTGCTTCCTGCAAAATATGCATATTATAACCAGCAATATAAAGAAGAAGATAGAGATCATGATGCACCTTATAGAGTTAATATTGTCTTAAATTCAATATTACCTAATAATTTTGTTGATAGTAATGAAGTAAAGATATTTGATGATGAAATAGCTTATAGAATGCCATTATTATGCGGAGATAAAGTAGGGGTTGACGTAAAGATTACTAAACTATCGAATGGTCAGGTAATTTATGATTCAGTACAGAAAGGTAAGAAATTAGATATAAAAATTGGTGATATTAATTATCCATTAATCGTTTCATATGCTCTACATGGTAAAGTGCCAGTTGGCACTAGAACAGTAATTGCCAAAGGTAAGTCATTTAAGGCACTTGGTTCTAATATCAACAAAATGCTTAATCAAGATAAGATTCCTATGGATGAATATTTGATGCTGGAATTAACAAATTTTCAAACAGAATAATAGAGAAAAGAATGCACGACAATAATTACAAGACAAGAAGAGCCACAGTACCAGCTCTAGAAGAATTATTATTTGAACCCATAAAAATACTAGATCATGGTTTTATCAGAGTTATTGATTATATGGGTGATGATAGTAGCATCGTCCAAGCAGCACGAGTATCATATGGTAAAGGTACAAAACAACTAAGCCAAGATAAAGGTTTAATCAATTACCTAATGCGTCACCACCATACAACACCATTTGAAATGTGTGATATCAAATTTCATATTAAACTGCCTATTTTCGTTGCAAGACAATGGATACGTCATAGAACTGCTAGTGTTAATGAATATTCAGCTAGATATTCTATATTAGGAAATGAATTTTATTTACCAGAAAAACAGAATCTTGCTGCTCAATCCACAATAAATAAACAAGGAAGAAGTGATGAAGAAATTCCAAAAGAAATTGCAGATAAAGTCTTAGTGCTACTAGAAAAAGATGCTAAACTATGCTATCAGCATTATACTGAAATGATGAACCAGGATGAACATGGCAATATTATCGATGAAAATACTATAGGTATTACTAGGGAACTTGCGAGAATGAATTTAACCTTAAACTATTATACAGAATGGTATTGGAAAATTAATTTACATAATCTATTACATTTTTTACTGTTACGTGGGGATTCTCATGCTCAATATGAAATCAGAGTATATGCAGAGAAAATGCTAGAAATAGTAAAAGCTTGGGTACCTTTCACTTATGATGCTTTCGAGGAATATAGGCTAGGAGGAAATAATATTTCTAAAAAAGGACTTGCTGTTATAAAAAAACTACTCAATAATGAAGAAATTACTCAAGAATCTAGTGGCATAAACAAAAGAGAATGGGATGAATTAATGCAACTTATAAAATAGGTTTTTCAGAAATGATAATAGTTGATAGAACAACCTACAGAGCTTCGTCCTTTAATGAAAGAGTTAAATTCTTAGTACTGCATTACACTGAAAGATATCTAGAGATATCCTTAAAGCTATTATTGGGTTCAGAAGTTAGTAGTCACTACCTAGTTTCTGATACTAACCCACATCATATATTCCAATTAGTAGACGAATCCAAACGAGCTTGGCATGCTGGTACTAGTAGCTGGCAAGGACATCAAAAGCTAAACGATACTTCTATCGGTATTGAAATAGTACATCTTGGCTACACTCAAAATACTCAAGGAGAGATCACTTGGCATCCTTACGCATCAGATCAGGTTGAATCAGTAATTGCCCTTTGTCAAGATATTATAGCCCGCTACAATATTCACCCTACTTGCGTGGTTGGGCATTCTGACATTGCTCCGGGAAGGAAACAAGACCCAGGTCCCCTATTTCCATGGAAACAATTATATGATAATAATATCGGAGCTTGGTATGATCAAGATACTGTTAATGCTCTAATGCCCAAGGTAGATCTGTCTAATGTAAAGTTAATCCAAGAACAATTTAGCAAATATGGTTATGTGTTGCAGCCGACAGGAATAATTGATCAACAGACAACGGATGTTGTAGTATCGTTCCAAATGCATTTCCGCCCAAAGAATTTTTCTGGAATATTAGATGTCGAGACCGTGGCAATTTTAGAAGCATTATTACAAAAATATCTTATGTAAAAAAGCTGTCATTCCTGCGAAACCTTTGCCCACGTGGATCAAAAAAACAACATAAGTAATGGTACTTACATAACCAAAAACGTTGTCATTCAGCTAAAAGCTGGAATGACAACGAAGGCTTATTAAAGGTTAAAATTTAAGCTTTGCACCAATAAGAGCAACTGTACCTTTGGTTTTTTTCTTAGGAGCTTCAATAAGGTAAACTGGCTTACCCTTAGCTTGGAAATAAGAGATTTCAGCATAAGGCAACAAGCCTGGGGTTATCTTATATTCAGTACCTAGGCTTACTGTATCCACCGTATTTTTATACTTTAGTGATTTAAAATAGGAAAGACTTGTTTTTATAGGACCTTGCCCATAGGCAATTGTACCATTATAATATTTCGTATCACGACCAACTTTATGGTAAGTTTTTGAAGTCAAACTTTTACCTAAACTACCATAAGAACCAGCACAAGAAATATTACCATAAGTTAAGACTGCACCTAAATTGTAAGCGTTTAGATCTGATAGCTTGTTGCTAGATAGTATCTTTCCATTAGGATCTAATACTATAAGTTTGCGAGCTGGTTTGGCATGTTCTCCTGTAACACCAACTTCTACTGCCATATCATCTAAAATCTCATACTTATAGGATATCCCTGCAGAAATCGCATCTTTGACATTGTAATTATAAATTACTGTATCACCTTTACCACCATCTATACCAGGTAGTTCTACTTCAGTTATACCAGTCTTTAATGTACTGCGACCCGTTTTACTATCTAAATTTTTTATATTACGATGACCACCAGTATTTGCTGAATCAGGAATATAAGAAATACCAAACTGAAAGCCTTGCATCTCTGGTGTATAATAAGATACTTTTCTAGCTGGCTCTGTTCCTTTATTTATGTCATCGAAGCCATTGGTAAATGAGTCTATGACAGAGGGTGGGACTACCTCAAATTGTGGCTTCATACCTTCATATTGCATACTGCTATCGTCTAGTGATACATACTTACTCCAACCAAAACCACAACTAGCTGCTGCAACTTTAGCACCACTAATACCCATCTTATTTGCAGCATCATAAGGAGAGCCTAGCTCTACTTTACCATAATCTGTCTCTAAGAATATGAAAGAGCCATTGACACTTGCAGAACCCTTTGGTTTAGTTGTTGGTAGTAAAACCATTTTAACTCCAGCTATTACATCATTAAATTCTTGCTTAGCAGTGGCAGAGAAAGCTGCTTCACTATAAAATCCAAGCTTTTTCTTATTATCAGTAATATATTTACTTTGTTCTGACGACAATTTGCCTTGAGTACTATAACCAGCTTGGAAACCAAAAAACCCTTCTAATTTTATTTCAGTATCTGAAGCAGCTTCAGCTGAAGGAGTAGAACTGCTAAAGGCTGTGCTAGACAAACAAGAGACACAAAGCAACATTATTAATTTTTTCATAGTAATACCAAAACTCTTTATTCATTATGTTCTTTATTATGTAGTCGAGTTCATTGAACATAATACATTTCTATTTTAGAGTATTTATAGCAGAAGATAAACCATAATGTAACAAATTTTTGTAAATAACTATGATTATTCAGACAAATTTTGTTATTTTAATGATAAAATTACAACTAATATAACATTTTTTTTAATTGTTGCTAATATCATAAAAATATTGTATTCTAGCTTTGCGGGTTGAAATTTTTGTAAATAAAGTTGAAAAAACAAAGGTGGGGTTAACCCCACCTTTTTTATTAAAATCTTTAAATATTTATGTTGTAATGCAAACTATAGAGCAACAAATTATTGATGCGGTGCAAGATAACCTAAAAGATCTTGGTTTTGACTTAGTAAAAGTAACTTTAAAGGGTTCAACCCATAAAGTACTTGAAATATTAATAGATAGGTTGGATGGTGAAAAGGTTACTATAATAGATTGTCGGAATAGCAGTAGAATTATCTCAGCCCTTTTAGATGTTGAAGATATAATTAGTGATAAATATTTTTTAGAAGTTTCTTCAGCAGGTATTGAACGCCCATTAATAAAATTTGAAGATTATACTAGATTCCTCGGTAGGGAGGCTACCATAAAATTAAAAGAATTATTAAATGGTCAAACTCGATATCAGGGAAAGATAGTTAAAGCTGAAGATAATAAAATTCATCTGAATAACCATGGTGAAGACATAGTGTTTTCATTTGATATGATAAAAAAAGCCTCTTTGGTATTAACAGATGAAATGTTTAGGAATTTAATGAATAAAAAATAGACTTCTTGGATAATTTGCTTCTGCTAGGGAATTTGTAGGAGGATCAAAACCTCAACCCACAGCGTACTCAAATTCCGTTACGGATTCGAGTGCCGGATCGACGCACAAATTACCAACAAAAGTAGAATTATGCAGGAAGTCTAATGAATGGTGAGCATGCTAGGTCATAGTACCCTATATTTTTCTATAATCGTCATAGCAAGGCTCTTTAGATGCCGTGGCAATCTAGGTAAACAGCGAATTTTTTTAGAGTAACGCTTCGTGTATCCTAGATTGCCGCGTCGCCGCTTTTTCGCGACTCCTCGCTAATAGACGATCAGCAGCCATTTTAATAGTGGTTATATAAAAAATGTACTATGATGCTAGGTGTACATATAGTACATGAGCATGCGAATCCATGATATTTTCAAAAAATAATTCGTAGGAGCAGAAGAGTATACCGACGCACAAATTACCAGTAGCAAGTAGATGCAAGAAGTTTAACATTAAAAGGCAGTGAATTTATGATTAATATTGGTAACATAGAAATTCTGCAGATCATAGATTCTGTAGCTAGAGAAAAGAATCTTCCTAAGGAAGCACTACTTTTGGCAATGGAACAGGCTGTACAGATTGCAGGACGCAGAAAATATGGAAATGAACATAATATAAAAGCTGAGATTGATAGGAAAAATGGTAATATTAATCTTTTTAGAATCCTTGATGTAGTGGATGATGTGGAGAATTATTTTACTCAAATTTCTTTAAAGGATGCTGTTGAAAAGAAAGTCGATGCTAAAATTGGCGATGAGATTTATGAATTTTTACCGCCTATTGATCTTGGACGTGTTGCAGCTCAGGCCGCTAAGCAAATAATAATACAACGCGTTGGTGAAGCGGAAAGAGAAAAACAATATGAAGATTTTAAAGATAAGAAAGGTGAGATTTTAAACGGCACTGTTAAGAGAGTAGAGTTTAATAATATCATAGTTGACCTTGGTGGTCGTGCTGAAGCAATGATTAAAAAGGAGCAGCTCATTAGAGGAGAAAGCTTTAAGGTTAATGATCGTATTAAAGCTTATGTACAAGACGTAAGATTATCGTCTAAAGGGTCACAAATTTTTCTATCTAGAACTGACGACCAAATGCTAATAAAATTATTTGAATTAGAGATTCCAGAGATTTATGATAATATAATTGAATTGCGAGCTATAGCTCGTGATCCTGGATCAAAGGCAAAAGTTGCAGTCTTTGCTTCTGACTCCAGTGTTGATCCTATAGGTTCATGTGTAGGAATTAGAGGTAATAGGATTAAGGCCATTACTAATGAACTTAATGGCGAAAAAATAGATGTAATATTATGGAGCAAGAATATTGCCCAATTTATTATGAATGCACTTGCTCCTGCAGAAATTGCAAAAATTGTTATTGATGAAGATAAGAATATAGTTGATGTAGTTGTGTCTCAAGATAATTTGAGTCTTGCAATTGGTAGAAGAGGTCAAAATGTTCGTTTAGCCTCTAAACTTACTGGCTGGAATATTAATGTAATGACGGAAGATCAAGAATCCAAACGGAGAAATGATGAGTTTTGCTCTGCTACTGAGTTATTTATGGAGACCTTAGATGTTGAAGAAGTGATAGCACAACTGTTATCTGCACAAGGTTTTACCTCTCTAGAACAGTTAGCTTCCAGTAAAATTGAAACTTTAATGAATATTGAAGGCTTTGAAGAAGAATTAGCAACTGAGATAAGAGAACGAGCAATAAATTATGTAAATGCTAAAAATGAAAAAATTATTATTAAACTCGAAGCTTTAGGTGTTGAACAAGAATTAATTGATGTATTGGATTTACAACCAGAATTCATATTAAAATTAGCTGAGTATGGTGTAAAGACTATAGAAGATTTGGGAGAGTTGACAGTTAATGAATTTAAATCATTAGTGCCTAATTCTAACATGGTAGATGATGATATAGAATTACTGATTCGTACAGCTCGTACTCGTGAAGATGAATAAATTTAAGCAACCTCAGTATCAATCCTGACAGGGGATGCTACCACAACTGTTGAAAGTTAAAAAGCCGTCATCGCGAGGAGCTTTGTAAGCCCTAAACCGTCTATTAGCGAGGAGTCGCTGTAAGCGACGACGTGGCAATCTTGTGAAGAAGAGCTTACTTCATGAGATCGCCACGGCGTCTATCGACGCCTCGCGATGACGATTTTTTAACTTTCAACAGTTGTGGGGATGCTACCTAAACTACTTAAGTTGCCATGTGCGTAGACGAGGATATAAAATGTTTAATTAGTTGTCAGTCAAAGCAAGAAAATTTTAAAAAATTTAGCATTAAGTATTAGTGCTAAGAATTTTATTGATATACTGAAGAACTACTAGCAAAATTAGCCATTTCTAATAACAGAAACTTGGTAATTTAATTTTGGGTAAAGAAAAAATTAACAATTCCCTTAAAAAAAATGGTATTATAGTGTAAGCATGAGATGCAAGTCAAGTGCAAGAGAAAATCTAATAGACCTCTTGCATCATTCTACTTCTACTGGTAATTTGTGTGTGATACCGGTACTCTGCTCCTCACGTACTCTAGAGTATGTTGCGGGTCAAGGTTTCGTGTCTCCTACAAATTCCCTAACAGAAGTGAATTCTACAAAAGGTCTAATGATAAATTAGAAATTTGTAAATTATTCGATATACTCAAATGATTTGAAGAATGGAGACAACAAACAAGGGGTGAGTGTACCTTACTATTCCCCACAAATATTTGCAGAAGCCAATTCTTTAAAGCAGAAGAGTATATCTGTTAATCATTAATCACATAGCAAAATTATTTAAAAAACTTTATCACAAATATAATTGCTATTTAAAGGTTTAATATTTATGACGAATAACCAAGAACCTAAACCAAAGAAACTAACACTTGGTGGTCCTAAACTATCGCTTAGTAAGCCAACCCAACCCACCAATGTTACTAGAGGTTTTGTTAGTTCTGCAAAAACAATTGTAGAAGTTAGGAAGAGTAGCACTCCAGCTAATACTTTGTCTTTTAACAAACTTTGGTCTAGTGGTTCTACTTCTCAAGGCGGCGAATCTACTGCTGGAGAAGAATTTAACAGACGCTTAACTATTTTAAAAAAAGCAGCAGAAGATGCAAAATCTCAGAGTACTGATAGTAAGATTAGCACTCTGAGTAAACTTGCAACTATCAATCAACCTGTGAAAAAAGACTATATAGACGATATTGAAGAAAATGTTCAGGATGAGTTACAAGATATCGAAAATGATTCTGAAATACCACCTACTACATTAGCACCTACATCTTCACAGGATAACAACCCATCCAAGTCTTTTGTTAGATCAACACTGATTGGTTCTCAGAGTAATTTTGGCGTTGCACCTGAAGATGTTTTTGGGGTGGATAAGACTGGTGATAATAAAATAGTAGTACCAAAGGTTAAAGTTGAGGAGTCTAAAAAATTAAAAAAGGCAGATATCTTCAATATGCTTGATGCAGATGGAAGCGATAATACTGGTAGAACTAGAAGCCTTGCATCAATAAAAAGAGCTAGAAAAAAAGAAAAACGTAAAGCCGAGCAACAAACACCAGATAAAGTATACAGGGAAGTTATTATTCCGGAAGCTATTTCTGTAGGAGATCTAGCCAATAAAATGTCTGAGCGAGCCACAGATGTTATAAAAGAATTGATGAAGCTCGGTATTATGGCTACAACCATCCAAACAATTGATGCAGATACAGCAGAGCTTGTTGCTACGACCTTAGGGCATACAGTAAAAAGGGTTCAAGAGTCCGATGTTGAAAATATATTGATTAGTGAAGCTGATAAGGAAGAAGATTTAAAGCATAGGGCTCCTATTGTAACGATTATGGGACATGTCGACCACGGTAAAACTTCGTTACTTGATGCTTTAAAGTCAACTGATTTGGCAAGTCAGGAAACAGGTGGGATTACCCAGCATATTGGTGCTTATCGAGTCACCTTGGCTGATGGGAGGGCTATTACTTTCATTGATACTCCAGGACATGAAGCGTTTTCAGATATGAGAACTAGAGGGGCAAAGGTAACAGATATAGTGGTTATAGTAGTTGCTGCAGATGATGGAATAAAGCCGCAAACGATTGAAGCAATTAATCACGCTAAAGCGGCAAATGTTCCTATAATCGTTGCAATAAATAAGATAGATAAACCGGATATTAATCTTGACCGAATTAAAAATGATCTATTAATTTATGATTTAGTTAGTGAAGAGTTGGGAGGTGATACTATAATTGTACCAATTTCAGCTTTAAAGAAAACTAATTTAGATAAGTTAGAAGAGGCTATATTATTGGTTGCAGAAATGCAGGATCTTAAGGCTAACTTTAGCGGACTCACTGCTGGGGTAGTCATAGAGGCAAGAGTTGATAAAGGTAAAGGAGCGGTTGCTACTATATTGGTACAACGTGGTATTCTAAGAAATGGAGATATAGTAGTTGCTGGAACGAAATATGGTAGAATTAAGAGGATGAATAATGACAAAGGATTAGATCTTACCGAGGCAGAACCAACTTTACCAGTAGAGATTTATGGTTTAAATGAAGTTCCGCGAGCAGGAGATCAGTTTAATGTAGTGCAGAATGAAAAGCAGGCTAGAGATATTGTAGAGTATCGTGAACGCCTTGCAAAAGAAAAGAAAATTTCTGTTACCCAAAGATCAACTCTAGAAGAATTATTCCTAAAAGCCTCCGGTAATAGCGGTATGATAAAAGAGTTACCGATAATTGTTAAAGGTGATGTGCAAGGTTCAATTGAAGCAATTATCACTAGTCTATTAAAGTTGCCAAATGATGAAGTTCGTTTAAAGATTTTACATCATGCAGTAGGTGGAATATTGGAGTCAGATGTTACTTTAGCTAAAGCATCCAACGCTATTATTGTTGGTTTTAACGTTAGAACTAATAATAATGCTTTGGCTATGGCAGAAAAAGAAAAAGTGGATATTAGATATTATTCCATTATCTATAATTTGTTAGATGATATTAAATCAATAATGAGTGGTATGCTTTCACCAATTATTCGTGAACAATATATTGGTACAGCAGAGATTAGACAGCTATTCACTGTCTCAAAAGTTGGTAAAGTTGCAGGTAGTTATGTTACCAAGGGTACTATTAAAAGAGGTGTTGGAGTTCGCTTGTTACGAGATAATATTGTTATTCACGAAGGAAAACTTAAGACTCTAAAACGTTTTAAAGATGATGTCAAAGAAGTTCACGAGAATTTTGAATGTGGTATCGCTTTTGAAAATTATGATGATATAAAAGAAGGTGATATAGTAGAAGTCTTCGAAATTATTGAAGAAAAAAAACAGTTATTGTAAATGCAAAAACTTTCTGATAAAGACAAGTCACAAAATAGGTCACAAAGGCAAAAAAAAGTGGCAATATTAATAAATGAAGCATTAGTGGAAGTACTAAGGCGTGGTAAGATGTTAGATGAACGTCTGATTAATTGCCCAGTAACTATTACTAAAGTCTTAGTTACTGCTGATTTAAAAGTAGCAGATTGTTACTTTCTACCATTTAATACTACTTTTAATGAGATACAACTTATTGACTCTTTAAATAATTCGAAATATGCTATAAGAAATTTTATAACTGCTAAAATTAATTTAAAATATTCACCGGAAATTCGTTTTCATTATGATCACGGATTTGATAATGCTTACAAAGTTGAGGAGTTATTGAAGCAAGTTGAAACTAATAGAGTGAAGTAGGATTACAATGAATCAAAACCTTACCCATCGCAAAGCCACAATTGCTGACTTAAGAACAATTGTCAACCTTCTTTTAGAAGATGAACTTGGACAAACAAGAGAACAGTTTTCAGAAGAATTGGATCAAGCTTATATTGATGCGTTCTACAAGATAGATAGTGATCCAAATCAATATTTGATGATAGTTGAAATGAATAAAGAAATAGTTGGCACTTGCCATTTGACTATCATGCCATCGCTAACTTTCATAGGTTCAACTAGGATGCAAATTGAAGCTGTTCGTATCTCAGAAAAGTATAGAGGACAACATTTCGGTGAATGGATGATGAGTATTGCAATGAAATATGGCAAATCAAAAGGTGTCTCCATTGTTCAGCTTACAACTAATAAAAAACGTCCAAGAGCCAAACAGTTCTATGAAAGACTTGGTTTTGAAGCAACACATGAAGGAATGAAATTATATAACTCTAATGAATAATAGTGTTATACTCTTCTGCTCCTACGAATTGTTTTTTGGAAATATCATGGATTCGCATGCGTAACTATACTATATGTACGCCTAGTATGCCCACCATTCATTTTCAAATCCAATTCTTCAAATCATTTGAGTATATTATTTTAAATATTCACTTAAAAATCTCATGATTCCATAATTTTTTTAAAAAGATAATTGCTGTGAATTCATAAGAAAAAAATAGTTATTCTTCATCCTTTTTGGGTATACCAATGCTTATAATTAGTATCTGTTAACTCTTTCTTGTTTTGTTCATAAGGAGTAATGTCTGTTTCCAAAAAGACACCTAGGTTGTTTCTAGTCATGTATCAAAATTATTATCTTGAATCACATCCCATAGTAAATTTTGAAACCATTTATCGTCCGTGAACACCTCAGGTTTAGTAATTAACAGGTAATTGTAGTCTTCTCTACTCCACACTGCTTCAAATGGTCCCACCTCTTTGTTTCTATATGCAACATAAACTTCTTTATCACCTATCTTTAAAACAGAATACTCAAACTTTTGAGTAATGTCTGGTTCTGGGGGATATTTTATACTATGATTCTCAGAACTAGACCATACCACAACCCTAATATTTACATCTCTATCATTTTGGTATGAATATATAAATTCTACCCTACCTGTTTTCTCCATTTCTGAAGTTTTAAAATAGTAAAAAACTGTATCAAGGTTATATTTATAACTGTCAGGTATGCTAATTTTTAATTTAGCCATAAAATCAGGCAAATTAGGATATGAAAAAGCTTTCTGATACTTTAGCTCTTTACTTGAAGAGGTTCTCCAAAAACTAAATGGTACATCAACTATATTTACACTACCTGAACCGGCATAGCTTAATTCTGCATAAGTTTTATCAAGTAACTGACTTTGTGCTTTTAAATCAGCGGGCTTTAAATATCTTGTTAGTTCCTGTAAATCAACATCTACTTCTTTACCAGCACTGTCTTTAATACAAATCTCAGTTGTAGTTCTATTTTGTATAACTGATAATGCTTGTTCATTTCTATAGTTCTTTCCTATCCAACCTACTTTACTATTAACTACAAAATGTAAAGGTTTTGGAATTAATGTATGGTCAAATATTATATTATTAGCCCAAAGAGATGGACAATCATAAGCAGGAGGAGCCCAGTCATAATTAAACTGTTTTACTTCAATAGTACTTTTTGTTAATTTATCATGTAGCTTAATTTTATAAGAACTCCTTGGATAATCTAGGCACATGTTTTCTTCTCTAAAACTGTCTTCTGTAATTTGATACCTATCAGGCAAATTATTAAAATAATAAACTATAAAATTTGCTTTTTGTAGTGCAAGTTTTATATGATTAGATATGCTATAATTTTTATACTTCATAAAATGTTCTTCGTTATCAATTGCTGTTCCTATCAAATTAATAAAGTACTACATCTTAAATATAACATTTTTTTTGATTAAAGTATAATTTTTAGTTAAAGAAACTCATATTATTTTGGTCTAAAAAATAGAGTACTAAAGAAAACATAGACCGGTATTTGAGTTAAAGAAAAATTAAAGAGATGGCTAGAATGCTATCATGGTTACAGCTCTACTCTAGTGAAACTACAGGAAATAAGACATAGAACCCCATATTCACGCCATTTAATTAGAGAACTTACAAAAGTACCAAATATAGTTAAATACATTGAATTGGGTGACGAGTAATAAAGAGATAGTTGTATAATCAACTCATACTAATTATCTTTCAATACAGAATTAATAGGATTAATAATCCAGTTCCAACGAGTGATAGACTTAATAATTTGAGGACTTGCTTCATATTTTAATATAGCATCCGACATTCTATATTGAAAGATAATTAGTATCAGTAAATACGTAATGTTCTAAAGCCCTTCCTGCTTCTGATCCTTTGGTATTATTAAAATGATTTTGGCTAATACTACTTGCAACGCCTACATCAAAAAAATAAAATTTAGGATTAGATGATATAATTTCTCTACTAATTTTTTTTTGATAGGGATAAACTAAATATCCTACCAAACTATCAACCAATATTTGGTAATATTCTTTAACTGTTTTAGCATCAATAAAACAATCGCGAGATATGTTAGAATAATTCACTAGTTCGCCAGAGGAAAAAGCCGTGCTATCTATAAATCTACTAAACGCTGTAATATTTCTTACCAGTCCCTCAGCCCAAATCTCATTAGTTAAATAATCCTCAACATATGCTTTTAGTAATTTACGAGGATTATTACTGATAAAATGCGATGGAATTAAGCCATTATTAAATATTTTTAAAAGATCAAAATCCTCCTTCACCTCAGGGTATACTAATGGAAAAAAATTATATTTTATTGCTCTACCGCCTAATAAATTTGTACCATATGCTCTTAATTTTCTACTACTTGAACCACATAAAATAAAATAACTATCAGTATTTTCTATGAGCCAATGTATTTCATCAAGTAACGCTGGTACTTTTTGTATTTCATCTACTATTATAGAAAGATCAAGCTTAGCTGAGTGTAGTGCTAATACTTCTTCTCTAAAATTTGATGGTTGTTTTAGATACTTAAAATATAAGTCAGTTTTTAATAGATCATAATATATTGAATTAGGGTATAGGTTTTTTAAGTAAGTTGATTTTCCTACTTTTCTAGCTCCCCATAAGAAAGCTGTTTGCTTGTGATTTAAATTTAATTTGAAATATCTTGTATACATATAGGTTTACTATTTAGGAGTAAAGTCCATATTTATTGATCAATCTTAATTTCTCTAATCTTTTATATCTTCCATTCTTGCAACTATACTCAAATGATTTGAAGAATTGGATTTGAAAATGAATGGTGAGAAGGCGTAGCGTACATATAGTATAGTTACGCATGCGAATCCATGATATTTTCAAAAAACAATTCGTAGGAGCAGAAGAGTATATCTGAATAATATAGCTGAACAAGAACACCGCTTTATCAAGAAACGAGCTAAACCAATGCTTGGTTTAAAATTTTTTGTTCTGCTGTGGTTACTATCACTGATATAGAAAATATTCGTATGATTCAAAAAAGACAAATTACTGGAGCTAATAATAATTTTTCTACTTTTGAAAATTTTGTTATGCTCATGGCATCATAATGTCCAAAATCTGAGGTTTTACGATTCTCGCTAGACCACGATTTACAGATGCGACAGAATCAACTGGGGTTAGTTAGTTAATGTTAATTATTTTTGTTCCTTGGTCTGTGGCGTAGTATTGCTAGAGCTAGTAAATACTTTACACTCGTCAAGTAGTGTTTTAAGATTGACATTTATGTCTTCTAACTGAAAGGTAGCATGTAATATATGATGTTCTTTCTTAACTGTACTATTAGCTAGCTCTGTACTCTTTTGATATAGAGCTACTATTTCATCTTGTGCTTTGATGTAGACGTTAGAAAAATTATTGCAAATAACCTTGATGTCACTACAGGTTGATCTGATTTGATTAAGCCATTTGACCGAGAGTAGTATTAATAATATCTGTCCGATGATTAGGCTAAATACTCCAATGACCAGGGCTAATATTTGGTAATTCATGTTCTACTTCTTTTGTTTGCTAATGTTATGTTTGTCCGTATAGCCTGTTGTAAGGCTAGATAAGGTCGGCTGATTGATTGCTGCTATACGTATTTATTTTAATCATTTAGTAAATCCTATTTTTTACTTTACTTAATATTCGAAAAAATATTATTATAACTTACTGATGTATTAATTACTACAGTATTTTTTACGGTATTGATATGAGTTGATTTTTTACATATTATTTATGTATAAAGTTAGTCATCCGATAATGAAAAAATAATTTTGAGGTATAAATTATGCAATTTCAAGTATAGGATTTATTAGGAAAATGCTCTATGTCACATGCAACTATTAGGAGTTTAATTAAAAAATCATTCTTCTTTTTTGTTATAGTTTGGTTTGTATTTGCGTATAGTAGCAGAACATTAGCAGCAGGAAAAAATAATATACTCATTCAAAATGAAGATGCTTTAAATAATAGCCTAAACTCCCGCATTTACAAGCATCTACAAAAGCATCTTCATTTTGAATGAGTATAATATAAAAGAATATGGGATTGTTATATTACCAAAAGAAACAATGTGTAAGAGTAGCTGAAAAACTAAATCAGGATATTGCAAAAATATTAAGTCGTTTAAATAATGTTAAAAATTATTGGCATGTTACCTTATATCACGGAGCATATGAAACAAAAGATCTACAACAAATATATAACAAAATTAAAGGACTAAAGCTCCAACCTGTTACCTTAAATCTTAGTAAAATTTACTCTACTGCAGATAGGTGGATAGACTTAGGAGCAGAAAAAACTAAATATCTTCAGGAATTACACGCATCCATCGTTCATTTAGCTAGCCCTTTCCACAAACATCCATTAGCTCGCTCTAAAGATGTTTATAAAGATATGTCAAATGTCCAACGTGAACAAGTCGATAATTATGGCGTTAGTGGAGTTTTGGAGTTATATAATCCTCATATGACGTTGTTTTACCAATACCCACCAAGGTTCGAATTACAGGATACCGCAAAGAGAGTAGCAGCCTCTTTCAAAGAAAATATGGTATGTAAAGCTTCCAAGATTATTATAGGAGAACTAGGATATAATGGTAATATTGAAAAAATAGTTTATAGTGTAGAGGTGTCCAACTAAGTGTCCAGCTAATTATAACAACAAAATATTCGTGTAACAAATTATGTTGAAGCCTGTCCAAGATAAAAGCTCAGTACAAAATACATCAATCATTTGTACTAAACAAAATGATTTAAAATCTGAATTTGCTTCTATAGTAAATGTACCTGGCTTTGTTATCGCTAAAGACATCAATTCTAAGTATTCCGTTATTAGTAAAGATTATGCTCTACTACTGGGTTGGAAGAGTCCAGACCACTGCATTGATTTAACAGATTTTGACATACCTTGTGAAGCCGTAAAAGCAGCTGAGCAATTTATAACCCTTGATCAGAAAGTTATCGATACTACTAAGGCGATATTAAGCTTATATATTTGCAATTATTCATCTGGCTGGAAAACCTTAATGAGCCATAAGATCCCCATACAACAAGAAGATGGGAAAATCACTGGGATATTTGGTCAAGTTATGGACATATCTAACACTAATATGTTTAATTGGTATCTAGCATTAAATCAATTTGATAAAAAATTTATAAATTCGCAGGATAAACCTATAATTTATATTTTAAATCAGGAGCATTCTCCTCTTCCTTTAAGCAAAAAACAACAAGAATGTGTATTCTTATTGTTACGTGGTAAATCCATGAAAGAAATCGCCACTATATTAAACCTGTCAGTACGTACTGTGGAATCATACTTTGCGATAATCAAATTAAAGTTAGGGTGCAGTAATAAATCTCAACTTATAGAAAAAGCAATTAATAGTGGTTTCCTACATTACATTCCAAATAGTATTATTCCTGTGTCTACAAAATAGGTTTCTATGAAAAAAATTGTTTTGACCTGTATGATTGGCAACGCATTGGAATGGTATGATTTTATTTTATATGCTCAGTTTGCTTATATACTAAAACAAAAATTTTTGCCAGATAGTTCTATTAGTGAAATACTGACTTTTGCAATATTTGCAGCTGGGTTTGTGGTAAGACCGTTTGGAGGAATTATTTTTGGTAATATTGGTGACAAATTTGGGAGACGTATTTCCTTGGTTATAGGTATTTTGACAATGGTAGTTCCCACTACCATAATAGGATTACTACCTAGTTATAATTCAATTGGTTTAGTTGCTCCAATAATTTTAACTATAGTACGGTTAGTTCAGGGATTTTCATTAGGTGGGGAATTTAGTGGTTGCGTTATTTACCTTACAGAACATGCACCAGCAAATAACAGGGGTATAATTGGAAGTATTGTATATATTAGTCAATGCTTAGGAATGTTGTTAGGGATAATAATTGCTTATTTACTCAGTTCCTTGTTATCAAAAGAAGATTTATGGTCTTTTGGGTGGCGATTACCTTTTATTAGTAGTTTTTTTGTTGGTATGATAGGAATGTACATAAGAAATAGCATTTCAGAAACCCCAATATATGCCAAGGTAAGAGATTGTGGACTAGTCTTACAATACCCTTTGCGAGAACTACTATTAAACTATAAGAAAAAACTTTGGTTAGCAATAGGTCTTTATATTAATGTTACAGCACCTTTCTATGCTGCAACTATTTTCATTCCAAACTACATGTTGTCCCTTGGATATAGCCAAACTGAATGCTCAACATTAGGAAGCTTAACTTTAGTTACCATGATCATTACTTTTCCTATTACTGCCTACATCTCAGATAAGATAGGACGCAAACCTGTAATTCTTTTTAGTTGCCTAGCACTTATAATACTCACCTACCCAATTTTTCTCATGATAAATACTAAATCTTATTATCTTGCAACTACAGCACAAATTTTATTTGCTGTAATAGTAGCATTTCATATGGGTGCAATACCAACGATTCTAGTGGAACTATTTCCAACTAGTGTTCGTTTTACAGGAGTAGCACTATCATGCAACATAAGTGCAGCAATATTTGGAGGGACAGTCCCTATGATTGGTGCTTGGATATATCAGGTTACAGGAGATAGATTAGCGATGTCTTATTATTTAACCTTCCTAGCTATTTTAGCTATTTTTATAATATTTTTTTACAAAGAAACATATAAAAATATAATATAAGTTTTAACGATACCGTCAAGTTAACTGAAAAACGCCAATTTTAACAAAATTTTCGGTCTGTAAGCAGCATAGTATCGTTCACAAAATACTCATTTTTTGTTAAATTCAAGTTAACTTGACGGTGGGTTCTGATACTGTCTTAAGAGTCAAGGACTAAAATAGGATTAAAGATAGAATTATTTTTAATTATTCCAAAGACAATATGTAATAGTTTACGCATAATAGCAACAATAATAACCTTAGTAGGTTTACCCTTACTAGATAGCTTTTGGGTAAATTGTTTAAATATAGGGTTATGATTTTTAGCTACTATAGCAGGAAAGTATAGTGCTTTACGTAGTTTAGCTGAACCAATCTTTGATATAGCACTTTTCTAGATACTCTATGTTTAGGTGTAAGTCCTGCATAAGTAGCAAACTCCCTAGTACTATCTAATTCTTTACTTTCATGAATTCTCACTAATAAATGATCATCAGGTATCATGCACCTTAAGCTAACTCTATCACAGCTCACACCTTCTTGATCAGATTTATAATCCTGCATCTTTACACCTGCATTTAAGCATAAAAATACATCTTATTTCTTATCTTAACTTTCTTCCACTTCTTCTTATGACTTTTTCAACAGCCCGGAGATTTAATCTTACATATTACTAACCATCATACCCTAAAACTAGACTATACAGTTACAATAATATTGCAAACTCTCTAGAAATCATGCAAATTATTCCACGAGCTTTTACATTCAATAATCCAGGGAAAAAATTTACTTATGAAGTTAATTCATTGAGTTCTACTCTGAAAATCGTGTATCCGTGTTTAAATTTAATGGAGTAAAGAAGTGAAAAAAAATGGTATATATCTAACAACTATGAACCAAATCGACTAGCGTTAAACAATTTAATAGACGCTTATGAAAAATTATTACCTAGAAAAAAGTATAAAGTGAAAAATAAAGAATCTGAAATGAATATTGAATTGAAACCTTGTTTAACCATTTTTCGAGAAAATTTAAAATGATAACAGCAGCATTATATGCAAGGGTATCTTCGGAGAAACAAGCTCAAGAAAATACAGTAGCAAGTCAAGTAGAAGCTTTAAAATCGAGAATAATTGCTGATAGTTTACCTCTATTAGACGAGCATCAATTTATTGATAATGGTTATAGTGGCTCAAACCTTGTTCGCCCCGCATTAGAAAAACTACGTGATCAAGTTGCAGCAGGTATAATAGACAAAATTTACATTCACTCACCTGATCGATTATCGAGAAAATACGCATACCAAATGATTTTAATAGAAGAATTTGAGAGGTATGGTGCGGACGTTGTTTTCTTAAATTTTCAAAAATCGAATGAAAATCCAGAGTCACAGTTATTATTACAAATGCAGGGAATGATTGCTGAATATGAACGTTCAAAAATTATGGAGCGACATCGCCGGGGAAAAATTCATGCAGCAAAAAGAGGTTCTGTCAATGTACTTTCGGTTGCACCCTATGGTTATCGTTATATTGACAAACATACAGGTCAGGGAGAAGCCTCTTTTGAGGTTATTGATGATGAAGCAGAAATTATAAGAAAAATGTTCAACTGGGTTGGAAAAGATCGCCTAACCATTGGAGAAGTGATACGCCTGTTAAATAAGGATAAGATTTTGACCAAGAAAGGCAAAATGTGGTGGGATAGAAGTACGGTTTGGTACATGCTAAAAAATCCTACCTATAAAGGGCAAGCTGCATTTGGAAGAAGAAAAACTGGAGTAAGATTATCCTACATAAGACCACGAAGAGATTCGAGCGAGCAGCCAAAAAACAATTCATCTAGGTATTCTGTGGATAAAGAAGATTGGATTTATATTTCTGTACCTACCATTATAGATGAACAATTGTTTGATGCTGTACAAGAGCAAATAGAAGAAAATAGAAAAAGAGCAAGAATTCATAAAAAAGGTGAAACCTATTTACTGCAAGGTTTGTTAGTATGCAAGTATTGTGGGCGGGCTTATTGTGGTGGGAAATCTACAAAACGTTATGCAAAAAATGAGACTGTTTATTTATATTATCGTTGTACTGGCACAGATTCTGCTCGCTTTGGTGGCACAAAAATGTGCAATAATAAACAAGTGGGTTCTACTGCAATAGAATTGGTTGTGTGGAAGAAGTAAAAAAAATGCTAAAAAATCCCAAGCGTATTTTTGAAGAATATCAACGACGTTTGGTAGAACTGGAAAAGTCTCCTATAGATGAAGCATATGCTTCTCTTGAAAAACGAAAAATAAAATTAGAAAAAGGTATTTCATTGTTGATTGACAGTTATGCACAACAATATATTATTAAAGATGAGTTTGAGCCAAGAATCCAAACTATGAGACAAAGTCTAAAGAGAACTCAAGAGCAGCAAAATAAATTAGTTGAGAAAGAAACTTTAACAAAAGAAATAGGGTTGATTGTTACTAATTTAGAGAATTTTACAGTCGGAATTGATGAGAATCTTGACAAATTGGATTGGCATGGTAAACGAAATATGATTAGATGTGTGGTGAAAAGAATCGAAATTGGAAGTGAAGAAATCAATGTTGTGTATAAAGTAAACAAATTGCCTGAGTATAAAAATAATATCAGTGTGCAACATTGTTGTAACCGTGTAGAACGTTCTATGGATGGATCATCTATGGAATAGTTAGCGTTCTTGGTAACTTTGCAATTTTTACTTTTTTCCTAAAAATACCATCTGATTTAAAGCGTTTCTAAAGTAACAAATTTTAAATCCATATAACAACTCTATCGCTCTTAAAAACAGTCTTATGTTGTCCTTTCAACCAATAAACTAATTTTTTTAGCCAAACCTACCTATTTTGCTGAGCTATTTGGTGTTGATATATTTTGACTTGTTTGTTCTTTTAGTAGTTTACTTTTTTCTTCTATTGAATTAAGAAAGAAATAAGTGAAGGTTAGGAAAGCAACTAAAAGCGGTATAAATACAAAGAGAATTGCCTTTAGTTTCCTAGCTGATTCTTCACGATCCAGTCGTTTTTCTCTTTCTTCTTCTGTTTCAACAAATTTACTATCGGTATTTCTGCCAGTATCTAAATTATCTTTTGACATTTCTATAATCTAAAAATCGCATTAGTTGTCTAGTATTATAACATAGTAGCATAATATTATTATTTTTCAAAATGTTTTCTACATTTTTTTTTGTTTATCCTAAAAAGCTGATAATATTTGTCTAGTCACTTACAGCTTACACTTTTTCAAAAAAATATAATAAATTCCTAGTAATATTCTAATTTTTAGTTTAACTTATATATTTAAAATATAGAGTATGGTTTTTTTATGGAAGAAGAAGAGATCAATTATTGGGACAACTCAAAGTATGCACCTTGTCAATATGCTACTAGGTTACTGGACAAATTACGTAAGATGAATGAGGAAGTAAATAGGCCAATAGATATTGATGAGGTTAGAAAGGCTATTTATTACGCCAAGAAATATCATGGCAGCCAAATGAGGCAGTCTGGTGAGCCTTATTACTCCCATCCACTAGAGGTGGCTTATATGATTTCTGATTATCTTTTCCGCACTGACATTATTGTTACCAGCATACTGCATGATACCATCGAGGATACAGAACTTACCGAAAAGATGATTGCTTATATTTTTGGGGAGCAGGTTGCTAGTCAAGTAGAAGACTTAAGCAGGAACAAGCCTCACGGGAAGATTAGCTCGGCGGAGATGATGGAATCGTTATATAGACAAAAGAAATATGATACCTTAATTATTAAGATATTTGATAGGCTTCACAATATTGAGACTCTAGAAGCTAAGTCTCCAGAAAAAGCGAAGAAGATAATTGAAGAAACTTTAAAGTATTCTTTAATTTTATGTGAAGTAGTAGAGCTACCATGGCTTTGCGATATCCTATATGAGAAATGTTATAAGCATAACATAAGATTGGGAGTTATAAAAAATAACGCTGATATTTTTACTAAACTATCTCAAGTTATTGCTTCTCCATTTTCTCAAAATAAGACACTCCTATAAAAAAGCCTATACCCACAGGTACTAGAATTAAAAATAATCCCCAATAACCTAAGTATTCTGTAGTAAATACTAAACCAAACGATGTTATAAAATAAGTGAATAATTTGGCTATGGCACTTAATATACTAGTATGAGTAAATCTTTTGAAGATAGGAAAATGTCGATAAAATATTGGTGTTGCAGGCACATTATCAAACACAAATAAAGCAGCCAAACATTGAAAAATAAAAATATAATTCGAATTTAGGCTATAAGATAACACCATGGGGAATAAAATAATTGAAGCAAAAAATAAATAGAGCTTTGCTTTAAGTATCTTTAAAGGATGGATTATATAGCTAAGATAAGCTAGCATAATTAAACCAAATAAATCTACCAGTGACACCCAAAAATTTTGATTAATAACTTGATTAGCCGAAAAACCACATTTTTGTTTTAATATGTCTCCACAATATATATAAATGAAATAAAAACATGGCGATCTAGCACATTGAATAAAAAAATATGCGATTGAAGTTGAAATTGGCACTGGCTGATTAATAATTTCTTCATTCAGCTTATTAAATTCAACTTTATTATCTATAAATCTATTTTTTAACCTCTTTTTTTTATTCACAAACTCTCTGGTTTCTTTTAAACTAGTCCTAGCAACAGAACCAATTAATGCAATGCCAGCCCCAACCCAAAAAGCTGTACGCCAGCTGAATTCATTTTGATAAATATGTGTACTAGTAAAAATCGAGGCAACTCCAAGGGCTGCTGTCGTTCCTACAGCTGAAAACACAGTTATTAAGGCAACTAATGAATATTGAATAGGTGGGCTTGAACTTTCAGTTAAATAAATTTCTGCTCCACATGCTTCAGCACTTGCTGACAAACCTTGTATCATACGACAAATTACAAGTATCCAAGACGCAGTAATCCCTATTTGAGCATAAGTAGGCAAAGTTGCAATAATAACACACGAAATACCCATCAAAAAAGTAGTTATGATTACGACAGTCTTTCTACCTAAATAATCGCCAATATAACCAAACAATAACGCTCCAAAAGGCCTTAATATGTAAGTAGAAGAAAAGGCAGCAGCCGAAAGCAATGAAGTGGTAAAAGGATCATATTTGGGAAAGAATAATTCATTTAGTAATACTGCTAAATGTACATATAACATCAGATCAAAATATTCTAGGAACGTCCCAATCGACAGCAACCCAACAGCTTGTTTTTGTTCTTTAGTGAGACTGGTTTGGGGATAGATAACCCTGCCGTCATCTCGTACAAATTTGCTCATATTAGTGTTTAAACCTTTACTTTATGTTATTAACATTTACCTAATATTATCCAGCTTTTGTTGCCAATTTAACATTTGGCTGAGGATAATTCCCAGCCATTTTCTCCAACTTTTCAAAATGTAATAGCCCGTATGCGAATCCTATATTTATAGGGATCATAATAATCAATAACCCCCAATTGCCAAAATATTTAGTAAGGTAGGAAAAACCAAAAGAGGTAATAACATACATAAAAGCTCGAGATAGAGCAAATATGACGGTAATACTAGTAAAACGTTTAAAAACAGGAAAACTTTTATAAAAAATGGGATCAGCAGGTGCCTCACATTGGGCAAACAAAGTAACAATGGACTGAATCAAAAATAACTCATAAGGAGAATGAAGATTATTCAGCCAATATGGACAAAATAAAACAAAAATAGAAAATATTATCAGTATAATTTTCAGGATTACTAATGGATAAATTTTATAACTTAAGTAAGCTAATGTTAACACACTTAAAAACTGTATTATAGCAACAATAAAATTATGATGAATAACCTCAGATGTTGTATAACCAAAATTGGTCTTGAGAATAGTGCCACAATGCATATAGATAAAATAAAAACATACTGGTGTGACACATTGTATCAAAAGGAGGGCTATAAATGTTTTTTTCTTAACTTTTTCTTTCCAAATAGGATGGCTTTCTAAAGTACTAGCATCTGTATTAGTTTGTGCAAAAACTTTTTTTAGTTGACGTTTGGCATCAGCAAATTCTGGTGTTTCTCGTAGTGTTGTTCTAGCAATAGAACCGATTAATGCCACTATTGCACCTAGCCAAAATGCTGCACGCCAGTTAAAAGCATAAGAAGTAACCAATGAAGCAATTCCTAAAGCAGCTATACCCCCCCCTAGACAAGAGAAAGCTCCTATCAATGCCACACTTGCATATTGGGCTGGTGGATTGATCGTTTCAGTTATATATAGTTCTGCCCCTACTATCTCTCCCATAGAAGACATACCTTGGACAATACGGCAGATGGTTACTATCCAAGTAGCTGTTACTCCTATCTGAGCATAAGTAGGTAGATTAGCCATGACAAGACATGATGCAGCCATCATAAAAGTTGTAATAATAACGGTAGATTTACGCCCTATATTATCGCCTAACCAACCAAATATTAATGCCCCAATAGGTCGAAAAACGTAGGTTGAACAAAAGGCGAAAGCTGTCATTAAAGAGGTTGTATAAGGATCAGTAGGTTCAAAAAATAACTCATTAAGAAAAGCCGCCATATGAACATATAATAGCAAGTCAAAGTACTCTAAGAACGTCCCGATCGACAGCAACCCAACAGCTTGTTTTTGTTCTCTAGTTAGGCTGGTCTGGGTATAGATAACTCTGCCGTCATCTCGTACAAATTTGCTCATATTAGTATTTAAACCTTTACTTTATGTTATCAATATTTACCTATATATTATCCAACCTTTGTTGCCAATTTAACATTTGGCTGAGGATAATTCCCAGCCATTTTCTCCAACTTTTCAAAATGTAATAGCCCGTATGCGAACCCCACAATTATAGGAATCATAATAATCCATAATCCATAATTGCCAAAATGATCAATAAGGTAGGCAAAGCCAAAAGCAGTAATAACATACATCAAAGCTCGAGATATAGCGAATGTCATACTAGCACAGGTAAAACGTTTAAATACCGGAAAGTTTTTGTAAAAAATTGGCATAGCAGGACCTGAGGATTCGTAAAATAAAACGATAACGAATTGAATCAAAAATAACTCATAGGGAGAATGAAGATTATTCAGCAAATATGGACAAAATATGATAAAAATAGAAAATATTATGAGTATAATTTTCACGGTTAATAATGGATACACTTTTAAACTTAAACGAGATAATATTAATATTGTTAAGAACTCTATTATACAGATAATAAAATTATGATGAATAACCTCAACCGTTGTATAACCAAAGCTAGTTTGTAAAATATTAGCACAATATACATAGACAAAATAAAAACATACCGGGACAGCACATTTTAATAAAAAGAAAGCTAGTACTGTTTTTTTAGTAACTTTTATTGTCCAAATAGGATGGTTTGCTAAAGTACTGGTATCTGTATTAGTTTCTGCAAAAACTTTCTTTAGTTGACGTTTGGCATCAGCAAATTCTGGTGTTTCTCGTAGCCTCGTTCTCGCAACAGAACCAATTAGTGCAATTACTGCACCTAGCCAAAATGCTAGACGCCAATTAAAACCATAAGCAGTAACAAGTGAGGCAACCCCTAAAGCAGCTACCTCTCCTAAAGAAGAGAAAGCCCACATCAATCCCACACCTACATATTGGGCTGGTGGGTTAATCGTTTCAGTTATATAAAGCTGTGCTCCTGTTATTTCTCCCATAGAAGATATGCCTTGCACGATACGGCAGATGGTCAATATCCAAGCTGCCAAGCTGCCTATTTGAGCATAAGTGGGCAGGTTAGCCATGACAAGACAGGATGCAGCCATCATGAAAGTTGTGATGATCACTGTTGACTTACGACCTATATTATCGCCTAACCAACCAAATATTAACGCACCAACTGGCCGAAAAACAAATGTAGAACAGAAGGCAAAAGATGTCATTAAAGAGCTTGTATGAGAATCAGTGGTTTCAAAAAAGATCTCATTAAGAAAAGCCGCCATATGAATATATAACATCAAGTCAAAATATTCTAGGAACGTCCCGATCGACAGCAACCCAACAGCTTGTTTTTGTTCTCTAGTTAGGCTGGTCTGGGTATAGATAACTCTGCCATCTGCTCGTACAAATTTGCTCATATTAGTGCTTAAACCCTTAAGTTATATTGTCTAGAGTTGTATATAATTAATTGCTTACAAACTCACCTTACGCATAACCCCCACAACTGTCGAAAGTTCAAAAATCGTCATTGCTAAGTGCTGTTGTAAGACTTAAATCGTCTATTAGCGAGCGAACGTACGTGAGCGTGGCAATCCATGAAGTTTGTCATATGGATTGCTTCGTCGGCTTATGCCTTCTCGCAATGACTCTAGGCTATTCTCCCTATGGCTTTTAAATGCCATGCGTAAGGTGAGTTACAAAGTCATTCCCGCGTAGGCGAGGATGACCTAGTATTGACCAGTTTAATACTACATAATTTCACAACATACATGCAGCTTAGTACTTCCACCTAGTGTTACATCTTTTTCCGAGTCAAACGACGTATCAGGATCAGTTTCGTACGAATCATTAAGATGGGAAGAAGATGCTCCCTGATATGAATGAGATTGTTGACAATGGAATTCTAATACTCCGTTAGCCCAAACTGCATCTGCCGCAGTAATTTCTGCATCCTTGTTTGGATATCTTGTGGTAATATCTTTAATAGATTTTACCCATTTTTCAGCTTCCGAAGCAACATCTTTATGATCTCGTTGAGGCAGTAATTCTTTGCAAGATGGATCGCCTAATTTAGCTCCAACAGATACGTAAAGCTTGTCCTTATATTCACTCTTTTCTACTCCTAAACCTTCGCGATAAAGATAAGCAAGTCCAGCAGCTGCTGCTGCATTTCCGAAGAGTAATGATTCGTTCCAACATCTAGCAACTGCTTTATATCCACCAATCACTTGAGATACTAAGCCAACCTGTTCTTTTGCGCCTTCCGCCTTGTCAAATTGTTCAGAAGCATAATTATATAAATTATTACTAGTGCGTAATATAGTTTTATTTGAGTCTACATATCTTTTTGGAGAGTCTTTCGATTTTGCCATAATTTACCTATTATTTAAATTTTAATATAGTTAATAGTTACCTTTGTTTTTCATTCTTATTCAGGGTAGTAAATTTGGGATTAGGAGTTGGCACAGGTTTTAGAGGAACAGGCTTTGCCTCAGATAATCCCTTAGTAATATGCTGCTCTAAGTGTTTTTCCGATAGTTGATTCATTACTGCCACTTGGTCATTATATCCTAATTTTTGTATTATTTTATCCCCAAGCTTATGTGATTCGTCTTTAAGAGTTTTATTAAGATTGGTTGTTGGTGTTTTATCTTGTTCTTGGTCAATAGTTTTAGAATCTTGTGGTGTTTTATCATTTGCTACTTCAGTCAGCTGCTTAGAGGGAGAAGAAGATGGTGCGTTAGTTCCTGCTATTTCAGGTTCTAAATTTTCTTCATTTTTAGCTATATTGGTAACTTCACTACGAAGCAATGTGTCATTAACTATTCCATTGCCAGCAATAGCCTTTTCTTGATTTTTAAGTAAAGTAGTAAACTTATTTAACTTCTGATATTTAGCAGGATCTGTCTGTTGTAATTGTTTAACTAACTTATCAAAATCATTAAATTCCTTATCTTCATTTTTATCATTCTCCTTCATCTCCTGAACCTTAGCATCAACTTCATCTTTCTGCTTTTGAGCTTGTTCCACAACTGGAGCAAAATCCGTAATTTTCTTATCCTGATGTTTTATTTTTTGTTTTATCGTGTCAATTTCACTTATCGACTGAACATCCTTCGACTTTTCCTTTTCTATCTTATCTTTTTCTAACTTTACTTTTTCTTCTTTTAATTTTTTATCGTGCTTCATTACTCCATCATAATGTTCATGTACTTTATCACGATGTTCAAGTAAATTTTTATATTCTGTATTTTGTTTTTTAATCTGATCTTCGCTTTTTACCAGTTTCTGCAGTTTACTTTCTACATCTTTGCCATCTTTAAGATCTTTAACTACATCATGCAACTGATTTGTTTCGCTTTTCCTTGCGGTTAAAAATGCATCAGCATTTTTGTTAAACTCTGTATGTTGTTCTTTTAATTTTATGCTTTCTTGGTGAAATTGTGCTGACCGCTCAGCTTCTAACTTTTCAGCTTCCCTCTCTAGAAACTCTATTTGTTCTTGCATCTTAGTTGCGGCTTCCGCTTCTTGCCTGTAAGTAATATTTTGTTCAGCACGCTGCTCTTCTTTGGCAACAGCAGCTTGTAAAGCTTCTAAACTTTTTAGTATTTCTGCTGGAAGATTACTAGCTAACAAACTGCTTATAGCACTATTGAGTCTCGCTAGCTCAGCTGGGTTAGTAGTATGCAGCTGAGATTTGATATCATTAATAACATTCTCAAACTGAGTAACATAAGCAGAGTCTTCTTTGCTCATATTCCCATCATCAAAATCATCAGCCATTTTATATTTTACCATGCTATTAGGTTGATTTACGTTGCCATAATTTAATTAGAATCAATTCTAAAATATTAGTCAACTTATTTTTAATGAAAATTAATTATTTTTCATAATATAAACAATATCCAATATTCTACTCACATAACTATATTAGTTCTGATATTTAACATCCTTTGATCTCAGCCTATATTTTTACCAATATCTCTTTTCCCCCTTACTAATTTGTTTATAGAATTGTGATATTGTTACAACCAAGATTTATTATTTCAATTTTCTATATTATTTTTTCTTGCTATCGTTCAACCAAATCATCAATATCTATTAGTACTAATAAATATATTAAGGTGAATAAATGATAGGATATCAGCAGGAACAAAGAAGCCTAACTAAAGAGCAAAAAGAAGCGGTAGGATTGCTGTCCATAGGGACTTTTTTAGAATCTTTTGACTTGATGCTTTACATTCATATGGCAATATTGATGAATGAGTTGTTTTTTCCTCAAAGTGATCCGCATACTACAGCAATTTACTCTGCTACGGCTTTCTGTTCTAGCCTTATTTTTAGACCTGTTGGAGCGTTAATTTTTGGCTATATAGGTGATAATATAGGGCGTAAGAATACCGTTATTATAACGACTTTTATAATGGCTTTATCATGTATTACCATGGCTAATCTCCCTACTTATGCCCAAATAGGTATTACAGCCTCTTGGTTGATCACCATATGCCGTGTACTACAAGGAATGTCCGTTATGGGAGAGACAGTAGGAGCAGCACTTTATTTAACTGAATCTATAAATCCACCAGCCCAATATCCAGCTGTTTCATCAGTTGCGATTTTTAGTACTTTAGGAGAAGTTGGCGCTTTAGGAATAGCATCTTTAGTGACCTCCTATGGATTTAATTGGCGTATAGCATTTTGGATGGGAGCAGGCGTAGCATTGATCGGCACAGCAGCTCGAAAGAGTCTTAGAGAAACACCAGAATTTGCTGATGCCAAACGTCAACTAAAAAAAACTTTTCAGCAGCCTTCAAATGTTGGCAGCATAGATCTCAAAAAACTAGAAAATAATCCAATATGGAAGGAAAAAGCTAATAAAACAACAATTTTAGCATTGTTTTTAATAGAATGTATGTGTCCCGTATGTTTTTATTTTGCTTATATGCATTGTGGCAATCTTTTAAAAACTTCTTTTGGCTATAGTGCTGAACAGGTCATTCATCAAAATTTTATTCTCTCCATATTTTCCTTCTTAAGCACTTTGGTATTAACATATTTAAGTTATAAAATATATCCGTTAAAAATTGTAAAAACTTTGTTATTAATATTTTGTGTATTTGCTTTAGCTTGCCCTTATTTATTAAATAATGTTAATAGCTCATTTGATGTATTTTTAATTCAATTATTCGCTATGTTATTTGTACCTATCGGTCCTAACCTAGGACAGTCAATATATTATAAACATTTTCCTGTCTTTAAACGTTTTAGCTGTGCTAGTCTTACCTTTGCCATATCTCGTGCCTTAATGTATGTAGTTACCCCTTTTTCAATTGTTTACTTAACTGAATATTTGCATCATTGGGGGATAATGATTATATTGCTTCCAGTTTGCATAGGTTTTGCATTCGGACTATTTCATTTTGAAAAGTTGGAGAAAGAGGTCGGGAATTATCCACAAAAGCCTTATGTAGAGGTATAGATAAATGTTGACAACATAATGTAATAATTCGTTTTGTTACTGTTGGTATTTTTAAATGCATAGCTAAAGTTAAAAAATGTATTACAGTTTCTTCTACTATCTTTTTAGCTTTTTCTAGTGATTTTGCTCCTAAAGTTTCTAAATTGTGAATTCTATCAAAAAGTTTAATCAATGCCACATCATATTTTTTTTGCTGGAATAGTAAATCTAGTGTTTCCGCCGAGCTAATCTTGCCATGAGGCTTAACCCTAGTCAGGTCTTCTACTTGACTAGCCACTTGACTGCCAAAGATGTAAGCAATCATCTTTTCGGTCAGTTGTGTATCTTCAATGGTATCGTGTAGTAACGCAGTCACAATAATGTCGGTTCTAAACAATCGTGGAATTTCTAGGGCTGTGTACTGGGCAAGCATATAAGCCACCTCTATTGGATGAGAATAATAAGGCTCACCAGACTGCCTCATTTGACTGCCATGATATTTTTTAGCATAGTAGATGCCCTTTTTGACTTCATACATGTTTATTGGTTGCTTTACTTTTTCATTTAGCAAAATTAACTCCTTAAGCAACCTCTCAGCATATGCACAATACTGGTATTTTGAATTATCCCAATAGTTATTAACATCTTCCATAAGAAACCATGATATTTTAATTATAAAGTTATTATAAACTAAAATTTTGACTATTTAAAGCATTTATTGCTTTTTATTTTTAAAAAGATGCATATTTTCTAACCTATGTTGTATAAATTACAGTTTACCCGAATTCGCGTTATTGGACAATTTCATAAGATTAGTAAAAAATATCTTAAATATCTATTGTCGATGAGTTTTGTTTTGGATATAATAAGGGACAATAATACTACTTTTGATTTGTTATTAGACCTCTTGCGTAATTCTACTTCTGCTGGTAATTTGTGCGTCGATCCGGTACTCAAATCCTCACGTACACTAGAGTACGCTGCGGTTTTCCGTTCCGTGTCTCCTACAAATTCCCTAACAGAAGCGAATTTCGCAAGAGGTCTATTGAATAATTGTGTGATTTAATTATGAGCGAAGAACTTCTGCAACGAGATTTAATCAAGAATCCTCAAAAAATAGGGACTTGGAATTTTTATAATATTGGTGCAACAACTATTAGTGCTTTAAAAAAAGCTGATATAATAAGAAGTATAGATTATGGGGATGTATCAAACAAGAGAGTTGATGCCATTATCACAAAACAAAAAGAAGTTATTGCTATTGTGGAATTTAAACTACCTGAAAACTTTAATACCAAGGATAAAAAAAATAATGCCATTTTGCAAGAAATTGAGGTTGCCAAAAAACTAAAAACAAAATTAATTATTGCAACTGATACCCAAGAAACGGTATGGATTAATGTTGCTACTGGTAATAACGTAAAAAACGAAAAAGGTGATGATTTTAAGTATCTTTTTGACTCCAAAGATACAAACTTGCAAAAAGTTATCAATGAAATAATACAATCAATAAATGAAAAAAATGATAAAATCTTACCAAAAAAACTAATCAATCCAACCGACTTAGCAAAACAAATATGGCAAGATGTTTGGAGTGTTAGTGGTGCAACCCCTGAGAATTGCTTATACACATTTGTTGAATTATTTATATTCAAATATCTAAGTGATTTAAAAATATTGCAAGGTACTTATAATTTTTATACTTTACTCAGGATGTATGAAGAAGGCAATGAAACTAACACAGTTTTGCAACATTACGCAAATATTATCAGACCACAAATAAAGGAGCTGTTTCCTGAAAATGCCCTAGACAAGACCACCATAATAAATGGTAGCCTATTTATCAGTAAAGAACAAAAAGCTGTGGATGGTTACGGAACAGTCTTTAAAAAAGTTTTACAAAAATTTAGAGATTATGGAAAACTTGAGCATGTTGACCATGATTTTAAAAGCAAGCTTTTTGAAAGTTTTTTGAAAGAAAGTATCAGTAAGAAGAATTGGGGACAGTTTTTTACTCCAATTAAAGTTGTTCGTGCTATCAACGAAATGGCAGAAGGTGAACTAAAAGATGGGATGACTATTTGTGATCCAGCATGCGGAGTAGGTAAATTTCCATTAGAATTTATAAAAGACAATCTTGATAAGCTTTTTAAAGTTGAAAACAATAAAATAATACAAAAAGTTAAAATAGTTGGCTTTGATAAAGGTTTTGATAAAGATGAACAAAAAACCATCATTTTAGCAAAAGCCAATATGCTTATTTATTTTTGTGAACTGATAAAAGATAATATTGGACTAACTAGAGAATTTGCCAAAATATTTAATGATAGTTTCATTTTAAAAACAAACTCAATACTTGGTACTCTTTCCGATGTTGCAGAAGAGAAATATGACTTAATTTTAACAAACCCTCCTTATGTTACTAGTGGAAGTAGTAACATAAAAGAAGAGATAGCTAAAAATATTACGTTAAAGAATTATTACAAGATAAATGCCATGGGTATTGAGGGACTTTTCATGGAATGGATTATAAAAGCTCTAAAAAAAGGTGGCAAGGCTTTTATAGTTGTTCCTGACGGCATTTTTAATAGACAGAATGATAAAAAACTAAGGCAATATATTTTGGATAGTTGCTATATTGATGCAATTATTTCTTTGCCATTAAAGACATTTTTTACAACACAAAAAAAGACCTATATTTTAGCAATTACAAAAAAATCTGATATTTCTGATATTCAAACTGATCCTGTATTCACTTATTTGGTCAGTGAAATAGGTGAAAGTAGAGATATCTACAGATTTGATATTGAGCAAGATGACTTAAAAGAAGCTGTTAATTTATATAATGCTTTTAAGGGCAATAAGAAGTATTTTGCAACTCTTAATCATGATAAAAGGTGTAAGATAGTTTCGATAAATGAATTTGACAGTGATAAAAATTGGTCTGTAGAAAGATGGTGGAGTAAAGAAGAAAAAATTGAATTAGGCATTGAAGGAATAGACCAAGTAGTTTCAATTAGTGAGTTTAGTGATATAATTAGCGATTTAGTAACGAGCTGTAATGAGTTTACTACATCTTTGCAAGATATTGGTTTTAATGTAACTCAAGAAAAAAAAAAGTACTTAGAAATACCTTTAAATGATTGTAGCTATTTTAAATTATTTATAGGTAAAAGAGTTTTAAAAAGGGATTTAATAAATATTAAAGCTGGCAATATACCCGCATATAGTGCAAATGTATTTAATCCAGTTGGTTTGATAAAAGATAGTAATATAAAAGATTTTGATAGTAATTTTGTTATATGGGGTATTGATGGTGATTTTAAATTTAATTTTATTAGAAAGTACATCCCATTTGCAACAACTGATCATTGTGGAACAATAAGAATATTAGAAGATACTATCTTGCCACAATATTTAATGATTGAGCTAGACAGAATTAAGGATGTTTATGGTTTTGATAGGGGATTAAGAGCTTCTCTAAAAAATATGCAGAATATCATTATTAGATTACCTGTAGATGTCGATGGGAATCTTGATATTGACATCCAACAAGATATTATAGAAAAATATCAAGTAATCTCTGAAATTAAGCAAGAAGTTGGGGAATACAAACATAAAATAGATAAACTTGTTATCAAAATTGATGATGCAATCGAGTATTGCCAAAGTGTAAAAATAGAGGATATTTTTAATATAAAAAAAGGAATAGCAAAATACACTAAGACTTATATTAAAAAACATAAAGGTTCGTATCCTATCTACTCAGCAAACACAAAACAAGGTGGTGTTTTAGGTTATATAAATCATTTTGATCATGATGTTGAATCTATCCAGATTACTACCAATGGATATGCTGGCACAGTTTTTTATAGGTCAAAACATAAATTTAGCATAAATGGAGATGCAAGATTGTATATCCCAAAATGTGATAACCTTGATTGTTTATATCTATCGTTTGAATTACAAAAAGTATTAGATAAAAATAACTTTAACTGGGAATACAAGCCAACCATAGAAAGAACAAGAAATATTGAAATCAAAATCCCAATTACTGCAACAGATGAATTTGATTTACCAAAACAAAAGGAGATAGCAGAAAAATATCGTAAAATCGAAGAAATAAAAAATAATATAAAAAGAGAACTTGAAAAAATAGAAAATATAAAAGTTGATATTGATAATTATATCAGAATCTGAATCGCAGTCTGACTCGTCATCAGTTGGAGTTGCCTCAGAGGAATTAGACCTCTTCGAAAATTCTACTTCTGCTGGTAATTTGTGCGTGATACCGGTACTCTGCTCCTCACGTACATCTGAGTCACACTACTGGACAAAAAGGTTATATTGGTTGCGCAAAGTGTAACTTAAGCAATTTTATGACTGGTGTAAAAGTAAAGACTTGATCTGACAGTTTGGAGTTGTTGGGTACGAAAATATGGAATAAAATCGTACCCAGCAAATTTTAACAACCTCTTATTAAGGAGACTGTCAGATGACAACATATCAAGAAAAAATTATAAAACCAAGAATTGGTTTATTACAATTAGCAGAACAACTAGGAAACGTATAGCAAGCTTGTAAAGTAATGGGCTATAGCAGAGATACATTTTACCGCTATAAGGAACTGCATGAGCAAGGTGGAGCAGAATCTTTGTTTGAGATGACTAGAAAGAAGCCATGTTTGAAGAATCGTGTTCCATCTAATATCGAGGATGCAGTAGTTAATAGACTTCTTTCGAAACTCTACTTCTGTTGGTGATTTGTACGTCGATGCGGTACTCGAATCCTCACGTACATTAGAGTACGCTGCGGTTCTGCGTTCCGCGTCTCCTTCAAATCCCCCAGCATAAGCGAGTTTCGAAAGAAGTCTAATATAGCTGTTGAATTTCCTGCTTATGGTCAGGAACGTACTGCTAATGAATTACGTAGGAGAGGTATCGTTATCTCTGGAAGTGGAGTAAGGTCTGTTTGGCTACGTCATGATCTATAGAATTTCAAAAAACGTCTAAAAGCATTGGATGCTAAAGTTGCAAATGCTGGTATTATTTTGAGTGATGCACAACTTGCTGCACTTGAGAAAATCAAGAATAAACGTGAAGCAACTGGTGAGATTGAAACCATGCATCCTGGTTACCTTGGCTCTCAATATACCTATTATGTTGGAAACATTAAAGGCATAGGACGTATCTACCAACAAACCTTTGTAGACACTTATTCTAGGGTAGCTATTTGTAAGCTTTATACCGAGAAAACAGCTATTACTACAGCAGACCATTTGAATGATAGGGTTATTCCATTTTTTGAAAAGTATAATATCCCTTTGCTTCGAATACTTACAAATAGAGGCACGGAATATTGTGGTAAACCTGAGAATCATGCTTATCAACTATATCTTGGTATTGAGAATATAGATCATTCTAGAACTAAAGCATATAGCCCTCAAACTAATGGTATATGTGAGCGTTTTCACAAAACTATGCAGGAAGAGTGCTATCACATTCTATTCCGTAAAAAGCTCTATAATACATTAGATGAGTTACAAGCTGATATAGATACTTGGCTTACAAATTATAATAACGAAAGGTCTCATTCAGGTAAACATTGTTTTGGTAAAACACCAATGCAAACTTTTAGAGATTCACTTTATATTGCTAAAGATAAAAATATTAGTAATATAGAGAGAATATCAGACAACTTGGCTATTACTTATCAAGCTGCCTGATTATTACTTATTGTCAGATTAAGTCGTAACTAGTACATAACTAGAAACTACCATTTCTTCTTACTATGGCAACTTTCTTTCCTCTTTCCTAACTATAATTTTTGTCAACAGCAATTATCTTTTATCTAAATTTTCAAAAAAATAAAAAATATTTATCTAAATAACAAAACAACGTTTTTGTTGAATAAGTTTATGGCACACTTCAAGTAGTTTACGCATGCACGCAACTATAGCAACCTTTTTAGGTTTAAAATTGTTAACAAGCCTATCATATAAAGCTTTTAAATATTGAAAACTATTTTTGACACCATTTTTCCCCGCCAATACCGCCATGTATAAAGCATCTCGTGGTATTTTCCTGCCACCTCTAATAAATCTTCGTCCTTGCTTATTACCACTATCACGAGCATAAGGAGCTATCCCCACAATTGCTGACAATTCGTTACTACTATAATTTTTATTTCCTAATTCAGGTAAAAAACTAATTAGTTTTTTAGCTACGCATTTACCAATACCAGGCACACTCTCTAATATTTTTACCTTCTCTTTCAACTCTTCTGATTCATCTATTACCTCATTTAATTTCTTATCAAGCTCAGCTATTTCATTCTGTAAAAATTTAATGAGTTTTTCTATACTCTCTTTATCAATGCCATCAATACTATGATGTAGCCTCTTCTTTTCATTGCTAAGCATTAATACTAAATCTTCTCGCCTTTGCTGACATCTCTTCAAAGTCTCTGATTCAACTTGATATAAATAATTAGCTGTAAGTTGCATCTTATCGCCATAATATGCTAATTTAAATGCGTCCTTCTTATCAGTTTTACACAAATTCACCGATTTACTAAATGAATTAAAACTATAGGTATTGACCTTATGTATCTGTTGCTTATTATTATACAATTCTTGGCAAATCTCTGCTTCATAACCTCCAGTAGGCTCACATACTATTATCTTAATTTCTTGCTCTTTTATTAATTTTATCAGTTCTTCATGCCCTAACTTATCATTGGAAAAACGATTATATATCGGTTTATTGTTAGACTCATATAAACATATATCTAACCATTTTTTACTTACATCTAGACCTATTATTTTACTCATGATATAATCTCCTTCATCTTATTGTGCAAGGCTGCTACTTCCAGCACCTTCTGCAATTTGTTCAAAGCAAACCTTGTAAGAGGGTACTTATTCTGTGCACGATTATTTCAATCAAGAACCTATCAAGTCACCCTCTTACAATTACTTATATAATTTAAAGATATAAGAACCTAGCTCTTTCTCGAAAAAATGATAGCCTTCTTGTAATTCTTGTGTATTGTTGTAGCTATCAGTTTTCGTGCAAGAAACTATCAACGATAAAAGTTGACGAGACGTTTTACTTAATTGTTTACCACAATTATTGGTAAGATTTCGCCATTCAGGTGGGACAAAATTACCGACTATGTTATAAAAGATAATATCTTGATTTTCAACTATAGGGCGAGAAAAAGTTAACGATTCTGTCATATTTCCTTCCCTTGTAATAGGGTTAAAAATAGATTTTTTTGTAGGTTAAATTTGGGGAATTTTGCTAAAAAAACAGTATAGAAATTTTTTGAGAGAATCATAAGATTGCTGAAACGATAATATATATACGGGTGGAAGGAAATTTTTAAAACACTCTCTCTGCTCTTGCGAGGAGTGCGTAAGCACGACGAAGCAATCCAATGAATATGGATTGCCACGACCACTATGTGATCTCGCAATGACGCCAATTTGCTATGGATAAATACTAACCTTGGTTAGCTATATAACAAATTACTAAACTGAAGGAGAGAATTTTGCAAAAAAAACATAATCTAATAAAGTATGACTACAGTGCCTATAGTACTTTAAGAAGGTTAATAATTGATCATATAAAACCATATCTCAAACAGATCAGCATAGCAGTATTTTGTATGGTAGTTGCAGCTATGTGTGCTGCTTATAGCGTTAATTTAGTGCAACCAACTATTGATCAAATATTTTTAACAGGAAATCGTCAAATGTTATTATTTTTACCGTTAATGGTAGTAATAACATTTACTATTAAAGGGATAGCTGAATATTATTCAAATTATTTAATTAAATTTCTTGGTCAGAGGATTTTAACCGATCTGCAAATTAAGATGTATGAGCATCTATTGTTTGCCGACATTCTCTTTATTCAATCTCAATCATCGGGGCGTTTAATATCACGTTTTACTAACGATATTTCCATGATGCGTGGTGCTGTGTCAAATTTACTAGTAGGATTTGCCAAACATTTTTTAACAGTAATAGGTCTTATCATAGTGATGTTTAAGTTAGAACCTGGGTTGTCTTGTATTGTGTTTCTAGCATTTCCCCTAGCAATTTATCCAATACAGAAATTAGGGAAAAAAATTCGTAGAATATCAGGTCAAGCTCAAGAGGAATTAGCTAATTATACTTCTAGGTTAGATGAAACTTTTCAGTCAATTAAAATTGTTAAGTCTTTCTTAGGAGAGAGAATTGAAAGCAATCGAGCTTTATTGCTCTCTAGTAATATTTTACGTTTTCTAAAGAAAACTGCAAAACTGGATGCATTGGTTTCACCAATCATGGAAGTATTAAGTGGTATTACAGTTGGAGGGCTTATTTGGTATGGTGGGTTGTTAGTCATAAAAGGAGAAACTACACCAGGAGCATTTTTTGCTTTTATTACTGCATTTCTTGCAGCTTATAGACCTTTTAAAAGTTTGGTTTCTTTAAATGTAAACTTACAAGAGGGTATTGCTGCAACAAGAAGAGTTTTTAATATTCTAGATACTGAGCCTATTATTAAAGATAGTGTAAATGCTCAAAATGTTCAGTTAGTTAATCCACAAATAATTTTTAACAATGTCGAGCTAAAATTTAATAATAAAGTAGCTTTAAAGCTCATTAATCTAAAAATAATGCCAGGGAAAACTACAGCTTTTGTTGGACGTTCTGGCAGTGGAAAAACCTCGTTATCTAATTTATTAGTAAGATTCTATAACCCAACTAGCGGACAAATTTTAATTGATAATTATGATATTAAAGATATAAGGATTGACTCTTTAAGGCAGCAAATTTCTTTAGTAACTCAAGATACTACATTATTTGACACTAGTGTTGCAGAAAATATTGCTTATGGTAATCCAAATGCAACTCGTGATCAGATTATTATAGCAGCAAAATATGCTGATGCTCATCAATTTATCTCAAATCTGCCTGCAGGGTATGATACGATCATTGGTAATCAAGGTTCAACACTTTCAGGTGGACAACGTCAACGTTTAGCGATAGCTAGAGCTTTTTTGAAATCAGCAGCAATTTTAGTTTGGGATGAAGCAACAAGTTCATTAGACCAAAATTCTGAGCGATTAATTCTAAATTCTTTAGTAAATATTCGTGAGAATAAAACCACCCTAATTATAACACATCGTTTATCGAGCATTAAGGATGTTGATCATATAGTTGTTATGAAATCTGGTATGATATTTGAACAAGGAACTCACTCACAACTTATGGACAATAAAGCGGAATATTATAAATTATATAATAAGGAATTAGAGGAGGGGGATAAGTGAACATAAAGGGAGTAGCTGTCTATTCACACAACAACAAAATACAAAAATATTCATCTTTTTTAAAAATAGATAAAAAATCCTTGGTAATAATTTATATTTTAGTTTAATCTATAAATTGAATATAAAAATATTTATGGTTTTTATGGAAGAAGATATTAATTATTGGGACAACTCAAAGTATGCACCTTGTCAATATGCTACTAGATTACTGGACAAATTACGTAAGATGAATGAGGAAGTAAACCGGTCAATAGATATTGATGAGGTTAGAAAGGCTATTTATTACGCCAAGAAATATCATGGCAGCCAAATGAGGCAGTCAGGCGAGCCTTATTACTCTCATCCACTAGAGGTGGCGTATATGATCTCTGATTATCTTTTTCGTACTGACATTATTGTTACCAGCATACTACATGACACCATTGAGGATACAACACTTACCGCAAAAATGATTGCTTATATTTTTGGGGAGCAGGTTGCTAGTCAAGTAGAAGACTTAAGCAGGAACAAGCCTCACGGCAAGATTAGCTCGGCAGAAACATTAGATATATTACTTCAACAAGAAAAATATGATGTGGCATTGATTAAATTATTTGACCGAGTTCACAACTTACAAACTCTAGGAGTTAAATCACCTGAAAAAGCTAGGAAGATTATTGAAGAAACCGTAAAAAATTTTATAATCATTGCTATGCATTTAAAAATACCAACAATAACACAAGACTTAACTGCATTATGTTATAAAAATTTATCCATACAGCAGTTTGATCAACATAATCATCAAAATTCTATGGATAATTCCCCGCCACTTTCTCCAACTTTTCAAAATGTAATAGCCCGTATGCGAACCCCACAATTGTAGGGATCATAATAACCCATAATCCCCAATAGCCAAAATGGTTAACAAGATAAGTGAAGCCAAAAGCAGTAATAACGGAAATTTTCATGGTTAATAGTGGATATATTTTGTAACTTAAATAAGCTAATATTGATACAACCAAGAGCTGTATTAGACATAGAATAAAATTATGATGAATAACCTCAGCAATTGTATAACCAAAGTTAGTTTGTAAAATATTACTACAATATATATAAATAAAATAAAAACCTATAGGTAAAGCACATTGTAAGAAAAAAAGAGCTAATATTGTTTTTTTATTAACTTTTTCTGTCCAAATAGGATTTTTTACTAAAGTACTGGTATCTGTATTAGTTTGTGCAAAAACTTTTTTTAGTTGACGTTTGGCATCAGCAAATTCAGGCGTTTCTCGTAGCTTCGTTCTTGCAATAAAACCAATCAGTGCAATTACTGCACCTATCCAAAATGCTGCACGCCAGTTAAAGCCATAAGAAGTAACAAGTGAGGCAATAGCTAAAGCACCTAATGCTCCTAGGGAAACAGAAACTCCCTATACCAATTGGCATAGGGGATGACGATTTATGGAATTGATACTACATAATTTCACAACACATATGGAGTTTAACAGTTTCAGCTAGTGCTGTATCGTCTTCCGAGTCAGATGTACTAGGACAAGTTTCGTACGAAGCATTATGCTGGGAAGAAGATGCCCCCTGATATGAGTGAAATTGTTGACAATGCGATTCTAATTGTTTATCAGCCCAAACTGCAGCAGACACAGAAATTTCTGCATTCTTGTTAGGATATTGTAGTGATTGTCTTAATAGCATTAACCCATTGCCCCACCTCTGAAAAAACATCAGTATAGACTCGTGTAGCATCCTTCTTAAATATTCCTAAACTGCACTCTTAAACAGATCAAGACTTACCTTGTCTTCTTCCTTCCCGTTACCTTTATCCCTATCATCAAAATCATCAGCCATTTTATATTTTGCCATGCTATTAGGTTGATTTATGTTGCAATATTTTAATTAGAATCAATTCTAAAATAATAGTCAACTTAATTTTTAATAAAAAAATTAAGTAGTTTTTCATATATAAACAATATCCAATATTCTACTCGTATGCGATACGATTTTGATAATCAACATCTCGTTGATCTCAGCCTATATTTTTACCAAATATCTTTTTTCCCCCTTCTAATTTGTTCACCTTATGTATGGCATTTAAAAATTGTAGGAAAGTACAAGATGTCATTGCGAAACCACGTAGTGGTCGTGGCAATCCACATTCATTGCTTCGTCGCTGCGTTGCAGCTCCTCGCTAATAGACGCTAGGCTGTTTTTCCTATGACTTTTAAATTGCCATGGGGGTTATGCGTAAGGTGAGTAATTTGTTTATAGAACCGTGATATTGTTACAACCAAGATTTATTATTTCAATTTTCGATACTATAATTTTCTTGCTATTAATTAACCAAATCTTCAGTATTTATAAATACTAATAAATATATTTAAGGTGAATAAATGATAGGATATCAGCAGGAACAAAGAAGCCTAACGAAAGAACAAAAAGAAGCTGTTGGATTGCTTTCAATAGGGACTTTCCTAGAGTATTTTGATCTGATGCTTTATGTTCATATGGCGGTATTGTTGAATGAGTTGTTTTTTCCAAAATCTGACCCTCATACTGCAGCAATTTATGCTGCTTTTGCTTTTTGTTCTACTTATTTATTAAGACCATTTGGGGCTTTGCTATTTGGCTGGATAGGAGATAATATTGGACGTAAGGCAACTGTTATTATTACAACTTTTATGATGGCTTTATCCTGTTTTGTGATGGCTAATCTTCCAACTTATGCTGAAGTTGGACTCATTGCTACTATATTAGTTACAATATGTCGAATTCTTCAAGGCTTATCATCTATGGGAGAATTTATAGGTGCACAATTATACTTAACTGAAATAACAAAACCACCTATCCAATACCCAGTAGTAGCATTAACCTCTGTCTTTTCTATATTAGGTGGTACATTTGCATTAGCTATTGCATCTTTTACAACCTTACATAATTTAAATTGGCGTATAGCATTTTGGTTTGGAGCAGGGGTAGCTATAATAGGTGTTATAGCACGAACAACTTTAAAGGAAACTACTGATTTTGCTGACGCAAAAAGACGGGTAAAAAATATTTTAGGTGACTCAAAAAAAGACTTAAAATCTAATCCTATATGGAAAGGAATTGTAGAAAAAAATAGTGATAGGAAAAACATAATAGCTTTGTTTTTTATGGATTGTGCTTGGCCAGTATGTTTTTACTTTGCTTATGTTTATTGTGGTAATATTCTTAAGCAAGATTTTGGATTCAGCTCAGAACAAATCATTCATCAAAATTTTATTGTTTCAATAATTCAATTAATAGGAATGTTAGTATTGACTTTTTTAAGTTATAAAGTTTATCCACCAAAAATCATCAAAGCTAAACTATGCTTGTTTATAATTGTTATGTTACTTACCCCAATGTTAATAACAAAAACATCTAGTCATTATACTATATTTTTTATTCAATGTTGTATAATGCTATTTGCCTGTGACTATGTGCCAGCAAGACCAATAACATATACGCATATATCAATTTTCCGACGTTTTACTTATTCATCTTTTTCTTATGCTTTATCACGTGTTATAATGTATATAATAACTTCATTCGGACTGGTGTATTTAGTTGAGTTTTTTGGCTATATAGGATTATTAATTATAATGATACCTGTGGTTATAAGTTATAGTTTTGGTGTAATGCATTTTGGTAGATTAGAGAAAGCGGCTGGTAATTATTTTGATAAGAAAAATTAGTTGCATTTAAATCAATGTCTGTCAATACATTAATAGTAGTATATATGTGTATTAATTTTGATACGCTAGGTAACCCTAAATATTCTGCTAAAACTACGAAATAACGTAAGGTCTCTTCTATAATCTTTTTAGCTTTTTCCGGTGATTTAGCACTAACCGTTTGTATATTATGTAATCTGTCAAATAACTTAACTAAAAGCACATCATGTTTCTTTTCTTTATATAACATTTCGACCATTTCCGCCGAGCTAATCTTGCCATGAGACTTGACCCTAGTCAGGTCTTCTACTTGACTAGCCACTTGACTGCCAAAGATGTAAGCAATCATCTTTTCGGTAAGTTTTGTATCCTCAATGGTGTCGTGCAGTAATGCGGTAACAACCATGTCAGTTCTAAACAATCGTGGAATTTCTAGGGCTGTGTACTGGGCAACCATATAAGCCACCTCTATTGGGTGTGAGTAATATGGCTCGCCGGACTGCCTCATTTGACTACCATGATATTTTTTAGCATAGTAGATGCCTTTTTTGACTTCATACATGTCTATTGGTTGCTTTACTTTTTTATTTAGCAAAATTAACTCCTTAAGCAACCTCTCAGCATATGCTGCAATACTGGTATTTTGAATTATCCCAATAGTTATTAACATCTTCCATAAGAAACCATGATATTTTAATTATAAAGTTATAATAAACTAAAATTTTGACTATTTAAAGCATTTACTACTTTTTATCTTTAAAAAGATGCAATATTTTCTAACCTATGTTGTATAAATTTTTTCATAAATATGCTTAGTGGGTAGGAAAAATATGATATAATTCAACTATAATGATTATATAAAAGAGGATCAGATGAGTAAAGATAAAGATGTAGCTAGCACTATGCAACTACATGTGGCAGTTAAGAGTGGAAATATTGAGGAAGTAAGAAAAATATTAGAATTGCCTAACCTTGATATTAACGTCAAAGATATTAATGGTAGAACTCCATTACATATAGCGGCAAAAGAAGGGTTTACTGATATAATAGAGTTATTAATTAAGTCTGGTGCTACGGTAGATGTGTTAGGTTATGAAAAAAGGACAGCTTTACATGAAGCAGCATTGAACACTAAATATCAGGCAGTAGAGATATTACTTGATCACGGAGCTCAAGTGGATAGTAAGGGTTGGGGTAAAGACATTACAAGATTTTGGTTTAAGGACAAAGGAGAATTATATAATACACCATTATTTAATGTGTTGGATCTATGGGTTGCCAAATATCAAGATATATATGATGCAAACCCTGACGACATACCTGATACAGACTCTAAAGTAGATTCTGATACAGAAGATAATAGTGATATTACAAAGAATTCAGAACAAAAGGAGGACTATATTAATACAGCCCATACACTAATAGATCATCATGCATCAGTAAATGTTTTTTATAACAATGGTAACTATGATTATCACGCTATACATACTGCAATACGGGCAGGATTTTCTACTGTTGTAGAAAAGATGATAAAAAATGATCCTTCTTTAGTCAATGTACAAGAGTATTTAGATGAAAGGTGGCCTCATGATAAGCAATATCCCTTAGAAATAGCAATAGAACATGAACACCCTGAAACAGTAATGGTACTACTTAAAAATTATGCTAATGTTTGTGAGATAGAAAACGTCATGGAGAAATTAGCAAAATTTGGTGAAGAAATATTAAAAGAAGCTAGACATCTTGAAGAAGAAATAAAAAAATTTGTAGAAGCATTTCGTTATGTTTCTGAACACAAAGAATTACCTAATGATTGGGATAAAGATGAATTTTGTCGTATTTTCCATATATTAGATAACCCTTCTATACTCTTTAACTGGGACGAAGACCACTTTCCATTCATGGATGGACTAGATGCCTCGGAACAACTGACAAAAAAAATGAAAATTTCTGTAAGAAGTTTTGTTAACAATTTATCATTTGAAACACCTATTTCTAATCCAAGAACTGGTTTGACAGATGAAATAATTCACCAAGATGATATAATGAAACCATTAGGTGATTCTGATCATCATGACCAATGAAATTACTCATATGTATTATATAGCTAATATACTACTCGTAAATGAAGAGTTGGTAGACGATAGTATAACTTCAAGAAGAGCTAGGCAGTAGCAAAGTCGAGCTGCTAGGCGTACATTAGTACGTGAGCAGCTTCGATCTTTGGTCGCGGCTCATCTTCGAGACAAAAAAGTGCTTAAAACGTCTAAAGAATCAGGTTTGCAGTGGTTTTGGCATGAAGTTTGTAGTCATGTAAACATCACTTTTCTACTTGACATACTAAAAATTAGTCAACATAATGCTTCTTATGTGTATTACCATTGTTTTGTTTCAAATAAAAACTCTTGTCATTAAAGTACACTTTTATCAGTATTTCTTTATTATAAAATTCCACAGGTGAAAAAATAATGGTATGGACCTCCTGATATACAGAATGAAAAGCAGTTGCTAATCTTCTAAAGTTAATATTAAATATTAAAATAACAATCAGGAGGCTAAGATGGAAGTTACCACAATTGGTATAGATATTGCAAAAAGAATTTTCCAAATTCATGGTGTAGATAAAAATGGTAAGACGGTATTAAAGAAAAAATTAATGAGAGATCAAGTTTTAACATTTATGGCTAATTTACCAAAATGTTTGGTAGGGATGGAAGCTTGCGGCGGAGCTAGTTACTGGGCAAGAGAAATAACTAAATTGGGGCATACAGTAAAACTAATGGCAGCACAATTTGTCAAACCGTATGTTAAAACTAATAAAAATGATCAAGCTGATGCAGAAGCTATATGTGAAGCGGTAACAAGACCAAATATGAGGTTTGTACCAATTAGAACTGTAGAACAACAAGATATTTTATCAATTCATCGAGTAAGAGAGAGATTGGTAAAAAATCGTACTGCCCTTGCTAATGAAATTAGGGGTCTACTACATGAATTTGGTTTTATTATTCCTCAAGGGATCAATAAGGTTATGACAAAATTAACCGAGATTTTAGATGAAGGAAATTTAAGCCAGCTGGGTTATCAAACATTTAGTGAACTGAAAGAGGAATTTTTGGATAATGACAAAAAAATAAAAGAGATAGAAAAAAGATTAAAAATAATAGCTAGCAACTTAACTCAATATCAACGATTAACAGCTATACCTGGTCTTGGTTTAATTACTGCTACTGCTTTAATAGCATCAATAGGTAATGCTACAAGTTTTGAGAATGGTAGGCAATTATCGGCATGGCTTGGATTAGTGCCAAGGCAGCATTCCAGTGGAGGGAAAGATAAATTGCTTGGAATTAGCAAGCGAGGTGATGTTTACTTGCGTACTTTATTGATCCAAGGAGCTAGAGCTGTACTAAATGCCAAGATAAGATTTACATCGGAAGAACAAAAATCTAAAAAAGATTTTAGCAAATTTACGCAGTGGATGTTTAATTTATCTGAGCGAAATGGACATAATAAAACAGTAGTTGCTGAGCTAATAAACTGGCAAGAGTGGTGTTTGCAGTACTAAGGTCAGGGGATGATTATGTAGAGAGTAAAGTTTGTAGCACAGAGCTATTATAATTAACATAAAATAAATAGTGGTTTATTAATTAATAGGTAAACAAAGAATATGTAAGAGATTCCAACCCGGAATATGCGTGAGATAATAATATTGATGGTAAATAAGACAAACCTTAGCTTACAAAAAAACTGATGACTACAATGGCTCTTTGAAGCCGATAAAATGATAAGTATATAGTAAATTTGTAAGCCAGCGAATTCCATCAGGGCTGTAGGATAAATTACACATAATTTATTAACTATAAGCCGGATACATGTATGCATTTGCATTTTTGCTATTAGATGTTATTTTTTTCTTGCATTTTACAGGAGGTCCATACATGTAGTCAGTAACAAAAATTTAATTTTCTGTCCCACACACCGCATGACAATCTACTTCTATAGCATAATTTCTGCTCATATTTATCTCGAAGATGAGTCGCGGGAACGCCAATTCTTGAAGTTCTACCTGAGTATACCATTAATTCTTTACATCATTTGAGTATAGATGATTTAAGCGGATGATGATCTAAAGCCTGTTTTAGATGCTTTGTTTGTATATGTGTGTAAATTTGGGTAGTACTAATATCAGCATGTCCAAGTAGTTCTTGAATTACCCTAAGATCTGCACCGCCTTCTAGCAAATGGCTTGCAAAACTGTGACGTAAAGTATGTGGGGAGATATTACTTGGGTCTAGCCCAGCCTTAATAGATGCTTGTTTTAACAGAATTGCAAAATTCTGCCTAGTCATATGACCACTAGTTGAAGAAGAGCAAAATAAATAAATTTGACTTTTAGGGTGTTTTTTGCTTATAAATTTACTACGAATAGTTAAATAATCAGACAAACTCATGGTAGCCTGTTCGTTGATTATCACCATCCTTTCTTTATTACCTTTACCGATTATTGAAAATATTTTTCTAATATTTTGGGACATTTGATTTACTAAAATATCAGTTAACCTTATACTGACAAGCTCAGAAACACGTAATCCACTTGCATATAATAAATGAATCATTGCTTTTAGGCGTATGGAATCAGGATTTTTGTCTTGATCACAATAGAAAAGTAAATCTTTGATTTTATCAATTGATAATGTAGAAGGAAGTTTAGTTTGATATCTTGGTAGATCTACCATCAAAGCAGGATTATAATTGGTATGCTTTTCGCTAATTAAAAATTCATAATAGTTTTTTATAGTGGATATTTTCCGGTTGATTGATCTTGCCTGCAAGCCATTTCCTGATAAATATTCTATCCAGTCTCTAATATTTTCAGCTTTAATATTCAGCTCTAACAAGTTATTCTGTGATAAAAATTTCTGAAAATCTAACAGATCACCTTTGTAGCCAAGTACGGAATTATTAGCTACACCACGCTCCGCTATCATCATTTCTAGGAATTGTTCGATAAACTCTACCATATTATGTACAGTTTGTTTTAATGGAGGCCAGGGCCGGAATCGAACCGGCGCATTGAGGATTTGCAGTCCACGGCATTACCACTTTGCTACCTAGCCTAAAGGCTTTGAATACTAACCAATATTAGAGCAAAAGGCAACTTATTTTTCTTTTGTTTTAGGCAGGGTAACCTCAGTTCGATATAAGAATTAATAATTCTTATATCGAACTGGCTTTGTTATAAGGAAAAATGCACTCTTAAAGCGGTTCTGCGAGTGCATTTTAACTTTTTTCATCATTCAACATGTGATTTTAATTATTAAAATCACATGTTGAATGGAGTGTTATATTTTAGGCAGCCGCTTCAAACCTGATTGTTTCTATATATAATACTGAATTCGATGTAACTTGTTACATCGAATTCAGGTTAGGGTAATATTTTTTTATAACTTATACTTTGTTATCCTTCTAAAATATGCTATACTACCACAGAGTAAAATTAGTCTGTATTGTATACTAATTCTGTTTCGAAGAATTGTTATTTGAAAATATCAAGGACTCCCGTACCATAATGTACGTCTAGTGGGTTCTTTCCTCATTTTCAAATCTAATTCGGAGTCACATTTGAGTATATTTAGGGAGTGTTATCTTTAGTATTGTGATTTGCAAAATATCTATAGTTAGGATTTAATTATTTGCAACTCACTGACACAAATTCAAATCAATTGACCATGGTCTAAGTTTTTATAATGGAAAGGAGTAAGCATGTCAACATCGTCTGAATTTAAAGTAGGAGAAAGAATTGTATATCCATCTCATGGAGTTGGAGAGATAGTAAATGTAGAACACCAAATCATAGCTGGTGCTGATATTAAGGTTTATGTAATATCGTTCCCTCAAGACAAAATGACTTTGAAAGTACCGGTAAACAGAGCTGCTATTTCGGGTCTTAGAAAACTTGTTAGTAAAACTGATTTAGCTTTAATATATTCAACACTTCAGGGTAAAGCTAAGCAAGGTAATAGGATGTGGAGTAGAAGAGCACAAGAATATGAGGGTAAAATAAATTCTGGTAATGTAGTATCTGTAGCAGAAGTGGTACGAGATCTCTATAAGAATGTTGATAGTGATCGATCTTATAGTGAAAGGACTATTTATGAATCAGCCTTAAATAGGCTAGCTGGGGAGCTTGCAATTCTTGAGAATATAAATCCTGACGAAGCAATTAATAAATTAATTGAAGTATTGAGAGATAAGCTCGCTGCGTAAATTGGAAACTCATTTTCCCAAGGTGATACACTGCTATGATTTCAAGAATTGATAGACGATAGTATAACTTCAAGAAGAGCTAGGCAGTAGCAAAGTCGAGCAGCGTAACGTACATGAGTAACGGAGTAGTTTCGATCTTTAGGTCGCGGGAATCTTAATTCTTGAAGTTCTACCTAAATATAACGAATTTATTTAAACATTACCTCCAGTAATTCGTACTATATTTGCCCCGCAACTGGTTAGTTTTTTCTCCAATGTTTGGTATCCACGGTCTAAGTGGTAGATTCGGTGTATTCTTGTTGTATCGTTGGCGGCAAGTCCAGCTAATACTAGGGATACTGATGCTCTGAGGTCGCTTGCCATTACTTCTGCTCCTGTCAAAAAAGGTACACCCCGTATTATAGCACTCTTTCCGTTAACTGTTATATTTGCACCCATTCTGCATAATTCAGGAACATGCATAAAGCGATTCTCAAAAATGTTTTCTGTAATTATAGAAGAACCTTTGCAAAGAGTCATAAGGCTCATAAACTGAGCTTGTAAATCTGTTGCAAACCCTGGATATGGGTTTGTATGGATGTCCACAGGGTTTAATTTACCTACGTAAGAAACTCTTAAACCATTATCAATAGGTAAAATTTCTATACCAGCTTCAATAAGCTTTAATACTATATTTTCAACGATATTATTGCTGATTCCATAAATGTTTAAATTGCCTTTAGTAATAGCAGCAGCAATCATGTAAGTACCAGCTTCAATACGATCCGGCATAATTGAATAATTGACATTTTTTAAATGAGATCTACCAATTATTCTTATTTCATTTGTAGCAATTCCACCTATTTCTGCACCCATTTTGCTAAGACAATGGCACAGATCAATGATTTCTGGTTCTCTAGCACAGTTAAATAATATTGTTTCTCCTTCAGCCAAAGTAGCAGCCATTATGGCATTAATTGTTGCTCCAACAGATATTTTATTAAAAACAAAATGTACAGCTTTTAATCTACCTTTAATTGTAGCATTAATATAACCATGATCGACGTCAACATTTGCTCCCATAGCTTGTAGAACTGCTACATGTAGATCAACTTGTCGAGCACCTATAGCACATCCTCCAGGTAAGGAAACCTTAGCTTTAGAAAATCTAGAAAGTAGAGGTCCTAGAACCCAAATAGAAGCACGCATTTTACGTACTATATCATATGGTGCAGTAAAATTATTAATATTGCTGCTGTCGATATCCATACTCAATCGATCTTGATGATCAGTTAAAGTAACAACACTACCTAAATTCTCAAGTAATTTTTTCATTGTGAGAATATCAGTAAGCTTTGGAACATTGTTAATACTAAGCTTATCTGTAAGTAGTGCTGCAGTCATAATTGGTAGGGCCGAATTTTTAGCCCCACTAATGCTAATACTACCTTCAAGAGGGATACCGCCTTTAATTATCAAACTGTCCATGGGAAAATCCTATATTACTTACAAAAACTTGAAAAGTGGTAACCAATTTGCAAATTTTTAGGTAAAAATTGAGTAGCAAAATTGAAGTAAAGACCTTCGATTTTGCTACAAAACAATAATAGATATCTTTGGCAAACTCTACTTCTGCTGGTAATACCATTTCCCAAAACTAAATTGCTACTCGGAGTACGAGTGTCGGCTACCTTCGCGTACAACTAGTACGTGAGGAGCGGAGATCATGAAGTACGACGATGTGATGATTAGTTTTCGGAAATGGTATAACTTATTCGTGCTACCGGCTACTGCTGCTCCTCACGTACATCATCGTCCGCTGCGGGTCGATATTCCGTGGCTTCTTTAAATTCCTCAGCATAAGCGAGTTTGCCAAAGATATCTAATAAATATCAAGTTTTACCGTTCTTGTCTCCTTTATTGTCAAGAGCTGTTCCAAGTATGTCCCCTAGACTAGCAGCACTATCAGCAGAACCATATTCTTTGATAGCTTTTTCTCTCTTTTCTATTTCAAGTGCTTTTATTGACAAAGTAACTTTACGAGATGCCTTATCAATGGTAATGATTTTTGCATCAATTCTGTCATTAGGGACAAATCTTTCAGTTTTTTGATCAGCTTTTTCACTAGAAAGATCAGCTTTTTTGATGAAGCCCGGTATTTTGTCGTCTAAAATAACTTCTATCCCATCATCTTTAACTTCAGTAACTGAGCAAGTAACGACCATATTTTTTTTGTACATGTCAAATTCATCTTGCTGGGGGTCAAAGCTTAGTTGTTTAATACCTAAGCTTATACGTTCCTTTTCAATATCAATTGATAAGACTTTACACTCTATTTGATCATTCTTTTTATATGTTTTTAACAGCTCAGTACCATTGCCTTCCCAACTTATATCTGTTTCATGAATCATACCATCAATGTTGTCATTAAGTGCTACAAACATACCAAAGTCAGTGATATTTCGTATTGGTGCTTTAATTATACTACCTATTGGATGACTATGTGCAAACCCAATAATTGGGTTATCTTGACACTGTTTAATACTTAAAGATATTCTATGTTTATCGGTATCAACTTCTAGAATTGTGAATTGAACTTCTTGACCAATAGTAAGCATTTTCTTAGGATGTTGATTTGATTTTACCCAGCTAATTTCACTTGAATGAACGAGTCCTTCAATACCATCTTTTAATTCAATAAATACCCCATAATCAGCAATATTTGTTACTTTGCCAGTCATTACTTTGCCAACTGAGAATTCTTCTTTTATACTTTGCCATGGATTATGATCAAGTTGCTTCATACCAAGTGAAATTCTCTTAGTTTCTTCATTAAATTTTATAACTATAACCCTAACCTTTTGATCTAGAGATAAAACTTCAGAAGGGTGATTTATTCTGCTCCATGAAATATCAGTAACGTGCAATAGACCGTCTACATTACCTGAATTACCTAAAGCAATAAACGCACCGTAATCAGTGATATTTTTTACTGTACCATCTAATATTATTCCTTCCTTAATTTTCGATAACATTTCGTCTCTAGCCTCAGATCTTGATTCTTCAAGTATGGCTCTTCTAGAAACTACGATATTACCAAGTTTCTTATCCATCTTTAAAATTTGGAATGGCTGCTTGATACCCATTAACGAAGCAATATCTTTTATTGGTCTAACATCTACCTGACTTCCAGGTAAGAAGGCAACAACCCCTGATACGTCAACAGTAAATCCACCTTTAACACGTCCGAATATTATACCATCAACAAACTGTTTATTGGCACATGCAATTTCTAAATGTCCCCATGATTCTTCTCTAATGGCCTTTTCACGACTTAATATAGTTCTACCGTTACGCCCTTCAATTTTCTCAATATATACATCAACTATCTCGCCAACTTCTGGTAAAGGTTGATTACTAGCTAGAGCAAATTCTTCTATAGGAACTCTGCCTTCATTCTTTAATCCAACATCAACTATGATAATGCCTTTAGCAATCCCTACTACTTGACCTTTGACAACAGTACCTTCTTTTACGTGACTAGTACTTACGGCTTCAAGCATTTGTGCAAAATCTTCGTGAGATTGAATGCTAATTTCAGCAAGTTGAGAAACAAATTTTTTCTTAAATTTTTGCATATTATTCTCTAATACTAGTTGTGCCGTCTAGTATAAAAATTATAGTTAATTGACTTGAATTTACATAAGCAAGTTGTTCTTCGCCTTAAGTAATCAAATTCAACTAAATTAACTATGAATGGTTAATAAAATGTAGATAAAACAACCTATGGCACATAAAATATGTTGATGTTACCTAACTATCCCAATTCGGGATAAAAATTTGTCAATTCTTATCCCGAATTGGCTTTAATATAAGGAAAAATGCATTCTTAAAGCAGTTTTGCGAATGCATTTTAAACCTTTCTAAAGCTAAAAACATGATTTTAATCTTTTAAAATCATGTTTTTAGCAAAATATTAATTTAACAATCAGATGCAGAGCCGTCTCAAATCTGATTGTTTCTATAATTTTACCGAATTTGGGATAAGAATTTGCCAATTCTTATCCCGAATTCGCGTTAACTGAAATAAACTCCATGATCTTATCAATCACTTCTTTTGGTGATAGATAAGAAGTATCAATTTCTAAAGCTCCTTGTGGGGGAAGAGCTGGAGCAATATCACGCTCTATATCCCGTTTGTCTCTTATTTTTAGTTGTTCCAAAACTGTGTCAAATATATATCCTCCCCCTTTTTCTTGCAACTCTTTATATCTTCTCTTTGCTCTAATAACAATATCTGCTCTGATAAAAATTTTTAAGTCAGCATTTGGGGCAACTACTGTTCCAATATCTCTACCTTCCATTATAATTCTAGGAGTTGTTTTTATTAATTTTCCTAGATATTTTCCTAGATTATTTCTTACTTCCGGTATAACAGCAATTTTTGATGCTACATTACCTACAATCTCACTATCAAGTTCTGAATTTTGTACATATTCCGTAGATTTGGATAATTCAATTATTCCATTTATGTCAGTAAGATCAATTTTTTGGTTTATACAAGAAATAGCAAGGCTTCTATATACAATACTTGATTGAAAGTAAGTAAGCTTAAGTTTTTGTGCTAACATTTGCCCAATTGTACTCTTACCCGATGCTGCTGGACCATCCAGTGCCACTACAAAATTATTGCTAATATCAAAAGCTTGAGATTTTAAGGTCATTTACTTATAATTTTATGCCGGATTCTAGCTGAATATTTAAAATAATGCAAATAAAACTTGAAATTGAAGCTATTATAGATTAGACATGTTACCATGAAAACTTGATATATATTTCAAATGATTTGAAGAATTGGTACAACAAACAAGGGGTAACCGGACTAGGTGTACATCTGCTACGTGAGTACTAGATAGACTCTGCAAGTATTTGAAAAAGCAATTCTTTAAAGCAGAAGAGTATACTTTGTCGTTTTAAGTATAAAATTAAATCAGAAAAGCAAGGGCGGTTAGCTCAGTTGGTTAGAGCATTACGTTGACATCGTAAAGGTCGGTGGTTCGAATCCACTACCGCCCACCAAACTTTTATTATATATTAATATCAATTTGTATTTAGGTTGTTTTTGGCAACGGAACCTAAATACAAATTGATGTTAAAAAAAGATCTAGGTGGTATTAGTGGTCAGGTATTTTTGTGTTATACTGTTGTTAGTTGCTAACTTCAATAGTTATGCCATAGAAACTATAGTTATAGAGCGAGGACATGTTGATCCAATGCCGATAGCTATTAATAAATTTGATGCAGATGATAGTGCGAATAGTGTAATTGGTGCTGATATAATTAGCGTAGTATCTAATGACCTAAAGAGTTCTGGCATGTTTCGCCCAATTTCTACGGCTTCTTTTATAGAACAAATTTTAGGGGTAAAACATAAGCCTCTTTTTGCTGCTTGGCGACAAATTAATGCTAATCTGCTAATTAATGGTGAGGTTACTAAGCTATCTTCTGGCAAGCTAAAGGTTAGTTTTATATTATGGGATGTAAGCTTAGAAAAAGATCTTATAGGTGAGATTTTTGAAATAGCACCACATTTATGGCGTAGAGTAGCACATAAAATAGCTGATAAAATTTATGAGAAAATTACTGGAGATTCGGGTTATTTTGATACAAAAATAGTATATGTGTCAGAAAGTGGACCTTATCTAAAACGGGTAAAGAAAATAGCTATGATGGATCATGATGGTGCTAATCATAAATATCTGTCAGACGGTAAAAATTTGGTTCTTACTCCAAGATTTTCACCACAAGCAGATAAGATTATGTATTTATCGTATGTACGAAAGCAAAAACCACATGTTTACATTCGTGATCTTAAAACAGGTAAAGAAAAACTAGTTGGTAATTTTCCTGGCATGTCCTTTGCCCCAAGATTCTCACCTCAAGGGGACAAGGCTATAATGTCAATAGCAAGAAATGGAGCTACTCATATTTTTGAAATTGATCTGAATAATATGGCGACTAAGCAGTTGACCCATGGTGTTGGTATTAATACCTCTCCTAGCTATTCACCGGATGGCAGTAAAATAGTTTTTAATTCTGATCGAAGTGGAACAAGACAATTATATATTATGAATTCTGATGGTTCAAATGTGGAACGTATCAGTTTTGGCGGGGGAATGTATACTGCACCAAGTTGGTCACCTAGAGGAGATTATATAGCCTTTACTAAACTTTCTAAAGGAGAGGGTTTTACCATTGGAGTGATGAAAGCACTTTCCTATGGTGATGAGAATAGTGAAAGAATTATAACTAGTGGCTATCTAGTTGAAGGTCCGTGTTGGTCACCCAATGGTAGGATAATTATGTTTGCTAAAGGTTGGCCTTCTAGAAACAAAACAGCTGGTAGAAATCGTATATATTCCATTGACTTAACCGGTTATAACGAAAGAGAGATTCTTACTCCTCAAGATGCTTCTGATCCTGAGTGGTCAAGAATGTTAAATTGACTAGGTTCTTATATCTTAAAAACATATTATAACCTCAGTTCGATATAAGAATTAATAATTCTTATATCGAACTGGCTTTATTATAAGGAAAAATGCACTCTTGAAGCGGTTCTGCGGGTGCATTTTAACTTTTTTCATCATTCAATATGTGATTTTAATTATTAAAATCACATATTGAATGGAGTATTATATTTTAACAATCAGGTGTAGAACCGCTTCAAACCTGATTGTTTCTATATATAATACCGAATTCGATGTAACTTGTTACATCGAATTCAGGTTATTATACCATTTCCCAAAACTAAATTGCTACTCGGAGTACGAGTGTCGGCTACCTTCGCGTACAACTAGTACGTGAGGAGCGGAGATCATGAAGTACGACAACGTGATGATTAGTTTTCAGAAATGGTATTAGACTTCTTTCGAAACTCGCTTATGCTGAGGAATTTAAAGAAGACACGGAATCTCGACCCGCAGCGGACGATGATGTACGTGAGGAGCAGCAGTAGCCGGTATCACACACAAATTACCGACAGAAGTAGAGTTTGCCGAAGATATCTATTGTAACACAATAACATCACCTTATTAACCTCAATTTCGGATTAATTTCATTAGACTTCTTTCGAAACTCGCTTATGCTGAGGGATTTGAAGGAGACGCGGAACCTCGACCCGCAGCGTACTCTAATGTACGTGAGGATTCGAGTACCGCATCGACGTACAAATCACCAGCAGAAGTAGAGTTTCGAAAGAAGTCTAATGAAATTAATCCGAAATTGAGGTTAAATAATACGATATATACAATTCGACTTTCAAGCTGTTGGATTATCTAAGCTAAAAACCTTTTTATTATCATCATAGGAGAAGATTTCTGCATATCTTCCTAAACCTATTATAGACTTTAAAGTTATAGTGGCATCTTCACTAGATAATGTATCCTCAAGCTGTGTCTTAAAACGTGAAAGAGGTGCTTTATGATCTAAACGTTGATGTAAAATTTCACAAATGTAGGATGCAAGAGGAATATTGTCAAGTAAATGCTGAGCAAGCATTTTTTTTCTATCTTCTAAACTACTTGTGAAAAAAAGCTTGCCATGTTTATTTAATTTTATACTCTCAGAAGTAACATTAGCAAAATTTAATATTTGTAAAGCTCCAACAATATGTAAAATTTCCCCCATATTGTTAATGTGAAAAATCTTAGATAATTCTGATAAATTTGCAGAACCTTTATATGGCGATGCAGAAAGTGCCTCAATGCTACCGATCAGTTCATTTACCGACAAATGAATTTTTTGATCGATGTTGCCAACAATAGCTTTCTGTTTATTACTAACAGGCAAAGGTGGTTTTTCATAGGCTGATACCATGAGAGCATAAATTTTATCTACCATAGTACGAAATTCCATACTTTGAACATCACGTAAACGAGGGAGGGTAATTGCTAATTCTGATACAATACGCCTAGGATTAGATGAAAGTATTAACACTTTGTCAGCCATAGTTACTGCTTCTTCAATCGAATGAGTTACCAATACCACCGACTGCATTTGAGTTTTTCCACTACTCCACAGATCAAGAAAATCATTCTTTAAGGTATTAGCAGTTAGAACATCAAGAGCAGAAAAAGCTTCATCCATAAGTAAAATCTCTGGTCTGAGAACTAATGCTCTAGCAAAACCTACTCGTTGCTTCATACCACCTGATAATTCTTTTGGATATGCTGACTCAAAACCATCAAGTCCTATCATATCTATGGCCTCTAATGCACGTTTGCGACGTTCATACTCAGAAATATTGAAACTTTTTAAACCTAGCTCAACATTCTCAAAAACAGTCAACCATGGAAAAAGTGCAAATGTTTGGAAAATCATACTAATATCACAACGATCACGAAAAACAGGTTTTTTATTTAGTATTACTTTACCTTTAACTGGTTTTGTAAAACCTGCGATAATTCTTAGTAATGTTGATTTTCCAGATCCAGATTTTCCTAGTATCGCAACTATCTCATTAGGTTTTAGTTTTAGAGTAACATTATCTAGTATTTTTTGCGTACTATGATCATCTTTTGTAAAACTTTGTGTAATTGATATTAATTCAAGTAAATTATTATTCATAGGTCTTACTCTTTTTGTAAAATGGTCAACTTGAATGATAAAAAAAGTTAAAATGCACTCGCGTCAGCCTCTTCAAGAATGCATTTTTCTGAATATTCTAGCCAGTTTTGGATTAAAATTTTTAATTTTAATCCAAAACTGAAGTTCACTAATAGACTTCCTGCAGAATTCGCTTTTACTGAGGAATTTGTAGGAGACACGGAACCTCGACCCGCAGCGTACTCAAATGTACGTGAGGAGCAGAGTACCGGTATCACGCACAAATTACCAGCAAAAGTAGAATTATGCAGGAAGTCTAATGATAATAAAGTAAATATTCTTTGCTAAATCCATTACAATTGTGCTACATTCCGTAGTGTGCGAATTTGGGATAAGAATTTGTCAATTCTTATCCCAAATTCGGTAAAATTATCGAAACAATCAGATTTGAGACGGCTCTGCATCTGATTGTTAAATTAATATTTTGCTAAAAACATGATTTTAAAAAATTAAAATCATGTTTTTAGCTTTAGAAAGGTTTAAAATGCATTCGCAAAACCGCTTTAAGAATGCATTTTTCCTTGTATTAAAGCCAATTCGGGATAAGAATTAACTAATTCTTATCCCGAATTGGGGTGTAGTGCATTTCTCAATTACTATAAAATCATAGTTTTGAGATAACCTAACGTAAGAAAATTATTGATGGAATTAATTTCTTTGATTATTAATTATTTTCTAATAATCTAAAATATAGTATAATTTACAAGAAAATTAAGTAAAAATGTTTAACATTGCATCAAAAGATAAACAACTAGATAGAACTACAGTATCTAGTGTTTTTTATAAATTAGGACAAAAAGAAAAAAAAGAAAAGACTAGAATTAGTGAGTTATTAGTTGATTTTCATGAAAATGGTCTTCTATTAACGATACTTTTTTTTGCAATACCAGTTGCAATTCCGCTGCCGTATCCTCCAGGTTTTACTACTATAGTAGGTATTCCTTTGATGATTCTATCTATGCAGATGTTGCTTGGCTTTAGACAAGTTTCTTTACCATCTAAAATTAATAATTATCAAATTAGCAATGATATACTTATTAATATAAGTGACAAGATTGTACCAAAGATTAAATTTGTAGAAAAATATATACGACCAAGATTTAGTTTCGCAGCCTCTATATATTGTGAACAATTTATTGGTTTAATATCACTGATTTGCTCTATTGCTATATCAATACCTTTACCTCTAACTAACGCCATACCTGCACTGGGCATTACAATAATGGCATTAGGTCTTTTAAACCGAGACGGATTAACTATAGTTCTTGGATTTATTACCTCTATAGTTGGACTTATTATAGCTTTTATAGCAATCTCTGCTAGCTGGATTAGTATTAAATATTTATTTAATCTATTCTTCTGATATAATAAATATTAAATTTGTACAAAAGGTGAAAGCCGCTACTATAGAATCTTTTTCAAATGAAACAAAAGTTATATCAAGGATCAAGTAAAGCTCTTTATCAGTCACAAGAAGATTTTGCTTTTATTATGGCGTTTACTGACAAAATTACTTTAGAAAACGGAGAGATTTTTGATATTTCGGGTAAAGGGGTGCTGAATAATAATATTTCGTCCTTCATAATGAGCAGACTTGATATGGTAGGAATAGATAACCACCTAATTGAAAAAATTAACATGCGTGAGCAATTAATACAATCTGTAGATATTTTTCCCGTTCAAATATTGGTTTCTACAGTAGCTTGCGGTAGGTTTGTAAAAGAATTCTCTATGGAAGAAGGATACGTGTTTGATCATCCAATTATCGATTTTAGAGTTAGAAGTAGTGAGTTAAAACATCCTATAATTAATGAACACCAAATACTAAATTTTGGTTGGTTAAGTAAACAAGAAATTGATGAAGTAAAACATAAAGCCATAAGAACATACGATTTTTTAAGTGGATTATTTACAGGTATTGGTATAAGGCTTGTTGAATGCAAACTAGAATTTGGCAGAGTGTTTAATGGTGAGGAATTTATGGTAATGTTGGCTGATGAAATTAGCCCTGATAATTGTCGTTTATGGAATATGAATAATAATGAGAAACTTGGAGCAGAAATGATTGCCAGTGATCCAGAAAAAGCCCTGAAATCTTATCAGGCAATAGCTGATTTATTAAAAGATAGAACTTATATAAGTTAAGTAGTATACCTAAAACCTTCTCTAGGAAGAAAAAAATAAATTGTAAACATGCTTAGTGCTACAAATTTTTGGTGTATAATAAAATGAGAATAATTAGTTACCTAAAGTCTTTTTTTTTATTTGAAATAATCTCAGGGCTTAGTCTAACTTTGAAGTATTTCTTCAAACCTAAAGTAACTATAAATTATCCCTATGAGAAGGGAAGGATAAGCCCAAGATTTAAAGGTGAGCATGCATTAAGACGTTACGCCAATGGTGAGGAACGTTGTATTGCTTGTAAGCTTTGTGAAGCAATTTGTCCGGCTCAAGCTATTATTATTGAAGCAGAAGAAAGAGAAGATGGTAGTAGGCGTACCACTAGGTACGATATTGATATGACTAAATGCATTTATTGTGGTTTATGTCAGGAGGCGTGTCCAGTTGATGCTATAGTGGAAGGCCCTAATTTTGAATTTGCTACTATTACCCATGAAGAATTGCTTTATGACAAAGAAAAATTGCTGAAAAATGGTGATATGTGGGAACAAGAATTAGCAATTAAGTTACATGATGATTATAAATATAGATAATTATGGAGATATTTTTTTATTTATTTGCAGGGTTAATGGTTATAAGTAGTTGTTTGGTAGTCATCAGTAAAAACCCTGTTTATTCTGTCTTATGGTTGATCTTTACTTTCTGTAACGGTTCGGGGCTAATGGTTTTGCTAGGAGCAGAATTTTTAGCAATGATATTGATTGTTATATATGTTGGGGCAGTAGCAGTATTATTTTTGTTTGTTATAATGATGTTGAATATTCGTTTTACCGATGTTATTGTACAATTTAAAAGAAACTTATTTATAAGTATTGCTGTTGCACTTATTATGTTTGCTGATCTTGTCCTGATAATTTGGTTAGGTACTAAAAATATAATTTTAGATAATAGCCAATTTGAGATAAAATCAGGTGTCACTAATACTCATGCCATTGGACGAGTATTATATACCGATTATATCTTACCTTTCCAAATTTCGGGTATTATTCTATTTGTAGCAATGATATCTTGTATTACCTTAACTATTCGACATCGCAGCGGAGTTAAAAGGCAGGATATTGCTAAGCAGCATGCTAAAAATAAAGATAATTCCATATTAATGGTCAAACCACATTTAAATGAGGGAATAGAAGGACTCAAATATGATTAGTACTATTACTTTGGAACATTATTTAACTTTGTCGGCCCTCATTTTTAGTATAGGGATGGTTGGTTTGTTTATGCATAAGAATGTTATAACAATTCTTATGTCGATTGAATTGATGCTGCTGGCTGTAAACATCAATTTTGTGGCATTCTCTACTTATGCACATGAGATATCTGGGCAAATTTTTAGTATAATAATTTTAACAATAGCAGCTGCCGAGACCACAATAGGACTTGCAATATTACTAGTTTATTTTAGAAATAAAGGCTCAATAGAAGTGGGTGATATAAATCAGATGAAGGGCTAATTGATATGATAGCTTCGGCAGCAACACTTACAGTAATGTTACCTTTAATCTCTGGTATCATCAATGGTTTGTTTTGTCAGTGTTTTAGCAAAAAACAAGCAGCTTTCATTTCTACTATTGCTATAAGTTTATCGGCCTTATTATCTATGTTTATATTTTACAATGTGGGCATAAACAAAGCCATTATTCATATAATTTTAGCAAAATGGCTAGAAGTTGGTAACATGAAAGTAAGTTGGGCGATTTACGTCGATCAGCTAACCGCTATTATGTTTATAGTGGTTACTTGGATTTCAGCTGTTGTACATATTTATTCTCTTGGCTATATGGCAGATGATGATGGATTACCTAAATTTCTAGCATTTTTATCATTATTCACTTTCTTCATGCTAGCTTTGGTATCAACAGATAATTTTTTACAATTATTTTTTGGTTGGGAAGGTGTTGGTCTCTGTTCGTATTTGTTAATTGGTTTTTGGTATCAGAAAGAAGCGGCGAATAAAGCAGCAATTAAAGCCTTTATAGTAAATAGGGTAGGAGATTTTGCTTTTATACTTGGGATTATTACCATTATTGTTTATTTTGGTGTAGTTGATTTTACTAGTGTATTTGCTAAAGCAAAGTCATTATCTAATATACAATTAAGTATATTAGGTTTTAAAGCAACAGTAATTGACGTGGTATGTTTGCTATTATTCTTGGGATGCATGGGCAAGTCGGCTCAAATTGGCTTGCATATATGGCTACCAGATGCTATGGAAGGTCCAACTCCAGTTTCAGCACTTATTCACGCTGCAACTATGGTAACAGCCGGGGTCTTTTTAGTAGCTAGATGTTCTTATTTATTTGAATATAGTATAGGGGTATTGCACTTTATTGCCATTATTGGTGGTATTACATGTATATTTGCCGCAACTATTGCCATAGTTCAAGATGATATAAAAAAAATTATTGCCTATTCTACTTGTAGCCAACTTGGTTATATGTTTCTTGCTTGTGGTGTGTCAGCTTATAATGCTGGTATTTTTCATTTAGTCACCCATGCATTTTTTAAAGCTTTATTATTTTTATCAGCTGGTAGTGTAATTCACGCTTGTCACGAACAAAATATTTTTAAGATTGGTGGTTTGAAAGATAAGATGCCAATTACTTATTGTAATTTTTTAATTGGATCACTGGCACTCATAGGTATTTATCCTTTAGCAGGATTTTATTCAAAAGATGCTATTTTAGAGCTAGCATATAGTAGCGGTGGTATCGGTACTATCGTGTTTATTCTTGGAATTTTTGCTGCAGTTCTGACTGCCATTTATTCTATGAAAATTATCTTATTAGTATTTCATGGAAAAACTAGATTAACTATTGACATCAATCATGTCCATGAATCACCCAATATCATGAATGGACCACTTAGTCTTTTAGTGGCAGGTAGTTTTTTTGCAGGAATGATAGGTTATTATATATTGTCTTTTGACAAACCAAATGGTTATTTCCTTGATAGTATATTTAATATTCATATTTACCAAATACTAACAATTCATCCTCCTCTTTATATAAAATTATTACCAATGGTTTTGGGACTAATAGGTATTGTTTTGGGGATTTATTTTTATAGAAGAATCAAAGAAAAAATAAAAATAGGATTTATAGAAAAGCTGTTGGTACATAAATATTATTTTGATGAGGTTTATGACTTTGTGATAGTAAAATTAGTAACTAACTTAAGTAAGTTATGCAATTTGATGGATCAAAGAGTGATAGATAGATTTGGTCCAAATAGCTTTGCCAAAACGGTAAATTACTTTGGTTTTTTGGTGAGTAGATCGCAGACAGGTTATGTATTTAATTACACTTTATACATAGTTTTATGTATAGTTGTTTATATTACTTTCTTTATAATAGGAATATTGAGAACTGATTCTTTTTGGTAAGTTTGAAGTAGGGATAGTCATGATTTTTCCATACAAAATTATTGATCTTACACACACTCTTGATGAGCAGACTCCTTCGTGGAGTGGAGGTTGTGGGTTTAATATTGAAGTTAAATTGGATTATTCTGACTGCCGACAGAATGAAGAATTTCGCGTGCAGCAGTTCAAAATGCATGCCGGGATTGGTACACATATGGATGCACCAGCACACTGTATTCCAAGTAGTACTACCATTGACCAAATACCATTATCGCAGCTGGTTGCTCCTTGTGTTGTTATTGATGTATCAAGCTCTTGTCATGAGCGTTATAGTCTAAGCCTAACGGACATTGAACATTTTGAAGAACAATACGGAATGATCAATGAGGGAAGTTTTGTGATGATCAAAACAGGATGGGAAAAGTTTTGGAGTGATCCGGGAAAGTATAGCAATAATCACGTTTTTCCTTCTATATCAGTTGAAGCAGCGGAGATACTGACAAAACGAGGTGTGTGCGGACTTGGTATTGACACTTTGTCACCAGACAGGCCAGCAGATGGATTTCCCGTTCATAAATTGTTTTTGGGCAATGGCAAATATATTGTTGAAAATGTTGCTAATTTGGCAAATCTACCTATAACAGGAAGCTGTATCTTAGCTCTACCAATTAAGGTAAGAGGGGCAACAGAAGCTCCAATAAGGCTTATTGGCTTAATAAAAGAAGAAACAAATTTAAATTTTTGAGGGTATAATGAAAAAACTTATTTTCTATTTAAGCATAGGGTTATTGTTTAATACATCCTCACTGGCAGATACCAAATGCTTTTTGGTTAAAGAAAATGATAAAATTATCAAACAAGAAGGTGATTGTGCATCACGCTATGCACCTTGCTCAACATTCAAAATCGCCATTAGTTTGATGGGATATGAAGAAGGATTGCTAGTTGATGAGACTCATCCTGAGTTACCATTTAAAGAAGGTTATGTAGATTGGCTTGACAGGTGGAAACAGCCCCACAATCCAACAACATGGATGCAAAATAGTTGTGTTTGGTATTCTCAAGTTTTGACGCAAAAGCTTGGGATGAGTAAATTCAAAGACTATGTTATAAAATTTAACTATGGGAATCAAAATGTTTCAGGTGATAAAGGTAAAAACAATGGATTAACGAATTCATGGCTATCTAGTTCGTTGGAAATTTCACCTGAAGAGCAAGTCGTGTTCTTACAGAATCTTATTGATAACAAATTACCAATAAGTCTTAAATCTCATGAAATGACAAAAAATATACTCTTTGTGGAGGAACTACCAAGCGGCTGGAAACTTTATGGGAAAACAGGCAACGGTTCTCAGCTTAATAAAAATAGAACTAAGAAGTTAGACCTCCAGCAAGGGTGGTTTATTGGCTGGATTCAAAGAGATAATAGGACTATTGTATTTGTAAACCATATTATAGATGACAGTAAGCAAGACACTTATGCAAGCCTACGTGCTAAAGCAGAGGCAAAAGAAAAATTACTACATTTGATTAAAGACTAGGGCAGTTTAAAAGTCCCAACTAATGATATAAAATACTAAATTATAGAAATAAATAGTTGTCATCGCGAGCCACAAAGTGGCGTGGCGATCCAAATAAACAGCAATTATCTTTTTAAAAAAATTAAATATTTTTTATCTGTATTTTATATAAATAAAAAATATTATTGATTAACAACAAATACACGTTTTTGTTGAATAAGCTTATGGCAAACTTCCAGTAATTTACGCATACAAGCTACTATCGCAACTTTTTTAGGTTTAAAATTATTAACTAGACCTATTATTTTTTTCATAGTATAATCTCCTTCATCTTATTGTGCAAGGCTACTGTATCCAGTACCTTCTGCAATTTGTTCAAAGCAAACTTAACGATAGAGGGTACTTATTCTGTTCACGACTATTTCAGTCTAGCTTGCTTCAAGTCACCCTCTTACAATTACTTATAACATGTTTTTAAGATATAAGCTCGCTGTTTTATTTTTTGCCACTGCAACTTTTGGATTGCCACGTCGCCGCTTTGTGGCTCCTCGCTAATAGACATTTATGCATTTTAAAAAAACAAACTTTTCTATCATTAGTTGGGATTTTTAAACTGCCCTGTTAAAGACTGAGCAAAAATGATTTGAAAAATTAGGTTTCGTGAAGATTTTGTTTTTATGAGTAGCTCTATACTTTTCTAATTAATTTTCAGGTTGGGTAGTATTAGGCACAGGATCATATCCTCCTTGACAGAAAGGATTACACCTAATTATTCTCTTAATAAATAACCATAATCCTTTAATATTACCATGCATTCTTATTGCTGATCTAGCATATTCTGAACATGATGGATCAAAACGACAATTATCACCAAGTAGGGGGGAAATAAAGAATTGATAAAATCTAATAAGTATGAGTAACAAATTAAAGCGATGTTTCATTTTGATCATGGTTACTTCAAAAAGAGTATACTCAAATGATCCTACGAGTTGGATTTGAAAATGAATGGTGAGCATGCGAACCCATGATATTTTCAAAAAACAATTCTTCAAATCATTTGAGTATATTACTTACTTTGCAGTTTTTGGTTTTGAGTCTTTACGTCCATTGCAGGCAGATTTTAGTTTTTCACCAGCAGAGAACTTAGGTTGAACGTAAGCTTCAATTTTAAGAGGCTGACCAGTTCTAGGATTTTTGCCAGCTCTAGCTGCTACTTTACTAGAGTAAAACTTACCAAAGCCAATCAGTATTACGTCTTTACCTTCAGCAAGAATAGAAGTAACTGCATTGGTAAATGTATTTATAATCTTTTCAGCTTCAACTTTAGTACAATTTTGTTGGTTTGCTATATAATCAATGAATTCACCTTTGTGCATAAATTTTTCCTTTAAGTGAGTTAGTTTAATTTAATTCAGCTAATGATAGCTTGCCTATCAGGTAAAGATATAGATATAGATGTTGTAAATCAATAATTATTAGCTATTAAAGTTATCTATATTATAAAATATTTTCACTTTACGTTTCTTTTTGATATTATTAACACAGATATCTATTTGTTGTTACTGGTTGTCAAGCATCATCATATAAGCATTCAAGCAGGGCAGTTTAAAAGCCACAAATAATGATAGAAAAGTTTGTTTTAAAATGCATAAATGTCTATTAACGAAGAGCCGCAAAGCGGTGACGCTAATAGACGTCTTGTACTTTTCTACAATAGACTTCTTTCGAAACTCGCTTATGCTGAGGGATTTGAAGGAGACGCGGAACGCAGAACCGCAGCGTACTCTAATGTACGTGAGGATTCGAGTACCGCATCGACGTACAAATCACCAGCAAAAGTAGAGTTTCGAAAGAAGTCTAATTTTTAAATTGCCATGGGGGTTATGCGTAAGGTGTGAGTAACTAATACTTCAATACTTCTTGTAGCACTTTAAATTAAACTCGATAATCACAAGGCAAGTTTACACCAAAAAGGTATAAGCTAAAGTAAGAAAGGTAAAAAATGCAAATGAATCAGTTATGGTGGTTAAGAATACACCTGAGCCAGTGGCGGGATCAATATTTAAATAATGTAGAGTAATTGGTATTACTGAGCCAAAAAGACCAGCAATTAGAAAAGTTAGGATAACGGCTATAGAGAAAATCAAGCTAAGATTTGGATCAGAAAGCATGGCTAAGCTTAATAGCGCCCCAACTAAGGCCAGTATAGAGCCGTTAAATCCGCATACAGCTATTTCTTTAAGAATCACTCTCAGCACGTTATTATGGTGAATATCTTTGTTGGCAAGTGCTCTCACTGTCACTGTCATGGCTTGTGTGCCGGCATTCCCTCCCATAGAAGCAACAATAGGCATAATAGCTGCCAGTGTTATAAGTTTTGAGATTGTAATACTAAACTGGTTAATAATTATCGATGTCATACAAGCAGTAATTAAATTGACAAATAACCAAGGGAATCTGTGTCTCACAGTATAAAATAGATTGTAAAATGTATCTTGAGTATAAACGCCACCGAGTGACATTATATCTTTTTCTGTTTGTTGTTCAATGATGTAAAGCATACTATCTATTGAAACAGTACCTATCAACTTGCCACTTTTATTCACCACTGGTACAATTGTTAGAGCATATTGTTTAAAAATAAAACTTAACTCACTTAAATTAGTAAATACATCGGTAATTTTAAATTCAGGATTCATAAGATCTTTTACTAACTTATCCCCTTTATGCTTCAGTAAAGTGCTTAGAAGTATACTACCTATAGGTCGGTATTTACTGTCGAGTATAATAGCAGCATGAAAATCTTGTGCTATATGTTTGTGTCTAATAAAATCTATAGCCGTGGCTACTGTCCAATCTTCTTGAAATGACACAAAATTTCTTTCGATTACCCTACCAACAGTATCTTCTGGGTAAGTACAGCCTTCTATAATTTGCTGTCTTTTTTCTGCTTTGAGATTATTTAAGATCATTTCTTTTGTTAGATCATCAAAATCCTCGATAACTTCAACAGCATCTTCTATAGCAAGTTGATTAATTAGCTGTACACTTTTCTGTACACCTAAAATTTGCATTATAAGTGGTTTACTGTTCACGCTAAGTTGTACTAAAGTTTCAGGCTTTAGTGTATCCTGTAACAAAGGAAGAATTGTTTTATATGTTTTCTGATTTATATTATCTAAAACATCTGCAAGATCTGCATAGTGTAGATTACTCATAATCTCTATTGCTTTGCCAAATTCATCATTATTCAGAAGATTATTAATATGCTCAAATGTTTCGTCAAATTGGTTTTGATGAACCGACAACATATTTTTTGATTGATTTTGCATAACTCCTCGTTTGAGTATACTGCTATGATTTCAAGAGTTAGTACGAAGGTCAACTTCAAGAAGAGCTAGGCAGTAGCAAAGTCGAGCAGCAGAGCATACATGAGTAACGGAGCAGCTTCGATTTTTAGATACGACGACCTTAATTCTTGAAGTTCACCGAGTATACTCAAATGATTTGAGTATATATACTGAATTTTCTAAAAGTACCCTCAATAGCCAAGAAGGATGAGTCACTTGTATTCTAACATGTTAGGTTTTATAAGACAACTAAGTTGAGAGTATATAGAAAACTGGTGCGGTCGAGAAGACTTGAACTTCCACTCTGTTAAGAACAGCCCCCTCAAAGCTGTGCGTCTACCAATTTCGCCACGACCGCAATTAATAATAAGTTTTTAATAAAATTATTCCTGTAGCCTAAATAATTTTGGTTAATCCAAATAGTGTATATAACAAATTATTCTACTAATATCAATATATATACTCGAATGATCCTACGAATTGGATTTGAAAATACGCGAATTCGGGATAAGAATTTGTCAATTCTTATCCCGAATTGGGTATTCGCCCACAACTGTTGAAAGTTAAAAAACCGTCTATTAGCGAGCGAACGTACGTGAGCGTGGCAATCCATGAAGCTTGTCATATATTGCTTCGTCGACCTACGGTCTCCTCGCTAATAGACGGTTTTTTAACTTTCAACAGTTGTGGGCGAATACCCCGCAAGTATTTGCAAGAGCCAATTCTTCAAAGTATTCAAGTATCCGAGTCAATTTGCAGTCAATTGAATAACAAAATTTGGCATTACTTCCTGCTCAGTTGCTGCAATTTTCAAATGGTACATTTTTTCTTCAATAGTATGATACTGGTTATGAAACTTTGTAGCATTACCTGTTAATACTAAAGCTGAATTAATTCCTACTTTATTTGCCCCTAAAATATCAGTATAGAAAGTATCGCCTATCATAAGAATACGTTTCAATGCAATATTTGGTAATTGGTTTAATACTTTATGATATATTTCTATATAGGGTTTGCCGGTAAAAATTACTTCACCACCAAATTGTTTTATTTTTGCAGCAAAGTATCCAGCACAATATCTCTGTACTCCTTGTTGCCTAATTCCAAGATCTGGGTTTGCACATATGCTAATCATGTTTCTTTTAACTGCAGTTTTTAATAAATCGTCAAACTCATCTAAATTTAAATTTTTTTCTTCATCACGATAAAGCGTTAACAGCAAAATATTAGCTTCATTTATGTTTGTGGTGCTAGGTGTCTGTAATCCCTGCATAAGATCATTACTTTCTTGACCAAGATGATAAACCATAGGATTTGTTATACCAAATCTTTTATCACTTTCTAGTATCATATCAATTGCTACTTCACCAGAACTAATAATCATTTCTTTCGTTGCGTTAATGCCCCAGCTGTTAATTTTGGTAAATAAGGAAAATGTGTTGCGTGGGGCATTAGTAACAAAAAAAACTTTCTTTTGTTGTTTAAGTATCTTGTTAATATTGTCAACTACTCCGGGATAAATTTGGTTACCTTCTACTACCACTCCCCAAAGATCAAATAAAAAAACATCATAATCATCTATTACAGATGAAATATGTCTAAAATCTAGTTTTGTCATTTTACACACTATACTTATAGGATAATCTGATGATAATAGACAATAAATATTTTTAGTAAAATATATTTGTTAAAAATTGTAGGGTAATTTAAAAGCCCACCCTAAAAAATCTCTCATAAAAAAATAAATTATGTTAACAAATTATTTTGGTTTCCTTAGAAAGGTTGGAATATCATGGATATCAACTTCTATATTATCCTTCTGAGGAATAGGCGGTGTAGGCTTTTTTATTTGCTCCTGAGTTTGAGTAGTATTAGATCTGAGTGAATTCCACATTCTACTTAGTAAAGATGATTTTGCATCATTACTGCTTATAGTTTGCTGATTTAGCATATCAATTGATGTTGCTTGAACACTTAAATTTAAATGTTGTGTTTCAGAATCCACTAAACTAGGCTTTTCGCCAGTATATTGAGCAAAATCTGGAATTTCTTCTAATATTGTTGTTTCTATCGAATTGGACTGACTATCCATCTGTTCAGAACTCGTAGTAGTACTTGCTATTAATTCAATAGGTTGGGATTTGCTACTTATTGAGTGATCAGCATCAATACCAGTAGCAACTACCGATACTCTAATAACACCATTTAATTCTGGATTAAACGTAGAGCCGAAAATAATATTAGCATCGCTATCACCCACTTCTTCTCTAATTCTATTAGCAGCACTATCAACTTCAAATAATGTCATATCCGTACCACCAGTAATGTTAATTAAAACCCCCCTAGCACCACGCATTGAGTTATGATCTAATAATGGGTTAGAGATAGCTGCTTCAGCAGCTTTAACTGCCCTATCCTCGCCAGAGGATTCCCCAGTACCCATCATAGCTTTACCCATTTCGCTCATCACCGTTCTAATGTCGGCAAAATCTAGATTGATAAGCCCTGGCATGATCATCAAATCAGTAACCCCTCTAACTCCAGCATGTAATACATCATCTGCCATTTTAAAGGCATCTGCAAATGTAGTACTCTCATTTGCTATACGAAATAAATTTTGATTCGGTATTACTATCAAAGTATCAACAAATTTCTGTAAATCTAGTAAACCTTGCTCGGCAGTTCTAATCCTATGCTTTCCTTCAAAATGAAAAGGCTTAGTTACCACTCCGACAGTAAGAATTCCTAGTTCCTTGGCTATCTTTGCAACGACCGGAGAAGCACCTGTACCAGTGCCTCCACCCATCCCAGCAGTGATAAACACCATATTGCTACCCTCTAAGTATCCTTTAATCTCGTCAGCTGATTCTTCAGCGGCTAAAGCACCAATCTCTGGAGATGCACCAGCTCCAAGACCCTTAGTAATAGCAACTCCTAACTGTATTTTATTATCACATAAAGAATGTTCTAGTGATTGTGCATCAGTATTAGCAACGACAAAATTTGCTCCTTGTAATTTTGCAAGTACCATATTATTTACCGCATTACCACCAGCTCCCCCAACACCAAATACTGTAATAACTGGTTTAAGAACTATATTCTCTGGTGCTTTGAAATGTAAAGCCATAATAATACTCTACCTGTTAAATTAAATTGTTGTTAGTATAGTAAAGAATACAAAAATTTCCACCATAAAATAACCTTCCTTATAGTTAAGAGTTGTTTTAAATTACTCGAATAAATCAACATGAGTGCCACTGCGGTGTAATATAACTAAGTCATCAGTATGACATTCATATTTCGAACCATAATTTCCAATTAATTTGTGTGAACGATACTTACTTGGCAAAGGAATACCTTGTACCAATATTTCTACCACCTTATATAGTTTTTTTAAATCTTTATTTCTTTTAACAATACGCTTTAAGTCACGCTTAAAAACTGTAACCTGTATAATCTGTTTCAACTTTAGTCAATAGACTTCTTGCAAGACTTCATCTGCCCATTATATCATACCATATTTTCTGCTAGCACTAAGCTATCAAACTCTTCACCTGATAAAAAATTTAATTTTATAGCCGCTTCTCTTAAAGTTATGCCTTCTTGATAGGCTTTTTTTGCAATCTTTGCTGCATTATCATAGCCTATATGTGGATTTAATGCTGTTATTAACATTAGCGATTGTTCTCTGAGCTTATTAATACGTTCTATATTGGGTACTAGCCCATCAATACAGTGCGTAACAAAACTATTGATGCTAGAAGACATTAAGTCTATTGACTGCAAAATATTATATATTATAACAGGCTTAAAAGTATTTAGCTCGAGACAACCGTTTGATCCGGCTACAGTTACTGCAAGATTATTTCCCATGACCTGAACACAAACCATAGTTAATGCTTCAATTTGTGTTGGGTTGACCTTACCTGGCATAATTGACGAACCAGGTTCATTTTCTGGTAGATGTAATTCACCAAAACCACATCTTGGCCCTGATCCGAGCAGTCTAATATCATTAGCAATTTTCATTAAACTTACCGCTATAGTATTTAGGGTACTAGAGAATTCTACTAATGCGTCATGAGTAGCTAGTGCTTCAAATTTATTAGCAGCACTTTTGAACGGATAGTTAGTATATGAGGCAACTTTATCAGAAAATTTTATTGCAAATTCTTTACGGCAATTAATACCAGTACCTACTGCAGTGCCACCTTGTGCCAAGAAATATACTCTTTCGAGCGATTGTTCAACTCGTTCTATAGCATATGCCACTTGTGCTACATATCCAGAAAATTCTTGTCCAAGAGTTATAGGTGTAGCATCCTGCAGATGAGTACGCCCTATCTTAACTATTTTATTCCAAGCTTGAGCTTTGGTATTTAACGCCGAATGCAGACTTGTTAAGGCTGGAATCAATTGTTGTTTACTCGCAAGTACGGTTGCTATATGCATAGCAGTTGGGAAGGAGTCGTTGGATGATTGAGCCATATTCACATGATCATTAGGGTGAATTGGTGATTTACCACCCTTTTTACCTACTAGCTGTTCATTACCAATAGAGGCAATTACTTCATTCATATTCATATTAGTCTGTGTACCAGACCCGGTTTGCCATACTACTAAAGGAAATTGAACATCAAATTCCCCATCTAATATTCTAGTGGTAGCTTGATTTATTGATTCTTCTATTTCAGGCTTAAGATCACCTAATTCCCTATTGACCTTTGCTGCACATTTTTTTAAAATTGCCAATGCCTTAATCAATTGGATAGGCATTTTTTGATTACCTATCTTAAAATTTTCAAGAGACCTTTGAGTTCCCGCACCCCAGTAAAATTGATCATCTACTTTAATTTCTCCAAATGAATCAGTTTCAATTCTATAATTTTTCATAACAATCTTTTCCTTTTCCTACCTATCTGTATTAATAGTCTATTCACCCTAATTCGGGATAAGAATTATAATTCTTATCCCGAATTAGCTGTGATATAAAGAAAAATGTACTCTTGAAGCGGCTGACGCGAGTACATTTTAACTTTTTTACCGTTCAATAGATGATTTTAATAATTAAAATCATCTATTGAACGCAAATGATATTTTAACAATCAGGTGGGCAGCCGCTTCAAACCTGATTGTTTCTATATATACAGCCGAATTTGGGATAACCTGTTATCCCGAATTCGCGTTATTCATCTGCCCAAGTTTTTGACTTACCTTCTTCATTCAAAGGATTGCCTGCATCATCAGTAACTAAAGATTGCTCAGCAAACTTAAAGAAAAAAGCCATAGTTGTGTTATCAGGCGTTTCTACAAATATAGCTCCATCTTGATAAATACCATTATTTTTACTTTGCGACATCATTAAAGAAGTACCTTGGTTCATATGTATATCATGTATACCTCTAGGAGGTAGATGATTATATGTTTGTCTTAGATGTAAGCCATAAGGTATCTCTTGTATTGTTTCACTATTATAATACGATTCACCTAAAATACACACTTTTGTACCACATATAAGATATTGGTCTAACAAAGCTGATATTTCTTGCCATGATTTTGGTAGTATATTCTTTAAATCAGCTACTTTTAAAATTCCACTACGAAGATAATCAAGCCTAGAAGTGCGAGGTAACTTATCCAAACTAAACAATCCTTCATTTCCTAGTTTATTTAAATTAGTTAATAGTTCATTACTAAACTGATCGGTATAGTACACCTTAACATTAGGTATCGAATCGGACTGAGTATCTATATTTACTTGATAGTCTAATCCATTAGCTTGTACTATAAGATTATGATGAGTCATTGTGTGTTTTATATGATCTTCTAAATCCTGTGATACGATTCCCTTTAAACACGAATAATTTTTTAACATACTAATAACCTTTTTATACAGAGTAGATTTGCTCATTCTACTCTAGAAGCTTGTGAAGTGCTACCGTATTTTAAATTCTTTATATTTAAATTACTTGACTCTTTTTCCTACTATATTATACTTATAATTCGATAATCAAGTTTTTCCTTAACTGTCTATTAGCAAGAAGCCGCGAAAAGCGGCGTCGTAGCAATCTTTTGAAGTAATACTTGTCCCCACTTCACAAGATAGAAACAATCAGGTTTGAAGCGGCTGCCCACCTGATTGTTAAAATATAATACTCCATTCAATATGTGATTTTAATTATTAAAATCACATATTGAATGATGAAAAAAGTTAAAATGCACCCGCGTCAGCCGCTTCAAGAGTGCATTTTTCCTTATAACAAAGCCAGTTCGATATAAGAATTAATTAATTCTTATATCGAACTGAGGTTACCTACGATCCACAACTGTCGAAAGTTCGAAGAGGAAGCGGTTTTAGGCAGGGCAGTTTAAAAGTTGTATGCGGTCAATGTCTATTAGCGAAAAGACCGTAGGTCGACGAAATAATCCACAAAAGTAACCAAAAATGGATTGCTTCGTCGGCTTATGCCTCCTCGCAATGACGCTAGGCTGTTTTTCCTATAACTTTTAAATTGCCATGGGGATTATGCGTAAGGTGAGTGATTAAGAAAGTTCAACTTATCAAATGTACTTCTTAATGTGGGAATGTAAGATCTAATATTATTATAAATTTTATCCGCTAGCTGCTCATCATAAGTATGAGAGGTAATATTTCTATCTAGCAGCATTTTTAACCACTCTTGTTCATGATCAATCAGATGTCCTTTAAATGCTTCTCTTAAAACATCTTTAGGATATTGCACTTCTACTCCTTTGCTTTCAAGAATTACCCTTAATAATTTCCAAAATAGTTCTATTGTAAACTCAAATCTTTGAATGGTAGCATCTATATTACTTCGATCTTCTAGCACGGGCTTAAATACAATATCTTCTAAAGATATTAAAGCTCTACTTAGCTTTGAAAAACCTAACTCTATTTTAGGATCTTTCATATAATTTTACCCCTTCTCGTATTATAGATAATTTTAAGTCTGATGAATCCTCTAATTCGTCAAGCCTTATACAATCTATTTTTAAGAGTGTATCAGCATTATCAACAATTTCTTGTAATTTCAACCAATCCTTAGTAGTAGCATTATGACATACTATAGCTAAATCAATATCTGCTCTATCCTGATTATCGTTCCTTGCCCTAGAACCAAATAACCAAACTTCCTCAACCACAATCTGTGATATTAAATCATTATAAAATTTATAATCCTGAACTTTCATTTATTAATTCCATACCTTCTATTATTTTAATAACTTTTTAAAATAATAAAGAGGTAAGATCAGATTGCAATAAAGTTATCTTCACAATATTTAAAATTATATTATAGCTAACCCGAAAAGGTTTTAGGTATATGTTAATCTTACTTAGCTAGAAAGCGATGTCATCCCTGCGAGGGTTTATGTCACTCCTACGTATGCAGGAATCTAAAAAATGACCAAGATAGGTGTGTTAAGTTATTTTAGATATCTACCTACGCAGGGATGACATCGTAAGATCATATTTAGATTCCGCTACCTACGCGGGAATGACACCAATTCTATTACCATTACTATGCCTTAAACCTTTTCGTGTTAGCTATACCTAAGATTATTTACTTAACCTTGCTTAAGAATTAACTATTCTGCGTATTTCTTCTTTTACTCTTTCTATTTTTTGAGTCACATTAATTACTCCATTTTTTGTTTTTTGATTATATATCGTAATATTGGCAACAACTTTTGCTCCATTTCTGTAAGGATATATTTTTACAGAAATGTCAAATTGCTCATCATTAAGGTTTAATCTGTAATCAGTGCCTTTACCTAACAGACGATCAAAGTTTGCTTTTATTGAATCACCATTATATTCTGAATTGAGTTCAAATACATAATCAAATGTAGCACTTGATAAATAAGATTCTATATCAAAATCAGGCACAGGAAATGGCAAAACTACACCCTGTTGGTATGTTTCTTGAGTCTTAGGCGTTAGTATAACCCATGTGCTATCAGGCTTAGATATAGTATTTACGTCAACATTGCAAATCACACCAGAACCTGCCACCCCATTGTCAGTCCTTCTTTCTATTAACAAGCCATTATGTTTAGAATTAATATGTAACCTTTCTATTTTACTCTCAGGTCCGCAATCATATTGTTTGAACCTTAGTCCATTAACTGTCCCAGCATTTTGTTCAATCCCATGTGGTAAAATATATGTTACTTGGATACCTGTAATATCTTGGGCTAAATTAGCCTTCGGCATCAAAACTCCATTTCCACCACACCCTGTTAAAAATAGGAAAACAGATAATATCATTATTAGTGTACTTAAACGCACATTTCCCTCTTTATTTACATTATTAAGATATTTTTTATAATTTAAACGTAAAAAGCAATTTTTATATTAAAGAAAAATAATTGTACATACTAATATAATTACAGATAGACTCATGTCAACAATTTTTAAATTATTAATCATTAATAACACGAGTTTAACATAACAGTTTTACCCTTTACCCAACACTCCCCAATGTTAAAAAATAAGGTACATGATCAGAGGGCATAAGCCAATTCCTAGCTTCTGATAAGGAGCTGACAGATAGCATCTTATCTTGTAAGTTAGAACTAGTCCAAATATGATCTAATCTACGTCCCCGATTAGATTTTTGCCAGTCTATATTTCTATAACTCCACCAAGTATAACATTTTTCATTATACGGTATGAAATAGCGGCTACTATCGATAAAACCTAAGGAAGCCTGTAATTCCAACAGAGTTGAACGCTCTATGTCTGTATGGCTAACAACATTACGCAATTGACGGCTAGACCATACATCATGCTCATGAGGGGCAATATTTAGGTCTCCCGTTATAATAATCTTACTATCTTTACTCCGATTATTGGTTAACCATTCTTGTATTAATTTTACGTATGCCAATTTATGTTTAAATTTTTCATTAACATTTACATCAGCTATATCACCACCAGCCGGTACATAAAAATTATGTATCTCAATACCTAAAACTTCTACTGCTACATGCCTTTTATTGCTATTATACAATTCAAGAATGAATTTATTGGTAAAAGGAAATTTTGATAAAATTGCTACTCCATTATAAGACTTCTCTCCTGAACAATATATATGCTGGTAGCCCATATCATTAATAGCTTGGTAAGGGAATAGTTCATTAATTGTTTTAATCTCCTGCAATGATATAATATCAGGCTGATGTTCATCAATTAGCTTTTTGAGTAAACTAAGTCGCAAACGTACCGAATTAATATTCCAGGTTACTATTTTCATTTATTAAATCTCTCCAATATTTCCACTACAACATGCTTTAAAATTCTAAGAATTTTCGCCTCTGGGCTAAGATTCTTAGCCGCCCATTTCTTGATCCATGGTTCTATAAGCTGCCATACGTTAATTTCTGGATCAAGCTGCTGCCCTACCCCTTCTACTACTACTATAGTTTTCTGTAATAATAGCAATTGTGGTTGTACCTCCATGCCAAAATCTTCGGTGATTTTAAATAATTGTGCAAGTAACCTACCTATAGAAATATCTTTGACGACATATCCCATAATCGGTTCACTCACTGCTCTGCACGCCTGAGCAAAAAGATCAAGATCGGTATTCTGAGGAATATAACCAGCCCTAAGATGGACAAGTGCTACTAACTTATAGTTTCTACTTAAAAAACCAAATAGGCTTTCAGCAATTGCCATTCTATCTTTATCAGATAACCTACCCATAATACCAAAATCTAGTAACACTATGCTACCATCCGACCTAACTAAAATATTGCCGGGGTGTAAATCTGCATGAAAAAAGCCATCTCTATATACTTGGTTAAAAAATATTGTAGCAAATCTTTGGGCTACTTTAGTTAGATCTAAGCCCTGCTCTATAAGCTTATCTCGAGCATAAATTGATATTCCATCTACCCATTCTGTGGTTATTATATATTCATGAGTCAGTTGCCAATAAACTTTAGGAATATATATATCAACATCATTTTGCAGATTATCAGAGAGTTCTGAAGCTGCCGCCGCTTCTAAACGTAAGTCAAGCTCAAATTTCATAGTAGTATTAAATACATCTATTACCGCTACTGGTTGCAGTCTTTTAAATTTTATAAATATTCTTGCTACTAGTTTAGCAAGAATATATAAAAGTTTAATATCCTTATTATATGTATGATGAATTCTCGGGCGTAATATTTTTACTGCAACGAATTCACCGGACTTCAACTTAGCTCTGTGTACTTGAGAAATCGAAGCTGCTGCAATTGGTATATCCTCAAAGACGGTGAATAACTCTTCAGTACTTTGACCAAACGACTCATCAATAATCTTTCGTGCTATACTACTACTAAAAGGTGGCAACTTATCTTGAAGAGACTGCAAATAACTGGCAATCTTAACTCCTATAAGATCCGGTCTTGTGGAAAGAGTTTGCCCAAATTTTATATAAACAGGACCTAATTTTTTAAAACAATCGGTTAACCTTATAGCAAAATCATCTTTTGGTGTTTTAAATAGACCAATTGGATAAACTACTATGGTTATCACCCAGCCAAGAATTTTTAACCTAGATGGTAATCTTATTGTACTAGGATAAGTCAGTATTTGCTGCTTGCTTACCACTCTTAATATATATAAAAAATTCAATAATAAGCTAATCATATATACTCAAATGATTTGAAGTTTTAAGCTACTTGCCTAAGCAGTAAAACATCTGCTAAATTCCTTGGGATTAAGTACTTAAAAAAACGTCGTATTACAATTTACTGTGCTTTAGTATTTATAAACTTGACGGCAAATTGTAGTCCCCTATCATCAATAGAATGCATAAGATTTGGTATCTTGTAATTACTATGATCAATATTATATTTCTGTAAATATTCTATTATCTCGTCCATGCTACTTACATCAACCACATCGTCTAATTCACCATGTATTACGCAAACTGGCGTAGTTTTATTGATACATTCTAATGGGGCGATTAATTTACCAGAAAATCCTACCACACAAGCAAAAGGCTCTTTTTGTACCAAATTTAAATATAGTCCCATCATAGTGCCTTGTGAAAAACCAATTATGATAGTATCTTTATTAGTTAAATTTAGTTCAGCTTGTTTTTTTTGAATTATCTTTGTAACTAAACTGCTATTTTTAGCAACTAATTCCCCTATTACATAAGGAGTACGATCATTTAGACTAAACCATTGTCTACCATACGGTGCATTATCAAATTTTTCAACTCCATGCGGCGAAATAAAATGACAATCTAGCAATTCCTTAGATATAAAGGGAACTAAGCTTATTAAGTCATGCCCATCTGAACCAAGCCCATGTAACAATACAACAAGCTTTTTACATTGACCATTCAAACTTTTTACTTCTGGGTAAGATAATATTTCATTTTTAATCATTTTTTAAGCTCTTAAAAAGTTTCCACAGGGGTAACACCCCGTTAACCTAGACGATGCACACAAAATTAGTAAGATGTATACAACTTTTAGTTAAACGTCATTGCAAAAAGCCACTTTAGTGGCGACACTGCAATCCAAATTACTTATTATATTTTTTGTGGATTGCTTCGTCGGCTCATGCCTCCTCGCTAATAGACGTATCTTTTAATAATTCTAAAAAGCTTGATTATCGAGTATTAGGCATTTTCTTTTCAAATATTCTCCTTCAACCAAATTAGAAATTTTTTAAACCAACTAGTATCGTTATTATCATTAATATTAAAATTATTTTTTTGTATTTTTAAAGATTGATTTTTTACCATACCTATAGAAGTGGAGTATATATGGGGATTATAATCTTCAGCAAAACCTGGTAAGACCTCTGGTTTACCAATTCGTACTTGTTTTTCAAAAATTTTGCTTGCCAGTTCTTTTACTCCTCGGAGCATTGCCCCGCCGCCGGTAATAACAATGCGATAAGCGATCATATTGCCTGCAACAACCTTGTCATATTCTGCTTGAACCATCAATAATATTTCTTCTACTCTTGGATTAATGACAGATGCAAGATACTTTGAAGTAATTGTTGGTCTGCCGCTATCAGGAATCTCCATTTCAGAATCTTCTAAAATAATAACACTATCTTTATCAAAAGAAGATGGCATAGCATTACCATAAAGAATTTTAAGTTTTTCTGCAATATCAAGGCTTACTGAAAAGACTTTTGCTATGTCAGATGTAATATGAAAGCTACCTATATCTATGTAGCTTGTATATAGTAATTTACCTGAGACGAATACACCAAATGAGGTAGTTCTAGCACCCATATCAATTATAATAGAACCAAGAGCTTTTTCATCTTCTGAAAGACAAGCAATTCCCGAAGCGTAAATTGCTAATATAATATTATTTATTTCAACATGACATTTTGCAAAACAATTGGTAATATTCATCAGCATATTAGAATTTGCTGTAATAATATGTAATTCACACCCTAATTCTTTGCCAAACATCCCAACTGGATCTTCAATAGCATTATTATCGTCAAGAATAAATTCTATAGGAAAATAATGAATAATTTCTTGGTCTTTAAGCTTGAACTCCAATAGGGCTTTTTTGATAAGTTTTTTGATATCTTGCTGTGAAATTGGCTGATTAGAAAGTTTTATTTTATTATTTATGTAATAAGACTTAGTGCCATAGCCTGTTAGTGATATAGTTATTTTTTTTATGTTTTTACCGCAATCTTTTTCTAATGCATAAATCGCCCCGACTATGCTATTTTCTGCCTCTTTTAAATCTAATATGACTCCTGATTTAATGCCTTTTGAGTAATACAGATTTTGGCTTATTATTTTTGCTTCCTCTCTTTTGTCAATATATGCCGCAATGCAAGCTATTTTACTACTACCAAGGTCAAGAGTAACAAAGTTAGACAATTTGGCTTTCATAATTTTTAATATTTTTCCATATAAACTTTAGCCGAATCTCGTAAATCTATAATTTTATAGTTCTGATTAAATAATATATTTTTCATATCCAATCCTGCAAGATAATCTAAAGCATGTTCAAAACCTAAGTCCGGCATTTTAACAGTAATAGCTTGTTCTAGATTTAAATCCCAACGTCTTCCTCCATAACGTACAGAAGAGATAATTTTTTTAGCTAATTCAGGGTGTTTAGCTAAATCCTGAATTAATTTGCTAGTATAAATATTAGCATCCGATCCCACAACATGCAAAAGATTAGAAAAACTACCTATATTATTGGTAATTTTATATCCTTCTTGATCAATAAGAAAAACTTGCCCGTTAATCTGCCAAATAGCAATAGGTATTCTCTCAATTAGTCTTATATAAAGAGTATTAGGTAATCTTCTCTCAATAATTGAGACATTTTTAATCCAAGGATTGCGTCTTAAATTACTTTTTATTGAATCCAAATCTAAAGAAAAAATAGCTGTACCCTTATCGGCATTTAAAGTAGCCAATATATCTTCTTCCTGAGTATTATATTGCCCTTCTATTAAAACATTTTCAAGCCTAAAACCAATATCAGAAGTGAATTCGTAAACATATTGGGCAATTTCTTGTTTTACAGAACTAAAATAGTTGGTGAAGAAAAATAAAGAAAGAAAAACTACTAGGATAATTTTAATAAACAATACCACCCTAACATACACCACTCCAATCTTTCGTCGCAGCGGTATATTAGCTTTTTTTTTCTTATTAAACATCTTATTCTTTTTCATGGGTCAATGCATGCTGTTTCTAAAATTCTTTCAACTAGCGAGCGGAAATCCATCCCCTGTAAGGCAGCTATTTCTGGTATAATCGATAAGGGAGTCATACCAGGATGAGTGTTAATTTCTAGAGTAAAAAATTCATTCTTGCTTTCATCAAAAATAAACTCTGCTCTAGCTACACCTCTACAATTCATGGTTTGATATATTTTTTCCGACTCCTCTAGTAACTTATTATATATATTCTGTGGTAATGGAGCTGGACATAAATGCTGAGCAAATCCATCTGTGTATTTAGTATCATAAGCATAAAAACGTTGTTTCAGGAGTTTTATTTCCAATACCCCTAAAGCCCTACCGTTTAGAACGGCTACCTGCATTTCTCGCCCCTTAATATATTCTTCAATCATTACCTGATCACCATAAGGAAAATCATAATCAGCAAAATTAAAATCATCCTCAACAAATATTAATTCAACGCCTATACTTGATCCTTGAGCAATAGGTTTTATAACATACGGTCTTGGCATAGGGTCGTTGTTAATATTATCAGATTTATTAACTACAATACTCTTGGCTATCTTAATATCATTAGCAACAAACCATGCTTTTGCATGTGTTTTACTAAATGCTAAAGAAGAAGCAAGAACGCCACTGTGAGTATAAGGAATCCGTAGGATATTGAGTAATCCAGGCAGACAACCATCTTCACCATAAGTGCCGTGTAAACAATTATAAACTATATCAGGTTTTATCTGCAGCAGTACTGAGGCAATATCTACTCCCATATCTATAAAAGTAACTTTATATCCACTATCTACCAAAGCTTTGTTAACTCCCAAAGACGATACTAAAGAAATTTCTCGTTCAGCAGACATACCACCACCTACTACTGCCACGTGTTTTTTTCCTTTGTCACTCAATATGGTAATCTTAGAATTCGCAATAAAGCTTGTTTGATATTTATGCATATTTCCCCATTCTTTTAATTTCCCATTTTAGATTAATTCCACTATTTTCAAATACCTTTTTTTTTACAAGATCACCAAGAGCTTCTAAATCACAAGCAGAGGCATTACCATGGTTTATCATAAAATTACAATGTAGTTGCGACATAGAAGCCCCACCAATTCTGTATCCTCTCATACCAGCCTTGTCAATTAGTTGCCATGCTTTATGATTTTCTGGATTAGCAAATGTACTGCCGCTCGTCCGTTCTTTAATCGGCTGGGTTGCTAGCCTATTTTTATTTATTTCATCCATTTTTGCTAGGATCATCTCTCGCTCCCCAATAGTTGCCTTAAAGATAGCCCTAGTTATAATCAAATCTTTTGGTAAATTATTACCACGATACTTAAAACCTATCTTTTCGTTAGGGATTAGGATAAAATTTCCTCTAGAGTCTATTGCTTCAATTGCTATTATGATATCTTTAAACTCTGAACCATACGCCCCAGCATTCATAACCACTCCACCACCTATAGTACCCGGTATACCAACCAAAAACTCAAACCCGGTAATTGCTTGACTTTGACAAAATTTTGCCAAATTATAGTTCAGGCAACCAGCTCCCACTGACAATTTGTTATCGCCTTGAAATCCTATATTAGTAAAATTTTGACCAAGTTTTACTACAACTCCATCTATACCACCATCTCTAATGATAATATTTGATCCAGCCCCTAAAACAGTTATTGACCTCTGTTGTTGGTTTTGTGATACAAAATTTGCTAAATCTTGTACATCTAATGGTTTAAACAAGACTTCAGCTGCTCCACCAACTTTAAACCAAGTTAGATGACTTAAATTGTAATTATTTCTATATTCACCAACAGTCTTAGGTAATTCCATAATTATAAAATATCTCCCTTAATACCATAGTACTCTACATTTTTCTATAATCATCATAGCACATAGGTGTCAACTTAAGAGCGTAATGATTGAGCATGTATAAGTAAATCAAACCTAAACGTCATTGCGAGAAGCCGCTGCAAGCGGCGACGCGGCAATCTAAGATACGCGAAGCGTTACTCTAAAAAACAGCTTCGCTGTTTATCTAGATCGCTACGGCATCTAACGATGCCTCGCGATGACGGCTGTGTTTAATTTGTTTATACATGTTCAATCATTACGCTCCTAAGTTGACGCCTATGCACAATGACGTGTGGGTAGAATACTTTCGTCATTGCGAGATCACGTAGTGGTCGTGGCAATCCATTTTTAATCACTTTTATGTATTGCTTCGTTCGAGCTTCGCGGCTCCTCGCAATGACGTTCTCGCGTAAATTGCTGATGCAAATCATTGGCCCAAGCAGAAATGCTCCCAGCACCCATCATTACTATTATATCATTTGGCATAGCTTCACTAATAATAATTTTAGCTATATCTTTGTGATCCTCGATAAAGGCTGCCATTGGATGAGATTTAGTATTGTTGATTTCATCCACTATACTTTTTCCTGTTATACCATCTATTGGCTGTTCACCACCAGCATATATATCCGTGATATACACCTGGTCAGCATCAACAAAACAAGTCAAAAAATCATCAAACAAATATTTAACTCTTGTGTACCTATGTGGTTGGAAGATTGCTATAATCTTACTATTTTGCTTGTTAGCAATATTTCTTGCTGTAGCAAGTGTAGCTTTTACTTCCTCTGGATGGTGAGCATAATCATCAATTATGGTAGCACTGTTATATTCGGCTACCTTAGTGAATCTGCGTTTGATCCCTTTAAAACTATTAAATCCATTTTTAATGATTTTAATACCAAAATCAAGTTCCACAGCTATCGCTATAGCAGCAAGAGCATTAAGGATATTGTGTCTCCCTGGGGTAGGTAAGGTAATTTGCTCTATAATTGTTACACCATTTACATTAGGTAGGTTAATTCGCACATCAAAAGTCGATGATGTAATATCGAAATTCAAATTAAAGGCTTGTATGTGAGCATCATTTGAGTCTATGCCATAAGTTATAATTTTACGCTCAAAGATGCTACTTACTAAATTTCTAACAACTTTATGATCAATACAAGCAACTGCAAAGCCATAAAATGGTAAATTAGTTATAAAGCTCCTAAAAGCTTGAATTAAACTATCAAAATCATGGTAAAAATCTAGATGCTCAGGATCAATATTAGTTATTGCCGCAATCGTTGATGGCACACGAATAAAAGTTGCATCAGATTCATCGGCTTCGGCTATCAGATAATTCCCAGACCCAAGATAGGCATTAGTAGATTTACTATTAACAATACCACCATTAATTAAAGTCGGACAAAGCCCAGCAGCTTCAAATAAACAAGCAACGAGTGATGTTGTAGTAGTCTTGCCATGTGAGCCAGAAATTGCTACAGAGCATTTTAGCCTCATTAATTCAGCCAGCATTTCAGCCCGCCTAATTATTGGTATCTTTCTATGTAAGGCTTCCTGAATTTCAGGGTTATCTTTATTTATAGCTGATGATACCACTACATATGAAACATTAGTGACATTTTGTCCTTGATGACCAAGGAAAACCTTAATACCATTAGTTTCTAGTCTTTTGGTATTATAATTTTCTACTATATCAGAACCTTGTACTTTATATCCAAGGTTATGGAGTATTTCGGCAATGCCACTCATACCGATTCCTCCGATACCTATAAAATGCATCGTATCAAGAGTTCCGTTTATTTTTTTTAATTCTAATAAAAACATTTTATATAATAATAGTTATAGTTGTTTATCTCTTGCATAACCAGTTTTTAACCAAAGGTCAAGCTTTTAAGAAAAAATTTCGATTGATTTGAGTATACTCACTAACAATAATCACAGACCTCTGTGACCTAATCCATTAGCTGATCTATTTCAGGTTTTATTTGTGATTCCCAAGTTTTAGCAAGTGTGCAATCCGTAGGATCAATAAGCAATACTTTTGTTTTTGCTGTAAATTCGTGATCTGCTGCCATAATTTCATAAGTCGCTCTCATTTTATTAGAATAATGATCGTACTCATCTACAGTCATTTTTGCCTCCCAACTTTTACTATTACTACATTTAGCCATTATTTGTGATCTAGTAAAAGAATTAACACAAATAAATATTATATCAGGAAATTGTACGGTCTTATGAGTAGTTTGTACCTGATCTGTATAATGTCTTTTTAGCATCTCCCAACTAAATCCTTGATCTCCACAAACAGCACCTTGGTATCCAATTACTTCTAGAAACCCTCCTTTACAAAATATGTACTGATGATTTTCTAAAGCACTACTAATTAGATTATCATAGATATTACAGCTTGCAGTTATATATAATGCTCCACTTACTGTATTGTTAATTTTATCTTCTACTCTATCAAATTGAACAATTTTCTCTCCAAACTCAGTACTTTTTGGATCATCTACAATCGAGATAAGTTCTTCTTTAACGTTTCTTTTTTGCATAAGATAATCTACAGACATTTGACTATATTCGTTTTTTCCAGCAAAACTCATACCACAAAACATTACATATTTACTCATAGTTATACCTCCCTATTTATATTATTTTATTATAATAACATAAAATAATTAAACACTAAGTACCTTAGATAAATTTTTACAATTAATAAAGTAATAATCTTTCTAATTAACCTGAATTCGATGTAACAAGTTACATTGAACTTCCGTGATAAGAGTAATAAGAAGTTGACAACTCTACATGATGATTTAATTACCCGGTGCTTTACAAAAAGGTCAAGTATGCGTATATATGTTCGTCTAGTAAGAGTTAATTACTATAATTTAATAATTTTGTAATATTTAGTTTGTATTAATTAACATTTATTAGATTATATCTTTAATTAATAATAATGAGCATAAATTTATGACTGATAGTCTTCCATCTAATAGCTACTTTAGTAAATCACCAAAAGTAGATGATGATAATCTTGCTGTTAATCCTGCTGTTAATCTTGATGCAGTTTCTAATGATTCAGTTTCTCCCCCGCCCTTCTCCTTGCCTTATAGTGTTGCTAACTCAACGTTTTACACTTCCCTTGTCGATTTACAGGGACACACGAACGACCACAATAACGACCACAATTAGGGAATATAAAATTATAGAAACCCATTATGAAAACAAATATGACTATTGCTAAAAAAAATATCCACCCACACTTAGTGCAACTATATTACATGATATAATATCTTATATTAACTATAAATATAAGGTATTAATATGTTTGGTCAGATTTTAGGTAACATAGGAAGTAGCATTGGTGGTGTTTTTGGTGGCGGTATATTATCCACTATTGGGCGATTTGCCGGTAGGACACTCGGTGATTACTTAGAACATTTAAATTATGAACCTGAGGAGTATTACCATTTTAAAAATATTAGAGAAAGTTTTTCCTTATCAAAAACTGTATATGGACATCCAATAACCTTAGTTTTTGGTACGGCAAGGGTCAATGGTAAAATAATTTGGGCAAGTCAAATTAAGGAAGTACAAGTTACCAGTGTTACACAACGAGGTTTATCAGCTACTGCCGAAACTGCTTCTATCCATAATGTAACGGAATGTGAATATTATTTATCCTTTGCAGTTAGCTTATGTGAAGGCGAAATAGCTGAGATTGGTAGAGTATGGGTTAATGATCAGTTACTCAATCTTGAACAATATAAATTCAGGCTTTATTTAGGGTCAGAAGAGCAATTACCCGATCCTTTAATTGCTGCAACTGAAGCTCAAGGTCAAGCACCAGCATTTCGTGGATTAAGTTACGCTGTATTTGAAGACCTACCCTTAGCTGATTTTAATAATTCGATACCTAATTTCTCCTTTGAAGTAACTAGGAAGGCTAATATTCCCGGTGACGTTGAAGACGATAATAGCTCTATTGCGAAACTGTATATGAGAGAGGAATTTTTAGGAAAGATCAAGCAAAAAACCGGAGCATACTTTAGCGTATGTGAGGATTTTGAGCTTGATTTTAACAACAAAATTACTTCTCAGATACAGTTTCGGAGTGTAGAAGATTTAGTTGAGGCTGTTGACATAATCCCAGGATCCGGAGAATTTGTTTACGACACTATAGTACAATACAAAACTATACAAAACTCTTTAGGCGGTATCATTAGTAAAAAACCAATAAATTCAAATAATTACCGTAATATTGCTAATAGTCTTTATAGTCTAAATCAAATGAAAATTATATGCCCTAACATCAAATGGGTTGCACCAGTTGTATGTTGGTTTGGTGATAGTTTGGATATTGCAAGTTGTACTATTAAACCTGCTGTGGAATTTAATGATCCAAATACACAATATTCAGAACAATGGCAAGTTGGGAAATATTTACGTGATACGGCAAGGCTAGTATCACGAGATGCAGATGATTTCCCTAAATATGGCGGCAGCGTCAATGATGCTAGCTTAATCCGTTACTTACAGGAATTAAAACGTAGAAACTTTAAAGTTATGTTTTATCCAATGTTTTTTTTGGATGTCTGGCAAAAGCCATGGCGTGGTCATTTAACAGGCTGCGTAAATTCAATAGTAGATTTTTTTAATAAAGATGAGGGTTATAATAATTTTATCCTACATTATGCTAAATTGGTTAAAGATCATATTGATGCTTTCGTAATCGGTTCTGAACTAATAGGTTTAACTAGTGTCAAGGATCAACATAATAATTTCCCCGCTGTTACCCAATTGATAAAATTAGCAAAATTAGTCAAAGAAATCGTGGGTAATAATGTACTTGTTACTTATGCAGCAGATTGGTCAGAGTATCATCACACACAAGATGGATGGTATAATTTGGACAAATTATTTGCCTCAGAATATATAGATTTTGTAGGTATTGATGCTTACTTTCCTGTAACGAGAAGCATAAATTCAGGAATTCTACCAGAAGAAATCATGAAAGGCTGGCAATCAGGTGAAGGATATGATCACTTTATAGATGAAAATGGTGGCAAGCATCAGTTAGCCGCCGATTATGCTTGGAAGAATTTAAGATATTGGTGGGAAAATTATCATCGCAATCCTGATGGTGTTACAACAGAATGGCAACCAAGAATGAAAAAAATTTGGTTTACGGAATTTGGTTTTCCTTCCATTGATAAAGCAACTAATCAGCCTAATATATTCTTTGATCCTTTATGTAGTGATGGTGGAGTACCGAGATATTCTACTGGCGAAGTTGATTTTTCTATTCAGCGTAAAGCTATCCGAAGTTTTATTGAATATTGGCAAACACAAGAATATATCGAACAAATGTTTTTATGGACTTGGGATGCTAGACCTTACCCAGCTTGGCCACACAGTAATATTTGGCGAGATGGTAACTTATGGGCAAAAGGGCATTGGGTTAATAATAAGTTTGGGGCTTGTAGTTTAGCGGCAATAATTCTCGAATTGTCTTATAAATGCGGTATTCCATTAAAGAACATCGATATATCAACTCTCGATGAAGCTGTAGAAGGGTTGGTATTAAATAAAGCTTTGTCTTGTATTGATGTTATTAACCTTTTGCGGATTATATATTTCTTTGATATCATAGCTTATCAGGAACAAATTAAGTTCACCAAACGTGGATATTCTACCCCCCGACTTCCGCATTTTTTAATAAGGCATAAGCTTAGAAGGCTCATAGTGCTGGGATTTTTAAAATTTAGGCACAACATTATTTTGTTATTTTAAATATATTGCAGCATGGTCTGAACGTTTGATGTTAAAGGTTTTATAGATTTTTCTAGCTTCGTTTTTTATTGCACTTGGTAGTCTATAAAGATCACCAGTCTTTGTATGTCTTAAGATTGAAGCCTGTACTGATATTAATAATTCAACGATGTTAGTTACACTGATCTTTTGGGTCAGAGCAACCTTGTATTCTATAGTTTTAAGCACTGCAAAACTCATATAACACATAGCTATGTGTGCTTCTATCCTTTGCTTAGTCCAGTGAAAAATTGGACGCATTTGTAAATTATGTTTATTGATTCTAAATTGCTCTTCAATTACCCATAATCTAGCATATTTTGCTATTGCTTCATGTGGAGTTATAGTTTGGTCATTGGTGATTACCCCATGTATGCCATCCCACAACGCATCCTGCTCTATCTTCTCTGCGTCAATATAGCTCTTGCCATTTTCACTAGAAGTATATTTTTTTACTCCACTATTAGATATAAGTTTTTTAGTACTACCAGACTCACCAATAGTCTTATTAATTTTATCTAAAATTTTTTGTCGCTCCTGTGCATCATTAATAGCCCTTTTAGATTTATAACTGGTAATTAGACGTTTACCATCATGCTCTAGATCGGCAATCCAAGTAAGATCATTGCCTATAACAGTAGGCTTATAGTTTTCCTCTGATAATATTTCTTCTTTCTTTTCTTTCTTGAGTGTTTTAAGCTTTGCTGCCACAATATAACGATAACCACCTTCATCGAGAACTTGCAAGTTAGCTTTACTAAACATTGCACGATCAGCAATAAAACAGACATCTTTAACTTTAAGATACGCTTGCCAGCTGTTAATTGATTTAATTAAGGTGCTAACTTCTGCGGTATTACCACTAAATAGCTCATAGCCAAGTGGTAATCCATCCTCATTAGTTGCTAGGGCAAGAACTAGTTGGGTAGTATTAAAGCGATGATCTTTACTATAGCCAAAGGCTCTTAGCTCATCTATTTCTACTGATTCAAAGTATAGTGTAGTGACATCAAAAAATACTAGGCTAATCTCTTTATTAGGAATCAGGGTTAGGGTGTTTTTAAAGCATAATTCTTTAATTTTAGGTATTTGCTCATGTAATTTGTCCATCATCCGATAAGTAGCATCTAGATCATGATGCCTGTCAAATTGATCGCTTAAATACTCAACTATCCCTTTTTTACTATTTGGTCTTACCATACGGGCTAACACTAAATCCTTCAGCATCCCAGCGTCACGTTTCCTTGCTAGTAACTGGTTAAAATGCATTTGATCATAAACATGCCCCCCTATTTGATGCACTCCTTCAACAACTCGCTTGACTTCTACAACCTCATTTAGTTTTACTTCGTTAACAGGTAGAATATCTTTTAACTGCTTGTTAGTTGGACGACCTCTTTTAACCTTGTTAGTATCATCAGTAAACAAATTCCCCTGCCCAGTTGCAGCTTCTCTCTCAGCTTTAATCTTGGCAATCAAATCTTGTGCTAGGGCAACTAATTTAGCTTCTTCTACTTCATCTACGAAGACTCCTAAATGACGTACTATACGCTGTTTGACGTTACCTTTACTATCACGATAACCTTCTACTATTTGGATAGATTGCCTTGGACTATTAGGACTTTTTTTACGACGTATGTACATATTAGGGCTATAAAATATGGGGCTATATTCAATTAATTAAATAATAAACAACATCGCAGTTAAAGTCAATAATAAAATATCTACTAGGCACAACAGAACGAGAATACCACTTCACCTTCTTACTAATGCCACTTATAACAACTAATATCAAAAAATCTGCGGAAGTCAGGATGAAGCTGTAGAAGGGTTGGTATTAAATAAAGCTTTGTCTTGTATTGATGTTATTAACCTTTTGCGGATTATATATTTCTTTGATATCATAGCTTATCAGGAACAAATTAAGTTCACCAAACGTGGATATTCTACCCCTAGTCATATTAGTCCCAAAATATTGGTTAAACTATCAAGCAATAGTTATTTAGAACAAATAGAAATTTCTAAAACTAGCATTATTAGTAAACTAGCACTAAACTTTATTGACCGGTATGATGATTATAATAATAGCTTTTGCCAAATAAATAGTGAGAATTTTTCACATAGACCTATTCCTAACTTAAAACTACCTATTATACTATCTTATCTTGAAGCTGAAAGATTAGGTCAGTTAATCCTAAAAAATGCCGCTACTGAAACTAAAATTTTAAGATTTATCATGCCAGCAAATTTTATTAAATATCAACCGGGGGATTTTATCATATTATATTATCGGAATTATCAATATCAGATTAGAATTATCTCCATGAGATTATTTCGCCTAACAGCTGAAATTCACGGAATTATTGATGAAGTTGAGAGTTATATATTCAAGTGAATAGCTGCTTATAGTACCCTTTTTTATATAACCACTATTAAAATGGCTGCTGATCGTCATTGCACATAGGTGTCAACTTAAGAGCGTAATGATTGAGCATGTACAAGCAAATCAAACCTAAACGTCATTGCGAGAAGCCGCTGCAAGCGGCGACGCGACAATCTAAGATACGCGAAGCGTTACTCTAAAAAACAGCTTCGCTGTTTATCTGGATCGCCACGGCATCTAACGAGCCTTGCTATGACGGCTGTGTTTAATTTGTTTATACATGCTCAATCATTACGCTCTTAAGTTGACGCCTATGCGCACTCACGTACGTTCGCTCGCTAATAGACGGTTTTTTAACTTTCAACAGTTATGCCAAAACGACAACGCAATTCTTGATTTTCATCGAGTATATAAGCAACAAAAATTTATTTGGAATCTATCCAAGATATATTCCCATCCCGACGATAATAAACTACATTCATGCGATTAGTATGACTATTTTGAAACATTAAAGCAGGAAGGTTCTCCATATCCATTTTCATCACTGCTCCACTTACTGATAGAGTTAATATTTCTACAGATTTTTCTGCTATAATTACAGGATTATCATATGCTGCCACATTATCTTCGTCTTCATGTTCATATTGATGGGGTGTTATAGTATATTTAACTGCTTTAGATGTTACTTCGGATATTTTAACTCTATCATGACGATCCTTGAGCTTAGATTTATACTTTCTAAGCTGCTTTTCAAGTCTAGCAAGAGCAATATCAAACGCTGAATATATGTCATCTGAAGCAGCGTTACCTTTCAATATCATATGTCTGCCTGTACCATCATTCACTACAATATCACAAACCAGTTGGAATCCTTGTTTAGAGAAATGCACATTTGCACTAATTATTACATCGCAAAAATACTTTTCTGACACCTGCATAGTACGGTTTTTTACGTAGTCTTGCAAAGAATTCCCAATAGAAATATGTTGACCTGATACTGATATTTGCATAAAATCCCCTTTATATTTAGTTAAGTCAAATATTATATGTAATAATCAGATGCAGAGTCGTCTCAAATCTGATTGTTTCGATAATTTCACCGAATTTGGGATACTCAAATGATCCTACGAATTGGATTTGAAAATGAATAGTGAGCAGGCATAGCGTACATATAGTATAGTTACGCATGCGAATCCATGATATTTTCAAAAAACAATTCGTAGGAGCAGAAGAGTATATAAGAATTAACAAATTCTTATCCCTAATTCGCATAACTACCTATCTATACAACTAATGTATAATCATGTGAATTTCAAGCCATTATTTTGAAATTTTTATAATGACTTGATAATTGCTTTAGATAAAATATAAGCTTATAACGCTTACTTCAAATTGTTCTTTTAAAGTATTTTTCAGTTAAAAAGCGATTCTTTGACCGTAATTTTACCTAAATTGTAACATTTTATAGCTAACTTAAATAAGGTTATAATTTTGTTCTAAATAATGTTTTTTTTGTTTTTACTATCTACTGAGTTTTGTCGTGATGACTTTCTAAGCCTAGATTTATTCTTATGTAGCTTTATAATTGCTTTGGTTACTCTTACTACAAAAGATGGCTCAATCCCACCTTCTAGACAAGTTTCTTTAAAAGATTCACTACCACCAAAAATCCATAATTTTGCTTCTTGTTCTAGCTTTTTTGCTGTGCGGAATTTTGATATATTGGTTGCATCAATAATTGCCTGAGTAATAATAGCTTTACGTAAGATAACATCAGGTGAATTAGTGTATGATTTAAGACGTTCAAATGGGGATTGGAATTTAATAACATTATATATATTTACTTTGTTAACCATAAATTTATTACCATATATTGATTTTAATTAAGTTCTGCGTGCAGAACCTAAGAAGTATAATGATTTTTATGCGTGTACTAATAGTTTCAGGGTAAAAAAGTGTAAATATTTTAAACTTTCTTAATAATTTAACCTGAATTCGATGCAACAAGTTAATACTAGGCTCAAGTAATCATCCCCATTAGGAGGATATCAGCCCACAACTGTTGAAAGTTTACAAATACACAGCGTCATTGCGAGCGTAAGCGAAGCAATCTAGGAAACAATCTATAGATAAATGATGTTACTGGATCAACTATGTTCGCAATAAAAATTTAAATAAATTTGGTTTAAATTTTTATTGCTTGTGCAGAGCTAGTTAAATCACGTAACTTAGCGTTTGCAATCACAATGATTTTACGCATTAATGCTACCATCGCCACCATTTTCTTTTTTCCTCTATTGATCAATTTCTCATAAAATACCTTCAGTTCAGAGTTAGAATTTCTAGCAGCCATAGCAGCTACAAACAACATAGGTCTAACAAAATTTCGACCATGACCTGTATGTCTATATCCGCTATATCTACCGCTATCATTAGATATTGGTGCAACACCTACTAATGATGCTATTTGTTTGCGGTTCAATGTACCAAGTTCAGGTAACAAAGCTATAAGCTCATTAGATACTACTGCGCCTATACCACTAATAGTTTGCAGAGTCTCTTTCTTAGCTTGCAAGAGCTTATCTTTTGCTATTAAGTCATCTATTTCTTTAGTAATAGATGCAATTTGTTCTTCTAGTACTTCGATCATTTTAACACAACTAGACTTGATTAAATCAGCTCTCGGGGACTGAAACCTATTTTTTTCTGCAATCAACATTTGTTTAAGATCGTTCCTACGTCCTACTAATTCATACAAGTTTAAAGCTTGCTTAGATTGTACTTTAAATAGCTCTAATCTTTCTGATCGTTCAAAACCATAAAGTGCTAGAGCTTTAGCGTCAAGACTGTCAGTTTTAGCTGCATTACCAAAAGACCTAATAAAGTTTTTAACTTTACGAGTATTGGCTCTATGTACAGCAAAACCCTGATTGCAAAGCGTTAGTAATAGTTCCATTTCATATCCACCAGTAGTTTCTAAAACACACAATGCAGAACTAATCTCTTTTTTGTAATCCTTGATAAAATCAGCTATTCCATTAGAGTTGTTATTATATTCTTTAGTTTCTTTTTTTCCATGAATAGCAACAACAAAATTGAATTTTCCTATATCAAGACCGATAAAATTATTATATAATAGCATAATACCTCGAAGACTTTTAATGTTGTTTACGATTGTAAGCGGGCGTGCAAAGGCATCCCAATCAACTATTCAAACGTCTCGGGGATTTGGGCTAGAGTACCAATATCCATTCGGTCTTAAAACCAATTGCTTCACGGTCGCTCACGCCTGCACAGCGATAGTCATTTATATTATTAATGACTATCGCTGTAATACCCCCTTATAAGTCAGTATAAATCATTATTTACATTGACTTCAATATCTATTATATCATACTTTTAACTTACAATTGCTTCGTCGACCTTACAGCCTCCGTAGCTCATGACGTATAGGAAGCTGTATTTACTAACTTTCAACAGTTGTGGATATCAGCCCTGCATAGCTTATACCATTTCCGAAAACTAATCATCACGTCGTCGTACTTCATGATCTCCGCTCCTCACATACTAGTATGTACGCGAAGGTAGCCGACACTCGTACTCCGAGTAGCAATTTAGTTTTGGGAAATGGTATTACTATTACCCACATCTTTTTTTCGTTCGCTAGCAAATAGCTCACACTAGACTCATTGGTTATTTTGTGGTACAATATAAATGTTTTGGTATATTCGAATGATCCTACGAATTGGATTTGAAAATGAGGGACAAGCGAACTAGGTCATAGTACCCTACATTTTTCTATAATCGTCATCGCGAGGCATCTTTAGATGCCGTGGCGATCTAGGTAAACAGCGAAGCTGTTTTTTCTAGTACGCTTCGCGTATCCTGGATTGCCGCGTCGCCGCTTTCAGCGACTCCTCGCTAATAGACGATCAGCAGCCATTTTAATAGTGGTTATATAAAAAATGTAGGGTACTATGGAACTAGGTATACATTTATCACGCGAGTTCCTGATATTTTCAAAAAACAATTCTTCAAAGCAGAAAATTATAAATAATTTATGGTTTTAAAGTACTATGTCTGTGTTACCTATTGTTACTGCTCCAGATTCAAGATTAAAACAAAAATCTTTACCAGTAAGTATAATCGATGATACTATAAGAAAGTTGATGGATGACATGGTTGAAACTATGTATCATGATCGTGGTGTGGGGTTAGCTGCCATTCAGATTGGAATAGCTAAACGTATATTGGTAGTTGATTTGCAGAATAATGATGATACAGAAAGACCTGTTGGTTTTTATCCATTATTTATCGCTGACCCGAAGATAATAGACAAATCTAAAGAATTAGTTGTGGCAGTAGAAGGGTGTTTATCTTTACCGGAGCAACAGGTCGAGGTAGCAAGGTCTGAGTCTATAACTATAAGATTCTTAGATTATAATAATATCCAGCAAGAATTAAAAGCTGATGGTTGGCTTGCTAGGGTTATTCAGCATGAAATGGATCATTTAGATGGTAGGCTACTAATTGATTATTTAAGTGATATGAAAAAGGACGTAGCATTACGTAAATTAAAAAAGCTAAAAAATAATATTTTGTGAAAGTAATTTTTATGGGTACGCCAGAATTTGCTGTACCTACTCTTAAAAGTTTAATTAACAGCAAAGATCACCAAGTGGTTGCTGTATTCACTCAAGCTGCAAAATCTAAAGGAAGGGGGCTAAATGAGGTAGCATCACCTATCCATAGTTTGGCATCAAAATATGATATTCCAACTTATACCCCTAAAACCTTGAGAACCAAAGAAATAACCAATTTAATTAATTCAATTGATGCAGATATAATAGTAGTAGTTGCTTATGGGTTTTTGATACCACAAGCTATCCTACAAGCCAAAAAATATGGATGTCTTAATATCCATCCCTCAAGTTTACCACGTCATAGGGGAGCGACCCCATTGCAGCGTACTATTATAGAGGGAGACCCTAAAACTTCTGTATGCATAATGCAGATGGATGAGGGGTGGGATACTGGTGATATTATATTGCAACATTCGTTTTCACTCTCTCCTAGAATAACTTTACCAATTTTGCATGACCAATGTGCAGAAATAGGGGCTGATTTATTGGTTAAAACTTTAGATAATATTGATAACTTACCAAGGATTGTCCAAGATAAAGATGGAGTAACTTATGCTCATAAACTCAAGAAAGAAGAAGGAAAGATCGATTGGTATGAGACTGCTTACAAAATAGATTGTAGAATTCGCGGTATGAATCCATGGCCTGGAATATATTTTGAATATAGAGGTAAAGTTATAAAGATCCTAGAAGCGTATTATAATGATTTGGATGTTAAATTGCCACCTGGTACTGTGGTTAATAATAGTGTCTTAGAGATAGCTTGTGGTAAGGGTACTTTGATTATCAAAAAATTACAGCAAGAAGGAAGAAAAGCTTTAAACGTTGAAGAATTTATACGTGGGGTACAAATCCCCCTAGGTACTTTATTGGATTGATGTGGGAGAATTAGTATATACTAACTCCAACCACTCGTCTTCATCAATAATTTTAATTCCAAGCTCCTTAGCTTTTCTGAGTTTACTACCGGCATCGCTACCCGCTACCACTAAAGCAGTAGCAGACGAAACACTACTACTTACTTTAGCTCCTAACTTCTCTGCCTGAGATTTTGCTTCTGCTCTTGAAAGAGTGAGTAGAGAACCGGTAAATACCACAACTTTGCCAGTTAATGCGGTTTTGGTGGTTTGACCACTATAGTCTTGAATTTCTAAAATTTTACTTAGCTGATGAATAATTTGTAGATTTTCTTTAATATCAAAGAAGTCGATAATATCCACCAAAATTTTATCTCCTATTCCTTCTAGATCATTTAACCTTTGGTACATAGGCTGATCACCTTTTAATAAAGATTCCATAGCTTCTATAAAATTACCATAATTCTGAAATTCTCGAGCAAGTAATTTGGCATTTTGTTCGCCAATATGCCTAATTCCTAAGGAATAAATGAATCTGTTTAAGGAAACATTTTTAGCTTTGTCGATGTTTGCGAATAAGTTTTCTACAGATCTTCGCCCCCATCCTATCATATTTTCAAGCTTGACTAAGCTTTTTTCATTATTATTTTGTAAATAAAAAATATCCACTGGATTTTTTATTAAAGACTCTTTCAGTAGAAATTCTATTTGCTTTTTTCCTAAACCGTCTATATCTAAAGCATTTTTAGAGCTAAAATGACAAATTCGTTCGTAATTCTGAGCAGGGCAATTTAACCCATTATCACAACGAATTATTATTGTCTCTTGATTATAATGTAAATGAGAACCACAAGATGGGCAAAGTTTTGGCATATCGATTTTTTGTGATTCACTAGAACGTCGAGTAAAATCTACGGCAGTAATTTGCGGTATGACATCACCTGCCCTCTGCAAAAATACATAATCATTGATCCTTATATCTTTCCTTATGATTTCCTGATAATTATGTAATGTAGCTCTTGATACCCTAACTCCCCCAATAGAAAGCGGCTCTAACTCAGCAACAGGCGTTAATACACCTGTCCTACCTACTTGTAGAGTAATATTAATTAGTTTAGTTTGACCAACTATTGCAGGGAATTTATGAGCAATAGCAAATCTTGGACTTCTTGCAATAAACCCCATTCTTTGTTGCAGAGCAAAATCATTTAACTTATACACAACACCATCAATTTCATAAGGCAATTGATCTCTAGATGAATTCAAATATTCATAGAAAGATTTTAAATCATCTTCAGAATACGCTAATTTTCCTATATTATTAACAATAAATCCTAGCTCTTTCAGTTTATGTAATAAAGCATCTTGAGAATCAGCTATTTTGCTACTACTATTTCCCACAGCATAAACAAAATATTGTAGTGGTCTACTTGCTGTAATGTTTGGATCTATCTGCCTTAATGATCCGGCAGCAGCATTACGTGGATTTGCAAACTTATCTTTCCCATATAATTCCTGTACTTGGTTTAATAATAGGAAATCATTTTTATTAATATAGACCTCACCTCGTACTTCCAAAATTTCGGGGCTTGATACTATTGAATGAGGGAAATTCTTGATAGTCTTAATATTTTCAGTTATATCTTCTCCAATAAAACCATCCCCTCTTGTCGCAGCAGTGGTGAGTATGCCATTCTTATAGGTAGCAGAAAAAGATAGACCGTCTATTTTAGGTTCGCAAAAGATAGGTTGAAAACTATCAAGACGTAAGAAATTCTTTATTCTATTTATAAATTCTGATACATCCTCATTATCAAATGCATTACTAAGAGAAAACATTGGATTTATATGTTTTACTTTAGAAAATTTCTCTGCAGCTAGGCTACCGATTTGTTTAGTTGGACTATTTGCCCGCACAAGATGAGGAAATTTTTTTTCAAGTTCAAGATTTAAATTAAATAATTGATCATATTCAGCATCAGAAATCAGAGGAGTATCTTCTTGGTGATATGCTTTATTATATTTTTCTATCTCACTTGCCAGTTGTTTTAGTAAGTTTTCTACCTCTAATTCAGAAAGATGTTCAATATTGGTTGGAATATTTTGCATATTAATCGTAAAAGTTTGAAGATCAGATTTAATTGTAACTAGGTATGACGTATGAGGTACGGTAATGTTGTATCGAACTCAGGTTAAATTATTATTATCGCATAAATCTTGGCAACATAACCTAATAACCTCAATTTCGGATTAATTTCATTAATCCGAAATTGGAATGAGAATGTAAACAATCAGGCTTAAAGCGGTTTGACGCCTGATTGTTAAATATTTCATTTGCTAATAATCTTATTTTTATACCAATAAAAATAAGATTATTAGCGATAATAGATTAAAATGCATTCGTAGAACCGCTTCAAGAATGCATTTTTCTGATATTATAACCAGTTTTGGATTAAAATTTTTAATTTTAATCCAAAACTGAGGTTAATAAGATCTATTTAACGTAAACTCAAGTAAAGAAGCTAAATGATCTTTATAAATATTCTGTATAGGGATTTGCTCTAATAAATTACTAGCCTCATTCTTAATGTTTGCTAGATGGTCGATAATTTGTTGCTTAATACCATGTTGTATCATCAAACTTCGTATTATCTCAAATTCACTCTCAGATCTATTATCCGCCTTAATCATTTTCTGAACTGTTAATTGCCCGGTATCATCAAGCTTCTTATATAAAAAGATTAGGGGTAGAGTTATTTTTCCTTCTAAAAAATCATCAGCTATATTCTTGCCCATATCATGACTATTTCCTAAATAATCAAATAAATCATCAATAATTTGGAAAATATTTCCTAAATATCTACCAAATTTTTGTAAACTTTCACAGATCTCGTTAGATTGACTAGAAATAATTGCTCCTACTTCACAAGATACTCCAAATAACTCTGCCGTTTTAGCCATAATTATTTCATTATATTCTGTTTCGTCAATAATTCTCCGCTGATTCAATTTCACAAGCTGAGAAACTTCACCTTCTGATATAATTGCTGAAGCTCTTGATAAAGATTTCATAGCTTTAACAGATTTGGTATCTACCATTAGCTGAAATGATTGACTAAATAAAAAATCTCCAACTAGAATACTAGCCTTACTCCCCCAAACAACGTTAGCAGTAGGTTTGGATCTTCTCATTGTACTTTCATCTACTACATCGTCATGAAGTAAAGTTGCTGCATGAATAAATTCTACAGCCCCAGCAAGTTTTATATTATCTTCACCGACATAACCAAACATTTTACTAGTTAAAATTGTTAGTAATGGTCGTATTCTCTTTCCACCAAATTCCAATAAATATTTACCTACTACGCCAACTAGTGGTTCTTTGGCAGCTAAGTGGGTCAGAATAAGTTTATTTAAGCTAGACAGTTCTACTGCTAAATCTTTATGTATTATTTTTATAGTATCCAATTTACATCTCTAATGCTATTTTAACCTCAGTTCGATATAAGAATTAATAATTCTTATATCGATACTTGCTTTGTTATAAGGAAAAATGCACTCTTGAAGCGGCTGACGCGGGTGCATTTTAACTTTTTTCATCATTCAATATGTGATTTTAATTATTAAAATCACATATTGAATGGAGTATTATATTTTAACAATCAGGTGTAGAACCGCTTCAAACCTGATTGTTTCTATATATAATACTGAATTCGATGTAACTTGTTACATCGAATTCAGGTTATTTTATGATTTCCTGCCAAACATCACTATCAACCTCCAAAAAAGGCTGGATCATTAATTGTTTTAACAATGAATGATCCTCATTAAAATCAGGTACTAGTTCTTGTATCCTTTCTGTTACATTATCACCAATATGTATTTTTTCCGAGGCTTTTTTGTATAATGCTAGATAATATAATGGCAAAAATTTATTAAAGTCTACGGAACCTATTTTGCCTTTTTCTATATTACTTGAATCTAATTTATACTCAAAACTTATGTCACCTGAGTTAGAATCAGGATGATCTGATATGGTTTTTAAAAAATACTTCGTACCTTCTTTGTATACAATACGACTATCTTCTGAGAATGTTTTAAACCTACCCAAGTTAAAGAAATAATTGGTTATAATATCCGTTGCCTTTAAATAATTATTAAAGACAACAAGTCCCTTAATATCAAATTTTCTAAATGCATCTAGCCTGCATTCGCTTGATAATCGAAATCCGGTATTATTAGAAAACAAACTAAGATTATTTATTTGAGCTCTCATTATATCTTGTTTTCTAGCAAGAAAATCTATATCTAAATCAAAAATATATTGATGGTTCTCTAATTCAGTCAAGTTGAATTTATCTTTATTACTGTTAATATATTGTAATTCTTCTATTAAAGATGAACTATTAGGGAGTAGCGATATATATGACAATAAGTACTGTATAGAATTCAATATATTATCGGAAAATCCTAGCTTCAAATCAATTTTTGATTCAACCTTAAGATGACTATCATTGCTACCTTCTTCTACTTTACTTTGATACAATAAAGTAGTCAAGGATTCTTGAATACTACTTGAGAACTTGCTTGATATAATTTTTATTTCTAAATCTTTAGCAAACTCACTATATAAAGATTTATTAGTTTTTATATAAAACTTACCTTCAAAACTAAAAGGCATCGGCCAAGCAAATCTATATAATAAAAGACCAGCTGGTATTCTTCTGTTTATAATATTACTTTCTAATATTTTTGTTGAATAAGCGATATTTAATTTTTGTGGCACATTATTTTTAAAATCTTCTATATCAGTATAGTATTTATTCTTTTCTAGTGAAAATGAAATAATTGTATGATCTTCATCATATAGTTTTTGCCCGTCAACTAAATCAAAAATTTTTGTCTTGTCAGATGTTAATTCCAATTCTTTTATAAAATTTATAATTTCAAACGGATCTTTTTTTTGTATAAAAACCTTAAGTAACTTAAAGCTTAAAGGAATTTTTGCTATAAAAGAATAATTACCACTTTCGAATCTTGTACCAAATCCCAAATCAATAGGTTTATAGCGACCTGTTGCGTTACCAAAATAACTAACAAAGCAAGCCTGTTTCAGTAAATCATAACCTATATAAATCGGGGAATTAAATTCAATTATACTATTTTCTCCCTCTTCATGCCAACCAATTACTTGCAAGGCAATTTTAAACGGAAAACCATAGAGAACAACTTTATTAAACTTAATGAAATATCTTTGTTCACTATCTATTGAATTAACAGCGATATAACGGTTACTATATTGCCCATTAATCTTATTAGCTACAGAAGTAACAATTACCAACCATGAGATGGTATAAATCAATAGGATTACAGCAATTATAACTGATATATATATTAACGTTTTTCGCATGCTAATTACATAACTTCACATATTCACGATTTAGTTGTACTATATTCCAAAACCACAAAATAACTATAATAATAAAAATTGTTAGTAAATAAACTACTATTGAATCACATGTGGCAGTAGGCACTATAATAAATATAAAAGACTGGATAAAAGCTCCTAAGGACTTACCAAATTTAATACCAATAACCTCAACAGCAGCTTTACCTTTTGTTCGAAGTTCTAATGATAAAGGAATATATGCCATTTCCTTTGTTGAATCAAATAACGAATATTTAGTTGATTTACTTAGAATATTTTGTACTCCTCCGATAATTACAGCCGCATAAATTGGATTAAAGTCCTTTATACCAAAACTTATATATTCTGAGAAAATAACAAAGATAAAAAACATTAAGCCAGTTATCAAAAGCATTAAGGGTGTTAATAATGCTGAAATTAACCAAGTAAATTTCCTAATCACATTACTACCAACTATCATAAAAGTAACGCTAGAAATTCCCATCCAAATATTAAACCTACCCATAAAATGTATATAATCTAACGTATTGGGATTAAGCTCCCTTACCTTAGCTTTCCACGGACCTTCTACTATATTAATTAGTAGTGCATAACAAATTATCAATAAAGCAATGCGTCCAATATATTTTGAGTTAATAACCAACCTTATACTATCCATAAGTGATAAGGAAGTTTTTGCCTGTATTTGAACTATTTGGAAATCAGCCTTTAGCACCTTGTCATTCAAAATAAAATAATTAATTAACCTAAATAATACCATGGAAATTATACCGGCAAACACTATTATAGAAATAACAGGTTGTAGCATTAGTTCTGATTTATATTGCAAATCTTCATTTATTATAACTTGAGCATCGACTACCCCTCGTACATTTGAGAAAGCTACTAATACATTGCCAGCTAAAATCAGACCAACATTACCTACCATTCCTAAAATTGGATAGAAACGTTTCGCTTTACTGGTATCAAAAATATTATTAGCAAATTGCCAAAACATTAGATTAATAATTACTGCACTCCATAATTCTGAACAGATATACATGAGAGCATAACTCCACTTACCCATTATCTTGATAAACCATCGAAAATTAGGATACAATGATACTAAATGTTCTACCTGCTCAGCATTTGGATGATAAAACTCCTGATTAGGGTAAATGATATAAGCAAATATCAGGAAAAAAAGCAAAAAACTCGAAATTACTATATAAAAAATATATTCAAAACGTACGTGATTACTAAGTTTTACATATATTATAGTAAATAATATAGAGGAAGGAAGAACAAACCAAAGTTTTAAAAAACTAATGACTTCTGCTCCTATTGATGGTATGACCAATCCGTCTTTAACGGATCTAAGTGTTCCAAAATTAAAAAGAATACACAGCATCATTAATGCCATAGGCAAAAAAAGTTTCAATTCCTCTCTTTCTATAGGCCAAATGATTTCCTGAATTTTAGTAAAAATACTTTTGAATGGTAACATTATTTTATACAAAAAATTACCTAAAGACTAACACTATCTATTTAACATAGATACGTAATGGAAGTCGAAATAAACCTTTTAAAGCTCTATGCAAATAAAGTCAATGAAAATAAACATATTTTTCTATTAACAAAATATTTATGTGACAAAATTATAGGACAACGAGACATAACTTGCCTTGTAGGAAAATTTTTAATATGCTACAAAAGACCCTAATTCGGGATAAGAATTATAATTCTTATCCCGAATTAGCTGTGATATAAAGAAAAATGTACTCTTGAAGCGGTTCTGCGAGTACATTTTAACTTTTTTACCGTTCAATAGATGATTTTAATTATTAAAATCATCTATTGAATGCAAATTATATTTTAACAATCAGGTGTAGAACCGCTTCAAACCTGATTGTTTCTATATATACAGCCGAATTTGGGATAACTTGTTATCCCGAATTCGCGTAAAAGATAAAGTAAAATGATAATAATTATGTCCATTAGGTCAATATTAGCCATATATTTATTGTTTCTTTTTCCGTTATATTTATATGTTAATGTGGCATATGCTAATATAGACGTAGAAATTGCTGAATCACATAAATGCTCAAGGATGTTTCCTTACTTTGAAAAGATACATAAAATTCCTCCTAATACGTTACACTCGATAGCTTTAAAAGAATCGGGCAAAAAACATACTGAATATAAAATTAAAGTAGTTTGGCCTTGGACTGTCAATATTGAAGGTAAAGGCTATTATTTTAATACTAAAAAAGAGGCAATATCATTTGTAAAAAAACAAATTATTCAAGGCAAAGAAAATATTGATGTAGGATGTATGCAAATCAACTTAAAACATCATTTAAATGCATTTAACTCTTTAAATCAAGCTTTCAATCCTAAGAAAAATGTCGCCTATGCTGCTAAATTCCTAAAAGCTAAATATGATCAGTTAGGTAGTTGGCACAAAGCAATTGCTCATTACCATTCAGCCACCCATGAGTTTGGCTATAGATATAAACAAGATGTTATCAAAATTGCTAACAATATGGATTTGTATAAAAACTCTATTAACATGTATAGTGGGTACAATTATTATAATAATACACCTACTCTGCCAACAAACATGCTTTTGAGGAATAAACAGAGAGCTTCATTTGAAAGTAATATTAGGAAATATAAGAGTAATATTATGGTAGTATTACCAAGAGCTAGCTAGAGGTAACAATTATATTTGATCGTGAGAAGTTAAAATCTAATCGTGACAAAGTGGTGGATAATATCGCTGAGTGTGCGTTTTTTAAATATGCAGCATTCGATATTATTGAGCGTCTAAATATTATTGATAAAGAATTTCCTGATATTTTAGATTTAGAATGTCGTACTGGTATACTAACTAAACTATTAGTGCAGAACTATAACTATGCTATAATTGTAGCGGCTAGTGCATCAAATGCTATGTTACAATCGTTTGACCATACTCCCAAATTACTAATTGATGAAGAAAACTTACCATTTAAGGCAGCTAGTTTTGACCTAATAACTTTTTCCTTAGGTCTACACTGGATCAATGATGTACAAAATTTTCTGTTACAGATAAAACGTATTTTAAAGCCAAATGGCCTATTTATTGGTAATTTTATCGGTGGTAACAGCCTAAAAGCACTACGAATGAAATTCATTGAAGCTGAAATAGCATTAAGTCGCCCTCACTTCCAACATGTTTCCCCTTTCATCCATTTTGATCACGTAACACCTTTACTAGGACAGGCAGGATTCACAGAAATTATCGTTGATTATGAAAATATTCAGCTGAGCTATAAAAGCCCTTTAGATTTCATTAGAGAACTAAAGAATATTGGAGAATCTGGAGCATTATTAAAAAACTCTCATAACATAATATCGAAGCAAATGCTTTCTATTCTAAGCAATGATACTAACACTTTTACCGAACAAATTAATATAATCAGCTTCATTGCCTCTCCGAGTAAGAATAGTATAAAAATAACTCGTAATTTAAAATAGTAGGAAAAATAAGTATTTATAGCTTGCTCTTACTTTCTCCTTACATTATTATAATAATCACAACTAATATACATAATTATGGTATCTTATGAAAGCACACTGTTCAACAGTTACAAGTAAGGGACAAGTTACTATCCCATCATATATTAGAAACAAGCTACACTTATCTTCTGGTAGTAAATTAGAGTTCATTATGCAAGATGACTCTTTTATAGTAGTGCCAATTAATAAGCCAGTTAAAAATTTAAAAGGAATACTACCCAAACCAAAAACACCATTAAGTATCGAAGATATGAATGAAGCCATTAAGAGTGGATATGATCGGAATTGATACTAATGTTTTAATTCGTTATTTGATCCAAGATGACGAAGTACAGAGTAGCAAAGCTACAAAATTAATTGAGCAATATTCAGGTGTTAGTGGTTCTATATTTATTAATAACATAGTAGTTTGTGAAATAATTTGGGTTTTAGGGCGAGGTTATAAATATTCAAAAAACCAAATAATAAATGTACTAAAAGAAATATTTGCTACTATAGAATTCCGCTTTGAGGATCACAAAACTTTATCGCTAACTGTTAGAGAATATGAGAACTGTAATACAGATTTTGCTGATATTTTAATAGGTAAACTAAATGAACTAAGTGGTTGTAGTACTAGTTTCACTTTTGACCATAAAGCATCAACTCTGCCAATATTTACTACAATAAAATAATCAAAAAATAATTAAATTAAATTCAAATTAGCTATTAGTGTTCGTATATTTATGGTTTATAATACCATTAATTATTATAAGTAAGGGAAAATATATGCAAGAATTTGATTTAATAGTAATTGGTAGTGGTCCAGCTGGTTATACAGGGGCAATAAGAGCAGCACAGCTAGGTATGAAAGTTGCATGCATAGAAAAAAGGTCAACGCTTGGTGGTACTTGCCTAAATGTTGGCTGTATTCCTTCCAAAGTATTACTAAATTTCTCTGAGAAATATCATGAAGTATCAAACCATTGTGCTGATATTGGTATTATGACCTCAGCCAAACTTGATTTACAAAAAATGATGACTAAAAAAAGTCAAGTAGTGTCAGACTTATGCAAGGGTATAGAAAGTTTGTTTGTAAAAAATAAAATCACTAAATTTAGTGGAAGTGCCAAGTTTATTTCAGCCAATCTTGTGGAAATTACTAACGGTAAAACAGTTGAGTCGATTTCGGCTAAGAATATTTTAATTGCTACTGGCTCTGATATTATTGAAATACCCAATATTGTTGTAGATGAGGAATATATAGTTTCATCAACGGGAGCTTTGAACCTTCCTAAAGTTCCAGAAACTATGGTAGTAATTGGCGGTGGTTATATAGGTTTAGAGCTTGGTTCGGTATGGAATAGACTTGGTTCTAAAGTAACGGTTATTGAATATGCTGATAGCATTGTCCCAGCTTTAGATAAAGAAATTATTAATCAATTTACTAAAATCCTACAAAAACAATCCATTGAATTGCGACTGAATAGTAAAGTACTATCTGCTGAAAAAAAAGTAGGAAAAGTTACTTTAAATATACAACAAACATCTGCTTCCTTAGTAGAGCAAATTACTGTTGATATAGTTTTATTAGCTGTCGGCAGAAAAGCCCATACAACAAATTTAGGTCTAGATAAATTAGCAATTCAAACGGACAAACAAAACAGAATTACGGTGAATAGCCAATTCCAAACAATAATCCCCAATATTTATGCCGTTGGTGATGTAATTGCAGGACCTATGCTTGCTCATAAAGCAGAAGAAGAAGCTGTCGCTGCCGTCGAAATTATGGCGGGTCTAGCTGGTCATGTTAATTATAATCTTATTCCAAGTGTAATTTATACTTGGCCGGAAGTAGCAAGTGTTGGTTTAACTGAAGAACAACTAAAAGAAGCCAAGATTGATTACAAAGTTGGTAAATTTCCATTTTTGGCAAATAGTCGGGCGAGAAGCACAGGTTCTACTGATGGGATGGTGAAGATATTAGCTGATAGCATAACTGATAAAGTACTTGGAGCACATATAATAGGACCTTGTGCTGGAACTATGATTGCAGAACTTGTAGCATTTATGGAATTTGGTGCTTCTTCAGAAGATATAGCGAGAACTTGCCATGCCCATCCTACCCTAAGCGAAGCTATAAAAGAGGCGGCTCTAGCTGTAGATAAGAGGGCTATTAATTTTTAGGATTTTTACTTTAGCTTACATGGTAAAAAAGATGTTGCCCTTACGCCTTCAATGTTACCCCATAACTGTTGAAAGTTAAAAAATCGTCTATTAGCGAAGTACTGTTGTAAGGCTTAAAGCGTCTATTAGCGACTCATCTTCGAGACGAAAAAGTGCTTGAAACGTCTAAAGAATCAGGTTTGCAGTGGTTTTGGCATGAAGTTTGTAGTCATGTAAACATCACTTTTCTACTTGACATACTAAAAATTAGTCAACATAATGCTTCTTATGTGTATTACCATTGTTTTGTTTCAAATAAAAACTCTTGTCATTAAAGTACACTTTTATCAGTATTTCTTTATTATAAAATTCCACAGGTGAAAAAATGTAGTCAGTAACGAGAATTTAATTCTACACTCCACTCGTCGCATAATACTCACGTTCTATAGCATAATTTCTGCTCATATTTATCTCGAAGATGAGTAGCGAGCGAACGTACGTGAGTGTGGCAATCCATGAAGCTTGTCATACAATTGCTTAGTCGACCTACGGTCTTCTCGCTAATAGACGATTTTTTAACTTTCAACAATTGTGGGGTAAACTGGTTTTTCACACAACAAAACCAAATAATTTTTTGATTTCAGTAAGAGTTTTAGCAGCAATAATTCTAGCTTTATCCGCTCCTTCATGTAGTGTAGTTACTAGATAATCTTGGTTTTTCATTAGCTCTATATATTGAATATTAATGGGAGTCAGAGTTGTGATGATAATATCAGCTAGATCATCCTTAAATTTAGCAAAACCAGTATTTTGGTATTGTTCAACTATTGTCTCAACATTAATACCAGATAAACTGCAATAAATGTCAATTAAATTGCTGATTTCTGGTCTATTTTGACGATCATAACTGATTTCAGCTAAATGATCTGTTTTAGCTTTTTTAATTTTTTGGTAAATTTGATCCCGGCTATCATTTAAATTAACACGAGATAAATCAGATGAATCAGATTTACTCATTTTTTTACGACCATCTTTTAAACTCATTATTCTTGCTCCTGAGCTTTGAATTAATGGCTCAGGTAATTTTAGAACTTCTTGATTAAATTTTCTATTGATAATAGCCGCAATATCTCTGGTAAGTTCTAAATGCTGTTTTTGATCATCGCCAACAGGGACGCAATCAGCATTATATAATAATATATCAGCCGCCATTAATACTGGATAAGACAATAATCCTAAACCAGCACTTTCTTGGTCTTTTCCAGCTTTGTCTTTAAACTGAGTCATGCGTTTAAGCCAACCAAGTGGGGTAACGCAATTTAATATCCAAGCAAGTTCAGTATGTTCCTTCACCATACTTTGTGCAAATATAGTGGTTTTCTCCGGCAAAAGTCCTGTTGCTATATACATAGCAACAGTTTGCAATATGGATGAGTTTAGCTCAAGAGGTAAGCGATCTATAGTAATAGAATGCAAATCAGCTAAAAAGAATAAGCAATTGTACTCATCTTGAATCTTAAGCCAATTAGATATTGAACCAAGATAGTTTCCTAAATGCAAAGCCCCTGTCACTTGAACTCCAGATAGAGCTGTTTTTTTCATTTAATTTCCCCAAATAATTACTAATTATATCTATATGTAGACGTAATTTTATGCTATTGTACCCGTTAATTATCAACAACTAAGATTAACCAACCATGTTTTGGCGTTTAAGAGTATTAACATTTTATGCATTACTTGCTATATTTACCATTACATTCTTCCTTATATGTTACATACCCGTAACATTTTTTAATGTCAACTATTATATACGTTATAGGATTGGAGTTATTTTTTCCTATGTATTTATTTGGTTGGCTAGAATCTTTTGTGGTTTAAAATACCAAGTTTCTGGTCTAGATAAATTACCTTCTGTTCCTTCTTTAGTATTGTCTAATCACCAATCATGTTGGGAACAAGTATTTATACAATTAATTATACCTGAACATTCTTGGGTATTAAAAAAAGAGTTATTTAATATCCCCTTATTCGGTTGGGGTCTGCAAATGGTTAAGCCAATTGCCGTAGACCGTAATGTTAATATCTCGGTTAGTCAAATTTTAAGAGAAGGACAGGAAAAGATAAAAGATGGTTTATGGTTGGTTATTTTTCCTGAATCTACTAGATTTAGACCAGAACAAAATGCTAAATTTAAACCTAGTGCAGTAAAATTAGCATCACTAGCAAAAGTACCGATCGTGATGATGGCTCACAACGCAGGGGTATACTGGCCAAAAGGTTTTTGGATTAAGAAACCAGGGGTAATCCAAGTAAAGATTATTAATGTTATTCCTGTAGAGGAAATAGAACAATCTGATGTTCGAGAATTGACAAGCAAGATAGAACAGGTAATCAATACCGAAAAGCAAATATTATTTGAACAAGCTGGTATACTCAAATGATTTAAAGAATTAGATTTGAAAATGAGGGGCGAGCAAGCAGAAGAATATACTTCCCCCGACTTCCGCATTTTTTAATAAGGCATAAGCTTAGAAGGCTCATAGTGCTAGGATTTTTAAAATTTAGGCACAACATTATTTTGTTATTTTAAATATATTTCAGCATGGTCTGAACGCTTGATGTTAAAGGTTTTATAGATTTTTCTAGCTTCGTTTTTTATTGCACTTGGTAGTCTATAAAGATCACCAGTCTTTGTATGTCTTAAGATTGAAGCCTGTACTGATATTAATAATTCAACGATGTTAGTTACACTGATCTTTTGGGTCAGAGCAACCTTGTATTCTATAGTTTTAAGCACTGCAAAACTCATATAACACACAGCTATGTGTGCTTCTATCCTTTGTTTAGTCCAGTGAAAAATTGGACGCATTTGTAAATTATGTTTATTGATTCTAAATTGCTCTTCAATTACCCATAATCTAGCATATTTTGCTATTGCTTCATGTGGAGTTATAGTTTGGTCATTGGTGATTACCCCATGTATGCCATCCCACAACGCATCCTGCTCTATCTTCTCTGCGTCAATATAGCTCTTGCCATTTTCACTAGAAGTATATTTTTTTACTCCACTATTAGATATAAGTTTTTTAGTACTACCAGACTCACCAATAGTCTTATTAATTTTATCTAAAATTTTTTGTCGCTCCTGTGCATCATTAATAGCCCTTTTAGATTTATAACTGGTAATTAGACGTTTACCATCATGCTCTAGATCGGCAATCCAAGTAAGATCATTGCCTATAACAGTAGGCTTATAGTTTTCCTCTGATAATATTTCTTCTTTCTTTTCTTTCTTGAGTGTTTTAAGCTTTGCTGCCACAATATAACGATAACCACCTTCATCGAGAGCTTGCAAGTTAGCTTTACTAAACATTGCACGATCAGCAATAAAACAGACATCTTTAACTTTAAGATACGCTTGCCAGCTGTTAATTGATTTAATTAAGGTGCTAACTTCTGCGGTATTACCACTAAACAGCTCATAGCCAAGTGGTAATCCATCCTCATTAGTTGCTAGGGCAAGAACTAGTTGGGTAGTATTAAAGCGATGATCTTTACTATAGCCAAAGGCTCTTAGCTCATCTATTTCTACTGATTCAAAGTATAGTGTAGTGACATCAAAAAATACTAGGCTAATCTCTTTATTAGGAATCAGGGTTAGGGTGTTTTTAAAGCATAATTCTTTAATTTTAGGTATTTGCTCATGTAATTTGTCCATCATCCGATAAGTAGCATCTAGATCATGATGCCTGTCAAATTGATCGCTTAAATACTCAACTATCCCTTTTTTACTATTTGGTCTTACCATACGGGCTAACACTAAATCCTTCAGCATCCCAGCGTCACGTTTCCTTGCTAGTAACTGGTTAAAATGCATTTGATCATAAACATGCCCCCCTATTTGATGCACTCCTTCAACAACTCGCTTGACTTCTACAACCTCATTTAGTTTTACTTCGTTAACAGGTAGAATATCTTTTAACAACTTGTTAGTTGGACGACCTCTTTTAACCTCGTTAGTATCATCAGTAAACAAATTCCTCTGCCCAATTGCAGCTTCTCTCTCAGCTTTAATCTTGGCAATCAAATCTTGTGCTAGGGCAACTAATTTAGCTTCTTCTACTTCATCTATGAAGACTCCTAAATGACGTACTATACGCTGTTTGACGTTACCTTTACTATCACGATAACCTTCCACTATTTGAATAGATTGCCTTGGACTATTAGGAGTTTTTTTACGACGTATGTACATATTAGGGCTATAAAATATGAGGCTATATTCAATTAATTAAATAATAAACAACATCGCAGTTAAAGTCAATAATAAAATATCTACTAGGCACAACAGAACGAGAGTACCACTTCACCTCCTTACTAATGCCACTTATAACAACTAATATCAAAAAATCTGCGGAAGTCAGGAGGAAATAGAACAATCTGATGTTCGAGAATTGACAAGCAAGATAGAACAGGTAATCAATACCGAAAAGCAAATATTATTTGAACAAGCTGGTATACTCAAATGATTTAAAGAATTAGATTTGAAAATGAGGGGCGAGCAAGCAGAAGAATATACTTCCGAAGGAACAGGGATGATACCCATAACTGTTGAAAGTTAAAAACCGTCTATTAGCGAAGCACTATTGTAAGGCTTAAACCGTCATTGCGAGCGAACGTACGTGAGCGTGGCAATCAATGAAGCTTGTCATATAGATACTTTTAACTTACAATTGCTTCGTCGACCTACGGTCACAACTGTTGAAAGTTAGTAAATACAGCTTCTCTATACGTCTATTAGCGAGGAAACCGTAAGGTTGACGAAGCAATTGTAAGTTAAAAGTATGATATAATAGATATTGAAGTCAATGTAAATAATGATTTATACTGACTTATAAGGGGGTATTACAGCGATAGTCATTAATAATATAAATGACTATCGCTGTGCAGGCGTGAGCGACCGTGAAGCAATTGGTTTTAAGACCGAATGGATATTGGTACTCTAGCCCAAATCCCCGAGACGTTTGAATAGTTGATTGGGATGCCTTTGCACGCCCGCTTACAATCGTAAACAACATTAAAAGTCTTCGAGGTATTATGCTATTATATAATAATTTTATCGGTCTTGATATAGGAAAATTCAATTTTGTTGTTGCTATTCATGGAAAAAAAGAAACTAAAGAATATAATAACAACTCTAATGGAATAGCTGATTTTATCAAGGATTACAAAAAAGAGATTAGTTCTGCATTGTGTGTTTTAGAAACTACTGGTGGATATGAAATGGAACTATTACTAACGCTTTGCAATCAGGGTTTTGCTGTACATAGAGCCAATACTCGTAAAGTTAAAAACTTTATTAGGTCTTTTGGTAATGCAGCTAAAACTGACAGTCTTGACGCTAAAGCTCTAGCACTTTATGGTTTTGAACGATCAGAAAGATTAGAGCTATTTAAAGTACAATCTAAGCAAGCTTTAAACTTGTATGAATTAGTAGGACGTAGGAACGATCTTAAACAAATGTTGATTGCAGAAAAAAATAGGTTTCAGTCCCCGAGAGCTGATTTAATCAAGTCTAGTTGTGTTAAAATGATCGAAGTACTAGAAGAACAAATTGCATCTATTACTAAAGAAATAGATGACTTAATAGCAAAAGATAAGCTCTTGCAAGCTAAGAAAGAGACTCTGCAAACTATTAGTGGTATAGGTGCAGTAGTATCTAATGAGCTTATAGCTTTGTTACCTGAACTTGGTACATTGAACCGCAAACAAATAGCATCATTAGTAGGTGTTGCACCAATATCTAATGATAGCGGTAGATATAGCGGATATAGACATACAGGTCATGGTCGAAATTTTGTTAGACCTATGTTGTTTGTAGCTGCTATGGCTGCTAGAAATTCTAACTCTGAACTGAAGGTATTTTATGAAAAATTGATCAATAGAGGAAAAAAGAAAATGGTGGCGATGGTAGCATTAATGCGTAAAATCATTGTGATTGCAAACGCTAAGTTACGTGATTTAACTAGCTCTGCACAAGCAATAAAAATTTAAACCAAATTTATTTAAATTTTTATTGCGAACATAGTTGATCCAGTAACATCATTTATCTATAGATTGTTTCCTAGATTGCTTCGCTTACGCTCGCAATGACGCTGTGGTATAGGTATTTGTAAACTTTCAACAGTTGTGGCTCACGTACGTTCGCTCGCAATGACGCATAGGCGGGAATCTAAAAACACAAAAACACCTTAGACTTAAAGGTTTTTGAGATCCCAGCTTTCGCTGGGATGACATAATGGCGGTGATATCCCCCCTAAGAACACCTTTTTTTATTACAGCAATTCTGATTAAGCATGTTCAAGGCCACTTACTAACTCAACATCACCTGCTAAAGTTACATGATTAGGGTAAAGTCCATCTAAAACAAGTTGACTCGCCTCACTCCATTCATTTGGAGGGGATTGCTCTGGAACATAACGTGTATTAAATTTTTCAAACCAAGTTGCGGTTTTGTCACCACATTTTCCATCAACTTCAATACCATAACCATGCTCTTTTAACTGTGTTTGAACATGAGAGACTTTTTGACCTTCATCATCTTTTCGTATTAATATGTGTTCTGCTTGTTCTTTCGTAGTAGGTATAAATTTACCAAAACCAGCATCTGCAAGTTGTTTCCAAGGGAAGAATTTTCCGGGTGCTACATGCCTTTCAGCAACTTCACCCAGCCCTACAAGATTGTCCTTATTATCCCAATTTGGGTATCTAACTTTAATATCTTCAAGTAATTTTATTACTTTAGTTATTTGAGAATCTGTAAAAGCACTTTTTGCATCATTAATAAACATGATGCCTATACCAAAGTCATTAACCTTTTCTTGCCCTTTCCAACTACTCTTTCCAGCATAAAAGGCTTTTTCTTCTGAATCATTATGGTATTGGTATTGCTGCTCTTTTTTGTCATTTGGTTCTTTATCTATTATGTAATGTACGCTTGTTCCATTATATTGCATAGTATCTATTGCAGAATTTAATGTATTACCAACGGAATAGGTTAGTACTACACAACTTGGCTCTACCCCCGGTTCTCTAGGTGCAAAAAATTTACTATCATTAGTAGTGCTAACACCCTTATTTTTACTCATTACGACCTCCATTAAATAATTTTAACCTAATTATATTTACGCTATATTTACGCTGAACAATAATATATAGCCAAATTGTTTAGTGTATACTCACTAGGTTGTTATATCTAGATATAACAACCTAGTACTTAATATTTTTAGCATTGTATTTTTATTGAGTCAATACCTTAATCAGTTAAAATACTTACGCTCAGTTACAACTTCATCTTCATTAGAGGAGGCTGTTTTGTTATTTTGCCATTTCTTTGCAGATTCGCGTTTATTACCATTATTATCGCTGTTATCTTTATAAGACTCAGATTTTTGATTAGTTATAACGTCCTGAGTAACTTTAACATCGATATTTTTTATGGTTAATTTTGCTTTGCCTTTATTGTCAAAACCAATAAGTTTAACTTTTACTATATCTCCATGTTTTAAAACACTAGATACAGATTCAATACGTTCTTTTGAAATCTCACTAATATGTATGAATCCATCACGATTACCTAAATAATTGATAAACGCTCCAGAGTCTAATATTTTAACAACAGTTCCATTGAATATGCCACCAATTTCAGGGTCAAAAGCAATTGACTTAATTTTTTCGACAGCCATATCTAGCTTCTCTTTGCCTATAGTCGAAACAGTTACATTGCCATCGTCACTTATGTCAATTTTAGCCGATGTCATATCACAAATTTCGCGTATTACTTTGCCACCCGGTCCTATGACGTCTCTAATTTTATCTTTATCAATTTTAAAACTTTGAATACAAGGTGCATACTGGCTAATATGGTTATTGGTTTTATTAATAGTCTTATCCATTTCTTGTAAAATATGAACAAGACCAAGCTTTGCTTGAGCTAAAACATGCTTCATTATTTCAAACGTTACTCCAGATATTTTTATATCCATTTGTAATGCGGTTATGCCGTGTTTGCCACCAGCTACTTTAAAATCCATATCTCCAAGATGATCTTCATCCCCCATAATATCGGATAATACTACAAACTTATCACCTTCTTTTATCAAACCCATAGCAATACCTGCTATAGGAGTTGTGATGGGTACTCCAGCATCCATTAGAGCCATTGAACTACCACAAATAGTAGCCATAGATGACGAACCATTACAGGAGGTAATTTCTGACACTACTCTAATAGAATAAGGGAATTGTTCTTTAGTTGGCAGCATGCGGTTAATGGCTCTCCATGCTAGTTTACCATGCCCTATTTCTCTACGTCCAGGAGCTCTTACTGGGGTTGCTTCGCCTACTGAATAAGGAGGGAAAATATAGTTAAGCATAAAACGCTCTTTATATTCCTCGTCTAAACTATCAACAATTTGTTCATCTTGACCAGTACCTAGTGTTGCAACTACTAAACTTTGTGTTTCCCCTCTAGTAAACAAGCTTGAACCATGTGTTTTTGGCAACAAAGCCACTTCACAAGCTATGTTTCTTATATCTTCCGGTTTTCTACCATCGATACGAATATTGCTCTTTAATACGTTTTGCCGTAATATTTCTGATTCTACTTCTTTAAGAGCGAACTCAATCTGAGAATTAGTAAGATTATTATTAGCAATATCTTCGGCAAAATGTCGCTTAATTATATCAGAAACATGTTTTACCGCTAAGACCCTTTCTTGTTTTGATTTGATAGAAAAAGCATGCTGAATATCTTCTGATGCGATGCTTCTAATTTGTTCCTTTAAGCTAGTAGGGAATAAATCGGTAAGCTGTAATTTAGGTTTCCCAGCACTTTTTACTAAATCATTAATCAATTCAATTACAGGCTGTAATGCCTTGTGACCAAACTCAATAGCTTCCAACATTTTTTCTTCGGACAATAGATCGGCTTCAGATTCAACCATCATAACTGACGTCTTAGTGCCTGCCACTACTAAGTCTAATTTACTATCCTTTAATTGGCTAAATGAAGGGTTTAATATGAATTGATCATTTATCAAGCCAACTCTGCTAGCTGCTACTATATCTTGATAGGGGACGCTAGACAAAGCCAATGCAGCCGATGCTCCGATAATTGCTAATATATCCGTATTACATTCAGGATCGTATGAAAGAACAGTACAAATTACTTGCGTTTCGTTAAGAAAGGCTGGGTGGAATAATGGCCTAATCGGTCTGTCGATCAAGCGTGAGACTAATACTTCTTTTTCTGACCCTTTACCTTCTCTTTTAAAAAATCCTCCAGGTATTTTACCAGCAGCAAATGCCATTTCTTTGTAGTGTACAGTAAGAGGAAAGAATCCTATCCCTTCTTTTGCTTCTTTGCTACTCACGGCAGTACATAATAAGACACTTCCTCCCATTTTTACCATAACTGCTCCATCAGCTTGACGAGCAATTTTACCAGTAGTTAATTCTAGTAGTTTCCCACCTAATTCTATCGTTTTAGTTATTTCTTCAAACATTCTTATTCCTTATTTAATGAACAAAAAACCCGGCTAAAATTTTTGATTTTTTAACCGGGCTTTATTTTACTTTCTTATTCCTAGTTTATTAATCAACGACAAATATCTGCTTAGACTTTGCTTCTTGATATAATCCAACAATCGACGCCTACGACCAACTAACATCAATAATCCTCTTCTCGAAGAAAAATCTTTGTGATTAGTTTTAAAATGCCCTGTTAAGTTATTGATTCTTTCGGTTAGAATTGCACATTGCACTTCACTAGAACCAGTATCGTTTTCTTTAGTAGCATATTCTGTAATTAATTGCTGCTTACGCTGTGCTGTAATCGACATCATTAATCTCCATGTTTATTTTTATTAGGTTAACCTGAATTCGATGTAACAAGTTACATCGAATTCAGTATTATATATAGAAACAATCAGGTTTGAAGCGGCTGCCCACCTGATTGTTAAAATATAACACTCCATTCAATATGTGATTTTAATTATTAAAATCACATATTGAATGATGAAAAAAGTTAAAATGCACTTGCGTCAGCCGCTTCAAGAGTGCATTTTTCCTTATAACAAAGCCAGTTCGATATAAGAATTAATAATTCTTATATCGAACTGATGTTAGGTTAAATACTCGAAAAGAATTAAAGCAATTTTCACTTAAGCTACCAATTGCTAAGAGAGAGCCATGATATCGAACCCAAATTAATTCAATATTTTCAGGATAATCAAAATAGCATTTCTGACCATGAATGATTTTCTTAGCTTGGTCAATAGTAGCATCAAGCACCAGGATGTCGTCCAGTACTGCTTCAATCTTTATAGCTTTTTCTGCAAGAAACTGTTGCATTTCTTGCTTTTGTATATCAAGTTCTGTTAATTTAATAGCATTGCATGCTGCAAATATTCCAACTTTAGTACGCTGTAATTCTACCACAAATCCTAAACTTTGCAAGGATAAAGCAATATCTTCTGCTAGAGTCCTTACATAAGTCCCTTTAGAACATTCAACCTTATAGCTAGCTTGATTATTTTGGTGATTGAAATTAAGACATTCTAAATTATATATTTCAATATTTCGAGGAGTTAACTCTACTGCCAAATCTTCTCGTGCTAATTTATAAGATCTAATACCGTTAACTTTTATAGCAGAAAAGGCAGGAGGACGTTGTTTTATTGTACCTATGAATTTTTTACATATATTATGGCAATCAATTGAAGTAGGAATATTATCAGTAACCCTTATTATTTTTCCTGAAGCATCTGCTGTATCAGTTTGCCTACCAAACTGCACCGTAAACATGTAAGTTTTCTTTGCATCTACTAGAACTCGCACTAATTTTGTTGCTTCACCAATTGCCAAAGGTAATACACCTTCAGCTTCAACATCCAAAGTCCCACAATGACCAACTTTAGCCCCTAAAAGGTTTTTTTTAATGATAAAAACAAGCTTTGCTGAGCTTATGCCTTTAGGTTTATAAATATTAAGCCAGCAATTATTAAGGTGAAACGTCATTTGTTCGGTTATTTTGAAATAAGGTTAGGATTATATTTTTAAGCAATGTTTCAACGCAAAAGATGTCATTCCCGCGTAAGCGCATAGGTGTCAACTTAAGAGTGTAATGATTGAGTATGTATAAGTAAATCAAACCTAAACGTCATTGCGAGAAGCCGCTGCAAGCGGCGACGCGGCAATCTAAGATACGCGAAGCGTTACTCTAAAAAACAGCTTCGCTGTTTATCTAGATCGCCACGGCATCTAACGATGCCTCGCGATGACGGCTATGTTTAATTTGTTTATACATGTTCAATCTTTACGCTCTTAAGTTGACGCCTATGCGCCGTTGCTGAGAATAACATCTCTTATTGCTAAGGTAGCATTAACATATGGCTAAAACTTTCTAGGGTTAGCTATAGCATAATCCTATCCTATGAAAAAAACACTATTTTTCTTTTGCATCATAGTCAGGGTAATTTAAAAGTCGGGCTGCAAGCCTAATAGATAAAGGAAAAAGTGCTTAATATGCACTCGACGTCATTCCCGCGTAGGCGGGAATCTAAAAAAATAAGCCTGAAAGACTATTAAGTAATATAGATCCCTGCCTTCGCAGGGATGACATCGATAGTGGTTAGATTTGTATCTATAGCAACTAATGATTGTGACTTTTAAATTACCCTGCTTCTAACAGGGCATTTAAACATTGCAGCTTATCTAGTCATATTATATAATAGCTATCTTAGAAATTGTTTCGGTATTTATGAACAAATGGATCTATTATTTTGGGACTAACGGCGGGGAAGGCAATGCCCAAATGAAAGACATACTTGGTAGTAAAGGAGCTGGTCTTGCTGAGATGTCTAACTTAAATTTACCTATTCCCGATGGTTTTACTATTACTACAGAACTTTGTAATTATTTTTATAAAAATAATTACAATTTGCCTGAAAATTTTAATAAGGATTTAGCGGTAGCTGTTAAAAATTTAGAAAATACTACTGGTAAAATTTTTGGAGATCATAAAAATCCACTACTACTATCCGTCCGTTCAGGCTCAAGAGCTTCTATGCCCGGCATGATGGATACTATACTTAATCTTGGGTATAATGATCAAGTTTGCGATGTGCTATCCAGTACTGGAAATGAAATTTTTGCTCTTGACAGCTACCGAAGATTCTTAGAAATGTACGGATCAACAGTATTATCCGTTTCAAACGGATTATTTAAGAATGCATTTGAAATGCATAAGAGCAAATGTAATATTTATCAAGAGAACGAAATTACTGGGAATTTCCTAAGAATAATAGTTGAAGAGTTTAAAAAGATAATCTTTAATCATTGTGGTGAATCGTTCTTTGATCCATATACACAACTAGAAGAATCAATAAAAGCCGTATTAAAATCTTGGACAAGTGATAGAGCAATAACTTATAGAAAGCTACATAATATACCCAATGATTGGGGTACAGCGATTAATGTACAGTCAATGGTTTTTGGTAATCAAAACAATAATTCTGCAACAGGAGTAGTATTTTCACGTTGCCCTGCAACTGGTGAAAATAAGCTTTTTGGCGAATATCTAGTAAACGCCCAAGGTGAAGATGTAGTGTCAGGGACAAGAACCCCAAGCCCTATTATGTCAAACGATCATAATCTTGACTGCTCAATGCAAACAGTTATGCCACAAATATTTGATCAATTACAGGAAATTTGTAAGAAGTTAGAACTACATTACTTAGATATACAAGATATAGAATTCACCGTGGAAAATGGTAAATTCTATATCTTGCAAACACGTACTGCTAAAAGAACAGCTTTAGCCAGTATTAAAATTGCCACGGATATGGTACAAGAAGGACTGATTACTAAACAACAAGCAATAATGCGTGTAGATCCGGAATCGCTAACTCAGCTTTTGCACACGGCTATTGATTATAGCAATACTCTAAGCCCCATTGCTAAGGGACTACCAGCATCTCCTGGGGCTGCTACTGGTATAGTAGTTTTTTCTCCATATGATGCAGAGAAAATGTCGCATCACCATAAAGTAATTTTGGTACGCCATGATACTAGTCCTGAAGATATAAATGGTATGTATGTTTCAGCCGGTATTCTTACAGCTAGAGGCGGAATGACATCACATGCGGCTGTAGTCGCTAGAGGATTAGGAAAACCATGTGTTTGCGGGGCAAGTGATGTAGTAATAGATGAAAAAAAACAGCTCTTTAAAATAGGGGAAACTATCATTAATTATGGTGATTTAATAACTATAGATGGCGGAACAGGCAAAATTTTTTTAGGGGAAGTACCACTTGTTCAGCCTAGTTTTACTAAGGAATTTCAAACAATTCTAGATTGGGCAGATGAATTTGCTACTTTAAAAGTTAGAACCAATGCTGAAACTATTTTAGACGCTAGTGTTTCCATGAAATTTGGAGCATGTGGAATTGGACTATGCAGAACAGAACATATGTTTTTTGATCCTGATAAAATTCCATTAGTACGAGAAATGATAATTGCTCCTGATATAGAACGGAGAAAACATGCGATAAATAAATTATTGCCCTTGCAAATTCGAGATTTTAAGGCATTATTTCGAATTATGCATGGTAAAGCCGTAAATATAAGACTGCTTGACCCTCCTTTACATGAATTTTTGCCAACAACAGAGATTGATAAAAGAAACTTAGCAGATGTTATGAATCTACCTTTATCTGTTGTGGAACAACGTTTGCACGCATTATATGAAGTGAACCCCATGCTTGGACATAGAGGATGTCGCCTAGGTATTTCTTATCCTGAGATTTATCAAATGCAAATAATGGCAATTTTTACTGCTATCAGAGAATTGCAAATTGAAGAAAATATAAATATTGTTCTAGAGTTAATGATTCCTTTAATCAGTGATGTTAATGAGCTAAAAGCTTTAAAGATACATATACAAGATGTGATCATTGACATGGAGAATACTAACCAATGTAAGTTTGATTTTACTCTTGGTACTATGATCGAGTTACCAAGAGCTGCTTTAAAAGCTGGAGAAATTGCCAAGCAGGTAGATTACTTTAGCTTTGGTACCAACGATTTAACACAAACAACTTACGGCATTTCTAGAGATGATGTAGCATCATTTTTTCCAGATTATTTGGAAAAAAAAATCTTTGCATTTGATCCTTTTAGTAAATTGGATGAGGAAGGGGTTGGTGAGTTAATAGAAATTGCTATAAAACGTGGGCTAGAAAACAACCCTACATTAAAACTTGGCGTATGTGGAGAACATGCGGGTAATCCTGATTCTATAGAGTTTTTTCATAAAATTGGTTTGCATTATATATCCTGTTCACCATACCGTATTCCTATCGCAAGGATTGCTGCAGCTCAAGCGGAAATAAAGAGATGTGGGTAAAAATATCTAGGTAAATCTATATTAATTATTATTTCTTTACCAAATATTTTTTCCGGTAAGATTATTCTTTTGGCATGTAGTAGCATTTCCTTGGATAAAGCTATTGCTTCTTGAGTGCCATATTTTGTATCACCTATTATGGGACAACCCAGCATTTTCGCATGAAATCGAAGTTGATGCATCCTACCAGTAAGAGGAGTGAACTCAACCAGTGTTAAATCCTTATTGGTCAAACCATTACAGCTAACCCGATTAGCATTTAGCCATAATAAACTGGCGTCATTGCGAGGAGACGTAAGTCGACAAAGCAATCCATTTCTAATCACTTTCCTAGATTGCTTCGTCGCTACTAAAGTAGCTTCTCGCAATGACGTCTGTGAATTGGGAGTAATATTAGTCGGGTTAGCTATATTTAAATTCTTAAGCAACTTATAGCGAGTTACGGCTAATTTGCCATGTTCCTCATCATTTTGCACAGTCTCATACACCCCTCCCCTATTCTTCCCTATCATACCACTAATTTCTCCTTCATGTTGCGGAAGGTTACCTAAAACTACGGCAATATAGGTTTTCTGAATATTCTTTTCCTTAAAGGCTTTTACTAATTTTATACTACTCGCATAATTTTTCGCGATTAGTAATATACCTGAAGTATCTTTATCTAACCTATGTACTAGTTTTAAATCTGCCCCTTGGCTATTTAAATATTGTAGCGCATCATCTATAGATAGGCTTATTTTACTACCGCCTTGGGTTGCAAGACCTGCTGGCTTATTAATTGCTATAAGCCACTCATCCTGATAAGCTAGGTAATCCTTCATTAACTTACCGGCTAGTATAACTACCGAACTCGAAAAAACCCTATCAGAAGCTTTTTGAGGTTCTAAATTTAAACTATCCTCTATAAAAATTTGATCACCGGCATTTATTCGCAAATTTGCTGCTACCTTACAAGAATTAACCATTATCTGTTTAAACCTTAAGGCACGCTCAACCATCCCTTGGGTCAGGCTAGGATATAATTTCTTCAAGTAACGATCCAACCTACAAGGCAGTTCTATATCTACATTTAATATTGCCACTAACTACTCTTTAACAAAAAATACCCCCATAATATACATGATAATAGTATAATAGCAAAAATCTGATGCACTAAGGCCATTAATATAGGCACTGAATATAAAATGGTAATTATGCCAGCTAACATTTGCAATATCAGTACACCAACAATATAATAAGCAACTTTGTTTAATTTAGGATGCTTGGTTTTTATTAGACTCAACCCCAACAAACCAACACTAGTACAAACAATATATGCCCCAATTCTATGGATAAACTGAACAAAAACAGCATCACTTAAACTATCTCTACTCAGTAGTTTTAAAGCTACTTCTTGAGGTATAAAACTATTCCCCATTAACGGAAAGCTATTATATACAAGCCCTGCATCAAGACCTGCAACTAGACCACCTAAAAAAATCTGTATATAAACTATAATAATAGTTAATATACAAAAGAATTTTGCTAAATTTAAACTTATTGTCCGTTCAACTAGTAAAATATCAAAGCTATTTTTCATCAGCTGATAGAACAGTAAATTATAGATAATAACTGCAATAACCAAATGACAAGCTAAACGGAAATGACTGACATATGGCTGCAAAATTAAACCACTTTTCACCATATACCAGCCCATAAATCCTTGGACTGCAAATAATAACAATATAGCCAAATATACAGGCAGTAACCTTGTATCAATCCGTCCACGTACAAAAAAATACAGTAATGGTACTAGATACAACAACCCTGCTACTCTGCCAGCAAAACGGTGAATAAATTCAAGCCAAAAAATAAATTTAAACTCTGAGAGAGTCATAGTAGTATTTTTTTGCTTATATTCGACAGATTGTTGATATTTAGCAAATTCATCCTGCCAGTCAGCATTACCCAGCGGGGGAACAACACCTGAAACCGGTTTCCATTCAACAATTGATAAACCAGCATCAGTAAGCCTAGTGAGACCTCCTAAAAAAATCATAAATATTACCATGCAACAGCATACCACCAACCAACGCTTTACTAATATGTGTGACATTAAACCCTATACCTTTAATATCTATAATATAACAGATTTTTTTGATCCACTAATAGCTGTTTTCATTATTTTGGATAATTTGTTATCCAGTATTCTGTCTGTGTCAGTTGCAAAGCTTATTAACAGCTGGATAAGTAAAAAATAAAATATGGGTTAAATTAAGCATAAAATGAGCAAGTACGCTTGCTTCAATTCTTTTCGTTACTTTATATATCCAACCATATAAAGCTCCAGCTATTGTGGCTAGAATTACATATTTTAATCCTCCTGGATAGTGCATTACCCCAAAGAAAACTGCAGGTATTAGTATTGCTATATTTTCAGAATATTTATATTTTAACTGATTTAATGATTCCTGGAAAAATCCTCTAAATAACCCTTCCTCAGCAACACATGTGAAAAATAAATTATTGATTATCCATATCCATAAATTCTGTGGTATTTTGGGTGCAAATTTGATGTACCCAAATGCAATAGATAACACTACTATTGCTAATATAACAATTGGTAATCTATAAAAAACTTGTAAGAGTAATATTTTCCATTCGCCACGAGTAGATGCTAAATCTAAATCTAAAGTTAAACCTATAATAATTAATCCTACAATTGTTTTATCTAAGTTTAAATATAGTGTGAACGGCAAAGCATCCGGAGTGAATTGTATTTTATCTAAAACTAATAAATTATCAAATCCTGGAATTAGATGAAGCTCTAAAATTAACCCGAGTACGAACACTAAGCTCCATAATGCATATTTCCATTTAGTAGAAGATTTATGATATAAAACTACTAAATAAAAAAACAACAAAATTGTTAAAATAGCAATCAGGTTAGCTATATTACTGACAAAGGATAGTATTAGAGAAATAGATAGAAATAACTGCCATAGTTTAAATTTTCCTTTAACAGGAAGCCATAATGATAAAACACTAATTAATAATATTATATATGTAAGATATTTTAGCCACATATTTTATCTCTAATTGCTTTGTCGCCACTAAAGTTGCCAGGGTAATTTAAAAGTCACAATCACTAGTTGCTACAGATGCAAGTTTAACCACTACCGATGTCATCCCTGCGAAGGCAGGGATCTATATTACTTAATAGTCTTTCAGGCTTATTTTTTTAGATTCCCGCCTACGCGGGAATGACATCGAGTGCATATTAAGCACTTTTTCCTTTATCTATTAGGCTTGCAGCCCGACTTTTAAATTACCCTGAAAGTTGCTCCTCGCAATGACGTTGACTATATACGACTTTTAAACTACCCAATATTAGATATCTTTCGAAACTCTACTTCTGCTGGTAATTTGTGCGTGATACCGGTACTCTGCTCCTCACGTACATTTAAGTACACTGCGGTTCGAGGTGAAGTGTCTCCTACAAATTTCCTAGCATAAGCGAGTTTCGAAAGATATCTATTCTATCAACAACATTAGTCACAGCTAATTCTTCTATTTCTCCAGTCCTACGATCTTTTAGTTCGACCACATTGTTGCCAGCTTTTTTAGGACCAATGATTATTTGGTATGGTGATCCTATAAGATCATGAGTGGCAAATTTGCTACCAGCTCGTTCACTAGTATCGTCGTATAACACTTCTATATTATTTGCTGTTAGTTTATCATATAGATTTTGTGATAGTTCATTGCATTTGCTATCAAGTATGTTCAAATTTATTAGTGATACTAGAAAAGGAGCAATATTTGTAGGCCATATAATCCCTTTATCATCGTGACTTGATTCGATTATGCCAGCTAAAAGCCTTGAAATACCAATACCGTAAGAACTCATTTCCACTGGCACAAGATTACCATTATTACTATTTACTAAAGCATTCATGGCTTTGGCATATTTTGTGCCAATATAAAAAATATGCCCAACTTCAATACTCTTACTACTAGCAAGATCATATTCTGATAACAAGCATTTATCAGGATCATGTTTTTCTTCTGCTGCCGCATATAAGGTTTGTAATTTTTCAATATCTAAACTTTCCTGATCTGTTAAAGATAGGAATTTTTTATCATAAAAAATTGTACTCTCACCATTATCAGCAAGAATATGGAACTCGTGGCTTAAATTGCCACCAATTGGACCATTATCAGCAAGTACTGGGATTACAGTTAAACCCATATCACGAAATGTTTGCATATAGGCTAGATACATTTGATTATAGTTTTTTACAGCACTTATTTGATCTATATCAAAAGTATATGCATCTTTCATTAAGAATTCTCTACCACGCATAACCCCAAAGCGAGGTCTAATTTCATCCCTAAATTTCCATTGAATATGATATAAGTTTTTTGGCAAATCCTTATAGGACTGAATATTATTTCTAAAAATATCAGTAACCATGTCTTCATTAGTAGGCCCAAACAATAACGTATTATCATGGCGATCTTGGAATTTTAGCATTTCTTTGCCATAATTCTCCAATCTTCCAGATTCCACCCATAAAGATGCTGGTTGAACACAAGGCATTAATATTTCAATAGCCCCTACCTTGTTCATATTAAGTCGAACGATATTTTCAACATTTTTAAGGACTTTTAAGCCTATCGGCAACCAGCTATAAATCCCAGCAGATTGCTGTCTTATCATACCGCTTCTAAGCATCAACCGATGAGAAACCACTTGTGCCTCCACTGGCTCTTCCTTCAGCACAGGTAAAAAATATTTTGATAGTAACATAAAGTTTACCTTGGATTATTTTTTGGAAATAATATTTAGGAATTCGTGGCGATATTTCTGCTGCTCTATATATATACCTGTATAATGCATAGTATTCATAATACTATCATTTTGCATAACTCCTCTAAGGGTCATACAGCTATGTAATGCAGAAATCTTAACCGCAACACCTAGGGGCTTAATATATTTCTGTAATGTTTCAGCAATTTGTACAGTCATCTTTTCTTGAATCTGTAGTCTCCTAGCAAAAACATCAACTATCCTAGCGAGCTTGCTGATACCTATTATACAATTATCAGGTATATAAGCTATATTTACCGTACCAGTTATCGGTAACATATGATGTTCACAAAATGAATTAAAATGTATGTCTTTTAGCACTATGAAATCCTGAAAGTTACAAGTATCGTAAAATTTAGTCGTTAATATTTCTTCCACATCTCTATCATACCCAGAAAACACTTCTTGGTAAGTTTTTATTACTCTATCAGGAGTTTTTAGTAGTCCTTCCCTATTTGGATCTTCACCAATAAATCGTAATAAAGTTTTAACTGCCTCTTTGGCTTCTTCTACAGTAGGTTTTTGCAAGTCCATTATTTTTATTATACTAATTATTTAAATAACATCCTTCTACCACAAATAATAACAAACATCAAGCCACCAACAATAGCAATCCCACCTCCACCACCCATGATGCCCATCAGTAACTTATTGGTAACCGGCATTTCTACCCAAGGTGTTTTTCGTAGTACTCCATACCCACCAGCAAAGAGCAGAGCTATAATATGTAACATCTGCCCTATAGTTATCGTTATAATTGCTGTTGTGAAATATGAGTTCTTCTGCTGTTTATCGTCACATAGAAGAAAGCAGAAACCCATAAAAGCTACACTAATCCCAACAATTGAACCGTGATAGTGTGCAGGAATAGTAACATTCATACCTGTAATTAATATACCAATAAATCCCCCGGACAGAAATAATATACTGGAGCAAATTATGATTGTCTTCACCAAACTCATTTGCACTTCCCTGATGTCTTTGCTTCCCTTTATGTAATTTCCGCTTTCGTGGGAATGAAACCATTTTAGCTCATAAAACATTACTATCAAAGATAAAACCGGTGCTATTCCTCCTCCATATTTCATTTGTTTAGTGTAATATTCTTTGAATTCAGCATCTATAATATCATATAATAAGTGTCCACTAATAGCTGCAATACTTATAATAAAATTTAAATATAATAGTGCAAGGTACAGCTTTTTAAATCTTAATTCTTTACCTATCCAAGCATGGAATAACACTGTCATTACTAATATCAAAATTTGCGTGTAAATAAATTGTAATAAATGCCCGCCGCTCCAAAAAAGCAATTCATAGTAAAATTCTATATCGACTGGTACAAGTTTAATAATTTCTTGTAATTGGCAATAAGACCAAATAAAACATACCCATACTAACACCCACATTATTACGGTAGAAAGGATAGTAAAATTAATGAGGGAGTTAAAGTAAGATATTTTGCAACAGTTCCATAATGGATATAAGGCAAATAACAATACAGATACACCAAACAAACTAATTCCGAGAATAAATATTATATTCTCCAACATTGGTATGTAATTGTTCATTACAGGAAAATTTTGACCACAAAATGGTGATAAAGCTATTAGTGCAGTAGAAATAAATGCTATTATTACACATGTTATGCTGAAAGTAGTCGACTCTAAATTATAGCTCCAAACACATGCTGTAACTGACATCAACCAAACTAGGATTGATAAATTAACATGACTAACCAAAGCTGAACGAAAAATTTCTGTATTTGAAAACAAGTTAATTAACATTGGAGTGCGGAGCATTACCAATATTATTGAATACACCCCAGCAAGAGCAAGCGAAAATATACCATTTCCAAGCCAGTAAATAGCTAACTTATTACGGCTTAATTGTGGAATTATATTCTCAAGATTCATAAAGAATACTTACGAATGGTGGGTTTGAGAAGACTTGAACTTCCGACCTCACGCTTATCAGGCGTGTGCTCTAACCAGCTGAGCTACAAACCCATTAATACCCTTAGCATTTCAAGTGTTAGCAGTGTCATGCATCAGATATACTTTTTTAGCTGGCTTCACTTGGGATTATAAACCCAACATACGCGAATATGTTTATGGTTTTAAGTACCCTAAAGTGGTGGGCTCGCCGGGATTCGAACCCGGGACAACCTGATTAAAAGTCAAGTGCTCTACCAACTGAGCTACGAGCCCTAAATACGCTCTCAATGTTATTCCTCGCAAAAAGCGGGAGTCCATGCTTAAGAGCCATATATAATAAGCTTTACTTTATCGTTTAAAAAGGTTATGTTGTCAACAATTATTTTGTGTTGTCAACACTTAAATTTTAGTAAATATAGTCATATGGTAACTTATGCATTCTGATGTTGCAATTATTATCCCTTCAAGACTTGATTCAGTAAGACTTCCCAAAAAACCTCTACAACTTGTAGGGGGAACCTCAATAATTGAGCGTGTTCTTAGGCAAGTATATTTAACCAAACTAAAAAATATTTATGTGGCAACTGATTCAGAAACTATAGCTAAAAAAGTTACTGATTGCGGTGGACAATTTATTATGACAAACCAAGAATGTCAAACTGGTACCGAACGTGTATACGAAGCATTTCAGCTAATCCCTAACAATCACCATATTAATTATATCCTGAATGTACAGGGTGATATGCCTTTTGTTGAACCGGAATCAATTATCAAAGTTATTGAAAGCCTAAAGTCCAGTAGCCATGATATTATGACCCCAGTAGTAAAAGTTGGTATAGATGCCGTAAATGGTCATAGTAATGTCAAAGTTATTACTGACCATAATGATAAGGCTTTGTATTTTTCTCGTAATCTCATTCCACACGGTGCAGAAGAATTTCTATATCATGTAGGAATGTATGGGTTTCGCAAAGAAGCATTAACTAAATTCATAAACTTACCTGTTTCAACTTTAGAATTAAGCGAAAAACTTGAACAACTAAGAGCATTACAAAATAACATGTCCATAGGGGTATGTTATGTTAACAATATTCCTATCTCTGTTGATACAATAGAGGATTTAAACAAGGCTATAGAGTTTTATCAAAAAAATATCAGTTAACCTGAATTCGATGTAACAAGTTACATCGAATTCAGTATTATATATAGAAACAATCAGGTTTGAAGCGGTTCTACACCTGATTGTTAAAATATAATACTCCATTCAATATGTGATTTTAATAATTAAAATCACATATTGAATGATGAAAAAAGTTAAAATGCAACCGCTTCAAGAGTGCATTTTTCCTTATAACAAAGCAAGTATCGATATAAGAATTATTAATTCTTATATCGAACTGAGGTTCAGTTAATAAATTATTTCCGTAGCATAATTAATGCAACAAACCTGCCCTGAGGCAAGCTGAATCCTTATGCTCCCATTCTCATCTATGTCTTTAAAAATTCCTGAAATTTTTGTGTTTCCATCATTTACAGTAACCATCTTACCTAACTTATAAGCTCTTTTAAGCCAATATTGTCTTATTTTACTGAACCCTTCTTGTTTCCATCTATTAAAATATTTTTCAAAGTTAATCATGAGAAGCTCTAATAAATATTCTAGATCTTTTACTTCTATACTCTCATCGGATAAATTGGTTGCCAATTGATCAATATTTAAAGGACTTCTCTTAACGTTTATGCCAACACCTATAATGAGATAATTATTATCATTTATACTAATAGACTCAAGCAATACACCCGATACTTTCTTGTCATTTATCAAAACATCATTGGGCCATTTTAATTTAATAGAATTTTCTGATCTAGTGGTCAAAGAATTGATAGTTTTATAAACAACAATAGCCATAACAAAAGATAATTGCGGAATATAGCTAAGATTAATCTTATGATTTAATAATATACTAACATGCAAATTCCCTAGACTAGAATGCCAAATTCTACTATTTCTTCCACGCGATTTTGTCTGATTTTTTGCCAATATTACATAATTTTTATCAGGACAATCCTTAGCCATCCTAATAGCTTCAGAACTGGTACTATCTATCTCATCAAAAATTAGTAGATTATATTTTTCCTGCCACGACATAGCTATAAACCATCCATAGTATACTCAAATGATTTGAAGAATTGTTTTTTGAAAATATCATGGATTCGCATGCTAACGTACTAATGTACGCTCCGCTTGCTCACCATTCATTTTCAAATCCAATTCTTCAAATCATTTGAGTATATCAGCAAATGGCTGGATAAAAACACACAGTAGCAATAAAACTCCAATAATCAAATAGCATATAAATTTTAAGCTCTTAGGTGTTGGTACTAAAACTCGTTTCAAACTTTTATCCGCCTCAAAAAAATACATAAACTTAACTATTTTCAGGTAATAATAAGCCGCTACAACACTTGTGCCAATAGCTATAAATGCTAGAGTAAATTGTTTCTCTATAATAGCCTGATAGAAAACGCTGTATTTCGCAAGAAATCCTGCCAGTGGTGGAATGCCTATCATAGAGAACATGATAATCGCAATCCCAGCAGCTAACGCCTTACGGGTAGAAGCAAGACCTTTAATATCATCAAAAGTTGCCGAATCTGATTTTTTACCTAGCAGATTAATTAGGCAAGCAAAAAAGCCAGTGACAGAAGCAGCATAAATAACCATATATAGTAATGCTACTCTATCACCGTAAGGAGTATGAAAAGAAATAGCCATTAACACATAGCCAATATTTAGAATAGTGCTGTAACCCATTAGCCTTTTGAGGGAGGTTTGTCTAATAGCACCAGCTGCCCCAATAAGCATAGACAAAATCGCAGTGATTTTTATTAGATCAACTGAAATTTGCTTATAATCTCCAATTACCATAGTCATTATATTTAATAATACCACCACATTACCAATTTTTGTGGCAGCAGAGAAATAGGTAATTGAAGGAATGGGAGACCCTTCATATACATCTAGCGTCCAACTATGCAAAGGAGCAGCTGATAATTTAAATAAGATACCACTTAAAAAAAGCACTAAGCCCACTATTAAACCAATATTTGGCTGTGGTGAATGATTCAATTTCTCAAAAATATTACTATAATCTAAACTACCACCAAATCCATAAATAAAGGAAATGCCAAATAACGTTAGGCAGCTAATCAAAGACCCAAGGATAAAATATTTTAACGCTCCTTCTGATGCTTTAATATTATTCAGATTAAAGCCAGCTAATACATAGGCTACCAGTGCCTGTAACTCCATAGCAACAAATAAAAGTAAAAAATTACGGGCTGATATAGTAATACAAATAGCAACAGTAGAAAGCAGCACTAAGGTTATAAATTCTGTTTTAAACTCCTCCTTAGTGATTTTACAATATGCCTGATAAATCATCATAGTCATTATTGAAAATAATAAAACAAAGAATTTAAAAGCAACAGTAAAATGATTAACAACAAAAGAATTATGAAAAGCTATTACATCATTATCTGAACCTTGTAAAGCAAGGTACTGCAACTGTTGAAAAGCAACAATAAGTAATATTGCCGATAGTAATATCTGAGTATTGCTAATGGTTTTAGTTTTTGTACTAAATAACACTGCATATGTTTGAGTAAACAAAGCTAGTAAGGTCAGCATTATCTCAGGTAAAATAATTACAAATTGTTTAAAAATTGGGTCTGTCATATTGCAAGTTTCTAAGTTTTTATATAAATGCTAATATATACTATAAAATCGCTAGCACTAAGTACGAATAGTAAAAAATATTCAATTATATAGCTCCCGAGTAAGTTCTTGATATTATAGCTAAACTGGAAAGGTTTTAGCCAAAAAACCGTCATTGCGAGAAGCCGCTGCAAGCGGCGACGCGGCAATCTAAGATACGCGAAGCGTTACTCTAAAAAACAGCTTCGCTGTTTATCTAGATCGCCACGGCATCTAACGAGCCTTGCTATGACGGCTGTGTTTAATTTGTTTATACATGTTCAACCATTACGCTCTTAAGTTGACGCCTATGTGCAATGACGGAGGGGCTATCTAGAACCTTAACGGGTTAGCTATATTTATCAAGTACCATAGCCATAATCTTACTAGCTATAGGGGCTGCTGCCCTACCCCCGCCTCCACCATGATCTACAAAAACTAAAATAGAGTAACGAGGTTGTAGGTAAGGAGCAAACCCAGCGAATATAGCGTGGTTACGCCTTTCCCAAGCAATTGACTCTCTATTTAAATCATCATTGATATTAGCCTTTGATTGCACTTGTGCCGTACCTGTTTTACCAGCTAATTGATGCCCTTCTGTCAAAATTCTACTATAATAGGCAGTCCCACCTTGCGTATTAACTGCTCTATACATGCCTTCTTTTAAAATATCTAGATATTGTTGATTTATATTAACCTGATCAAATACTGACCCATCTTTTACTGATATATCTTTAGCAATTTTAGGATTATACAATTTCCCATTATTGGCAATTGCCGTTACAAATCTAGCTAACTGGATTGGAGTAGCTGATAAGAACCCCTGCCCTATCGATAAATTAAGAGTATCACCAATCGTCCATTTAGAGTTAAATTTTTTCATTTTCCACTCTTCTGAAGGAACAAAACCTGATGCTTCTCCGGTTAAATCAATGCCAGTTTTTGTACCAAAACCAAAATTTCTTGCCATATCTAATATTCTTTTATGACCTATTAAGCGAGCTATTTCATACATATAAGAATTACAAGAATATTTGATAGCATTATACATATCAACGATACCATGGCCATGACGATTCCAGCACCTAGCGCTATTATTACCTAATACTGAAGCCCCAGTACAATTAACAGTTTTAGTCGGTTTAATGCCATTCTCTAATCCAGCTAAAATTGTAATAATTTTAAAAATAGATCCAGGTGGGTAAGTACTTTGTATGGTCTTATTAATCAACGGCTTATAGGGATCATTGACTAAACTTTGCCAGTAATCTTGGGATAATTTTATAAAATTATTAGCCTCAAATACTGGTGACATAGCCAGCACTAGCACATTACCATTAGTGGTATCGATAACTATTGCAGAGCAACCTTGTTTATTTAAGTATGGCTGCACTCTTTGTTGTAGTTCCACGTCAATATTTAGATGTAAGTCCTCACCTTGCTGGCTTTGAATATTGGTGATTTCTCTTACTTGTTTGCCCAAAGCATTTACTTCTATCTGCTTATAACCAAATTTCCCACGTAACTTGTCTTCATAATATTTTTCTACACCAAATTTTCCAATATTAAAATCCCCTAAATTGTTAATTTGTAAATCTTGTTTTTCTTGCTCATTAATCTGTCCAGTGTACCCTATCACATGACAAGTCGCTTCTGAAAAATGGTAAAATCTTGCATAACTAGCATCTACAAAAATAGAACTTAAATTTAACTTTTGTTCTTCAATAAGTGACATTTGTTGCCAGCTAAGATTATCTAGTATAACCAAAGGAATATGTTTATTGGCTTTTTTTATTTTTTGCTTAATGTAATTTTGTTCTTCTTCGGATAATTCTAGGATATTGGCAACTAGAGCTAATTCGTTTTTGTAATCATCGCCATTATGTATGTCAAGTAACAACCTAAAACAAGTTTGGTTTGTAGCCATAATGTTACCGTTGATATCATAAATTTGCCCTCTAAAAGGTGGAATTAGAATAAAACTTATACGATTTTTATCAGATAAAGTACGATATTTATCATTTTCAAGCAACTCCATAAAAAACATTCTTCCAGCCAATAACGAAAGCAATGTCAGTTTTCCTGAACCTATGAGAAAAGCCCTTCTTGATATTAACTGGCTATATAATATTTTACTATTTAGCATGTTTTCTAAAATATTCTAATGCTTTATCAAGTGGAATTCGTAGCAAATTATATGAGAATATAGTAGTTAGATACTGCATTAACATCATAAAATACCCCTCCGAAGATAAGCCTTTGCTTAAAATGAGCAAATATCTAAAATGTAATATAAAGAAATAATAGAAACAAAAGACGATAAAATTTGTTAAATAACTTCTAAGTACAAAAAATTTTCCTGTGAATTCTAAAATTATGTGAGCAATTATCAGAACCAAAGAATTTGTACCAATTGGCATGGAATATAACTGGTCAAAAATTATTCCTGCTAAAAATATTAGCCAAAAACCAATATGATAAAATGTGGAAAAATAGTAGAGTAAACTAACTTCAAAAGCTGGGAAAATAATAGATTCTCCATTAATTCTAAAATTTTCTAACGGAAAAATTAATAATAACAAACATAATTCTAATAATATTATTTTACCAAATATTTGTAATAAATTGCCAAAAAACTTCATACTAATTTTAGTTCTTTAATTACTGATGAAATAATCGGTAATGTTAGATCATATTTTCTTATGAGATCCAATACCAGTTTAGCAGATTCTCGACCCTCCACTAAGTATAAATTTTCATTTAAAAATTTATTAACATCTGAATGCTTCCCTAATTCATAACCAAATCTACTATTTCGTGATTCTTTAGAGTAACAAGTTAGCACCAAATCCCCTAATACGCCTGGAGCATATAAAATAGAGCTATCCTCTAATTCTCCGTCAATAGCCTCAGATAAAATTTTTATTTCTTGAAGCCCCCCCGTTATCAGACCTGCTTTAGCATTCTGTCCATAACCTTTTGCCTCATACCACCCACTTTTTATCGCTACAATATTTTTAACAGCAGATGCCACTTGCATTGCTACCACATAGTCAGTTATAGTAACCTTAAATTGTTGTGATATTAAACTAATTGCCAATCTTCTTGCAAGGTCAATGTCTACAGAAGCAATAGTTACCGAACTTAATAAATTTTGGGCAACTTCTTTAGCTAGGTTAGGTCCAGCGATAAACGCCAATGGATTATTTGGTAATATCTTTTTTACTTTATCGGATAGTAGTTCTGTAGGATCTCTAGAAAAGCCCTTAGTTGCAACTAATAACGCCACATCCTTAGATATCCCAGTATCTTTTAATATATTCAGAGTATCATGAAAAGCAAAAGATGGTACAGCAATAATTATTACTTCTTGATCTAAAATAGCTGCCAACTCACTACAAGGCACTATATTACTTGGTAATGTAACATCACTACCCAAATATTTGCTATTGGTTTTACTATTTTTTATTTCTTCAACAATATTATTATCACGTAAAAATATGGGAGCAGCATCATAGCACCTTGCCACCTGACAGGCTAGTGCAGTTCCCCAACTACCGCCACCATAAACAGCAATATTTTTAAATTTTTTCATACCAAAATTTCTGAAATCATATGATTATCTTCTATAGCAACTAGCCGAGCCTTAACAATTTGTCCTACATCAAAATTACCTTCAAGCTTTACCGGAATAAAATTTTCTGTATGAGCTATGTTATTTTGTTCTACAAGTAGCTCTACTTCCTGCCCTATATTCCTTTGGAAAAATTTTTGTAATTGTTGTTCCCCGGCAGTTCTTAGAATTTCTGCTCTTGCTTTTCTAATCGATTTTGCTATTTGCGGCATTCTTGCAGCCGGAGTTTCATCACGTTCAGAATATGGGAAAACGTGTAAATATTGTAAATCTGCCTCAAAAATCAGTCTTTTTGTATTATCAAACATTGCATCAGTTTCCGTCGGAAAACCAGCTATAATGTCTGCACCAAATGATACATTTGGTCTTAAATTACGCAACTTATGACAAAAATCAATAATATTTTGACGATTATGGCGACGTTTCATACGCTTAAGTATCATATCATCACCAGCTTGTAAACTAATATGAAAATGCGGCATAATCTTTGGTATATAAGCCATAAGATCGAACAAATCGTCATCGATCTCAGCTACATCAATTGAAGATAATCTAAGCCTCTTTAGTTCTGGAACCAAGCCAATAATTCGTCTAATCATCTGAGCAAAAGTTGGAGCTCCTGGCAAATCTGGTCCATAAGCCGTCACATCAACACCTGTAAATACTATTTCATTGTAACCATTTTCTACTAATGCCCTTAACTGTCGTACTATAACACCCATCGGTACTGACCTACTATTACCTCTACCATAAGGTATCATACAAAATGTACAACGATGATTACAACCATTTTGCACCTGAATGAAGGCACGAGACCTACCATCAAAACTACTCACCATATGATTAGCAGTTTCAGTAACCGACATTATATCATTTACCACCACTTTTTCTTCGGTAAATTGATAATGGGCAGCTATCAATTTTTCTTCATTACCAAGTACTTTATCAACCTCAACCATATTAGCAAAAATAGCTGGGTTATTCTGAGCAGCACAACCAGTAACAATAATTCTTACATCAGGATTATTTCTTTTAGCCTTACGAATTGCTTGACGTGATTGTTTTTCAGCTTCCTTAGTAACCGCACAAGTATTAAATACTATGACATTCTCAAGACCAGAAAGAGCTAGATTATTTTTGATCACTTCACTTTCATAAATATTTAATCTGCAGCCAAAAGTTACAACTTCTTGTGATTTAGTCATAAAAAAACTCCCCACGTGAAACTAAAGTAGCAGGACCAGTCATTATTATATTCTCACCTTGCTTTGACATTTGTAGACTACCCAATTGAAATACTACTTGACAAGGAGAGCTAATAAATCCTAGCTTGACCGCAGAAGCAAAACTAGCACATGCTCCACTACCACAAGCAAGAGTTAAGCCTGTACCTCTTTCCCAAACCGATAAATAAATTTTATTATCCTTGATTGAAGCAAAATTAACGTTAACACCATCAGCAAATAATTCTTTTTCCTGTAATTTCTCTCCTATTATTTCTTTATCTTCAATAGCGAGATCACTAAAAATAACAAAATGTGGATTACCAATATCGGCACAGATAACTTCCTTGATGTCGATCATATAACGCTCTACAACCGGCCAAATTTTTTCGGATGAAGGCATCCAATCTTCCTCGAAACTAACTATCCCACTATCTACTTCAATCTCGTGCTCATTCAGTATCTTACAAGATAATTCTTTTCCATATATTAGACCTCTTGCAGGATTCGCTTCTGCTGAGGAATTTGTAGGAGACACGGAACGGAGAATCGGAGCGTACTCTAGTGTACGTGAGGATTCGAGTACCGGATCGACACACAAATTACCAGCAGAAGTAGAATGATGTAAGGGGTCTATCCTCAAAGTGATTTCCTTTATCCCTAAATCAAGATATACCAGCTTGGCAAGACATCTTGAAGCATTACCACATAATTTGGCACTTGATCCATCTTGGTTATATATAATCATCTCATAGTAATTTGGTTTTTTATCATAAATAATAAACTGATCACAACCAATACCAATATGGCGATTGGCAATCTTTAGAGATAATTGTTGCAAATCACAATTTTTAGGTAAATCACGCTGGTTGATAATCACAAAATCGTTACCTAATCCATGCATTTTAGCGAAATTGATTTTTTGGGACACAGAAATATCTTTAGTTGTTTGAGGTTATTATACCAAATATATGAAATTTATGTAAAAAATAATAGACCCCTTGTTAGTGTCATGTCTATAATGATATTAACAACTAACTAATAACTATTAAAAATATATCATTGAATTAGCCAAAAATTAAAAGAGCTTTATATGCCTTATTTGCAAAAATTTGTATTTGACTCACCTATGTTATGTGTTTTCTATTTAGGAGGAAAAGTTGAAGGTTGTAATATAGAAATGCATGATGTTGTATTTGCAGTTGGGAAATCTGATATTGAAATTTCTCAAAAAATTAAAAGCAAATGGTGTGGTATAAAAACATCTCTACATGTTGATTCTTGGTTCATACTAGCTAGTCTTAACGGTTTTGATGTTAAAATTACGGAAATAAAACCTCAATCTAGTACCAATCATTTATATTTTGTTAACCTTGGTTCTTATAAGAAAAACTTATTTGGAGAAAATCATTTTATCACTTTTGTTGTTGCACAATCGAGAAGTCAAGCCATTGAACAAGCAAGAAGAAAAGTGTCTAAGGATACAAAAATGTTACATACTGACAATATCTATGATATAGATGAATGCATTAGAATTACTGAAGTTGATAATTACCATATTGCACTTGAATATACTGGCATAAAAAAGAAGTTAAGTATAATCAATGGTTATCAGCAGCTCAAATAAATAGTTATTGTTGTTTACTAACACTTAATTATATAAAGTGTAGTTTTGTTATTCTACCGCTTCTCCATTGCTATACTGTTGTTATAAGCGTGTTTTATAAACTCCTTGTCTAAACTTGGATAAAAATCAGCTAAACCAATTTCTGCCCATACTTTAGTATCATTTAATACAGCATTGGAATATCCTTGCAAAGCTTTTTCTCTAGGTATACCCAAATCAATATCAAGAAGCAAGGTTTTTAGTCTTTCAGCATGACTAACCGCCCCAATTTGCATACCTCCTCCAACACTCCAATGACTATTGCCAACCGCATCTCCTAGTAGGATAACATTATTACCAGCATACGCTCTTGTGGAAATCCGTTGTTGTAAAGTAAAAGGAGATATTGAAACACCCTCAATTGCACCTTCAATCTTAATATTTTGTACTATTTTAATTGGTAATTCCATTGACTCAGATATTAATCTTCGAAATTCTCTATGAATAAGACGTTGCTTTTCTTCATTGTAAATTCTAGAGTATATATCTAATCCGTATTTAGAGTTTGGAGTAATTTGTACGTCAGCAACCATCCATGTTTTTCCAGCACCTTTTCTTCCCATAAGACCAGTAAGTAAAGTCTCACCATATTCATTTCTCCAATGCTTTACCATAACACCCCCTCCGTCTATATAAATGCTACCAGCTATTTGTAATCTTGCAGGAGAACTTGGCATAGACTTTATTCCCAACATACTACGCGTTTTGCTATTTCAACCTTCTGCAATTATTATTATATTTGGAATTATATCTTGCTTGTTGTTTTGTACAATACAATAATAATTTTTATTATGACACCTTTTGAGGTTGATACTACCAATATGATGCTGTACCCTTGGTAAAGTTTTTAAATATTCTTTTAGCATCTTTTCAAATACTTTGGCTTCCATGTTTACAACGGATGGGTTATTTACCATTTCAGTACTATTCAGTGGAATTTTTACTGGATTTCCTAGTTTTGGACCGTTGTGCTTGGAGTATTTACGTATTCCGTTTGGTTTTAAGTGAATAGAGCCTCTATATAGTGGAGTTCCTACGTGCCTAAGAAACCTGTTAGATAACTCTGGGTCTATTGATGCTAATTCATCAATCAAAGATTGTCTAGCGGACCATTGAATATTCCTTGTATATCGTTCTCTAATGTCATACACATCCACTCTATATCCCGAATGTGCAAGGATTGCAGCCGCAATCATTCCAGTTATAGATTGACCGGAAACTACAGCATGCCCAATAACCTTATTTTGTGCCAATTCCTTAACCAAAAGTAAACGTATTTTTTGAAATAAGCTATTATTATATAACATAAAATTTATTAAATCATGTGTTTGGTTATGACTAAGTATACTTGCTGCAATTTGCTTAATTACATTTGGATTTGAGTTTGTGCGTAAAGACGGGTATTTTTCGTAGATTAATCTAATGTTGGATGTAATAAGTGCGATATTGTACTTTCTATTATTTATTGATCCACAGCTAGATAATATAGTAATTAATACGGTAATAACAATCCATTGTATTCTACTTTGGATTGATTTAGTGAATACATTATAAAATAACATCAGATGACTGCTATACTTTAACTAAAGGTATATTAGGTATAAATAAATGAGGTCTACAAATTGTATTTCTTATAGTTATAACTTTATTTTTCATTAATAATATTTAATTCAGCTTCAATTCGTCCTAACCATACAAAATGAGAAGCAGTTTGTTAAAAATTGTAATTTTTATTACATAATTGCTTTAATAATATGATTTAAACAATTTAATTTGATTCTCTCTACTTTTTTCCAACTCTAATACTTCTACAGTCTATTTTTCCTGTATTCCCTCTAGTATAAGACCTACATGATAGAAAATTACTGTTATTCTTAAAATATTCAGATCAGTCATTTCATCAATACTTTATTAATATGTTATATTATAATAATATATCCTAATAATAGGATCAACTAAATTTAATATATAAAAAGAAAAATTTGTTATGTGCAATTAGTAAGTAACATGGTTAAAAAAGGAGGTTTATAACTTATTACCAACAATGACCTTAATTTAAGAATTAAGGTCATATACTTTGTTTTGATAGGAAATGACTCCTTGCATAACTAGTTGTAAAGAGTTATTTTAAGGTCATTGGAATCTAAATAAGTGATATACTCGATGAAAATCAAGAATTGCGTTGTCGTCTTCAGGGTTCTTCGGTGCTCACGTACTAAATGTACGCTCCGCTCCTCGACCCTTTGACTCCTGCTACTATCATGATTTTGATTCTATCGTCTATCAACTCTTCATTTACGAGCAGTATAAAATGACTTTTAACTCAAGCAAACTTAAAAATGGTCTAACTATTCTTACCTATAATATGTCTAATGTAAATTCTGTAGCTATTAATGTCATTGTCAATGTAGGTAGCCGCTATGAACAATCTTCAGAAATAGGCATATCCCATTTTCTTGAACATATGGCATTTAAAGGCACAACAACTAGGTCTGCTAAACAAATTGCTGAAGAATTTGACTCTATAGGAGGACATTTTAATGCATATACCTCACATGAACAAACTGTTTATTATTCAAAAATATTGAATGAAAACTGCTATAAAGCTTTAGAAATACTGGCGGATATCATACAAAATTCAGTTTTTTCAAAGGAAGAAATAGCCAAAGAATATCAGGTGATTCTACAAGAAATTGCTCATGTTCAAGATAACCCTGATGAACTTATCCACGAAAAATTTTATAGTAGTGCTTATGAGAATCAAGCACTTGGCAGGTCAATTCTAGGAACTCACGACAGTTTAGCTAAATTTGACAGAGAACATTTTAGTAATTACGTTGACAAACATTATAATGCCGAAAATATTTACTTATCAGTAGCAGGAAATATTTCCCATGAGCAAGTTGTAGAATTTGCCAAAAAATTATTTTGTTCATTAAAAAATAAACAAAATAGTCATTTTGAGAAAGTTAGATATACAGGGGGACATAGCTTTATCACCAAAGACCTTGAGCAAACTACCCTAGTTCTAGGTTTCGAAAGTGTGCCGTATTTTAACATACAACAATTATATCATACGCAAGTTCTTTCACTAATATTTGGCAGTGGTATGTCATCAAGATTATTTCAACAAATCAGGGAAAAACTTGGACTGGTTTATTCAATTGGTAGCTATAATAACTCCTACTATGATAGTGGGATTTTTGGCATATATGCCTCCACTAATCACGATAAACTACCATTCCTTGCAGAACAATTAATTAATGAAATAAAAAAAATTTCTACAGACATCAAAGACTCAGAAATTGATAGGGCTAAAGTACAACTAAAAACTAGTATCTATATAGCTCAAGAAGAATCTTCTTATAAATCAGAAGAAATTGGTAAGAATTTTGCTGTTTTTGGCAAATATATACCTACTGAACAAACTATTGAATATATTATGAATATAACAAAACAAGATATAATAAATATTGCTAACAAAATATTTGTTACAAAACCTACTTTATCTATTATTGGTCCTAAACCACTTGCCATAGATTATCAAGAATTATGCCATAAGCTAGCTCTATGAAATCGGTGCTATTAACTAGAAGTTTAGAGGATAATGATGAAATCATTAGAGAATTGGAGAAAAATTGTAGTTTTAAATATATCTGTTCTCCTTTAGTGGAATATCAAGCTTTGCCATTAAATAGCACTATTTTGCATAATTATGTTAATATAATTGTCACCAGTAAAGTTGCTGCTAGAATCCTTGCTGGACATCAAGAGATAGAACAAAAGAATGTATGGATAGTCGGCAATTCATCAAAGTTAATTCTAGAACAAAAAAATTTTGTAGTACGATATGTTGCTACAAATATTCAAGACCTACTAGAAAACATCCCTCAAGAAATATATGAGCAAACCATATATTTATCGTCAAATGAAATTACTCAAGATTTGCCCCAAAAAATAAAAAGACACATTATTTATCAGGTAAAATACGCGACCCAGCTATACCAAATAGCAGAGATTGAAAAGGGCATCAATTTTATTTTACTATATTCACAGAACAGCACTAAGACTTTTATTGAATTATTAATAAAAAATAATTTGCTAAAACTACTAGATAATAGTTTAGTAATTACTATAAGTGAAAAAGTGGCAAATATTATTAGATATTTTGCCAAAAATGTGGTTTATTGTGATAATGGACAGCCGCAACAAATGTTAGAGTTATTAATTTATAATGCAAAAATCAGAAACTAATATAATAAAAGTTCGTAGTAATAATTCTATTATTCTCACAATTATTCTAATTGTGTTATTTGCCATATCAATAGGTTACATGACTTTTTTCAATAATAAAAAGGTCGATTCTGAATTACCCAATAATACAACTATTTTTAAAACAGAAAATATGTCAGAACATGATGTAATTCAAGAAGATAATAGTCCAAAACAAGAAGAAGTCTCATTAAACCACCAACCCGAATCATCTAAGCCCCCCCCTAATTATACCATTTATTTACTTAGCGTTAATCTTTTAGTGATGAATTTTTTACAAGATAAAGATTATACACAGCAAATTCGTCAAATTGAAACTGTAAAGTTACCTACAAAAATAAAAAATATTTTGCTAGACCTACATAATTATAATGAAAATTATTTACTTAATAATAGTTTAGGTTTAATCAAGATATTTCCAAAAGCAAATTGTTGGATCGAGAAATTTATTAAGATTGAAAGAAAATCTAGTTTTACCAAAGATAAAGAAAAACTAAAGTTGAGAATAATAGGCAATCTAGATTTTTTTATTAATTTCTTTTATTCAGAAGAATTACAACAAGAATTTGTAGAGTAAAATAATGATAAGATTATTAATAATTTGTATTACATTTTTGTTATTATATTTAGGCTTTTCTGTCTTAAATCAGCTTGACTCAACCTTAACCTTAAATTTATATGATTATTATATAGAAACCTCCTTTTTTACTTTCATTATTTTATATATATTATTTACACTTTTTAGTGCTATTTTTTTAAAAATAATATTTCTAATTATTGACCTACCTGCTAATTTAAAAGATATTTTCTTTTCCAAAAGAGCTACTACTGATAATTACCTACTGATGAAGGCTATGGCAGAATATATTGCTGGTGAAAAATCAAAGTCAGTAGCAACTAGTCAAAAAATAGCTCATCGTTTAACTAAAGAAAACAAGGTATTTCATACTTTACTTTTAGCAGAAGCAGAATTAGATACTTCAATAAGAATAAAATATTTTCAGGAATTAGAGCAATCTAAACATTATAGTGCCTTTGTTACCAAAAGACTTGCACAAATATTTTATCAAAATAATATGTATGAAACAGCTGAGAATTATGCTGTTAGATCATTTAACCTAAATGAATTTGATAGTGAAACTTTAGAAATTTTACTTGATTGTTATGCTAAACTTTCTCTGTGGACAAAATTTATCTTTGTGGTATCCAAACTTAACAGAGTTGACGCACAAAAACTAGAGTCTATAAAGAACAAAATAGCTGATTATTATGTTGACGCTGCCAAAAATATGCTAGAAGCTAATGAGACAAAAGATGCTATCCATTATTTAGAATCAGCTATTAAACTTATACCTTCACATATCTCCGCACTAAATCTCTATCTACCTCTAAATTCTTCTAGCTGGAATAATAAAAACATTGAAATATTAAAAGCTGCCTTCGCAAATAACCCTTCTTTTGAAATTGTAGAATTATATAAGCAATTTTCTTCTGTACCCCCTTTAAGAATTTATGAAGATCTAGTAATGTTAGTAAACCCTAAACAATATTTAGGGCTATTTTTAGCTATAGCCGCTTATTTAGGCTTACCGGAAAAGATTAAAAATCTTAAAAATGAACCTGAACTATTAGCTTTTCATGATATTTGAGCTTAATATATCTCCTGAGAAGGATCTTTTTCGGGAGGAATATTATGGAAAGCATCATTATCTTGACCTTGGTTCTGATAATCTAATACTGGTATATCATGAATTTTGAATGCTTCCATAATACTACTAGCAGAAGTAACTTTACCAGTTGTTGGATCTATTGGTAACAATTTAATTGATTCTGGTACTTTAAATGCCAGTGATGGAATATCAGAATAAGCCTTCTCCATAAAATCAATAAATATAGGCAAGGCAACACTTGACCCTGTTGCAGTTTTTCCGAGTGTTTTTGGCGTATCATAACCAACATATGTTCCGACAACTATTTTTGGAGTAAAACCAATAAACCAAGTATCCATACTATCGTTGGTAGTACCACTTTTGCCAGCTATAACCTTACCAAGTTTTTTTGCAGTGGTTGCCGTACCTCTTTCAACTGCTCCAGTGAGAAATGAGATAATCTGATAATCACTTGCTTCATCGGTAATCATCCGATAGTCGGATTGAGGTAGGATAGGGAGTGATACGTTATCAGTAAGCTGGGAGTCAGATACATTACAATTTTTACATTCCCTATTATCTCTACGATAAATTATTTTACCATTACGATCTTTAATTAGCTCTACGAAATGCGGCGTAACTTTTTTCCCTGAATTGGCAATTATTGCATAAGCATTGGTCATTCTTTCTAGTGTGGTTTCGAGCGAACCAAGTACCATAGAATAAAATCTCTTCGGCTCATTATTAATACCAAATCGCTTGATTATCTCAGCAACTTTGCTTAGTCCTATAGCTTGTGCTACCCTAACAGTAACAAGGTTTCGTGATTTCTCAAGCCCTATACGCATAGTAATTGGACCTAGAAAATTCCCTTTATAATTTTTTGGTCGCCAAACTGGCATGCCAGGACCTTGCGGAATCTCTACTGTATTATCTTCAAAAATTCTATTTGGCTGGATTGCGTTTTCTAAAGCAGCAAGATAAACAAAAGTTTTACTGAGTGACCCTGGTTGTCGCAGCGCCTGAGTAGCACGATCAAATTTACTAACTGTGAAATCATATCCACCAACGCTGGCAAGTACCTGACCTGTTATAGGATTCATCACCATAATAGCCCCATTAACAACAGGAATTTGCCTTAATCCGTAATTAGCATTTACTTTTTCGACTACTATAACGTCACCTTTCTGTAAAAGAGTTTTTACTGATTTAAGATCATTTTTTGTCCATTTCATTTCTGATAAAACTATTTTTGACTTACTAGAGTCGCAAAGACCAATTTCTGCTTGATTATCCGAAACATTTAACACAACAGCTAATTGATATTCTAAAATAGCTGGAGGTTTTGCTACTTTATTTAAATTATCTTGCCAGTTATTTAGATCAATATTAGTTATGACTCCTCTAAAACCATGCTTCCTATCATATGCTCTTATGCCTTGCCTAAGAGCATTTTCTGCAGCTTGCTGATAACCAGCATCAAGTGAAGTAATAACCGTTAACCCTCCAGTATAGAAATATTCTTTACTGCCAATTTTACTAATGACTTCTTCCCGTACTTGCTCAGCATAATAACCGGCTGTAACGGTTTCATTACGATCCCGCTTTTGCAAAGTAATAGGAGTATCTACTGCTTCTTTTGCTGTCTCTTGCGTTATATAACCATCTTCCAACATTCTCATAATAACATAATCTCTACGATCTTTCACCCTAGCATAATTTCTCTCCGGATTAAAATTTGATGGTGCTTTTGGTAGGCCAGCGATAAAAGCTGATTCGGCAACAGTTAAATCTTCAATAGACTTATTAAAATAATTCTGAGCAGCCATAGCAACTCCATAAGCTCCCCTACCAAAAAATGTTTGATTAAGATATAACTCCAAAATTTGATCTTTAGTAAAGGTTTTTGAGACCCTATAGGATAAAATTGCTTCTTTGATCTTACGTTCTATTGATACTTCAGAGGTTAATAAAAAATTCTTAACTACTTGTTGAGTAATAGTTGACCCTCCTTCTACTCTACGATGATGCAAAATATTAGAGATATTGAATATGGCTGCTCTGATTATACTTATAAAATCAACTCCTGGATGTTCAAAAAAATTCTTATCTTCTGCTGAAATAAACGCTTCTATAAGAGAGCGTGGTACACTACTAATAGGTACAAAAACTCTACGTTCCAAAGCATATTCCTCCATTAATTTTCCATTTTGGGCATAAACTCTTGTTACCGATGGTGGATGATAATCGGCAAGTTGAGAATAATCAGGTAGATCTTTAGAGTAATGATACAACAAATATATACAAGCACTAAGAGCTATTATGCCTGATATTATAAATAATTTAAAAAATATATAAAAAAATTTGAGCATTTTTGACAAAGTATTTCTCACATTTATTCATGACATCTTCTCGGCTTCTTTTCATGACTTTTAAACTGTCCTGAATTATATAACTCAATAAAAACTTGATTATTGGGTCACAGCACCATTTCTCCGCTCAAACTACTTGCCCCAGCCTTGATAATTCTTACATCAATAATCTGACCAAACAAATCTCTTGCAGGGTTTATTACATGCACCGACTGCATATAACATGTTTTTCCTATCAGTTGATTGTCCAATTTACCGTCACGATCAAACAATACTGGCATTATTTTACCAATACAACTTTCATTAAACAATAATTGTTGGCGAGATATTTCTTGCTGCAAAATTGCTAAACGTCTGGATTTGATATGCTCAGGCACTTGCTCTTTAACCGCAGCAGGTGTACCAGGTCTTGGACTATATTTAAAAGAATAACACTGACCATAACCAACCTTCTTTACTAGATCTAAAGTGTCAGCAAAGTCTTCATCCGTTTCTCCGGGGAATCCTACAATAAAGTCAGATGAAAATACTATATCTCTTCTCGCATTTCTTAAACGATTAATAATATCGAAATAATAATCTCTGTTATGTTTACGATTCATTGATTTTAAAATTTTGTTAGAACCTGACTGTACTGGCAAGTGTAAAAATGGCATTAATTTTGGTTCAGACCCATGTAACAGAATTAAATCTTCTGTCATATCAACAGGATGAGAAGTAACGTATCTAATACGCTCAAGATTTGGTATTTTTGCTACGTAGCTGATTAGATCTGCTAAACTACACTCTTTGCCTTCAATAGTTTTTCCATGATAAGCATTAACATTCTGACCTAGCAAGATTACTTCTTTTGCTCCGTTTGAAACGGATTTTATAATTTCCCTGTATATTTGTTCTAGATTTCTTGAGAATTCTGCACCCCGAGTATAAGGCACAACACAGAAAGTACAAAATTTGTCGCAACCTTCCTGAACTGAAATAGGACTACTTACTCCTTGTATATTGGACTGTTCAGGTAACTTATCAAATTTAGCTTCTTCAACAAAATCTAATTTAATTACATGTTTTTCATGTCTAGCAATCTTTGCTATCAACTCTGGTAAATCGTAGTAAGATTGTGGTCCTACTACTATATCTACGTAACTTGCTCTTCTAAAAATTTCATCACCTTCAGCTTGTGCAACACATCCAGCAACAGTAACGATTACATTACCTTCTCCCTTTGACTTTCTATCATCTTTAATTTGTTTGATGCGACCAAGCTCGGAATACATTCTTTCTGCAGCTTTCTCCCTAATATGACAAGTATTTAAAATAATCATATCAGCTTGGTGCATAGAATCAGTTGGCTGATAACCGAATGGCTCTAGCAAATCCTGCATCTTGATGGAGTCATACACATTCATTTGACATCCATAAGTTTTAATAAAAAGCTTTTTTTTCACGTTTTTTACTTAACAAAAATAAATTAGGTTGCATTATATATAATACTATAAAAAAGATGACATATTTTTTTGGAATGATTTTATTTGAGGTTATTGAGGTTTGGAAAGTTATGAAGCTTATAGCACATATGTTTGTGTAATACTCTAACTATGATAATACCAGCCTCTTGTTTTAGATAATACAATATATGTTTTTTTGTAGGGAAGCTCAATAAGGTAGGATATATATCATTTCGTAAAGTACCTATATTAGGATTAAGACTTAAAGCAATAGCTTTGTTATGTATCTCATCTAAATATTTTATAGTTTGCTGCCTTCCCCAATGTTTTAGTGTGTAATCTGTAATATCTTCAAGATCACGTTTCGCACTATTTGTAAAATTACACTGAACCATTAAGCTTTATTTTTAAGTTATCAAAAACAACCTTATGAGAGTGTATTTTATTTTTTGCTAAGTCATCTAATCCTTCAGAAATTGCAAGTTTTAATACTTGTTCTTTAAAAGATTCTAATTCATGAAACTCTTTATCAGAAACTATTACAGCTATAGGCTTGCCATTTCTACTAATGCTGATAGGTTCTGTTTGCACTTTGATAAGTAATTCACCAAACTCACGTTTTGCTTCAGTTGCATTTAATTCTTCCATGATAATAATTATTTTAATTAATATGATTAATTAAAACATAAATTATTAATATAATCAAGTTAATTACAATGTCTTTTTCTTTTGGAACATTACATTATGCCAATCACTAAAAGTTTGATTCTCAGTTCTTGTTCGCACAAAATTATAGAATATTTTTAAGGTATTATAACGATCCAGCTTCCATTGACAGCGATAATTTTGATCACTAGGCTTACAACTTGGTACTAACTTATAACCATTACTAACTGATTCTACATATGTTACCAAATCATCGAATGGTTGTAACTCGCCAGCTTCTTGTTGTTTTAACATCATAAGCTCAGCTGTAGCTGCCGTGGTACGACCATCTCCACCTAAGCAATGTAAATAAACCCATCGACTTGGATTTAATTTTAATTTTTGATCAAAAAGTGCTACCATTCTATCTAAATTATCACGATTGGGCTCTCGATGATCTAATGTGGTAATTCTATAATAATCAATATTCAAACCTGCCATTATATCAGCTTCAGTCTTAGTAGAAATAGGTATACAGATTACCGGATCCTTCTTTGTTGGCGTAGTCTTCAAATTATTTACATATATACTAAGTTGCTTGTAAGTTGGTAATATTGAACCAAAAAGATATTGCTCCCGTACTATAATTTCCTCTTGAGATTTATTAGCGTTGACGTCATCATATGGTAAACTGATAAAGGACACTGGGTTTAGGTCATTAAATCCATGATACTCATTCCTTAAATCAACATCAATAATATCTGTTTTAGATCCAATAGCATTTTTAAATTGGTTGACACTAAATTGTCCACTGGCAATTATATTATATTGTTCGATATATCTAATATTTTTAGGAAGTAATTCTTGTAGTTTATTATGATTATTAAATTGGAAATATGCTAAATTTCCATTATTTAAATATTCCGATGGTAACATGTAAATAATACAAGATGAACGACTACGGTATGATATAAGCAATAATAACCCCATTATAGCAAATGCAATAATAAATTGAGATTTTCTACTTATGTTTAGACTTATTATTTTCTTCATTTATATGATACTAATTTGCTAACAGTAACAGAGCAATCTAAACTAAACCCCTTGCCTAGCTAGTCTTTCTTCAATCTCATGACGGAAATGACGAATTAACCCTTGAATAGGCCAAGCAGCAGCGTCTCCAAGGGCACAAATAGTACGACCTTCGATCATTTTTGTAACGTCCAATAATTGATCTATTTCATCTATTTTTGCCTGACCGCGTACCAGTCGCATCATAACTCGCCACATCCAGCCTGTACCTTCTCGACAGGGGCTACACTGACCGCAAGACTCATGCATGTAGAATTTACTAAGCCTAGCAATAGCGTAAATAATATCCGTAGAATTATCCATAACAATAATTCCACCAGTCCCGAGTGCCGAACCAACTGCTCTTAAACTATCAAAATCCATTGCAACATCCTGACATAATGACTTTGGTAGCAACGGTACTGATGAACCACCTGGGATAATAGCTTTCAGATTACTCCATCCACCCCGTACACCCCCGGCATATCTCTCAATCAACTCCTTTAAAGGTACGCCCATGGCTTCTTCAACATTACATGGCTTATTTACATGGCCAGAAATACAGAAAATCTTTGTTCCGGTATTATTAGGCTTACCGATTCCAGCAAACCAATCAGCTCCACGCCGAAGTATAGTAGGCACAACGGCAATTGATTCAACATTATTAATAGTTGTTGGACAACCATATAAGCCGAAATTAGCCGGGAATGGTGGCTTTAATCTAGGGAAGCCCTTGTTGCCCTCTAAGCTCTCGAGCAGAGCTGTTTCCTCACCGCAAATATACGCCCCAGCCCCTCTATGCAAATGAATGTCAAGATGATACCCTGTACCACAAGCATTACTGCCTATAAAACCGGCATCATAAGCCTCATCTATAGCACGCTGTACATTGGAGGATTCGTTATAAAATTCACCACGAATATATATGTAACAAGTATGTGCGTTAATAGCAAAGCTGGCGAGCAAACAACCTTCAATTAATTTATGTGGCTCATACCTCAAAATATCACGATCCTTGCACGTACCAGGTTCTGATTCATCAGCATTAACCACTAGGTAACTAGGCTTTGGATGATCTTTAGGCATGAACGACCATTTGGTGCCAGTCGAAAATCCAGCACCACCCCGTCCTCGCAGACCTGATTTTTTTACTTCATCAATTATCCATTCTCTACCTTTAATAATAAAATCTTTTGTATTATCCCAATCTCCACGTTGCTTACTACTTATTATATCATATTTTTCCTGCCCACTAAGATTAGAAAAAATTTTATCGCTAATTTGTAACATAATTAACTCTTAGAATATCTACACATGATATTATAGCTGAAGGCAAACAATTGTGAAGAATAAATATTAGCAGGGTTTTGCTAGGGCAGTTTAAAAGTCCCAACTAATGATAGAAAAGTTTGTTTTTTTAAAAAGATAATTGCTGTTTATTTGGATCGCCACGCTACTTTGTGGCTCGCGATGACAACTATTTATTTCTATAATTTAGTATTTTATATCATTAGTTGGGACTTTTAAATTGCCCTGAGGGTTTTTTACAAAAATACAACAACGCCAACTCTGAAATGCGTTAAGTATATTTATTCTATATCAAAATGCTTGCAAGAATCATCAATTCAATAGAGACTCTTTTGCAATAGGGATTATATGTCTTCCAATTTTGTGGTTAATATACTGCTCGTAAATGAAGAGTTGATAGACGATAGAATCAAAATCAACAAGTGCTAGGAGTGTCCAAGCCGAGGAGCACAGCGTACATTAGTACGTGAGCACCGCAGGTCTTGGACAATGACAACGCAATTGTTGATTTTCATCGAGTATATAATGAAAGGTTTTTATGTCAGACGATAGAGCAACTATAGAATCCAGTAATTTAAATATATCTAATTTTGAGAGTGATAAGGAGTCTATTCATTCTGAATATAGTACGAATCAAGATGATAATATATCGGTAAGATCTGTTGATTCTGGGTACGAAAGTGATATCAGTTTAGCAGACAAAAAAGATGATATTATTAGAGTTAATACTAAAAACGAGATTGAAAATATAAATAAATTAATAGGAAGGGCATACACATATAAACTTAAATTTCTAAAACAACCAACTCCACAATTATCAAAAGAATTTATAGCTAATGGAGTACTCATTGGTACTAACGAATCATTTATGAGTGCAATGACTGGATTAGCAACAGAAAGTTTTTACTGTAATTTATCTGATAAAAAGACAGAAGAACTTCTTGATAATTTTAGTTTAAATATAGAACGTTCTAAAAGGCTTATGAACGACAATGACAAGGCAAAAGCAGATAGGCAATTTGCAAACTTAGAAGCTAGTTTAAAGGGATTTGTATTAAATGATATTAAAAGTAACAATGATGAGGATAAGATCGCTCTTGAAACTGTTAAAAAAGTAATATTAGAGTTAAAAGGTCAAGCAATTCCTAAATCAGATTATGCCAGTACAGTAATTAACAAAACTATGGAAAGTTTACAAGCAGATCCAAGACATTTTAGTACCGAGCAACTTAATATTTTTAATAAAACTATTAGCCAAGGAAATAAAACTGTTAAATTTGCTAAAGAATTCACAAAACTTAATAAGACAGAACGTACAGCTCTTTCTAATGCAGTTAATGAATCTGCTAATTCTTTTATAAAAGAATTAGCAGATAGTAGGAATAATGGGTTAAGTCCAGAGTTTGTTAATTATAGAGCAAATGAAGCCAAAAGGCTTTTATTGACTCTTAGTATAAAGATACAGGATACTGGTCCTATGGAAGAACAAAAGAGTAGACAAGAGGCTTTTTGTAAACAGCTGCTACCTTATGTCCATATGCCGAGTGAATTAGCAACTGAGTTATTTGAAGAGTGGAAACCAACAGAATTACATAGCTTAATTGGCAAGGAAGCTCAGAAATTTTTTAGTGTAGATAATGCTCAAAAAAATTCTTCGTTTCTAACCTTAGATGAGACAAAAATTACAGAAGAAAATATCAAACGATTTGCCGATTCTATTAATCCAATTATTAAAGATAAAGATGCAGAATTAGTCTCAAAACCAATCCTTAAAGAATCTATTAACAGAATTCAAAATAAAACAGATATAAAGATTACAGAGCAACAAAATAACAAAATCTCGGAACAATTATCTCCAACTTTAATAGAACTTGGTTCTGAGCAACTAAGAAATCATAAAGACGAGATAATATCTGACATAACAAATAAAATTGCAGCAGATAAATCTTGGTATTCTTCTGTGATTCAAAAATTACCTATTTCTACAAATAATTTACAGGATATTGCTACACACCTTATAGACAAATATAGCAATCAAACTGCACCAACCATGTCAACTTCAGTGTCCACACCACCACCTCCTCTTACTCAACATTCTAGCATAGAAACAAAACAAATATCCGAACCTAGTAGTTCTAATTTTGTGGTATCAACACCAACAGAAGCTAAGTTAGAAAATATAGAAGTACACAGATTAAATGAGTTAACTACGGACCAACTAGATAACAGAGTCTTGGTGGATAAGTTACAGAGCAATTCGATAGCTCAGATGGACAAATCTATATCTCAAGAGCTAGCTGAAGATACTGCTGGTCTGCCCAACCCAAAGGTAGAAGAAATGCCTACAAAAGCCTCCATAGTTCAGGAAACTCAAACAGATAAATTATCATCAATGAAGCCACAAAATAATCCAAGCATGTCTAGTATTATTAGTACTAATGTTAAAATAGAAATTCAACAAGTAAAAAAAACGTTAAGGCATGTAGAAACAATTAAAAGAGAACTAACAACATCTACTAAACCTACTAAACCTGCTCTTAAAGCAGTAAATAAAGGAAGGTTATGGTAAATTGGTCAATTTTGTCGTATAGAAGCTAGTATAGCACCCTTCCTGTCTATTTTTTTCGATACCAGCTTTCGCTGGGATGACATCGTAAAATCGTATTTAGATTTCACTACCTACGCGAGACATCAAGGCTTCACCATTACTATACCTAAAACCTTTTCGGGTTAGTTATAAATTACCCTACCATGTGTAATTTGTTTGACAACCGCAAAATAATTTGATAAATATAAATAATTAAGTTAGTATTAATACCAATTCCCAAATTAAGTTAGTTACTCGGAAATACGAATGCTCTCTAGGTTCACATAGTCTAGCTGAGCTGTCAAAATTTTGTGATGCTAATTTCAATAAATTTCTTGCAGAGTTCGCTTATGTGCAAGGATTTAAGGAAGCCACGAAATCTCGACTTGCAGCACACTCAAATTCCGTTACGGATTTGAGCCTAGGCACGACGAATAAATTACCAACAAAAGTAGAATTATGCAAGAAGTCTAATCATTTGAGTAGTAGTCTAACCTTAATCTTTAAGTAACTTGACTTTCGTAGGTTTCGTGATTCTCCCAGTTTTTAAAGCAATAGACCTATTTCAAAACTAGCTATGAAAGGAATTTTTACTAAAAAATTAATCAAAAAATCGTAAGTAGTACTAGTGTACATGAGAATTCCTTCGATTGATTCTAACAACAAAATGACCTAGAAAGAATAAAGTTTCTAGAAAAGTCTGATCTTAACTAATCTAAAAAAAATAGGTATGACCCAAAATACAGTTACTAACAATAAGGAATCACCTGATATTTATTATAATAATAGTACCAAGTATGATAATCCTAATAAAGATGGTATTGTTATCATCAATCTTAAACAATTAAAACGTAAGTCACCTGAAGAATTGCAAATACAGGCAGAAAATCTTAATATTGAAAATTCTAGTGCTTTGCTAAAACAAGAGCTAGTCTTTGCTATACTCAAGAAATCTGTTGAGCAGGGTGATTTGATTTCAGGAGAAGGCGTACTTGAAATTTTACCTGATGGGTTTGGCTTCCTTAGATCTCCAGAAGTAAATTACTTAGCCGGTCCTGATGATATTTATATTTCCCCAAGTCAGATTCGTCGTTTTGGACTACGTACAGGGGACACGGTAGAAGGGCAAATTAGAGCTCCAAAACCAGGAGAACGTTATTTTGCCTTGTTAAAAGTAAACAAAGTTAATTTTGAAGACCCTTCTAAGGCCTATCATAGAGTACATTTCGATAATTTAACGCCACTTTATCCTGAAGAAAAATTATCCCTAGAGCTAGAAGATAATAGTAAGGATTTTAGTACAAGAATAATTGAATTGGTTGCTCCTATGGGTAAAGGACAACGTGCGTTGATTGTTGCTCCACCAAGAACGGGAAAAACTGTTCTATTGCAAAATATAGCTCATGCTATTACCACCAATAACCCCGAAGTATTTTTAATTGTTTTGTTAATTGATGAACGCCCAGAAGAAGTTACTGATATGCAACGTTCAGTGCGTGGTGAAGTAGTTAGCTCAACTTTTGATGAACCCGCTATTAGACACGTTCAGCTTGCTGAAATGGTTATTGAGAAAGCTAAAAGGTTGGTCGAGCATAAAAGAGATGTAGTAATATTGGTTGACGCAATAACAAGACTTGCAAGAGCTTATAACACTGTTGTACCCTCGTCTGGTAAGGTTCTTACTGGGGGAGTTGATGCAAATGCCCTACAACGTCCAAAAAGATTCTTTGGAGCGGCAAGAAATATTGAGAGTGGTGGTTCATTGACTATAATAGGAACTGCTTTAATTGAAACCGGTTCTCGTATGGACGAGGTAATCTTTGAAGAATTTAAAGGTACTGGTAATTCTGAAATAGTCCTCGATCGCAAAATAGCTGATAAGCGCGTTTACCCTGCGATTGATATTACTAAATCTGGTACACGTAAAGAGGAGCTATTGGTTGATAAAGCCATTTTAACCAAAATGTGGATTCTTCGTAGAATCATTAACCCAATGGGAACTATCGATGCAGCAGAATTTTTAATTGATAAACTTAAAAACACTAAAACTAACACAGAATTTTTTGATTCAATGAATTCATAAAATGTTTTTCAGGAGGAAGTATGGCTAAAAGAACAAAAATTGCTTTAATTGGTGGAGGAAAGATTGGCGGAACACTTGCACATTTGATAGCCTTTAAAGAACTTGCTGATATAGTTATGTTTGATTTATCTGAAGGCCCTTCGCAGGGTAAGACTTTAGATATATCACAAGCTGGAACAATTACCGGATCAGATATAATTGCCAAAGGTACTAACGATTATAAAGACATAGAAGGTTCAGATGCTATAATTGTCACAGCTGGAGTACCACGCTCACCCGGAATGAGTCGGGATGATTTAATTAATGTTAATACTACTGTTATAAAAACTGTGGCTAGCAACATTAAGCAATATGCACCGAACGCTTTTGTCATTGTTATAACCAATCCACTTGACGCTATGGTTTACGTAATGTTAAAGGAAAGTGGACTAGCTAGCAATATGGTGGTTGGTATGGCTGGGGTACTTGACTCATCAAGATTTAACTTTTTCTTAGCCAATGAATTTAATGTTTCCGTAGAAAATGTTAGTAGTTTTGTACTTGGAGGTCATGGTGACTCAATGGTTCCTTTGGTTAGATATTCGACAATTAACGGCATACCAGTTTTAGATTTAGTAGAAATGGGGTGGTCAACGAAAGAACGTATTAATGCGATAATAGATCGCACAAAAAATGGTGGTGGAGAAATTGTTTCACTACTTAAAAATGGTTCTGCCTATTACGCTCCGGCAACTTCTGCTATTGAAATGTTAGAGAGTTATCTAAAAGATAAACGTAAAATATTAAGTTGTGCTGCTTATCTTCAAGGGGAATATGGAGTAAAAGATATGTATGTCGGAGTGCCAGTTATTATTGGTAAAAATGGTGTAGAAAAAATAGTGGAAATAAAATTAAATGATGAAGAACAATATCTATTTAATAAATCAGTAGATGGAGTTAGAAAGTTGATTGAGTCAGTAAAATTGTAAAAATTATTATGTAAGTTAGTAGTATGCTCAGTATAATTTCACCAGCTAAGACTCAGGATTTCATCTCGGAAATACCGGATTTACCATGTACAGAACCGCATTTCCTTACTAAAATGCAGTATCTATTACAGATATGTAAAAGCCTATCGCAAAATCAGATCAAGCAGGTAATGAATGTAAGCAGCAAACTGGCTGAGCTTAATTATCATAGATTTCAAGATTTCGATAACCAGCCTCAAAAGCAAGCGATATTTGCCTATGATGGGGATGTTTATGATAATATTGATAGACGAAGTTTCTCTAAAGATCAATGGGATTTCTTGCAAGGACACACGTTAATTATATCAGGTTTATATGGACCACTAAGAGTTTTAGATAAAATAAAACCCTATAGGCTAGAAATGTCAACAAAATTGCCAAATTTAGAAAAATTATCCAATTTTTGGCAAATTGATATTACCAATTATCTAAATCAAATATTAGCAACTCATCAAAATAAATATCTAATCAACCTAGCCTCTAATGAATATTCCTCTGCCATAAATCAAAATGATCTTAAATATCCAATAATTAATATATATTTTAAAGAAAAAAGAAATAATAAATTACAAATAATAGCTATAAACGCCAAGAAAGCTAGGGGCAGCATGCTTAACTTTATTGCAGAAAATCTTATAGACGTACCTGAAAAATTAAAACAGTTCTCTAAACAAAACTATTACTATAGTGAAACTGAGTCTTCCAACAAAGATTGGGTATTTGTTAAAAATGAATAAGTTGTAATATTACAACTACATTTAAATTTAAAGATAATAACTTGGAATTATATATTAGTGTTCTTTAAATTCTTTACTATTCTGATTATTATTTATTAGTAGTTTATAAAATAGTAGTATCTATGCAATTTAACCGTAACAGAGCAATTATTAGTTTCCTTAAAGCCAATGAAGGTCAGAAATTTACTTCTAGAGAAATAGCTGCATGGCTAGTAAAAACTTATCCTGAGGAAGTCAAGAGAAAAGCGGAGAACAGTAAATGCAAATCAATACTCAATGTAACTGATCCAGCAAAAATAGCTCAAATTATTATAGTACTCTTTAGTGGAGAAATGACTAAAGAACGTAATGAAGCCATACAAAAACAAGAGCCTGGTATTAAAATAACACAAGAGTGTCCACGTAAATACTATTTTACTAAAAAAACTGATCAAGCGGAGATAGAAGAAGCTGAAAAATGGTCAAACATAAAAGAAAAAGAGGTGTATCTAAAGCTTTCAGAATTTCTTTGGGATGAGCTTAGTATTTATAACATGACTATTAATGATAAACGTTCTTCAAATCGTAGTGGTACTAATGCTAATAAATGGTTATATCCCGACCTAGTGGGAATGGAGGCTATGACGGAAGGTTGGGCAGAGGCGATCAAAGATTGCGTCAAACAATATGCGAATATAAAAGCCAAACTTTGGTCTTTTGAGGTGAAAGTAAAAATTAATCACTCCAATGTACGAGAATCTTTTTTTCAAGCACTATCAAATTCTTCATGGGCTCACTATGGATATTTAGTAGCTTTCTCTCTAGTAGAAAGCAAGGATAGTAACACTTCTCGTGAACTGGAAATTCTTTCTGCTAGGCACGGTATAGGATTTATTTTATTAAACATAAACGAATCCGAAAAAGGTCGAATACTAATTCCTGCTAAAGAAAGATTAGAGATTGATTGGAATATGGCTAATAGGCTAGTTAAAGAAAATTCGGATTTTGAACATTTTATAAAAGAAGTAACTTCTTTTTATAAAACCGGAGAAACTAAACGCTCCGACTGGAAAAATGTGAATTATTAAGGCTCTAGGCTCTGTCCAACTGATTGTGTGTATGTCAAGATAAGGTGCATTAATCTTACGGGTGAAAGTCCTGTTATGGAAGGAGTAGCTAGCTCCACCATATAGCGAGTCTTGTGCAGCTGAAGGTAACGACACAGTAGTAAAGCGTAGACAGCGAAACATCCGCCGAGCCGAAACTAAATCTAACAGTTAGCCTTAAGTTTTACTTGCAAGGATAAAAAAGAAATAAGATAACATTAAGTTTCATTTTTTAAGATTTGAGACAAGCAATTGAGTAGTGTAGGACTAGGAGAAGGAAGTAATAAGTTATTTTTTGAATCAGAATTTGAAAGTTTAGTCTTAAAAGATCAACGCCTTAAATCAAGAGCTTTAAAGATTTTTACAGCCCTAATGGCAAAATTTACAAGCTGTATTAAAAATCTTTTTGATAATCCACAAGTCAAAGACAAGCGTATGATTTTTTTGTTAATAACAAAGTTAACAATGATCATTTAATAGAGTCGCATTTTAGGCAAACTACTGATAGAATTAATAACAATAATGATAATTTATTGCTAGTGATACAAGACAGTACTTATCTTAACTTTACTAACCACAAAGCCAAGATTGACATTGGTATAGTCAATTCAGGAGAATTTGGTGACGTCGTCGCTCGCCTATTATCTATAGGCTTCGCTCCTCATCTTCGAGATAAATATGAGCAAAAATTATGCTATAGAAGTGGATTATCATGCGGCGTGTGGGAAAACTAAACCTCATTTCCATCAACTTTTTATTTACTTCTAACAAACTGTTCTAATAGTTTGTTTATGTTTTTACATAATACGTAGCATTTTGTTTGCTGCTCTTAATCGGAAATTTAGGTTTATAGAAAATATCGTGAGATAATATCATTACTTACATATTCTCCGCTAGAATTATTTTTAATCCACTCTTCATCTAAAAAATTCATAACTACTAAATCATTAGAAAATTTGTACTTTTGATTATATACTAATTCTTTCACTATTAATTTTTGTATTTTAGGATGTAACATATATTGTTGTGGCTTTTGATTAACCTCTTGAACTAAATGAAATACTGCTTGCACGATTCCACCAAGTAATAATCCTCGAGTAAGTTGTATATCATTGGCTGGCACAGATTCTCCAGAATTATCCAAATTTACAGGGTATCCCCCTCTAAAAATATTGAACGTTGCACTATCTGTAGAATATTCGATATTATCCAATACGTTAGAGGTATTAATAGAAGAATTATCTTGAATAATATGCAATAATGACTGAAATTCTATATCTTGTGATGAGCAACTAATTAGATTCTTTGTTCCTCGTATTTTATTGACGTCAAGAGATAAAGTAATATCTTCTCCTGTACAACCAAAAATATACTCAGATTTCTGAAATAAAGATAGAATATTATTTGCAGTTTTAATCTTCTTCATAAGATTATACTTACTGTCAGATTTATCATATATTATTACTTTATGATTTAAAGATAATAGTTTCCGGGCGACAGCCCTTCCTATAGCTCCAAGACCTACTACTCCACAAATAAGGCTATGAGATTGTAAAGGCAAAATTTTATCAAGTTTTTGTATGACGGCCTGAGCAATCATTGGAGGTTCTAATATCTGCTTTGTAGCAGAATAAGCAACGTCAATAAAAGGTAACGTGGTATTATTCTTTTTAGTAATATTAACAACACCGGATGATGTTTGCTCTACAGCAAAGACTTTGTAATTATCACTTAGTAACTTTGGAATATTTGTTGTACATTTACTACCATCATCTAGTATGATAATAGTGTCAGATTTTACATTCATTATGGTAGTAGCAACATTAGCCCACATATTAGCTATATCTATATTAAAATAATAGTTAAAATAGCCAAATTGTTGCGGTTGAGAACTAGGGTGGTAATTTACTCCCATTTCTATAAGTTGGGCAATTACTATAGGACAATTTGAGTATATTTTACCCATTATATGAATATTATTCGGCTTAGCACCTAATTTGATAAGAGATTTTATTAAATCTATTGTTGTAAATAACAAATGTTGTACACAAACAAAGGTAACATTTTTTAAATTAAGATACTTACATCCTTTTAATTTATCTATTATACTTTGTAGAGTTGCTAATATGGGTGTATTTAAATTACTCATAATAAACTCAAAAAATTACTCGTCATTGCATATAGCAATACAACCATTAAAAAAACTAGATGAGGAGCAAAATACTCTTGCTTCCTTACCATTACTATTATACTCTAAAAATCTAGCATCATCTTCAGATATAATTTTACTAGATAATATCTGACCAAATGGATCGTTTCCAGAATGAAATAACTCAAATTTTATGTTTTTAAGTGAGTTGACACTATGATTCTCAATTTGGTGAATAGTATTTATTAAAATATCTAATAATCTTTTAACCTCTCTTTGATCTTCAATTATACTTGGAGGATTTCTACAATAAGGAGAGCTATTAAATAGAGTAGGAAAGCTAAGAGAATAATAGACTTTACTATTTTTAGTAAATTTTGCTGGTTGCATAATATTTGGTATATAATCTTTTAGATTATAATCATTTACATATATTTGCTGTATTAAATTCATTGGCAAACCTGTATCATCCGTGGATGGCTTAAATGCTATAGCAGAACCTTTAGAAATCAAAATTAAATGTCTAACAGTGTCTATTAAATATGATCGTGGTTTTAAATTACGTAGATTAATTGCATGAATAAAAAATGACCATAATAAACTAAAATCTGTAAAATCTTCTAACAATTGAAATTGTTTCCAACATTGATTAACTAGATAATTATAAAAACCACTATATCCAAGATCATTTGGTTGAAGAAACCACTCATTAGAAAATACTAAAATGCTATTATTCCAATTTGAATTATGAAAATACTTATTAATATCTACAAATGTCTGCCAATGATCTGACAAACTATAGGGAGCATAGATATCAACCCCTAATTTTTTTTTAATTCTATTATGACCCACTGTATCAGAAATACTTGGAATCATAACAGTAGAGCGAGCTCTGGCTGACACATTCCAAATAGGCATGTCTAGTGAAGATGTTTGGTTTAACATATGCATTAATTCAAATAGACCAAAAAGTTCACCAGTCAAAAGAACATTAAGAGAAACAATTCTATTTTGTATCTGAACAAATACTTCACTCAAACTATTAAGAATTAAGGATAAGGGAATATGACTATATCTCAACTTCTTTTTTAGAAATTCTGGAATTCTTGAGTCATTTATAGAAATTAGTTTGCCGTCTTTAGTTGGTAGATGAAACTCCCCCCTATTAACAATATATGCTCCATAAGGATATTTTATTTTGAATAAAGAATATTTTCCGCATTGATTAACATTATCACATTTTTCTGCCAGTTCAGGATTAACCTTATAAACTTCATCCTTAACTTCAGACCATTTGACTTCTTCAACACTAAAATTCAAATCTTCTTCCATACCAAATTCTCGTATAATTAAATGAACTTAAAGTGATTAAAATTGGTGAGTCTATTATATTTATTTCTCTGCCTCTATTAATAAGAGTATATTAGATTCTTTTATAAGGTTAAATTCTTGTTCTGTAAAGCTCTGTAAAGCATTTTCTTTTAAAAACAAGTTATGTTTCCTTACATTCTTGAAGCCCAATTTTTCCATTAATCTCTTTATAGTATCAAAATCCATATGATAGCACGTTACAACACAATCATTTGTAATACTAATTTCTATGGGGCAACCATCCGTGTACTCATCTTTCAAAAACTTCGTGGGAAATTTTAATATATCAAAAACCTCTGGATAAGAATATGCACTTATAATATCTAAAGTGCATATTATAACTTTTCCTCCTTGTTTTAAGCATTCATAACAATTTTTGATAAATATTTCTAATTTACTTAAAACATCTATATATAAAATCACAAAGATATTATATACAATATCGTATTCATGTTGTCCCAAAATTGCAGAACTTTCAACATCAGAAAAATCTAATACATGTAACTCAATATTACTATTTTTGATATTTTCTTTACATAGCTCTACTTGATAAGGAGAAATGTCGCACCCTACTAATTTCAGTGGATTCTCAGCATAGAAAATTTCTAAATATCTACCAAATCCACAACCTATCTCTAATAGAGCCTTGTCTCTTACATTTCCTATAATATTTTTTACGTGTGGGTTAATAATATAATTATTAAATCTAAATTCCTTAGTTTCTCTATAAGAATCAATAATAGTTTTTAATTTCCAGTTATTCATAATTTTACCATTGAACAATTAGAGGAACTGCTTTTTATTATTTTAACAATAAGAATTAAAATTAAAAAGCACTAAATTACAATAGCATAATTTTAGCATGCTATTCTTGCCCCCTATTTTCAGTCTTACCAAGTGTGTTTATATATGGTTTCTTTATACTTATTATAAAAATACGAGACTTTATGAGAGATCAGGATTATTGGCAAATAAAATTCAAAATGTGTCAATACTCAAAAAGATTGTTAAACCAGCTTTTAATATTAAATGAACATATTAAAGACAAGGTGGATATTATTGAAATTAAGAAAGCAATATATTATGCTAGGAAATATCATGCTGACCAAAAAAGACAATCAGGAGAGCCATATTACTCACATCCAATAGAGGTAGCTTACATGGTTGCTACTTACACGGCTCAAACACGTCCACGATTTTTTAGAACAGACATGATAGTTACCTCATTACTTCATGACTGCCTTGAAGATACAAATATAACTGAAGAAACGATTAATATTATCTTTGGTAGTAAAGTTGCTAATCAAGTTCAAGACTTAACTAGAATAAAACCAGAAAAAAAGATTAGTGTCGTGGAAATGATTAATTCTTTATTTATTCAAGGAAAGTCAGATATATTGATTATTAAAATTTTTGATCGTTTGCATAATATGAGAACTCTTTACGCAAAATCCTCTGAAAAAATTGATAAAACAGTTAATGAAACTTTATGTTATTTTGTACCACTTGCTATGCATCTTAATATGAATGATATAGCAAACGAATTAATTAATATATCTTTAAAATACCTATTAGGTCGTAACTGTAAATTGTAAGCAGTGTTTGACCCTCTAATAAAAATTAACCACCTAATACTATTTCCGAAAACTAATCATCACGTCGTCGTACTTCATGCTCTCTGCTCCTCACGTACTAGTTGTCACACTACTGGACAAAAGAAATGGAGTGGTTGCAAGAGCTAGAAAATAGAGTATTTTAGATTGAATACAAAAAAATCTGTGGAACTCTATGTTACTAGCCGAATTACTACCTAAGCATTTTTAGATGAAAGATTCAAGACTAAATACGTTCAAGAGATGGGATATTGAAGCTGCCTTTAAAGAGTGCAAAAGTAATGGTTTTAGAATGGAATACGCATATAAAGAGTAAAGTACGATTAGAGAATTTTATAAAATGTTTATTTGTAGCATATGCAATAGCAATAAAAATAGGAGCAATTGGAGAGCAAGAGCAACCGATAAAAATGAAGAAAACGTTAGGATGCAGGAGTTATTCTGTACTACAGTTAGGTATAAGATCAATTAAACAAGCTTATAGTCGTTCTAAGCAATTTTTTGATTCCTTAGTCATAAAATTGCTTAAGTTACACTTTGCACAACCAATATAACCTTTTCGTTCAGTAGTGTGACTAGTTGTACGCTCCGGTGTACAACTGTTGAAAGTTTACAAATACCTATACTACAGCGTCTATTAGCGAGCGTAAGCGAAGTAATCTAGGAAACAATCTATAGATAAATGATGTTACTGGACTGCTTCGTCGACCTTACAGCCTCCTCGTAATGACCTTGGTTATTTTTCTGCAACTTTTAAACTGCCATGATGAGCTTTAAAACCGCTCCCTTTTCTAACCTTCAACAGTTGTGGGGACATCGTGCTGATGATTATTTTATTCTGTTAACCGATGCTGGTGAGAAGAAATCGCCTTGCATATTATCGATTTTTAAGTTAATTAAAAAATTGGCTATCTCCCCATTTTCAACAAATTCTGCTACAGTTTGAACACCTAAATTTTCAGAAATTTTAATTAATCGTTTAATGAAATCTTGACTTTGTATATCGCTAGTGATGTTACGTACGTAACTACCATCAATTTTAATAATATCTATTGGTAGATTTTGTAATTGTTTAAATGAAGTAAAACCAGCTCCAAAATCATCCAAAGCAAATTTACAACTAAATTTTCTTAATCTCTGCATAAAGAATTTTATTTGTTGGTAATGCTGATTAAGGGTAGTCTCAGTAATCTCAATAATTAATCTTCCTGAAACATCATATGTTTGTAATAGTTTTTCTGCTATCTCTAGGAGAGAAACATCTAATATACCAATATTTGAAATGTTAACTGCAAGCACTAAGCTAGGGTTAGCATCTAGTTCTTTGATTGCCATTTCTAGCACTATTTGATCTATTATAAAAATTAAACCTTTCTTTTCAGCTTCTGGAATTATTGCTCCTACAGAAAATAGATTGTTATTTGTGTCAGGAATCCTTAGTAAACATTCATAGTAATGAATTTTCATTGTTTTACGGTCAATAACTGGCTGATAAGCAAAAACCATTGTTTTGTTTAATAAAGCTTTTCTTAAGAGATTCAGCTGCTTATTGGACTCTTTAACACACTCTATATTATAATATTTATGGTCATACTCACGATAATAACTTTGGTCACCTTGATAAGAAACTAGCCAATTTAATAGATTATATACTTCTTTAGCTTGATTGGTAAATTTGGGAAATTCTATGCTAGCACTACTGCAATTCATATAAACTGCAGGTAATAGATCATCGACATAAAGTTGAGATAATAAATGTATTTTTAGGGCAACTTCCTTAGCTAGATTTTGGTCTAGTGTGGGTAAAACCAACAATATTCTATCATGCTCAATTTGTTTATAAACTGATATAGAAGGAGTAGTAATTAATTCATTACAAACTTCAGAAATAATTTTATTAAGTTTGTCAATTATATAAATATCTCCTCCCATCATGGCATTCAATTCGTCGTAATTTAATAACTTAAAAGAGATACAATACCCATGCCCGGCTTTATCAAGTTCAGATTGCAAATTTCTAATTTTTGTATCTAATTTTGCCATAACCAACTAAATATAATATTTACTAAATATTAAAATCCCAGTAGACTTGATACAAGTAAAAATTTTATATATATATAACTATGACCAAAATAAATAGAATAAAAAGAAAACTAGATGTGTTAAAACCACATTATTGCGAAATAGTTGACGAAAGTTACAAGCATGCTAGCCATAATGGTGGCATTACTGAAAGTCATCTTAAGATCAAAATTTTTGCAGCAGCTTTTATAGGAAAAAGTTTGCTAGAACAGCATAAAATAATTAACAATCTTTTAGCAGATGAACTAGCTAACGGACTACACGCATTATCAATTGATACGAAAAAACCCCACTCACCTACTGATTAATAAACTCTTCTTTTTTTCTTGACAATCAATTATATTACGTAAGAATGGACAAGGTTCATTCAAATAAGATTTTACTCGATCTTGAAATAAATTTATTATGCCTAATATGTGTAATTGGAACAAAAATTTACCTATTCTAATTCTTGTTATTTTAGCTTGTGTAATATGGTATATACCAACCCCTGAAGGACTTGATGTTAAAGTATGGCATCTTTCTATTATATTTATTACCACTATTACGGCTATAATTCTTAATCCTTTACCTATGGGTGCTATAGCCTTATTTAGCATACTTTGTTGTATTCTGACCCAAACCCTTTCCTTAGAACAAAGTCTATCCGGGTTTAGTCATAGCATTATATGGCTGGTGCTGCTTGCTTTTTTTATTGCTCAGGGTTTTATAAAAACAGGCTTTGGGGAGCGGATAGCTTATCACATCATTCTACTTGTCGGGCAAAGTACCCTTGGTCTTTCATATGCTCTAGTAATTGTTGATTTTATACTCGCACCTTTCATTCCTAGTGTATGTGCTAGGGGAGGAGGGATAATTTTTCCTATCGCTCAGTCACTCTGCACTGCTTACTCTAATAAAACAAATTACGAAACATCCGTTTCAAACGGTGGATTTCTCATGAAAGTAGTCTTTCAATCAAATGTGATAACTAGTGCTATGTTTATTACCTCTATGGCCGCTAATCCTTTAGCTGTTAAGTTCGCAGCTGATGCTGGGATTATAATTTCATGGAGTGACTGGGCAATAGCAGCTATAGTGCCAGGCGTGATTTCTCTTGCTGTCATGCCTCTTATTCTTTATTATTTACATCCACCCTCAATTAAATACGATCCATCTGCTATACAAATAGCTAGGGCAAAATTGCAAGAAATAGGTAATATATCATTGCAAGAGATTATTATGCTAATAACTTTTGTAATTCTAATTTTTTTATGGATGCTTGGCAGTAAATGGGGATTATCAGCTACTACAGTCGCACTGTTAGGCGTATGTATTTTATTATTATGCAAAGTAATTAAGTTTGAAGATACTCTTGCAGATAAAGGTGCATGGCATACCTTTATTTGGTATGGCACTTTAGTTATGATTTCAAGTTTTTTGTCTGATTTTGGTTTAATAGCATGGGTTAGTGATAAACTTAGAGACAATTTATTAAGTTTTTTCTCTCCAATGATTGGTATAATTATACTTTCTGTAATATATTTTTATATACATTACTTTTTTGCCAGTACTACAACCCATATTGCTATACTTTTTCCTACTTTTCTAGCGTTATTTATACATGCTAAAATGCCTAGTTTACTATCTGCATTGCTACTTAGTTTTTTATCAATATTATCTTCGGGTCTTACTCATTATGGACTCAGTAGTGCTCCAATATATTTTGAGACAGGATATATGAAGATCAGAACATGGTGGTATCTTGGTTTAGTTTTGAGTCTAGTATATGGCATTATATGGATTTTTATAGGTGGTATGTGGTGGAAAACACTAGGTTTGTGGTAGAATTGCTACTAGAATATATAGCAATCATTGCTGAATAATTTTATTTATTATAGAATTAGTCTTTAATCTTGTATAATTTGCTGTTAGACTCTCTTTTAAGATTAAATATGATAGGAGTCTAATACCAATAGGTAGTATATTATGACAGATGACAAAAAAGAATCTACGCCGTTTGAAAACCTTGAAAGTTCTGAGATAGATAGTACTACAATTGTACCTAAAGAGATAGAAATAGCTAATACGTTAGACAATCAAACAGTGCAACCCAAGCAAAGAAAAGCAGAGCTTTCCAAAAGCTTTGATGATATGGAGCTTGAACGTGAAAATAAGTTAAAACGTACTCCCTCTCAAAAATCTGTAAAAAGTAAAGATGATTTACATATAATTGAGCAAGAGAAAAGTGAAAGATTAAAATCGGTTAAAACAAATGAAGTTAAAATTTCAGATGAATTTGCAAAATCTTTAGAACAGGAAAGTACAGAACCAAAGACAGAATCAAAATTTAAGAGATTTTTAAATAAAATTAAAGCTGTTGGGAATTGGACAAAGAGTACAAGACTTTTCAAGGGTATAGAGTGGCTGTTAGATACAAAATTGGCGAAGGTGCTATTTGGTAGTGCTATAGGTCGTACTGTTACAATTGCGCTTGCAATAGTAACACTAGCCGGGGTCTCCCCTCCAGCAGCTTTGACCGCGGCTGCAATAGCATTAGCTGGAGTAACTAGCGAAATAGTAGCTGATGTTATCAAAACAAGAAGACTCCGTAAACTTGCACAAGAAAATGACCTATTGATGCAAAATCGAGGGGACATAGACAAGCAACAATACTTACTACTACTCGATCCCAAATTAGCCAAGGCATTGGAAAAGAAATTACATGTCCCAAATAATCATGTTCCAAATGGCAAAGATAAACATTACCACTATGTAGATCCCAAAGTAGAAATGGCATTTAGTGCAAGCAAATTCATAGTTGATAATCTTCAAAATGCCGCTAATTTAGCGTCTAACATAACTGCTGCTACTAGTGGGAATCCTGTTAAGATTCTTACAGCACTAAAAAGTGGTACACTTTCAGCTATTTCTATAATTGGCTCAGGTGTAACTGAAAAGGACTCAGCTAACCTTACTACAGCATTTAAAATCAATATTAATGATGAACTCCGTAAGGATGATGTTGCCTATTATAGGAATTTACGAGAGCTACGTGAGATCACCCAAAAACAACATATCCAAACTGCAGCTTTGGCTGAATTAATACAAGATAAAGATTATTTTAAGTTAACCGATGAGCAAAAACAAAATAAATTTGATATATATCAACAAGCTTTAACTGAACTGATGTTTGACAAAAATTATAACAAGTTAACCGATGAGCAAAAACGAGCTACACTTCATACAGCAGTCAATAAATTTGAAGAAAAACCTAATGAAAAAGCAACTGAACCTGAAACTAAAGAAAAGAACAAAAGTAATAATATACTGACAGCAGCTGCAAAAGGTACACTAAGCCTTTTAAAAGATCTAGGTAGGACACATAATCCTTTTTATAAACAACCTAAGGTAATAAGGGATTATAGCCCATTAACGAAAGCTATGGAGGCTGCTAAAAAATCTGCTAAAGAGATCGTAACACCTGAGGTTATAGCACAGTTACGAAAAAGTAAATCTGTACCAAATTTATTACAAGAAGAAGAACGCTTTCTTCATCGGAAAAAACTGCAGAGAAGTAATTCTATAGATAACAATCAACATTCAATGTAACTCACCTATCATTACCCACATCTTTGGACTCGTGGGACGTCATCCTGAAACAAGTTTAGGATGACATCGATATCTTCAAAGTGTATGGCTTTTAAAAGATGTAAGTTACCTACCACCCCTATCGTTCTTATTTACTGGTGGTTTTACTGGAGGAGTACTAGGTGGTGAAATAATAGATGAAGTACTAGAACGCAAAGGTTTATTATTATCATGCTTTGCGAAACTATTCCTTAGTTTTTTTGCCTTGGATACTTCTCTGCTCACTTTTTGTTCTTCTTTTAATAATTTTGCTTTCTTTTGTGCCTGTATTACTGGTGCTAATATTTCTTGTCTTTTCTGCCTGAACTCCTGTAGATTTTGTTGTAGATCTTGTTGTTTAGGAGATGGAGTATCTTGATTTTGTGAATTGTTCAAGAGTTCTTTAACAATATCAACAACCTTATCTATAATCTTTGCAAACCAGCTTTTTTCCAGCTTTATATCATCCAAAATAGCGTTTTCCTTTGGAATATCGTGTCGTCTATTATTATTGTTAATTTTTGGTGGCTTAGATGGTTTCTGCTCCTGTACCCTACGAGAATTAGCTGCTAAATTATTATTCCTTGGACGTGGGGCTACTTTACCTATTGGTTTTGTTGACTGAAGTATTTTTTTCTCATCTTCTTTTAATTTTTTCAGTGTTTCTCGCAAATCGTCTACAGTTGGAATTGGACCTTCCACAGTTGGAGTTGCAGAATTCTTTAATGTTTCTTCCTTAGGTCTTGAATCTCTTAGAGCCTTAAGTCTATCTTCTATTTCTCGATCTTTTCGTTTACCTAATTCAGCATATTTATTATCTAAATTAACTTCAGATTGTATTTCTTCCATCAACTTATCTACTTCCGAAGAAGAAACAGAACCACCCATTCTATCTAATGAGTCATTAATCATACCTGTCACCACCTCGGATTCAAACAATTTCTTATCTAACTCGCCAAGTGTTTTCTCAAATTTTTCATCAATATTTTGTATTTTCTTACTCAAATCATTAGATTTTCTCTTAGACATATGTAACTAACCCGCTATTTAAATACATAAGTTATTATAGTTTATTCTATTAGATACTACTAAATAATTTTATCAAATATATATTTTTTGAGGATATTTGCTTGTAAGATTGTTACTTTTGTGATATAAGTGATATGCTATAATTAGGTTTCATTTTCTATGCAACAAGATCTTGACCCTCCCCCTCTATCAAATAAGCAGTTACTTGCATTCTTTGCAATGATAGTAGGAATGTTTATGGCAGTGTTGGATATTCAAATTGTTGCCAGTTCTTTATCAGTCATTGCAGCCGGCCTTTCTGCTTCTAGTGATGAATTATCTTGGGTTCAAACATCATATCTTATAGCAGAAGTGATTATAATACCAATAACCGGTTTTACAGCCAAGCTTCTCTCCACTAGAATTTCTTATTTTATTGCTGCTCTTGGTTTTACCGTTATGAGTATTCTATGTTCGCTAGCCAGCAATATAGAAACAATGATTATTTTTAGAGCTTTACAAGGATTTTTTGGTGGTGCAATGATACCAACTGTCTTTAGTACAGTATTTATAATTTTTCCTGCCTCAAAACGCCCAGTAGTTACTGTGATAGTAGGATTAGTCGTAACAATAGCCCCAACACTTGGACCAACACTTGGTGGTTACATTACTGAAAACTTATCTTGGCATTTTATGTTTTTACTCAATGTAATACCTGGTATTTTTGTTTGTGTGGTCGTATATTTATACGCTGATTTTGATCAACCTAATTACAATTTGCTCAAGAATTTTGATTTTGTTGGCATTATTTTACTGACTGTTACTCTTGCTTCTTTGCAATATGTTTTAGAAGAAGGAAATAAGAAAGGCTGGATAGAAGATAATTTGATATTATTCCTTATCATACTAATTGTTGTTGGATTTATTATGTTAGTTATTAGAGAACTGACATTTATTAATCCAATCTTAGATATAACAACTTTTGCTAACAAAAATTTTACTTTTGGTTGTATCTACTCTTTTGTCATAGGTATAGGGCTATATGGTGCAGTCTATTTATTACCTTTATTTTTATTTACAATAGCTGGTTTTAATACTGTGCAAATTGGTTTTACCATGATGGTTACTGGTATGGCACAATTTCTGTCAGCTCCACTTGCAGGAAAAATGCTTGGCTCTGGACTAGATTTGAGAATTATGCTGGCTATCGGTCTAGCTACGTTTAGTTTAGGTTGCTACCTAAATAGTTTTTTAACAGCAGATGCTAAATTTGCCGAGTTTTTTTTACCACAATTTATTAGGGGACTGGCGATGATGTTTTGCTTTTTACCTACTAATAATATTGCTTTAGATAGCGTGAGTAAAGATAAAGTAGGGAATGCTAGTGGGTTATATAATCTTACCCGTAATCTTGGAGGAGCTGTTGGTCTTGCAGTTATTAGCCTACTTCTTACAGATAAAACTAAGATTTTTAGCCAATATTTAAATGAGAATATTTCTTCCACTTCACCCTCTATTCTAATGAAATTACAATTTCTAGGACAATCATTGGATGGTAAAGTGGTTGATCCAGAAAAGGCTTCGTATTTTTGGTTAGCCAGTAATATAAATAAGGAAGCATTTGTAATTGCGATAAATAGCATTTTTGGTATTATAAGTGCATTATTTTTTGTGGTAATGATCTTTCTACCGTTTACATCAACTGTTAAAGGTAGAGGAAAGTATGATGCACACTAAAATCTTTACTTTAATTATTTTGTTATTAGTGTTGTTTGGCTTAACAGGAGTACCTACTGATATTTTTGCATTGTTGTTTTCCTTAATTATCCCCAGTATAGCTTATCTTGTGGCAATAAAACTCAATTTGATCCCTGATAGGATTTATTTAAATTATCATTCTATATTATATTTTATTTGGTTAATTAAAGAAATAGTTGTATCTAGCTTAGGAGTAATGAAGATTATATGGTGTAGAAATCTTAATCTACAGCCAGTCTTTGAGTGGATTAATTCAGAACAAAAAAACGATACAAGTCTTGTAATATATAGTAATTCTATTACTCTTACACCAGGAACTGTAACACTTAACATATCAAATGGTATGTTATTAGTTCATGCTCTAGAACAATCATCAATCGACAATCTAAAATTTGGTAATTTTACTATGAGTAAAAGAATTCAGCACATTTCAAAGAACGACTATAGTCAATTCAGGAGAATTGGATAGCAGGAACGATGGAGCGAAGCCTATAGATAATAGGCGAGCGATCGAAGACGACATCACCAAATTCTCATCAATTGACTATATCATGAACGATAGGGGCAAATTCCTTAACTACAGCTTTATAAAGCTTGCGTTTAAAGGGAATTATAATTGATAATAACTCATCAAACTTAGCCCAACGCCATTCCTCAAACTCTGGGTTACGAGTATTAATATTAATATCTTCGTTAGTACCGGTAAACCTAATTAGAAACCATTTTTGTTTTTGACCTCGGAAATTACCACCCCATAATTTAGGTATTAAAATTTTAGGTACATCATAACTATACCAATATTTGCTTTCTGCAATAATATAACCTTTATTACAACCTATCTCTTCGAACATTTCTCTAAGGGCAGCAACACTAGGTGTTTCTCCTAGATCTATACCACCTTGAGGCATTTGCCAAGCTGGTATTTTGGTATCTATTCTTTTACCAACAAATACTCTATTAGCACTATCTATTATCATCATGCCTACACTTGGCCTATATGGCAATTCACGATAACATTTACAAATAGTTTCATTTTTCATGATTTTAGGTTTTTATATGAAAGGTAGACTTCTTTAAGAATTACCCTCTCATAAGCTAGTTTTACAATAAGTCTAGTATAGCTGATGAATCTTCATTTGTGTATCTAAATTATTCTTATCACTTTATTTCTTCCGTCCTCCTTTGCTTGATACAGAGCTTTATCGGTACGTTCTATAAAATCACTAATAGATTCCCCAATTTTGTATTCAGTTACTCCTATGGAGATAGTTTTCTTAATAGGATCTTTCTGCGTTTTAACTTTAAAATCGATAGACTCCACTCTTGTTCTTGCCCGCTGCGCTATATACATAGCTTCGTCAATCGTTATGTCATTTAAAAGGATAGCAAATTCCTCTCCGCCATATCTAGCAACCAAGTCTGTAACCCTAAAAATGTTCTTCAGAACATTAGCAATGGTTTTTAGCACTATGTCTCCTGCTTGATGACCATAAGTGTCATTAACTTGCTTAAAATGATCAATATCACACATAAGTAAGCATAAAGGTCTTTTACTATCAGTAGATTTTTTTACCATTTGCTTTATGTGTGTATCAAAATAATGACGATTAAATATGCCTGTCAAACCATCTTTGATCGACAAATTTACGCTTAACTCTAAATCATTGCGTAAAGTATCTTGGTAATGTTTTCTTTTCAATTGAGTTCTGATTCTAGCTAATAGCTCGTTTTTATCTACTGGGTATGTAAAATAATCATTAATACCCAGCTCTAAACCTTTGATAACTATCGATGTATTTTCTTCTTCAGCTTGTAATATGAGTACCGTATCATGGAATTTAGCATCAGACCGTAGCATTACGCTTATTCTTAAAGGATCTCCTTGCTCTAATTGGCAGCTGATAATTACTAAATCCGGGATATATTCGCTATCTTTCTTCAATTCATTGATATCAGATATTATTTTGATATTGGGGGTAAGGCTGAGAAGCGTTTTATTTATGTTTCTTGCCTGCACTATATCATCGTTAACTAAAAGTATTTTACTATCTGAAAAATTATCTTTTACCTCTATGACGTCACCACCTAATTCAGCATTAGTAGTGTTTCTAAGTTTGAGTTCATCAATAACCGCCTTCATTCTAGCAAGAGATCGTACCCTTGCAAAAAGAGCAGTGTCATCAATAGGTTTTGTTAAGAATTCATCAGCTCCAGCTTCAAGACCTTTTATGCGATCCTCAGTATCAGAAAGAGCCGTAACCATAATCACTGGTATATGAATAGTGTAAGGATTAGACTTAATTCGTTTACAGGTTTCAAATCCATCTATATTAGGCATCATGGCGTCAAGTAATACTATATCAATTCTATTAAGGGCAAGAACATTCAATGCATCTTTGCCGTTATTGGCAGTAAAGACTGTATAATATTCTCCTAAAAGTTTAGCTTCCAGTAATTTAACATTTGATTCTATATCATCAACTACTAGTACATTGGCTGTCATAAAGTAATATATTTTTCTACAGACTCTTCAAATCCTTACACATAAGTGAATTTTGTAATAGGTCTCATGTTTCTTGGAAAAAATTTTTTTTTATTGTAGCATGAATTTTTCATAGCACTAAGTAATATTACTCAAATAATTTGAAGAAAATGTTTCAAATATCAATAAAATTTGGTATTCTAGCCTAGAAATTATCATTTATACGCGAAAGAATTTTATTCTGAATTTTTTGTACTGTTTTGTCAAGAAAATCAGTTACTGCAATTTTTAGGGTAATTTAAAAGTCCCAACTAATGATATAAAATACTAAATTATAGAAATAAATAGTTGTCATCGCGAGCCACAAAGTGGCGTGGCGATCCAAATAAACAGCTCGCTGTTTTATTTTTTGCCACTGCAACTTTTGAATTGCCACGTCGCCGCTTTGCGGCTCCTCGCTAATAGACATTTATGCATTTTAAAAAACAAACTTTTCTATCATTAGTTGGGACTTTTAAACTGCCCTGATCATTTGAGTATAGATACACTAAATAAGTTTAATAAAAAGTCCGCATTCATTAGCGAGTCCAATAGTTCTTTCTATCTCTAGAATAATCACTTTATCTTTCTGTATGGCTAATCCTTTATAACCATAATTAGCTAAGTTACTTATTGTCTCTGCTCCTATTGTAGGTATATCAATTCTAGTATCTTGATCTTTCTTCATCATTTTAATAAGTACACCACCTATAGAATTTTTACGTAAATATGAACATCTTTCTATTAAATTATCTGTACCCTCAGCCGCTTCAATACCTATAATATACCCATTATCAACAATTACTGACTGTCCTACATCAAGATATCCTATACTATCTAATAGCTTTATCCCCAGTTCAATATCTGTGTTATCTATTTTAGATGGAACAGCTATGGTCATAACATCATTATTTGTTCTTAATATTTCATAACTAGAAATTACTTTAAACCCTTTTTCTTCTAGGAAATCTGTCACTATACTAAGAAGTTTATCATCTCCTAAAAATTTTTGTTTCAATATGCGTGCAAGTAACCTTGATCCCATTAAATCTACTTTAATTGATCGCAAATTAGGACGATTTACACTACCAGCAAGAATTATATTTTTTACATCATACTTACGAAAATATTCAATTATTGGCTTAACCATACCGATTTTAAAAAATTGGTGGGTAAAATCCTTATACAATACCGGATTTGCTTCTCCCTCCAAAGCTGCGATATAACATTGCCCGCCTTGCTTAATGAAACTATTGGCGAGTGAAATTGGCAATAAGCCATTTCCTGCTATAATTCCAACTATACTCTTTTGCTTTAAAGGGTATATTTGCAACATTTTAACTTACCTTATCATGTTCAACTTGTCTTGGCTGGCAAAATGCTCTACTAAGATCCTGTTTTATAAAAGTGATAATTTGTTCTACAATAGGATTACCTTTATATTGCTTTAAAACTATCTCAATTCTATCAGTAAAAATACCTTCGCCAATAAAAATCTCATCTACGGCTTTTATAGTATCAAGCGTTTCCTGATTATCAAAGCCACGTCTTTTCATCCCAACTAAGTTTATTCCTTCAAGAAATGCCCTTTCATTTGTAGCTAGCCCAAATGGAATCACATCTTTGCTCACTGCAGACATACCACCCACCATCGAATGTTGTCCTATACGTACGAATTGCAGAACAGCAGAAAGACCTCCTATAATGGCATAATCATCAACTTTAACATGACCAGCTAGGCTAACATAGTTAGCAAGAATTACATTATTACCCACAATACAATCATGTGCTATATGCACTCCAACCATCAATAAACAGTTATTACCTACAGAGGTAACCATACCACCACCTTTACTACCGGCTTGAATAGTTACATATTCTCTAATAGTATTATTATTACCTATGATAACCTCTGACTCTTCTCCCTCATACTTAAGTATTTGAGGGGGCTGACCAATAGAAGCAAATGGATATATAACTGTATTAGCACCAATTTTTGTTTTTCCCTCTATAACTACGTGCGATTTTAACTCAATATTATCCGCCAAAACCACATTCGGCCCAACAGTACAAAAAGGACCGACTCTGACATTGTTACCAATCGAAGCCTTTGTATCTATTATGGCAGTTGCATGTATAGCTGATAAGGTCATTGTTAATTCCTATTTTTAACCATTGCAGTAAATTTGCTCTCTGCAACTATATGATCATTAACTTTGCTGTTACTTGAAAATTTCCAAACAGAGCCTCTATTTTGTTCTATTTTAGCATAAATATGTAATGTATCACCTGGCTCAACAACTTTACGAAATTTTGCCTCTTCAATAGTCATAAAGAAAACATCTTTATCTTTGAAGTCCATTGATTTGGCTACTAAAATAGCAGATAGTTGAGCCATAGCCTCAATAATTAGTACACCAGGCATTACTGGTTTTGTAGGAAAATGACCAGTAAATTGCGGCTCATTAAAAGTAACATTCTTGATACCAACAATAGACTCATGAAGCTTAAATTCTAGCACCTTATCTATTAATAAAAATGGATAACGATGAGGTAGCATTTCCATTATTTCTATAATATTAATTGTCATTATATACATTCCTCTTTCTTATCTGTAAGCTATTTCATTAGACTTCTTTCGAAACTCTACTTCTGCTGGTGATTTGTACGTCGATGCGGTACTCGAATCCTCACGTACATTAGAGTACACTGCGGGTCGAGGTTCCGCGTCTCCTTCAAATCCCTCAGCATAAGCGAGTTTCGAAAGAAGTCTATTTTTAGGTCAGCAAATCTTAAATCGAGCTTGTAATCATTTAAAGGACGACATGCTATTATCTTAAATTCTTAAAACATAGATTTTTTAGTTATCTAAACTCATTTTTTTGTTTACAAGTTGCTTCATAATTACTGATTGTTTATGCCAATCTCTAATTGGTACTGCAGGATATCCACCAACTGTAGCTCCTAGTGCAACATCTTTTATCACGCCAGATTTGGCTGCTACTTGGACTTTATCGCCTAGTACTATATGTCCGGATATGCCTGACTGCCCACCTAAAGCACAATATGCTCCTACCTTAGTACTACCTGCTATACCTACTTGGGCAACAACAACTGACCCCCGTCCTATTATAGCATTATGTCCTATCTGCACTAAGTTATCTATTCTACAAAAATCTTCTATTATTGTATCATTTATCGATCCTCTATCAATAGTAGTATTACTACCTATTTCAACATTATTCCCTATTTTTACCATACCAGTATGCAAAATTTTCTTATGAATTCCTTTATCTGTTGCAAAACCGAATCCATCTTGTCCAATTCTCGCTCCCGCTAATATTACCACATCATCACCTATTATACTGTAACTTACTGAAACATTTGAGTGTATTAACGCTCTATTACCTATTACTACTCCAAAATCTATACTCGTCCCAGATTCTATAATGCAATTATCTCCTATTATAACATGATCTTCAATAACAACATTATGTCCTATATAACAATTCTTTCCTATAATAGCAGAATCTGCAATATAGCTAGAAGGCATAATTTTGTTAGGATAAGTTTTTGCTTTACTATAAAATAAATCTACTAATTTTGCATAAGCAAAATACGGATTTTTTGTTTTTAATAAAATTGTTCCATTATTAGATTCGTGCGAAAAATCCTCTGGGACTATGCAGCATGAAGCTTTAGTGTTTTGGAATTGAATAATATATTTGTTATGAATTAAAAAACTTATATCACCAACATCAGCCTCTTCTAATGACTTAACATTATAGATTAACAAATCATTTGAGTATACTATCTTAGCATCTATTAATTTTACAATTTCTGATAATTTATAAGGAGCAGATTTTTTATAAAAACGTGAGTTTATCATGGTTATTTAATTTTACAAAATAATGGCAACAGTATAAACGCCAGTTAGAAAATACTCAAGTTTTCTTACAATAATTTATATTTCAGAATATTGTTCATTATTGTATAATAGTTATTATACAATCTAGAAGTATAGTATAAGAGATTTATCATAGAGATGGTGGCTAGAGCCGGGATCGAACCGGCGACACAAGGATTTTCAGTCCTTTGCTCTACCAACTGAGCTATCTAGCCGCATGAACAGACCTATTGTACCCCAATTCGGGATAAGAATTGACAAATTCTTATCCCGAATTCGCGTTGTAGCCCCATCAATCTAACTTCGTTACAACTAACTTTCGGATTTGACATCAGATATCTGAACTTGATATTCCTTATTAAGTGCTTTGATCGCGTATAGCCACAATATTACAATAACAAAAAACACACCAGCAAAATAAGGTGTAGCTTCAGTGAAGGTAAAAGCAGGGAGCAAGATAAAGAATGTTGACTGGATAATACCACCACCAGATTTACCGAACCTACCACCTATAACTTCTACTGCCGCTTGACCTTTTGTTCTAAGATCCTTATCAAGAGGAATATATGCCATATTCTTGGTAGCATCAAATAGTGAATATTTTGTTGCCTTACTTAAAATATTCTGAATCATCCCAATCATCACTGCTACTGCCAAAGGTCCAGAAGTGAATAGACCAGTAACATACATCGCAATAGTACTATCAAAGAAAATGAAAACAAAAAAAGCAATACCAGTAATTAACATCATCACAGGAGTAATCATAGCGGCGGTAAACCAAGAAACCCTTCTTAAAATGTTAGAACCAACAATCATGAATAATATAGCTGTCACACCTTGCCAAGCCTGAAATTGCCCCATATACATGGTATATTCTTCTTTAGTTGGATATAGCTGCTGAATTTTTGATTTCCATACACCTTCTACAAGATTTACTGACACACCATAACATATAATTAGTAAGGCAATAAGTCCTAAATATTTTGAGCTAAAAATCATTTTGAAGCTTTCTATGAGAGATAACTTAACCTTGCCTTTCTTGTTTGCTTTACTTGTTGAGTCATATAAAGTAGGATCGGTTAAAACATGCTGATTCATCCATCTATATAACAACATGATAACTACAGCACTACTCATCATAATAACAAATAGTGGCGTAAATTTCAGTTCTTCTGAAACTATTTGAGTTTCTTTGCTTAAAAAATAGCCAAGTATTAATGCAGTAACTGGTAAAGATAAATTTGCTAACATACCAAACATAGAATAAAAACGCTTTGCCTCTTCAGTCTTAGTAATTTGGTTAGCAAATTGCCAAAATAATAAGCTAAGCATCATACTTCCCCAAAGTTCTGATATAGCATAAAAGATTGCAAAGCTCCACTTACCAACTACCCTAATGAACCACTTAAAATTTGGATATGCAATACTTAATGTATCAATTGTTTCAGGATTGGGATGCACCAACTCTGGGTAAGGATATAAGACAAAAGTGAATAGGACAAAATATGCAAGAAAAAAACTAGTTACAGCATAAAAAACATTTTCTTGTTTTAAAATATCACAAAGCTTTACGTAAGCAACCATAAGTAGTACTGCCATTGGTAAAACAACATAGGTTTTTACAAAACTTATTGCTTCAGGACCAATAGCTGTTACCACAAATCCATCTTTTATCGATCTAAGAGTGGAATAGTTGAGCAAAATACAAAACATCATGCCAGCCATAGGTAAGAATTTCTTATTTTCATGCCATTCAATTGGCCAAACTACTCTTCTCATTTCTGAGAAATAACTATTATTTTCTACCTTATTCATACTATTTTATTATTATTATAAGTCAGTGGACTTATACAGATATATACAAGAAAAGTCAAACGAAATGATTACCTTTTGCTAGATAGGTCTAATTATAGGTTCTTATATCTTAAAAACATATTATAACCTCAGTTCGATATAAGAATTAATAATTCTTATATCGATACTTGCTTTGTTATAAGGAAAAATGCACTCTTGAAGCGGCTGACGCGGGTGCATTTTAACTTTTTTTATCATTCAATATGTGATTTTAATTGTTAAAATCACATATTGAATGGAGTGTTATATTTTAACAATCAGGTGGGCAGCCGCTTCAAACCTGATTGTTTCTATATATAATACTGAATTCGATGTAACTTGTTACATCGAATTCAGGTTATTATAAGTAGTTATAAGAGGGTAACTTGATAAGAGCTAGACTGAAATAGTCGTGCATAGAATAAGTACCCTCTTATCGTTAAGTTTGCTTTGAACAAATTGTAGAAGATGCTGCAATGCAGTAGCCTTGTACAATAAGATGAAGGAAATTATACTATGAATAAAATAATAGGTCTAGGTGTAAGTAAAAAATGGCTTGATATATGTGTATATATGCTAAATAATAAACCAATATATCACTGTTTTTTAAATGAGCAATCAGGTCATGAAGAATTTATAAACTTAATAAAAGAGCAAAAAGTTAAGCTAATTGTAGCTTGTATGTGTAAATTACTTGAAGTTTGTCATAAGCTTATTCAACAAAAACGCTTATTTGTTGTTAATCAATAATATTTTTTATTGATATAAAATACAGATAAAAATATTTAATTTTTTTTAAAAGATAATTGCTATGCTAAGAGCCTTAGAACTTATAGTTCGATATATACCAAATTTATCATATAAGAATTTGGTAATTATTTTAATATTCCCATTAACTATAGCTTTGTATTATAAAATTTTTCTTTCTAATAAAGTACCTAATCTAACACTATGGAGTTGGCATAGATCAGATGACTTATTATTTATTGATAATAATACAGCCGTTGCATCCTTAATAGCTACCATCTATATAGACCTAGATAAGATAAAAATTATACCAAGAACAAATACTCTTACAACCTCAGCTAATAGTTTTATTATTCCAGTTTTTCGTTTAGAAATGAAAGCAAAAGGAAAATTAGACGCAAAAAGTTTAACTGATCTAAGTAATATTATTTTATCTGCATCTAAACCTAGACAACTGATACAATTAGATTTTGATGCCACTTATAATCAAAGAAAAATTTACTCTCAACTAATTGAAACATTAGTAAAAAACAATAGGAAAATTTCTATTACTGCCTTATCTTCATGGTGTATGTTTGATAATTGGATAGATAAACTTTCAATAGAATATGCCGTGCCAATGGTGTATCAAGGCAGAAAAGAAAATCAAGATATAAGACGAGTAAAAAAATTTTTTACTGATAATAAAAATTGGCGTAGCAAAAAATGTCAAAATTATATTGGCCTTATGGCAGGTGATGTGCTTACTGTGCCAACAAGCTTTAAAGTCTTTGTATTTAATAAAGATAAATGGAATAAAGAAACATATTATAAAATTATAAAAAATGTTCAATTATGAAATCTAAGAACACACCAACTAAACTGATTTATGCAGGTACTCTAATATTAATCACCTTTTTCATGCATATTAGCTTAGCTTGTATGACTACAATCGAAACAAGGTCTTTCCCGTATGAAGAAGATATCTTCGATATAACCATACCTTTAAGACAAGAAGGAATATTAAAGACCTTTGCTAGAGGTTCCATAGCAATATTGCCTGATAAAACTAATCTGCTAGGGCTAATTCTAGCATATCGTTATTTATCAAATAATCCACCTACTACAGAAAACCTAGATAACTTATCTAAACCAATAAATGAAGAAATTAACTCACAAAATATATGGCGAGAAAATAGCAATAAAATAGTTAATGAAGAAAACTATCTTTCGTCATATAAATCAGTTAGCAACAAAGAAAATCAGGTGCAAACTAGTTTCTATTTTGAGAATTGCTTGAACAATGCTTCTACCTTTGCTGTAGAATTATTTAATGATAAAAGCAAGAAATATAATGCTTCTCAAATAAAACAATGGTTATCTAACCAAAATAAAGTATTTAATAACTGTGATCAGAACGTATTAACACTACCTATTATTTTGTCAGAAAATGCAACAAAAGAAGAATTAGATGATTATAACTACCAACTTGCTTCAGCTTATTTCTATGCTATGCATTATGATACTAGTAGTGAATTATTTACCAAAATATCAGAGAGTGATTCTCAATACAAAGATTTAGCTCTTTATTTAATATTTCGTTCTCTTTTTAGGCAAATAAAATATCAAAATAAAGATAATAATGATTTTTTTGTATTATATAAAAAATTACAACCTTTAATTAATACATCACCTTATTAAAGCTGAAATAGATAAATTATTAAAATATTTTATAATTAAACAAGATATAAATAAAGAAGTAATACAACTCTCTGAACAATTAATCTCCAAAGAGATAAGGTCAGAAGATTATAATGATTTTAGATATTTAGTATCAGATTATAATGATCATACTATAAAAAATGGGCTGATTACTAACCACCCATTTTTAGAATGGGCAAATTATTTTTATATTCAAGATAATTTTTTAGATACATATAAAAAATGGCAAAACTATAATTCATTACCTTGGCTGATACTATCTTTAAAAAAGATCAAATTATCCGATATTAAATCGCAGGAAGCTCAAAAAGTTATCCAAAAAGCACAAGAAATTACTGAAAATACGCAAGGATACATATTAACTCAATATTATTTAGCCAAACTTGCCTTATCTGAAAAAAATTACAAACTATTGGATGATATTACAACAAAAGTTTTAAAAATTCCTAATTTAGCACCTTATGAAGTAAATTTATTTAATTACTTACGTTCATATGCTGCAAAAAATTACCATGAGTATTTAACTTACATAGTACAACCTGTGTTATATATGTATACTGATTCCTCAATAGAATATGCGAATGATATCTCAGGAAAAATTATGGATATAATAGGACAGAGCAACAATCTCATTGAAAATGTCCCTACTAAAATGCTTACTGAAGCCCTAGATTGTAATATACCAGAATGGTTAAAGAAACGCCTAATTGCTAGTGCTTGGACACGCTATATATTATTGGGAGAAATATCAGAAGCTGAAAATATATCTTCTCTTTTGGTGAAATTAAATCCGGAATTAAATGATGTTATTAATGGATTTTTATCTGAGAAAAATTTAGAAGTTAAACAGAAATTAGCTCACCTGATTATAATGCGTTCTCCTGGTTTAAATATATTTATCAAATCATATTTATGGCGTAACAGTTTTGATGATCAAAAGGATCTAAAATTAACAGAATTGAGTATGTATAGTGACAATTGGTGGAATGACCAAGAGCTAGAAAATTTTGATCTAAATAATTATGGAGAATTTTTAACAAAAGAAGATAAAGAACTAGCTAAAAAAGAATGGTCTTTTTTCAAGAAAAATCTTTCTAATAAAGTGGATTATTTTTGTCATTCAAGTATTGATAGTTACAATAAATTTAAAGATAAAGATTTTATTCCTGAGATGCTGCATTTATGTGTAAAGATGAGTAAAAAATGTCATAATGCCCCAAAATCATCTTATGAAGCTTTTATCATGTTGCATAAATATTATAAAAATAATAAATATACTCTATTAACTCCTTATAATTATTATGTAAAGCCAAAATAAAGTCGAGTAACCTACTCCAGTTACATGTATTAGTTGATACGGAGTGGAGACCCTTCAAAAGTAGGGGGAAAGCTAAATTTTGCTAAAAATATGCCTAGCTTTTTATAGTAACTGATAAATTGCTTTTATATGTCTGACAATACTAAGATTTACCAATTTAAAGTACATTTTAAAGATATAAGTCTAATGATTTGGCGTAGATTTCTAATTCAAATTTAACTTTGCCCCTACTTTTGAATGGTCTCTAATTGCCAATTTGACTGCTGATTCTTTAAATTCGACCGAATAAATTAGTCATTTTTGTACTTCCTTTCTGTTAATCTTTCTGTTAATATTGTCTCGTATTAACTGTCCGGAAAACTGTTGACAGATCAATTTTTTCATAATACATTTAATCAGTAAAATGAGGTTATATTCAATAAAAATGTTTTTAAGCTTTCTATTATAGATTTTCGTATTTGGCTTCATCTTGGATGTACTGAGGAAGAGAAGGTTCATCCCCAAATGATTAGTTTCAATATTGACTTGTGTTTTAAGGTGTGTCCTCAAGGTGCTTATACAGATAAGCTAAAGGATGTTGTTTGTTATCTTAAGATAGTTGAGTTAATTACCGTTTTTTGTCAAGGAAAGTGCTTTAATGTTGTTGAGCATTTGACAGAATCTATTTATAAGGCAATTTTTGATTACTTAAATTCATTCCAACATCTAATCCAATCAATTAAAATTGAGACTCGTAAAGTTTCTCCTCCTGTACCCAACATTCATGGGGGTATTAGTTGGACGCATTACATTAATTTTATTAATAGACCTCTTGCGAAATTTGCTTATGCTAGGGAATTTGTAGGAGACACGGAATCTCGACCCGCAGCGTACTCAAATGTACGTGAGGAGCAGAGTACCGGTATCACGCACAAATTACCAGCAGAAGTAGAATTACGCAAGAGGTCTAATGAGGATGCGTGATGATTTATATAAGCTTGGGATCAAATTTAGGTAATCGCCTCGATAATTTATGGGAATCTGTTAACTTAATTAGGCAATATTGTTTATCAAATATTAGATGTTCTATCATCCTTGAAACTAAGGCAATTTTACCATGCAGTGCTTCTACTGACTGGGATAAGCCATTTTTAAATATGATAGTTGCTGGAGAGACAAACTTATCACCAACAGAATTATTGCAATCATTGCAAAATATAGAAATAACCATAGGACGTCCTAGAAAGCATGAATTATGGGCTCCACGTATTATTGATTTAGATATTTTGTTTTATAACGATCTAATTATAAATACAGATGGTCTTGTTATTCCCCACCCTAAACTGGAAAATCGTGATTTTCTCAAACATCTATTAGCATTAATGGGTAAAGAGCCATGGAAATTCCAACCAAATATAGAGAACTCTTTTATAAAAAGCTCTGTCTTAAATCCTCGGTTGGTAGGAATCGTTAATATAACTAAGGATTCTTTTTCAGATGGCGGAAATTTTTATGAAACAAATAAAGCTATAGAACAAGTGATAAAGCTTGTAGAAGATGGAGCTAGCGTTATTGAAATTGGTGCTCAATCAACAAGACCTAATGCAACTATTCAACCTATTGAATCTGAATACGCTAAGTTAGATGAAGTGTTAGAGGAACTAGCCCCTATTATTACTGATAAAAAGATCGATATAAGTATTGATACATTACATCCTTTTATTGCTGTAAATCTTATAGAAAAATATCATATAAGATGGATTAATGATGTTGGTGGAGGGTTTGATGATAACACATTAAGGGCTATAGCAAAAGCTGGTTGTAAATTTTGTCTTATGCATTCTATTACTATTCCACCAAGCAAAAATCAGATTATACCCTTAAACGTCAAACCAATTGATTATCTGATTCAATGGGGTAAGGGTGCTATACAAAGGCTTACTAAGCTTGGATTTACTCTAGAGAATATCGTTCTAGATCCTGGTATAGGGTTTGGCAAGACAGCTTATCAAAATATTGAAATATTAAGAAGTATAGATCAGCTTAAAAGCTTAGGTTCTTTGATAATGATAGGCCATTCTAGAAAATCATATATTCATGCTTTTTCTGAAGAACCCCATGCTTATGCTAGAGACATAGAAACAATTGGAGCTTCCTTGGCTATTAAAGATAAAGTAGATTTTTTACGAGTACATAATGTGAAAGATCATATGAAGGCTTTAGTTGCCTATCACTCATCTAATAACGAGTAATGACATGATAAGCAAACAATCTATATCTATTATAGGAATCATGGCAGCAACAAAAGATGGGGTCATAGGACGTAATAATGCCTTACCATGGTATTATCCAGATGAAATCAAGCATTTTAGAGCTATTACCCACAACAGTATAGTTATTATGGGGCGTAATACTTATCAATCTATGCCGAAAACACTATTTATAGACAGGCAGACCTTTGTTTTATCTAATGATAACAGCTTGCAATTGAATGGCACTAAGGTTTTTACCTCTCTACAAAAATGTTTAGAACATCTTAAAAAATCGAAAACTAATGATAAGATTTTTATGATCGGAGGTGGAAAAATAGCTCATTTATTTCTAGAACATAATTTAATTTCTTCCTTTATTCTTACAGAAATACATAAATTATATTCTGGTGATGTATATTTGGATCTTCGGTATTTCAGAAGATGGACAAGATATACTCTAAAGAAATCAAGTAATTATACAATTTATCTATTAAAAAACCCTGAGGAGGTTTCATGGAATTTATAAATAATTTGGACGATACATTGGAAAAATGGTCTTTACTTAAACATCCATTTTATCAAGCTTGGAATAATGGTATCTTGGACAAGAATACACTGAACGTTTATGCTCAAGAATATTATAATCATGTTGCTGCTTTTCCCAGATATATCAGTCAGATTCACGCTTTATGTGTTGATATCCAGACCAGACAAGTCTTATTAGAGAATTTGGTTGATGAAGAACAAGGTGACAATAATCATCCGGAGCTATGGTTACGTTTTATCGAAGGATTAGGTGTTTCTCGAGATAATGATAAGAATCCCAAATTTGAGTCAACAAAAAGATTGGTTAATGGTTTTTTTGAGTTAACTCAAACAGATTATCCTACTGGACTTGGAGCCTTATATGCTTATGAAAGACAAACTCCAACAGTATCAAAAGTCAAGATTGATGGTCTGAAAAAACATTATAATATTCACAATCAAAGAACCTTAGAATTTTTCGCTGTCCATGCAAAAACTGATATATGGCATACCAATGAACTTATTAAGCTGATTAACAAACTTAATAGCATAGAACAAAAACAAGTACATTATGGAGCTGTGAAGGGGGCTAAATTACTTTGGCAATTTCTTGATGGGATGGAGTTATATGCAAATTCATGCTATTAAGACTCATAAAATCCAATATGGTGAGTCATTACAAACTATATTGACTCAATATATTGCGGATTTAAAAGAAGGTGATGTTGTAGCTATAACTTCAAAAGTAATTAGTGTATTAGAGGGAAGGTTTGTTAAAAAAGGTGATATTGATAAATATACATTAATTCTACAAGAGGCAGATCAAATATTAGAGACAGAAGAAAATAGATATGATATTTATTTAACTCTAAAAAATGGCTTACTAATTCCATCTGCGGGTATTGATGAATCTAATGCCGATGGTGTTTATGTATTATATCCTCAAGATGTTCAGAAAACAGCCTATTGGATTTGGCAATATTTGTGCAGTACACATAATATCTGCGATCTAGGAATTGTTATAACCGATAGTCATACAACTATTATGAGACGAGGTGTAACTGGAATTGCTCTTGGTTGGTGTGGTTTTAGCCCCTTATATTCCTATATTGGTAAGCATGATATTTATAATCAATCTTTAAATGTCACACAAATTAATATATTAGATTCATTAGCAGGAGCAGCTGTTTTTGTTATGGGGGAAGGCAATGAACAAACCCCTATAACTATTATTAAGGATGCTCCCCGTCTAACCTTTCTTGACAGACCTCCATCGGAAGAGGAAAAACTTAGCATTGTCATTAGTATGGAAGAAGATTTATATGGTCCATTATTAAAATCGGCGAAATGGGTGAGTTAAAAAGCGTGCAATAATGACCTAGTAAATGGGTTAATGTGCGTTGAAAAATAAGATTATTAACGGTAAGAGCTTCATTTTACTTAAAAACAATGATTGATATAAACCAGCAACAAATACTAAATAAAATTTCAGATATCACTTTTAGTGACAATACAAAATTAGTCAGTATTATATCTAATATTATAATTAAGGATAAAAATATTGGGTTTGCCATTGATATTCTTGGTAAAGATTCCAAGGAAATCGATGAAATAAAAATTAAAGCTATTAATAAATTAAATGAAATACCTAATATTGGGAAAATAACTATAGTTTTAACTAGTAGCAAAGGTGTAGCTAAAAAATCAACTAATCCAAAAGTTAAACATTTCATTGACGGAGTAAAGAAGATAATATTGGTGGCATCCGGTAAAGGAGGAGTTGGTAAATCTACTATAACAGCATTGATAGCAGAGCAATTAAATCTTGAAGGATACAAGGTGGGAATAGTGGATGCTGATATTTATGGTCCGTCAATTCCGCAAATATTTGGTATTAGTGGTGTACCTGAAATAGTGTATAATAAAATGACCCCTTTAAAATCGCGAGGCATTGAAATTATTTCTATCGGATTTCTTATTAAGGATAATTCAGCCATTGTTTGGCGTGGTCCAATGGCTAGCAAGACCATTTATCAACTATTATCTCTCACCCATTGGCAGGAGTTAGATTATTTAATTATTGACATGCCCCCTGGTACTGGCGATATTCACTTAAGTATTTTAGAAAATTACCAACTAGACGGAGTAATAATAGTAACTACTCCACAAAAAATGGCTGCAATAGACGTCGTTAGATCGATTGATTTATATAGAAAATTTAACCTACCAATTTTAGGTATTATAGAAAATATGAGCTATCTAGTTGAACCAAGTTCGGGAAAGACAATTCAGATATTTAACGGTAATAGTGGAGAAAATTTTGCCAAAGAATATAATATACCCTTAATCTGTAAGATTCCTATTGAACCCAAATTATCTTACAACTGTGATAACAGCACTAGCCTTACAGATATAGTTAAACTACCAATAAAAAAATTTATTTAATGATATACTCAAATGACTTGAATATAAAATTCATAAAAAAGTAGACCATAAATAAAGCAGGATTATATGTCAAACATAATCAAGATAGAAGAAGCTCAAACCCTTAAAAGACCTGATTGGATAAAGGTTAAAGCACCAAATTCATATCAATATCATGATACAAGAAAACTAATTGAGAGTTTAAAATTAAATACAGTCTGTCAAGAAGCTGCTTGCCCTAATATAGGGGAATGTTGGGCAAAAAAACATGCTACAGTTATGATTTTGGGATCTGTCTGTACTCGTGCTTGTAGATTTTGTAATGTTAAAACTGGTCGTCCCGATTTACTCGATCCTCACGAGCCACAGAGACTAGCACAAGCCGTAATGAAATTAGGGCTTGAACATGTGGTAATTACTTCAGTTGATCGAGATGACTTAGATGATGGTGGGGCTGAGCATTTTGCCAATTGTATAAAGGAAATAAGATTAGTTGCTCCTAATACCACAATTGAAGTTCTAACCCCAGATTTTCTTAAGAAAGATGGGGCAGCTGAAATAGTGGTATTAGCAAAACCTGACGTTTATAATCATAATGTAGAGACAGTGCCTTCTCTATACAAAACTATTAGACCAGGAGCGAGATACTATAATTCATTAAGTCTTTTGCATAATGTGAAAAAATTAGACTCTGAGATTTTTACTAAATCAGGTATGATGGTTGGTCTTGGAGAAACAAACGATGAAATTATGCAAGTAATGGACGATTTAAGGGAAGCTAAAGTTGATTTTCTAACTATAGGACAATATTTACAGCCAACCAAAAACCATGCAGTAGTTGCTAGATATGTTCCCCCAGAAGAATTTAAATATTTTGAAAGAGTAGCAAGGGTTAAAGGGTTTTTGATGGTTTCCGCCAGTCCATTAACCCGTTCTTCTTATCATGCTGGTGACGATTTCCAAAAATTAAAGGGTGCTAAGGCCTCGGTTTCGGCATAGTATAAGAAAATGAAAAAACTACCTAAAAAGCTTAATCTACCCGTAATAATATCGTTCTTACTCGGCATTACTACCGGGATAGGATATAATGAAGTACGAGAAACAGCTTCTTGGCATAGTTTTCATACCGAAACTGATAATTTAAATGTTTGTTTTACCCCACCATCCGGCTGCGGATCATTAATAGCAAAAGAAATATCCAAGGCTAAGGATAGCATTTATGTTCAAGCATTTGGTTTAACTTCGCAAAATATAGTGGATCAACTAATTAAAGCTAAGCAAAACGGTGTTCAAATAAGGGTATTATTGGATCGTAGTAACTTACACGATAGATATTCTAAAATGCATGAATTAAAACGGGCTGGTATTGATGTCTCAATAGATAAAGTACCAGGTATTGCTCACAACAAAGTTATGATCATTGATAAAAGTAAGGTGATTACTGGTAGCTTTAATTTTACCAATGCAGCTGATAATAGAAATGCCGAAAACGTCTTATTAATAGAGAATAGCGATATTGCAGAAACTTATTTGCAAAGCTGGTTTAGTCGTAGAGCAAAAAATTAATTAATTGAACCTCAGTTCGATATAAGAATTATTAATTCTTATATCGAACTGGCTTTGTTATAAGGAAAAATGCACTCTTGAAGCGGCTGACGCGGGTGCATTTTAACTTTTTTCATCATTCAATATGTGATTTTAATTATTAAAATCACATATTGAATGGAGTATTATATTTTAACAATCAGGTGTAGAACCGCTTCAAACCTGATTGTTTCTATATATAATACTGAATTCGATGTAACTTGTTACATAGAATTCAGGTTAATTGAGGTATACTCGAATAATCATACGAATTGGGGTTAATTAGTCCTGACCGAAACTATAGCAGACATTCCTGGTATCAAATTACTAGTAATATCTTTAGGAGTCTCAAAATCTATTAGCACAGGAATCCGTTGAACAATCTTAGTAAAATTACCAGTTGCATTATCAGTCGGAATTAGACTAAATTTTGAGCCGGTAGCTGGTGATATATTACGTATTCTGCCGTATATGATCTTTTTTGGTAAAGAATCAAACTGTAATTTAACTTTTTGCTTTGGTTGCAATTTTGCAATTTGCGTCTCTTTAAAATTAGCTTTCACATACATTTGTTCATCCTGCACAACAAAAAATAATACTCTCCCTGGATTAATAAAATTACCTACCTGCAAGCTACTATTTGCTATTATTCCGTTAACTGGGGCTATAATTTGGGTATTTACTAAACTTCTAGCTACTATATTTTTATCTTCCAGTAACCCTTTCATTTTTTCTTCCTCAGCAGTTTTCTGTAAAGCTAAAAGTAGTAAGTTCTGCTGTGCAATTTGCAAGTTTAACTTTGCCTGATTATAATCAGTCTTTGCTTTAGTAAAAGACATTTTAGATTCATCTAATGTCTTTTTACTAGCAAATTTCTCTTTGTTAAGTTCTTGAGTTCTTATATAATCAACTGAGTTAATCTCCAAATTAGTACTAGCAGAATCAACAACCTCTTGACAAAGCTCTAAACTAATTTGAGCTATTAAAGTCTTTTGTTCTATGATTTCTATATTTTTAATAGATGCCTTAATAGAAGCTTCCAGTGAAGCAAGACGTGACTTATAATCCTGATCATCGATCTCAGCAATAAGGTCACCTTTTTTTACCCTCAGATTATCTGAAATAAATACATTTTTAATCACTCCACTAATCTCAGAGCTAACGCTGGATATGTCAGCCTCAATATACGCATTATCAGTCGATTCTGTATGACTCCAAATATAAATATGATAAGCTAGGTAAACGACTATTACACCAAACAAAATCAGAAAATATTTAGCAAATGGATGAGACTTATATTGTTCAAAGATTTTTAACATAAATTAACCTCAGTTTTACGTAATAAATTAATAGTAAGCTCAAGTAATCATCGCCATTAGGGGCGATGTCCACAACTATTGAAAGTTTACAAATACCTATACCACAGCGTCATTGCGAGCGTAAGCGAAGCAATTGTAAGCCAGCGAATTCCATCAGGGCTGTAGAGTAAATTTTATCTGTATTATTGAAAATATTAATAAAATTCACTTTGCTATAAGCTGGATACATGACTGCATTTGCTTTTTTGCTATTGACGTTATTTTTTTCTTGCATTTTACAGAAGCTCCATACATAAGTTAATAGTCAACTCTAAGAAAATACAACCCACATGCTGGAGCTTTTGTACCTGCCGCCTCTCTTTTTTTAGCATCCAAAGCTTTTTGTATATCACCTTCCTGCCATATATTGCGTCCAACTAATACTAAACTACCAACAATATTTCGAACCATATGATGTAAAAAAGATCGAGCAGAAACATATATTTTTATATCGTTGTTTTCTTGTGTAATAACTAACTTAGATAAGGTTTTGATAGGCGACTTTGCTTGGCAATATTTACCTCTAAATGAGCTAAAATCATGATTTCCTATGAGATAGAAAGCCCCATATTTCATTGCTTCAACATCAAGAGGTTGTTTTATCCACCAAGCACGATTTAAATCTATTATAACTTGACTAGACCTATTAATAATTCTATATACATAATGACGTTCTACAGCAGAAAATCTTGCATGAAAATCTCTGTCGACTAGAACACAATCAACTACCCCTATATTATGAGATCTTACAAAATAGTTGATAGCCTGCATAACTTTATAGGGTTGCATATATTTCACTAAATCGAAATGTGCTACTTGCCCTAAAGCATGAACCCCTGCATCAGTTCTGCCAGCTCCGTAAATTACGGCTTTTTCACCGGTAAATTTGTATATCCCATCTTCCAGTATTTGTTGAATAGATATAGCATTACACTGTCTCTGCCAACCAACAAAAGCAGTTCCTAAATATTCAATGGTAATCTTATATCTATAAAAATCAAGTATTTGATTCATCAATTTATTTACCGCCTATTTCAGCTCTCCATACTGCAATTCATACACTCTATGCATCTTATGTGCCATTTCATGATTATGAGTTACCACAATAATAGAGGTATTTTGTTGTTTGGCAGTTTTAAGTAATAAGTTAAAAACCTCATTAGCAGTATTAGGATCTAGATTACCAGTAGGTTCATCAGCTAAAATAATTTGAGGATTATTAATTAGGCTACGAGCGATAGCAACTCTTTGTTGCTCACCACCAGATAGCTCACCCGGCATATTATGTATTTTATTAGCTAACCCTAACTCTGCTAATAGCTCTTCTGCCTTCTTAAGAGCTAATTTATAACTATCACCAGCAATTAATTTTGGCATTGCTACATTCTCTAAGGCAGTAAAATCTTTGAGTAAATGATGTTGTTGATAGACAAAACCTATATTACGCAGTCTTATTATATGAGCGTGATTTTGGCAATAGTTTGTTGACTTTATCTGCACCTCTCCATTATTTGGGGTATCAAGTAGACCAGCTATATGCAGTAAAGTTGATTTACCACTACCAGAAGAGCCGATTATGGCAACTAGCTCTCCTTGCATTACAGTTAAGTTAACATTACTTAATACTTCAATAATAGATTTTCCCTGCTTATATTTTTTAGAAATATTTTTTAACATTAATACGGCTTTATTCATAACGCAAGGCATCCACAGGATTCAACTTAGCAGCTTTATATGAAGGATAAATTGTTGCACAAAAACATAGAGCTATAGAGATAGTTGATACTAAAATAACATCTTCTAATCTTACCTCTGATGGTAGAGTGTATAAAAAATAAATCGCTGCTTCAAAAATTTTAGTACCAGTTACTTTCTCCAAGATATTTCTAATAGACTGGATATTATAAGCAAAGCTTGTACCCAATATGATACCTAAAATCGTACCGAGCAAACCTATAAACATGCCATTACAAATAAAAATAAGCATAATCTGCCTAGTACTTGCACCAATAGTACGAAGCACTGCAATATCCGAAGTCTTGTCTTTAACTAACATAAATAAGCTAGACACGATGTTAAAGGCTGCTACCATAATAATCAAAGAGAGAATAGTAAACATTGCTATCCTTTCAACAGCTAAAGCATTTAGAAACTGTAAATGTGATTTCTGCCAACTTGTTACTTTTAACCTTAATCCTAAAAGATTTTGTATCTCCCAAGCAAAAATTTCTGCTTTATTCGGTTCTATGGTTGTTACCTCAATTAGATTAATAACTTCCTTGAAAGAAAGAAAATTTTGGGCAGCAATAAGTGGCATTAAAATAGTTGCTGAATCATAATCATACATACCGCTAGTGAAAGTAGCCACAACCCTGAATTCTTTAGATCTAGGCATACTACCAAAAGCAGTAGAAATTGAATTGGGAGAAATTAATTTTATTTTTGCACCTACTTGAACTCCTAGGTTACGAGCAAGTTCATTACCAACTGCTACCACATCTGTACCAAAAAAATCGGTAAAATCTCCAGTATTAACATTTTGTAAAATCTGATTTTTATATTTGAGTTCAGTTAAATCTATACCTTTAATTATAACACCACTATTCATTCTTTTACCTAGTGCAAGAGCTTGACCGACAATGCTTGGAGAAATATGTTTTATATAATTCTGACTAATTAATTTTTTGTTAATTTCATCATAATTTGCGATAGAACGTGATACTGGTGTTATGCTAATGTCACCATTAAGACCAATAATGTTTTTAGTCAGCTCGTAATGAAAACCGTTCATAACGGACATAACGACTATCAATGCAGCAACACCAATAGTAACACCCATCAAAGAAAAACCAGCAATAATAGAAACAAATCGCTCATTCTTCTTAGCTCTAAAATATCGGACTGCTACTTTTAGAATAAAATTATTTTTTATCATTTAGGTTCATCAAATATTCTATCTACTTGCAATAATTTATAACAACCAATCAATGCTATAACTATAGTGATGCACATAACAATTGCTAATGGCTTAAAAGTACCCTGATAAAAATAACTAACCAACTGCAAACATAATACGGTAACAATCAATCTTCCTGATCCCAATACAGCAGTAATCCTGCCTTTAGCATTTGGTATACTCTCTAACGCCAAAGGCCATAAAATATTACAAGGGAATATCGTGCCAATAGCCACTAATTGTGTTACTATGGTTATGGTTAATGGATCATTAGTCTTGCATATCACCAAAACTATAGCGGCAATTATAAAAGCTACAAGTGCTAAAATACTAAAGAAAAAACATTTTTTTTGTCCAAAATTCTTCAATAAATAACCACTGCTAAAACTTACAGCCGAGAGTACTGCAGCTATAGCCCCTTGATAAAAACCAAATTCTTGAATAGACACTCCTAGATCTCGCATGTACAAGATAGGAGCGATACCAATAAAAACCCAATAACCCTGAATAATAAAAAGCATGGTTACTATATGATAGACAGCTTTTTTAGATTTAAAGACTATACTATATTCTCTTAGGGATATTTTAACATTATAATTTACCTGTCCTTTTGGAATAAATAATACACCGATTATTAAACAAAATAGCCCGAATATTAACAGTATAGCAAAATTACCTCGCCAACTAAGCAAAAAATTTATATAACTTCCTACTACTGGTGCAAAAGCCATGGCTAAAGTAACTGCACCATTTAAAGTTCCCGCCATTTTTTGTTGTTGTTTAACCGAATATAAATCAGCCAGTACTACATAGCCTAATACTGCTACCCCAGATATACCTACCCCTTGCAGAAATCTACCAAATAGTAACACGTAATAATTGAGGGCAAAAGTACAAAAGCTACTACCAACAATAAATATTATAAGACCTATAATGATAATTAACTTCCTGCCAAACCTGTCCCCTAAATTTCCTACAATCAGAGAAGTAACACAGTGGGCTATGAGATTTATTCCTAATAAAAATTCTACCTTAAAAGTAGAAAGATTAAAGGTATCTTGTAAATCTGGAAAACTAGGGACAAATAAATCCACTTCAGCCCCAGCTAAAACTTCCATAATTAAAATAGTAATAAACAAATTCATAAAAAAATATATACTCCTTACAAGTGAAGAGTTGATAAACAACAAGGCAATTTAAACGTCATAATCAACAATTAATATAAACATAAGCAAAGCAAAACTACCTGCTAACTACCTACTTTTTTGTCTAAATTTTCCAGTCCATTATATACTTAAACTTCACAATTTGTAATACATACTCTATAACTCCTTAATGCTCAATACTAACTTTAGGAATAATATTATGACGAATTATCATTTATTTACTTCTGAGTCTGTCTCTGAGGGCCATCCAGATAAGATGGCTGACCAAATTTCAGATTCTATACTGGATGCAATTCTTAAGGAGGATTCAAAAAAGAGTCGGGTAGCATGCGAAACACTTATAAAAACTGGACTAGTATTTATAGCTGGAGAAATCACAACAGATGCTTGGGTTAACATTGATCAAATAGTACGCAATATTATAAGAGAGATAGGCTATACTAGCTCTGATATAGGTTTTGACGCAGACTCGTGTAGTGTGATTACTTCAATAAGTAATCAATCTCCGGATATTGCATTAGGTGTAGATAATCGTGAAGATCATGAAATAGGTGCTGGTGATCAAGGTTTGGTGTTTGGGTACGCAACGAATGAGACTCCGACATTTATGCCTGCACCAATTATCTATGCTCATAAATTAGTTATGAGACAAGCTGAACTCAGAAAAAAGGGCATCTTGCCTTGGTTAAGACCAGATGCTAAAAGCCAAGTCACTTTTAAATATGTTGAGAATAAACCAGTTGGTATAGACACCGTTGTGCTTTCTACGCAGCATCACCCTGATATTTCTCATGCTGATTTAGTAGAAGCAGTAATTGAAGAAATCATTAAGCCTGTGTTACCAGATGAATGGATTGATAAAAATACTAAATATCTTGTGAATCCAACAGGAAGGTTCGTAATTGGAGGACCTTTAGGAGACTGTGGACTTACAGGAAGAAAAATAATAGTTGACACTTACGGCGGAATAGCACGCCACGGTGGCGGATGCTTTTCTGGTAAGGATCCAACAAAAATCGATAGATCTGCATCTTATGCAGCAAGATATATAGCAAAAAATATTGTAGCAGCAGGTGTTGCACAGCGTTGTGAAATTCAAATTTCTTATGCTATTGGAGTTGCCCAGCCAGTGTCTATAAGTATTGAAACGTTTGGAACTAGCAAAATGAGTGAATCAGCAATAATTGAATTAATAAAGAATAATTATGATTTAAGCCCAGGCGGTATTATAAAAAAACTATCTTTATATAATCCAATCTATCTTAAGACAGCATCATATGGGCATTTTGGACGGGAAGATCAAGATTTTCCTTGGGAAAGAATAGATAATATAATGGGACTATAAAATAAGTTGATAATGCAGTATATGAGTAAGATTTTTAACTATAACCCCAATAAGAAATTAGCCATTATTGCTCTTAAGGTTAAAGCTAACGCAAAGACAAATAAGATAAGTGAGTTTGTCATAATTAATAATCAATATCATCTAAAATTATCTATAAAAGCAGTTCCAAAGGATGGTAAGGCTAACGATGCTATTGTCAATTTTCTATCCAAAGAATGGAAAATTTGTAAAAATAATTTTGAGATAATATTAGGTCACACTAATAGTATAAAACTCTTAGCAATAAAAAATATTGAATTAGACTATTTAAATTTACATTTAAAGCATTATATACATAACTAATAACATTGAAGTATAGTATTTTATAGGACTTATATGACCCAAGAAAAAAAGAAGTTTGACGCTGAAGTTGGTAAGATTTTAAACTTAATGATTCACTCTCTTTATAGTAATAAAGAGATTTTTATGCGTGAATTAATATCTAATTCTTCTGATGCTTGTGATAGATTAAGATATTTATCACAAAGTGACGCAAAGCTTATTGCAGATGATCCTCACTTTAAAATTACCGTCAGAATTGATAAAGATAAAAGGCAGATTATTGTTAGAGATAACGGTATTGGTATGAACCGAGAAGATTTGATTGATAATCTAGGAACTATCGCAAGGTCTGGTACAGGAAATTTCTTAAACAATCTGTCTGGAGATGCTAAAAAAGACAGTATGTTAATAGGACAGTTCGGGGTTGGGTTTTATTCAGCTTTTATGATTGCCGATAGCATCACCGTTACCTCAAGAAAAGCAGGAGAAACAAAAGCTTATGTTTGGCAGTCAGATGGTCTTGGAGAATATACTGTAGATGATCTAGACCATGATTTTACAAGGGGAACTGAGGTGGTTATTCATGTCAAGCAAGATGAAGATAGTTATATTGATCATTTTAGATTGAAGCATATAGTTAAAAGTTATTCTGATCATATAGCCATACCTATATATTTTATTGATGAGTCAACTGCTAATGAAATACAGCTTAATTCAGCTTCAGCATTGTGGACAAGACCTAAGTCTGATTTGACTTTTGAGCAATATAAAGAATTTTATAAAACTCTGTCTTATTCGCTTGATGACCCTTGGTTAACTATTCATAATAAAAATGAGGGTACAGTTGAATTTACTAATTTATTATTTATTCCGTCAACCAAGACTTTTGATTTATTCCACCCTGACCGTAAGAGAAGAGTAAAATTATACATCAAAAGAGTTTTTATTTCTGATGAAAATATAGATTTAATACCTTCTTACCTAAGATTTTTAAGAGGAGTAGTAGATTCAGAAGATTTACCTCTAAATATTAGTCGTGAATCTTTGCAGCATAATAGTACTTTAGAAAAGATTAAAGCAGCTATAACTAAAAGAGTCTTGAGTGAACTTAAAAAGAAAAAAGACGAGTCTATAGAGGAATACAGCAAATTTTGGTCCAATTTTGGAGCTGCTTTAAAAGAAGGACTGTGTGAAGCAACTAGTGATCATGACAAATTACTTGAGACATGTATATTTAGCAGTAGCCTTTTAAATAAGATGATTAGTCTTGATGACTATATTAGCAACTTTAAAGAAGGACAAGACACTATATATTATCTTAGTGGTGATGATCCAGCAAAATTACTTTCTAGTCCTCAAATAGAAGGATTTTTAAGTAAAAACATAGATGTACTTCTTTTTACTGATACAGTTGATGATTTTTGGGTTAATGTCAATAGTAGCTACAAGGGTTATGCCATTAAATCAGTTACTAGAAGTGATATTGATTTAGAGAAATCTGAGCAGAAAATAGAAGATGTAAAAGACGAAAATGATGAATATATAAAATTAACGGAATATTTTAAAGAAATATTAGGTGATTTAGTAAAAGATGTAAGGATTTCTAAAAAACTTACTTCAAGCCCAGCTTGTCTCGCCGTTGGAGACGGAGCTATGGATATTCGTATGGAAAGATTCTTAATTGAACAAAAACAATTAATAGCAGCATCTGCTAAAATACTTGAGCTAAACCCTAAGCATAAAATTATTGAGAAAATTAACGCTGATGTAATCTCAAATAATAAGGACTATGCTAATGAAGAATTGGTTAGATTAATGTATGACCAAGCCTGTATTGTAGAAGGTGAGCCAGTCAATAATACTGGCGGATTTGCAAAAAGACTTAATGATATTATGCAAAAAGCTATCTTATAAACTTAACAATCAGATGCAGAGCCGTCTCAAATCTGATTGTTTCTATAATTTCACCGATTTGGGATAAGAATTGACAAATTCTTATCTCAAATTCGCGTTATACGGGTTTACTGGGTTTCCGAAATTTGTCCAAAACTATTATATTATCTGCTGAATTAGATTTACTTTTAGAATCGCTAGACACCTTAATTGTTTCTCTTTTCTTCTCGTTAGGCAATTCATTAGATTTGATTGTTTCTAGCTTAAACTTTAGGCTGTAACCATTATTAGGATCAACAAAGCTGATAAGCGAATCAAATGGTACATAGATAGTTTCTTTGATACCATCAAAACTAATTGTTACAGAAAAGCCATTGAGTCCTACAGTTAAATCTTCAAATTGATATTGTATTACTATAGTTATTTCTTTGGGATAACGCTCTTTTATCCTAGAAGATAAAACTACGGCAGGATTATCAGTTTTGTAAGAAATATACAAGAGTTGATTCAGCTGCAACTTATCGGTACGAATTTTTGAAAGAATCTTTTTTACAAATTCCAACATACATTCGTTAAGAAATTGTTGATATGGGGTCTTCATAGTTATAAACTAAACAAAGAAAATAACACAAAACTAGATATAGCTAACCCGAAAATGTTTGATCCATAGTAACAACCTTGATGTCATTCCTAGCTAAAAACGGGAATGACATAGCTTCTAGCTAGGTCACATTATAACTAAAACCTTTTCAGGTTAGCTATAGGCTGAACAAAATTTAAATAGTCTTAGTTCAAGCCTTATTCACATGAGGTTTAGTATATCTCTAGTTATGCAAGATAAAATTCTAGCGGGGCTTTTTCTGTTGCCCGGTTAAGCCCCCAACCGCGTAGGACTAAGCAGCTAGTGCTGTAGTTCCTACGAAACGTTCATTATCATTTGCGTTTCTTTTTTTTAACCCAACGACACAAGGTCCGGCGGAATTATACCGAGTAAAGATAATTTTTTTATTAAGCACGTCGATCCTATTTCGCCCCCATGAAAGCTTATGGATAAAACCTGTAGTATCCTTCTATCACAACTTAATTTGGTGGAAGCGTCGGGTACCGCCCCCGAGTCCGCAACCTCTATTCTAAATCACGTTTATTACTATAGCTACAAAACAGCAATTTTATGCTACAACAATTATAATAGGATGTAAAGGGCAAATTTTAAAAAAGTCTATTGTATATACTTATAAGAAGTGCGATAATCAATTAACATGAGTTCGATTCTAATTCCCTCGATGTCATTCCCGCGTAGGCATTATACCCAGTATAGAAGGATAATTATTACATCGAACTCACGCGAATTTGGGATAAGAATTAGTCAATTCTTATCCCAAATTCGGGTAACTCAGATTAATTAAAACAGTTATTTGATTTTTATGAAACTAATAAAGCTATTCTTCCTTGTTATATGTTGTTCCTTTTTGATAACTGGTTGTGATAATCAATCTAAGGAACAAAATTTAATAGTTGCAACTTCTGCAGATAACCCCCCTTACGAATTTATCCAAAATGGTCAAATAGTAGGATTTGATATTGATATTATTAATGCTATAGGAGAACAAATAGGGAAAAAAGTTATAATTAAAAATTTTGATTTTAATGGTTTACTTGCATCCTTGACTACTGAGAATGTTGATATAGTGATAGCTGGGTTATCAGTAACCGAAGAGCGTAAAAAACATATTAGCTTCTCAGTTCCTTATGTATCAACGAATGTGTCAATATTGTATAGATCAGCAGATAATTTAAAGAATACTGGAGATTTGGATAATAAAGCTGTGGGTGTACAACTTGGTACAACATGGGCGGTAATAGTTCAGGATTTAGCTAAGCAGTTTAATATTAGAATAAATTATTTATCAAATAATTTAATGCTAGTCGAAGAGTTAAAGTCAAAAGTTATAGATGCGGTGGTACTAGAGGCATCCCAATCTAAAAAATTTATTGAGAATAATCCTGATCTTGCTAGCTTCAGTTTAACAGAGTTTTCATCTGAACTAGCTATCGCTATGCCAAAAAATTCTAAACTTATTGAGAGTGTTAATAAAGCTATTGTTGAATTGACAGAAGATGGAACAATTAGCCGTATTACTAAAAAATGGCTTCAACAGTGAATTCCGAACAATTTAAACAAGCTCTTAGCACTTTGCCTACAGGTGTTACTATTATCACTACTTTATACAATAATAAGCTATTTGGTTTTACTGCAGATTCCTTTACCTCAGTTTCTTTGTTACCACCTTTGGTATCGTTTTGTCTTGATAAACAAGCCTTTAGCATGAGTGCTTTTACTAGTAGTGAGTATTTTGCTGTTAGTATTCTAGCTGAAAATCAAGAAGATATTTCTAGGCATTTTTCTAAGTTTAACACTGATAAATTTGCGGGTATTTCGTATAATTTAGGGTACGCTACTAATTGTCCTTTGATTGAAGGGGCAGTTTGCCATATTGAATGCAACAAGTTTAGTCAATATGAAGTGGGAGATCATGTTATGTTGATTGGTGAGGTGATAAATACTATAGTGAACAGTAACTTAAACCCACTAGTACATTGTTTAAGACAATATAGAGGATTAAAATGACTGTTTGTATAGGTGTTTGTGGTGCAACTGGTAAAATGGGGCAGATGACAATTCAAAGAATGAATGGATTTAATGCTTGTACACTTTCTACAACATTTACTAGAAAAAACAGCATAGATGATCTTGCTGAGTTTTGTCAGAATTCTGATGTAATTATCGACTTTTCTAGCAGTGAAATATTAGAAAAATTACTTGATTATGCTATTAGCTACAACAATAAATTAGTTATTGGCACTACTGGTTTGAGTCAATATCAGCTTGATCACTTAAACGCAGCTTCCAAAAGCTTGGCTATATTATATTCAGCTAATATGAGTTTAGGTGCGAACTTACTTACAGTACTGGCAGAAAAGGCAGCAAAAATTCTAGATAATACTTACGATATAGAGATTCTAGATTGTCACCATCGTATGAAGAAAGATGCCCCTTCTGGTACAGCTATAATGTTGGGTAAGGCTGTAGCTAAGGCTAGAAATTTAGATTTTGATGAATATGCAATATTTGATCGTAGTCAAAAAGGTCAAAGACAGCCTGATGAAATTGGTATTAGTTCTATTAGGGGAGGACAGGTACATGGGGAACATGAAGTGTTATTTTTAGGTAATAACCAAGTTCTTAGTATAAAACATCAAGCATTAAGTAAAGAATCCTTTGCTGATGGTGCAATTCAGGCTGCCGTTTGGTTATTTGATAAACCAGCCGGTCTTTATTCAATGCGTGATATGTTCTCGCTACTCATCTTCTAGACGAAAAAGTGCTTAAAACACCTAAAGAATAAGGTTTATAAGGATTTTGCCATAAGATTTGTAGTCATGTAAATGATATTTTTTATTTGACAATGCTAGAATTTAGAGATATAATCTCTTTCATGTATATTACAACTGTTCCAAATAGAAATTCTCGTCCTGCAATATTGCTTCGTACCTCTTATCGCGACTCATCTTCGAGACAAAAAAGTGCTTAAAACGTCTAAAGAATCAGGTTTGCAGTGGTTTTGGCATGAAGTTTGTAGTCATGTAAACATCACTTTTCTACTTGACATACTAAAAATTAGTCAACATAATGCTTCTTATGTGTATTACCATTGTTTTGTTTCAAATAAAAACTCTTGTCATTAAAGTACACTTTTATCAGTATTTCTTTATTATAAAATTCCACAGGTGAAAAAATAATGGTATGGACCTCCTGATATACAGAATGAAAAGCAGTTGCTAATCTTCTAAAGTTAATATTAAATATTAAAATAACAATCAGGAGGCTAAGATGGAAGTTACCATAATTGGTATAGATATTGCAAAAAGAATTTTCCAAATTCATGGTGTAGATAAAAATGGTAAGACGGTATTAAAGAAAAAATTAATGAGAGATCAAGTTTTAACATTTATGGCTAATTTACCAAAATGTTTGCTAGGGATGGAAGCTTGCGGCGGAGCTAGTTACTGGGCAAGAGAAATAACTAAATTGGGGCATACAGTAAAACTAATGGCAGCACAATTTGTCAAACCGTATGTTAAAACTAATAAAAATGATCAAGCTGATGCAGAAGCTATATGTGAAGCGGTAACAAGACCAAATATGAGGTTTGTACCAATTAGAACTGTAGAACAACAAGATATTTTATCAATTCATCGAGTAAGAGAGAGATTGGTAAAAAATCGTACTGCCCTTGCTAATGAAATTAGGGGTCTACTACATGAATTTGGTTTTATTATTCCTCAAGGGATCAATAAGGTTATGACAAAATTAACCGAGATTTTAGATGAAGGAAATTTAAGCCAGCTGGGTTATCAAACATTTAGTGAACTGAAAGAGGAATTTTTGGATAATGACAAAAAAATAAAAGAGATAGAAAAAAGATTAAAAATAATAGCTAGCAACTTAACTCAATATCAACGATTAACAGCTATACCTGGTCTTGGTTTAATTACTGCTACTGCTTTAATAGCATCAATAGGTAATGCTACAAGTTTTGAGAATGGTAGGCAATTATCGGCATGGCTTGGATTAGTGCCAAGGCAGCATTCCAGTGGAGGGAAAGATAAATTGCTTGGAATTAGCAAGCGAGGTGATGTTTACTTGCGTACTTTATTGATCCAAAGAGCTAGAGCTGTACTAAATGCCAAGATAAGATTTACATCGGAAGAACAAAAATCTAAAAAAGATTTTAGCAAATTTACGCAGTGGATGTTTAATTTATCTGAGCGAAATGGACATAATAAAACAGTAGTTGCTGTAGCTAATAAACTGGCAAGAGTGGTGTTTGCAGTACTAAGGTCAGGGGATGATTATGTAGAGAGTAAAGTTTGTAGCACAGAGCTATTATAATTAACATAAAATAAATAGTGGTTTATTAATTAATAGGTAAACAAAGAATATGTAAGAGATTCCAACCCGGAATATGCGTGAGATAATAATATTGATGGTAAATAAGACAAACCTTAGCTTACAAAAAAACTGATGACTACAATGGCTCTTTGAAGCCGATAAAATGATAAGTATATAGTAAATTTGTAAGCCAGCGAATTCCATCAGGGCTGTAGGATAAATTACACATAATTTATTAACTATAAGCCGGATACATGTATGCATTTGCATTTTTGCTATTAGATGTTATTTTTTTCTTGCATTTTACAGGAGGTTCATACATGTAGTCAGTAACGAGAATTTAATTCTACACTCCACTCGTCGCATAATACTCACGTTCTATAGCATAATTTCTGCTCATATTTATCTCGAAGATAAGACGCGAATCCTTGATATTCTCAAAAAACAATTCGTAGGAGCAGAAGAGTACACTCCCTATTAAAGAGAATCTATCCTAAAGTTTTCTGATAATTGACCTCTTCCTGGTCCAGTTTAGCTGCAAGTTTACGCATCCTATTCATGTAAAAGCCTGTTCCTGCTGGTACTAATCTACCAACTATGACATTTTCTTTCAACCCACGCAATTTATCAATTTTTCCAGCTATAGCAGACTCCGTTAGAACTCTTGTTGTTTCTTGGAAAGAAGCAGCAGAAATAAATGATCTAGTTTGCAACGATGCCTTAGTAATACCTTGTAGGATTGGTTGGGCTTCAGCCGGTCTTAAACCGTTATCTATAGCTTTTTTATTAATTTCAGCAAATTCACGATGATCTATCTTCTCATCAACCATTAATGTCGTATCCCCAGAATGGGTTACCTCTACTTTTTGTAACATTTGGCGAATTATTACCTCAATGTGCTTATCGTCAATTTTTACGCCCTGTAAACGGTAAACTGCTTGGATTTCTCCCACCATGTAGCTTGTAAGAGCTTCCACTCCCATTACCTTTAAAATATCCTGTAGAACTGGATTGCCATCAATTAACATATCGCCTTTTTTAACAAAATCACCTTCATTAACAACAACATGTTTGCCTTTTGGTACCATATATTCAATTGGTGTAGTGTTATCACTTGGCTGAATAACAATACGCCTTTTTGACTTATAGTCTTTGCCAAATTCAACTCTACCATCTACTTCTGCAATAACAGCATGATCTTTTGGACGTCTAGCCTCAACAAGTTCAGCTACTCGTGGAAGCCCCCCAGTAATATCTTTTGTTTTAGTTGATTCCCTTGGAATACGTGATAAAATATCACCTACTGACACCTTAGCACCATCTTCAACATTTAAAATAGCATTCACTGGCATGTAATATCTAGCCTCCAAACCATTGGATAGCATAATAGTTTCTCCATTCTCATCAACTAATTGAATACGAGGACGTAACTCTGCTCCGCGTGAATATTGTTTTGATTCAATTATAACTTTGCTAGAAATACCAGTTGTTTCATCAGTGATATCACGAATTGACACTCCTTCTACCATATCCTTAAATACAACCTTTCCAGATTTCTCGGTAATAATCGGAATAGTGTACGGATCCCTCTCTACTAATTTTTGTCCTTTTTTTACCTTATCTGAATCATCGGCTATTAATCTTGCACCATACGGTACTTTATGTCTTGCCTTCTCATTATTATTAGCATCCAATAATAATAACTCACATGAACGACCCATTACGATCTTACGTCCCTCAGAATCAACAACCACATTACGACCTAAAATCTTCACTTTTGCATCATGAGAGGCTTCTATTGAAGATATTTCAACACCTTTCGTTGCAGCTCCTCCAATATGGAAAGTTCTCATGGTCAGCTGGGTACCTGGCTCACCAATTGACTGGGCAGCAATCACTCCTACTGCTTCTCCGACTGATACTAAAGAACCAGTGGCTAGATCTCTACCATAACATCTTACACATATTCCATCAACAACCTCACATGTTAGAACAGATCTTACCATTACCACATCCAAACCAGAAGATTCGATTTCTTCTAATTTTGCTTCATTAATTAATTCACCGGCTGATAGTAATAATGCATTAGTAACTGGGTGATATACGTTAATCGCAACTGTTCTACCTAAAATTTGCTCTGCGAGCGATACAATAACTTCACCACCATCGATAATACTTCTAACTTCTATGCCTTTTGTAGTTTTACAATCTTCATCAGTAATTATACAATCTTGAGCAACATCAACTAATCTACGGGTTAAATACCCAGAATTAGCTGTTTTCAAGGCTGTATCTGCAAGACCTTTACGTGCACCATGTGTAGAATTAAAATATTCAAGAACAGTAAGACCTTCTCGGAAATTAGAAATAATCGGGGTTTCAATAATCTCACTTGATGGTTTAGCCATCAAACCACGCATACCAGCTAATTGCTTAATCTGTGCTGCTGATCCCCTTGCTCCCGAAGTAGCCATCATATATATCGAATTTACTTTCTGATGATTAGGCTTATTATTAACAGGTGTCATAGCAATTTCTTTCATCATGTCATTTGCTACTTTATCCGTACATTTAGACCAAGCATCAATCACTTTATTGTATTTTTCACCGTAAGTAATTAGACCATCAGAATATTGTTGTTCAAATTCTTTTACCTCAGTCAATGTTGAATTAATATGACTATCTTTTGATTTTGGTACAACCATGTCGTCCATACCAAAAGAAATGCCTGAGGAACAAGCATATTTAAATCCAAGTTTCATTAGTTGATCAGCAAAGATCACTGTAGCCTTTTGTCCACAGTGGCGATACACCAAATCAATAACCGCAGATATATCCTTTTTAGTCATGGATTTATTTACGAACTTAAATCCAACATTATGATTACGTGGTAATAATTCTCCTATAATTAACCTACCAAAGCTAGTATCCACTATAGTTGATACAACCTCCCCTTCAACATTAAGCACATCGCGACGAAATTTTATCTTTGAGTGAATAGTTATTACCTTATTATACAAAGCATGTTCAATCTCCGACATGCTAGCAAAACTCATCCCTTCACCAGGTTCATTGTCAAAAACCATTGTTAAATAATAAAGACCTAGTACTATGTCCTTATCAGGGACGATAATCGGACGACCATTTGCCGGACTCAATATGTTGTTTGTTGACATCATAAGTACTCTTGCCTCAAGCTGAGCTTCAATTGAAAGAGGGATATGCACTGCCATCTGATCACCATCAAAATCAGCATTGAACGCAGCACAGACTAAAGGATGTAGCTGGATAGCTTTCCCTTCTATCAGTAAAGGTTCAAAAGCTTGGATACCTAAACGATGCAAAGTTGGTGCTCTATTCAGCAATACTGGATGTTCACGTATAACTTCTTCTAAAATATCCCATACTTCTGATTTCTCAGCTTCAACCATTTTCTTAGCGGCTTTTATAGTGGTAGCAATTCCATATAATTCAAGCTTTGAATAAATAAATGGCTTGAATAATTCCAACGCCATCGTCTTTGGTAAACCACATTGGTGTAACTTAAGCTCTGGTCCCACAACGATAACAGAACGACCAGAATAATCCACTCGTTTACCAAGCAAATTCTGACGAAAACGACCTTGTTTACCTTTTAGCATATCACTAAGTGACTTAAATGGACGTTTATTAGTATTTTTCACTACTTTACCACGACGACCATTATCAAATAATGCATCGACCGATTCTTGTAACATCCTTTTTTCATTTCTGATGATAATATCCGGTGCTTTTAGTTCAAGTAGTCTTTTTAATCTATTATTTCTATTAATAACCCTTCTATAAAGTTCGTTAAGATCAGAAGTTGCAAACCTTCCTCCATCAAGCATAACTAATGGTCTAATTTCAGGTGGGATAACTGGCAGAACAGTCATAATCATCCATTCTGGCTTATTCTCAGATTCAAGAAAATCTTCAACTAACTTAAGTCTTTTAACAATCTTCTTCTTTTTAACTTCTGAAGATGTATTTAATAAATCTTCTTGCAAACTCTTCTTTAATTCAGGTAAATCAAGTTCTGTAAGCATCTGCTGAATTACTTCAGCCCCAATAGAAGCAGTAAAACTATCTTCTCCGTACTCATCTTGTGCCTTTTGCAAACCGTCTTCCGATAAAAGGTCACCTTTTTGCAGAGCAGATAACCCAGGATCAACAACAACATAACTTTCAAAATATAGAACTTTTTCTAGATCCTTCATAGTCATATCTAGCAATGTACTAATCCTTGATGGTAAAGATTTCAAGAACCATATATGGGCAACTGGTGCTGCTAGCTCAATATGCCCCATTCTTTCTCTTCGGACTCTAGATGTAGTAACTTCAACACCACATTTCTCACAAGTGATGCCACGATATTTCATACGTTTATATTTACCACAAAGACACTCATAGTCCTTCACGGGTCCAAAAATTCTAGCACAAAATAGTCCTTCTTTCTCTGGCTTGAAAGTACGGTAATTTATTGTCTCAGGTTTCATTACCTCACCAAAAGACCATGAACGCACTTGATCAGGACTAGCAATATTAATTCTTATTTGATCAAATTGCTGAGTACTGCTTAATTGTCCGTAAAAATTTGTTATTCCTATTGTCATACAGATTATTCCTTAAAAAATTCTTACCAGAAATTCAGATATTTTGTTTCCTATCGTTGCCTTTAATTACCTTATATATTTGATATACAGACTATTTATCAGAAGCTATAGTCGAATTATTGTCAAATATATATCTTAATGTATTCCATTCAGCATCTGTCCACACTAGTACCACATAGTCCACTATTAGCAATGTGGATAAATTATATGGTATACTCAGATAGAAAATCAAAAATTGCGTTGTCGTCTTCAGGGATCATAGATAGCCACGTACTAAATGTACGCCTAGCACCTCGACCCTTTGACTCCTACTACTATCATGATTTTGATTCTATCGTCTATCAACTCTTCATTTACGAGCAGTATATATATTTAGGTTTAGTCAATTTTATATCATCAAAATTAACCACTGGTATCTTGCTGGGTTCTATACTGCAACAGTTATTCTTAATCACTTGTAAAGAACGATCATGTTTATCCATAAATTTCTCATCAATTAACATTGTATAAGTATTATAACAGTATTCTCATTTACACTAATAGCATTTAGCATTTTTTTAAAAATTATTTTATCAATTGCATTTCAATCTGCGGTAGTATCCTCAAGCTTTACATTTAAGCACAAGGACCTGAATTCTTTGATCATCACGTTAAACGACTCAGGAATACCCGATTCAAAATTATTATCACCTCGGACAATAGATTCATAAATTTTAATTCTACCAACCACATCGTCTGATTTTACAGTTAACATTTCTTGTAACGTATAAGCAGCACCATAAGCTTGCAGTGCCCAACACTCCATCTCACCAAATCTTTGACCTCCAAAATGCGACTTACCACCTAATGGTTGCTGAGTTACCAAACTATAAGGACCGATAGAACGAGCATGAATTTTATCATCAGCCAAATGATGTAATTTTAGGAAATATTTATAGCCAACTGTAACGGCACGATCAAAATACTCTCCTGTTCTACCATCAATCAACCTAATTTGACCTGATGGGTCTTGATCTGCAAGGACTAGCATTTCTTTTACATTCTCAACCTTTGCACCATCAAAAACTGGGGTTGAAAAATATACCCCCTTATCGATATTATTACAAAACTCAATAATCTCTTGATTGGACATTTTCTTTATATTTTTTGTCGTTGAGTTATGTCCATATACCTCGGAAACAAAAGATTTAAGCTTTTCTACATCAATTTTGTTGTTATGAACTTGATCCAACATAGAAGATATTTTTTTACCAAGATTTACTGCCGCCCAACCAAGATGAGTCTCTAAAATCTGCCCTACATTCATACGTGAAGGTAAGCCAAGTGGGTTAAGAACTATATCAACTACTGTGCCATCTTCTAAAAATGGCATATCTTCTTCTGGCATAATACGAGAGATAACACCCTTATTCCCGTGTCTTCCGGCCATTTTATCTCCAGGTTGTAACTTATGTTTAGTAGCAATGAATACTTTTACAACTTTAAGGGCACCTTGTGGTAAGTCATCACCACTTTGTAATTTCTCTACTTTGCTAGTAAAACACTTATTAAGCTTCTCTTGCTTTTCATCATAATGACGTTTAATTTGCTCAATTTCATTCATTACATTAGCATCTTCAACAATCAGTTGCCAAAATTGTCCTTTTGATAATGACTTAAGAGTTTGATCACTAATCAATTGACCGGATTTTACGGATTTAGGACCGCTAACAATTATTTGTCCTGTTAAAATCTTCTCTAAACGCATAAAAACAAAATGCTCTATGATTCGAAGTTCATCATCCCTATCTTTTGATAATTTTTCAATTTGTTGTTTTTCAATAGCTATAGCACGCTCATCTTTTTCTATTCCCCTACGAGAAAACACTCGTACTTCTACCACTGTACCAGTAATCCCAGTAGGAACACGTAAAGATGAATCCCGAACATCTGAAGCTTTTTCTCCAAAAATAGCTCTGAGTAATTTCTCTTCTGGAGTCATAGGTGACTCACTTTTAGGGGTAACCTTACCCACCAAGATATCGCCTGGTTTTATTTCTGCACCAACATATACTATACCGACTTCGTCAAGATGGCGTAAACTTTCATCACTAACATTTGGAATATCGCGAGTAATTTCTTCGGGGCCAAGTCTTGTATCTCTAGCAATTATTTCAAATTCTTCAATATGAATTGAGGTATAAATATCATCTTTTACAATACGTTCTGATATTAAAATCGAATCTTCAAAATTATAACCATTCCATGGTAAAAAAGCTACTAGCACATTTCTACCAAGAGCTATTTCACCATTATCTGTACTTGGTCCATCAGCAATTACTTCACCTTTTTTTACATAATCACCAACGTTAATCAACGGCTTTTGATTAATACAAGTATTATGGTTAGATCTTTGAAATTTTAATAAATTATAAATGTCCACACTAGGTGATCCATCTGTTTTCTGCTCCTTAGTCCTTACAACTATTCTAGTTGAATCAACTTGCTCTACTATCCCATCATGCAAGGCTACAACTGAAACCCCAGAATCTTGTGCAACAATTCCTTCAATACCAGTACCAACTAAAGGGGCATCACTTCTAATAAGCGGTACAGCCTGACGTTGCATGTTTGACCCCATCAAGGCTCTATTAGCATCGTCATTTTCTAAAAATGGAATAAGTGATGCAGCAACGGAAACAACCTGCATCGGGGTAACGTCAATGTAATCCACTTCTAGAGGGGTAACCATAACAAAATTACCACCTTCAGTTCGACAGTTAATTAATTCTTCTTGTAACAAACCTTTTTGATCGACAACTGCATTAGCTTGAGCAACTTTATATTTTCCTTCTTCAATAGCTGACAAGTAAACAACTTCGTCAGTTACATGACCATCCACGACTTTTCGATAAGGTGTCTCAATGAAGCCATGCTTATTAACTCTAGCATAAGTAGCCATGGAATTAATCAAACCTATGTTCTGTCCTTCTGGTGTTTCAATTGGACATATCCTCCCATAATGAGTAGGGTGGACGTCCCTCACTTCAAACCCTGCTCTCTCCCTGCTAAGTCCACCAGGTCCTAAAGCTGATAATCTTCTTTTATGAGTTATTTCTGATAATGGATTAGTTTGATCCATAAATTGAGAAAGTTGTGAAGTACTAAAAAATTCTTTTACTACAGAAACCAAAACTTTTGAATTTACTAAATCATGAGGCATAACGGCATCAAGATCAACCACCGACATTCTTTCAAGTACTGATTTCTCTATACGAACAAGACCAATTCTGAACTGATTCTCAATTAGTTCACCAACTGACCTAACTCTTCTGTTACCAAGGTGATCAATATCATCTATCGAACCTTTACCATCTTTTAGCTCTACTAAAACTTTAAGAATATTTTTAATATCTTCAATAGTTAAAATAGCTGTAGATTCTGGTATATTAAGTTCCAATCTTGCATTCATTTTAATACGACCAACTTCTGAAAGATCATATCTTTCATGGTCAAAGAACAAGTTGTTAAATAATGTTTTAGCAGCTTCAATATTAGCTGGTTCTCCTGGTCTTAATACCCTAAATATGTCTATCAATGCTGATTCATAATTTTGATTTTTATCAGCAAATAAGGTGTTCCTTATGTAAGGACTTGATTGTGGATTTATAGCAAGTACATCGACAGACGGAATTTCAAGAGTCATAATAGAGTCCAGCATATCCATTGTGATCATTTCACCAATTTCGGCTAGTACCTCACCATTATCCGGATTAACAAGATTTTGTGCTAAATATTTGCCTACTAAATATTCACGTTCTACCAAAATATTTTTCACTCCATCTTTAGCAAATTTTTTAGCCAAACGAGGAGTAATCTTCTGACCAAATGCAAGTATCACATTGCCGGTATCCGCATCCACTAAGTCATTAACTAGCCTATGAGCAGTTATAGACTCAGGTATAAACTTTGTTGCCCAGCTTGCATTTTTGGTAAAACATGTTACCGTATCATAATAGAATTTTATAATTTCATTGGTAGACATTCCAATGGCTCTAAGAAGAGTAGTAGCATAAAGCTTTCTTTTCCTATCTATTCTAAAGTAAACAATATCTTTAGCATCAAATTCAAAATCTAGCCATGATCCTCTATAAGGTATAACTCTAGCAGAATATAGAAACTTCCCTGAAGAATGAATTTTCCCATCATCATGATAGAAAAATACGCCAGGTGACCTATGCATCTGTGATACCACCACTCTTTCTGTACCATTAATAATAAAAGTACCATTCTTTGTCATTAGGGGAATATCCCCCATATAAACTTCTTGTTCTTTAATACCTTTGATTTCTTTTGCTCCAGTGTCTTCATCAATATCCCAAATACTTAATCGCAATGTGACTTTAAGAGGAGCAGCATAACTAAGGCCTCTTTGAGTACATTCTTCGACATCATATTTAGGATTATCAAATTCATATTTAGCAAATTCTAAATATGCAACATTAGAGGGGTCGTGAATCGGAAAAATTGAACTTAATACTGATTGTAATCCTCTGTTTTCTCGCTCAGAATCTTTAACTCCTGATTGTAAAAAACCTTTTTCATAAGAATTTTTCTGAACCTCTATCAAATTTGGTATAGACGCTACCAAATTTATGTGACCAAAATTTTTTCTTACGCGTTTGCCAATTGATAAGGATTGCGTTGTCATATAATCTCCCGATTAATGCTTTTAATAATTTTTTATTTTGAAACCAAGTAAAAATCTACTTCAAACTTGGAATCTCACATATTACAATAGTCTCAATGTCATTCCCTTCAATGTCCCCCTACGAAAGTAGCAAGGTCTAGAAAAAGCCTAGAAGGCTACTTTTTTAGATTCCACTACCCACGCTGGGATAATATAGAGTTTGCTTATCCCTGTATCATAGCTCGGATAACATCAACCCTAACAAAGATAACATTAAATTTGCTACTAACTTGTTACATCAAATTCAGGTTATTTAATTCAAAATTAAACTTTAATTACCAATTTCTTTACCTTAACATAAACTAAATTGTTATACTCTAATGATCTGAAGAATGGGGACAACAAACAAAGGGTGAACAAACGCAACGTAGTAAACCGTTGTTCGTACGCGAAATCCCCGCAACTATTTGCGAAAGCAATTCTTCAAAGCAGAAGAGTATACCTTAAATTTCTTTTTTAGTATTCTATATAAACTCCAAATAAAAATAAAAATCTAAAAAAACTCGATTTAAAAATATACTTGAATGATTTAAAGAATTAGAGCATAAAACAAGAGGGGAGCGTAGCATATGTACATTAGGAATAAAAACATGCGAATACTCTGTAATTTTGCGAAACCAATTCGTTAAATTATTCAAATATAATAGGGGTGTACTTAAATGATTTGAAGAATGGGGACAATAAACAAGGGCTAAGCGAACTAGGCGTACATCTAGTACGTAAATACACAAATACCCGAAATTTTGCCACACCAATTCTTTAAAGTAGAAAAATATACTAAAATGTACAAATCTGTTTCTTATCTTCATCTGATTCAGAATTTTGGATAAATAAATACAAAGACCTCTTAAAGCAAAAGAACTTTGTCTTAAAAGTTTTATAAGTTTTTGTACAAAATGTAATAGTTTATACGGGTATGATAACATATTTAGCAACATAACTCGTAACCCAAATAAAATATCACACAACAAGTTCATTTCCATTATTAACAATACAAACCTAGATTTAGTCCCAAAATGTTTCTACCAATCTATGTATATTCTAAATCTTGCGGTATACTCGAATGTGACTCCGAATTGGATTTGAAAATGAGGGGCGAGCAGACTAGGCGTACATAAGGCACGTGAGTACGCGAGTCCCTGATATTCTCAAAAAATAATTCGGAATCACATTCGAGTATACATATATTTATTATTGTTTTGCTTTATAAAGAAAGGCTATCACAAAACTACTACATGGGTATAACTTAAGCAGCCTAAGTATAATCTTCTGCTTTGAAAAATTATTTTTTGAAAATATCAGGGACTCGTGTACTCACGTACCTTATGTACGCTCCATTCACTCGCCCCTCATTTTTAAATCCAATTCTCCAAATCATTCGAGTATATCATCCCTGTGACGGTTAATGTCATTCCTGCCTACACGGGAATGACATCTTTTTTGTTAAAATACTGCTCAACAATAACAAAACCCTGTGCTTAAGTTAATACCCATAAAAACTGCTGGGGATTCACATACTTACAAATGTACGCTTAATCCTTTACCCCTTTGTCCCTATTCTTTGATCACTACACTCTATAATTAACTTAGAAAGTTATCCTAACAACCTTCACAGAGCCTAATTAATATGAACTTACACAAACAAGCTATTTAATACACCCCCAAAGTAAACTCTAGGCTTTTTCTACCCGATGGTACACTCAATTATTTTAATTCAATTTTTGCTCCAACTGCTTCTAATTTTGCTTTAAAACTTTCAGCATCTTCTTTATTTACACTAGATTTAATAGTTTTTGGGGCAGCATCTACTAACTCTTTAGCCTCTTTTAAGCCAAGACCAGTAAGTTCTCTAGTTACCTTAATTACCTCTATTTTTTTATCACCACTACTGACTAAAACAACTTCAAATGCTGTCTTTTCAGCTACTGCTTCTGATGCTACAGAACCCACCGCCTGTGCTACAGGAGCTGCGGCTGTTACACCCCATTTTTCTTCTAGCATTTTTGCAAGCTCTGCTGCTTGAATTACTGTAAGTGTTGACAATTGATCTACGATTTTTACTAGGTCTGTCATAATTTTCTTCCTCTTAAAACTTTTTTATTAAATTATTCTTTATTTGCATAAGCTTGAAAAACTCTAGCAAGCTTGGCTGCAGGAGCTTGCACCACACCAGCAATTTTAGTTGCAGGAGCTTGCACCACACCAATAATTTTACCTCTAAGCTCATTTAATGAAGGCAATTTTGCAAGTTGTTGTACAGAATTCGCATCTAATATTTGATTATTTACTAAACCACCAACTACTTTCAAACATTCATTAGTTTTAGCAAATTCTACGACAACTTTCGCAGCCTCAACAGGGTCTTCAGAATATGCAAAGGCTGTCGGACCAACAAGCAAATGTACTATATCACCAATACCAGCCTTATTTGCTGCTATTTTTGACAAAGTATTTTTAACTACTTTGAACCCCGCATTTTTTGCTTTAAGAGACCTACGCAGTAGAGTTACTTGACTAACAGTAAGCCCATGATAATGAGTAATTATCACGGAATTTGACCGTTTATACACCTCTTCAAGTTCTACGACAAATTCATGTTTCTCTGATCTTAACACCTTAACTCTCCTTGTCGTATTTTACGATATACTTGCTAAATCTATTTTTACTGATGGACTCATAGTAGAAGATAGATATATTGCTTTTAAATAATTTCCTTTAGCACCAGAAGGCTTTGCTTTAACTACAGCAGATATCAAAGTTGATGCATTATCTAGCAAATCTTGTTTAGAAAATGATAATTTACCAACTCCAGCATGAATAATACCTGCCTTTTCAACCCTATACTCTACTTGACCACTTTTGGCATTTTTAATTGCCGTTACAATATCGGTAGTTACAGTCCCAAGTTTTGGATTTGGCATTAAGCCCTTTGGACCTAAAATTCTTGCCACTGCACCTATTGCTGACATCATATTTGGTGTTGCAATACAAACGTCAAAATTAATTTTTCCTGCTTTAATATCATCGATAATTTCTGTAGAACCAGCAATATCTGCTCCAGCTTCTTTAGCTTCTTCTATCTTTTCATCCTTACAAATCACTGCAACTCTACTAACTTTACCCGTACCAGCTGGTAATGCGACAACACCACGCACCATTTGATCTGAGTGCTTAGGATCTACCCCTAATTTCATCACCACTTCCAAAGTAGAGTCAAATTTAGTATAAGACACAGACTTAAGTAACTCTATTCCTTCTGCTAAAGTGCGGTTGCCAACTAGAGCTACTTTTTTTCTTGCTTCTCTAATCTTTTTGCCACCAACTAATTTTTTATCAACTAACATATATCAATCTCCTACCACTTCAAGACCCATAGATTCAGCAGTACCACGAATAATTTTAGCGGCAGCTATTAAATTATCAGTATTAAGATCTACCATTTTAATTTTTGCAATTTCAATGCAATCTGACATGGTAACCTTACCAACAAATGCTTCTTTTTTAGTAGCACTAGAACCTTTAGGAATTTTAGCAAATTGTTTTAAGTAATACGATGCTGGAGAAGTCTTAGTTACAAAAGTAAAACTATTATCTTCATAAGCAGTAATCACGACTGGGATAGGAGTACCTGGTTCAATAGCACTAGTTGCTGCGTTAAACGCCTTACAAAACTCCATAATATTAAGTTTCTTCTGACCAAGTGCAGGACCAATAGGTGGGGATGGATTAGCCTTACCTGCTGGCACAGTTAACTTAATATAAGCGGTTATTTTTTTTGCCATTATAATCTTATCCTTACTTATTTAATTAATAGCATTATTCACGTGAGCCTTGTCAATACACTCTCGATGTCATTACCATGTAGGCATTGCCCACAACTGTTGAAAGTTAAAAATCGTCTATTAGCAAAGCACTGTTGTAAGGCTTAAACCGTCATTGCGAAAAGCCGCTGCAAGCGGCAACGTGGCAATCTTGTGAAGGATACCTTACTCCACGAAGATTGCACAGCACCTAACGGCACTTCGCAATAACGGTTTTTTAACTTTCAACAGTTATGGCATTACCCACGCGTGGATCAAAAAGCCAACGTAAGTAATGGTACTTACAGAACCAAAAACGAGGTCATTCCTAGCTAAAAGCGAAAATCCAAAAAATAACCTGCAAAGGCTATTAGACCCCAACTTACGTTGGGATGACATCAACGACAAATATTATATCGAATTCAACTTAACCTCAAGTATCGATGTAACAAATTAATACTAGGCTTAGTATTATCCCTATTAACGGTAATGTCACCCCCTACGTAAGCAGAGTCTAGAAGAGTCTAAACAACCTAGAAGGCTCTTTTTAGACCCCAAATTACGCTGGGATGACATTAAGTTGACAATCATACACCTTTAGCTAGGATGGTAGAGACAATAAACTGCATACTCTTCTGCTCCTACGAATTGTTTTTTGAAAATATCATGGATTCGCATATGTAACTATACTATATGTACGCTACGCTTTCTCACCATTCATTTTCAAATCCAATTCGTAGGATCATTTGAGTACACACCCTACTCTCAACAAACCCTAATTATTTTTCTTAACCTGCGTAAAATTTAGTTCTATAGGAGTTGCTTTACCAAAAATAGATATAGACACACGCAATCTATTTTTGTCATAATCAATTTCTTCTATAACCCCTGTAAAAGTCTCAAATGGACCATCAGTAACAATTACTGCCTCACCAATTTCATATAATTTTGAAATCCTAGCATCTTTGGTTTCAGATTCCAGTTTACTAAAAATATTTTGTATTTCTTTTTCGCTAAGGGCTTGTGGAGTACTTTTACTACCTAAAAAACCTGTAACCTTAGTTACACTTTTTACCAAATGCCAAGAATCATCTGTCATATTCATTTTAATCAGAATATAACCAGGCATAAATTTCTTCTCTGTCTTAACGTTTTTACCACGTTTAACTTCAGGTACTTCAATAACCGGAACAACGATATCCTCAAAAAACTCCGACATACCCTGCTTAGCAATTTGATCGAGAATCATTTGCTTTACACGCTTTTCTGAGCCTGATAATGTATGAATAACGTACCACTGTACCACAACTTTTCCCTAAACCTATTCTTTACTTCCCAATATTAAGTAAAACCTGCATTATGCTATGTATACCGTAGTCTAACACCAAACAAATTATACTAAAAATAAATACAGCCACCACTACTATAAGAGTTGAAGTTATCAGCTCTTTCTTACCAAGCCAAACAATTTTATAAACTTCTTGCTTTACTTGCTCATAAAATTTGTAGACTCTATTTTCCTTTAACATATTATACGAACTCATTACAGTTGGCAGGAGCGACAGGAATCGAACCCGCAACCTTCGGTTTTGGAGACCGACGCTCTACCAATTGAGCTACACTCCTATCATATTTTTACTAAAAAATCAAACTATTTTTTTAATAAAGTTCTATATTTACCAAGTGTGCAAGTTTTATTAACTTAAGTAACCTCGGTGTCATCCCCGCTTTGGTGCAGGATATAAAATATCTAACAACATTATCCATAGTATTTTTTAGATTCCCGCCTACGCGGGAATGACATCAACCTTTAGGACTATTATACTTACTTAAACTTACACACTTAGTATATTTGTAATTTCTTCTGACCCATCCCCTATAGTAGTTACTTCCTCGAACTGTTCTTGTTCTGAATCAGTTAATGTTACGTTAGATAACGTATCTGATATTGTCTCATCAGAACTATCTTTACTATCACCGGAAATTAGTTCTTGTTTTAATGTCTTATCTCTAATCTTTGCGTAGTCTAGTAAACATTTTTCCATCTCACTATTACTAAAGCTTTCTGCCAAAAATAACACTGTATCATACTCATCTTTCTGTATGGCAACACTACTTAGTAAATAATCCATTATTTTAGTATTTTTACTAAGGCATGCCGCCTTATATAAGAGTTCTTTTTGTAGCTCTTGCAACTCATCACGGTTATTAATATCTCCGTTAATATCTTCCATCATCAAATTTAATTTTGAATAAACCCAGTTGCCATACAAGTCAATATCACCCTTAACTAATTGCAATAATTCATTAGACATTTTGCAAAATTCTACTTTTACCGATGATTCGGACATCGATACGGTACTTGAATTCTCACGTACGTCTGAGTACGCTGCGGCTTTGCGTTCCGTGTCTCCTACAAATTCCTCAACATACGACATCTTAGCCATTTTCACGCCTTATATTATTTATTCACAAAAAATAACATTATAGCATATTATATATGATACACTAATAGCTATCTTAATAATTTTTTTATTTCTTAGCTTTAATAGTTTCGGCCACCTGTAATGGTACTTGCTCATAATGAGAGAAAACCATACTATATTGAGATCTACCTTGTGATAAAGATCTCAAAGTACTAACATACCCAAACATCTCGGCCAACGGCACATTTGCAGTTATAACTTGTGCATTACCTCTTGGATCCATACTTTGCATTTGTCCTCTACGACTGTTTAGATCACCAATAATATCCCCCATATACTCATTAGGAGTAATTACTTCAACTTTCATAATTGGCTCAAGTAATTTTGGATTACCTTTTGGCATACCTTCTCTAAAAGCAGCTTTTGCAGCAATCTCAAATGCAAGTACACTTGAATCTACATCGTGGAATGCTCCATCTATCAAAGTTGCTTTAAAATCAATCATTGGATAGCCGGCAACTACACCTGTATCTTTAATATTATTTAGACCCTTTTCAACACCAGGAATAAATTCTTTAGGTATAGCTCCTCCAACAATTTTGCTTTCAAAAGTAAATCCTGTTCCAGCTTCTTGAGGTTCAAATATTATTTTAACCCGTGCAAATTGTCCAGCTCCACCAGATTGCTTTTTATGAGTATAATCAATTTCACAAGGCTTGGTAATTGTCTCCCGATAAGCTACTTGTGGTGCTCCAATGTTAGCCTCAACTTTAAACTCACGTTTCATACGATCAACCATAATCTCTAGATGCAGTTCACCCATACCTTTAATAACAGTTTGACCGCTTTCCTGATCAGTTGATACTCTAAAAGATGGATCTTCAGCAGCTAACCTAGACAATGCCATTCCCATTTTTTCTTGATCAGCAGTTGATTTTGGCTCTACAGCTAATTCAATAACCGGTTCAGGAAATTCCATTCTCTCCAAAATAACCTGCTTATCCGGATCACACAAAGTATCACCAGTAGTGGTATTTTTAAGACCAGCTAAAGCAACAATATCTCCTGCAAAAGCTTCCTTAATATCTTCTCTTTCATTAGCATGCATCAGAAGCATCCTACCTACTCGTTCTTTTTGGTCTTTTACCGTATTAATGACAGTAGCACCTGAACTAATCTTACCAGAGTAAATCCTGATAAATGTAAGAGATCCAACAAATGGATCGGTCATTACCTTAAAAGCTAAAGCAGAGAAAGGTTCAGATGCTGATATTTTAAAATCTTTTTCTTCTCCAAAATTAATATCTATTCCCTTGACTATTCCAATATCGATTGGTGAAGGTAAGTAGTCAACAACTGCATCTAGCAAAGGTTGCACACCTTTATTTTTAAAGGCACTACCACATAACACAGGAAAAAAGACTCGGTCAATCGTTCCTTTCCTTATTACTACTTGAATTTCTTCCTCAGTAAATTCTTCACCTGATAAATATTTCTCCATCAAATGATCATCATTCTCAGCAACCATTTCAATTAGCAAAGCACGGTATTCCTCAGCCTTTTCTAACATATCAGCAGGGATTTCTTGGTACGAATATTCAGCTCCAAGAGATTCATCCTTCCAAATTATTGCCTGCATCTTGATTAAATCAATAACTCCTTTGAAATTCTCTTCAATACCAACTGGCAACTGAATTACTAGAGGTTTTGCACCAAGACGATCTTTAATCATTTCTACACATTTGTAGAAATTAGCACCCATTCTGTCCATTTTATTGACAAAGCACATTCTAGGTACTTTATATTTATCAGCTTGTCTCCAAACTATTTCTGACTGAGGTTCAACACCGGCCACACCATCAAATACCGCCACTGCTCCATCTAAAACACGTAAAGACCTTTCTACTTCTATTGTAAAATCCACGTGACCTGGGGTATCAATAATGTTAATCCTTATATTTTTCCAGTAACAGGTAGTAGCAGCAGAAGTAATAGTGATACCACGTTCTTGTTCTTGTGCCATCCAATCCATAGTGGCACCGCCTTCATGAACTTCACCAATTTTATGTGATTTTCCTGTATAAAAGAGAATACGCTCGGTTGTAGTAGTTTTACCAGCGTCAATATGAGCACAAATACCTATATTACGAGTATTAGCAAGAGAAAATTCTGTAATCGCCATATGATTTAATTACCTTGGTTGCGATTTTTTGGGACTAAAATGAGCAAAAGCTTTGTTAGCTTCAGCCATTTTATGAGTGTCCTCTCTTTTTTTAATAGCAACTCCTCTATTATTTGATGCTTCAAATAATTCCTCCGCCAACTTATCAATCATCATTTTTTCAGAACGTTTATTTGCTGCATTGATAATCCAACGTGACGCAAGTGCATACCCTCTTCTTTCATCAACAGGGGAAGGAACCTGATAATTTGCACCTCCCACACGCACTGAGGTAACCTCAAGATATGGCTTTACATTATTCATAGCATTATTGAAAGTTTCATAAGGATCTACCCTATGTTTTTTTTCTATTTTACTAAAAGCAGAATATACTATCTTTTCGGCTAGAGCTTTTTTCCCTTCCTTCATGATATTATTAATAAACCTAGCAAGCAGAGGGCTATTATATTTCATATCAGGCAAGATAACCCTTTTCTCTGCGGCATGACGACGTGACATTTTATCTCTCTATTTCAAATTATTTTTTTACAGCTTGCTTCGCTGATGTACCATAACGTGAGCGTCCTTGCTTACGATTTTTTACACCCTGAGTATCATAAGCACCGCGTACTATATGGTACTTAACACCTGGAAGATCAGGAACCCTTCCGCCTCTTACCAACACCGTAGAGTGTTCTTGTAAATTATGCCCTTCACCAGGTATGTAAGCATTCACGTACTGCCCATTACTTAAGCGAACACGTGCCATTTTACGAAGAGCAGAATTAGGTTTCTTAGGAGTAACAGTTTTCACTATTACACAAACACCTTTCAAAAATGGATTAGATTCCAAAGCTGGGGATTTTGTCCTACGAATCTTCGACTGTCTTCCAAAACGTACTAACTGATTGTTTGTTGGCATTCAATACTCCAAATTTTTCCTTTTGATATTTATCTATCAACCCTTAAAGCTATAGGGGAAACTATATACTATACCACTTTACACGAATTTGGGATAAGAATTAGTCAATTCTTATCCCAAATTCGGTGAAATTATCGAAACAATCAGATTTGAGACGACTCTGCATCTGATTGTTAAATTAATATTTTACTAAAAACATAATTTTAATCTTTTAACATCATGTTTTTAGCTTTAGAAAGGTTTAAAATGCATTCGTAAAACCGCTTTAATGAATGCATTTTTCCTTTATTAAAGTCAATTCAGAATAAGAATTAACTAATTCTTATCCCGAATTGGGGTACTTTCACTATTAAGCGGCAACAAGTGGAACTATAGCTATTTTTTTTATAAAAGCAACGAGTTTTTAACAACATTGACTAGATTAGTTATTTTTATGAACTTAGGGTTGTAATTATTCCCCTTAAAGTTTGTAGTTCTGTACTAGATAATTTATCTATACGAGTAAAAATATTCATAATATTTTGAGTCATGTGTAATTTTTTCTCAGGCACTTTAAAGAAATTCTTTTTGTTTAATTCAGTAAACAAATGTTCAAAGAAATATCCTACTTCTCCTTTTGATGCTACGTCCTGTTCATTACTAACATTCATTCTCAGCTGTTTATTACGAAATAGCTCATAACATATAATAATTACTGACTGTGCAATGTTAAGAGAACTAAAACCCCCTGTATTAATGTTAATAATTTTATGAGCATAAGTAATTTCTCTATTTCGCAAACCACAATTTTCACGACCAAACATGATGGCAACTTTAAGACCTGTAGGATAATCCTGACTTAAATGCTCTGATAGAACATAGTTTTTATTGATATTACGTGTTGCTGAACTTGTTGCATATAAATAATCTATATCCTCTATACTTGCTTCCAAACTATCATAAATCTTAGCATTATCTATGATATTTACCGCTGATACCGCCATATTACGTGCCTGTTCATTCGGCCAACCATCTCTAGGTGAAACGATTCTCAACTCTGAAACATCAAAATTCTTCATTGCTCTAGCAGCAGCACCAATATTCTCACCCATTTGAGGTGCTACTAAAATAATAATTGGCATAAATATCTTTGATTAATATGTAATTATTTTCTTCTAAATAGCTACTTAATTCCTACTAACTACTCGTATATAATTACTATACTCTTTCATCTCTGTCAACTATTAGTTTCATAATGAGCCAATGATTTTTTTATTTTATCTAATCTTCTTTAATCAAAGAACGTATCAATGCATTAACTGCTTGCTGATGTTCTGAGTTACGAATTTTCATAAAATTCCTTGACACTTCTATACACATACGCTGATGTTGAGTAAGTACAGGCTCGACATTGTCAGCATCTTCTAAACCTTGATAGAAATAATCGATATTTTTATCTAATGCTTTAGCAATAAGGACCAACCTACCTATTGATATTCTATTAATACCCTTTTCATATTTTTGTAACTGCTGATGTGTTACCTCTATTACCTCTGCAAGTTGTTGACGTGACAACCCCTTGGCAAGCCTTAGAGAATAGATTTTCCCACCTATAAACTGATCAACTTTTTGTATGTAGTCATTTCTTCGTACCATAATTAACTCCCTTATGCATGAACTATTAAATTTTAAGAATATAATAGATTATTAACAAATAAAAAGATTACTGTCATATATTATATAACCTAGAAAGCCAACAATTCACATAGGAATACCCACATGTAAACTGTCTACTATCAGTAAGTATTGATTATATTTTTTGTTTATGTACAAGTAGTGCTTAATATTTTTTAACTATTATATAATTATACTGATCTTATAGATACTTAGCAACCTTGTAAATTATAATTTCATTTTTATCGTATTTTTTTAACCTTTTTTTACTATTCTAGATAGAATAAGACTAAAAAATTAAAATCATAGAATTAACTAGGATATTTAAAGAATTATTGCAGAATGTTAAAAAATATACTTAATATAAAAAGTGATAATGTTGAATTTTATATATATACTTGAATGATTATATAAAACAAAAGAAAGTTACTTGATGAAAAGAATTATAAAATGCCTATATCAGGCAGCCTTTAAAACAATTGAACATGATGGTGTTGAACATTCAGGGTATATGTCATTTATGGTACTCCTAACGATCTTTCCTTTTTTAGTTTTTTTATTAGCACTAACAAGTTTTGTTGGAGCATCAGAACTGGGAAAGAATTTTATTACTATTCTTCTTGAGAGTATGCCAGAACTGGCTACTGACTCAATAAAAACTAGGATAAACGAACTTGGAAAAACTCCTCCTCAAAGTCTAATGACCTTAGCGATAATGGGAAGTATTTGGACGGCTTCATCTTTTGTTGAATGTTTAAGAACAATTTTAAATAGGGTATATGAGATAAAATCTCCTCCTACCTACATAAGGCGAAGATTACTTAGCATAGCACAGTTTTTAGTAATCAGTATATTCATTACCTTTGCCATGCTTATTCTCATTATAGTACCAATAATATTAACAAAACTACCGATTATTTTACAAATGATAGAAGAACATAAGCACACTTTAACCCTTTTTCGATATGTTATCATTTTCTGCTCATTATTTATTACCTCCTCATCACTATATTATATAATCCCTAATGCAAAATTAAATTTTACAGACGTAGTTCCTGGAGCTTTATTAACGGTAATTTTATGGGTGATAAGTGGATATTTATTATCTACCTATATAATATATTATAACCAATTAAGTATAATATATGGTTCACTTGGTAGTATAATAGTGACTTTAATATTTTTTTATATTATTAACATGATTTTTATATATGGTGCAGAATTTAATTACCTACTAAGAGAATATCCTTGAAAGCAGAAGAGTATACTCTTCCGCTCTCAAGAAAAGCTATCGCAAAACTTTGAGGCGTGCATGCACGAACAATAGTTTACTACCATAGTCAATTGATGAGAAGTAGGTAGCATCGTCTTCGCTCGCCTATTACATACAATAGGCGTCGCTCCATTTCATAATTTCACTTCTTCAATTATATCATCAACATTCCACCATTAACATGGATAGTTTGACCAGTGATGTAGGAAGCTTTGTCGCTTGCTAGGAAAGCTACTACGTTTGCAACATCTTCGGCTTCTCCGAAAGTTCTAAGAGGAATTTTTTGCATTATAGCCTCTTTTTGAGCTTCGTTTAATTTATCAGTCATGTTTGATTTAATAAAACCAGGAGAAACTGCATTAATTGTGATACCCCTACTTGCTACCTCAATTGCTAGAGACTTTGTCATACCGATCAAACCAGCTTTGGAAGCACAATAATTTGCCTGTCCTGGATTACCAGAAACTGCAACCACAGATGATATGTTAATTATTCTACCATAACGAGTTTTCATCATTTTCTTTATCGCTTCACGATTTAGAATAAAGCTAGCTTTTAAGTTTATATCTATAACTTGATCAAACATTTCATTGGACATTTTTATTGCCAGCATATCTTTAGTGATTCCGGCATTACAAACTAAAATGTCGATTTGTTCAAGACTAGACACCAAGTTAGTACATTCATCAATATTTGCTAGATTACATGGTACTATCGTATAATTATCTTTTAAGTTATTTGCAAGTTCTTGTAATTTCTCTTGGTTACTACCACTAATTATCACATGACTACCAAGAGAGTGGAATAGCTTAGCAATGCTACCACCAATTGTCCCAGATGCTCCAGTAATTAGAGATTTTTTAGCAGTTAAATCTATCATTTCTATTCTTCCTCTTCTATAGTTATCGTTTCGCTATCAAAAGTAACACTAGTATTATGAGAAGACTTTTGACGAATTAGTTGTTCTATTTCAGAGCAGATAGCAGGGTGTTCTCTTAGGTAATGTTTGACATTTTCTCTACCTTGACCTATACGAGTGTCATTATATGAAAACCAAGAACCTGATTTTTCTATTATTTCAAATTTAACACCAAGATCAATTATCTCGCTTTCTCTAGAAATACCACTACCATACATTATATCAAATTCTGCCGTTTTAAACGGTGGAGAGACTTTATTTTTAACAACTTTAATCTTAGTTTGGCTTCCTACTATATCTTCTTTATCCTTGATTGTTGAAATTCTTCTAATATCTAGCCTTACTGAGGCATAAAATTTTAAAGCATTACCACCTGTGGTAGTTTCTGGACTACCAAACATAACGCCTATTTTCATTCTAATTTGGTTAATAAAAATAATTATACAATTAGTTCTTGAAATTGATGCAGTGAGTTTTCTAAGTGCTTGGCTCATTAATCTAGCTTGTAACCCCATATGAGAGTCACCCATTTCCCCTTCAATCTCTGCTTTAGGCACAAGAGCAGCAACACTATCTATAACGACCATATCAATAGCTCCAGAACGTACTAGAGTATCAGTTATTTCAAGTGCCTGCTCTCCAGTATCTGGTTGAGAAATAATAAGCTCGTCAATATTTATGCCAAGTTTTTTGGCATATGCTGGGTCTAAAGCATGTTCTGCATCAATAAAAGCACAAGTACCACCTTTCTTCTGTGCTTCAGCAATTACATGTAGAGTTAAAGTGGTCTTTCCTGAACTTTCCGGCCCAAAAATTTCAATAATTCTTCCCTTAGGTAAACCACCTATACCGAGTGCCAAATCAAGCCCTAGAGATCCTGTTGGTATTGCCTCAACGTCTACAGCAGGGCGTTGACCAAGTTTCATGACAGAACCTTTGCCGTAACTTTTTTCAATCTGGCTAAGTGCAGCAAGCAATGCTCTTTCTTTGTCTATAACGTTCATTTCTAGAATCAGCTTAATAAAATTAAATTAAATTAATAAAGTAACATACGAGGAAAATCCAGTAAAATAATTACAAATATTAATATCATAGTGATTTAAAAATTGCAACTAAAAATTAAAAGAATCTATTCTTTAACCTAAAGCTGATCTGTCAACAGCAACCTTAATGTTTAATTGTTCTTGACCCACAAATCCATGTTATATTGTTTACAATATTCAAGCATATCAACGGTATTAGGATAATGTATGCCAAACTCCTTAATTTGTGGCTTACCAAAGAATTTATAATTATATAAATCTTTACTTTTACAAGCTGCTTTTGCTCCATGATTATACAAATAACTTATTAGGGCAATATTTTTACTTCTATCTCCATATAAATAATGAAGTATAACAAACGCTTCTTTGTAAGATTCTATGGCTTGCTTAAGCCTATCTTGGGCAAACAAAATATCTCCTTGTGCTATATAACTATCTGCTAAATTAGGATTCTTAGAATAATTTGCACTTTCAGAATCATTGTTTTCATTTGCTAGCAACATATGTATAGCTTTATTAATGTATTCAGAAGCTTTATCTATTTTACCTAAACCTAGTTCACTTCTTGCCATTTCTGTATAAATATCTGCAAATATTTCATGATCTTTATGCTTTATGGGCTTAAGTATATCATATAACTGTTGAGCTTGAGCATAAGCTTCTTGATATCTACCAAGAGAATTCAATATCTTTGCTCTAAATATATAAGGTCCACTAAGGATTGGGTCATTAATATGTACCCCATTTTTTATACGTAGTTCAATAACTTTCTCTTCCCACTCTAAACTTTCCTGATATTTGCCTCGTGCCTCACATAATGTACTTTTTAAAAAATATATTATAGATATATCAATTTCTTGTATTACTCCTTGTTTTGCTAGTTTTTCAGCCTTTTTAAGAAATTTTTCAGCTAGTTTTATTTCGCCTAAAAATATATAAGCCCAAGATGTATAAGAAATTAAAGTAAGTTTAAGGGAATAATTAGCTTCATCATCATCAAGCTTGTCCAAAATCTTTAATGCTCTAGTAAGATAAGAAATCATTACGTCAAAATTGCTTGATGTTATCAAATACATTCCTATTGCTACTAAGTACCTAGCATAACAAAATTTTTGAGATTCAGACATCTTCCACAATTTAAATTCTTTCTCTTTTTGACTAAACCAATCAAACATTTGTTGCGCTTTGCTGGTATTATGAAGGTTGACATACAAAGAAAATAACTCAACTCTTAAGGCAAGTATTGCGTATAGGTTAACATTATATTTTTCAGAGTTTTTTAGAATAATTTCTAAATTCTCTGGTATAGTTTTGGCACCCCTCCACAAATATCCTGAATAAGTCCCTTTAAATTTAGGTAATTTGCTAATAATATTTTCTAAATATATTTTAGAACTATTGCCATTTCGTTCCATTATTTTATTGCTAATTATATCATGCATTTCAAAAATAGGATTATCCTCGCTAGCATTAGTATTACTGATTAGCATAAATTTAGATAGTTGATATATATCATCATCTAAAGTATCCTTATGATCAGTAATAGTAGTAAGAAGCTGTTTTGAGAAGCTTTGGTTATTTAATAAAGCTATTTTATTAAGTAATGTTACTGCATTAGGGTTTAATTGTTGAATAGCCATACTAATATTTGTTGCTATTTTATCAGTCGATTGATAAATTTTCTTTTTATATTCTTCTTTATCTAGACCTTTAATTTTATTAAGTAATTGAGCCCCCTGCACTATAAGTATTGGATAACCACTAAAAGATTGCGTTAAAAATTCGATACTATTTTTATCTTTATTATCCAATAAAGTATTAGCCAAAGTTACGATAGTAGGTTTATCAAACAAGGTCATTGCTATAATATTAGGTAACTTATCATTATCTTGCGAACAAAACACGACCTGACCATTATGTTCCCAATCAATAAAGTCTTGTACTTTTTTATTTTCATTAACTTTTAAATTATCAAATACCAATAACCATTTACTAGTAGAAGTTAAATATGACATTACTTCTTTTTTAGCTAGAGTTACTGCTTCAGATATATTAGTTTGTTTAACCATATTGAGTTGTTGGGCTAATTTAACAAATTGTTCATTAAAATCAAGGTTACAATCAAAAAACCAAATTAGATCATAATTATTTTTATTCTCATAACTATACATCCTAATTAATTGAGTTTTACCTATACCGCTAGTACCCACTATACTTGCTTGTCTATATTTATCTAAATGTTTCTCAAGAATTTTAAGTTGTTGCTCATGATTGACAAAATAACTAACTGGGGTGATTAAATTAGTTATTTGTTCTTTTGCCAAAGTTCTAGTATTAATGATTAATACTATGATTAATAGTAAGAATTCTTTCATATAATGAAACCGGTGAAAAATAAATTATGCCCTAGCGGTTACGTATAAAACACATTATACGAATAACTATAAAGAATAAACAAAAATAATTCAACTTAAGTTTAAATATTAATAATAAAAATCATTAAAAAGTAGGAAAGTTTGTTTGCTAATTCTGAACCTAAATTCCACTAGCCTAGTATCAGTAGAGCATCTTTACAATCTCAAAGTTCGTATAAATAATCCCTTATGGTGATTTTTGACATGTATAACGCCGATAGACCTCTAAATTATAACCTTATCCCAACGTAACTAGTGATTTGAGCAGTATTATTTATCAGGAGTGTAAATGACATCGTCAAACTCCTCATTTAACGAGGGCATTCTGATTTGCAAACTTGCTGTACAATTTATCACATTGAAATTGATGGAATATATTTACAACATATATTGATACAATTAACAGCTTGTAAATTGTTATAGTAAGTTATAAACTATCAAATGCAATAGGAAAAAATTACAGGGCAGTTTAAAAGTCATAACTTTAGTCGGGACTTTTAAACTGCCCTGAAAAAATTACTGGAAATTTTATCTTGACAAATCAGTCTAGATCATAAATTGTTTTTTATTCATAACTAACATAGGACTTTAATATATGATCAATCATGTGAATTCAGTAGCATCTTCTAAGGAGAATGTAACTAAAAAATCTTATGATTTGTATTTCGCAGGTCCCTTATTTACTAATAAGGATCTTATAGGTAATTTATATTTGGCTTTAGCCCTAGAGGAGGCATCTAGTGGTAAGTATAAATGTATATTACCTCAAAATTTAGAACAAAGGGATATCCATGCTCAACACATAAAAAATAATGATTTAAAATCTGTAAAAGAAGCTGATGGAGGCATATTTAGTTTTGATGGGTCAGATCCAGATTCTGGTACAGTAGTGGAATTTATTCATAGTAAATTTTTAAATAAACCTGCAGTATTATATAGAAGTGATATTAGGTTGGGGGGAGATCATAAAAGAACCCAAGGTGATCCTTGGAATCTGATGATGTCAAATTATCCGCGTACTAAAGTTGTCATAATTGAGGATATAGTGCCAAAATACCAAGATTTATATAAGCAACATTCAGGTGATGCACACAGTATATCCAAAGCATTATCTCTTTTTATGGTTCAGTCTATTATTAAGGCATTAGATGAAGCATTTGCTACACCGCCATTAGTGCTGCCTGATAACTTAGATAAGAAAATGCTAGATAAGTACTTTCATATACTTAATGATTTAGATATGTACTAGTCAAGACGGACTATTGAAAATAGTATAACAATAATATTTTTTATTGATATAAAATACAGATAAAAATATTTAATTTTTTTTAAAAGATAATTGCTGTTAAGAGCCTTAGAACTTATAGTTCGATATATACCAAATTTATCATATAAGAATTTGGTAATTATTTTAATATTCCCATTAACTATAGTTTTGTATTATAAAGTTTTTCTTTTTAAATATGATAAAGTACCTAATCTAACACTATGGAGTTGGCATAGATCAGATGACTTATTATTTATTGATAATAATACAGCCATTGCATCCTTAATAGCTACCATCTATATAGACCTAGATAAAATAAAATTATACCAAGAACAAATACTCTTATAACCCCAGCTAATACTTTTATTATTCCAGTTTTTCGTTTAGAAACGAAAGCAAAAGGAAAATTAGATGCAAAAAGTTTAACTGATTTAAGTAATATTATTTTGTCTGCATCTCAACCTAGACAACTGATACAATTAGATTTTGATGCCACTTATAGTCAAAGAGAAATTTACTTTCAGCTAGTTGAAACATTAGTAAAAAACAATAGAAAAATTTCTATTACTGCCTTATCTTCATGGTGTATGTTTGATAGTTGGATAGATAAACTTTCAATAGAATATGCCGTGCCAATGGTGTATCAAGGCAGAAAAGAAAATCAAGATATTTAAAGTTTTTGTATTTAATAAAGATAAATGGAATGTCGACCTAAATCATCATCAATTACTGTCTTCTCATAGCTACCATTACGACGATTATTATCTACTTTTTCTACTTTACTATGTTTTAAGTAGCCCAATTCATGATACAACTCACTTGCCAATATTTTTTCGACTATTTGTTTTTTGAATTTTTGGAACAATCCATCCCGACCAAATACTTCTGACGGATTTGCTTTTGCTAACAACTCTTCTACTAGCTGATTATTTATGTTTAATTTTTCTTTATCTTTATCTATTTCTTTAGCCATAATTTTCCTTTGTTTTATTTACTTCTTTTTACAGTAATCTCTTACTGCTTTTTTTGCAACTTACACAAATCCTATTATAGACTCAATCTTTCTTAATGGTCAAAATCTAGAGTATACTCGGTGAACTTCAAGAATTGGCGTCGTCGTGTCTAAATATCTCCGCTGCTCCGTTACTCATGTACGCTCCGCTGCTCAACTTTGACATTCCTAGCTCTTCTTGAAGTTATACTATCATCTACCAACTCTTAAAATCATAGCAGTATATATTTACGAAGCCAATTCTTCAAAGCATAAGAGTGTACTTTTTTATCATCCTTTCTACTGAATTATCTAGCACAAGTTCTTGATAATTAGAAGCAAATTCTATCCATCGTAATTCGTTTGATTCAGAATTTTTTACAAAATAGTCGTTGCAAACGGTTTTTAATAAAAATCTCACATCATAATGATAATGTTCTTGGTCTATAGAATTACTAGGAATTAGATGAACATCTATATCATAAATCTGTCTAGAAACCGGTTCAATCTCTAAAATACCAGATTCTTCCTGTGCCTCTTTAATTGCTACAGCCAAAATGTCATTATTACCATCACAATGTCCTCCTGGTTGCAACCATTTATCCAACTTACGATGATGCATCAGTAAGAATTTTGTTTTATTAGAATTAAGCAAGAATCCTGAACCGGTAAAATGTCCTTCTTTTGTCTCCCTACTAAATGGATTTTTACAATTATCTAGAAAGTCCAACATCCTTTCTTTATATTCATATTCTTCTTGAAAATTGCTGACATAATTTTTTATATTTTCATGTAAGTTCATAATACTTCTTTTCGTCCCATCTCTGTCATTTCCATTACAAGCTGCTTTATTTTCTCAACTCTTGATTTATTTACGATCAGTAAAGCATCCTCAGTATTAATAATTATTATATTATCAACTCCTATTACAGCAGTAAGCTTATTATTAGAACTAATATATGAATTTGTACTATCAATGTTTATAACATCGCCTTCGCAGTAATTATTCGTTATATCTTCTTTTTGTATTTGCCATAAAGAATGCCAATTGCCAATATCATTCCAACTAAAATTGGCTTCTATCATAATCATTTGACTAATATTTTCGATTATAGCATAGTCTAAAGAAATTGGGGTAATATGTAGGTATGGTTCTAAAGCAAGTGTTATATTATTATAATCTTTGGTTGCAAAATAATATGCATCATACGCATGTTTAAAGAGTGCTTTTTGCCATAATTTAGCTTGCTCTAAAATAAAATCTATATTAAAAATAAAAATTCCTGAATTCCAAAAATATTTGCCATTTGCTAGATAATTTTGTGCTTGTTGAAAAGTAGGTTTTTCCACAAATTGTTGGGTGTTGTAAGTTCTATCTGCTAATAACTTATTTATTTTAATATAACCATATTCGGTATTTGCAAAACTAGGCTTAACCCCTATAGTACAAATACCAAATTTTGCGACATAATTCAAAGATTCATTAATAGTAATTAGGTACTTATCAATATCATGTATATAATGATCAGAAGGCAGTAGTATGATCGTATCATAACCGTTATTCTTTGCTTGAATAGCTGATATAATTGCACATGAAGCTGTATTTTTAGGCATAGGTTCTATTATTAAGTCTGCTTCTATATTTAGCTCTCTAAGTTGCTCTTTTGCTATTAATTCATATTCCTTAGCAATTATTAAAGTTGGTTTGCCTAAAGTTCTGTTTGTAATCAAAGTTTTTTGTATTAAACTCAAATTATTAAATATTTTTATAAATTGTTTTGGTTGCATCTGTCGTGATAATGGCCATAATCTACTTCCTAGACCACCAGCCATAATTACTGGTTTTACTTTCATATATTATTAATTATATAATTAAAGCAACTTATAGTTTATAACTTTAAAAAAGTCTACTAAAATAAACATGGGAAATATATATGCACAAAAATCATAAAAAAACTAATAAGCTTTTCTTTAAAATAGCTGGAGTACTTATAATTACTTATGGTTTGTACCTAGGCTATGTAGAGTTTTATGATCACAAATGGAAATATGTAACTCCTACCGACCAACAAGTACAGAAATATACAATTAGTGAAAACAAAGCCCTAAGATTGTACCAATTAATGAAAGATACTCATGAGATATTGACTAAACATAACATACAATATTGGATTACAAGTGGTACACTTCTTGGGGCAGCAAGGCATAAAGGCATCATACCTTTTGATGATGACTTAGATATTGGCGTAATGCACGCTGATGAAATAAGGTTACAAGATATACTAACAGATTTTGTCGAGTTGGGTTATAAAACTTCTCATCAAGATTTTTACACTATATGCAACAAGGTATGTATAGATATTTTTATTTTTCGCCCAAAAGACAACATGTTTATATATGCTAATTTCAGAACGTTACATAGATTTCCTAATGATTTCTTTTATATTAACGAAGTATTTCCACTGAGGAAATATCAATTTGGTGAGATTGAAGTTTATGGTCCTCATGAATTTAAAGCTAACCTAGATAGGCAATATCCAGAATGGGATAAATACGGGATAATTCAGCAACCGCATAGTTATTTTGTTACTCTTTCACCTATTGAACAAAAGACTAAATTCATTTTAACTCCCAAATTATTAAAGCCAGCTATGCCAACTGGTCCTTTAGAAGACCGGGTAATTCCGAAATTACTAACTAAAGAGTAAACTTATCAATGAGTTATATTCCATTATTGCTTACTACCGGACTTGTTGTTTTATTTGGTTTATTTGCTTGGTTTTATCATAAGACAACCAAATTAAATGCAGAATTAGGCTTTCTATCAAATAACTATTTAGAAGCAAATAAGCAGAATCAAATTTTGCAGCAAGAGAAAATTTCTTATATCCAAAAAATTGAGCAATTATCTAGTAAAGTAGACTATCAGAATCAATTGATAACTGAAGCAGATAAAGCAAGACAGGAGTCATATGCATCGGCAAAAAATGCTTTATTTGATCTTGGTAATGAATTGTCTAAACAATTAATTGAAATTCATAGACGGGAAAATCAAGAAGCAAGGGAATTATCAGAAAAAAATATTTCGGGAGCAACAAGCAAATTTAATAACGAGTTTGAACGTTTAATAAACATGGTTGGATCATTAAGTAGGGATATCGAACAATCTAAAGGAACAGTAGACATTATTAAACAATCCCTTCTTTCTCCATCTGGAGCTGGATTACTTGCTGAAATTACTCTTGAGAACATTCTAAAATCATCAGGTCTACGTTCTAATTTAGACTTTATCATACAATATTCTGTGACAACTACCGATAATTTAAAACTTAGACCAGATGCCCTAGTTTTCTTACCTTCTGGTAACTTAATGGTTATAGATGCAAAAGCTTCAAAGTTTTTAGTAGATTTAGGGCAAGATAGTTCTAATCTTAGTAAAACCATGAATAATCATTTAAAATCCTTAAATAGTAAAGATTACGCGGAAAATATTTTAGTTAGTTTCCAAGATAAAAAAGAACATTTTTCTAATATAGTTACTTTGATGTTTGTCCCTACTGAACAAGCAATTGAAAAAATTCTGATTGCAGATAATAATTTTTTATACAAGGCTTGGAAAAGCAATATTTTCCCAGTTGGTCCAGCAGGACTTATGAATATGCTATCATTTGCTAAATTCCAAATTTCAGATTATAGACGGTCAGAAAATCACAAATTAATTATAGAAGAGGTAAGAAAATTATTGACCTCTATTGCTTCATTAGCGGAGCATTCGCAGAAACTTGGCAATAATATTCAGCATATAGTCAATAATTATGATAAATTTGCCGCTTCTTTTAATCGACATTTTTTATCTAAGGCTAGGAATATTCAAAAATTAGGCATAGATATTGGTAACAAAACAATCCAGCATCCTATAGAGCGTTATCAGCTTGTTTCATCAAAATCTGAAATTATTGATGCACAGTTGCTCGAATCATCCGATAAAATCAAGGAATTAGAATAGACCTCTTGCATAATTTGCTTATGTTGTGGAATTCGCAGGCACTCCCATAATTTCAAAAAATGAGGAATTGACTTTAATTGTTAAAATATATATACTTAAGTTAACGTTATAATGACGTCAGTATGATATCAAAATTATGAGACATAGAGCGTGACAAAAATTATTAATTCTAAATATAAGGCTAGCAGAAGACTTGGTGTAAGCCTGTGGGGCGATAGTAAAGATGCCTTCAATACAAGAAATTATCGTCCTGGTCAACATGGTCAGAATAGTATGGTTAAAACTTCTGATTATGGTCTACATTTGAAGGCTAAACAAAAACTTAAATGCCATTATGGTAGAATTAACGAGAAGCAATTTAGAAATACTTTTACTCTCGCACAAAAAATGAAAGGCAATACGGGTGAAAATTTTATAGCCCTGTTGGAAAGAAGGCTTGATGCTGTTATATACAGAATGAATATTGCACCAACGATTTTTGCTGCAAGACAATTTGTTACCCATGGTCACATTAAAGTGAATGGTAAAAAGGTTAATATCCCAAGTATAAGACTAAAAGAAGGAGATGTCATCGAGCTAAAGGAATCAGCAAAACAAATCCCTGTAATACTCGAGACAGCTAGCAAACAAGGAAACATTGTACCAAGCTATTTAACTTTTGATTCCAATTCATTGTCTGGTCAGTTTGTCAGAATCCCAGTAATTTCTGATGTTCCGTACCCATTTGAACCAGAAGTACATTTAGTAGTTGAACTCTATTCAAGATAATTAAGAGACTAAATATCATCCCTGCTTCGGTGCAGCTTACTCGCCATGTTATCACCATGTAGGCAGGGGGCTATAATACTTAACACATCCTTCTAGGCTATTTTTTTAGATATTAGCCTGTTGGGATGACAATTCATATTAAAATCTGATCCTGCCTATAATAGCTTATTAGATATCTTTCGAAACTCGCTTATGCACAAGGATTTAAAGAAGCCACGAAACCTCGACCCGCAGCGTACTCAAATGTGCGTGAGGAGCAGAGTACCGGGAGCATGAATAAATTACCAACAGAAGTAGAGTTTGCCAAAGATATCTATTGATTACCACGTTCCAACCAATGCCCTTCAGCTGGTGACAAGTCACTTGCCACAGCTCTTCTGTCATCAAATACAAAACATTCTCCTTGCCATAACCTATTACGATTATGTGTCACTTCTAAATATTGTAAAATACCACCTTTAAGATGGTACACATCATTAAAACCCAGTTTCTTCAAATAGGCTGTTGATTTCTCGCATCTAATCCCACCAGTACAAAACATTGCTACTTTTTTTCCAGCAAGTAATTCTTTATTCTGCTCTACCCATTTGGGAAATTGCTTAAACGTTTCTGTTTTCGGATCTATAGCCCCTTTAAAAGTACCTACACAAACTTCATAGTCATTTCTAGTGTCTACTAATACCACATTATTTTGGCTAATAAACTTGTCCCAGTCCTTTGGCTCAATATACTCTCCTTTAAGATTTGCAATATCAATATCCCCAACTGTCATAGCAATAATTTCTTTTTTCAGCTTTACTTTTAATTTTTGAAAAGGATGGATATCACAGTAATTTATTTTAATATTTACCTCTTCCGCAGACGTAAGTTTTATAATTTCATCTACTAAAAAATTCACCTCTTCTTTTGTTCCAGAAATTGAACCATTAAATCCTTCTGGAGCTAAAAGAATAGTACCCCTAATTCTTCTTTTTTTACCAATAAGTAAAATCTTTGGCAGCAAAATCTCAAGGTTTTCTAGGTTAGTAAAACTATAAAAACTTAATACTGCTATTTTAGAATCATTATCCATATTGACTTCATTATTACTAATTTTCAGATTTGGTAACTGGCAAAGCTATAAACATAGAAACACCCCGTCTCTGTACCAACAAGATTATATTTTGCTTTTTAATAGATTGGGCATTGTCATACAACACATTTAATTGATCTATAGAAGCTATAGGTTGTTGATTGCTCGCTATTACTAAATCACCAATTTTAAAACCATAATTTTTTCCGTCTTTTGCAATATCAGTTACAATAATGCCCTCGACTTTACTTTTAATGGCAAATTTTCGTTTAAGATTATCTGTTAAATTACTAAAAGTAACATTATTTTTTACAACAGAAAATTTATTATCAGAAGTTTTATCGCTTACCTTGTCGTTTACTTTTTTAGGCTCTATATCCTCTTCACTACTAATCTTGCCACTTAATTCTTGATTTTTGCCATTGCGTACAACGATAATTTTTACCTCTTGATCAACGCTAGTTTCAGCAACCATTATCTGCAGCCTCCTAGAATTTTTTACCGGTTGTCCAGCAAATTCTATTATTACATCCCCAAGTTTTATACCAAATTTATCAGCTGGACCATCTTTTTGTACTTCCACTACTAACGCTCCCGAAGCTTCTTTTAACTCAAATCCTTCAGCTATTTCATTAGTTACTTCTTGAATTACTACCCCAAGCCTACCGCGATTAATTTTTCCATTTTGCCTTAGCTGGTCAATAATTGATTTAGCAGTATTAGATGGAATAGCAAATCCAATACCAATACTAGTCCCAGAAGGTGAAAATATTGCTGTATTGACTCCTATAACTTCACCATTAATATTAAACATTGGTCCACCGGAATTACCATTATTAATAGCCGCATCAGTCTGTATAAAATCATCTACTATACCGTTAGTGTTATCAATATCACGTCCCTTTGAAGATATAATACCAGCAGTTACTGTTCCTCCAAGTCTACCAAAAGGATTACCAATAGCAATAACCTGATCTCCTACCCTAGCTTTACTGGAATCACCGAATTTTACAAAAGGCAAAGGAGTTTCGATCTCAATTTTTAAAAGAGCAAGATCAGTTTTTTTATCACTACCTACCAATTTAGCTGATAGCTCCCTATTATCCGTTAATTTTATGTGAATCTCATCTGCATTTGCAACTACATGATGGTTGGTAACAATAAAACCTGTAGGGTCTATAATAAAACCAGAGCCAAGGGGAACAGATTTAGGATTGGAATACATCTCATCAAAATCAAAAGGTAGATTAAAACGCTCTAAAAGTTCATTAAAATGATCAAATGGAAAACGCTCGAAAGATTTCTTATGAGAATCTTCTGATTTTTGGTTATATTGTACTGTATACACATTTACCACAGCTGGAATAAGTGGCTCAACAATGTCTGCAAAACTATAATTATGGGATTCAAGTATCTTTATTGGCACTGACTGCAAATTACTAGATTCCTCAGGAGTAATTTTGCTTGACTGGATATTTTCAGCAAAAACAGAAGATGCCAACCACATAGTCATCAGAAAAGTGGCAATTAAATACCTTAGTAAATTGCTAAACTTACAAATATTTTGAACCATATCATCTACCTAATTACTAGTCATCCTATTTACCCAAATTTAGATATTTAAATAGCTCTGCTTCCGGAGACAATACAAAAGAAGTATCATCTTTCTTTAAAGTATTTTTATATACTTCCAAGGATCTATAAAATTTATAGAATTCCGGATCAACAGAATAAGCAAGATTATATATCTTAGCTGCCTCCCTGTCACCATCACCTTTTATAATTTGAGATTGCATATAAGCTTCAGCAAGTAATATTTTACTTTCTTTGTCAGCTTTTGATCTTATGCGAGCCCCTTCTTCTTGCCCTTCAGCTCTTATTTGGGTAGCCTCTTTTTCACGAGCAGTTTGCATGCGGCGATAAATTGCTGCACTATTCTCTTTCGGTAAATCAGCTCTTAAAATTCTAACGTCAATTACATCAAGTCCAAAATTCTTTGCTTCCTCATTAACCTGATTTAAGATATTTGACATTATGTCAGACCTTGCACTTGTCAGAAGACTAGTCAAAGGTAATCTACCTATAACTTTTCTCATTGAAGATTCTAGGTTTTTATTAAGTCTAATTTTAACACCTTGGTAGTTATGTACAGTTTTGTAAAACATCACAGGATCAACAATACGAAATTTGGCAAAAGCATCTACAATTACCCTTTTTCCATCAGAAGCAGTTAGCTCTTTTGCTTCCGCCTCTACATTTAAGATACGTTTATCAAAAAATTCAACATTTTGAATAAATGGAATCTTTATATTTAATCCTGGACTTTCAATGGTTCTCATTGCCTCACCAAATTGAAATACCACAGCGGAATGGCGTTGATCAACGGTAAATAAAGCACTGCTAACTGATAATAATAATCCGAAAACTACGAAACTTATATAATAAATTGTCTTCATCCAGCACTACTCCTTAATTTTATTTTGCTGAATTGCCATATGCGGCAAAACGCCATTAGTACCCATAATAACTTTGCTGGTATCCGTTAGAATATTTTCTATAGCTTCTAAGTAAAGGCGATCCTTAGTTATTGACTTATTAGCAACATATTGTGTATAGACAGCAGCAAACCTTTTGCTGTCTCCTTCAGCTCTTGAGATAACCTCTTGTCTGTAACCTTCTGCTTCTTGAACAATTTTAGCCGCCTGCCCTCTAGCTTTAGGTAAAATATCATTATTATAGGATTGTGCTTGATTTATCTCACGTTCTTTATCGGCTTTAGAAGTTTGTACATCCCTGTAAGCATCAATTACTTCAGCTGGCGGTTCAGCTTTTAGTAACTGCACTTTCTCAATACCAACACCAGCATTATAATGATCAAGGATTTTCTGTGTTAAACCTTCAATCTTATTAGTGATTTCTTGTTTTTGGTCTGATAATATCGAAGAGATAGGAGTATTGCCTATAACTTCTCTTATAGCACTTTCAGCAGCTGTTTTTACAGAATCTTCTGGATTAACAATATTAAAAATATATTTTTCTAAATCAGTAATATGCCACATTATATCACAATTTAGTGCAACAATATTCTCATCGCCAGTAAGCATAGTACTTTCAGCAGCCACAGCTTTGGTGTTATCCATATTAGACCTAAGGCTACTTGTTGATCTATAGCCGATCTCAATTCTACGAGACTGATTTACCTTCTCAACTACTACCTGTTCAAACGGCAAAGGAAGGTGATAATTCAAACCAGGGAATCCTTTACGAACAAACTTACCAAACCTCATTACTGCAGCTTCCTCTCCTTCCTTAACTTCATAGACTCCGGAGGCAAACCAAACAGCAACTAATGACAACAAAACTAATACCATTATGTTATTGTTGAAGCCAAACTTATTATAGAAATCGTTAAGGTTAAACTTATTTTTTTTCCTTGGTCTAGTAAATATATTATATTCACTTTTTTCTTCCTCTTCAGAATCTCCCCAAGGGGATTTTTTTAGAACTTGAGTATATATTCGATTAAACATTTTCTGCTATTGCTATTTTGTTAATTTGTATACTATATCACTAAATATAGTTAGCACTAATACTATTTGATAAAAAAATTTAGTACATTATTATATCTTGTATATCTAACCGCGTCAAGGCTCGTTACTAAAAAATCAACACCTGTATTATAACATTTCTAGCATCTGAGGCTTATGAAAATATAGAAGTACTAGAACTACATGAACCTACTACTAGATTAATGCTAAAATTACTCCTGAAGTAAGTAGAGTGTAAATTGTAAGCAGTGTTTGATCCTCTATTGTAATCACATCTGACCTACCTCTTGCAATAGTAAAACCCTGATGAGGTATGGATTGTGGGGATTAAACTATGAACTTATACCATTTCCCAAAACTAAATTGCTACTCGGAGTACGAGTGTCGAACACCGGAGTGCATAACTGTCGAAAGTTAGTAAGATTTTTGCCATAATAGTTAATCCTATTTCAAAAAAATCTTATAATTTGCAGCTAAAAAGTTAAAATAGAGTAATTTAAATTTTGTTCAGAGCCTAGATATATGACACCAGTTCATTTCATCTTCCTAAAAATACAATAACCAAAACTACTCCACTGAAAGTTCAGAACAACAAAAATATTAACCATCAAAAACTATAATAACAATTTTAGCGACTGTTACTAAATTAACATTATTCTAAAAAACTTAAAAAATTCCCTTTACTCTGCGGAAAAATAATTGTATTCATGCAAGATGATACTACGTGGTGTAGTGTCAGCACCGAGGTTAGAAGACAATCGAACAAATTACAATCTAACCTCAGTGTCTATTTTTCGCAAAACAAAAAACAGGAGTTAATTTTATGACTAACGATGTTAAAAATCAACCACAAAATAATTTTACAAATGAAAAAATAAATAATATCATTAATATTGCGGCACAAATATTTAAAGGAGTTTTGCAGAGCAATAATATAACTTATATAGAATTTATCGCAGTTCGTATAGGTTTAGAAGGAATTGAAATACTTAGCAAAGTTTTAGAAGATAATAAGCTTATAACCGCAATACGTCTTTGCAACAACGATATTGACCTTGAGGAACTAACTATGCTTCAAACCGTTAGAGAATAATCATAGTGTGATTAATATAGATATTGGATTTAATAATATTAGGTGTTCAGGGGCTAATCATACTAGCTGAATTTCTAGCAAGTGATAAAACCATAAAGCAAATAAGTCTTATAGGCAATGATATTGGTGATGAAGGGGCGGATATACTGGCAGGAGTTCTAACAAATAATGAAAATTGTAAAGCAAGTGGATATTGGTAGCAATAATATTACTGATAAAGGAGTAATAACACTGGTGAGACTTCTAGAGTTTAATAATAAAATTACAAGCAAAATAATAATAGAGTTCACAGATTATGACAATGAAAATATTAGTTATCAAGTAGAAGAGCTGTTAACTGAGATTCTAGAAAGCCATAACAAAACTAGAAGTAGAAAATATTTTGTTTAATTTAATGTAGAATTAAAATAACGAAAGAGGCATTTCATGGAAGATATTGAAAATTGGCAGATAAAGTTTAAATCTTGCGAATATTCTGCTAAGTTACTTAGTAAATTGATTTCACTAAATGAAAAAGTAACTCACCCAGTAGATATCAGAGAAATTATCAAAGCTATCTATTATGCTAAGAAATATCATGGTAGTCAAATGCGGCAATCAGGTGAACCATGTTACTCACACCCGATTGAAGTAGCTTATATGTTTGCTAGCTATACAGCTCAAGCAGTTCACCAATTATTTAACACTAACATGATCGTTACCAGTTTACTACACGACACGATCGAAGATACAAAACTTACCGAAGAGATGATTACTCAAATTTTTGGGAGTCTAATTGCTAGCCAAGTGGAAGCTCTAACAAGAATCAAGCCTTACGGCAAGATTAGCTCCAAAGAGATTTTAGATTTATTAGTTCAACAAGAGAAATATGATGTAGCATTGATTAAAATTTTTGATCGCATTCACAACTTACAAACTCTAGGAGCTAGATCACCTGAAAAGGCACTGAAGGTAGTTAAGGAAACTATAGGATATTTTATAACTCTTTGTATTCGCTTAGAAATACCAACAGCCGAACAACAATTAGTAAATCTATGTTACAAAAATTTGCCTATTAACTCCATACCGGCTCTAGACTATAAAGTTTTTTGAGTGGATGATTTTAGCTATTTTCGTCAGGTTTTCAAAATGCAATAATCCGTAAGTAAAACCAATGATTATAGGAATTATAATAAACCATATTCCCCAATTGCCAAAACACTCAACAAGGTAGACAAAACCAAAAGCACTAATAACATATATCATAGCACGAGATACAGAAAATGTCATGCTAGCATAGGTAAAACGTTTAAATATAGGAAAGCTTTTTAAACAAATAGGAGTAGCGGGGTTTAAGCATTGTTTCCATAAGACTATAAAAAATTGAATAAAAAATAACTGATAAGGAGAATTAACATTATTCAATAAATACGGACAAAATATCATAAAAATAGAAAATATTAGCAGTGTAATTTTTATGATTAATAATGGATATACTTTTAAACTTAAATAACATAATATTAATGTGATTAACAACTCCATTATACAAACAATAAAATTATGCTTAATAATTTCGGGTACTGTGTAACCAAAGCTAGTTTTTAAAATATTACCACAATATATATAAATAAAATAAACACATACCGGTAAGGCACATTGTAGTAAAAAGAAAGCTATTACAGTTTTTTTATTAACTTTTTCTTGCCAAATAGGATCGTTTTTTAAAATATTTATATCTGTATTAGTTGTTTTAAAAACTTTTTTTATTCGACGTTTGGCATCGGCAAATTCTGGGGCTTCTCTAAGTTTTTTTCTTGCAACAGAACCAACAAATGCAATTATTGCACCAATCCAAAATGCTATACGCCAATTAATACCATAACAAACAACAAGTGAAGAAATTGCCAAAGCTCCTACTGTTCCTAGGACAGCACAAGCCCCTATCAATCCAACACTTGCATATTGTATTGGGGGCGCAAGCATTTCAGTTAAATAAAGTTCTGCCCCTACTATTTCGCCCATAGAAGACATACCTTGAACAGCCCGGCAGATAATCGCTATCCAAACCGCTACGATTCCTACTTGTTCGTAAGTAGGAAGATTAGCCATAACAACGCAAGCAGATGACATCATGAAAGTTGTGATAATAACTGTTGATTTACGCCCTATATTATCACCTATCCATCCAAATATTAAAGCCCCTAATGGTCTAAGTAGGTAAGTTGTACAAAAAGCACCTGCAGAATACAAAGCAGTAGTGTGTGGATCAGTTTTGGGAAAAAATAATTCATTAAGAACCCCTGCCATATGAACGTAAATCATCAAATCAAAATATTCAAGGAATGTGCCTATTGATAGTAACCTCACAGCTTCTTTTTGTTCTTTGTTTAAACTTCTTTGTTCTTGAGGATACCCTATCATTTTTCTTACCATCAATAGCTTGACTATTAATGATAGCAAGAAAAAATAATATTAAAAGTGAAATGATAATTTTTAGTTGACAATATCACCGAATATTTAATAAAGCCTAAATAGTCTAGGAGATACCTCTTTGACATATTCACTATACATTTCAGGATAATCACCTTTGAACTTTGGTAGGTCAAAGGTTTTGCGGGTAGCTTGCTTCCACGATACAAGAATATTATCACCTTTTTTTAGGTAAATATGGAATTGCATATAATTCATCACTTCTAACTTTAAGCTATCTTCCTTGCAGAGTAGCTGTTGATGTATCTCTTCCAACTGATTCAGCTCTTTTACTTTTTCAGCTATTGCGTCATTTGCTTCGATAATATTTTGGCTATCAACATTATTGCTAGAAATAGCGTAGTGTTTTCTTGCCTGCTCAACAGTTTGGGATACAGTTTGTGGTATTACCTCAGGGGTAGTGGAAGTCTGTTTTATAAAGAACGCCGTAAAACCCATATGTCTTTAGCATGTGGGATGTAAGGCGTTACTTACCATATCGTCTAATTGTATCGGAATTAGCTTCGCCAATCGAGCAAACAAAATAACCATCCGACCAAAAAGTATTTTCTTTCCAAAATTGTTGTTTTAAATATTCATAGTGTAACTTCCATATTCTGTATGTAGATATTGATTTTAAGCGATTAACAATAGAACTAATAGCAAATTGAGGAGTGATATTTAATAATATATGAATATGATCTTGGTCAGTTTCGATGATGTCGATTGAGAAAGAAGAGTTTTTAGATACCTCAAAAATAATTTGTTTAATATTATCTGAAATCGCTTTAGATAAAAGCTTTTTTCTATATTTACAAACAAATATTAAGTGCATTTTTATGCTATATTTACATCTATTTTTTGAAATATAGTTTGACATCATACAACAATTATTATACTATATGCTATGATAGTATAATTTAATAATAATGCAAACTAATTTCGCTTACAAATATCGAATATATCCGACTAAAGAGCAAAAGCAATTACTCTCTAAACACTTTGGTTGCGTGCGTTTTGTATGGAATTATTTTTTAAACGAAAGAAAGGGACACTATTTAAAAAATAAAGAAGAAATAGAAGCAAAAAGGATAAAAGGTAATTTAAATTATTACGATAATGCAAAACAACTAACCTTGCTAAAACGAGAAAAGGAGTGGTTAAGAGATTGTAATTCTCAAAGTCTACAAGCAACCTTAAAGCATCTTGATAGTGCTTATAGAATGTTCTTTAGGAAGACTCATGCTTTTCCTAATTTTAAGGATAAAAATGCTAAGCAGTCTTTTACAATTCCACAACATTTTAAATTAGAGGATAATAAAATACACTTTCCTAAATTTAATGAGGGAATAAAAGTTGAAGAACATAGAAAATTACAAGGTAAATTTGTAGTAGCAACATTATCTAAAAGCGCTACAAATAAGTATTACATTTCTATCATTGTTGAGAAAGAAATACAAACCTCTTTGTTAATAGAAAAATCAATAGGTATCGATTTAGGAATAAAAGACCTAATAGTTTGTTCTGACGGTAAGAAGTATCACAATATCAGATCATTATCTAATTTAGAGGACAAGTTAAGATATAAGCAAAAACAATTATCAAAAAAAGTAAAAGGAAGCAATAACAGAAAAAGAGCTAAGCATAAAGTGGCTATTGTTCACGAGAAAATTAAAAATACTAGAAGCGATTATATTCATAAAATGACTAAAGCAATTATCAACGAAAACCAAGTAATAATTGCAGAAGATCTACATGTTAAAGGTATGATGCGAAACCATAAGTTAGCTAAAGCAATTAGCGATGTAGCTTGGCATGAGATACATAGACAACTTGAATATAAAAGTAAGTGGAATGGTAGAGCCTATCATATAATAGATCGGTTTTTTCCTTCTAGCAAAATGTGCAGTTTTTGTAATTTTGTTAATGCTCAACTGATGTTAAATGATAGAACATGGAGTTGTCCAAGTTGCGGTACTCAATTAGACCGGGATTTAAACGCATCAATAAATATACTAAATCAAGGTCTAAACAATTTACAGGCGGTAGGGATTACCGTCTAAAGCTTGGGGAGCTGCCCGTTCTAACAAGGAGCATTGAACCAAGAAGCCAAATGGTCTTTAGCCGTTTGGTAATTCACTAAGCAAACTTTCGGTTTCATCTTCTGCCGCAATATCTGATAGGTGTAAACTAGCTAGCGACTCATCTTCGAGATAAATATGAGCAGAAATTATGCTATAGAACGTGAGTATTATGCGACGAGTGGAGTGTAGAATTAAATTCTCGTTACTGACTACATTTTTTCACCTGTGGAATTTTATAATAAAGAAATACTGATAAAAGTGTACTTTAATGACAAGAGTTTTTATTTGAAACAAAACAATGGTAATACACATAAGAAGCATTATGTTGACTAATTTTTAGTATGTCAAGTAGAAAAGTGATGTTTACATGACTACAAACTTCATTCCAAAACCGCTGCGAACCTGATTCTTTAGACGTTTAAAGCACTTTTTCGTCTCGAAGATGAGTAGCGAGGTTAGGCTTTGGCTTAAATCTTTACTATTCTCAAGACTAAGGCTATTTAGGTTGTCAGAACTATTAACACAGATGATATATTTTAGCCCTTTAATATTGCTGGCTCGAAGACGTTCATTTAGGTTCTTCAGATTATCTCTACCAACTCGGTTGCCTAAATTCCAAGGCAGGACGATATAATTACCTTCATCCTTAGAATTCATGGATATTTTAGTGAAAGGATGCCCAGTACCCAAATAAAAGCTTAGTGATGCTTTAGGAAATGTTCTAATCTCAGTGCCGCTCGCAGTTACTATGTGCAGCTCTGCTTTTTCTACTTGATTTGGTATAAAAATCTTATCGCCTAAGTGAAATTTAGCAATATCCGGTAAATGATCACTATTACTTCTGTAAACATTTTGCATGATTTTTCTAAGATTATCGATATCTTGTGATCTGTTAAATTCGACAATAATTTTTCGTATTTTTCCCATATAATCCCCTGTAGTATCTGTATTGTAGGGGAGTTATTATATCATAAAAAATCACAATTTGCATCAAGTTTTGTGATATTTTTACATCATATTTTCACTAATATAAGTGAAGTTGTTTTTCAACTTAACTTAGCAAATATTTGTTACTCAAAAACTATATAACAAAACGAAAAAACTGTTGCCTGTTAAAAGTTTTTATGTCAAAACACATTAAGGAACTCTCTAAAATTAGGTAGGTAAAATGACTACTAAACATTTGAAGCATGACCAAATTTTTCGCAAAGTAATGGAAAATCCACTAGTAGCACATGAATTCTTAAACGCTCATTTGCCTAAACATATTAAAGCTCTGATAGATTTTCCTAGTTTAAAATTTGAAAACACCAGTTTTATAGAGCAAAATCTAAGAGATTCTATCTCTGATGTGTTATTTTCTGCTAAGTTTGATGGTAAGGACGGTTATCTGTTTCTCCTCATTGAGCATCAAAGTTCGGCTGATCATTTTATGGCATTCCGTTTGTTACGATATATGTTAAATATCTGTGATAGATATTTAACTGCAAATCCTAAGGCAAAGTCTTTGCCATTAATATACCCACTAATATTTTTTAATGGTGCGGGGAACTATAATGCCTCTCGTAATTTGTGGGAACTTTTTGAAGATAACCTACTAGCTAAAGAGATTTGGACAAATGATTATCAAATAGTTAATGTTAATGATATTCCTGATGAGCAGTTAAAGCAAAGGGTGTGGTCTGGGATATTTGAGTTTTTTGCAAAACATATAAGAGAACGCGATCTACTTAAAAAATGGCAAGAAATAGCCGATATGTTACCTGAACTAGTCAAGGTAAGTATTGGCTATAACTATATAGAGCTGCTACTATGCTATACGTTGACAAGAATAAATAAAGAGGATAAACTAGAATTAGAAAAGCTATTAACAAGTAAGTTAAATCAGGAAACAGGTACAAGTCTTATGGGTAGTTTGGCACAACATTGGGAACAAATAGGAGAAGCTAAATTAATAAGAATGTTAATGAGTAAAGGAAGGTCTGTTAATGAAATAGCTGCAATGACTGGCTTACCTATCAGTAAAATTAACGAGCTATTAAAAATGGATATTCAAGGGGAAAGTCCGAAATAATAGAAACAATAAAAAATGCCTTAGAAGGATAGAAGCTACTTGGTAGGTAATCAATATTTGTTAAATTGAAACTATAAAATTCAATTTAGACTTTGTCATGTAGCTGTATAATGCGAGAATCGTTATTTATTGTTTTTGGTTTACTAGAGAAAAAACATGAAGGTATAAAGTTCTTGGTATAAAGCAACCTTTCTAAAAACGAGGACTCCACCGGCATTGTTGCAGTAGTTTTATTAATAAAGTGGACGGCTTTTAGCAAAATATATTTTTCTCTTTCATTTACAACAAAAGCAGCCTTTTCCTCAAAATACTTTTTGTTAAGCTTTTCGGGATTAAGCATATACCATTTTTGGTCTCGCTCAGATTCTTCCAATTTTTGATAGTCTTTAGGCTGGAGATCAAAAAAATCTGATTCTAATATCTCTGCTTTTGCGTATTCATAGAGCACTTGGATTCCTCTACCTACTTCTAAAAAACCAAACATAGTACTTATATTTTTAATTTCTTTAAGGAATAGAAAAATGATATCAACATTATTACAAGTAATAGGAAACTATTTTTTTAAGAGTTTTGCAAGCATAATATTGAACAAACAAATAAATGGAGTTATATATACATGATACAACCCTTGTATTTTATTCATAATTCCTAATCAAAGAAATTCCGTCTCGATTCTACCAACCATTGGTGACATTAACCGGTATTGCTCCTCCGTTCTAATTTGCACCTCAGTGGCAGTCATTTCTTTATTTTCCTTCTGCATCCTAAATATATCGATATAGAATGCCTTATATATGGCATCGCGACATTGATTTTGTTCTATCTCAGTAGGTATAAGATTTTCCATACCAGTTAGGGGCATTATTTTATCCGCCATGCCATTATGGTAAAAGTTAACACTACCCAGAGGAGGCGATGGAATCGCCTCCTCGCAATGACCTTGGTTATTTTTCTGCAACTTTTGTCATGATGAATTCTAAAACCGCTGCCTCTTCGAACTTTCGACAGCTCTGACCTACGATCCCTGAAGACGACAACGCAATTCTTGATTTTCATCGAGTATACCCTGCAAGGTCTTTTGTTTATCTTACTTTACCCATTCTAGCTGTTGGTATAGGTTTTACTGCTATAGGTTTTACTATAGGTTCTAACAATATTTCTTTAATTTTTAGGCTTTCAGCTACAACCTTTTCTGTGCCATCTATCTTAGCCAATTTTTCAGGAGTAATTTTATGCATCAAATGCTTCGATAAACTAGGGAGTCCTATTTTCTCACAAAAATTTGCTGCCTTATAACATATCTTCTCTACATTAGTTAAATTAGGGGTCGTCATTCCCATTAGTTGAACTGTATTTGCAACATGTAGGCGATAATATGAATCTCCCTTTATTTTCTTAACATCCTCATCAGTAAGGTACTTTTCTTTGTTTAGATGGGTTAATAATTTGTCGTAAAAATGCTCTAGTTTTTTTGGAGTAATGTTTTTACTTGCTGTTACTGTTTCTTTTATGAAATCCTCAACTTTCTTTCCAAAAGATTCAAGACGTTTGTCTATATCTGCAACATATTCTGTTGGATCCAAACTTGTTACACTTTTTTGAACCTTCGACACCGAGACTTCTACCTCTTGCCATTTACCATCTTGACTCTTTTGCCATTGTTGTTCTTGAACAGTTGTTGTTACAGGTTGAGCAGGCACTTTAATTTGATAATCATGTTCGCTAGCCCACTGTAAAGCACTTTTTCCTTCAATTTTAATATTATAGTGAGCTGCATAGGCTACCGGGTCTTTAATAGGAGATTTAGCAAAAGTTTCTAACCACTGACCGTTTTTAAATTCAGGCGATACATCACTAAATTTAGCCACTATGTCTGCTGCTCTTGCTACCTCTTTCATATTATTGAGGTTTTCCTTGATATGTTCTTTATAAAATGTGCTTAATTCATTAAAATCATTAATTTGCTTTTCTTCAAATTTATTACCTTCAAATCTAGCTGTTACAACGAGACCTTTTGGAGAGAACCCATGTTTTTTCAATTCATCAACTTTTTGATCAATTATAGCATCTATCTGCTGATCATCTAACTGACCTATCATTTGCTTTAATGCTTCACTATATTTTTCAATGTTAAATGATAAATTACCTGCCTTAATAGCTTCAGTATAGTTAACTCCCTTATGTGAAAACATTTTATGTGTTGCCTCAATCATAGCACCAAAATCTTGGTGAAACATTGCAAAAGATCTGCCGTGATCTATTTTAGTTACAGTCTTCCCATCCTGCACCATCAAATTACCGGCATGATAATCCAATTCTCCTAACATATGACAAGCAGCAATAACCTTTTCAAATCCTTCTAATTCTTTTAATTTTTGATCATTTGCTCCAATGCTAGTAGTATAAGTACCCTTAGCAAATTCTGCAAGCTGTACCACGTTATCAAAAAATTTAGAACGTATAGCAATGAATGGTGACTTGACCTGATCAGATACTACTAATGCCTCTTTAGGGGTGCGATCATATAATAAAAACTGATACATAGAAGAGCCGATTAACTCCCGCACACCATCATTCCGATCTGCTAAAGCTTGGTTTCGCTGTTCGTTTGTTTGTAGGCTGAAACAATGATCATGCTGTTTATAGAAACGTTTTAACATGAAAGTATTCTGTGTTTCTTGTTCTTCAGCAACATATCCAGCAGATACACCAGCTTGCTTATCGCCTTTTCTTTTAAATTCTGTATTTTTAGCCGTTACTCTATCACGTAGCATAGTTTCAAGCAGATCTTTTTTTGATTCTTCTAGCTTTTTTGGACGTGCTGGCTTATTTTCTTTAGCTAATGCATCCATAAGCGGAATATCTATTAGTTCTCTTAGTGATTGGTTTTGATCTCCAGGAAAAGCTTCTTTTATTACCTTTAATGCTTCACCTACAATGTATTTAGAATGTGTAAGTTTCCGCATTTTCTTTCTATACAAATCAATATTGGATTCTGATGGCTTTTGAGCAAGTGCTATCACGCTACTAGCAAGGTTTTCACATTTTTTAGAGATTCTAGTATTTATATCTGAATCTTCGCCTTTTGACTTTGCAAGTGTTATTAAAGTTGTAAATAATTGAGTATGTAAAGACTGTTTAAGTTCTTCTTGATTTTTTGCCATAAAGATCCAATTTTTATAATTTATAATTAATTGTTAACTGCAGTTAATCTAAAAAAACCTTTTGTAGCGGTTTATTTGCTAAATTTTCTTCAGTTAAAAAATCCTTCTTTAAATGCGTAACCTGATTATTCAATAATCTTAATTGTAAATAATCATTAATTGCTTGGGTAAATTCACCAAGTTTGTTCCGAAAAAAATGATCAGCTCCTTGAATAATCTTATAGTCAACAGTTATATGTTTTTGCTTAGATAATTTATCTACTAGTTCAAGCACTGATTCTTCGGATACAATACTATCATTGTCACCTTGTATTACAAAGCCAGAAATAGGACATTGAGACAAGAACGAAAAATCATATTTATTCACTGGCGGAGATATCGCAATAAAATTATTAATCTCTGGTCTTCTCATGATAAGTTGCATGGCTATCCATGCTCCAAAAGAAAACCCTGCTATCAAATTTAGACTGCTAGTAGGATTGTTAAGTTGCAGCCAATCAAGTGCTGTTGCAGCATCAGTCATTTCGCCAATACCATTATCAAACTCTCCTTGGGAACGTCCAACGCCCCTAAAATTAATTCTGAGTACTGTGAATCCATTAGCTACTAATGATTTATAGACATTGTAAACCACTTTGCTATTCATAGTACCACCGTAAAGCGGATGTGGATGTAATAATAAAGCAAGTGGAGCTTTAGGATTACTAGATTTAGTATAAAGCCCTTCGATCCGACCGGCAGGACCATTAAAAAAAACGTTAGCCATAATTATAACATATAATATATCAATTTATATCGATCACTAAGACCAAAAAATAAAATTATAACATGCCATTTTATAGATTTCAAGATAACTATATATTAGTAATGTTACAAGACCGACTTTTAAATTCTCCTAGATATCAATTAGTATTTCTGCTAGGTTCTTATTATTCAAATTTGTACGTTTAAATAACCATGAAGAATATATTAATTATTAAACTATTAATTTTATTATTTACGATTAAAACCGCTTTGGCACAGCCATTGTCAATTGATAGCATATATCAAAATTTATTAGTAACATCTCCAAAATACAATAATATCACTTATAATAAACCTTCAACCAATTATTTAGTACCAAATCATTGGTTGCTGCAAACGCCAAATATTTGGGGTGCTGCTTTAGAAGAATATGGAGAAGGGCTTACGCCAGTTGGAGATAACGTGATAGATGCACAATTTTTTGTCCCAACATGCCGTACTCAATCAGATTGTCGTGGAATCAGTATTTGTCGGACTGCTGATTTTACTTTGGATAATAGAACATTATGTTTAACAAATGCATATAATGTGTTAAACACTATGTATAATACAATTATTAATGCTACTACATCTGTAGATATTACAACTCTTGGTAGAAATTACTTTAGTTCAGGAGCATTTACTGCTATGTTGAAAAATGCTATAATAACGCTAGGTAAAAAAAGCATTAATTCTCCTCATCTTATAACTATACGCTTATTATATGGTACGTATAAAGAAGTCCCACCTGAATGGATGAAAAGCTATTTAAATAATATTATTTCTAAATTACCAGCCAATAATAAACTAATTATATCAATTGCTAATATTAGGTCATGTACATTTAAATCCAATTGTGGAAATCAAGAGAAACAACATGATATCTCTCTTGATTTCTCTTGGAATCATGGCAAAATTATTGCGGTGGATGGTAATACATTAATCACTGGTGGAGAAAATTTATTTGGTCAGGATTACACTCAAGCAGAGCCAGTTAATGATGCCAATATTAAAATATTTGGACCTGTTGTAAATGGGGCAACAACTTATGCTAATATATTATGGAAATATGTACAACATCATCGAGATATAGCAGTAAACCGTTGTTATACATATAAGAAGGGGTATATTGCAACAAAATGTGCTAAAGCTATTTCCTTAAATAACGAATTTAATATTAATAGTTCATTACCTGTACAGGCAATGTTTATTAGTAAATTGAACAATGGAGTTGGCATTGGTGATGATGCTGATCAATCAGAAATTGCAAGGGTATTTGCTCTAAAAAATGCTACTCGCTCTATCAAAATTAGCCAACAAGCCCTATTTTTTAAAGAGAGTAATTATCCACTGCTAGATAAAGTACTGCCACCAATTAGTACTGTTAATGGCAATATTATTAAAGCAATAGCATATGCTATACATAATAATGCAGTAGATACATATATAGTGACCAGCAACTTATTCAGATTTAATTACTCAGATCATGTAGATTTACAATATTTATATGATTATATACTTAATACGATAGTTTCTGACTATCATGTTGAGAGTAAAGTAGCCGAACAAGAATTAAAACAGCATCTCCATCTTGCTTATATAAGTTATAATCATAGTATTAATACCAATGCAAGAAGCCATAATAAGTTTTGGATAGTAGATGACAAAGTTTTTTATTTTGGTAGTCATAATTTTTACCCAACATCATTACAACAATTTGGCATTATTGTAGATAGTATGGAAGCTAGTAAAATATTATTGGAAACCTATTGGAATCCTATGTGGGAATATTCTGCTAAATATACTGCTCGTAAATGAAGAGTTGATAGACGATAGTATAACTTCAAGAAGAGCTAGGCAGTAGCAAAGTCGAGCAGCAGAGCGTACATGAGTAACGGAGCAGCGGATATCTTTAGACACGACAACGCCAATTCTTGAAGTTCTACCTGAGTATATAACTTCAGAATGAATAACGGTTGAACTGTTAGTTCAATTCATTAAACTCTACTCTAGCAAATAATTTTGTTTGAAGTAGAGAGAGTTCAGAATGATCTTTTGAACCTTCTTCTGCTAATTTATTGGCTTTAGTTAAAAGGTCTAAATCTCTAGCTAGATCAGCGAAAAAGAATCTTATTTCACCACTTTGCTTTGTTCCTAATATTTCTCCGCTACCTCTTAAGAGTAGATCTTGCTCTGCTATATAAAAACCATCATTGCTGTTTCTCATCACTTCAAATCTAGATTTTGCAACCATACTTAATTTTTGAGGATCATATAGAAGAATACAATGAGATTGTAAAGTCCCGCGTCCAACTCTACCTCTTATCTGATGTAACTGAGCTAAACCAAACTGTTCAGCATTTTCTATGACTATTAAGGTTGCTTCTGGTACATCGATACCCACTTCAATTACAGTTGTAGCAACCAAGATTTTAATATTACCATTCTTAAATTGGTGCATAATCATATCTTTTTGCTCATTTTTCATTTTGCCATGTATAGTACCTGTAATGTTAGGGTAGGCATTCTCAATAGTAACTAGTCTAGTATTGATGTCGGTTAATCCTGTATTTTTTGCCTGTGTTGTTAACTCTTCATCATTTTGATCGATAAGGGGACATATCCAGTAAATTTTCTCTCCAAATTTTAGCTTTTTATCCAAAACTGAAATTACATCATTTAGCTTGGTCTTTGGCAATATGCTAGTAATAATTGGTAGTCGATTTTTTGGTTTGCTTGTTAATTTAGCAATATCCATATCTCCAAACATGGTCAAAGTAAGACTTCTAGGAATAGGGGTTGCGGTCATCACCAAAACATCGGGATGCGAGGCTTTGTTAATTAAATCCAACCGTTGTTGTACACCAAATTTATGCTGTTCATCAATGACGATATAACCTAAATTTTTAAAGTTTACTTTTTCTTGAAATAATGCATGAGTGCCAATTAATATATCAATATCTCCATTTTCTAGGCTTGATAGAACTTTGTTTCGTTCTTTGCTAGATATTTTTCCAGTAAGTAAACCAAGCCTTATTCCAGTTTCACTTAAGGCTTTAACGAAGAATTGGTAATGCTGGTTTGCTAATAAATCGGTAGGGGCCATTAGTGCAGCTTGAAATTTATGGTATGCTACAGTGACCATTGTCAATAAAGCTACTAAGGTTTTACCAGAGCCAACATCGCCTTGGAGTAAACACATCATTTCTGTAGGAGATAATTGATGTTTTTCAATTGCTTCGATTACTTTTTTTTGGTCTAGTGTGAGTTCAAAGCCTAATGTCTTAAGTATTGATTGTTGTAGCTGACTAGACCCTGTAAATGAATTACCTTGTTTTAATTTTGTTTGCTGGCGGAGATATTGTAATGACATTTGATTAGCAAAAAGTTCTTTTTCTGCCAATCGTCTTAAGGCTTGAGTATGTAATTCTTCTAATTTCTTAGTTTTAACCTGATATAAATGTAAAGTTTTTAAATCTTCTAATAATGATTTAGTATAGTCCTTTACTTCTTGAAAACTCTCAGGAATACAGCTCCACTCTTTCTCAAACAAATCAAGCCCCTTTATTATATAGGAATAAAGTTGCTTATTAATTATCCCATAGGTCAAAGGATATATTGGTTCTAGGGGGCTGGTAAGTTTTTGATCCAAAATAAATATTGGGTGGACTATTTGAGGTAAGCTAGAAAAAACTTGTACCTTACCATTAATTGTATGTTTACTGCCTATTGTAAGTTTACTTAGGATAAAATAAGAGGGTCTATTAAAAAATATCAGCAGAATTGAGCCAGTTTCATTATATCCTAAGATTTTCAAAGGCTGTTTTTTGTTCTTAGGCACAAGAACTTCTTCAATTGTTATTTCAGTTTGAATTAACTGACCATTTTTTAGTGAAGATAAATTTGGTGAAATTATTTTAACTTGATAAGAAGTAGGACTATAAAATAACAAATCTCTTAAATTGATTATTCCCAATCTTTTAAGTCCAATAATTATATTATCACTAACGTTAATACGTGATTTAATTGGTAAGAAAAAAAACTTACTGATAGTTAACATATATTTTTTTAATTAGTATAATCCTATATCAACTTTAATATTTTCAATTTTTTCTAGCTCTGCTTTCAGATTTCTTTTTATTTCTTCAATTTTACGATATTTTTCTGCTATTTCTTTTTGTTTCTGTAGATCAAATTCTCCTGATTGAGTTATTGGGATTTTGACTTTAACATTTTTGATAATTTCAACAGTAACTCTTTTATTTTGAGTACCTTTTGCATAAGTTTTTAAGTTTTCAGTCAAATAGGAATATACATATTCTAAAGAGATATTTGGTATTTTGGTTATTAATGCTCCGCAATGTGTTGTCATAGAAAATTTACCGTTACGCACAAATACTGTACCAGCATAAATTCCGTCTGTTGTCCACGTTAAGCATTCGCAATCATAGTCATAGCTATCAATATAACCAATAATACCTCGATCAATTGTTTGTGCTGAATATAGGGGATAATCACCTTTATGATTTTTGACAAAAATATTTGTATATTTTGCTAACCCTTTTTTAATATCAAAAATATCAGCTATTGACAGTTCTTTATAAAGAGGAGAATAGGTCTCTATATGAAATTCATCCTTTATTTCTATAGATGCATTATTTAATGATTGAGATGTGTCTTCAAGTATGGAGCTAAACTCTATTGGAGAAATTAGATTAAACTTGTCTATTGCTCCAAGTTCTATCCTTTCCTCTTTACTCCAATTGCAATCAATATTCCAATCTCTTAAATTATTTTTAAACCATTCAAATTCCAGTATTTTGCATCTCTTATCATGATTGATAGTAGCAAAATATTTTTTACTTCCTTTAAAAGCATTGTATAAATTAACTGCTTCTTTTAGATCATCTTGTTCAATATCAAATCTATAAATATCTCTACTCTCTCCAATCTCACTTACTAAATAAGTAAATACTGGGTCAGTTTGTACTTCAGTAGTATTATTCTTCTTTGTTAATGCTAAAATGTATGTTTTTTTATTAGTTGTAAAAAATGTTTTAATAGGCAATGAAATTATTGCATCAATATAGCAAATATCTAAAATATATTGTCTTAAATTTTTATCATTTTGCCTGCTAAACATTCCTTCAGGTACAATTATAAAAGCCTTGCCATCTGGTTTTAAAGCTTTTATAATCCATTCCACAAACAAACCTTCAACACCCATTGCATTGATTTTGTAATAGTTTTTTAGGTTCGTTTTGACAATTTCTGCCTTAAAATTACTACTTCCACTACTAACATAAGGAGGATTTGTCAGAATTAGATCATACTGGTTTTCAACAATTTCTGATAATGTACCTAGTATTGATTTAGTCTTTAAAATAAAGCTTTCATTGAATATATTAGCAAATTCCTTTGTAAGTCCCGCATTATCTTTTATCAACTCACAAAAATAAATCAGCATATTTGCTTTTGCTAAGATAATCGTTTTTTGTTCATCTTTATCAAAACCTTTATCAAAACCAACTATTTTTACCTTTTGTTTTATTGCACCATTTTCAATAGTGAATAATTTATCAAGTTTATCTTTTATAAATTCCAAAGGAAATTTTCCGACACCACAAGCAGGGTCACAAATTGTCATGCCTTCTTTTAATGCACCTTCTGCCATTTCATTCACTGCACGCACCACTTTAATCGGTGTAAAAAATTGTCCCCAGTTCTTTTTACTTATACTTTCCTTTAAAAAGCTTTCAAATAATTTGCTTTTAAAATCATGATCAATATGTTCAAGTTTACCATAGTCTCTAAACTTTTCTAAAACTTTTTTAAAGACAGTTCCGTATCCAGTAACGGCTTTTTGATCTTTACTTACAAATATAGTGCCATTTATAATGGTTGTTTTGTCTATAGGATTTTCTGGAAATAACTCTTTTATTTTGGGTCTTATAATATTTGCATAATGTTGTAGTACATCGTTATATTCATCATATTTGTACATATCTATTAATTTATCAAACGAATAAGTACCAGTTAATATATTCAAATCACTTAAATATTTAAATATAAACAACTCAACAAAACTATATAAGCAATTTTCAGGAGTTGCACCACTTACGCTCCAAATATCTTGCCAAATTTGTTGAGAAAGATCTGTTGGATTGACTAGTTTTTTAGGTAAAATCCTATCATTTTTCTCATTTATCGATTGTATTATTTCTGTAATAATTTTTTGTAAATTTTCATCTGTTGGATTAAATTTATATTTAAAAGCATTACCATTCGCATCTTCAATATTATTGCCAGTTGCAACATTAATCCAAAGTGTTTCTTGAGTATCAGTTGCAATTATTAGCTTGGTTTTTAACTTCTTTGCAACTTCAATTCCTTGTAAAATAGCCTGATTTTTCTTGTCAACTGTATTAAATTGCTTAGGATGTTTATATTCAATTATTGCTATAACTTCCTTCTGCTTTACAATAATTGCATCAACTTTTCTATGTTCAACACTTCCATAATCTATACTTCTTATTATATCAGCTCCTTTCAAAGCACTAATAGTTGTTGCACCAATATTATAAAAATTCCAAGTTCCTATTTTCTGAGGATTTTTAATTAAGTTGCGTTGCAGTAATTCTTCACTCATAATAGTAACTATATTTGTTCGCAGCATCTAGAGCTTAGTGCATAAAAATATCAATATCGTTCCATCCTACTAGGTCTAAGTTGGCTCTAATAGGTAAAAACTTAAAAATCTGTTTTGCAATATCTAACCTATTTTCGGCTAGTAACATATCTTGCAAGATAGCACGAAGTTGATGTAGGTAAAGGACGTCTTTGGCGGCATATTCTTTTTGTTCAGCTGTAAGATCCAACCTTCCCCAATAGGAAGATTGTTGTTGTTTAGAAATTTGGACTGAAAGTAGTTCGCGGCATAAGTCCTTTAAACCATGACTGTCAGTATAGGTTCTAACCAGTTTAGAAGATATTTTTGTACAGAATATGTTCTCCAAATCTATTCCAAGATATTTTTTTATTGCTGCTAAATCAAATCTAGCATAGTGAAATATTTTGCATCGATTCTTATCAAGTAATAGTTTTTTTAAATTAGGTGCTACGTAATTCTTGTCAATAAAGTTTACTAAGTAAGCCTTACCATCTCCATTACTCAGTTGCAAAAGGCATAACCTATCCCTATGTAAGTTTAATCCCATCGTTTCTGTATCGATTGCTAGGTCTCCTGCAATATTAAAATCTTCCGGGAGATCATTCTGAAAAACTATAATACTGATAATAACCTCCTAAGTTATTTTATGGTAAAAACCTGTTCTTTTGGCAACGCTACCCCTAAAACTCTTCTTGCTTCTTGGTCAAGCATATCTCTATCTAGAGATTCTGGTCTAAGTAGTTTTACTTTATGTTCAAGTTCAATGCGTTCTGCCCTTAAATTTTCTAGTTCACTATAGGTTTTTTCGAGTCGTTGATTTAATGTAAAATAAGCAATAACCCCTCTATTACCACAAATAGAATGGAAGACAAAATAAGCTAATAATAAAGATAGCAAAACATTAAATATTATCTTTTTGGAATTTTTAACTGAATCAATAAAATATCGATAATTCATAATATTTTAATAATAAAAAATAATATTGGGGCGGTAAGAATTATGCTATCAAACCGGTCTAGAACACCGCCATGACCTGGTATTATAGTGCCAGTATCTTTTATAGCAAATTTACGCTTAAAATATGAAATAAATAAATCGCTCATTTGTGCTATTAGTGCTAAACAAATAGCTGCTATAATTAAGTGCCGTTTGTTTAATAAATAGTCAGTTGGTAAGTCAAAGCTAGGTACTAAACTTAATAAAAACGCTGTAAGCCCACTAGCTAATACCCCTATGATTAATCCACTGCAAGTTTTGTTAGGACTAATCTTGGAGGCCAGCTTAGGTCCGCCTATATTCTTCCCACCAATCATAGCAAATATATCAACTGACCATATTATAATGAAATATAGTAATAATAGCCATCGATTTTTATCTTCAGTAGCAATTATTATTAAAGATATAGTAGGAATGGGAATAATAATAAAGCCCAGTAATATATGAAAAAAGGACGATTTTGTCATTTGATACCATTCATATAACATAATTATGGCAATTAATAACATAACTATATAAAATAATGACTTAATAAACATTATCGCTATAATAAATACTGGTCCTATTACTAGGGCTGATAATATTCTTACTACTATGTTAAGCCTCTTATCTGGCACCAAAATTCCTTTTTCTTTTTGAATAATCGTTTAACGCTTCTAGTATATCTTGTTTGTTAAAGTCAGGCCAGTATTTAGGTAAAAAATATAGTTCAGCATAGGCAGCTTGCCATAGTAGAAAATTACTGATTCTACATAGACCACCAGTACGAATTAACAAATCTACATCAGGCATTCCTGGATCATATAGATAATTACCAAACTCATTCTCGCTAATTTGTGTTTTACTAGAATTGATGATTTTCTGACATGCATCAACAATCTCTGCTCGCCCGCCGTAACTAAAAGCAATACAAAGAGTTATGTTATTATTATGTTTTGTTAATTCTATAGCATCATGGATTTGTTTTTGTAACATATTATCTAACATATCCAATCTACCGATAACTTTTATTTTGACTCCGTTTTCGTGTAGTAGTGTAGTCTCATTTTTTAGATAATAACGTAATAATTTTAGTAAAAAGGTCACTTCAGTCTTTGACCTACGCCAATTTTCTGATGAGAAAGTATAAAGTGTCACGTAAGGTATATTAAGTTCTATAAAATCTGGTAATAGTTTCTTTACTCTATTAGCACCTGCTCTATGTCCCTCAGATTTTGGTAAACCTTTTTCTAAAGCCCACCTTGCATTACCGTCCATGATAATGGCTAAATGATTTACTTTGTTGATTGTACTCATATTTATTGTATATACGCTGGAATGACTCGAAGTTATCACAATTACTATTGCTCAGGTTAGCTATATAATAACACAGAAATGCCATTAATGGACATATATTTGCGGTCAGTTATAGGAAAATTTCACCGTAATAGATCATTTATAGATACTTTACTTCTAGTTCCTTTATCCACCTGTTTAACGATTACTGCACAATATAAACTTGGTTTTCCCGAATCAGCAGGCAGGCTGCCAGGTACTACAACTGAGTAGGCCGGAACTCTACCATAAATTATCTTTCCACTTTCCCTATCTACTATCTTGGTAGAAGCACCAATAAATACTCCCATACTAATTACACTTCCTTCTTCTACTAAAACCCCTTCTGCTATTTCTGATCTTGCACCTATAAAACAATTATCTTCAATTATTACCGGGGTATTTTGTATTGGCTCTAGTACCCCACCAATACCTGTCCCGCCGGAAATATGACAATTCCTCCCTATTTGCGCACATGATCCTACGGTAGCCCAAGTATCAATCATTGTTCCTTCTCCTATATATGCACCTATATTAATAAAAGAAGGCATAACAATAACGTTTTTAGCTAAATATGCCCCCGTTCTTATAAATGCCCCGGGAACGATACGACAGCCATGGGTTCTAAATAATTCTTCATTATGATTTGTAGAAAATTTGGGAGCAATTTTATCATACCATTTCATACAATCGCCAGAATGGATTTGCGAATCAGTTACAATAAAATGTAATAAAATTGCTTTTTTCACCCAAAGATTAACTCGCCAATCAGCCCCTTCTTTTTCACAAACCCTAATTAATCCTTGATTTAAACCATCAATAATATTATTCAATATTTGTTTGGCGTAGTTAGTTTTTTCTGAATCCTTGGTTAATTTATCGCGTATTTGCCACAATTCTTCTATAGTATTGATGTGTTTTTGCATAACGTCCTTGCTAAACTATTAAAAAAATCATAATTTACTTTATTTTTAAGTCAACCTATATACTCAAATTTGAGTATACAAATTAGATCACGTAAATGAGTATTGCTTGCCCAAATTGTAACACTACCTTTATAGTTTCAAGAGAACAAATAGGTATGACTGGTAGGAAGGTCAAATGTTCAAAATGCCACCATATATGGTATCAAAGGGCAGAGTTTGATCAGCAAGAACCTCCTATTATATCAGATAATACCACAAAAAACGCTAGCACTAATGAAAATAATAAAATATATTTAACCAAAGGTACTAACTTACCGGCTTTATTACCAACTAAAATTCCTGAGCAATCGCATATTTTATCTATATTATTGTGGCTTAGTTTAATTGTCTTCTTATTATTAATGTTATTTCACGAGAAGTTTAATATACCAGCTCTGTATAAAGAGAATAATAATATATTAACTATAAGAAATATACATGTTGAACAAAATAAAGAAATGGGACAAATGAAAGTTTCCTACAGGATAAGTAATACTTCCGACCATGATGTGACAATACCACTTATTCGGGTTAGATTGCTCAATAAAAAATATGTAACAGTAAAATCCTATATAATGAATCAAAAAAATATTAAACTGTCCCCCAAGCAACATATCGACATTGCTACGTATCTTGATGTAGTTCCTCGTTCAAGTGAGGTGTTAAATATTATGCTTGGTAATAGTTTGGATTTCATATTACATTAGACTTCTTCTGAAAGAGATTTATAATCAGTTCGAATACTCCCATAACATAACCTGAATTCGATGTAACAGTTACATCGAACTTCCGTGATATATATAGAAAAAAATGAATAAACAAATTATATACCCTAAACTAATTCCTAGGCTCTTTGCTTCTTGCCTAGATTCGTTTTTGTTGTCAATTTTTACAACTCCGATCACCCACTTTATGTTATCTAAACTGTCTTTATTTTTTTTTAAAGCTAGTATAGCGGACATACTAATAATGGGTAGCACGAAACCGGAGTTAGTTCAAAATATAACTGCTAGTAGTGTTCTTACATTATTTATTTTAATGTTTATAATTAATTTTGCCCTAGCTGCAACATATTTTATTGGTTTTTGGATTTATTTTGGTGCTACTCCAGGAAAAATGATTATGCATATGAAAATAGTAGATGCAATAACTCTTGGAAAACCTAGTAAATGGCAATTAATTAAAAGATTTTGTGGATATGTATTAGTGCTAGTTGGTATTTGGTTTATACTCTTTTCTAAACAACGCCAAGCTTTGCATGATAAAATTGCTGGAACAGCGGTTATTAAGAGTTAAAACAGTTATAAGTAGTAAAGGTATGCTAAAATGAATAAACTAAATGAAATAGATCAATTGATCTATCTTTTCTCCAAACTACCTAGTCTTGGTCAAAGATCAGCAAGGCGTATAGTCCTGCATCTTTTACAAGAAAAAGACGTTAGGTTAAAAGGTTTAATTTCAGCTCTTTCTTACGTAGATAATAATGTTGTTAAGTGCGATATTTGTGGCAACATAGATTCTCATCATATTTGTAGAGTATGTTCATCTGATGATCGCAACAAATCTATTATAGCAATTGTTGAAACAGTGACAGAATTGTGGGCAATAGAGCGTAGTGGTATTTTTAATGGATATTATCATGTACTAGGACATAATTTATCAACTGCAAGTAGCCATAATTCTAAAGCATTAAGACTACCAGAATTACTAGCTAGATGCCAAGAGAATAACATTAATGAAATAATTATTGCAACTAATTCCACCTTAGAAGGTCAAACTACAGCTTATTTCATTACTGAATATTTTAAAGATTATACTATCAAAATATCAAGATTAGCTAGCGGCATTCCAATAGGTGGAGAACTAGACTATTTAGATGAAGGAACTTTATCAGCTGCAATAACCTTAAGACAGCCTTTTGACTAATTTATTAAAAATTATTTATTGTGTTGAAAAATTTAATATAATATATAAGCTGTTGGTTATATATTATATTAAATTTTGTTAATAAATTATCAAAGATTACTAAATTAGAATTATTTATATGAAATGTTAATTTGAAATTTTTAGATATTTTCATTAGTTATTTTATATTTTATCTTGCATATAATTATTTTAAGTAAAGTAAGCATATGTACCAACTTTTTTGGACTATTTTAGTCATATTTTTGATTCCTGTAGTTCTTTATATTTGCAGGTACAAGATGTTTTCGTGGTTTAATTTAAGAAATAATTCAAAAACTAAAATATTAGAATTAGAACAAAAGATATCAGAGCAAGATAATATTTTAAATCACGTTACTCACGAAATTAGGACTTCGATACATGGGGGAAGTAGTATTGCTCAGTTTTTATATGAAAATTGGGATAAAATGGATGAGCAAGAACACGTAAAGTATGTCAGTATAATAGCTAAAAATAATCAGCGTCTTATAAAATTAATTAATGACCTACTAGACCTATCTAAGTTTAGTATCGGAAAAATGCAGTTTAATTTTGTTGCTATGGATCTATTATCTTCTATAAAAGAGACTGTGCAACAACTTACAGAATTAAACATAATTAACGATCGAGTTAATATTATTCTTATTGATCATAGTATTACAAAAGCAATGATTAATGGAGATAAAATTAGGATTAACCAATTATTAAATAATTTATTTAATAATGCACTCAAATATACTAAGGAAGGATTAATTATAGCGGTAATTGATTTAAAAAATCATGAAAATATTCCTTATTGGCGCTTTAGCCTAATCGATACAGGTATAGGAATTCCAGACTCAGAACTTGAGACTATTTTTGAAGTATTTACTCGTAGTTCACGAACTAATAATAATTTTCTTGGTACAGGTGTTGGTTTATCTATTTGCCGAGAAATTGTACTGGCTCATAATGGTTATATTTATGCCGAGAATAACCGTAAAAGAGGAACAAAATTAGAATTTATGATTCCTGTATACAATAAAAAAGAGACATAAAATGCTTACAAAGGATAATATTGCAAAAGTATTTACTATACTTTTTGTTGATGACGAACCAATTTGCCATGACGTAATAAACTTAGTGCTACATTATGAACAAAAATATAAAATTATCAGTGCTTATTCCGGACAAGAAGCAGTTAATTTATCTAAAACACATGCTAATACAATAGAATTAATATTTCTTGATATTTCTCTTCCTGATATGACAGGTTATGAAGTACATAAGCAGATAAGAAGTGATGATAACCTTGCACATATTCCTATAATTTTTCAAACTGGTTTTTCTAGCAATCACCAAGAAATGCAAGAATTCTTACAAGAACAAACAACATACCTAATTCATAAACCTTATAAAAACGAAGAACTGCTTGAAACTATAAGGCAGTTCCATAACTAGATATATACTCAAAGCAGAAGAGTATACTCATTTATAAAGCAATTAGATATAAGATAAATATTCTTATATCTAATTGAGGTTACTTAGATATTATATGTTTATTTTTTAATAATGAAACAAGATCACCATTTTCATACATCTCACGTACTATATCGCAGCCACCTATCAATTCCCCTTTTATATAAAGCTGTGGTATAGTAGGCCAATCACTGAAAGATTTGATATCTTCACGTAAGCTAGGATTGGTTAAAACATTAATATCACGAAATTCTACGCCAAGTTTTTTTAAGATAGAAACAACGGTAGCAGAAAAACCACATTGAGGAAAATTGGCAGTGCCTTTCATAAATAATACAATATCATGATTAGCAATTTCATTTTTTATAAAATCAAAATTTCTATTCTCTAACATTCCTAAACCTGATAAAAATTATAACTTCTTTTACTCTTAAATGTTATATTATGCAAGCTCAAATAGTTGATAAAATTTTTGAAATTTTAAGCCAAAATAATCCTACTCCCCGAACGGAACTAGAATATGTTAATAATTTTACTCTATTAGTAGCGGTGATATTATCCGCACAAGCAACTGATGTTTCAGTTAATAAAGCAACTAGATTATTGTTTGTGAAGTATAATACACCAGAAAAAATATTAGAACTCGGGGAAGAAGGGGTAAGAACTTATATAAGATCAATAGGTTTATTTATAACCAAAGCAAAAAATATTGTTGCACTTTGTCGAATTTTGATAGATAAGTATGACAGCAAAGTACCTAACAATTTTGATGACTTAATTAAATTGCCAGGTGTCGGAAGAAAAACTGCTAATGTAGTATTGAATTGCCTCTTTGGTAAGTCAACTATCGCAGTTGATACACATGTATTTAGAGTTTCTAAAAGATTAGGACTGGCAAATAGTAATACTCCCAAAAAAGTAGAACTTGAATTAGTTAAAGTTATCGATATAAAATGGTTACAACATGCTCATCACTGGTTGATATTACTTGGTAGGTATATTTGCAAAGCACGAGTACCAAATTGCCCTGCTTGCCCAGTTAAAGAATATTGTGAGTATTATGCTAATAATTTTCTGAAGTAGCAAACTGTAGATACACTTCTGCTTTAAAGAATTGGCTAGGAGTACGAGTGGCAAGTTAACTAATCGTATATTTAGTATGTGAGTACGCAAAGTCCCGATAGTAAGACAATGCTAACACTTTAAAGACGAATAGTATACCAAACCTATTGTTTACGTAGTTAACCGAATCTGATGTAACTTGTTATTCTGAATTCCTATAGATGGAGAGGTGGCCGAGTGGTTTAAGGCGCTCGCCTGGAAAGCGTGTTCACGGTAACGTGTCAGGGGTTCAAATCCCCTCCTCTCCGCCACTTTGGTACAAGTTGTCGTTTTTTCAAAAATATCGAACGGGAAACGTAGAGAGGTCTCAAGTTTTTTGCCCCTGACGTTTAAGGTTCTGAAATACGAAATTTATCATTTTGCGTTTTTGAGGGCTTTCAGAACCTTTAAAAGTTTCATAGACCTTGCGATGCTAGAGTTATTAGCGTTGTAGCGGTATCAGTAAATTTATCATCTGCTTCCTCATAAACTTTAATTAAACGAGCAATTTCATATTGGCGATCTTTTAATTGTTGTTTTTTTCTTTGAAATTCTTCTGTACTAAGTTCTCCATTGAGTCGCAAATCTATTAATGAATTTAATCTATTCTCATTTTCGGTATGTTCTTTCTTTAAAGCAGCTGTTGCTTGCCCATGCTCATCTTTCTTTAGCTCATTTGTGTTTTTTAAATAGGCTAGAGTCTCTTTTAGCATTTCTTGGTCTCTTATACCTATTCTTTTAAAAACCTCTTCTACCTGCTTTAAAACTTCATCTTCTCTTACATAAATCTTTTTGTTTGGATTCTTTGGATCCCATGTCCCTAAATAAGTCCATTCGTCCACTTTACCATCTGAATATGTTTTGCTGTGAGTTTCAGCTGTTACAACTTTACCAGTTACTGCACAGGTTATTAACCCTCTAAAAAGAAAATCCTTACCACCATATTTAAAAGGCTTCTTCTTCCACCCTAAACGTACATCTTTACATGCCATAAAAGTCTCTTTTGTTATAATTGCTTGGTAACCATGTGACCACATCTCTCCTTTTACTCTTATTTCACCGTAATAAAATGGTTGTTGGATCATTCGATGCACTACTGTTTTATTGACGTAGCAATTGTTTTTGCTTCTAAGACCAAGATCCTTAGCTTTTTCAGTCAAATAATTAAGAGTATACATTCCTGTTGCATATTCTTCAAAGAGTTTTTTTATGATAGAACCTCTTACAGGATCGAGAATTACTATACTGTTTCCTCTTTCATCTCGACTATTTAGGTAACCAAGAGGGGCTGGTCCTATCCACTCTCCTTTACGCAATTTATGATCTAGGCTTCTTTTAACGTTATCACTTAAACTATCAACGTAAGATTGTGCCATCAACACGTTCATTCCCCACATTAGCTTTGCATGAGACTGAGAATCTTTATCTATTATGTAACCTTCTGCTCTAAAATGTAATTCTATCTTACCAGCTTTTATTGGTTCTTCTAGTAATGAAATTTCTGAGATTCTTCTTTGTACTCGATCTACTTTATCAGCAACTATAGCAATTGTTTCTCTATGGCTTTTAGCAAATTTGATCATCTCTTTAAATTGTTTGCGATCACCTCTGCTTGAAGATTCGATAATTTCAAAAGTTTCGATAACTTCAAGATTTTTACGTTGGCAATATTCTACTAATCTATATTTTTGAGCTTCAATTGAATACCCTTCTTCTTGCTCCCTTGTTGAAATACGAACTAAAATTATTGATTTTGTTGCTTTGTCTGTCATATTTTCTCCTTAGATAATAAATTTTGCTTTAATTAGAAAGTAGTATCTACTCAAAGAGCAGAGATATATCAAGCACCGCACAAGTCAAGTTGAATTATTATTAAATTACCCCATCTCCTTCAGTATTAGAGCCAAGTGTAACATTTTTTTGTCATTGATAATTTTAGGTTATTGTAGAAATAATTGTTTTAACTCGTAGCAGGAGTAACTTTATCAAGTGGTTTATCATAGATACCCCTATTTATTATTTTAAGGCTATTACACGGCTTTTTAGTATCATTATGGGAAGGGACTGGTTCTTGAATTATTACTCTCCAAGTCTAAATATGGGCTTTTTTATTTATATGGGTTTGCTTTAAAATAGATAAGTTAAAAACTTAACCGAATGCCACTGTTTACATCGATCACCTTATTGATATTCTGTATCAGATATGATACAATTGAGTCATAACAAATAAATTGGAGTGATCTTGACAAAAAAATATTTGATGAAATTGCAGGTCTTGCTAAAATCAACAAAGAGTTCTTATCTATAAGTAGCAAAATATCTTATTATAACTAGTTTGGAACTTCAAGAGGATAAAATATTAGCTAAATTAGCAGATGAAAGGATAGGTAATACTGAGGAATGGGTTAGTCATACGGACACTTGGAAATAATAATAAACAAAACTACTACATCTAACACCCCAATATCTTAAACTTATAGGTCATCGCGTTTATAGACTTACTTTGTCTATATTAAGGAGCTTAAATTATCTCTTTATTAATCCTTTCCAAGCAAATTTTTTCCGTCACTGTTTTTAATTTTTTAACTCTATCAATAAGGTAAAGTAGCTGTTCTTTAGTTATTCTATAATCTTTGTTATAGCGAGCCTCAACATAAGCCTGTTCAAGTAATCTAAAACATTGCCTTTGCTCAACGCTAGAATGAGGAAATATCTGCCATAATTCTTCATTGTAATTTCCGGCTATACTACCTAATTTTCTTATATCGTGTAGTTTAGGTTTATAGCCAGAAAAGACTAACAGGATAGCATTATAAAAACACTCAGTAGCTTGGTGTAACTCAAAAGCACACTTATTAAGGCTATTTCTTTGTAAAAATATATTACTTGCATCTATACACTCTACACCTCTTTCAAACCAATACTCATAATCCTCTTTAGCTATTTGTCTTCTTTCTCCCCAGGGTAAGTTTTTAGCTTCCGCCAGCTGAAATTCACCGCTATCATATAAGAGAATTCCTTCTTTTTTTATATCGGAAAAGAAATAATGCCCCTTCTCTAACTGACTATTTACCGTCTTAATTGATTCTAGACACTGTTAACAAAGGTATAGAAAAGAAAGTAAGAATAGGATAGAATGGTCTTAAAAAGGAGATATATATGGATCAACGATTATATCCTATTAAGGCTGATTTTTTCCGTAAAGAAATAGAGCCAATTATAGAGAAGAATTATATTTGGAAGGGTCGACCTGTTCAAATAAGTCATTACAGAGTATTTTGTGCAATAATGTATGTGCTGAGAACTGGCGTACCATGGAGAGATTTACCAAAATGTTATGGTTGCTGGCATACTATCTATCAACGTTTTAAACGAGGTAGTGAAAGAGGAATATGGTGGAAGATATTAATGCTTCTACAGTGTAGCAAGAAGATAACGATTAATATAGTTATCTCAGATAGCAGTATATTCAAGGTGCACCGACATGGCGGCGGCTTAAAAGGGGGAGTCAAAGCAAGGGGAAGAGCAAGGGAGGAATGAGTACGAAGCTGCACCTTACGATGACAGTACAAGGGCATATAGTAGAAGGATTCCTGACAGGAGGGAATAGAAATGATATTGCTATGGCAGAAGAGTTAAGTGCAGGAATTGTAGGGTGCTGTGTTATTCAAGATCGTGGATATGATAGTAATAAAAATCGTCAGAATCTTGTTTCACAAAATAATATACCGGTAATTCCCGGAAGAAAGAATAGGAAGATAGAGATTATATATGACAAGGAAAAATATAAGTTAAGAGCAGCAAACAAAATGCTACGTATTATGTAAAAACATAAACAAACTATTAGAACAGTTTGTTAGAAGGAGCAATAGAAAGATTTTTTGGTAAGATTAAAGAAAACAGGCGTCTTGGACTTCGTTATGAAAAAGATGATCTTTCCTTCCTGTCTTTTATTGCTTTTGCTGCTATTAAAATAAATCTTCGAAACCTTTGTTAACAGTGTCTAGCACCAAAGTTACCCATAATTCAAAAGGACTTCTTAATGATTTTTTTTCTAACCTTTTTTCTATTTTATCTTCTATGGATAACCCTGCAAGACCGGCATGTTTGCCTTTCTTCATGACTAACATAATATCGAGATCACTTTGATAGCTGTAGGTAATGTGACCTTTTTTATACTCATCTTGTACCCAATCTCCTCTAGCATAAGAGCCAAATAAAATAATCATCGCAATCTTGTGCTTTGATACAGCGAGAATTTCTTTGACGATATTATCAAGTCTTTCTTGAATTATCAGGGAGCGTTCAGGTAAAACAGTTTTCATATATTTGTAATGCAGCTATCTATAATGTAGATTACTACAATCGGCATAGATATTGCAAAAAGAATTTTGCAAATTCACCTATATACAAGAAATCTTTTCTATAACATTTAAGATTGCATTTGAGTACCGTGATATTGTTGCAAGCAAAACATGCTCTTTTCTAGTGTAATAGATACCTTTTTAACCACATTAATATATTTACTATTTTGTAACAAAGTCTATGAATTACACAAGCCCAAACTCCCTTATGAATCATATACTTCATAGTTCTCACCAACAATAGTACATGCATTTTTCCGCGGTATCGCTACTTGTATTAAGAGCTTGTCCGCAAACTAAGTAATAGAAGTAATCCTACGAAGAAGTAATCGACTCATAGCCAAAAAAATTATATTTTCACTAGAATCAGTAAGAAAATCATATTCCTTGGAGAGCCTTCTATTTCTATTTATCCAAGCAAAGCTTCTCTCAACAACCCATCGCCTTGGCTGTACTTTAAACCCAACTTCCCTTGTTGGCAATAGTTCTAGTGGTGTATTTTTTGGTATCCAAAATCTGCACACTGGTCGTTTAACAATTTCTAAATCTATGTTATACTTTTCCTTAATGAGATCCTTTAAATCTTTAGACTGATACCCCATATCAGACCACATTTGTTTAATAGTAGTGTACTCTTTTTGCATGTTACTGAGTAGCACTGTAGCTCCGTATCGATCATTCTCATTCGCAGAACCGACATAACAACCTAACACAAAGCCTTGTGTATCGGTAATAATATGCCTCTTTCTGCCCTTAATTTTCTTAGCTCCATCATAACCTTTAGCTCCCCTTCTTCTGTTGTCTTGACAGACTGACTATCTATTATGCAAGCACTAGGATACTCATTTCTACCTAATTTTCTTCTAACATCCTTGATAAGTTCATGGTTCATACGTTCAAATACACCTTGCTTCTTCCATCTTCTAAATTGTTCATATACTGTCTTCCAAATTGGAAAGTCATGCGGCATATATCTCCACTTGACACCCAGTACGTAATACATAAAAAATTGCATTCAAAATCTCTCTTTTGCTATGTTTTAAAGGTCTACCTCCCTTTACATACGATACTTGAAACAACCCCTCTATCCTTAACCATTCTTCATCTGTTAAATCTGTTGGATAATTTTTTCTGCTCATTCTTCTATACTTCTTACTAATAATACTTTGTTCACTTCATCATACCTTAATTTTAGTTTGAGGACAAGCTCTTACATCAACACTTGAGGTTAGGTAGCGAAATTTCAACCAATAAACCACCTAAATTTTTACTATCCTGCAAGGATATTGTTCCATTATGATCAATGATTATTTCTTTAGTAATAGCAAGACCAAGTCCAACATTACCTGAATTATTAAGTGGGCGTGACTTATCTGAACGATAAAATGCTTTAAACACTAATAATTTCTCTGCATCCTTTATGCCAATACCATTATCTTCAATTTTTATTATGGCATTAGTAGAACTAGAATATACAGTAATTCTTATTTTTGTAGAATATTTTATAGCATTACTTATTACGTTAGATATTGCACGTTCAAAGTTGATAGGCTTGATTTGTGCTATTATCTGCTCTGTTGCAAGCAGCTCAATATTGGCAACAGACCATTTATTTATGATAGTAGACAGCCAAGAAGATAACTCAATTATTTGAGCTTCTTCACCATTTTCACCCTTAGCAAAGTCAAGGTATGATTTTATCATTTGTTGCATGGTAAGTATATCTTCCTTAAGACCTTCTGTTTCTTCAGATTTGTTCATTAACTCCAGTTGTAATTTCATTCTAGTTAAAGGAGTACATAAATCATGTGAAATCATAGCTAACATTCTAGTTCTTTTAGTGATTTGTTGTTCAATTCGTTCTTTCATTTTCAGAAAAGCAATACCAGCCTTTTTGATTTCTTTTGCCCCAGAAGGTTTAAATGTTGGTAATCTTGTGATTCCTTGTCCGAATTGATCAGCAGCATCTGCAAGAGTTAAAATGGAGTTAATTTGCTTTTTAGAGAAGATTAAGGAAACAGAAAGTAGTAAAATAGTTAAGAAGATTAACCATAGAACAAAAATGTAAGCAGTTGGATTCATCAATAATTTTGCGGGGAAAGTTATTTTTAGTAAACCATCGGTTAATTGGAGTAATACTTCAATTCTTTTTGAATCATTAATCTTTACTATATTTTTCTTATTAATTTTTACGTTAATAATATTTTTAAAAATCTCTAATTCTTCACTAATTCTAGGTTGTTTGCGTGGCAAGTTTAATTCTTGATGAAACTGATACGACAAATTTAAATAATTTGTCTCTGTTGTGTTTTTTTCTAATAGATTATTGTCGTCTTGTTCAAGAAGGGAAATAATTTCATTAGCAATAATATTGCTAGTATAATAAGAAACATTATACCAGTGACGATCATAGAACAAAAACACTGCTAGAATTTGTCCTATTAATGTTGGAACAATAATAATGAGAACAAATCTAGCCAGTAAAGTTTGTGGTATAAGTTTATGTATAGATAGCATAACCGCTATTCCGAATGGTTTTTAGATATTTTGGTTCTTTAGGGTCATCTTCAATCTTACTTCTTATTCTGACAATTTGTACGTCGATAGAGCGAGGGCTAAGTCCTCCCATTATTTTTGACAACTCATCACGTTTCATTTCTTGTCCATTGTGTTTTAATAATACTTCTAGCAATTTTTGTTCTGTAGAACTCAATTGTATAGGTTGGTTATTTTTGACAAATTCCTTTGATTCTAAATTATAATAATTATTGCCTAATCGCTTGATTTTATCTTGTTTTTTATAATTATTATAGCTATTTAATAGGTTATTAATCCTGAGTAATAATTCTTTCGGTTCGAAAGGTTTGGTCAGATAATCAGATGCACCGGATTCTAATCCCTTGATACGATCGCTTGGTTGTGATAGTGCAGTTAGCATAACAATTGGTATAAGGTTTTTACTTGATCTTATAGTATGGGCAAAATCAAGCCCTGTAACATTCGGCAACATAACGTCTAAAATAATTAAGTCATAAATAGAGGATTTTAATAGTTCCTCAGCTTCTTGGACAGAAGCTGCTGTTGATACTAAAAAGTCATTTTTATACAAAAACTGTTTTAAAAGTTTTTGTATTCGAGTATCATCATCGACTACAAGAATGTGAGGCTTAGGGCTTTGCATAAATAAAGTTTCGGTATTTATAAGTAGTGAAAATATACTAACTGAATAATGGAAGGTTGACAATGATAATAACACAAGAAAATATAATTGTGGAAGAGCGGCCTAGAAACCTTAAACAATTATCAGGTTATATCTGGATTAACGGTAATTTTATTGCTTGGCAGGAAGCTAAAGTACATGTTCTTACTCATAGTTTACATTATTCTGGTGGAGTTTTTGAAGGAGAAAAAGCCTATGATGGAAAAATTTTTAAATTAGAAGAACATACGCAGCGTTTGATAGAATCAGCACAAACTTTAGCTATGGAAATGCCATATAGTTTTGAAGACATTATAAAAGCCCATCACTTACTTATAGAAAAAAATAATATTAAAGATGCGTATGTTCGTCCTTTAATTTGGTATGGTAGTGAATCTCTTAATCTAACTAATGGAAATTTATCGGTTAATTTATTAATTGCTGCTATTCCATCAATTCCTAGACCTTCTGATGCTTTAAGTTTGCATATTGCACGTTGGCGGAAATGTCATCCAAACTCACTACCGCCGCAGTGTAAATCGTCAGGACATTACAATATGATGATAGTATGCCAAAAAGAAGCTAAGTCTTTGGGTTATAGTGATGCAGTTCTATTAGATTGGCGAGGATTTATTGCTGAATGTACTACTACAAATATCTTTTTTGTTAAAGGAGAGCAATTATTTACACCGATAGCTGATAGTTTTTTAAATGGCATAACGCGTCAAACAGTTATAAAACTTGCTAAAGAGTTAAATCTTGAGGTTAAGGAAGAATACATAACTCTAGATAGGTTAGGGGAGTTTACTGAATGTTTTATGACTGGTACAGCTGCAGAAGTTAAGGGGATTAAATCGATTAACCGTGGTGATCAAAATATTATCTTTGAAGATAGTAAAATTACTAATTTGTTAAAAAAAGAATATAATAGCTTAGTGCGTAAATAATATATGATATAATTACAGGATAATTTAAAAGTAAGGCTGTCTCTATGTCCCTGCGTAGGTATCACAATTGTTGAAAGTTAAAAAACCGTCATTGCGAAGCGCTGTTGTAAGGCTTAAACCGTCTATTAGCGAGCGAACGTACGTAAGCGCGGCAATCCATGAAGTTTGTCATATAGATTGCTTCGTCGACCTACGGTCTCCTCGCAATGACGTTTGTTGAACTTTCGACAGTTATGGTGACATAACCAATAGGGATGATATTGATAGCTTGTTATATCGAACTCAGATTAATCTAGGTGGTGTTTATGAAAAATAATATATTTAAAGGGCTTATTACAGCCATTATAACCCCTTTTAAGGATAATAAATTAGATTTTGTTTCTTTGGAGAAAATACTTAACTATCAAATTGATAATAAAGTTGATGGAGTAGTGATTGCTGGTTCTACTGGTGAGGGACCTAGCTTAAGTTTACAGGAATATCAATCTTTGCTAGAAGTGGCTGTAGAAATTACTAAAAACCGTACCCAAATAATAGCAGGTTGTTCCGCTATTACTACCAGTATAGCCATAGATATGATAAAAATATGTACAAAAATTCCTGTTGATGGGCTTATGTGTAGTATTCCTTCTTACGTAAAACCCATGCAAGAAGGAATTTATTTACATTTTGAAGCTATACATAATGCTAGCCACTTGCCAATCATGTTATATTCAGTACCTAGTAGAACTTTGGTTGATTTTTCAGATGACACGATAGTTAGGCTCAGTAAACTACCGCGTATTGTCGCTTTTAAAGATGCAGGTAATGATTTAGAACGTCCTTTGAGAATTAAGGCTGCTGTAAGCAAAGATTTTAACTTATTGTGTGGTAATGATGAAATAGCTTTATCTTATAATGTTCACGCGGGAGTAGGGTGCGTTTCTGTTGCCTCTAATATAGCACCTAGTTTGTGCAAGAAATTACAGGATAATTGTCATGCTGGTAATTATGAAGAAGCTCTGCGAATCCAACAGCAATTACTACCCTTATATAAAGCATTATTTGCAGAAACAAACCCAATACCAGTGAAATATGCAGCGTGCAGATTAGGGCTATGTTCTAATGAGTTAAGGCTTCCTTTAACTTCAGCGTTGAAAGTTACTGAGGAAAAAGTAAATAAAGCTATGGACTATGTCGGAATATAAGAAAATAATAGCACAAAATAAAAAAGCATATTTCAATTACTTTATTGAAGAAAAAATTGAAGCTGGCATAATATTAACCGGGAGTGAAGTTAAATCGCTGCGTCAAGGAAAAGCTAGTATAGAAGATAGTCATGCAGAAAATTCTGCAAATGAAGTGTTTTTATATAATTGCCATATTGCGGAATATGACAAAGCTAACAGATTTAATCATTCGACTAGAAGGACTCGTAAGTTGCTTCTTAATTCTAGTGAAATAAAGAAAATAATTGGTAAAATTCGCCTAAAAGGCTACACTCTTGTTGCTCTTTCTTTATATTTCAATAAAAAAAATAAAGTAAAAGTTGAGTTAGGTATAGCAAAAGGTAAAAAATTACATGATAAAAGACAATCTATTAAAGAACAAGATTGGAAGAGGGAACAGGGGCGGATTATGCGTGCGAAGTAGGATAAAATTGACTTCTTAGAGCCTAAAGCGCCCATTATACTTCCATATAAACAAATAGGCAAAGTTAATGACAATAACTCCTGACTACATAATTGAAAGAAAGCAAAATAAATTAAAATTAAGGCTGTGGAAGTTAGCAACAATTTTAATGTTTATAGTTTTAATTGTTGTGATGATTAAGAAATTTGATTTGTCAAGTTCTGAATATGTAACTACTAATAGTAACTATATAGCTGCAGTTTCAATAGAAGATATAATTTTTGAGGATACAAAACGTGATAAAAGATTGGAGAAAATCATTGATGATGATAAGATTAATGCTCTAATTGTTAATGTCAATTCTCCTGGTGGAACTGTGGTTGGATCAGAGAAAATTTATAATATACTCAGAAAAATATCAGCAAAAAAACCGGTAGTAATTGTTATGGGTACATTGGCAGCGAGTGGAGGATATTTGATATCATTAGGAGGGGATTACATAATTAGTCATAATGGAACGATTACTGGCTCAATTGGTGTGATTCTCCAAACTCTAGAAGTCACAGATTTAGCAAAGACACTAGGTATTACCTTCAATAATTTTAAATCCGGGGAATTAAAAGCCGCTCCTAATCCTACTGAAAAAGTTACAGAAGCTGTTCGTCAGGCTATAATGTCTAATGTACAGGATACTTATGATTATTTTATTGAACTCGTTGCTTTAAGAAGGGGATTAGCAATTGAAGAAGTTAAAAAAATAGCTGATGGTCGGATATATTCTGGTCGCCAAGCTTTGAAACTAAAACTTGTTGATGCTCTGGGTTCTGAGGATGATGCGATTAAATGGTTACAGGAAGTCAAAAAAATTAATAAAGATTTGAAGGTAAAAGAATTTAAAATAAAACCGAAATCAAAATTTCTTGAAATTATTATGGAGGATTTTGATAGTGTTTTACCAAGTTTTTTTAAAAATAAATTTCAAGGGATAAAAGCAATTTTTTAATTTATGGCAAGAAAGTCTGATTTAGTGGATAAAATATCTAAGGAACTTAATTATCTTTCTAAGGAAGATATAAAAGATTCTATAGATTTGGTATTTGATTATTTACAGTCTAGCCTCGCTGAGCAAAATCGTATTGAAATTAGAGGCTTCGGTAGCTTCTCAATTAGGGAGCGGAAATTTCCCAATAGTGAGCGGTCATATAAAACTGTCTATTATCGTGGACATCGCTAGGCTTTTGGAAAAGGGAGGGAATAATTCTTATCCCGAATTCGCGTTCTCATGTTATACTATTAGCCAAAGCCAACTTCCTAGCCTCTGCTGATTTACCAGTATAAACTATATTTTGGTAATTAAGTTTGATAGCGGTAAATAAAGCTGCGTGATCGTTTCCTACATTAACAATAATTTTTACGATTTGGGGAAATTCTTCAATTAGTTTTTTAAAAATATAATCCCACACTAGCATACCGTAATATCTCGTGCTACCACTTTTGTTAGTTAAAATAACCGGATTATGGAATTTGGATAAGAACTCTCGTGCATCGCTTAAGTTTTCTATTGTGTAAGTTATTGGGTTTGGCATATTTTTTGACTTTTTACTTACTCAAATTAGGCTGTAATCAACGTCTACATCTAATTCTTTAACCCAAGTTGCCAATTAATTTAACGTTTGAGGTTAATTTGTAACATTAAAACACTCAATAAAAACTATATTTTTTAGAAATATGTTTGTATTGAAAATGTTTTAGTATCGCGTCTCACATGGCATAGTACCCTGCATTTTTTGTATAACCGTCATCGCAAGACACCGTTAGGTGCCGTGGCGATCTAGGTAAACAGCGAAGCTGTTTTTTCTAATACGCTTCGCGTATCCTAGATTGCCACAACTGTCGAAAGTTCAACAAACGTCATTGCGATGAGCGTTGTCAGCCCTAAACCGTCATTGCGAGCGAACGTACGTGAGCGCGGCAATCCATGAAGCTTGTCATATGGACATTGACTTCAATATCTATTATATCATACTTTTAACTTACAATTGCTTCGTCGACCTACGGTCTCCTCGCAATGACGTTTGTTGAACTTTCAACAGTTGTGCCTAGATTGCCGCGTCGCCGCTTTTTCGCGACTCCTCACAATGACGTTGAAGAATTTTGTGTGTATTACCTAGCCCATTAACTTAGCAATAGTTTTATTAGCTTCTTCTAGCTCCTGTTTAGTATTTACTCCAAGCACTATGTCGTGGTCTGAAGATAGCAAATATGATACTTTTTCTCCACTATCCTTAGCTATTTTTACAAGGGCGGTCAAATATAACTCTTTTGATCTATCAACCTTACCTAAAAAAATAGTAGGTAGATATTTTTTTAATATACCAGCTTCAAAAGCCATAATACCAGAATTACAAATTGTCATAGCTTGTTCTTCACTCGTTGCTTCTTTAAATTCCACAATTTTTAAAAAATTTCCTAGTTCATCAGTAACTATTCGTCCATATTGCCCCGGGTTATCACGTCTAAAGCATAACGTTGTAATGGCTGAATTTGTAGAAATTAGGTGGTCTAATAAATCGTTAATAATATTTGCGGTGATTAAAGGATTATCTCCGTAAAGCACTGCTACAATTTTATTGTCATCAACTAAGTCTAAAGCAGTATATACCGCATGAGCAGTACCCAATCGTTCTAGCTGCAATGCAAATTTACAAACCTCTTTATAAGAAGAAATATATTTTTCTAATTGCAATGAGTGAACTAAGATAACATCGTTAGTCACTTTTTTGGCATTTGTTAGCACCCTATCAAGCATAGGTCTACCACCAACTTCATGCATTACTTTTGGTAACGAAGATTCCATTCTTCTACCATTACCAGCAGCTAGAACAATAATTTGGCAATCCATATTAAATATCCTTCATAGCTTGATAAATTGCATCAGATAATTCATAATTACCAAAAACTTTTTGTACGTCATCGCTTTCTTCCAAAAGATCCACTAATTTTAATAGCTTCTCTGCCTTATCTTTATCTTCTATAATCATAATATTCTGAGGAATCCAACCGATATAGGATTCCTCAGGAGGTCCATATTTATTAGTCAAAGATTCAAGAGTTTGTACAAAATCCTCAATATCTGTATAGATTAAATACGCATCTTCTTCAGAAATCACATCTTTTGCCCCAGCCTCTAGGCTACTTTCCAATATAGATTCTGCCGATGTTAATTCCACTGGGTATTGTATTACTCCAAGATGGTCAAACATATAACTGCTACTTCCAGTCTCACCTAAATTACCACCAAATTTAGTAAAAGCCGACCTAATTTCAGCAGCTGTGCGATTTTTATTATCAGTTAAAGCCTCTACTATTATTGCAATACCACCCGGAGCAAAGCCTTCATATCTAATCTCTGTATAATGTTCGTTATTATTCGAATCACTTGCTGCACTTATTGCCTTATCTATTCGATCCTTCGGCAAATTCTGACTGCGTGCTGCAGCTATGCTACTCCGCAGGCGTGGATTGCTTACATCAGTTCCCATTTTAGCAGCAGTGATAATTTCTCTAATTAGCTTAGTAAAAACTTTCGCCCTTTTCTTATCTTGCGTACCTTTTCGATGCTGAATATTTTTAAATTTTGAATGACCTGCCATATTGTAATCTTAAATCATTTGAGTATACTTATTAGTAAGCCGAATCGTATCAGAAGGCAGCTTAAAGTCAATGATAAATTCCTCAAGTTTTTGCACTATACCCTATTTTTTACTTTAATAAAACTATATATCGTCTTATATTGTCTAACTATAGCATATAGAATCAAACCCACTAATACCAAATATGAAAAAATTTGTAATTTTATATCTTTTATTTGCTCACAATTGCTTAGCCTCAGAACCTCAGGCGTGGCAAATGTTGTTACAAACTCCAGCAAGCCCTCTGATGGAAGAGCTTCACGGGTTTCACAATTTCCTACTGTTAATATCAGGAGGAATAGTTGTCTTTATTACCATTTTACTAGTCTATGTTTGTATTAGATTTAATGCAAAAGCCAACCCTATTCCAGCAAAATTTTCTCATAATATCTTAATTGAAGTTATTTGGACGATAATCCCTATAATAATTTTAGTTATTATTGCCATACCATCATTTCGTATTTTACGTTTTGCAGAAAAAATTCCTGAAATAGATATGACTGTTAAGGTCGTGGGCTATCAGTGGTATTGGCATTATATATACCCTGATCACGATAATATCGAATTTGATAGTTATTTAATTACCGATGAAAAATTAAAACTTGGTCAAAAACGCTTATTAGATGTCGATAACCGTATTATCATACCAGAAAATACTACTGTGAGATTTCTAATTACGGCGGGAGACGTCATACATAGTTTTGCAGTACCGGCACTGGGCATAAAGATGGATGCTGTTCCCGGAAGAATCAATGAAACTTGGACTAAAATTAGCAAAAAAGGCGTGTATTATGGTCAATGTTCAGAACTTTGCGGTGTTAATCACGGTTTTATGCCGATTGCCATTGAAGTGGTAAGCAAGGAAGAATTTCAAAACTGGTTGATTATGGCAAAATCAAAATTCTCTATGAATATAAAGGCTAACAAAGAATTAACCTTCAAATCAATTAAATAAAAGAGTTATTATGGTACATTTCAACAAGCATTATCCACATCTTTACGCAAAACAGGTTAAAGAAACCGTATTTTTAAAACATTTTATTCACAATCCTAACATAATGGTAGGTGATTATACTTACTATCATGATAGCCAGCACCCAGAATATTTTGAGCGCAATAATGTCATAGGATGCCATGAGTGTAAATTAATTATCGGTAAGTTTTGTTCTATCGCCATGAGAACCACTTTCATCATGGATGATGTGAATCACCCAATGGATGGCTTTTCTACTTATCCATTTTTTATTTTCGAGAATTGGAACAATTATATGCCAACTCTTGATAAAAGAAGAAATACCGTAGTTGGTAATGATGTGTGGTTTGGTACGAATGCAGTCATTATGCCAAGAGTAACAATAGGAGATGGAGCAATTATCGGAGCATATGCAGTGGTTACCAAGGATGTACCCCCCTACTCTATCGTTGCAGGTAATCCTAGTAAAATTATTAGAAAAAGATTCTCCGATGATATAATCAATGAGTTAGTACAAATAAAATGGTGGGATTGGGATTATGATAAAATTACTAGAAATATCAAGGTCATAGTAGGGGCTGATATTGAACAACTTAAAGAATGTAAATAGTAACCATTATGACACTTAAAGATCAAGCCTCTACTAGACCTCTTGCAGAAGTAATATCTGATCATCACGAAACCCCTACGGGTTTACAAAGATGGATTTTTTCCACTAATCACAAAGATATTGGCGTAATGTATATTATATTTGCCATATTTGCTGGGCTTGTTGGTGGATTATTTTCTGTTATTTTTAGGTTAGAACTAGCAGTACCCGGCGGGCATCTACTAGGTGGTAATTATCAGCTATACAATGTATTAATTACCGCTCATGCTATAATTATGGTATTTTTCATGATTATGCCAGCTTTATTTGGCGGATTTGGTAATTACTTCATACCAATTTTAATAGGTGCCCCGGATATGGCTTTTCCAAGGCTAAATAATATAAGTTTTTGGCTACTTGTCCCTGCTTTTATATTATTAATGCTGTCAGGTTTGGTTGATGGAGGAGCTGGTACTGGTTGGACATTTTATCCTCCTCTAAGTAGTCTAGTAGGACATCCTGGGGCTGCTGTGGATATGGCTATTTTAAGTTTACATCTTACAGGACTTTCCTCCATTCTTGGTTCAATTAATATGATTGTCACTATCTTTAATATGAGAACTGATGGTATGGGGTTATTTGAAATGCCCTTATTTGTTTGGTCAATTTTGGTTACTGCCTTCTTGTTGATACTGGCAATTCCTGTGTTAGGGGGTGCAATAACCATGTTACTGACTGATCGAAATTTTGGTACTACTTTTTTCAAACCTGATGGTGGCGGAGATCCAGTATTATTTCAGCATTTATTTTGGTTTTTTGGTCATCCAGAAGTATATATTGTAGTATTGCCGGGATTTGGTATAGTCAGTCAGGTCATCTCTACTTTCTCCCGTAAGCCAATATTCGGTTATTTTGGTATGGTGGTAGCTATGGTAATTATCGGATTTGTTGGTTTTATAGTTTGGGCTCACCACATGTTTACTGTTGGTCTTTCGTACAATGCATTAATATATTTTACTGCTGGTACTATGATTATCGCTGTACCTACTGGTATTAAAATCTTTAGCTGGATTGCCACAATGTGGGGAGGATCAATTACTTTTGAAACCCCTATGTTATTTTCCATAGGGTTTATCTTGCTATTTACTATTGGCGGAGTTACTGGCATAATATTATCAAATTCAGCAATCGACAGAATTTTACACGATACATATTATGTTGTAGCACATTTTCATTACACCATGTCACTTGGGGCATTATTTTCTGCATTTGCTGGGTTCTATTATTGGTTTGGTAAAATGTCCGGACGGCAATATCCTGAGATGATGGGCAAAATTCATTTTTGGGTTACCTTTATCGGTGTTAATTTGACATTTTTCCCTCAACATTTTTTGGGATTAGCTGGTATGCCAAGAAGAATACCGGATTATCCGGATGCGTTTGCCGGCTGGAATATGGTTTCATCTATCGGAGCCAGTATTTCATTTATTGCAGCTCTTTACTTTGTATTCATTGTTATTTATACTTTGAAATATGGGAAGAAATGCCCAAATAATCCTTGGGGTGATGGGGCAGATACTCTTGAATGGACCATCTCCTCTCCACCACCATTTCACGCGAATTCGGGATAACAAGTTATCCCAAATTCGGCTGTATATAGAAACAATCAGGTTTGAAGCGGTTCTACACCTGATTGTTAAAATATAATTTGCGTTCAATAGATGATTTTAATAATTAAAATCATCTATTGAACGGTAAAAAAGTTAAAATGTACTCGCAGAACCGCTTCAAGAGTACATTTTTCTTTATATCACAGCTAATTCGGGATAAGAATTATAATTCTTATCCCGAATTAGGGTATTTCATACTTTTGAAACATCACATAAAGGAAAATAATTTTATGAATGAATATATCTATTGTGGCTTTTGGCGAAGATCTATTGCTGTAGTTTTGGATCGAATTTTAATTATTTTTTTTCTAATTTGTGTGACTATGATACTAGTAAGTAACTCTCTACTAGACGGTGCAGTAATAGCTGAGGCACTAGCCTATTCTTCCATTCCGACATTAATAATGCTATCATTAACAATTATATATGAGGCAATATTTGAGTCATCTTCAATGCAAGCAACTCTTGGCGGTTATATATTGGGCATGAAGATCATAAACGAGGATGGTACACGAATAAGCTTTTTAAAAGCGTTGATTAGATTTATTATATTAGCACTAATAAGTAGTACTGTAATATTAGGGATTATAAGTATTGTCTGCATGATATGTACTGATGAAAAAAAGTGTTTACATGACATAATCTGTGGCACTCGCATGGTAAAGCGATAAGGTTTAGTATGATACAGAAAAAACCAGTAATAGGGATCACTCTAGATTTGGCTAATAATTCTGAAAAATATGCCTATGCTACTTTTCCTTGGTATGCAATTAGGCAAAATTATGCAGATAGCGTGATAAAAGTTGGGGGAATCCCCTTAATGCTACCCTATCAATATGATACAATTGAAGTGATGCTGTCAATTATCGATGGACTAATTATTCCCGGCGGTGATGAGGATATTCACCCTAAATTTTATGGTCAAGAATTCACTTGTGATAGAACAGCTACCAACGACCAACGTGATAATTTTGAGTTACTACTTACCCAAAAAGCTCTAGAAAAGAATATGCCATTCCTTGGAATATGTCGTGGTATGCAGATGTTAAATGTAGTATGCAGTGGCAACCTTATCCAGCATATACCTGATTACATAAAGTCACAAGCAGGAGTAACTACGGCTATTAACCACGAGCAACCTGTCCCCAAACATACATTATCGCATTCTATAACGATAGAACCAAACACTATTCTTGCAAACTTATCGGGAAATAAGCAAACTTGTATGGTTAATTCGAGCCACCATCAAGCAATAGGAAAAATAGGCGAGGGACTCCGAGTTGCAGCAACAGCACCGGACGGGATAATTGAAGCAATTGAGTCAATAAATCACAAATTTGTTATAGGAGTAGAATGGCATCCTGAATATTTAAACCCTAATGATTTAGATTTAAATTTATTTAAAGGATTGATCGAAGCTATAGCTAAGCCGAAAAAGTTTTAGCCAAAGAACCGTTTATTAGTGAGGGAGACGATGAAATCGCCGACGTGGCAATCTCATGAAGTAATATCTACCTTTGTTAGGCAGCCTCTAGGTGATTTGAGTACTACTTCACAAGATTGCCACGTCACCGCTTCTTGCAGCGATTCCTTGCAATGACGGTTTAAGCATTACAACAGCATTTCGCTAATAGACGATTTTGTAACTTTCAACAGTTATGGGATGACATCGAGACTGTTAAAATAGACTTCTTTCGAAACTCTACTTCTGCTGGTGATTTGTACGTCGATGCGGTACTCGAATCCTCACGTACATTAGAGTACGCTGCGGTTCTGCGTTCCGCGTCTCCTTCAAATCCCTCAGCATAAGCGAGTTTCGAAAGAAGTCTAATGATCTCTTACATAGAATGAGGTAAAATCTAGGGAATTAACTAGAACCTAGCATAAACCGATTTAAAAATTCAAAATCTTCAGTTTCTAGACATAAAATTTCTGGTAAATGGACTCGAGCAGTAAAGTTATTATTTATATACCCTTTGCCTTTCAAGTGTTGGCGTTGTGGCACGATGGGACTTCGCGTAGGAACAACGGTTTGACTACGCCTAGTCCGCTCACCACTCGTACACCTAGCCAACTCTTGAAATTCATCTTGTATACTTACTTTAAGCAATAAAATTATTCTTGTATTACTACGTTCAGGGCTAATACGCTTTTTAAGCAAATCAACGATTTGACATAGTTCATAATGATTTTGTGGATAGAGTTTTATCTCTAGTCGTTCTTCATTCATTATATCGTCAATAGTTGTGAAGCTTTTAGCGATTAACCTTGTTCCCCCAGCATCCTTAAACAAATCACAGTGTGCTACAACTAAACATTGAATGTCAAGTAAGTGAACGAAATTTTTAAGTATTTCTTCACTATAAATAGTTAATTCGAAAATACCAAATTGATCGGATAGTTGTAAGGTTACAAACCTTCCACGAGATGACATACGTGAATCTTTTTTTTGTATTACCCCAGCTATCCTTATCTGCCTACTAGAAGTAGAACCACTATCATTTTGTAAGTCAAGTGATGTTGCAATATTAAGCCTAGCTAGCAAATCTTGATATCTTGATAATGGATGTAGCGTAATGAATAGTCCTAATACTTCAAATTCATAAGAAGAGACAGTATTATTATCAAGTGGTTCTGCTTCAATTAACACTTGTTGACTTGCAGAATTTACCTTAATCAGGCTAAATTGATCAGAAACTTTTTCTGCATGGTAGGAAGAGGCATAAGCTAAAAGTTTAGCGATACTTAACAGTAACTGATTACGATTAGAATGTAACGTATCAAAACACCCGGATTTAATAAGATTCTCTAATAATTTTCGATTAATAGATTTAAGCGGTAATCTCTCAATAAAATTTATAATATTTTTAAACTTACCATTTTCAACTCTTTCTTCTGCTAATATTTTGCCAAAAGTGCTAGTAACACTTTTGATAGCACCTAGGGCATAGATGATAAATGTCTTGCCTTCTTCATGAGTAGTACTAAAATAACCAGCGGAAAGATTGATATTAGGAGGGATAATAGTAATGTTGTTATTTTTAGCTTCTTGCATGAATAGATTGATTTTATCATGATTATTTAATTCAAGATTTAAGCAAGCTACCAAAAATTCGGCTGGAAAATTTGCTTTCAGATAGGCAGTTTGATAAGATATTACACCATAAGCTGATGCGTGTGCTTTATTAAAACCATAGCTAGCAAATTTAGCCACTGTTATAAAAATAGACTCTGCTTGCTGGCGTGAAATATTGTTAGCTATTGCACCTTTAATAAAAGTTTCTTCTTGCTCTGCCATTTCAGATTTTATTTTTTTGCCCATGGCTTTACGAAGTAAATCTGCTCCACCTAAGCTATAGCCGGCAATTACTTTGGCAATTTCTAAGACCTGTTCCTGATATATAACAACTCCATAAGTCTCCTCTAAAATTGGTTTAAGCATCTCATGCAAGTAATCTGGTAGCTGCAAACCATGCTTACAAGCAATATAAGTTGGGATATTATCCATAGGGCCAGGGCGGTATAATGCTCCTAACGCTATTATATCTTGGATGGAGTCAGGTTTAAGACGTCTTAAAGTATCCTGCATTCCACTACTTTCAAACTGGAAAACACCGGTAGCTCTACCACTACATAGTAGTTCATAAGTTTTTTGATCATCAAATAGCATATTAGTAAAATCAATATTTATGCCTTGCTGTTTTAATAATTCTAGACATTTAGTAATAACAGTCAGAGTTTGCAGACCTAAAAAATCAAATTTAATTAAACCAGCAATCTCAGCATATTTCATGGAATATTGTACTACCAACATATCCGAATTTAGGTCTTTATAAACTGGTAATATTTCTACTAAATCTTTGCCAGCTATAACGATTCCCGCTGCATGTGTAGAAGCATGCCTGTTAAGTCCTTCAAGCACTAAGGATGTATCCAATACTTGTTTTATTAGCTCCTCTTGACCATCTAAATTATATAGACCGCTGCCATGGGCGGCGTTGTTCAACTCCTTTACTTCCTTTATAGCCTGATTTAATGTGACGGGAGTAACAGCATTAAATGGCACAAGCTCAGTTAGATATTCGGCATATTTATAAGGCAAGCCAAGAACTCGTGATACATCTTTGATAACAGCTTTTGCCTGCATCTTACCAAAAGTGATGATTTGACCAACTTTATTATCCCCGTATTTAGAACGTACATAATTAATAACTTCTTCTCGTCGTTCTTGACAAAAATCAATATCAAAATCTGGCATTGATATACGTTCAGGGTTCAAAAAACGCTCAAATAGTAGACCAAATTTAATAGGATCAAGATCAGTGATAAGAAGACTCCAAGCAACTATTGATCCCGCCCCGGAGCCTCTACCAGGTCCTACCATAATATCTTGCTCTTTACTCCATTTTATGAAGTCAGAGACTATAAGAAAATAGCCAGCAAAATCCCTCCGACAAATAATATCTAGTTCGTAATTAAGACGAGTTAGATATTGTTGTTTAATATCTTGCTGTTTATCTATGGCAATATTCTCCCATTTAAATTTTGTATCAAGTCTTGATAGTAACCCTGCTGTGGAGTTTTGCTTAATTAGATCTATTTCATTAATATCTAGACTAGAGAAATTTGGTAACATTAGTGGATTAGCATGTGCCATAAAGTGGCATCTTTGGGCTAAATGGACGGTATTTTGTACAGCATTAGGTAAATCACTAAAAAGTTCTAGCATTTCTTTTGGTGATTTAAAATAACATCCAGTACTAACCTTTTTACGATTCTCCTCTTCTTTGCTAACACCAGCAGATATACATAATAATACATCATGTGCATCATGCATGTTAACATCGCTAAACAATACTTTGTTGGTAGCAATTAGTGGAATACCAAGGTCATCGGCTATTTTTATATAATTTGCTTCTATAGATTGTTCTATTGCTAAATTATGCCGCATAATCTCAAAATAGAAACGATCACCAAAAATGCTTTGTAGCTTAGTGGCCCAAAAAATGGCTAATTCTTCGTTTCCATCAATCAGGCTTTTGCCAATTATCCCATCAGTATAACCGGATAAGATAATAAGCCCTTCATGGTACTTAACTAAATCATCAAAAGTAATATGATTACAAATTTTGCGATCATTTTCAGTGAAACTAGCACTAACTGCTTTTAGTAAATTTTTGTAACCTACCTCATCTTTAGCAATCAGCACCATTTCACAAAAATTATCTTTAGTAAAAGCAACGTTTACAATTGCCCCATTTATAGGTTGTACCCCTGCCTTGCAGCTACTTAAAGCAAACTCTAGTGAGCCAAATAAGTTACCCTTATCTGCTAAACAAATCGCTGGCATTTTGTGTAATTGTGCCAGCTCTACTATACGATCAATTGTTAAGGCACTCTCAAGAAATGAGTATGAGCTTTGTACTCTTAAGTGAATAAAATCAAACTTCATATTGCGTACCAATAGTATAATATTTAAACCCAAGAGATTTTAGCATATCTCCGTTAAGAATATGCCTGAAATCAATAATTATAGGAGATTTAACTTGATGGCGAATAAGCGACCAATCTAAATCTTTAAACTCCGACCATTCGGTTGCCACTACAATTATATCACTATTTTGGCAAGCACTAAGTGCTGAATCGGCAAAAAATATATTTTTTAGTTCTTTTTTAGCATTATCCATACCTATTGGATCGAATGCCCTGATATTAGCTCCTTTATCAACTAGGATTTTGATGATTTTAATAGGAGGGCTGCTTCTAATATCATCTGTACCAGCCTTATAAGTAAGGCCCAATACAGTAATATTTTTATTAGTCAAATTATCATTTATGATATAATGAATCCTATCCGCCATATCATAGGCTCTCTGATCATTACTATTTATAACAGAATTAACTATTTGTAAGTTACATTGATAATACCCCGCTATTTGTGAAAGTGCTAAGAGATCCTTAGGAAAACATGAACCACCAAATCCAGGTCCAGCATTTAAAGATTCTTTACCTATTCTCTTGTCGAGTCCCATAGCAATCGAGAGTTCTTTGATATTTGCCCCAGTTCTCTCACACAAATTTGCCATTTCATTAATAAAAGCAATCTTTGTTGCTAAGAAAGCGTTTGAGGCATATTTGGTAAGTTCTGCAGTAACCAAATCAGTACATATAAGAGATATATTCTTTGTAGTCAAAGGCAGGTAGATATTTTTTAATAAATCTTCTGCGAGTTTATTATTTGTGCCAATTAATATTCTATCAGGGTTTAAAAAGTCATCTACAGCAGTACCTTCTCTAAGAAATTCAGGATTTGAGGCAACAGGAAATTTAAGATTTCTTTTTTTTAAATAATCAATAATTTGGTTACATGTTGTTGGAGGTACAGTTGATTTAATAACAATCAAACAATCATTGTTGATCCATTCACATAAATTATCGATAGCAGTAAAAATATATTGTAAATCTGCCTCCCCTGAGGGTAGTGGTGGTGTTCCTACTGTAATAAATACCGCTTGGGAGTTTCTTAATTCAGCCGAGTAGCTGGCTGTAAACTTCAACTTACTAGACTTCACTAATGGCGGTAGGTACTTGGCTAATTTTGGTTCATAAATTGGTAAAATATTTTTTTTAAGCTGATCGATTTTAGAAATATTGGTATCTAAGCAAGTAACGTCGTGTCCTAGGTAACTCATCATTACGCCAGATACTAATCCAACGTAACCAGTGCCTATAAAATGAAGTCTAATATTCATAAATAATTTTCAAATTTTTTTCAGTATATACTTAGTGCAACAAGTTTGTTGTGCTATATTGCTGCAAAGTATATATTAACTGATCAAGTACTAAATAACAAGATGATGCTCATTAAAAGATTTTTTATTAACCTAAGCATAATAGTTTGCACAATTGTAGTAATTTTAACTTTATTAATATTAAGTAGTAGTAAGGGATATTTAGATAAGCCAATTAAGAAGGTAATAGAATTTTACCTTGATAAAAAAGCTATGAAAATACGGATTAAGAATTTACAAGTAAGAAATAATATTCTATCAATCGATAAAATCTTTATGGATTTAGCAAATAACGCCCAAGGTGAAATTACTAATTTCAAAATCAGTTTTATTATTGATGATATAACAACCAAGCCTTTAATTCTTAGTACTATTGATATAGATAGTTTTTCCTTAATCTCTAAAGATAATCAACCAGTAATAAATGCTCAAATATCTGCTAGATCCATTGTGGATTTTTTTAAAAATAAGATTGAAACACAGTTAAACTTAGGTCCTATAAAAAATATTTCTTTGCTTGATAGTTATGGTGAAAAATTACCTGATGGTGAAGGATTTTGTTCCTATAACAGTAAAATTTCTAGAGCTTCTAAGAAATCGATCAATTGCAAACTAGAGTTTGGTGATAAAGCCTATCTATTATTCAATAGTGTATTGGATAGTAGCATAATTCAAGCAACTGGTAATGCTCAGAATATTCCTATAATGATTTATCAAATTGCTGAGAAAATTATTCCTGATAATCAAGTAATTTTATTTCTACAGGAATATATGAAAGGTGGTTATATTAGAAATGGAGAATTTGATTTTAATTTTGATAAAAATTCTTTAGAAAAGAATATTTCTCTAGAAACTGCATTGAAGGCCAAGCTGCATGTTGTAGATCTTGAATATCAATATGATAAGGACTATCCCCCTTTACGAAAAATTGATACTGATGTTACTATATCTGGGCTATCTGTTAAGTTCATATTAAATCAAGCATATAGTAGTAATAGTCTTATTTCGGGTGGGATAATAACTTTTGATTGGCAAGGGATGGATAAATCAAATTTTATCGTTAATGTTAATGCTAAGGGGAGTGTTAACGATTTAATTGATTTCATATCAAATGAGGATTATAACAAGATAAAAAAACAAGGGATCGATCTTAAAAAGATTACTGGAATTGCTAATTCAAAAATTGGCATAATAATACCGATTAGCCCAGTTATCAAAAATACTTATGACATTTCTACAATAATAACGGGAGTAAATGGCAAAGCATTTAGTGACAATGTCATATTAAAAAATGCTAAAATAACTGGAACATTTAATGGCGATAAGGTAAATTTGATCGGTATAGGTAAAATTAATGGCTATGACAGTAATTTACTTATCGATGTTAATGTCACTGATAATAACCAAGATGATTATCAGAATCTATTAAAAGTAAAAACTACCATTGTGGGTAATAACCAAAAGGTTGGTATATTAAAGTTAATCTCAGGTAATAGTGTCCTAGATTTTGAATATAAAGAGCAAAAAGATGGGAAAAGCTTCATTAAAACCAATACTAACCTCAAAAACTTAGAATTTTATATTGATAAAATATCTATACATAAAAAACTTGGTAGTGAAGCTAACTTTACTTTAACTGGCAAGTTATATAATAACCTAAATGGTGATATTGATTTTAATCTTTCGGGAGAAAATAACTTAAAAATAGTTGGTAAGGTTAAAGTAGCAGAAGATAAGTATGATGTTACTTTACCTGTAATAAAGTATAATACGACTGATCTAGTGGGGAATTTGCTTTTAGGTAAAGATAGCTTGAATGCTAAAATTCAGGGAAGACAACTAGATTTGTCTGAATCTAATATGATGCAATTCTTAGAGAAAGAAGGAGATGCAAAAAATATTCATTTAACAGTTGATGTAGATAGGGTAAGGTTAAAAAATAATATAATGCTTGATAAGCTTAATTTACAAATTGATTGTAATAAAATAAAATGTTTTTCTGGTTCTTTAAATTCAAAAATTGGTACTAGATCTTTTAAAATGCTACTTACAGATAAAAAAGATCTAGAACAATGGATAGTTACCTGTGATAATGCTGGAGCTTTATTTAGAGGTATTGGTATGTATAATAAAATGAAATCTGGTATTATAAATCTGACACTTGATACAAAAAGATATGATGCCAAAAAGGGAGAAGTGATACCAATCGTAGATGGAACATTTGATATCAAGCACTTTGTTACTACCGATGTGCCTTTTCTTACTAGAATGGTATCGGTTGTTTCTTTCCCAGGTTTTATGAGTTTTATATTAAATAATAAGGATATCATGTTTAGGAACATGACAGGTAGATTTAGTTATATAGGTAATACCATAAATATTGCTGATACATCAGCTACCGGACCATTTTTTGATTTTACAATGCAAGGTACAATTGATACTAATAAACATCAAATGAAGCTTAAAGGTAATGTAATACCTTCTTTCTTTTTTGCAAGTAACGTTATCACTAAAGTACCAATAATTGGTAAAATATTTTCAAAGGTTGTGCCTTACTCTATGGAGATGAAGTATAAGGAGTAATAGTCCCTATGTCATCAACCCACAACTGTTGAAAGTTTATAAACACCTATACCACAGCGTCATTGCGAGCGTAAGCGAAGCAATCTATATGACAAGCTTCATGGATTTGCCACGCTCACGTACGTTCGCTCGCTAATAGACGGTTTAAGCCTTACAACAGCGCTTCGCTAATAGACGATTTTTTAACTTTCAACAGTTGATGACATCCGAAGGTGCAGGGATTGACATATGAGGACACGGTAATGTTACATCGAACCTAGGTTACTTAAGTCAAACTTAAAGTAACTTTAATAGCTTTTTCAATATTAATAATCTCAGTTTTATTCAACTGTTCTATAAACTCTCCCAATCTAGATTTATCTATGGTTCTAATTTGATCAGTTAACGCTTTTGCAATTTTGTTGTTAACTGTAACTCTTACTTCAAAAGGAAAAATATTATTAATATTTGAGGTAATGGGGATAATTATTACTCTACTAGATATTTTATTCTGAATATTATTAGATATAACTATTGCAGGTCTTGTTTTTTGAATTTCAGTTCCAATTGTTGGATCAAGATTTACCCAATAAATATTGCCTCGTATTATTTCTTTATTTTTTACTAATGTCATCTATTGCATCCCACTCTTTTAGCAAATTTTGGCGTTCATTATCTTGCTCTGCATCTTTATATGCCAAAGTAAGTTCCAGTTCCTTTTTTTCTAATTCTTTAGCAATAGCATTGCTTACAAAGTTACTAATTTTTTTAGAAGGAATCATATATTTTAATTTATCATATAAAGTCTCGTTTAAACTAATACTCATCGTTCTCATAAAATTAACTTCATTATTGTATAATAGTTATTGTACAATACAATACAATACAATACAATATGAAAACTTGAGTATTTTCTAACTAGCGTTTATACTGTTGCTATTTAGAGTTATAGGGGCTTCATCCTGAATTTATTTCAGGATATAGATTAGACTTCTTTCGAAACTCTACTTCTGCTGGTGATTTGTACGTCGATGCGGTACTCGAATCCTCACGTACATTAGAGTACGCTGCGGTTCTGCGTTCCGCGTCTCCTTCAAATCCCTCAGCATAAGCGAGTTTCGAAAGAAGTCTATTACACCTATAGATAATTTATGACAGAAACTTATGATAAAAACAAAGCAGGAAATTTATAATAGTAGGCCTACTTCTCCTCATTTGACGATATATAAAAAGCAGATAAGCTCCGTTTTGTCTATTTTGCATCGTATAACGGGGATAGGCTTATTTTTTGGACTATCAATATTGTCGTGGTGCTTTATTTTATTAGCTTTTAGCAAATTTGATCCTGAATATTTACAGTGCTTTAAATGTAATTTACTGAGAATTCCTCTAATATTCATAAGTTTTGCATGGTTTTATCATTTATGTAATGGGGTGCGTCACTTAATTTGGGATAGTGGGCATTGCTTTTCAATAAGGGCTATTAACTTCACAGGTTGGTTTGTGGTAGTAGCTTCGATATTGATGACGTTAGTTTTTTGGTTGTTATAGCTAACCAGAACAGGTTTTAATATTGTTTATAAATTTCTAAATGTCTATTAGTGATTCACCTTACGTATAGCATTTAAAAATTGCAGAAAAGTACAAGACGTCATTGCGAAACCACGTAGTGGTTGAAGCAATCCATAAAGTAATTAGAAATGGATTGCTTCGTCGTGCTTACGCACTCCTCGCAATGACACATAGGTGTCAACTTAAGAGCGTAATGATTGAACATGTATAAACAAATTAAATACAGCCGTCATCGCGAGGCATCGTTAGATGTCGTGGCGATCTAGATAAACAGCGAAGCTGTTTTTTAGAGTAACGCTTCGCGTATCTTAGATTGTCGCGTCGCCGCTTGCAGCGGCTTCTCGCAATGACGTTTAGGTTTGATTTACTTATACATGTTCAATCATTATGCTCTTAAGTTGACGCCTATGCGTGGTCTCGCTAATAGACTCTTGTACTTATTCTGCAATTTTTAAATACTATACGTAAGGTGAAATAATAATTTAACTTATGGCCTCTATATGAATAATAATTTAAGGACAGATTTGGCGAAAGCTAAAGGGGTTGGTTCGGCAAAAAGTGGTTCGAGTCACTGGTTGCATCAAAGAATAACAGCTATTATTTTGGCAATTTGTTCTATTTGGCTAATATTTTTTATTAAATATACTACTGGAGAGGGTTTTACTCATTTTGTTAGTACTTTACAAAGACCTTACAATATTGTCCCTTTAGGAATATTGCTTATTACCGCTTTCTATCATTCAATGCTTGGTATGTGTGTGGTAATTGAAGATTATATTAGTTGTATTAAGCTCCGCACAGGGTTAATTATATTACTTAAAATATTTTGCATTATAACGATTGCATTCTTAGTGGTAGCATTATTTTATGTTATAGTAATCTGATGGATTAATAAAAATAATCTTATGAAAACCACATTACCTGAACGTTCATTAGTTATTAAAGAAAGATTAGACATTATTGTCCAAGAAATTCTAGCTTCTGGAAGATCAAAAATAGCAATGATAATTTTATTTGGCTCCTATGCTAGAGGTGATTGGGTACAAGATCTATCCTCAAGGGAGTATTATCAGAGTGATATAGATCTGTTATTGGTCTTAAAGAAAAGAAAATATGCTGGATATCAAGCTATTAACTTAAAACATAATATAGAAAAAAGATTAGAAAGAAAATTCCCAATAGATATTAATACAGACCGATTAGTGGTCATGACACAACCATCCGTGACACTAATAGTTGAGTCTATCCACTTTGTAAATGACCAACTTGAAAAAGGTAAGTATTTTTTTCGTGATATTAGAAAAGAAGGAATTTTGCTATATGATACTGGCGAGTTTGTTCTATCTGAAGCTAAGGATCTGCCATGGTCTGAACGCAGACCAATAGCTGCAGAAGAATATGAATATTGGTTTGGTTTAGGTCAAGAATTTTTTATTAGTTGTCAATATCCGTTAAAAAGAGGAAACTATCGTATATCAGCCTTTTTACTTCACCAAGCTACCGAGAGTTTTTATAATGCTATTTTATTAGTATTTGACGGTTATAAACCTAAATTACATGATTTATTAGAACTAAACCAAACTGCACGGATTTTTTATCATGATCTTTGTCGAATATTTCCCTATGAAAGTGAAGAGCAAAAAAAATGTTTCACATTACTTCGTGATGCTTATGTTAAAGCAAGATATGACAAACATTACAGAATCACTAAGGAGCAGTTGCTTTATTTAATTGACTGAGTAGAGCAATTGCAAAAAATTACTGAAAAAATTTGTTTGGAAAAGCTTAGTCAAGAATAAATATATGATATATTCTGTAACAAAAGGCATAGCACCCTAAATGTTGTATATGGTCAACGTCATTGCGAGAAGATCGTAGGTCGACGAAGCAATCCATAAAAGTAACCAAAAATGGATTGCTTCGTCGGCTTATGCCTCCTCGCAATGACGATTTTTGAACTTTCGACAGTTGTGGCAATCTAGGATACGCGAAGCGTTACTCTAAAAAACAGCTTCGCTGTTTACCTAGATTGCCACGGCATCTAAAGAGCCTTGCTATGACGATTATAGAAAAATGTAGAGTACTATGAACAAAAGGAATTTATATAAATGTCTAAATCTTATAATATTATCCACCATCAATTTGATGTAGTGGTAGTTGGAGCAGGTGGAGCTGGTCTTAGGGCTACTTTTGGTATGGCGAAAGAGGGCTTAAATACTGCTTGCATTAGCAAAGTTTTCCCAACTAGGAGTCATACTGTGGCTGCCCAAGGTGGTATTAGTGCTTCTCTTGGTAATATGGGGCAAGATGATTGGCGTTGGCATATGTACGATACCGTAAAAGGCTCGGATTGGTTGGGTGATCAAGACGCAATTGAGTATATGTGTAAACATGCAGCTGCAGCAGTGCTAGAGCTTGAGCATTATGGAGTACCTTTTTCTCGAACAGAAGAAGGCAAAATTTATCAACGCCCCTTTGGTGGTATGACAACAAATTATGGTAAGGGACAAGCAGCTCAAAGGACTTGTGCTGCAGCAGATCGTACTGGTCATGCAATATTACATACTTTATATCAACAGGCTTTAAAAAATAAAGCCCAATTTTTTATCGAATATTTTGCCCTTGATTTATTAATGAATAATGGAGAATGTGTAGGGGTAGTTGCTTGGAATCTTGATGACGGAACAATTCACTGTTTCCATGCTCACTTAGTGGTACTAGCTACTGGCGGGTATGGTAGAGCTTATTTTTCTGCGACAAGTGCTCATACTTGTACTGGTGATGGAGGTGGCATGGCAGCAAGAAGTTCTATTGCCTTGCAAGATATGGAATTTGTCCAATTCCACCCAACTGGTATATATGGGGCTGGCTGCTTAATTACCGAAGGTGCTAGAGGAGAAGGTGGGTATTTAGTAAATTCTAATGGAGAGCGATTTATGGAACGATATGCTCCCGCTGCTAAGGACCTTGCTTCAAGAGATGTAGTATCAAGAGCTATTACTATGGAAATCAGAGAGGGTAGGGGGGTAGGTGAGCATAAAGATCATGTATTCTTACATTTAGATCATTTGCCGCCGGAAATTCTTCACGAACGTTTACCCGGTATTTCAGAGACGGCTAAAATTTTTGCTGGTATTGATGTAACCCTTCAGCCAATACCTGTGTTACCAACAGTGCATTATAATATGGGGGGAATACCAACAAATTACCATGGTCAAGTTATTGATAAAGGTCAGGATAATCATAATAAGATTATTCCCGGGTTAATGTCAATTGGTGAAGCTGCTTGTGTTTCAGTACACGGTGCGAATCGCTTGGGATCAAACTCTTTACTTGATTTAGTAATATTTGGTAGAGCCGCAGCACAAAAAGCTGCTGAAATTGTTAAAGTAGGGCAAAAGCATAAAAGCTTGCCGGAGTCTATATTAGATAAAATAATTAGCAGATTTGATGGTATACGTCATGCTAAAGGAGGTCTACCAGTAGCTGACTTAAGACTTAAAATGCAAAAAATCATGCAAAATCATGCAGCGGTATTTAGAACTCAAGAGGTTCTAAATGAAGGAATAGAAATGATTGACCAGGTAAGAAAGGAATATGCAAATATTCAGGTTAATGATAGATCATTAATATGGAACAGCGATTTGGTTGAAGCATTAGAACTAGCTAATTTATTAGATCAAGCGGTAATTACTGTGCATTCTGCAGCGGCTAGAAAAGAGAGTAGGGGGGCTCATTCTAGGGAAGATTACCCAGAGCGTAATGATGAAGAATGGATGAAACATACACTTGCTTGGATTGATGAGCAAGGTAAGGTGAAATTAGATTACAAACCTGTAACTCTTACAACTTTGACAGATGAAGTAGATAGCATTGCACCAGCTAAACGAGTTTATTAAGAATATGCTAAATTCACTAAAATTATGCCAAGCTTTAAATGAAAAAATATGTCATGATTTTGCAGGATCAATAGGTGTTATAGATAACGCTATTGGATTAATAAAAACTATAGAATATCAAGAGAAAGCTACTAAACTGGTTCAGGATAGTACAAATAGACTCATGAGCTATTTACAGTTTCATCGTTATTTATACTCTCTACCTTCTGAGGGGAGCAAAATTGCTATTGCAGAAATTAATAGATTAAGTACTGATTTTTTAAAATCAAAAAATCATAATATTGAACTAGTGTTCACAAGGTTAATTAGCACAAATATCGATAACAATATAGCTCAGATTATTATGTGTTTAATTATTGCGGCATCTAGCAATATATACAGAGATGCTGTTATTAAGGTTGAACTAGAGATGCAAAATGACAGTTTCACTGGTATAAAAATTGTAGTAACAGCTCCAAACCTTAGGCTTGATCAGGGTAGAGCAGATATTTTGCTTGGAAACAGAACTATTGATGATGTAAGTATAGAAAATGTTCATGAATATTACACTTACTACTTAATTACGGAATATGGTTATAAATTAGCTGTTACTCCATCAACCGATTCAGTGGAGTATATACTCGTTGGAAATCTCTATTAGCAATTGCATAGATAGAACCAGTGTTAAGGTAGTTGCGATGAGCTGCCACTTAATATAAAATTCCAACGATTTAAGAACCTTAATGCTTAATTGTTCTTGGTCCACAGATACATGTCATATTGTTTACAATATTCAAGCATATCAACGGTATTAGGATGGTGTATGCCAAACTCCTTAATTTGTGGCTTGCCAAAAAATTTATAATTATATAAATCTTTACTTTTACAGCCAGCTCTTGCTCCATGATTATACAAATAACTTACTTGAGCAACATTTTTACTTCTAGTTCCATATAAATAATGATATATAACAAACGCTTTTTTATAAGATTCTATTGCTTGCTTAAGGCTATCTTGGGCAAACAAGATATCACCTTGTACTACATAACTTACTGCTAAGCTCGGATTTTTAGAATAATTTGTTCTCTCAGGGGTTAAGTTTTCCTGTACTAACAATATAGAAATAGCATTATTAATGTATTCATAAGCTTTATCTATTTTACCTAAACCTAATTGACTTCTTGCCATTTCTATATAAATATCTGCAAATATTTTATTATCCTTATGCTTTAGGGGCTTATGTATATCATATAGCTGTTGAGCTTGAGTATAAGCTTCTTGATATCTACCAAGATAATTCAATATATTTATTTTATATATATATATATATAGCTCCATAATGAGTAGGTCATCAATATGCAATCCATTTTTTATAAGTAGTGCAGTAGCTTCACCTTCCAAGTCTAAAGATTCTTTATATTTGCCTTGTAGCCAACATAATACACTTTTTATATAATCTATTGCAGACATATCAGCTTCTTGTATTATTCCTTGTTTTGCTAATTTTTCCATCTCTTTAAGAAATTCTTTAGCTAGTTTTATTTCACCTAAAAATATATAAGCTGTAGATGTATAAACAAAAAAATTAAATTTACAGGAATAAGTAGCTTCATCGTTATCAAGCTTGTCTAAAATATTTAATGATTTAGTAATATAAGAAATCGCTGTTTCAAAATTCCTGAATATCACAATATGACACACTCCTATTAGTCCTAAGTACTTAGCATAATAAAATTTTTGAGTTTCAGACATTTTCCACAATTTAAATTCTTTATCTTTTTGATTAAACCAATCAAACATTTGTTGTGCTTTGCTGGCATTATGAAGGTTGATATACAGAGAGAATAACTCAGCCTTTAAGGTAAGTATTGAGTATAGATTAATATTATATTTCTCAGAGTTTTTTAAAAGAATTTCTAAGTTTTCTAGTATAGTCTTGGCTCTTTTCCATACATATCCTGAATAAGACCCTTTAAATTTAGGTAATTTGCTAATCATATTTTCTAAATATATTTTATTATTATCACCATTTAGTTCCATTATTTTATTGCTAACTATATCATGCATTTCAAAAATAGGGTTATCTTTGTTAGGATCAATATTACTGATTAGCATAGATTTAGATAATTGATATATATCATCATCTAAAGTATCTTTATGATCAGTAATGGTGCTAAGAAGCTATTTCGAGAAGCTTTGGTTATTTAATAAAGCTATTTTATTCAACAACTTTATTGCACTTGGTTTTAATTCTTGAATAACCATGTTAATATTCGTTGCTATTTTATCAGTCGATTGATAAATTTTCTTTTTATATTCCTCTTTATCTAAACCTTTAACTTTGTTAAGTAATTGAGCTCCTTGCACTATCAATATTGGATAACCACTAAAAGATTGCGTTAAAAATTCGATATTATTGTTATTTTTATTGTCTAATAAGTTATTAGCTAAAGCTACAATAGTAGACACATCAAGTAGGGGCATTGCTATAATATTAGATAACTTTTCATTATCTTGCGAACAAAACACGACCTGACCATTATGCTCCCAATCAATTAAATCTTGTACTTTCTTATTTTCATTAACTTTTAAATTATCAAACACCAATAACCATTTATTAGTAGCAGTTAAATATGATATTACTTCTTTTTTTGCTAAAGCAACTTCTTCAGATATATTAGTTTGTTTAACCATATTGAGTTGTTTTGCTAATTTAACAAATTGTTCATCAAAATCAAGGTTACAATCAAAAAACCAAATTAGATCATAATTATTTTTATTCTCATAACTATACATCCTAATCAGTTGAGTTTTACCTATACCACTAATACCAACTATACTTGCTTGTCTATATTTACTTAAATGTTCATCAAGGATTTTAAGTTGTTGCTCATGATTGACAAAATAACTAACTGGGGTGATTAAATTAGATACTTGTTTTTGAGCAAAAGTATTACTATAAATAATTAGTAATATGAATAATGTTAAAAATTTTTTCATATAATGAAACTGTTGAAAAATAAATTATGCCCTAACGGTACGTATAAAACATATTATTACGAATAACTATAAAGAATAAGCAAAAATAACTCAACTTAAATTTGAATATTAATAATAAAAATCATTAAAAAGTAGGAAAGTTTGTTTGCTAATTCTGAACCTAAATTCCACTAGCCTAGTATCAGTATTATGCAATCTAAATTATTTTCAACTTAACTTACGCGAATTAGGGATAAGAATTAACTAATTCTTATCCCTAATTGGGGCAACTTGATGGTGGTTGAATAAGGGCTAGATTCCGCATCAAGGCTAGGATGATATTTTTATACGAATGATAACTTTTGATTGCAGGAGGTAATTTATGCAGTAAGGATTACACCTGTGAAACTATCTTGTATAGTTCACTTAATAAAGTTGCAAATTCAATTTGCTCAAAACCTTTCCTAGGGATGACTATCATTGCCCAACTATTTTGTTTGAATTTTGATTCCTTGCTTAGCAGTCTAACTAAATGCCTAATGCGTCTTTTGATTTTATTACGAATAACAGCGTTTCCTAACTTTTTTCCGACTTTCATGCCAAAAAGTAATGTATTTGACGAATTATATAAAATCTCACTAGATTTCTTACATAGGTTGTCAATATTACCTTTTACATTTAGTTTTGCAAAGAGTTTAGTAGAATTCTTTGCTATTATTGTGATAAAATAAGGACTATGGAACTTTTTTCCTAACTTATTAACTAGGTCAAATTCTTTCTGATTTTTTAGGGATGAGATAAGCACTTACTACGCTGATAATGTTTTTCTGCCTTTTGCTCGGCGTTTCCTTAAAATTTCTCTACCGCCGACAGTCGCCATTCTTGCCCTAAATCCATGTCTTCTTTTTCTTACTAAATTGCTAGGTTGAAATGTACGTTTCATAAATTCATATCCAATACGAAATAATATATTTCTTTATAGTCAGATAATGTTAAACTGTCAACTTAAATAACATTATTTAAAACTAGGGTATAGCTATATTTCTCTCTTATTATCTTTAGTCTTTAAAAGATCTTGTTTTAATTTTAAGTTATTATTTTTACTAATAATAGATCTATAAACTTGCAGATTTTCCAAAACACGTTGAGCATAATTTCTAGTTTCATAATATGGTATTAGTTCAATCCAATCAATTATTTGTCGTAAATTTTTAAAGTCACGAGGATCACCAAACAGATTAATCCATCTTGTGATTCTACAAGGACCAGCATTATAAGCTGCAATGGCTAAAAGATAATTACCATTATATAGTTGTAAGTATTCTTTAAAATGATTAGTACCTAGCATAATATTATATTTAGGGTCAGTAGTTAATTTTTTAATATGACATTTACAGCCAATAGATTTAGCAATATCACAAGTTTGTCTTTCTAAAACTTGCATTAGACCCTTAGCGTTGGCTGTACTAATTACGTATTGATTAAAAACCGATTCCTGTCTCATAATACTGTATGTTAAAGCTGGTTCTAGGGGGCTATTTTTTACTGCCTTAGTATAAGGGGTAGGGAAAGCATAATCCTTAATAAAAGTATGATATTGACAAGCAGTTTTTGCTACCTCTACTGTATGATAAGTATTGCCCCTTGTACTAATTATATCGGTAATTAATAAAATCTCAGAGGGTTTTGATGATTTTTCAATAGCCGTTTTAGCATATAACAGAGCTAAATCATGTTTACCATATTTAATTAGATATTTTATGGCTCTAATAATTTCACTATTTTCATTATTATGCTTAGTGGAGGTAGGCTTTTGTGGTAAAATAAAGTGCCGTTTGTTAAGTTCGATATTGGCCAACTGCCCGTAAAAACTATGGGAATAGTTGCTAGCCATATGATAAAATTTATTCGCTTGCTCTTTATCCCCTTTGGCTTCATAGCTTCTAGCTAGCCAATATTGCCCCCTTGATACGCTTAATGGCTTGGCTGCAACTTTCATAAATTTGTTAAAATGACTTAAAGCAATGTCCGGCTTATGCAAAAATCTAAGGGCAAGCCAGCCACTAAGCCATTCTGCTTCTCTTACATGCTCAGGGTAGACAGTAAGAGGTATGCTAATTATTTTATAACTACTGACAAAATCTTTTTGGTCAATAAATTCTCTAGCATAATAATATTGTAAACGAGCCCAACAGGCGGAATGTATTTTATCTTGCTTTACTTTCTTAAATAGAGCAATAGTTTGGCTAGTAGGAACCTGTTGTTTCTTGGAATCCAAATAGCGAAATAATAAAGCAGGGGTATAATATTTTTCTGATACTTCTTGAAACAGTTTCTCACTATCACTGGATTTATTTAATATAGCAATTTGAGCAATAAAATTTTGTTTATAGCCATTACTCACATAATGCATATATTTTTTTGCACTACACGTGTTCCCTGCCCATAAATATTCATCCATTTTTTTTACATGATCTTCTTCACACAATATATTTTTGAAATTACTCAAATAGTTGCTTTCTTCTGCTTGCGTGAAGACCCCATAAATCCAACCATTTTTTATAATCTTCGCTAATTTTTGTGGATCTTTTATTAATTTTCTACTGGCTAAAGCATAAAATTTATAGCCTAAAGCAGTAATTGGTTCATTTTCACTAAACCAGTTTACAATTAAAGCTTGGTCTGTGTCATAGTTTAAATATTGTTCTGCCATCTCTTTTAGTTTGTCGACTTGTGGCCAGTGGGGATTGTTTTGTATAAATTTTATTATCTCTTCAAAGCTATTTTTCTTATAATTCGGGTCTAAGAATCTTTGAGACATAATAATTTTGATTAAGACTTTATCTTTTGAAGACTTTGCCATCTTTTCACAATCTTGCCATGCTTTTTTGTCTAAATGTATAAAAGTTTCTTTAATACAGTCCAATGCCATTGACTCTGATATTGATAAATTTAGAATAATTAAAACTATTGACAGTATTGTTGGAATTCTCATAATCGGCAGTAGATAAATTAAATTGTTATGGTATTATTATGAATAGAGCATTTGTCTTTCCAGGTCAAGGGTCACAAATGGTTGGTATGGGGAAAGAATTCTACGATAACTTTCAGGTGGCAAAAGAAACATTTGAAATTGTTGATGATACTCTTGGAAGAAAATTAAGTCATATTGTTTTTAATGGATCAAGTGAAGATTTAACTTTGACTATCAATGCTCAACCAGCACTAATGGCAGTGTCTATGGCAATATTGAATGTCATTAAACAACAAACAAATAGAAATATTACTAACCTGTGTTTATATGTTGCAGGTCATTCTTTAGGAGAATATAGTGCATTATGTGCAGTGGAAAGTATAGATATACAAGTAACTACCCAATTGCTAGCAATACGTAGTAAGTCTATGCAAGAGGCTTATCCAGTAGGTGAAGGTTCAATGGCGGCGTGTATAGGTATTCCTCTAGAAAAGCTTGAAAAGATCGTAAAAGAGTTTACTAACCTTGATATAGCCAACGATAATATAGACGGACAAATAGTCATCAGTGGTGAAACTATAGCAGTGGAGCAGGTAATATCTATCGTAAAAGATTTGGGCTATAAAGCTATTAAATTGAATGTAAGTAGTCCTTTTCATTGTAGTTTGATGAAGCCAGCAGAAGAGCAAATGGCAAAGGCTTTAGACGAAGTAGTAATTAATAAACCGTTTGTTCCGGTGGTGCAAAATGTTACAGCCAAACCAACAACTAACCCTATAGAGATAAAACAAAACTTAATTTCCCAAATTTGCGGTAGGGTGAGGTGGCGCCAAACTTTAAACGAATTGGAAAATCTGAAAATAGAGCAAATAGTTGAAATAGGTGCAGGTAAGGTTCTGACGAACATGCTAAAGAAAACTGACCATAAATTTGATTTGATTAATGTTTCGAGTCTTGTAGAATTAGAAAAATTTTTAAAAATTGTGTGATTATGGTATTAGTGCTAAGACAAAAATCTGCTATGATCTCAATTAAATTAAAAAAATAAGATAATATAACAATGACAACGACAAATACTAAATTTTCTATAAAAATTGATCAGAAACGAGATGATTTACTTACTAATTTTGGCAAAGCAGTTCTAAAAGATAGATATTTACTAGCAGGAGAGGATTTTCAAGATTTATTTGCTAGAGTAGCTAGCTATTATGCTGATAATGCAGAGTCAGCCCAGCAATTATATGAGTACATAAGCAAGTTGTGGTTTATGCCAGCTACACCAATTCTTAGTAACGGTGGAACTGACAGAGGAATGCCTATCTCTTGTTTTTTGAATGAAACAGATGATAGTTTGGAAGGTATTGTAGATCTTTGGACGGAGAATGTTTGGTTAGCCTCACGTGGTGGTGGTATAGGAAGCTATTGGGGCAATGTTCGTTCTATTAATGAGGCAATTAAAGGCAAAGGTACTTCTTCTGGCATTATTCCATTTGTCAAGGTTGTCGATTCTATGACTTTAGCTATTTCTCAAGGATCAATTAGACGTGGCAATGCTGCTATATATTTACCAATTGATCACCCTGAAATTGAGGAATTCATAGATTTAAGACGCCATACTGGTGGTGATACTAATCGTAAAGCTTTAAATATGCATCACGGCATAGTTGTAACAGATGCATTTATGCAAGCAGTTGAGAGTGATGAAAATTTTCCATTAATCAGCCCTGCTACTAAAAAAGTTGTACGTGAAGTTAAGGCTAGAGATTTGTGGGTTAAGTTACTAACTACTAGAATAGAAACTGGAGAACCCTATATTTTATTTATTGATACTGTCAATAAATATATTCCGCAGCATCATAAAGAACTTGGGCTACAAGTAAAAACTTCTAATCTTTGTAGCGAGATTACCCTGCCAACTGGCATTGATCATTTGGGTAAGGTTAGAACCGCTGTGTGTTGTTTGTCTTCTGTAAATTTAGAATATTTTGATGATTGGCAAAATGACCCCGAGTTTATTCCTACCGTAATGCGTTTTTTAGATAATGTACTTGAAGATTTTATTACTAAAGCACCTAGTACCATGGAGCGAGCTAAATATTCAGCAATGCGTGAACGTAGTGTAGGTTTAGGTGTTATGGGTTTTCACTCATTCCTACAATCAAAGGATGTACCAATAGAGTCGGTAATGGCAAAGGTTTGGAATAATCAAATATTTGAACATATTCATAAAGAAGTTGATAAAGCTTCAGTAGTTCTATCTGATGAACGTGGTGCTTGCCTCGATGCAGCTGAAGTAGATATTAACGAACGGTTTAGTAATAAAACAGCTATTGCTCCTACGGCATCAATCTCTATTATTGCTGGCAATAGTTCGCCTGGAATTGAACCATTTGCTGCTAATAGTTTTGTCCAAAAGACTCTTACTGGATCTTTTAATGTACGTAACAAATATTTAGAACAGCTGTTAAGCACCAAAGGTTTTAATAATGAGCAGGTTTGGTCATCAATTGCAACTCATGAAGGCTCAGTTCAACATCTAACCTTTTTATCCAGCCATGAAAAAGATGTTTTTAGAACTGCTTATGAGATTGATCAAAATTGGCTTATTGATCTAGCAGCAGATAGGACACCACATATTTCACAATCTCAATCTCTAAATGTTTTCTTAGTAGGCAATGTAAGTAAGATATATTTAAATAATATCCATTTTAGAGCTTGGAAAAAAGGGGTTAAGAGTTTATATTATTGTAGATCAACCTCAATTCAAAGAGCTGATAAAGTATCACACGATGTCAAGAAAGCGGATTTTCGAGATATTGAAAGAGATAATAAGAAAAAACAAGAAAAAGAAGTTGTGTCTTATGATGAATGTTTATCCTGTCAGTAATAGACTTCCTGCATAATTCTACTTTTGCTGGTAATTTGTGCGTGATACCGGTACTCTGCTCCTCACGTACATTTGAGTACGCTGCGGGTCGAGGTTCCGTGTCTCCTACAAATCCTTGCGCAAAAGCGAATTATGCAGGAAGTCTAATGAATATACGCGAATTCGGGATAAGGATTTGTCAATTCTTATCCCAAATTCGGTGAAATTATAGATTGCTTCGTCGATCTACGATCTCCTCGCAATGACGTTTTATAGACGTATATGTCTATTAGCGAGCGAACGTATGTGAGCGTGGCAATCCATGAAGCTTTTGTCATATAGATTGCTTCGTCGACTTTACGGTCTCCTAGCAATGACGTTTTATTAGTAGTATACTTAAAAAGGAAATATAATATGTCTTTACTTAATGCCAGTCCAATCTACAAACCATTTTCTTATCCATGGGCTTATGAAGCGTGGCATATTCAACAACGAATTCATTGGTTACCAGAGGAAGTGCCGCTAGCTGATGATCTAAAAGACTGGAAATATAATTTAAGTCCTGGAGAAAAACATTTATTAACTCAAATATTTCGTTTCTTTACTCAAGCTGATATTGAAGTAAATAATTGTTATATGAAACATTATTCTAGGGTATTTAAGCCAACGGAAGTACTGATGATGTTATCAGCATTTTCTAATATGGAAACAATTCATATTGCTGCTTATTCTCATCTGCTTGATACCGTAGGTATGCCAGAAACTGAATATTCAGCATTTCTTAAATATAAAGAAATGAAAGATAAATATGACTATATGCAGCGTTTCGGTGTAGAAACGAAAGAAGATATCGCCACGACTTTAGCAGTATTTGGGGCATTTACTGAAGGATTGCAACTATTTGCTTCATTTGCCATTTTACTTAATTTTCCTCGTTTCAATAAAATGAAAGGTATGGGGCAAATTATTAGTTGGTCAGTAAGGGATGAGACGTTACATACTGATTCTATCATTATGTTATTTAAAACTTTTATTAGAGAAAATCCTGAAGTATGGACTGAGGAAGTTCGTAGCCGTCTTTATGAGGCGTGTGCGACTATTGTGCATTTTGAAGATGCCTTTATTGAACTAGCATTTGAAGTTGGTGGTATTGAGGGGTTAACAGCTAGAGACGTAATGAAATATATTCGTTATATTGCCGATCGCAGATTAATGCAACTTGGACTTAAAGAGATTTATTTAATTGATACTAATCCGTTGCCTTGGCTTGATGAAATCTTAAACGGTGCTGAACATACTAATTTCTTTGAAGGAAGGGTGACTGAATATACCAAAGCTGCAACTACTGGATCGTGGGAAGATGTATTTGCTGAGATGGATAGTGGGAGTGGTACGACTTCTTAATGTGTTCTTGCTGTATTATTAGGTTTTCCACTAATGCGTGATACTGATACGTGGTTTACCATATTTGGGGGTTTTGGTGTTGGGGCTTTAGCTTTAGGTAAAATCTTTTCCTCCATGGGTGGTTTGTTAATTGTCGTGTCAAAATCACTAAATAAGTTTGTCTGCGTTTGAGGATTTATTTTATTTTTAGCAGGATCACCAGTAATAACGTTTTTTATATAAGACAGGATGAATCGACCGCAATTTATATTATCAGCTATTTTTTGGTGACCTAGATATGATGATTTAAAGGTAACTCTATCTTTTCCAAATGTTTCTTCTAGTGAATCTCTAATTGGCTTTAGTGGGTAGAAACGGCTAAGCCATCCTTTGGAATCATGATGATGAGATGTTATATTGCCAGCATTATCTTTATTAAGTTCTAAATATGTGAAGTGTTTCCTTGTCAGAAGTCCAAAAAAATATTTGTTAGACTGACAAATAGGAATTGTTGCTTTCTTCCAGTTAGGATCTTGGCTTAATACTCCAAGTGTATCCTTTAATGGGGCTGCAGTTGTTGTAAGCTGACTACCTTTTTGAGCATCATGAGATGGGACAGTGATATAATTATTGTCATTTTTAAGATAATAATTGATTTTATTCTCAGGATTACCCGGATTTTCATACGTCTCTGCTGATAGTGTATATCCTTGCTTTCTAGATAAATCTTTCAAGACATTATATACCTGAGTAGGCTTATATGCCATGTATGGCTCAATTTCTTTCCGATCTTTCATTTCATTCCCTATAATATTCTATGGATATATATTAGTGGTAAATAAAATAATAGTATATTAAAATGACTGCAAAAAAATAAATGTTTTATAGATAGATGTTTTTAACATCATTTGAGTGTTAAAACAATTTTTGTTATTAGTGCAAGATATAAATAATAGTATAATAGAATATAATTGGGAGAATAAAATAATTATGAGTATTGAAATTATAGTTCCATCTCTTGGAGAGTCTGTATCAGAAGCGGCTATTGCTAAATGGCATAAAAAACAAGGAGATGTAGTAAAAGTGGATGAGCTACTTTTAGAACTTGAGACAGAGAAAGTTACGTTAGAAGTAAATGCACTTTCCTCTGGTGTAATAAGCAAAATACTTAAGAATGAGGGCGATACAGTATATGTGGGTGAGAGCGTAGGACAAATTACCGAAGGAGCAGTTTCTAGTGTAGCTTCACCTAGTACACTAGACAAAGAGATACAACAACAACCTGCAAGTATAAACAAGATTGATGTTCCGCCCTCGGTGCAAAGATTAGTGAGCGAAAATAAACTGCAATTAGCTGACATAAAAGGTACTGGTCGAGAAGGCAGAGTGACCAAGGGAGATGTACTAGAGTTCATAAATACCCCGCCTGCAAAAGAAACAGAATTACCTGTTATAAACAATGTTATAGCCAATGTTGTACGGGCAAATGAAGGGATGGTTGAGCGTGTTAAAATGTCACGTCTTCGTAAAACTATAGCAGATCGTTTGAAACAATCACAAAATACTGCAGCTATTCTAACTACTTTTAATGAAATTGATATGTTGAAAGTTATTAATTTGCGTATGCAGTATCGTGAAGAGTTTGAGAAGAAGCATGGCGTTAAGCTGGGATTTATGTCATTTTTTGTAAAAGCTACTATTGAAGCTCTTAAAGCAGTTCCATCGGTAAACGCCGAGATAGAAGGGGATGAGATTCTGTATAAGAATTATTATGATATTGGTGTTGCAGTAGGGACAGAGCAAGGTCTAGTAGTGCCAATAGTTAGGCAGGCTGACAAATTGAGTTTTGCTAAGGTTGAGAAAGAAATTGCTGGTTTGGGTAAAAAGGCTAGAGAAGGAAAATTATCTATGTCTGATTTATCAGGTGGAACATTTACCATTTCAAATGGCGGTGTTTATGGATCACTATTATCAACTCCGATTATTAACCCTCCTCAATCCGGTATTTTAGGCCTTCACAAGACCGAAGAAAGACCAGTAGTGGTTAATGGTAAGATAGAAATACGTCCCATGATGTACATTGCTTTATCTTATGATCATCGTATTATTGATGGCAAAGAAGCAGTTACTTTTCTTGTAAAAATAAAGGGATTGATTGAGAATCCTGAGAAATTGTTATTAAATCTTTAATACAAAGAAGGAGTATAAGTTATGGTGAAAAATAAACCTATTTTCTATGATCTCGCTGTTAAGATTGAAAAATTTCGTCCTACTAGCGAGGATATAAAGGATTATATCACAGCTCAGCATGCAGTTTTGGCAGATGATCCCAAGGGAGGTTTAAGCCTTAACCAGTATTTAAAGGAAAAATATTTTTCAGATAGTAATGTAGTAGTAGCAGCAGATTTATCCGATAGGACTTTTAGTAGGTCTAGTAATGTAACAGACCTAAGCGGAGGAGATTTTACTGGTTGTATATTTAAAAATACTACTTTTACAGGATGTAATTTAGCTGATGCGGTGTTTTGTGATGTTGATTTTGACAATGCTTATTTCGAAGATACTGTCTTAAGAAGCATAGATTTCAGAGGGGCTGACCTTGCTAATTGTAGGTTTTCTGATAGCTATAAAGGATACTCTCAAATAGGGAAAGAACGTGATATTGAGGGGATAAAATTCAGTACTACTTCTTCTTTAGGCAGAAAATATGCTGACATAAAAAGTGACTTAGTTCGCAAAAAAGAGCAGCAAGATCTTATAAGTAGTAAACAAAAAGAATTAGAGGAGGCGGAGAAGAAGTTAAGCTTGAAAGCTCAGGCTTGGCGTATTGGAGGTTATAAAACCGGGAATTCAGAATATGATAGGCTGGAAGAAGAGCTGAAGCTAATGGTTGAGCAAAAAATATTTCCTAGAGAAGATAATTCAATGCATGAAACTTTTCAAAATATTTTTGGCAGTAGCAGTTGTACTTTTGATCCAGCTTATGTACGAGGATCAACTAAAGAACAGCGAAATCAAGAAACGCAATATGTACCCTTAGCTCGGAAAGATATAGAGCAATATTTGCAGATAAGAAAGAGTAATGAAAATTTAAGCTTAAATGATTTTGCTAAATCTAAATTAGAGAAATCACAGATAAGATCAGGAGCAAGAATTATTGCAGATTGTTCTAGTAGAGTTGATACTTCTACTAATAATGAATGGTATGATAGAGTTGATTTATCCAGTTTAGATTTCTCAGGAGCAGATTTACGGGGTGCTGTGTTTGCGGGGTCCGTTTTGTCCGGGTGTAAATTTGATGGCACTAATATTAGTGAAGCGAATTTCGAGAGTGCAGAACTTGATGGAGCTAATTTTTTAGGGTCTAAAGCAGATAACGCGAATTTTTTTAATAGTAATTTAAGTCAGGCAGTCGTTGATAATAGTCAGTTCACACATGCTTTTATGGTTCGTTCTAATGGTCAAGAGGTTGTGATAAATAACTCCAACTTTGATTATGCGAATATAAAAAATGGTAAATGGGATCACGCAAAATTGACTGATTCAACATTTAATCAGGCAGATTTGCAAGGTATTTCTTTAATTTCAGCAGATTTACGAAGAGTACAAATGCAGCATGCAATATTAGATAAAGCTATTTTAACAGAGTGTCAAGTTATAGAGAGTGATTTATCTAATGCTTTGATGGAAAAGGCTGAAGCACATAAAGCAAAATTTAAAGATACTATATTGCAGAACATAGAAGCAAAAGGATTAGATTTGTCGGATGCTGAGTTAAGTGGTTTGACTAAGCTGGATGGAGCGAATTTAGAAGCAGCTATTCTAAGAAGGATTAATGCTGAAGGAGTGAATTTTATTAAGGCCAATCTAAATATGGTGGAAGCACAAAAGGCAAATTTCAAAAATGCAATTTTAGAAGGAGTAGAGGTCAAATTTGCTAACTTAACAGAGGCAGTTTTGGAAGGAGCGAAGGCTAAAGGAATTAATGCAAGTTATAGTATACTAAAAAAAGTTCATGCACAAAAGGCTGATTTCTCGAATAGTATAATGAGGAGTATTGATGCTCAGGAAGGTAATTTTACCGAAGTAATATTCATGAATGGTGATCTTACAAAATCAAAATTGCAGCAAGCAATATTGGAAAAAGTACAAGCAGAAAAGGTTAAGTTAGAAGGGGTTAATTTACGTGCGGCAAAGTTAGCTGAGGCTAATTTGTCTAAAGCTACGGTTGATATTGATACTGATATTGTGGACGTAAATTTGATTGGTTTAAAAGGCACATTCATTCAGAATGGTCAAGAAATTATCCCGCAGAAGCTTCAAGAAGAGCAAAAACAATTGGAGCAAGTAAAAAAAGCGGAGCAATTAGAATTAACATCAGAGAATTTACCTCACATCGCTGTAGGTTTATTAAAAGAGACAGGAACATTTCTTTTGGATATCGTTAGTATAGTACCTTCAGCTATTAGGAATCCTCTAGATACAAAGAAGCTATTATATGATAAGCTATATGCTGATTACTTAAAATTTCAAGAAGTGAGTGAAAAATTATTAAGTGATAAGTTGCTAATCGAAGAAAGGCAAAAATTACAAAAAGAACAAGTAGAGCATGCATCTAATCTAATCAAGGGAGCTGGTGTAGTAGCTGATATATATATTCCTGCTCTGAATGAAGCACGATCTGATTTATTGAAAGATCAGATTGCTCAGCATGTTTTGTTGCCAGTTTTAAGAGCTGTGTTAAATCCCGCTCCAATGATTTCACCTACAGAAGCTAGTAGAGTTAATCCTGATATATTTGATGGAGTAGATAAAAATTTTATTAGAAGGATAGTGCCGTTGGTGCTAAAATTAGGAGGTGGCTTATTAGAAGGAGAATCAAATAAAAAAGTACAAGAAATTTATAAAAATCTAATAATTTCTAACGAGAATTCAGGACATGATATCATTAAGAATGCTTCGGGAATCTTCATTAGCCCTAAAGTAGTAGAAGTAGTCAAGAAAGATTTAGTTGAGTTTTTACGTGATCCAGCTAATCAAAAAGAAATTACCAAAATTGCTGAGAATATTCTGGACGATAAATTTACTAGATTTGTGTCAAAAGAATTTTTTAGGGATACTGTATCACTGGTAAATAATGCAAGTAGCACGATATTAGAGCATACTCCTGAAATGGTTATGATTTATGAGTTTTATATGAAACATCAAGATTTGGGCTTAGAATTATTGACTGATAAAAATTTATCTCCGACTCGAAAAGAAGAAATAATAGGAACGCAAAAAGCCATGATATTGTCTATTTTAGATAGTACTAGTAAGGTTGTTCAAGATTTAGCTCCTGCCTTAAAATCGACTCTACCACAATATTTTGCTGATAATAAAAAGAATATTTTAGAATTTTTGGATAAAACAGAAGTGCAGCAAAATATAAGATATCTTGGTCTGAATCCTAAATTTGTACGTGATGCAACAGCAGCAACTATTCCATTTATTGTTGATGTTTTACCGATAATAGCAGAACTTACTGAAAGTTGTTTAGCAGACAAAGAGGGGGTAGAGCGAATCATTGAGCAAACTAAAGATGTTATGAACGTACCTGAATCCAAACAAGCAGAAAAAGTTGGTAAATTAGTAAACTCTCTTATTAAGTTTAATAAAGATAATCCTAAGGTTAAAGAAGTTTTACAAGAAAAAATACCTGAGCTTTTAATAAAACATGCTAAAGACCTTGGTCCTGTGGTTGAGAAATTTTTAAATGAAACCGAGATGGGTAAAAAACTAAAACTAAAAGGTGAAGCAGTTGTTAAAGCACTAGGGGATCATGCTAAGGAAGTAGGAACAATAACGGCTTCATATAAGAAGGGAGAATATAGTGCAATGGTTCGTCCATTGATTAATTTGTTATCTGATACAAAAGTTCTAAGTTTAGTTGTAGGAGCTACTGTTAACCTTTGGAAGTATAATTTTCAAAAACATTTTGTGTCTAATTCAACACGTGAAAAAGTAATTGGTGAAAAAATAAACCAAATTATTGAAGATGTCTTGCCAAATCCTCTTGTGATAGCTAAGTCAGACAAGAAAATAGATTTATCTTCCATCTTTCAGGAGCAGGCTGAGAAATATAGTCGAAATAATTCATCTGAGTATTCACCGATACTTGATTATTCCTTAAGGAATAAAGATTTAAGAGGATTATCTTTTGAAAAAGTAGATATGAAATTAGATAATTTTGAAATTAAAGGATTTAATTTTAATGAAGTGACATTAGGAAAATGTTCTCTGAAAAATGCTGAATTGAAAGAATGCTCTTTTAAGAGAGTTACTTTTAAAGAACATATAGACTTTGAAGGAGCTATCATTGATGGTAATACTTTAACTACACTTCTTCCGGAAATTAAAAAATATAATAAAAAACATCCGGAAAAAACAATGAATTTAGATAATATAAGAGTTGTTGGGAATATAAGCGAAGAAGTTAAATCAAATCCTTTGCTAAAAAATGTAGATTTGAGTAAAGCTACTATAAAAAAAATAGAAGTTGTTCCACCAGTGCCTAAAGTAAGTCAAACAATATCGCCAAATGAACATAGAGAAAGATATGATAGAAATGCTAACAAAGAAAGACAAACAAATCTGTTAATCAGATAAAATAATGTTTGACATTGTTCTGAATAATCGGTATAAAACTTCACACAGGGCAAAAATCCTGTAGCTGTTTGAAAAGTTGATAAAACTGAAAACTAAATACACACTGCGATAATAAAAATTTATGATCGTGAGTGGATACTGTAAAGTAGCAGAATTAGTTCTGTACACATCGTACAATCTCAAGCTTTAAAAGAATCAAAGTAAATAAAATAAGAGCATTTGGTGGATGCCTTGGCACTAGAAGGCGATGAAGGACGTAATACGCTGCGATAAGCTTCGGGGAGCTGCGAATAAGCTTTGATCCGAAGATTTCCGAATGGGGAAACCCACCTGCTTAGCAGGTATCGTATAGTGAATACATAGCTATGCGAAGCAAACCCAGTGAACTGAAATATCTCAGTAGCTGGAGGAAAGGACATCAACCGAGACTCCGTTAGTAGTGACGAGCGAACGCGGACTAGGCCAGTGGCTTCAGAATAAAAACTAGAACAACATGGAAAGGTTGGCCATAGAGGGTGATAGCCCCTTATAGGTAAAAAGTTTTGGAGTCCTTGAGTAAGGCGGGACACGTGAAATCCTGTTTGAACATAAGGGGGACCACCCTCTAAGCCTAAGTACTCTCTAGTGACCGATAGTGAACAAGTACCGTGAGGGAAAGGTGAAAAGAACCCCGATAAGGGGAGTGAAATAGACCTGAAACCGAATGCTTACAAGCAGTCGGAGCAGACATTGAGTTTTAAAGCTCGTTTATATGTTCTGTGACGGCGTACCTTTTGTATAATGGGTCAGCGACTTAGTTTATCTAGCAAGCTTAAGCCGTTAGGTGTAGGCGTAGCGAAAGCGAGTCTGAATAGGGCGACTTTAGTTAGATGAATTAGACCCGAAACCGAGTGATCTAGCCATGGCCAGGTTGAAGGTGGAGTAATATCCGCTGAAGGACCGAACCCACTACTGTTGAAAAAGTAGGGGATGAGTTGTGGCTAGGGGTGAAAGGCCAATCAAACTCGGATATAGCTGGTTCTCCGCGAAATCTATTTAGGTAGAGCGTTATAGCGATTACCGTCGAAGGTAGAGCACTGGATGAGCTAGGGGGTTCTACAGACTTACCAAACTCAACCAAACTCCGAATGTCGACGAGTACAGCATAGCAGACAGACTGTGGGTGCTAAGGTCCATAGTCGAGAGGGAAAAAGCCCAGACCGCCATCTAAGGTCCCTAAATCATGACTAAGTGTTAAAGGATGTGAGAAAACCAAAACAACTAGGATGTTGGCTTAGAAGCAGCCATCATTTAAAGAAAGCGTAATAGCTCACTAGTCTAAATAAGTTTTCTTGCGCCAACAATGTAACGGGGCTCAAGTCATGTACCGAAGATGCGGATTTGTACTTTAATAGTGCAAATGGTAGCGGAGCGTTCCGTAGGCCTGTGAAGGTGAACTGTGAAGTTTGCTGGAGGTATCGGAAGTGAGAATGCTGACATAAGTAGCGATAAAGAATGTGAGAAACATTCTCGCCGAAAGTCCAAGGGTTTCTGCGTAAAGTTAATCTGCGCAGGCTTAGTCGGCTCCTAAGGTGAGGCTGAAAGGCGTAATCGATGGGAATCAGGTTAATATTCCTGAACCTGAGGGATGTGACGGAGATAGTAAATTGTATACGCTTATTGGATTGCGTGTGCAGTGAATATTTTCCAGGAAATAACACCCTCATTAAAGACCGTACCCTAAACCGACACAGGTGGACAGGTAGAGTATACCAAGGCGCTTGAGAGAACGATGCTGAAGGAACTAGGCAAATTGCATCTGTAACTTCGGGAGAAGGATGACCTGTAAATGGGCAACCATTTATAGGTGGCACAAACTAGGGGGTAGCGACTGTTTATTAAAAACACAGGGCTCTGCAAAGTCAATAGACGAAGTATAGGGTCTGACGCCTGCCCAGTGCTGGAAGATTAAGAGGAGGGGTGCAAGCTCTGAATTGAAGTCCCAGTGAACGGCGGCCGTAACTATGACGGTCCTAAGGTAGCGAAATTCCTTGTCGGGTAAGTTCCGACCCGCACGAATGGCGTAACGATTTCCCCGCTGTCTCCAGTATCGACTCAGCGAAATTGAATTCTCCGTGAAGATGCGGAGTTCCCGCGGTTAGACGGAAAGACCCCGTGAACCTTTACTATAGCTTTGCACTGGTATTAGGAATTAGATGTGCAGGATAGGTGGGAGACTATGAAGCGGTGGCGCAAGCCACTGTGGAGTCACCCTTGAGATACCACCCTTTTGATTCTTGATATCTAACCGCGATCCTTGAATCAGGATCCGAGACAATGCATGGTGGGTAGTTTGACTGGGGCGGTCGCCTCCCAAAGAGTAACGGAGGCGCGCGATGGTTAGCTCAGGTTGGTCGGAAATCAACTATTAGAGTGCAATGGCATAAGCTAGCCTGACTGCGAGTCTGACAAGACGAGCAGAGACGAAAGTCGGTCATAGTGATCTGGTGGTCCCGAGTGGAAGGGCCATCACTCAACGAATAAAAGGTACTCCGGGGATAACAGGCTGATGATTTCCAAGCGTCCATAGCGACGAAATCGTTTGGCACCTCGATGTCGGCTCATCACATCCTGGGGCTGGAGAAGGTCCCAAGGGTTCGGCTGTTCGCCGATTAAAGTGGTACGTGAGCTGGGTTTAGAACGTCGTGAGACAGTTTGGTCCCTATCTGCCGTGGGTGTAGGAAGTTTGAGAGGATCTGCCTTTAGTACGAGAGGACCGAGGTGGACGTACCTCTGGTGGACCAGTTGTCGCGCCAGCGGCATAGCTGGGTAGCTAAGTACGGAAGGGATAACCGCTGAATGCATCTAAGCGGGAAACCCACCTCAAAACTAGACTTCCCTATCAGAGCCGTGGAAGACCACCACGTTGATAGGCCAGGTGTGGAAGCACGGTAACGTGTGTAGCTAACTGGTACTAATAGCTCAATTGTTTTACTTTGCTGAGGTTGTACTTGTGTACAGCATTAATTCTGCAAGAAACATAAAAAGGTTTTCAGTTTTATCAACAACTCAAATTTTAGACCTCTTTTGAAACTATGGTTCTATGAATAAATGTCTAAAGAAGTCTATTATATAAAAAAAATTTGTATTGCTAGCTTGGTGGTTATAGCACGAGTGAAACACCCGATCCCATACCGAACTCGAACGTGAAACCTCGTAGTGCTGATGGTACTATGCCCTGAGGCATGGGAGAGTAAGTTGCTGCCAAGCTTGCAATGCAAATTTTTTATGAAGACCATATACACTCAAATGATTCTACGAATTGGATTTGAAAATGAGGGGTAAACTAAAGTAATACGTGAGTTCCTGATGTTTTTAAAAAACAATTCTTCAAAGCAGAAGAGTATACAAATTGTCATTAGACATTTGTTTTGTGTTCCAATTCTCCAAATCATTTAACTACCCTTGCAAGCAAGTCTTTTAAAAAGTAAGTTTTAAAAAATCAACTAAATTATCTACTAACAATAATCCATATTATTTGATAAAATTAGAACAAAAAGAAGGAGGTAATATGAACAATATTAACACTAAGTTTTACATACTACTAGTAATACTACTTGGTATATTCACTTATTCATTAAATCTTTTTAATAAAATATCTCAGTGTTCTTTAGTATTTGTGTTTTTAGCTGTAACTGCAAATATCATATCTGAACTATATGGTAGGAAAAAAGCTTGGATTGCTGTAACGTTGTGTATAATAGTAAGCTTTTGTTTGTTATGGGACTTCAATTATTATATTCATGGTCGTGTTATTAATGGAATTATACTTGTATCTTTTGTATCTATATTGTTATCAACATATTGTAGTACAAGTGTATTTGTACAACTCAAGTCAACATGTTCTTTGAATACAAGAAATTTTGCTGGTTTAATGATGGGTGCGGTTGTAGATGGCATTGTGATGTCAGGATTTTTTGTAAATATATTCTCTACAAGTAGAGTTTTGTCGATGTTTTTAAAAGAAGTATTATTTAAATGTGCATATTCATTAACAGTTTATATATGTATATTTTTGGGGTCATTTTTAGTCCAAAAAGTATATTGCAATAATAGGAGTACCCGCGAACTGAAGAATTTTTGAATAAAAAATACAGCTGAGTATACTGCTATGATTTCAAGAGTTGGTAGACGATGTAATCAAAATCATGATAGTAGCGGGAGTTACCGAGGGACTAGGTTGGTGAGTACCGCTAGATAATGACGACGCAATTCTTGATTTTCTATTCTAGAGTATATATACTCAAATGATATTAAAGGGTGTTGGCAAAGTAGTAATAAAGTAAAATTATCGTCATATTTTGAGAATATATTATATAATTTTACTTTTTTACTTATTTTGTTGGCAATTTAACTAAAGAATTACTTAAAAATTTGCTTTATATAGCATTTATATGACTTTGCTAACATCCTATATACCTAACCCAATGATCTCTTAGCTAAAAGCGATGTCATTTCCACTTTTGCAGGAATGACATCGATAGTAGTTAAGATTATATTTATACCAACTATTGGTACGGTTCTTAAATTGCCCTGATCAAATCTAACCGAATTAACTATATCATAACTTATTTAAACAGGAATAATGTGTATAAATTTATAGACTTGTTTTGCGGTATTGGTGGATTTAGGATTGCTTTAGAAGGAAAAGGAATGGAGTGTGTTTTTTCTTCAGATATAGATAAGGATATTCAAGAAACTTATGTAAAAAATTTCGGAGAAAGACCTTATGGCGATTTAAATGAAATCTCAGAAAAAAAAATACCAAAACACGATATTCTATGTGCAGGTTTTCCTTGTCAACCCTTTAGTATTTCTGGTAAGCAATTGGGATTAAAAGGCAGTAACGGAAGATTATTTTATGAAATAATTAGAATCGCCCAATATCATAAACCATATGTTTTATTGCTTGAGAACGTCAAAAATATAATTAATATTGATAATGGATCGGTAATTAAAACAATAGATATAAAATTGGATGAAATTGGTTATAAAGTTTATAGGCATATTCTAAATTCTTCTTTTTTTGGTATACCTCAATCAAGAGAAAGGGTTTATTTTGTTTGTTTACGTAAAGATTACGATAATGATCTAAAATTTAAATATTTACCGCCAAAAGAAACTTTTGCAAAAGTTTATTTGGATGATATTTTAGAAGAAAAAGTTGATGATAGTTTATATATTAAAAGAGATGACATAGTAATAGATGGCAATAAAGAAATTGAAAGAAATTTAAGACCTCTAAGAATTGGTTATGTTAATAAAGGCGGTCAAGGAGAAAGAATCTATAGCCCCTTGGGACATGCAATAACTCTTTCCGCTTTTGGTGGAGGAGTAGGTGCAAGAACTGGCTTATATTTAATTAATAATAGAATTAGACGATTATCAGTTAATGAATGTAAAAACTTAATGGGATTTCCAAAAAATCACCATGTTATAGAAGGGATAAAAGGTTGTCAACAGCTTGGCAATGCTGTTATACCAAAGATGATTAGTAATATTTATGATTCAATTGGAATATCATAATTATGAATAGAAATGCTTATATAGGAAAAAATGTTGAGGTTCTGTTTAAAAATAGCATAGGAGATCATCAAAAAATCATACAAAAAATTCAAGAAAACTTTGAAGTAGAAATTTTAGAAAAATAAAATATTTATTAGAATGATCGCGGTAGGAATCACCGGTAGTTATGCTTCAGGGAAAACTTTTGTCTTAAATTATTTAGCTAATCTAGGATTTATAACTTTTTCTGCTGACGAATATGTTAAGAACCTATACGAAGAGTCAGAAATACAAAATATGGTTCTTAACTTACTACCTGATCTAAAAAGCTTTGATAAAAGAAAAATTGCAGAGCTAATCTACACTAATGATTCAGCAAGAAACAAACTGCAAAATTTTATTCATCCATTTGTAGTGGAGAGTTTGTTTCTTTTTAAACAGCAAAATAGTAAATCAGAGATTACATTTGCTGAGATACCATTACTTTTTGAAGCTGGATTTGATCAATATTTTGATTTTTATGTTACAACATTCTGCTCAGAAGAATCTAGATTAAAACGTGCAATGTCTAGAGAGGCTTTTAATTTAACAGCTTATAATAAAATAGCACAAATTCAATTGCCACAACAGATTAAAATAGAAAAAGCAGATTTTGTTATTAATACTGATGTTAATCTAGTAGATTTAAATAAACAAATAACTCAACTAATAAAAAAATTAAAATGCAGCAATTAAGAGAAGTAATTTTAGATACTGAGACAACTGGTTTAGATCCCAAGAGTGGTCACCGAATTGTTGAAATTGGTGCTATTGAGATGGTTAATAAAGTTCTAACCGGCAAACATTTCCATTTTTATATTAATCCAAAGCGAGATATGCCGACGGAAGCTTATCGAATACATGGCATATCGGGGGAATTTTTAAAAGATAAACCACTTTTTGAAGAAATTGTTGACGAGTTCTTAGGGTTTATTAACAATAGCAGGCTTATTATACATAATGCAGCATTCGATATTAAGTTTATTAATTATGAGTTATCTCTGCTTAAAAGACCTTCTACAGAGTATTTAGAACTTTCCAATGTTACCGATACTCTTGCTTTAGCTCGGAAGATGTTTCCTGGAATGAAAGCTAATCTTGACGCATTATGTAAAAGATATAAAATTGACAATTCTTCACGTAAGTTGCATGGGGCACTTAAAGATGCGGCATTACTGGCAGAAGTTTATGTTGAACTTACTGGAGGTAGGCAAATAAGTTTCAATATTAATAGCCAAAAGGCACAAAATATAGACGAGTTAGTGGTTCAAACTACTATGGCAAATAAAAAAAATACTATAGTTATCAAACCAACTAAGGAAGAGTTACAAAAACATAAAGAGTTTTTGTCAAAAATTCTTTCTCCAATTTGGTTGTAGAACCAGTGTGTGAAAGTGAGAATGACATATATACTCTTCTGCTTTGAAGAATTGGTTTCGCAAAACTGCGTGGTATTCGCGTACTCACGTCTCATCTTCTAGACGAAAAAGTGCTTAAAACACCTAAAGAATCAGGTTTGCAGTGGTTTTGGCATGAAGTTTGTAGTCATGTAAATGATATTTTTTATTTGACAATGCTGGAATTTAGAGATATAATCTCTTTCATGTATATTACAACTGTTCCAAATAGAAATTCTCGTCCTGCAATATTGCTTCGTACCTCTTATCGCGAAGACGGGAAAGTATTAAATAAAACCATAGCTAATCTAACTAATTGGGATGAGTTACGTATTGAAGCTTTTAAGAAGATGCTTAAAGGTGAATTTGATGGTTTAGATGGTGTTCCCCCGACTTCCGCATTTTTTAATAAGGCATAAGCTTAGAAGGCTCATAGTGCTAGGATTTTTAAAATTTAGGCACAACATTATTTTGTTATTTTAAATATATTTCAGCATGGTCTGAACGCTTGATGTTAAAGGTTTTATAGATTTTTCTAGCTTCGTTTTTTATTGCACTTGGTAGTCTATAAAGATCACCAGTCTTTGTATGTCTTAAGATTGAAGCCTGTACTGATATTAATAATTCAACGATGTTAGTTACACTGATCTTTTGGGTCAGAGCAACCTTGTATTCTATAGTTTTAAGCACTGCAAAACTCATATAACACACAGCTATGTGTGCTTCTATCCTTTGTTTAGTCCAGTGAAAAATTGGACGCATTTGTAAATTATGTTTATTGATTCTAAATTGCTCTTCAATTACCCATAATCTAGCATATTTTGCTATTGCTTCATGTGGAGTTATAGTTTGGTCATTGGTGATTACCCCATGTATGCCATCCCACAACGCATCCTGCTCTATCTTCTCTGCGTCAATATAGCTCTTGCCATTTTCACTAGAAGTATATTTTTTTACTCCACTATTAGATATAAGTTTTTTAGTACTACCAGACTCACCAATAGTCTTATTAATTTTATCTAAAATTTTTTGTCGCTCCTGTGCATCATTAATAGCCCTTTTAGATTTATAACTGGTAATTAGACGTTTACCATCATGCTCTAGATCGGCAATCCAAGTAAGATCATTGCCTATAACAGTAGGCTTATAGTTTTCCTCTGATAATATTTCTTCTTTCTTTTCTTTCTTGAGTGTTTTAAGCTTTGCTGCCACAATATAACGATAACCACCTTCATCGAGAGCTTGCAAGTTAGCTTTACTAAACATTGCACGATCAGCAATAAAACAGACATCTTTAACTTTAAGATACGCTTGCCAGCTGTTAATTGATTTAATTAAGGTGCTAACTTCTGCGGTATTACCACTAAACAGCTCATAGCCAAGTGGTAATCCATCCTCATTAGTTGCTAGGGCAAGAACTAGTTGGGTAGTATTAAAGCGATGATCTTTACTATAGCCAAAGGCTCTTAGCTCATCTATTTCTACTGATTCAAAGTATAGTGTAGTGACATCAAAAAATACTAGGCTAATCTCTTTATTAGGAATCAGGGTTAGGGTGTTTTTAAAGCATAATTCTTTAATTTTAGGTATTTGCTCATGTAATTTGTCCATCATCCGATAAGTAGCATCTAGATCATGATGCCTGTCAAATTGATCGCTTAAATACTCAACTATCCCTTTTTTACTATTTGGTCTTACCATACGGGCTAACACTAAATCCTTCAGCATCCCAGCGTCACGTTTCCTTGCTAGTAACTGGTTAAAATGCATTTGATCATAAACATGCCCCCCTATTTGATGCACTCCTTCAACAACTCGCTTGACTTCTACAACCTCATTTAGTTTTACTTCGTTAACAGGTAGAATATCTTTTAACAACTTGTTAGTTGGACGACCTCTTTTAACCTCGTTAGTATCATCAGTAAACAAATTCCTCTGCCCAATTGCAGCTTCTCTCTCAGCTTTAATCTTGGCAATCAAATCTTGTGCTAGGGCAACTAATTTAGCTTCTTCTACTTCATCTATGAAGACTCCTAAATGACGTACTATACGCTGTTTGACGTTACCTTTACTATCACGATAACCTTCCACTATTTGAATAGATTGCCTTGGACTATTAGGAGTTTTTTTACGACGTATGTACATATTAGGGCTATAAAATATGGGGCTATATTCAATTAATTAAATAATAAACAACATCGCAGTTAAAGTCAATAATAAAATATCTACTAGGCACAACAGAACGAGAGTACCACTTCACCTCCTTACTAATGCCACTTATAACAACTAATATCAAAAAATCTGCGGAAGTCAGGAAGAAGATGCTTAAAGGTGAATTTGATGGTTTAGATGGTGTTCCTGAGGTTGGTGAAAGTTTTGGGACTATTTTTCTACTAAAAAGAATTGCTGATGAAATTGGTATTACTAAGGCTCTTGGTACTAGAAGCAAAGAAGCTTTATTGAGTCTATTTTTGGTTTTAGCACGCTTTGCTCACCAAGGGTCTAGACTTTCCAGCGTGAAATGGGCGAAATCGCATGCGATATCTGATGTATTATCTGTCGATTCATTTGATGAAAACCATTTATATCAGGCTCTAGAATGGTTAGAAGAGAACCAAGAAAAGATCGAATTAAAATTATTTAAAACTTATCAAAAGAAAAATAACAAGCCGCCTGTTATGCTTTTATATGACGTCACTTCCAGCTATTTCGAAGGAACAGAGAATGAACTTGCGGAATATGGGTACAATCGGGATAAAAAGAAGGGTAAAAAGCAAATAGTGATTGGTCTATTAACTGATGATCATGGCGAACCTTTGGCTGTTAGAGTTTTTAAGGGTAATAGTGCTGATCCTTCTACCATTTATGAGCAGATTGAGCTAGTAAAATCTAATTTTGGTATTAAGAATATCGTCTTTGTTGGTGATAAAGGAATGATTAAGAGGACAGGCAAAGAAGCCCTGAGCAAAGAAGGATGGGACTATATTACAACCTTAAGTAAAGTTGAGATTGAAAGCTTAAAGAAAAGCGGAGTTTTGCAATATAGTTTTTTTGAAGAACAGCTATGTGAAGTAACCAATAATGGCAAAAGATATATTTTAAGGAAAAATGGTTCTATAGCCCGAAAAGTTGAGTTTGATAGGAATAACCGAGTTGAAAAATTGGTTGCAAAGATTGAAGAACGTAATATATATGTATCAACCCATAAGAAAGCAAAGCTAGAACTTGGTTTAAATAATATTCAAAAAATTGCCAAAGAATGGCGGATAGATAAATTTATCAACCTAAAATTAGATGGCAACCAAATAGTGGTTGAAATTGATCAAGATAAGAAAAAAGAGTTGTTTGCTCTTGATGGTTGTTATGCGATTGAAACACAGATTGAAATTAAACTGATGAGTAAAGAATTGGTTGATAAAGCTTACCATAATTTACATGAAGTAGAATCGAATTTTAGCAGTATGAAGACAGGATTACTCGAAGTAAGACCGATCTTTTTAAGGAAAAGCAACAGAACGAAGGGACATGTATTTGTTTGTATGTTGGCATTAAAAATATGGCACTATATGAAAAATAAGTTGAAACAAGGTTGTGGCGTAACCAAGGATGGTAAATATAATGTGACCATTGAGGAAGCATTAAGAGAGCTGGATAAAGTATGTTTTTTATATTACACAATCAAGGGTTGCAAAGTTGCAAGATTACCAAAATTAAGCGAGTTTCAACAAAATTTATTCAATTTATTTGATTTAACGATGCCCCAAATGACAAAATCTGCAAAATGATAAAATAATGGTATGGACCTCCTGATATACAGAATGAAAAGCAGTTGCTAATCTTCTAAAGTTAATATTAAATATTAAAATAACAATCAGGAGGCTAAGATGGAAGTTACCACAATTGGTATAGATATTGCAAAAAGAATTTTCTAAATTCATGGTGTAGATAAAAATGGTAAGACGGTATTAAAGAAAAAATTAATGAGAGATCAAGTTTTAACATTTATGGCTAATTTACCAAAATGTTTGGTAGGGATGGAAGCTTGCGGCGGAGCTAGTTACTGGGCAAGAGAAATAACTAAATTGGGGCATACAGTAAAACTAATGGCAGCACAATTTGTCAAACCGTATGTTAAAACTAATAAAAATGATCAAGCTGATGCAGAAGCTATATGTGAAGTGGTAACAAGACCAAATATGAGGTTTGTACCAATTAGAACTGTAGAACAACAAGATATTTTATCAATTCATCTAGTAAGAGAGAGATTGGTAAAAAATCGTACTGCCCTTGCTAATGAAATTAGGGGTCTACTACATAATTGGTATAGCAATGCCTTTATGGCAAATAGATAATACTAAAATATTGATGTCAAGCTTACCAAATTTCCAATTTGTCCGATCAAGCACTAATAACCATTGTTCAGCATCAATTCCAGCCAACCTAACCAGTAACTTGGCTAAGGATGTGTATGATAATTCACATTTGGCAAAAAATCTCTGTAATTTCTTATAGCGTGATTCTTGCTTGTCTCCTTTTATCGTTAAGGCAAGTTGTGTAAGATTTACATCTCTCACTTGCAGTAATCCTAATATTATTTGTTCTATTAATTTTATACTTGCAAAACTATTAAAAAAGTAGTCTCCTATTAATTGTGATAACGCTGTAATCATTCTCTTGCCTCTTAAGTCTTTAACAACCTAACTAATAGAGCTTTGTCTACGCGTTATCTACTATTTTTTATTCTCTCCTTAATCTCTTTGTCCTGTACTGAGCCATTCAATATGTGATTTTAATTATTAAAATCACATATTGAATGATGAAAAAAGTTAAAATGCACCCGCAGAATTACTTCAAGAGTGCATTTTTCCTTATGACAAAGCCAGTTCTATAGAAGAATTAATAATTCTTCTAACAAACTGTTCTAATAGTTTGTTTATGTTTTTACATAATGCGTAGCATTTTGTTTGGTGCTTATATCGAACTTAGGTTATTATAATATACTCTTCTGCTTTGAAGAATTGGTTTTTGCAAATAATTGCGGGGATTTCGCGTACTTATGTACTTCATGTACTGCTTGCGTTCGCTCACCCTTGGTTAATATTATGGTTCAATTTGTTACCTTATCAGGCTTTTCAGAATATGAAGACACAATAAAGTTGATGGAAGATAAGGTTACAAGTTTAATCAATAAATCTTCACAAGAGATTGTTTATTTAGTTGAATATAAGGATATTTATACCGCAGGTACTAGTTTTAAGGCAAATGAATTGTTAAATCCTAGAGATATACCGGTAATTTATACTGGTAGGGGGGGAAAGTTTACCTACCACGGTAGTGGACAAAGAGTAATATATCCCATTCTTGATTTAGCCTCAGAACGAAGGCAAAAGGATTTAAAACTATATATTAAACTACTAGAAGAATGGATTATAAATAGCCTGTTATATTTTGGGATTAAAGCTTTTACTATAAGTGGTATAGTGGGGATATGGGTAAAAGAAAACGGTGTACCCGCAAAGATTGCATCAATAGGTATTAGAGTTAAAAAATGGGTTACATATCATGGTGTTGCTGTAAATATTTCAACAAATCTTGATATGTTCTCCGGAATTATTGCTTGTGGTTTGAGAGATATGCCTGTGACCTCGTTTAAGAAACTTGGTATTGATATAACGTTAGATCAGTTTGATGAAGTTATTAAGGATAAAGTCTTTGAGGTTTTTTAAAATATTCAGTATACCCCTATGAGTTCAATTTATCATATACTTGATAAGATTCCTGCTATTTATCCTGAGGACATGCAAATAGAATATGAACAATTAGCTCAGCAATTAATCAAATCAGGAAAACTTAGGATAGATACCGATAATAGTTGTAATTTTGCAAGATTTTCTGATCCAAAGTTCAATATTAGTTTGATGATAAGTAAAGAGGAAATAACCGAGCCAAATTTAATTGAACAAACTAATCAGTTATTAAGATCTCTATACAAATCTTCTATATCAGATAAAAAACTGGCATCGATTTATACAGATTTGAAAAAACAAATTCAGAAATTACAACCAGTTGACCAATCCGTTACTGAAAAATTAACAAGGCTTTTTGTTCAGTCAGCCCATCCTATAGTTATTAGGTGGTTATTGCATGATAAGGTTCAGGTATTTATTACTTATTCCCATAATATCGGTGATATGATGGATATAGTTGATTGGCAACGTTCGGGTTCTAATAGTGGTATGCAAAGTACTGACGGTAAGAATGTAGCAGTCTTTGTTTCCTGCGGTGGAAATCCATTTGCTGAAAATGATAAAAATCACCCAACTTATGGTGATGGATGGGCAGCAGCTGCTAGATTGCAAATTATAGCTGGGCAAGAACTTGGGCATTTTGCTGATATTAAAAGAGATGCAAGTGGCAGTCAAATTAGTCGTCATTCAGCAAATTTTTCTGGAACAAAAGCAACCCCCCATGTAAGACAGGCTAGAATAGATGATATTATTAATTGTGATAAACTATTAGCCAAGCTTCTCTCTATAGGGATGAGGCAAATGATTACTTATGAAGAAAAGGTAAAATTTTATAATAAAAACAAGATACGGGGTATAAGGGCTTATTGGGCAAGATTACTTGGCTTTATATATAAACAGAAATTTTTATTTTTCGTTAATAGAAGAAAATTGTTTTTTATTAAGAGATTCATAAAAGAGCAATATATGGGGCTGATGATTAGAGCTATGATTGAAGATATGAAGTTTAATTTAGCACCAGTCGCAGATGTTTATAAAAATAGTGACCCTGAGATCGAAGAAACAATTGCCTGTATAGAAGCTCTAGCAAGAGTACCCCAACAGGTGATGAAATGGGGATATTTAACGACTATGGCAACAATGCAAGGATTATATAAAGTATATTATTCCGAAGTTATACCTTCCTTAATTTCTAACTATGTATTAATGACTAAGCAAAGCTATAAACGTGATATATCAAAGCCAAGATATCTAACTAATTTCTTTCGTAAAATAAACATATTTAGTAAAAAAAAATTAATATTTAAACAAATCAGAGAAGTATAATTAGCTTTAAAAAGGTTTAAAATGCATTCGCAAAACCGCTGTAAGAATGCATTTTTCCTTTCCATGATATTTTCAAAAAACAATTCGTAGGAGCAGAAGAGTATAATCAAGTTTTTTTAAATAGCCCTTCTATAGCCTATAATGTAGAACTTCTTATCTTAAAACTTTTTCTATGATAAGGCGAAAGACCGTGAAGGCTTATAGCATTTAGATGTTCTTTAGTACCATAACCGGAGTTTTTGTGCCACATATATTCCGGAAATTCTTTGGCATATTCAAGCATTAAGCGATCTCTAGTAACTTTCGCAATAATAGATGCTGCTCCAATAGAAATTGATAAATTATCGCCATTTATTATACTAATAAATCTTGGATCGTGAAATTTCATATTACCATCTATTAATACCGTATCCGGTTTAACAGCAAGATTTGCTACTGATATAGTACAAGCTTTTTTAGTTGCTTCAAGGATATTAATTTTATCTATCTCATCGTGATGCACTATACCAACAGACCAAATATAATTTTGGGTTATTTGTTTATATAACAACTCCCTCATTGTTTTAGTAAGTTTTTTAGAATCTTTGATACCATGTATGATTTTTGTTTGATCAATGATAACAGATGCAGCTACTACAGAACCAACTAGCGGTCCTCTGCCGGCTTCATCTACTCCAGCTACTAATCCTGAATATTTTTGTTCTAATTTAAACATCATGCCTCCCATAAAAATGACACTCTATGTACTTCCGCCTTATATATAGTTCTTCATCATCGCTATCATCTATTGTTACTGTAGTAACAGACATTATGAACTCAAAATAAAAAAATCAGGTTACTTAAAATGCTTAAATTGACACCCATGAGTTACGGCTACGGCGGGGATCTACCGTCCCTTATCTTTATTAGAATGCTTTGTGTTAGAAGGGGTGGTATTAGGTTTAATAGTACTACTACCATCTCCCATAGATATATCGTTTTTATTGAGAGTCTTTCTCAGACGGTGATATATTTGAGATCCGGCTGTACCCTCAAGTTTGCTTAATATCTTTTCTAATGCAGTCTTACTAGTTTGCAATCCATCACTTCTATTTGCTTTATCAATAGCTTGGATTGTCCCAGCACCATTTTCAATAAAAGCCTCTTTTTGTTCCTCAGGTGATTTAACAAATGATTTAATATAATGCCTCAGTTTTGCACCTAAATCTGTAATAGTTCTGACATGCATTGGATCAGCTGGTGAAAATTCCAATGCCGAATACATTTTTTCTGTACCAGCTCCTATAGTTGCAATTGTATCAATTTGTTCAGTTTTCTGTAAGGATTTATGTGGAAACTCTTCTATCAATGTATCCATTTGTTTAGCTTGTTGACCGAATTTATCTAAATTAGGTTGTCCTTTAACATATTCGGCAGAATATCCTTTAGCAAGTTCACCATGAGCATTAAGGGTGGTGCTAATATTGCCTTTAAATTCACCAAATTTTTGGCTAGTAGCTTCAACAGTTTGTGAAAGTACATTTGTTGTGTCATCATCCAACGACACCTGTATTTTTACTTCTTTCTCTATTCCCATGCTTTCCATAGCTTCAGCAAGTTCAGGAGTATATTTCGAATCAAAGCTAAAGTTGAGTAGGCTTTTGAATCTATCTATATCCTGTACAAAGCCTTCCTTTGGTTCACCAACAATATTAGCTATATCTGATTTAAACTTCTCTAATTTGGGCATAAAAATATCTTTAATTAATGTTAGCAATCACTAAAAACTCTTGCAGTTACCCTGCCATCTTTTTTTATTATTTGTTTTAATTGTACATTCGTGCTGATTACAAAATATCATTATTACTTCAAACTCTCTTAGAAATTCTTTAGTAATAGTAATTTTGTTACCTTTACATTGGTTTCTACTCGACATGTTAATATATATATCGACATTTTCACATATTTTATTTGGAACAATTGGCTTATAGTTTATCAAAATTGTGTATCCATCGGAAGTAAAAATATTTTTTTCTATAGGGAATATTTTAGCATCCTGTTGACCAAACCAGTTGGCCCAATATATACGCTTAAACTCTGGTATCTCATTCACATAAATGTCAAGTTCACCATTGTTATTTTTTATACCAATAGCATTTAAATTTATATCAAATATGAAATTAGGTTTAGGAGAATTTAGCATTAAGATTACAGATATAATCATTATAATCAGACCTAAGAAATGCCACTTTGTTCTCCATAAACAAGTCCAAAAAAATCCAAATAAGAAAGTAATTAAACTAATTTTGGTTATATAACCAAAATACCATACTGATAATGGTAAGGTATTAGTAAATTTCACTGCTGCAATAATTATATCAATGAAAAAACCTATTAATTTTAAACAATATTGATCTATACCAAATATCATTAAGAATAATGAGATAATAGATAACGGCATCAGAAAGAAAGACATTATAGGTACAGCAATAAGGTTCATGGGAATAGAATAAGTAGGAAATGTATAAAATTGGTTTATTACTACAGGAGCAGTTACTATGCTTGCAAGGAAGCTTGAATAAATATTAGAGGCAATATAAAATTTTATGGAAGAAAAAATGCCCTTGCTTTTACCTAAAATCCATTGATTTCTTATATAAAATTCGTAACCAGCAGTTAGCGATAATACTGCCACAAAAGATAATTGGAAGCTTGGATGAAATATATATTCGGGATTTACCGATAATATTATGAAAGCTGCAATCGCGAGCGATCTTAGGGGATAGGGCTTCCGTCCTATCATAACTGCATAAATAAAAATTGCCGTCATAATGAATGCCCTTGTGGCAGCAATTTGCATGCCACTTAGCTCCAAATAACCATAACTGCCTATTAAAGAACAAATTGCTGCAATTGACTTTATGTTGTAATTATAAGCAATATAATTTGATAGATTTAATAAGAATCTTGCTGATATGAAAAACAGCATAGCTACCAATGACAAATGTAAACCGGAGACGCAAAGTATGTGAGATATACCGCTTTGTCTCATTTCTTTCATTAATTTTCTATCGATGGCTTTTGTTTCTCCTAGTAATATTGCTGCGGCGAAATTACCTTTAATAGAACCAAGTATTTGGATTAGGCGGTTGTAAATATTTTTTTTAATTTTATAGATAAAACTATTAGTGTAGAGATTACTATGTGCTATAATTTGGGGGGGTGATAGCGCATAGCCAGTGGCGTTGATATCTGCCAAATATGCATAAAAGCCAAAGTCATAGCCACCTGGTAGAATACTACTTTGAGGCTTATAAAGCTGAGCCACTAGGTTAATGCTATCGTTAATATTAATTTCTTGAGCATATTTTGCTGGCATGCTTATCCTAACTTTCTCTAAAACCTGATTAGACCTATTAAGTTTTTGAATTTTGACCTGATGTAAGATAATTTGCATACCATGAGTGGTCGGTTTCATCGATTCTATAGTGCCACCTATTTGTGAAATTATCGGCTTTTTAATACCAACAACATGTAAATTTGATATACGATATTTGCCCACTAACATACCGCATGAAAAAGCAATAATTATGCCCGAAATAAATCGCCCAAATATGTTATTTCTTAAGATTATTAGTGATAAAGAAATTGTGAAAATAGCTAGAATAGATATAAAGGAAGGTTCGTTACTTAAAGTAAAATAAATAACGATACCATAAATGAAACTAACGAAATACCAAAGGCTGAGATTGTGATATTCCTGTTCTAAAATGCTTTTGGCAAGCTTAAAAATTAATTTATAATCTCTTAGGGTCATTCATCTAACAGTAGGTTTTTATTTAAAATAAGCTACTATTAGATGTAATTCAAGAAATCTATTTACCCCAATTTGGGATAAGAATTGACAAATTCTGATCCCAAATTCGTGTTATTCCCTCATTTCACCCTGAATATATAAATCATAAGCTATCTGATAAAAACTAATAGCTTCTTCTACTAAGTTAGGAATATTCTCAGTCTCTATTTTATCTTTACCAACTAATTTATAAGTTTTTGGCTGTCCCTGTGGGCTTAAGATAACTAAGTGATTATCTTTCATAAAACCAAGCAATTGGTAAGTGCTGATAAATGCTCTTTTTGCCGGTATGTTTAACATATCTTGACCGAAAAACTTACTATTATAGGAAAAGTTTAATAATCCCAAAATAGTAGGAGCAATGTCAATTTGACTTGCTAAACTATCAATTATCTGTGGTTTTGATATATTAGGAGCGTATATTAATAGAGGTATGTGATATTTATTAATCGGTAAATCAGTTTTGCCAGCACTTGATGCACAATGATCAGCAGTGATAACAAAGATAGTATTATTAAACCAAGGGCGAGTTTTTGCTAATTCAAGAAACTTACCAATAGCATAGTCAGTATATTTAACAGCTGCATTACGTCCACTACCAGACGCTAGATCAATTCTACCTTCGGTGAAAGTATAAGGACGATGGTTAGAGGTAGTCATAATTAATGAGAAAAAAGCTTTGCCTTCCTTATAATTTTGATCAGCTAACTCTAGTGATTTTATTAATATATCCTCGTCAGCTACTCCCCAAATATTAGAGAAACTTATTTCATTTGATTTTAGATTACCTCGATCAACTATATTATAACCATTACCATGAAAATAATTTTGCAAATTATCAATGTAACTATAGCCACCGTTTATGAAGTTAATAACATAACCTGCATTCTTAAAAATAGTAGCTATATTAAATAGCGATTGGTTATCAGGTCTACGGATAATGGAAGAACCAGGAGTTGGTGGTACTGATAAAGTAATAGCTTCCAAACCTCTTACTGTTCTAGTTCCTACTGCATATAGATTGGTAAAAAATATGCTTTCATCAGCTAATCTATCTAAATTTGGAGTAATATTTTGTTGATTGCCAAATTTACCCATGAATTCACTACTAAGACTCTCCACAGTAATAAAAATAATATTATATTTTTTATTATTAGAAGAATTAGCTTTGATATAACGTGCTATAGTAGAATCATCTAAGTATAGTTCTTTGTTTTTTGATAAACTAGTGCGAACAGTATCTAAAGCTTGTTTTTTATCAACTACTGGATAAAATTTATTATAATCTAAGCTATTATTAAAATAGGCAGAGAAAAACTCATATGAACCGTTTTTAGCAAGTTCGATAGCATATTTATTAGAATTAAAAGCAATTTTATTAGGGTTATAGAAATAAAAAGCAACTAGGCTAAACAAAAATAGCATTATCACACAAAAAATATGTTTCTTGCCATTTAGAGTACTTGCTTGATTAATTATATATTTTCTAAAGAAAAAACTAATCAATAGTGCAATAACTATAATAGCTAATGATATTTCTATATAGGGTAAAGATTCCTTTACAGTACCAATAATTTCGTGGGTATAAATTAGATAATCTACAGCAATAAAATTAAATCTAACACCGAACTCATCCCAAAAAGTAATCTCGGCAATTGTAATAAATATTAAGAGAGCAATGGTATAGAAATAACTGATAAAGCAACAGCTTAAATACAACAATTTATATCGAGCCAATAATTTGTAAAAACCAACGATCAGCAGTAAAATTATCGGTAAAAAATAACAAAGAGATATTAGATCATTAAATGTACCAATAACAAAAATTGACACTAGATCAGATATGGTTATTTGTTGTTGCCATAAAGCATATGAGCTTAATAGAATACGAGTAATAAACTGAAATATTAGGTAAATTCTAACAATAGGAAAATGAAACAGTATTTTTATCATATATATCTAAATTAACGTCATTGCGAGGAGGTCGTAAGGTCACAACTGTTGAAAGTTAAAAAATCGTCTATTAGCGAAGTGTTGTTATAAGGCTTAAGCCGTCTATTAGCGAGCGAACGTATGTAAGCGTGGCAATCCATGAAGCTTGTCAATTGCTTCGTCGACCTACGGTCTTCTCGCTAATAGACGGTTTATTTCTTTCCTTTAAAGGGACGATTTTAACTTATCTCCCTAGCTATTAGTCTTCCTATTACCATAAATGTCAAGAAAAACTTATGGGTAATAGTAAGCTGCTTACGCAGGGATTGACACCCTAAGCTATTAAACCGATGTCTTAGAGCTTGTCCGCAAACTAAGTAATAGAAGTAATCCTACGAAGAAGTAATCGACTCATAGCCAAAAAAATTATATTTTCACTAGAATCAGTAAGAAAATCATACTCCTTGGAGAGCCTTCTATTTCTATTTATCCAAGCAAAGGTTCTCTCAACAACCCATCGCCTTGGCTGTACTTTAAACCCAACTTCCCTTGTTGGCAATAGTTCTAGTGGTGTATTTTTTGGTATCCAAAATCTGCACACTGGTCGTTTAACAATTTCTAAATCTATGTTATACTTTTCCTTAATGAGATCCTTTAAATCTTTAGACTGATACCCCATATCAGACCACATTTGTTTAATTAGTAGTGTACTCTTTTTGCATGTTACTGAGTAGCACTGTAGCTCCGTATCGATCATTCTCATTCGCAGAACCGACATAACAACCTAACACAAAGCCTTGTGTATCGGTAATAATATGCCTCTTTCTGACCTTAATTTTCTTAGCTCCATCATAACCTTTAGCTCCACTTTTTCTGTTGTCTTGACAGACTGACTATCTATTATGCAAGCACTAGGATACTCATTTCTACCTAATTTTCTTCTAACATCCTTGATAAGTTCATGGTTCATACGTTCAAATACACCTTGCTTCTTCCATCTTCTAAATTGTTCATATACTGTCTTCCAAATTGGAAAGTCATGCGGCATATATCTCCACTGACACCCAGTACGTAATACATAAAAAATTGCATTCAAAATCTCTCTTTTGCTATGTTTTAAAGGTCTACCTCCCTTTACATACGATACTTGAAACAACCCCTCTATCCTTAACCATTCTTCATCTGTTAAATCTGTTGGATAATTTTTTCTGCTCATTCTTCTATACTTCTTACTAATAATACTTTGTTCACTTCATTATACCTTAATTTTAGTTTGAGGACAAGCTCTTACAATGATTTTAGTAATTCTACTACCACAAATAACTATTGCTAAGGATTTTGGCATATATGGAACAATTTTTGAGGTTAAAGAAGAAGGATTTTTAGCAATGATCGAAAGAAAACTAAAATTAGTTGATATAGAACAGGAGAAAAGCAAGATGTTAGAAATCGCTAAAACTCGAATAGAGCAGCCGGTAGCAGTTAGCAATATCAAACGTACTCAAAAAGCACAAGATTTTACTTATGATCCAAGCTACATAATAAAAGAGGATATTATTTTGCCAGATGGCAAGCTACTTCACAAGATAGGTACAAAAGTTAATCCGCTAGATCATATAAACTTGGACAAGAAGTTGATATTTATTGATAGCAGAGATAAAGAGCAAGTCGAGTGGTTTAAGCAGCAACAAAGCAGCTCAGTAATAAAGGCAGAAGACAAATTGATATTAGTAGCTGGTAGACCACTTGATTTACAGAAAGAACTTGATAGAGAAGTATATTTTGATCAAGCAGGAGTTTTAACAACAAAATTTAAAATTAAGCAAGTACCAGCAATAATTCAGCAGGAAGGAAAAGTTTTAAGAATAAAAGAAGTAGAAATTGATTAGTAGTCGTAAAAAAACAGTTATAATGCACAATGGACTATTTTAGGTAAAATTTGAGTCATAACTAATAAAATGCTATTATAAGTAAATTAATAAAATTAGAGGTGAATTATGCAAAAATGGCAGTTACAAGAAGCAAAGGAACATTTTGAAGAATTAGTTGATAGTGCATTGCATGGTGAAATGCAAAAGATAGTAAAGTCATCTAGAGACGTAGTATATATAGTTTCTGCTGAAAAATACAAAGCAAGAGTTCCAAAGAAAAGTTTTAAAGAAATGCTTTTATCAATACCTAAAACTGTTGATGACGAAGAAGATTTATTTGAAAGAGCTCAAGGCAAAGCTAGAGATGTTGAATTATGAGATATATGCTTGATACCAATATACTTTCAGAATTAAACAGAAAGATACCAAATCCTAAAGTGCTTGCATGGATTGATAAAATTCCTACGAAGTTATTATATATCAGCTGCATTAGTGTTGGGGAGATAAAAAAGGGGATACTAAAGAAAGCTAAAACTGATAAATCAACAGCGTTAAATTTAGAGAATTGGCTAGAAGAAATACTAATAACCTATTCCAATAAAATATTAAATGTTGATTTAGCTGTCTGTCAAAAATGGGCTGAGTTATTAGTAATAGATGGAACAAATGATATAGATAGCCAATTGGCTGCCCAAGCAATAGTTCATGATATGGTTTTAGTTACTCGTAATACCAAGCATTTTACTAAATTTGCAGTAAAATTACTAAATCCTTTTGAGGAATGTGAATAATGTAAGAGGTAAAAACATTGACAAATAAAATTAAGCAAGTACTAGCAATAATTCAGCAGGAAGGAAAAGTTTTAAGAATAAAAGAAGTAGAAATTGATTAGTGGTCGTAAAAAAACAGTTATAATATACAAATAAACAACATTAGAGGTAATTTATGCAAAAATGGCAATTACAAGAGGCAAAGGAACATTTTGAAGAAATTATTGAACTTGCTGAAAACGGGCAACCTCAATTAGTAAATGATAAGAAGAGACATAAAGCAGTCTATATTATCTCAGTGGAAGATTATATGGGTGATAAAATAAAACCTCCTATGTCATTTAAAGAATTTTTATTATCCATACCAAAAATTGATAATGATGATGAAGAGGATTTATTTGAAAGAAAACCAAGTAAAGCTAGGGAAGATATTGATATATGAGATATTTACTTGATACTAATATATTGTCAGAGTTTCGTAAGAAAAGTCCAAATAGCCAAGTAATATCTTGGTTATATCAAGTACCTATAGAATCATTATATATAAGTTACTTAACAATTGGTGAAATTCAAAAAGGGATTGCTAAAAAGAGACAAACAGATTTAATAGCCTCATTAAGTTTAGAAAGGTGGCAAGATATTTTAATTAAAAAATATACCGCTAGAACCATTGGTATAGATAATAATGTATGTAAATGTTGGGGTGAATTACTTGCTATTGATGCTACAAATCAGGTAGATAGCCTAATTGCTGCCCAAGCAATAGTTCATGATATGGTTTTAGTTACTCGTAGTACCAAGCATTTTACTAAATTTGCAGTAAAATTACTAAATCCTTTTGAGGAATTTGAATAATGTAAGAGGTAAAAACATTGACAAATATCAATAATACGGCCTTGAGCAAAAAGTTTGGCGACCCAGCTCAAGGCACAAAGACACGGTTAAGTATCCTACTGTTAGTGGCTATTTTTATGCCATTTTCAGTATCTGCAAGTATTACATGTCAGGGGCATTTTGTCAATCCAATTACTGATATTTGTTGGAGTTGCATATTGCCAATAAGCATAGGCAACTTAATTAATATTGGTAGTGGTGTAAGAGCTTGTCCTCAAACTAAAATTAAGGTATGATGAAGTGAACAAAGTATTATTAGTAAGAAGTATAGAAGAATGAGCAGAAAAAATTATCCAACAGATTTAACAGATGAAGAATGATTAAGGATAGAGGGGTTGTTTCAAGTATCGTATGTAAAGGGAGGTAGACCTTTAAAACATAGCAAAAGAGAGATTTTGAATGCAATTTTTTATGTATTACGTACTGGGTGTCAGTGGAGATATATGCCGCATGACTTTCCAATTAATAGGAGACTACTTTTTTAATAGTTTTGCAAGTATAAAATTAATAGAACAAATAATATTAGGATTACTGCAAGTGAGAGATGTAAATCTTACACAACTTGCCTTAACGATAAAAGGAGACAAGCAAGAATCACGCTATAAGAAATTACAGAGATTTTTTGCCAAATGTGAATTATCATACACATCCTTAGCCAAGTTACTGGTTAGGTTGGCTGGAATTGATGCTGAACAATGGTTATTAGTGCTTGATCGGACAAATTGGAAATTTGGTAAGCTTGACATCAATATTTTAGTATTATCTATTTGCCATAAAGGCATTGCTATACCAATTATGTGGGATATGTTGACAAAAGCAGGAACTTCTAATAACGTTGAACGTCAGCAATTAATGGAAAGGTTTATTACTGTATTTGGCATAGAGAAGATGTCAGCATTGCTTGGGGATCGGGAGTTGATTGGTGATTTATGGCTAAAGTTTTTAGCTGATAAAATGATACCATTTTATATTAGAATCACAGCCAATCTTACCATTGGTAGAACAGAAGATGAATTAGTTACTGCTAATCATTTAATTAAGAGCAGCAAACAAAATGCTACGTATTATGTAAAAACATAAACAAACTATTAGAACAGTTTGTTAGAAGGTTACAGAATGGTGAATATATGTTGTTTAAAGGAAAAAGATATTTGGGAAGTATCTGTAGCGGCATTGCGTAATGATCAAGGGAGAATTAGTAATCATAGCTACCAATGATAACCCTAATATAGCACTAAATATATATAAAAAAAGATGGGAAATAGAAAATCTTTTTGCTTGCCTTAAAACACGAGGATTTAACTTTGAAAACACCCATATAATACATTTAGATAGAATTAGTAAATTGCTTGGTTTACTTGCTATAGCATTTACTTTTGCTTATGTTGTGGGTCAATGGTAAAATTCTATCAGACCCATAAAGCTTAAAAAACACGGTAGAAAGTCTATCTCCTTATTCAGGTATGGCTTAGATTACTTGCAGAGAATATTTTTGAATATTGAAGAAATGATGGAAGTTATAACAAAATTTATTAAGCCCATAACACCATCTTTACTTCGATTATCACCTTGTTAATCTCTTTGTCCTGTACTGAGGCCAAATACAGTAATAAACCTTTCCATTAATTGCTGACGTTCAACGTTATTAGAAGTTCCTGCTTTTGTCAACATATCCCACATAATTGGTATAGCAATGCCTTTATGGCAAATAGATAATACTAAAATATTGATGTCAAGCTTACCAAATTTCCAATTTGTCCGATCAAGCACTAATAACCATTGTTCAGCATCAATTCCAGCCAACCTAACCAGTAACTTGGCTAAGGATGTGTATGATAATTCACATTTGGCAAAAAATCTCTGTAATTTCTTATAGCGTGATTCTTGCTTGTCTCCTTTTATCGTTAAGGCAAGTTGTGTAAGATTTACATCTCTCACTTGCAGTAATCCTAATATTATTTGTTCTATTAATTTTATACTTGCAAAACTATTAAATAAAGTAGTCTCCTATTAATTGTGATAACGCTGTAATCATTCTCTTGCCTCTTAAGTCTTTAACAACCTAACTAATAGAGCTTTGTCTACGCGTTATCTACTATTTTTTATTCTCTCCTTAATCTCTTTGTCCTGTACTGAGGTACATATTATCAATACCCTAATAAGTTTGTGCTACAAGTAGATATTGTATTATACAATATTATTCAGGTATATATATTTTTATAATTTTGTATAAAAATTGTAAAATATTCTACATTAGTATTTTTGACTGTTATAATTTTACTTGTAAACACATAAGCTAGAGGTTATTGTATTGACTTGAGCAAATATTGTAATAGTTACAATTATTCGATATATTAAGTTTACTTTATGTTGACTACAGGTGAAATTATAAGAATATTAATGAGTGAAAAGGGGATTACTGTAACCAAGCTTGCTGAGCTAACAGAAATAAAAGAAAGTACTATTACAAATATAATTTACAACAGAACTACGAAACCTGAATATTATAATAAAGTGGCAAATGTATTGAATGTCCCAATTGACACATTAGTTAAAAATAAAAAGCAGTTTATTGTAAATATCAAAACATATTTAAATGCTTTGCAAATAATTATTGATGTTATTGATACATTAAAAATTCAAGAAATAAGTATTAATATTTTGCATGAATATATAGAATCATTATACCAATACTTAGAAACAAATACGAAGCCTGAGTATGCTAAAGTTTACATTAAAGGTATGATTGAAGGGCACTTAAAATTCGGACTAATAAATGCTAAATAATGCTAGATGCATTAGTTAACATTTGATTATAGAAATATAGATTATTATAGTCTATATCTATACCACCCGACTTCCGCATTTTTTAATAAGGCATAAGCTTAGAAGGCTCATAGTGCTAGGATTTTTAAAATTTAGGCACAACATTATTTTGTTATTTTAAATATATTTCAGCATGGTCTGAACGCTTGATGTTAAAGGTTTTATAGATTTTTCTAGCTTCGTTTTTTATTGCACTTGGTAGTCTATAAAGATCACCAGTCTTTGTATGTCTTAAGATTGAAGCCTGTACTGATATTAATAATTCAACGATGTTAGTTACACTGATCTTTTGGGTCAGAGCAACCTTGTATTCTATAGTTTTAAGCACTGCAAAACTCATATAACACACAGCTATGTGTGCTTCTATCCTTTGTTTAGTCCAGTGAAAAATTGGACGCATTTGTAAATTATGTTTATTGATTCTAAATTGCTCTTCAATTACCCATAATCTAGCATATTTTGCTATTGCTTCATGTGGAGTTATAGTTTGGTCATTGGTGATTACCCCATGTATGCCATCCCACAACGCATCCTGCTCTATCTTCTCTGCGTCAATATAGCTCTTGCCATTTTCACTAGAAGTATATTTTTTTACTCCACTATTAGATATAAGTTTTTTAGTACTACCAGACTCACCAATAGTCTTATTAATTTTATCTAAAATTTTTTGTCGCTCCTGTGCATCATTAATAGCCCTTTTAGATTTATAACTGGTAATTAGACGTTTACCATCATGCTCTAGATCGGCAATCCAAGTAAGATCATTGCCTATAACAGTAGGCTTATAGTTTTCCTCTGATAATATTTCTTCTTTCTTTTCTTTCTTGAGTGTTTTAAGCTTTGCTGCCACAATATAACGATAACCACCTTCATCGAGAGCTTGCAAGTTAGCTTTACTAAACATTGCACGATCAGCAATAAAACAGACATCTTTAACTTTAAGATACGCTTGCCAGCTGTTAATTGATTTAATTAAGGTGCTAACTTCTGCGGTATTACCACTAAACAGCTCATAGCCAAGTGGTAATCCATCCTCATTAGTTGCTAGGGCAAGAACTAGTTGGGTAGTATTAAAGCGATGATCTTTACTATAGCCAAAGGCTCTTAGCTCATCTATTTCTACTGATTCAAAGTATAGTGTAGTGACATCAAAAAATACTAGGCTAATCTCTTTATTAGGAATCAGGGTTAGGGTGTTTTTAAAGCATAATTCTTTAATTTTAGGTATTTGCTCATGTAATTTGTCCATCATCCGATAAGTAGCATCTAGATCATGATGCCTGTCAAATTGATCGCTTAAATACTCAACTATCCCTTTTTTACTATTTGGTCTTACCATACGGGCTAACACTAAATCCTTCAGCATCCCAGCGTCACGTTTCCTTGCTAGTAACTGGTTAAAATGCATTTGATCATAAACATGCCCCCCTATTTGATGCACTCCTTCAACAACTCGCTTGACTTCTACAACCTCATTTAGTTTTACTTCGTTAACAGGTAGAATATCTTTTAACAACTTGTTAGTTGGACGACCTCTTTTAACCTCGTTAGTATCATCAGTAAACAAATTCCTCTGCCCAATTGCAGCTTCTCTCTCAGCTTTAATCTTGGCAATCAAATCTTGTGCTAGGGCAACTAATTTAGCTTCTTCTACTTCATCTATGAAGACTCCTAAATGACGTACTATACGCTGTTTGACGTTACCTTTACTATCACGATAACCTTCCACTATTTGAATAGATTGCCTTGGACTATTAGGAGTTTTTTTACGACGTATGTACATATTAGGGCTATAAAATATGGGGCTATATTCAATTAATTAAATAATAAACAACATCGCAGTTAAAGTCAATAATAAAATATCTACTAGGCACAACAGAACGAGAGTACCACTTCACCTCCTTACTAATGCCACTTATAACAACTAATATCAAAAAATCTGCGGAAGTCAGGAAGAAATAAGTATTAATATTTTGCATGAATATATAGAATCATTATACCAATACTTAGAAACAAATACGAAGCCTGAGTATGCTAAAGTTTACATTAAAGGTATGATTGAAGGGCACTTAAAATTCGGACTAATAAATGCTAAATAATGCTAGATGCATTAGTTAACATTTGATTATAGAAATATAGATTATTATAGTCTATATCTATACCATCTTTAACACAGGCAATGTAATAATTATCTCCTGATATAAGTATTTTGTCTGCTCTATGAATATACTTTTTCCATACATGAGATTTTGGCCAATCGGTTGTTGAAGTACTATAAAAGCATAAAATATTTTGATAATTAGCTAATGACTGTATTGCTTCTGCATCTACAAAACGCAATCTTGCTTCTTCTATGATTTCATCTGCACTTTCTTGGCTAAATATAAATACTCCATAGCTTTGACCATTATTATCTAATAGTAAATACCAACCCAAATCATTTAATAAATAGTATTCCGCTATATTTAAGTCTTGTATTAATTGATAGATATAATTTCTATATTCCTTAGAATGAAATGCTTTAGATCTTATTAATATACTCAGATCTTTGGATATATTGTGAAAAAATTCATAGCTACTACGGTGTATTTTCTCTAAAAATGCACTTATATTATATATTATATCTTGTTTTATATAAAATTCATTAATTATAGACTGATTTAAATGGTTTACTGCTTGTTTGTAGTCCATATTAGCTGTTAATAATATTTTATTCGCATGGAATATTGGGCAACCCTTGTACAAAACTCAATACCTGACATACTTGGCATATTGTGATCTACTATAATAGTAGTAACTTGCTTAAATCTCTCGGGCGAATAAATATTATTACAAATTTTTTTATAGTCTATATCGTATAGTTTTTTTTCGTAATAACCGTAATCTAACAAATGTTTATACCATTGATTATCAAATTGTAAATTTGATAAATAGTTTAATGAGTCAATTGGACTAGTAGAAAAAATAATATTCTTTTTATCTTTGTATATCTCTTTTAGTTCTACGATAAACAATTCATCATCATCTAATATTAAAGTTTGAGTCGGCCAAAAAAATGGTAATAATGACATATGTTTGCTATGTATTATTATAATTAGGGAAATTTAATTGAAACTCTGTATATTGTCCCTCTTCAGATATACAAGATATATCACCCCCGAAAGAATGCATTATTTCTCTACAAAAAGATAACCCTAAACCTGTACCATTTGCACGTCTAGTATAAAATGGTATAAAAATATTCCCTAAATCTTCTTGCTTTATACCTTCACCTGTATCTTTAAAAAAAAGATAATTGTATTCATTAATTCGTTCTGACGTTATATATATTTTTGCATTACTATTTGACCTAGTATAATACAAACTATTTTTAAGTAAATTATGTATGACATGCTTAAATAAACTACTGTCACCTAAAAAGCTAAAATTATAGTTTATTGATAGTATCACTTTATTTTGCTCGTCCTTCATGAATGGATAAGAATCTATTATTACATTTATTTCATGCTTGATAGATAATAGCTCTAATTTTATATCATTACTATCTTTTTTTAATTTTGCTAAAATATTATCTACTAAATATTCTGTTTCTGTAATGACTTGATCTATTCTAGGCAAGATTTTTTTTAATGTGCCTATATCGTCTTGATTGTTTATTTTTCTTTTAATATTATTATTAATTAAGGCAAGTGTAAGTAATGGTGACTTAATTTCATGCATCATCGTTCCAGCTATATTTTTTGCAGTATTAAATCTTACTGTACTTACTAGTTCTTTTCTTTTATTAAAAATGAATCCTATGGTTGTACTGTATATTACTATATATATAAAATTATACATTACTTCACAGTGTACTGCTTGAATAGAATGCGGTATAATAACATAATGTAATGTTATTCCCAGTATAATTCCAATAAATGAAATAATACAAAAGCTAAGCCAATCAACTAGCATAGCTAGCAGAAATATAGCAAGAGAAATATTAATTAACCAAAACTGAGAAGTAGGGTTATTCAATACCATAAATGTTGTGAATAGAGGTAAAGTGTATATTAAAGTAAAATACCAATATAATGGGAAATATTTGATATATTTTTTATGCCAATAATCATGCGTTAATAATATTACACAAATAAAACCCGCTATAAAACGTAATGCTAGGATTACATTAAAGTTATCAACCTTGTCAGAGTCCCACATGAACCATGGTACTATATAATTTATACAACAAAATGTACCATATACTTTTACATTGATAGAATTTTCTTCCATTCTATTTTTAATAAAGTGTATAAATTGGGTGATATTATACTGAGACTTAATAATATGTTGCTTTTTGCTTGTAATATTTTTATTTAACCTTAATCTAAATCCACTATTGCACCATAAATTATAAACTAATATCATGAGTGATATTAGTAACGATACTATAAGTGTACTTATACAAATCTCAACTTTAAGGTAATAATTTAAAAACATTGTAATACATGTTATAACACAGCAGTACCAAAAAAAATTAAGTGGTCTACTTAGTCTTAAAATACCTATGATCATAGGTATACCAACCATTATGCCCCATATTAATTCTAAGTCCATAATAACTCTAATAATATTTAAGTTTAACAAACCAATACTTATGCCTATAATTCCGCTAATAAATGTTGCAATTTTAGCTAACTTTAATTCATTGAAGCTAGAATGTATTTTAAATATACAATTATGTGATAGTAGGATAGCTGCTGAGTTGATATTTGAATCAGCAGTTGACATAATTACCGCGAAAATACCAGCAATAGTTAAACCTTTTACTACACTAGGTAATAAGTTTATTATTGCTATATTTAATAAGTGATGTGGTAAAATATTAGGATATATAATTAACCCAGATAATGCGATAATTGCTAAAGTAAATACAAGTGCAGACTTTATAAAACAATAAGTATACATTATTGATTGTATGTCTTTTGGATTAATTGCGGCTAGATATCTTTGTATTAATGAAGGATTTAAATGATGCGTAGGCATAGATAAGGCAAAAAATAGTATAATATAATTTAAGTAATCAGCCTGATTGAAAAATGATAGTTTATTACTTTCAGATTGTAGTAGTATAGCTGTCATACCTCCAGTCTTATTCAGCATTACACTTGCTAGTATTGGTATAACTACAATTAACAACGTAAATTGTATTACATCTGTTATTGCTACTGATCTAAATCCACCTGTACATGAATAGACTACTATAATTAATCCGCCTATTATCACTCCCATTTCATATTGCATACCAAGTAAAGAGTTAAATATATGACCTAAGGCAGTAATTTGTACTCCAGCTATTCCTGTACAATAAGAAAATCCAATTATAGCTGTTACAATGGACACGTTTTTACCATAAAAGATTTTAATTATATCACTAGCTGATATATTGTTATTAAACCTATTATCAATTTTTATGGCTATGAATTTTGCAAATAAAAAGCTACCTAAAACATATCCAAAATTAGGTATTATAAATATAACACCTAGTTTATATATTTCAGATATTGTTCCTACAGTAGAACCTGCACCAATTATAGTGGCAAGTGAGCTGAACAATAATATAGGGTAACTAAGTTGTTTTTTAGCAATTGCATAATCTATTATATTAACGTTTTTTGCTCTATAGTATACTCCTACTACAATAGTAATTAGTAAATATAAAACAATGATGCTAATGTCCAAATAAGATAATTTTGATATATACATATAAAATTGTTTTTGTTATGCATAAAATACCTTTTAAAAATTACAATTATTTTCAAAATAATGCAATTATATTCCCGGATGTAAAATTAAAGCATAATTATGGCAATAACCAAATACTTCATTTTTGTACAGCCAATAGACCTGTAACAGATCATTTGTCTACTATAAGCTACATAAAAAAGCACATGCGTGGTTGCATAATTTTTGATTGCGATGCGGATATATTAAAATTTACACTAGAAAGTGTTAAAACAGTTACTAATAGTCTTATTATTGAATTTGGAGTATGCACTGGCAAAACTATTAACATTATTGCGGCACTGAATTCTAAAAATATTGTTTATGGATTTGATTCATTTGATGGTCTTCCAGAAGACTGGCGTACTGGAGCAAATAAAGGTACATTTAAATTAAGCGATGATATTGTACCACCTTTATTGGCAAATATATCAATATATAAAGGTATGTTTGAAGACACTATCCCCCAGTTTAAAAATGAAATAAAAGACACACCCATATCTTTAATACATATAGATTGTGATTTATATTCCTCAACTAAAAGTATATTTAAATATCTATCTACAAATATAGTAGTTGGCACATTTTTATTATTTGATGAATATTTTAATTACGATGGCTGGGAAGAACATGAGCATAAGTCATTTATAGAATTTATACAGCATACTAATTTATCTTTTGAATACATAGCTTATAATAAGTTTCATGAGCAAGTCTTAGTACGTATTTGTTAAATCACATATGCCTTTATGCAGCAAATGTTTCTGACTGTTTAGAGATGAACTCTACTCTTATCTTCGAGATATAAAATGGCAAGAATTATGGTCCGGAATGGGATTAATATGTGGTGTGTGGGATATCTTGCTTCGATAGCGGACTATTTAACTGCTCCTTTGACCAAGCAACTTCATCTACTCGTCTAGCGTCGATAAAAAATAATCTCCTGTTTAAATCCATGTGTTCTAGATTCTTATATCTTTAAATTATGATATAAGTAATTGTAAGAGGGTGACTTGATAGGTTCTTGATTGAAATAATCGTGCACAGAATAAGTACCCTCTTACAAGGTTTGCTTTGAACAAATTGCAGAAGGTGCTGGAAGCAGCAGCCTTGCACAATAAGATGAAGGAGATTATATCATGAGTAAAATAATAGGTCTAGATGTAAGTAAAAAATGGTTAGATATATGTTTATATGAGTCTAACAATAAACCGATATATAATTGTTTTTCCAATGATAAGTTAGGGCATGAAGAACTGATAAAACTAATAAAAGAGCAAGAAATTAAGATAATAGTATGTGAGCCTACTGGAGGTTATGAAGCAGAGATTTGCCAAGAATTGTATAATAATAAGCAACAGATACATAAGATCAATACCTATAGTTTTAATTCATTTAGTAAATCGGTGAATTTGTGTAAAACTGATAAGAAGGACGCATTTAAATTAGCATATTATGGCGATAAGATGCAACTTACAGCTAATTATTTATATCAAGTTGAATCAGAGACTTTGAAGAGATGTCAGCAAAGGCGAGAAGATTTAGTATTAATGCTTAGCAATGAAAAGAAGAGGCTACATCATAGTATTGATGGCATTGATAAAGAGAGTATAGAAAAACTCATTAAATTTTTACAGAATGAAATAGCTGAGCTTGATAAGAAATTAAATGAGGTAATAGATGAATCAGAAGAGTTGAAAGAGAAGGTAAAAATATTAGAGAGTGTGCCTGGTATTGGTAAATGCGTAGCTAAAAAACTAATTAGTTTTTTACCTGAATTAGGAAATAAAAATTATAGTAGTAACGAATTGTCAGCAATTGTGGGGATAGCTCCTTATGCTCGTGATAGTGGTAATAAGCAAGGACGAAGATTTATTAGAGGTGGCAGGAAAATACCACGAGATGCTTTATACATGGCGGTATTGGCGGGGAAAAATGGTGTCAAAAATAGTTTTCAATATTTAAAAGTTTTATATGATAGGCTTGTTAACAATTTTAAACCTAAAAAGGTTGCTATAGTTGCGTGCATGCGTAAACTACTTGAAGTGTGCCATAAACTTATTCAACAAAAACGTTGTTTTGTTATTTAGATAAATATTTTTTATTTTTTTGAAATTTTAGATAAAAGATAATTGCTGTTGACAAAAATTGTAGTTAGGAAAGAGGAAAGAAAGTTGCCATAGTAAGAAGAAATGGTAGTTTCTAGTTATCAAAAAAAGGAACTACCAATATGAAGTATTACATAGAAGAACAAGCATGGGAAGTAATTTTATCATTTTTTAAGGAAAGAAATGGTATACACAACAAGAATGAAGAAAAAATGAGACAGTTTATTGAAGCAATATGGTTTATTGTTAGAACAGGTTGCCAATGGCGTCTTTTACCTGATGATTATGGTTGTTGGTATAGTATTTATCGCAGATTTAAGAGATGGGTTGATAAAGGTATATGGGATGCTTTAATGGATTATGTTAAAGTAGATGCAGATATGGAATTGATTATGATTGATGCAACTATTATAAGAGTACATGCTTGCTCATCTGGATATATCAAAGGTAATCAAGAAGAAGCAGCTTTAGGTAGAAGCAGAGGTGGTTTTAGTACTAAAATTCATGCCCTTGTTGATGCCCTTGGTAATCCATTAAAGTTTATACTAACTGCTGAGCAAAGAAATGATATAACTCAAGCGGGAAATCTTACTCAAGATGTTCAGAATACGACAGTGATAGCCGATAAAGGATACGATAGTAGTGCATTTGTAGAAAGTTTAGAAAATAAGGGGTGTGAGATTGTTATACCACCAAAATCTAACCGTAAAGTACAACGTGAATATGATAAACATACTTATAAGGAACGACATTTAATTGAGTGCTTATTTGGTAAAATCAAACATTTTAGGCGTATATTTTCTAGATTTGATAAAGCCCCAGCCACTTTTTTAGCTTTTCTAAATTTCGTTGGAACTTTAATATGGTTACGTTAAAATTTTTGTCAATTATCTTTTATCTAAATTTTCAAAAAAATAAAAAATATTTATCTAAATAACAAAACAACGTTTTTGTTGAATAAGTTTATGGCACACTTCAAGTAGTTTACGCATGCACGCAACTATAGCAACCTTTTTAGGTTTAAAATTGTTAACAAGCCTATCATATAAAGCTTTTAAATATTGAAAACTATTTTTGACACCATTTTTCCCCGCCAATACCGCCATGTATAAAGCATCTCGTGGTATTTTCCTGCCACCTCTAATAAATCTTCGTCCTTGCTTATTACCACTATCACGAGCATAAGGAGCTATCCCCACAATTGCTGACAATTCGTTACTACTATAATTTTTATTTCCTAATTCAGGTAAAAAACTAATTAGTTTTTTAGCTACGCATTTACCAATACCAGGCACACTCTCTAATATTTTTACCTTCTCTTTCAACTCTTCTGATTCATCTATTACCTCATTTAATTTCTTATCAAGCTCAGCTATTTCATTCTGTAAAAATTTAATGAGTTTTTCTATACTCTCTTTATCAATGCCATCAATACTATGATGTAGCCTCTTCTTTTCATTGCTAAGCATTAATACTAAATCTTCTCGCCTTTGCTGACATCTCTTCAAAGTCTCTGATTCAACTTGATATAAATAATTAGCTGTAAGTTGCATCTTATCGCCATAATATGCTAATTTAAATGCGTCCTTCTTATCAGTTTTACACAAATTCACCGATTTACTAAATGAATTAAAACTATAGGTATTGATCTTATGTATCTGTTGCTTATTATTATACAATTCTTGGCAAATCTCTGCTTCATAACCTCCAGTAGGCTCACATACTATTATCTTAATTTCTTGCTCTTTTATTAATTTTATCAGTTCTTCATGCCCTAACTTATCATTGGAAAAACAATTATATATCGGTTTATTGTTAGACTCATATAAACATATATCTAACCATTTTTTACTTACATCTAGACCTATTATTTTACTCATGATATAATCTCCTTCATCTTATTGTGCAAGGCTGCTGCTTCCAGCACCTTCTGCAATTTGTTCAAAGCAAACCTTGTAAGAGGGTACTTATTCTGTGCACGATTATTTCAATCAAGAACCTATCAAGTCACCCTCTTACAATTACTTATATCATAATTTAAAGATATAAGAACCTAGGTAATGATAAAATAACTTAGTGATAGCATAATTAATGATAGAATGATTTAGTAAGTAATAAAAAAGAAAAAGCTATGTTTGATTTTCTAAACTTTTTCTCGAGTGGTGCGACTCATCTTCGAGATAAATATGAGCAGAAATTATGCTATAGAACGTGAGTATTATGCGACGAGTGGAGTGTAGAATTAAATTCTCGTTACTGACTACATGTATGAACCTCCTGTAAAATGCAAGAAAAAAATAACATCTAATAGCAAAAATGCAAATGCATACATGTATCCGGCTTATAGTTAATAAATTATGTGTAATTTATCCTACAGCCCTGATGGAATTCGCTGGCTTACAAACTATATACTTATCATTTTATCGGCTTCAAAGAGCCATTGTAGTCATCAGTTTTTTTGTAAGCTAAGGTTTGTCTTATTTACCATCAATATTATTATCTCACGCATATTCCGGGTTGGAATCTCTTACATATTCTTTGTTTACCTATTAATTAATAAACCACTATTTATTTTATGTTAATTATAATAGCTTTGTGCTACAAACTTTACTCTCTACATAATCATCCCCTGACCTTAGTACTGCAAACACCACTCTTGCCAGTTTATTAGCTACAGCAACTACTGTTTTATTATGTCCATTTCGCTCAGATAAATTAAACATCCACTGCGTAAATTTGCTAAAATCTTTTTTAGATTTTTGTTCTTCCGATGTAAATCTTATCTTGGCATTTAGTACAGCTCTAGCTCCTTGGATCAATAAAGTACGCAAGTAAACATCACCTCGCTTGCTAATTCCAAGCAACTTATCTTTCCCTCCACTGGAATGCTGCCTTGGCACTAATCCAAACCATGCCGATAATTGCCTACCATTCTCAAAACTTGTAGCATTACCTATTGATGCTATTAAAGCAGTAGCAGTAATTAAACCAAGACCAGGTATAGCTGTTAATCGTTGATATTGAGTTAAGTTGCTAGCTATTATTTTTAATCTTTTTTCTATCTCTTTTATTTTTTTGTCATTATCCAAAAATTCCTCTTTCAGTTCACTAAATGTTTGATAACCCAGCTGGCTTAAATTTCCTTCATCTAAAATCTCGGTTAATTTTGTCATAACCTTATTGATCCCTTGAGGAATAATAAAACCAAATTCATGTAGTAGACCCCTAATTTCATTAGCAAGGGCAGTACGATTTTTTACCAATCTCTCTCTTACTAGATGAATTGATAAAATATCTTGTTGTTCTACAGTTCTAATTGGTACAAACCTCATATTTGGTCTTGTTACCGCTTCACATATAGCTTCTGCATCAGCTTGATCATTTTTATTAGTTTTAACATACGGTTTGACAAATTGTGCTGCCATTAGTTTTACTGTATGCCCCAATTTAGTTATTTCTCTTGCCCAGTAACTAGCTCCGCCGCAAGCTTCCATCCCTACCAAACATTTTGGTAAATTAGCCATAAATGTTAAAACTTGATCTCTCATTAATTTTTTCTTTAATACCGTCTTACCATTTTTATCTACACCATGAATTTGGAAAATTCTTTTTGCAATATCTATACCAATTGTGGTAACTTCCATCTTAGCCTCCTGATTGTTGTTTTAATATATTTAATATTAACTCTAGAAGATTAGCAACTACTTTTCATTCTGTATATCAGGAGGTCCATACCATTATTTTATCATTTTGCAGATTTTGTCATTTGGGGCATTGTTAGATCAAATAAATTGAATAAATGTTGTTGAAGAGTCGTTAATTTTGATAATCTTGCTACTTTACAACCTTTGATAGTATAATATAAAAAACATATTTTTCCAACTCTCTTAATGCTTCCTCAATGGTCACATTATATTTACCATCCTTAGTTACTCCACAACCCTGTTTCAACTTATTTTTTATTATAGTGCCATATTTTTAATGCCAACATACAGACAAATACATGTCCCTTTGTTCTATTGCTTTTCCTTAAAAAAATCGGCCTTACTTCTAGTAATCCCGTCTTCATACTGCTAAAATTCGATTCTACTTCATGTAAATTATGGTAAGCTTTATCAACCAATTCTTTACTCATCAGTTTAATTTCAATTTGTGTTTTAATCGCATAACAACCATCAAGAGCAAATAACTCTTTTTTCTTATCTTGATTAATTTCAACCACTATTTGGTTGCCGTCTAATTTTAGGTTGATAAATTTATCTATCCGCCATTCTTTGGCAATTTTTTGAATATTATTTAAACCGGTTTTTGGCTTTGCTTTCTTATGCGTTGATACATATATATTACGTTCTTCCACCTTGCTAACTAGTTTTTCAACTCGGTTATTCCTATCAAACTCAACTTTTCGGGCTATAGAACCATTTTTTCTTAAAATATATCTTTTACCATTACTGGTATAGAAAATATTCATATGATTCAAAAAAGACAAATTACTGGAGCTAATAATAATTTTTCTACTTTTGAGAATTTTGTTATGCTCATGGCATCATAATATCCAAAATCTAAGGTTTTACAATTTTCGTTAGAACACGATTTACAAATGCGACAAAACCTTATATCTGCTCCACATCGTTAGGAGTAGAGGTTTCTTGTTGATTAGAACTTTCAAGGGGGTCAATAGTATCTTGCTTATTGTTCCTTGAGTAATCTTGTGCTTCAGATTCTGACCTTGCAACAATTACCGTTATATTTGTACTAAGCTCAGCGTGCAACCTAACCTCTACCACGAATACACCTGTTGACTTTATCGGTTTCTCAAGAATTATACTTAAATGTGATATTAAGTGCAAAGAAGCCTTAGACAAACTTTCAGCAATTTCTTTATTATTCACTGAACCAAACAACCGACCATCATCAGCAGACTGCTTAATAAATATTAATTCCTTACCACTTATAACATTATTAATAGCTTCTGCCTCAGATCTTATTTTTAGCTCCTTCGTTTCAAGATCATGTTTTTGGGCTTCTATGAACTGTTTATTAGGTTCTGTTGCCCTAATTGCTAATTTTTTGGGGATAAGATAATTACGAGCAAACCCCTTTTTTACCTTAAGAATCTCTGCAATCTTTCCGAGTTTTCTTACAGGTTTAATCAAAATAACTTCCATCTTATTCCTCTGCTCAAATTTGAAATACAAAAGGCAACAACGCTAGGATTCTAGCAATTTTTATAGCATTCTTCAGTTTTCTTTGCTTTTTGGCACATACATTGGTAATCCTACTAGGCAACATTCTACCACCTTCTGATACAAATTTTATTAACAAATCAGGGTTCTTGTAATCAATTACTGGAGCATTTGGAATAGAAAGAGGACATCCCTTACGTTTTCTAAAAAACACTCTTTTATTATTTCTATCAGCCATTCTAGTCATTGACTGAGAGTCAACAGCATCATTCTCAAACATTTTAATCTTTTCCAATTTTATTACTATTTAGTCTTTATTAATTGTTACATCAACTATTTCTTCATGATCTGAACCTTTACTTCTTAGAATCGGCGAAGGTTCAGCACTTATTGAATCAACATTGATATTAACAAACCTAATAATATTTTCACTTAGCTTCATTTTCCTTTCCAGTTCATTTATTACCGAAAAATCAGTTTTAAGCCCCATAAAAACATAATGTCCTTTTTTATTATTACCAATTTTATAGGCTAAACTTCTTAAACCCCAATATTCAGTTTTAATAACTTCACCGTTACTATCTTTAACAATTTTAGTAAAGTCATCGGTAATTTTATCTACATCAGCAGACGAAATATCTTGGCGTATGATAAAAACTGATTCGTAAAAAGCCATATATAAGAATCTCCAGCTACAAAATAAAGCCATTTATAACAATAAAAAACATTTAATTCAAGTGTTATCTTTATTATAGAGCATAATTAATAAATCACTAATACCTTTTGATTGCAAAAATATAACCGTTTTACACGGATTGTAAATAAATAATTAAATTAGTAGACTTATATTAATAAATTTAGTAGAAATTTATTAATTAATTCGATAATATTGCACTTTAAAAAGTCAAATTAATATCATTACAATAAATTCACAATAATGTAACATTAGACTCTTGCATAACTGAATTATACTCTTTTTACTTTAAAAATTGACTCAGCAAAAACTTTGAGGATTCGCGTACTTCACATTACTTACATGTACGTTTAGCATGCTTATACCTTGTTTTATGCTCCAATCCCTCAATCATTTGGGTATACAAAGAAGATATTTAGTCATGCCTAAAGTCTTCATTTAATTAGTATTTAAAATGTTCGATAAATTACCACCTAGAATTCTTATTATAGAATCAACTAAAAGCATTAACGTTTCTTTATCTAATGTCATAGAGAGAGCATGGTTTAATCTTGTTAAGGCTAACACAATAGAAAAAGCTATAGCCTACTCTATTGCAAATCACCCTGATATAATTATTGTTGATTCAATGGTACAAGATAAAGTTGCTACAGAAATAGCAACTAAACTAAGAGAAATTAATGGTTTAGAGAAAGTACCAATAATTTTTTTGCTACATTCCGGAGAATCTCCGTCTAATTATACTTTGGAAGATAATAACTTTGTTGTTTCTCTTACTAAACCATTCACTTCAGATCAGCTAATGATTTCAATAAGATCATTACTCCGACGATCTAATTTAATTCTACAAGATAAAGTTATAAAATATAAGGAAGTAAGTATGGATCTTACTACCTATAAAGTAACTAATAAAGGCAGGATAATTCGTTTAGGACCAACAGAATTTAAGATTTTACAACTTTTTATCAAAGCACCTAAAGTAATATTTTCCCGTCAAGATATTGTAGACAAAGTGTGGGGCAGAGATACAGCTATTGACCTACGTACTATTGATGTACATATAAATAGAATAAGAACATCTCTAAAAAATAAAGAATCTGAGGTATTTATAAAAACGATCCGTGCTATAGGATATTGCCTTGATTTGCCAAATTCTTAGAATTAAAGTAAAAAATTATCTATTTAACCTGAGCATCCGTAATGGAAGTCAATAAAAAAATAGTAACTTAACATAAATTTTCATTCCAGGAAGAATTATTTTTTACAATAGAGTGCATAAAAGCTAGTAATTTGCGCATAACAGCAACAAGAGCAACTTTTGCTGGTTTATGTTTAGCAATTAAGTGGTCATAAAAATTGCGTAGGTGCTTATTACATCGTAAGGCAGCTACTGCAGCCATATAAAGAACTCTTCGAAGATTACCTCTACCTGCAAAAATACTTCTTCTACCTTTATAACTACCGCTTTCTCTAGCAAAAGGAGCAAGACCTACTAAAGATGTTAACTGCCTAAAAGTAATATTGCCAAGCTCCGGTGCTTCACATATTACAGTGCTAGCAAGAGTAATGCCAACTGCTGGAATAGAAGTAAGCCGATCAATTTTATCCTTTATTTCTTGATCTTGAGAAATTAATTCTTTGATACTATCCTCAATCTCTTGTAATTGTGCTGTTAAACTAGCAATATGCTGGTTCAAAGATAAAATGACGACAGCATTAAACTCTGTATCCTGCCTAGCAATTTCTTGATTCTTAAATACTAATAATTGTTCTCTTCTTTTTAATAAAGCATGTAACTGTTGTTGGCTATTACTATCATAAGTAACCTTCACTGGTAAAGCAAAGCACGTTGCATAATCATGCAACAATTTACTATCGATATTATCAGTTTTAGCAAGCCATCCTTTAGCTTTAGCATAACTACGCACTTTATTAGGGTGTACTGTAGCAAAAGGCAATTTATTTATTTTTAAAAATTCTCTTAAATGTATGTTCATATCCACCAGTAGGTTCAAAGACAACAATTAACTCAGATAAGACAACTTGGCTATTACTTATCAAGCTGCCTGATTATTACTTATTGTCAGATTAAGTCGTAACTAGTACAGAATTTCCCAGTCGAACCAAATCCACCAGAACCTCTAGAGGTTTCATCTAACGAATCAACCTCATCCCATAAGATCTGCTCATACCTAGCAATAACCATTTGAGCAATTTTCATACCACGCTCAATTACAAAATCTTCTTTAGGATGATGATTAATTAAAATTACCTTTATCTCACCACGATAATCAGCATCAATTGTACCAGGTGAATTCAGCACGGTAACACCATGTTTTAGTGCTAAACCTGATCTTGGTCTGATTTGAGCTTCTAAATGACTAGGTAATGCTATACAAATTCCAGTGGGGACTAACTTTACTTCTTGTGATTTTATAGTTATTGGTTCAATATTTGCTGCTATTAGATCCATACCGGCACTATGCTCAGTAGCATAACTGGGTAAAATATCTACAGAATGTTCTAATTTTTTAATTTTAATGTTCATAAATATAATATTTTTTGGTATGATATTGACTGGAACTGCCTTAAAAATCCATCAACGATTAGTGATTATACAACCTTGCTGATTGTAAGATAGTTTATTACAAATCGCTTTAGCTTGGCTTATACTTTGGTAATTACCTACTAATATTAAATAGAAGAAATTTCCTTTATCAGATTGCACCTTCTTGATAGTTATTACTGTATTATTAAGAATTTTTGCATATTTTTTCTTGATTCTTTCTCCTTCTTGGTTAGCTTCTGATTCAGATTTTACCGAGGCTAGTTGAATTTTATAACCACCTTGATTCGACTTATTTAACTGTGTTTCATCAATTTTGCGATGTGATTCAGTAACTTTTATGACATTTAAACCAGCTTTATTATTAGATTGTTGAACTATTGGAACAGATTTTTGCTCTATTAAATTCTCTTTTTGCACCAAGTCATTTTTTATTATATTAGGCAAAATTGTTTCCGTTTCTTCTTCATCTTTACTTAGTTTGTGTTTTTCATACTTAGCTTGATCAGTTTCTACTATACTAAATAAAATCGTGTCTATCGAGTCAAGTTCTTCATCACTTTCTGCTAGTTTTTGTTTAGCGATATTTAATGGCTTTTCCGGTTCAGGTTGTAATATTACAGGTTTGTTGGTCTTTTTTTGTTGTAAACTCTCATAAATTATATTATTCGCATTTGGTATCACTATCCCCCCACTATCTTGTGGTTTAATTTTTGTAGGTGATGGATCAGGGTAAATTGTTACTACTTGGCCACTATTTCGGCTGTAATTAGTATAAACTAAATATGTAATACCACTAATTATTGAGAAAATAATTAGTAAGAGTAAAGTGCGGTTAGTCATCAACTTATAAATTACAATACTTCATTACATTTTATTCATAGGCGTTACCCCTATAACATCAAAACCAACTTTTATAATCTTTTGAATAGACTTTGCTAAAGCAAGCCGAGCAGTGGTTAACTCTATATTATCTTCAATTAGAAACCGATAATCATTATTTTCTTTGCCAAAATTCCATAAAGCATGGAATTTTGAAGCTAAATTAATCAGATAAAAAGCTACTCTGTGGGGTTCAAAATATTTTGCCGAAATCTCTAAAACTTTTGACCATGAAGCAAGAAGTTTAATTATTTCTATTTCCTCTTCGCTGGAAAGTAACGACAAGTCATACTCATTCTCTAAGAATTTACCATATGCTTTTGGCATGGATTCTTTAGCTTTTTCCAGTATAGATATTGTCCTAACATGAGCATATTGTACGTAAAATACAGGATTATCTTTTGATTGTTCTTTTACTTTTACTAGGTCGAAGTCAAGAGCAATATCATTTTTACGGGTTAGCATTATAAATCTTATTATATCTTTACCTACCTCATTTGTTACATCTCGCACACTAGTAAAATTACCGCTACGTTTTGACATTTTTATAGCGATACCGTTTTCAACAAAATTTACTAACTGGCAAATCTTAACATCAACTTTAACTTTTTCTCCACCAAGGGCTTTAACTATTGCCTCAATTCTTTTTACGTAACCACAATGATCTGCACCTAGAATATAAACTAGATGATCAAAACCACGATCTATTTTATCCTTAGCATAAGCTAAATCAGAGGCAAAATATGACCAACTACCGTCAGATTTTTCTATTGGTCTATCTTGATTATCACCAAAAGCCGTAGATTTAAACAATTTCTGAGTTCTTGAATCCCAAGATTCATCTATTTTACCTTTAGGGGGGGGCAACTGCCCCTCATATATTAGTCCCATTTTAGTAAGCATTTGTACAACTTCATCAATCTTACCACTATCATGCAGTGAATTTTCCGAGGAGAATACCTCGTGTTCAATATCTAGCTCCTTTAAATCCTGCTTAATTATAGCTAACATTTCTTCTATTGAAAAATCCTTAACGAGTTCATGACGTTGCCTATCGGCCATTGTTAATAATTTATTACCAAATTTTTCCACCAACTTTTGTCCAATATCTGCCAAATATTCTCCAGGATAAAGCCCTTCTGGTATTACGATCTCTTCTTTTGTTAATGCTTGTTTATAGCGTAAAATAACTGAATTAGCTAAGTCATCCACTTGAGAGCCGGCATCATTAAGGTAATATTCTTTGGTAACAATATAGCCAGTACTATCTAGAACTTTGGCTAAAGCATCACCATAAACAGCACCTCTAGCATGACCAATATGCATAGGACCAGTTGGATTTGCAGATACATATTCAATATTAACCTTTTGATTATTACCAAAATTAATCTTAAAAAAATTCTCCTTATCCAACAATATGTCATTGATAGAGTTATGCCACATATCTGCTTTGATAGTAAAGTTAATAAATCCTGGACCAGCAACTTCTATAGATGCAATATATGGAAGAGGCGTTAATATTTCCTTAAATCTAATAGCTAGTTCCTTAGGTTTAATATTTTGTTTTGCAGCGATAATCATAGCTATATTACTTGAAAGATCACCATTGAGATTATCTTTAGGAATTTCTATAGCCGCCAATTGTAACACATCTTCATTATCGCATATTTGTCTAGCTGCACTAATGATATCGTCACGTAATTTATTAAATATATTCATAAATCAAATATTGTTAGAATTAAAGGAATAAAGAGCCTGATATTCTTGAATAGCAAAGCGGTCAGTCATGCCAGCTATATAATCTGCTACTATATCAGCCTTAGATTTTATATCCCCTGGTATAATTAATTCTTTCCAACTAAATGGTAATAAATCAACATTATCCATATATACTCTAAATAACTCTTGTACAATTTTCTGACATTTTAAAGTTATAGAGGTCAGTTTATTATACCTATATACTTTATCATACAAGAATTGTTTAATTTCCATTATACGCTCTTTTGCTTTGTCAGTAAAATTAACAAGCTGATAATCAAGATGGCGTATATCATCGGTTGTGATTATTTTCTGTTTTTGTAAATTATTATTTGTTTGTAGCAGTAAATCAGCAATTAAATCGCTGATCAACTTACGCACTACTTCATAAATGAGTCGAGATGTTGTTATATTTTCAAATTGGGACTTAATTTCAAAAGCATATTGATCAATAAATTTAATTTCCGTTAGATGATTAAAGTCAATAATCTTGGCACCAATACTATCTTCTAAATCATGGGAAATATAACTAATATCATCAGCTAACGAAGCAATTTGGGCTTCAGCTGAAGAATAATGAGTTAAATCAAGGTTATGTTGTAAATCATACTCTACTATATATTTAGGTATATTATTTATTAAAGGACCATTATGTTTCACAATTCCTTCTAGCACTTCCCATGTCAAATTTAATCCATCATAAGCCGCATATCTTTTCTCTACTTTAGTAAGAATCTTTAATGAATGAGCATTATGGGAAAATCCACCATAATCTTCCATACATTTATTTAGTGCTATCTCCCCTGCATGACCGAAAGGAGTATGCCCAAGATCATGAGCAAGACCTATAGTCTCTGCTAAATCACTTGATAAATTAAGGGTTCTAGCAATAGAACGTGCAACCGTAGAAACTTCAATCGAATGAGTAAGGCGATTCCGATAATGATCCCCCTCGTGATTAATAAAAACCTGAGTTTTATATTGTAAACGTCTGAAAGCCTTTGAATGAATTATGCGATCCCGATCTCGTTCAAATTCATTTCTATAAGATGTAGGATATTCATTAAACAATCTCCCCCTAGTCTTGGCTGGATCTACTGCATATGAAGCAAGCATATATTAACTCCTATTTAATCTGAATTCGATGTAACAAGTTACATCGAATGATGAAAAAAGTTAAAATGCACTCGCGTCAACCGCTTCAAGAGTGCATTTTTCCTTATAACAAAGCCAGTATAGAATTACCTAGCAAGCTTTTCAAGGTTTTTAAATGAAACTCTTGCAAAATTAGGTTTTTAGGATTATTCTAATGGTCTTTATAATATAAGATTATGTCAATAAAAGTTACTGATAATGCTTTTAAAAGAGTAGATGAGCTAATAAAACTAGAAAGTAATCCAAGTTTGGTTCTTAGAGTAGTTGTTGATGGTGGAGGCTGTTCTGGATTTGTTTATAAATACGCTCTCGTTCCAAGCAATGATATAACAAAAGATGACTGTACTATAGAAAAAGATAATATTAAAGTAGTTATCGATGAAATATCTCAGCAGCTTATGGTTGATTGTATAATAGATTTTATCGAAGAATTAGGTAGTTCCTATTTTGAAATTAGAAACCCCCTTGCAAAAAATAAGTGTGGGTGTGGTAATTCATTCTCTGTATAACTGTATATACTCAATTAACCTGAAGAGTTGGCAAAATGATTAAAAGTTATAGTCTGAAATTGGTCAGTTATAAGAGTAAGCAAATTACCTTTGATTTATCAATATTAGCAAAAAATCTATCTATAGCTTCTGAGAATTGAGCAAAATTATGGTAAAATTTATTATTTGTTACAATTCTATGCATAAATTTCCATAATCGTTCAATCGGATTAAGATTAGGGCTATAGGGAGGTAAAAATACTAATTCTATTTTGCTACTTGTGTGACTTATAGACCTTGTTACAAGCTAATTGTCAGATAAAATTACGACTTATCTTTTAGTACTTAACCTGAATTCGATGTAACAAGTTACATCGAATTCAGTGTTATATATAGAAACAATCAGGTTTGAAGCGGCTGCCCACCTGATTGTTAAAATATAACACTCCATTCAATATGTGATTTTAATAATTAAAATCACATATTGAATGATGAAAAAAGTTAAAATGCACTCGTAGAACCGCTTCAAGAGTGCATTTTTCCTTATAACAAAGCCAGTTCGATATAAGAATTATTAATTCTTATATCGAACTGAGGTTACTTAATATATTTTTTTTTAATAGCAGATTTAAATTCTTGGTCATATTTGTAATCCTGTATAGCAAAAGTTTCTTTTGAAGAATCATAACTTTTATGTACTCCTTCTATAGAAGGAATAGTATGTCCGAGTTCTTTATATTTCTCCCGTGGAGTTCTACCATAACTGTCGAAAGTTAGTAAATATAGCTTCCCTATACATCATTGCGAGGAGTCGCGAAAAAGCGGCGACGCGGCAATCCAGGATACACAAAGCGTTACTCTAAAAAAACAGCCTAGCTGTTTACCTAGATCGCTACGGCATCTAAAGAGCCTTGCTATAACGATTATAGAAAAATTTAGGGTACTATGGTCACGATGTTAAAAGAATTTTCCATAAAATTCCATGATCTTTTCTTTAACCTGAATTGGATCAGTCATCATATTAACCCCTCCTCTAAATTCAGCTGAGTTTGCTAAACCACTACTATACCAACCTATATGTTTTCTAGCTAGCTGAACAGCTGTATCATTTCCATAATACTCTAACATAGCATCATAATGACTCAGTATTATTTCTAGCTGCTCTGCTATTGAAGGTGGCGGGAGTTCTTCTCCGGTTTTAAGATAATGTGCTATTTGAGAAATAAACCATGGTCTACCATATACTCCCCGACCAACCATTATGCCATCAGCACCTGATTTTTGTAAGCATTCCTTGGCTTTAGACAAAGAAGTAATATCTCCATTAGCGATAACTGGAATCCTCACCACATCTTTAACTTGCCTTATAAACTCCCAATCTGCTTGACCTGAATAAAACTGGCATCTTGTTCTGCCATGAATGGTGATCATTTGCACTCCAACATCATAGGCTATTTTTGCTAAATTTGGAGCATTCTTAGTTTGCTCATCCCAACCAGTTCGCATTTTTAAAGTTACTGGGATTTTGACAGATTTTACCGTAGTTTCTAAAATTTTTGCAGCTAATTTCTCATCTCTCATTAAAGCTGAGCCAGAATATCCTCCTACTACTTTCTTAGCTGGACAACCAAAGTTTAAATCAATAATCTTTGCCCCCATATCCTCATTCATTTTAGCTGATTCTGCTATTATATCAGGTTCGCACCCAGCAATCTGTACACATGAACCAGTAGCATCGTCCCCAATAATCGCACATCTTTGCAAAGATTGTCTTGTTTCAATAATCATCGCTCTACTTGCCACCATTTCAGAAACGACAAGTCCTGCACCAAATTTTTTCACTAACTTTCTAAATGGTAGATCAGTAACACCAGACATTGGAGCTAATATCACCGGATGAGGTAGCTGAATATTGCCTATTTTTATCATAAATATATTTTCATTACTTTAAGTAGCTTTTAATTATAGAATAATTATTATAAATTATCATAAGATACCACAAACTAATGCTATCACTAAGAAAAATTTTTAGTATTATCTGCAGGATATTGTTATATAATATTATTGAGCATTATTGTTGAGTATTTTCAGCCAAGAAATTATGTCATGAAAATCAATGTAGAGATTATTCGAGCTTGTCAAGATTGGAAAAATCAAAAATTTATTAATAAACTATTAGTGAAGAAGGTTGTTGGTGCTATACTGAGTAAATATAAGAATTTTAAGGGAGTTGCAGAGTTTGAGTTAGCAATATTACTGACTAATAATAATGAAATGTTGAATTTGAATAGCCAATTTCGTGGCAAAGCAAAAGCTACAAATGTACTATCATTTCCTGATATAGAATTAGACTTTCGGCATTTACTTGAATTTACTCCTAATGTACATTATATGTATTTGGGGGACATAGCTTTTGGCTATGAAATAATTCAAAATGAAGCTATAAGTCAAAATAAAGCCTTTGGAGACCATTTTGTCCATCTTTTGGTACATAGTATTTTACATTTACTTGGATTCAATCACCAAGATGACGAGGAAGCAGATATTATGGAAAATTTAGAAATAGAAATATTAAAGGGTTTTGCTATTGCCTCTCCATATTAGGTTCTGTCCACTTCTTCGAAAAAAGAAAACCTTACATCTATTCATTCTAAAAGGGCTATGCTGAAAAATCCTTCAAAAATTATTACTCTTAAATCTTTTTTCTCTCGGCTGTTTTCTAAAGAGAAGCTAGAGGATAATTTTTATGATGCAATTAAAAAGCTAAAATCTAACAGTAAAAAAATGACGTTAGAAGAAAAAAAGATTTTTATGAATCTTCTGAAATTTGGTCATAAAACTGTAGAAGATGTAATGATCCCTAGATCTGATATTAAGGCAGTAAAATTAACTGCCAGTATAGATGAGTTAAGCCAAATGCTTAATAGCAGAATACCTAATACTAGAACATTAGTTTATGATGAAACTCTGGATAATATAGTTGGCTTTATTCATATAAAAGATTTGTTCAAGATACTTGTTACTAAGCAACTTATTACAAATCAAGAATTGCAGCTAAAAAAAATAATTCGTAAACCTATCATCTCTGCTCATTCAATGAAATTGATAGATTTACTAGCAAAAATGCGAAGGGATCGTGTACAGATATCGATAGTTGTGGATGAGTATGGTGGAACTGACGGTATTGTAACCATGGAAGATATTATGGAAGAGATAGTTGGCAGAATAAATGATGAGCATGATAAGAAATCAGATAATGATAGTTTCAGAATTATCAATAATAATACTATTTTATCAAATGCTCGAGTGAAAGTTGAGGATCTTGAATCAGCTCTAGGTGTGAAACTAAAACTCCAAAATGATGAATTCGATACAATTGGTGGTCTAGTCTTAGCAAAAGTAGGTAATGTCCCTTTGGTTGGTACTAAAATTGATATTGAGCAGCAGGTTGAACTTGAAGTGATTGATGCAAGCCCAAGATCACTTAAGCAAGTTAAGCTGCGGTTAAAAAATGGTACAATATTACATGATAATACCTTATGATTATTACAACTAATTTGGCCATGAGCTATGGTGCAAAAATATTATTTACCGACGTAAATGTTCATATCAAAAATGGTAATAGATATGGGCTTGTTGGGGCAAATGGTGCTGGTAAATCCACGTTCTTTAAGATTTTGCTTCAAGAGGAAGAGGCTAGTATCGGAGAATTTACCTGTGTCAAAAATGCACGTATAGGATGTTTAAAGCAGGATCAATTTCTTTATGAAAATACCTCAATTATTAATACCGTTATTGCCGGTAGAAGTGAATTATGGCAAGCACTACAAGAAAAAGAAAAATTATTAGCAATTGATCAATGTGATGAGGAAATCGGTTATCGATTAGGTGAGTTGGAACAAATTATAGCTGACAATGATGGATATATATCAGAAATTTTTGCAGTTGAGTTACTGCTTGGTTTAGGAATACAAGAAAAATATCATCTTCAGCCTTTATCCGTTCTATCCGGCGGCTATAAACTTAGGGTACTCTTAGCCCAAAGTTTATTCAATAATCCTGATATATTGTTACTTGATGAGCCAACAAACCATCTTGATATAGTCTCAATTTATTGGCTAGAAAATTATCTAAAACAGAAATTCAAAGGTGCTTTGGTATTTATTTCACACGATCTTGTTTTTCTTAATAATATTTCTACACATATTCTTGATATAGATTATGGTACTATCAAGATTTATACTGGTAATTATGATATTTTTGTTCGTGATAAACAGTTGGTTACCGAACAAAAGCTTAAAGAATTTTCTCATTTAGAGAAAAAAATTGCTACTATGCAGAGTTTCGTTGACCGGTTTAGAGCGTTGGCTACTAGGGCTAGGCAAGCTGCATCACGAGAAAAACAAATAGAAAAAATGGAATTACCTGACATCCAAGAAAGTTCGCGTGTTAGTCCATATTTTAATTTTAAGCAAAAAAGACCATCTGGAAAATTAGTGTTAAAAGTTCAGGGTATTTCTAAAAGCTACGAGGATAAAAAAATATTAAATAATGTGAATTTTACTGTCTCACGTGGAGAAAAAATTATTATTATTGGTTCAAATGGTATTGGTAAATCCACTTTGCTTAAGATTCTTATTAATAAAATTTCTGCTGATTTAGGAAGTTATGAATGGGGTTATGAAACGCAAGTTTCTTATTTTGCTCAGGATCATCATGAATTACTAAATGAAAGTATGAGTGTTATTGATTGGTTATCCGACCAAATACCTACTGAAAGTGATAATGTGCTACGTAATGTACTAGGTCAATTATTATTCCGTAAAGATGAAGTAAGTAAGAATATTCTAAATTTAAGTGGAGGGGAAGGAGCACGTTTATTACTAGCAAAAATTATATTGGAAGAAAGTAATATATTGATATTAGATGAGCCAACTAACCACTTAGATATTGAATCTAAGGATATGTTAAAAAAAGCTCTAATTAACTATCAAGGAACTCTAATATTAGTAACTCATGATCGAGATTTTGCTAGCAATATAGCCACAAGGGTTATTGCTCTATCCCACCGAACTATCACTGATTTTAAAGGTAAATATCAGGAATATTTGCATAAATATGGTAATGATTATTTGGATAGTAGTTGGGTGTTGGCAAATAAGAGAGTGAAATAGTATAGTAAACTCAGGTTACTTTAGCAATTGACTCCAATTCGGGATAAGAATTAACTAATTCTTATCCCGAATTGGCTTTAATATAAGGAAAAATGCATTCTTAAAGCGGCTAACGCGAATGCATTTTAAACCTTTCTAAAGCTAAAAACATGATTTTAAAAGATTAAAATCATGTTTTTAGCAAAATATTAATTTAACAATCAGATGCAGAGCCGTCTCAAATCTGATTGTTTCCATAATTTCACCGAATTTGGGATAAGAATTGATAAATTCTTATCCCAAATTCGCGTAATTGGAGATAATTATGATAGAAAATACTGAACTATTGAAAGAGTTTGTGGTTAAATGTTTAGAAGAAAAAAAAGCAGAAGATATAATAGTAATAGATATAAGACAAAAAACTACATTAGCTGAATATATTATTTTTGCAAGCGGGCGTTCAACTAAAAATGTTGGAGCAATTGCTGAATATTTAGCTTTAGAGTTAAAACATCAAGCTAATATCGATACTAATATTGAAGGACTTGGAACATCTGAATGGGTATTAATAGATGCTGGAAATATATTAGTTAATATTTTCTATCCAGAAACTAGAGAATATTTTAAGTTGGAAGAGATGTGGAGCAAAAAATAAATTAAAAATATTAGATTTTTTACTGAAAACTACTTAGTGTATTTAAAAAATAATGTATTAATACTTCTAGGGAAAAGGTGTAAATGGAAGAGCATATTCTTATCAATATTATAATTTTAATAGGAACAGCTGTATTTGTTGTAGCAATACTGAAACGCCTTAATCTAAGCCCAGTTTTGGGTTATTTAATTGCAGGAGCGGTAATTGGAGACCATGGATTTAAGATTGTAACATATGATCAAACAAAATTACTAGGAGAATTAGGAGTAGTTTTTTTACTTTTTGCTATAGGTTTAGAATTATCTTTTGAAAGATTAAAGGTAATGAGGCGGTATGTATTTGGTCTTGGCTCACTACAAGTGTTAACTACAGCTATAGTAATTGCTGCCGCTGTTGTACTAATCAGCGGTAATAGTAGTGCTGCAATTATTATTGGAGGTGGTCTTGCTTTATCCTCAACTGCCCTTGTTATGCAAGTTATTGAGGAAAGCCGTAGCCAATCAACTCAACTAGGTCGTATATCCCTAGCTATCTTGTTATTACAAGATTTAGCAGTTGTGCCATTGCTAGTTATGGTACCACTGTTTGCTAGCAATAGTAAAGATTCGTTAGCGATAGCTCTAGGAACAGCTTTACTTAAGGCTATCATAGCACTACTTGCAATATTTGTTGCAGGTAGAGTGTTACTAAGACCTTTATTTGGGTTAATTTCATCGGACAATGGCGATATAAACGAGCTACCAATTTCCATGACTCTATTGGTAGTTCTATCTGCAGCTTGGGCCACGCAATATTTTGGTTTATCACTTGCTTTAGGAGCTTTTGTTGCAGGTGTTTTGGTTGCAGAAACAGAATTTCGGTTGCAAGCTGAAGAAAGTATATACCCTTTCAAAAGCTTATTGCTAGGACTATTTTTTATGAGCGTTGGAATGAATATTGACGCTCAAGAAATATACGCTCAAATATCAACTATACTAACTTGTTCTATTGCCTTGATTGTAGTAAAAGCACTAATTATTGCCGCCTCTTGCATTTTATTTGGTTTTAATAAAGGAGTAGCCTTGCATGCAGGTTTATTATTATCACAAGGTGGAGAATTTGCTTTTATCTTATTCGGTCTTGGTAAAGAAACTCAGGTTATTAGAGAGAGTACGGCTAATGTTCTGTTATTAGTGGTGACATGTACTATGGCACTAACTCCATTACTGGCAATTTTAGGAAGAAAACTTGCTGAAAGACTTGATAAACAACTTGGCAAGACTCCAATACAAATTATAGAACTTGGAGCAAGAGATTTAACAAATCATATAATAATTGCCGGTTTTGGTAGCGTTGGTAGAATGGTAGCATTAGTACTGGAAGCTGAAGGAATCAATTATATAGCACTAGATGTTAATGACGAGATTGTAAAAGCAGAAACAGCTAATGGCTTTCCAGTTTTTAAAGGAGATGTATCACAGATTGATACGCTAAAAGCTGTGGGAGCAGAAAGGATTTTAACTCTAGTACTTACAATGAATAATAGTGTTACTATCAAAAAATCTCTTCGAACAATTTCAAGTCATTTTCCAGATCTTGAAGTTATTGTAAGATTAAAGAATCTAGAAAAGGCTAGAGAATTTTATGATGCTGGAGCAACAACAATCATACCAGAAAATTATGAGACAGGGTTACAGCTTGGTGGAACAATTTTAAAATTTATTGGCCTTAGTGAATATGAAATAAATCGTATCAAAGGACAATTTAGATCAGGTAATTATGTAATAGCTAAACGAGATGATGCTTTGCGTGAATTAGAAGAGAATGATTAAAAATAACCATGGCAATCAAGTTACTAAAGCAACAGTCATATATTTTGATTATAATCTTGACCATTACACCTTTACTAACGACAGCTGATAATCAGAAATTGCCGATACCTAGATTTGCCTCAATAAAGGCTAATGAGGTAAATGCTAGAGTTGGTCCTTCGATAAAAACACCTATAGAATGGGTATTTGTTAAAAAAGGTGAACCAATAGAAATTATTGCAGAATATGAACAATGGAGGCAAATTCGTGATATAAAAGGAGAAGGAGGCTGGGTACATTCAAGTGTATTGTCCGGTAAAAGATCGGTAATTGTGGTAAGTTCCAAGTTAGTAGCTCTGACTCGAGCAGCTAATGATCAACATAAAATTGTTGCAAAAGTAAGTAATTATGTCCGTTGCCTACTTAATAAATGCAAACAAGATTATTGTCAGGTGTGCTGCAAGAATTATACTGGATGGCTACCTAAAACAGTATTGTGGGGAGTATATAAGGATGAATAATATATACTCTTGCCTCTACTGTAAATCCTTGCTCTGTGTCTAGGTTCTTATATCTTAATTAGGTTTTAGTGTGACTAGGTTAGGACTCTAGTCACATTACAATTTTTTTCAAAAGGGGTCAAAAGCATATTGCAATCTACACTTTAAAATTATTCAGGCAAGATTCTCCCAAAGATTATTAAATTGATACATCTATACAAATGTATGATAAGGATTGGTTTATAACAATTCTTATGTCACTTTTGGTTCTAAAATCATCCACTAGGCTGAGCCATTCAAGACTAGTAGTAATTTTTTCGGATATATCAAACGGGAGTATTCTAGTAAGCTACTTTATCTCTTGAAATCATAGCAGTATATTAGACTTCTTTCGAAACTCTACTTCTGCTGGTGATTTGTACGTCGATGCGGTACTCGAATCCTCACGTACATTAGAGTACGCTGCGGGTCGAGGTTCCGCGTCTCCTTCAAATCCCTCAGCATAAGCGAGTTTCGAAAGAAGTCTATTATACCATTTCCGAAAACTAATCATCATGTCGTTGTACTTCATAATCTCCGCTCCTCACGTACTAGTTGTACGTTCCGGTGTTCGATACTCGTACTCCGAGTAGCAATTTAGTTTTGGGAAATGGTATTACTCAAACATAGTTCTTTTTGTAAATTTTTCCATAAAAACTGATCTGATTGAACTAATTTAATCAATTTATCTAGGGCTACTTTATCTTCATTACCATTTCCATGGATTAGTACTATGTCACCATCTTTAACTGTTTCATGTTCAGGAAGCCTATGTATCCACGCACTTGCACCTAATTGTATTAGCCCATAAGAAGTTAATATATCTAATATTTCTTGACTGGCTACTAACCCAGGAAATCTAAAAAATAGAGATGGTAATTCGCCCATTTCAATTAGCAAGTGTTCGGTTTGTAATATTTCATTTTCTATATCAGTATTTGGCAGTAATAAAAAATTGTCTGTAAAATCTTTATCAGGGTAGAAAATATGACTAAAACTATGATTAACCCACGTGATTTTTATATTTTGGGTTGGAAGAGTTTGTAACCACATAAAGTCTTCTAGATGAGTTGCTATCCATAAACCACTTACAGCTATTAATAGGTTTATTTCTTGACTTCTTTTAGCAGTTTTTAAAATTGCATCAAATAAATTATGTTCTAACATTTTTATTGATGGACACATATCTATGGATAAAAAACATCCTTTGACTCCTGGAATATTCTTGAGGCCTTGATTCTCTCTACTATCTTTTATATTATTAAAATAATACAATGATCTATAGTATACAGAAGATTCAAGTTCCTTTAATGAGAAATATCTTCCATCTTGATCACTCTTACGGTAAGCACATAAGTTCTGAGCGACTATCTTAATTTCTAGAGTATTAATATTAACTATTACAAAATAGTCCTCATTACTCCTTTTAAATGACCGAATTACAATAAATGACTGATTATTAAATATGCATGGTATATGAGATGTTTTTTTGTAATTAAAGATTAACTTATTTGTTTGTTGCATAAACCTCTTTTTCTTATTACATATTGGAAATTAGGTACAAACTTATAACACCAAAACCTCACTGTTTCATGACTTAGTATAATCCCATGATAGACCATATGTTCCTGAATATCACGATAACTGTTATTGAACCTATGATATAACCATACTGCATGATTGATAATACTAACTGGAAAACGATGTCTCTTTGGAGGTTTATTGATGTACATAAATATAAGTAATAGATTACGTGATTATTATGAAACCATTCTATAAATATATACTATCTATTATACAATCCAAATTATTTTTTAGCTTAACTTGACGATGCCATTATGAATGTTTACAAAAATTTTCAAATAACTGCTTGCATAAAGTGAGAATGTAGTATATGTTGCTGCAGCAATAAAAACCGTATTAAACGGTTTATCGTAAAAATAGAGTATATATGCTAAAATCTGTAGAAACAAACAACATAAATCTAACAAATTATCTAATGACAAAAGATAATGTAAATATAAAGAATGCTAATACACCATTGAGCCTAAATACCATAAATATCCATAACAAATATATAAAAGTTAAAATAACAACAGTAGATTTATTGTTCTCAACACAAAAGCAGAATAGAGGTATTCTAAATATTCTATTAACTAATCAACAAGTATATATATCATACATAATAAAAAACAAGACAAACTCCTTATTTAAAACAGTAAGTGATAGCCTTCCTTAATAACTCTTTTAAAACAAGAGGTAAAGGTACGGAAGAACCGTGACCAATATCCCGAAGTTTTATCAAACAAATTCTTCAAAGAAAATAATATACACAATCTAAATTATTAACACATTAAACTTGAGGTTTTACATGAATTTATCTAATCTTCTTATTTGGCTCTCTCCTTTGGTGAGTGGTATTAACTCTGTTTATGGTTTCAGAAATACTAATGAAATAGATGCAAATGGCACATCATTCGTAACTTACGATAATAATGATATTTTAGACTCATTTAACACTAAAACACCTTTTGATTTACTTGAGCAAGAAAAAATTGATCCGTATTTTACAGAAAAACTAGAATCTAAAACAGTACCTATAGAGAAACATTTTGTCCCAGAATTATTTAGAACCATGGATGCAAAAATATCTGACGATAACACTCCATATTTTCAGATAAAGCATCCTTTAAACATGAGCTTAACTCTCAAAGGCTTTACTGCTGATCAGATATTAAAGGTTAAGGCCAGTATTCGTGAATCTATTGCAATATTTGACAGCACAATTGGAATAATACCATCTGAAATGGAACACAAATGTACTCTTACCAAGTGGGATGCTCCTCATGGATACATAGCGGGACAGTATATGCCTGGAGGTAACGATCTAGAAAATCCCAATATTATACGATGTGCAATGACAGCTATAATAGGAACACCAGAAGAGTATGATGGTAGTGTTGTGGTACATGAAGTAGCTCATGCCATTCAATATTATAACACTGATGGTAAAGGGATAAGGACGTTATTATCTGAAGGAATTGCAGCATTTGTTCAACGTAATAATGACAATTCTAAACATTTGATTAATTCAGCTCGCTCTCTTTTTGATAACAAGGCATTGCAAAATTATAATGACGATCAAGTTCTAGAGAACTCTATTGGACGATATACAATAGGACCCGTTATAATAAAGTATTATCAAGAATATACACCAGGAACAATAAGAAACTTTTTGGAATGTCGGAAAAATAAAGAAGAACTACAATGTGTAGCTACACACTTAAAACCATACTTTGATGTATCAAAGTTCAAAAAATGGCTAAGTGATAGTGCAGATCCTGCAGCAGCACAGGATACACCCTTTGTTATTATATGCAACCCTAACAGTTCAAAATATGAAATATCATCTTGCGATTCAGGTACAGTGAAATGGGCTGAGGAAGAACTTAATAACCATACCGCAATGTATCAGAGAGTCCAAGATTGCTTCCCTCATAAACAAAAACATATACCTTCAGATAGTGATATTATAGTCTATTATGATAACTACAAAATATCCTATAATATTAAGGCAGGAGCATCGCTTACTACAATCCAGCAGAGTTCTGCTACAACATATAATTGTGGTACCCATTGGGGAGATTGGCTCTTAGAACTAATACATAGAACGGAAGATGCTATAAGTGATGACAAGAGTTGTGTCTCAATACAACAAGAGATAGGTCGGACTATAATTAAGAATATGCAGAGTTGTCATGCTACTAATAGTGTACAGCCTACTACAACTGTACAGCCTACAAGTGTAGCATCTACTACAACTCCTTATCATATAGATAAAATATTACTAATAAAATGTGATTCTTCTGACTCAGTATGTGTAGTATTTCATTGCAATACACTTAATGCTCTGAATATAGTAGATTCTTATATTAGAGATCATTGTAGATCAATGCCAGTTATAACTCATAATCATCAGGGTAATAATGTTGCAGTTACTATAGTCAAAGATGACAACACTATTCAACAGTTTGAGTGTATTGGTGCCTGGGGCAATTGGTTAATGCAACAAATTCAAGGTTCTACTATACATAGCCTGTTTGCTAATAGAGATATTCCTCATGGTTGTAGAAGTACAACAACTACTACTCCAGCTACTCATACTGAAGATAATAACACCGAAGAATCAACAAGCTCTTCTATACCATTAGCTATAGTTGGAACAGGAATAGCAGTAACCACACTAATAGCAATCACAATATATGCTATAAAAAAAATTAAGAGTGCTAGCAGTTTTATTGGTCAGCAAGAAAACTCAACCATTGAGATGATTATGTCCGCACTTGGTAAAATATTTTCACATCAAAATGATGAACTTCTTCCTGTAATAAAGACAACACATATAATAACAAAGCAAGATATTAAATCACCTAATCTAAATACGACAACACTCTCGCCAACAATAAATCTTATTAATATATCTAGTACTGAGAATTCAGCAGAGCCATTATTAGGAATAGACGAGCATATATATTATGAGATACCATTTGAATCACCGTTATTAGGTCAGCAGGCATAGTCAAGTTAAGTTGAGAAATAATGAAGAACTTGTCAATGTAAATATAGAAAAAATAGCTTCCATGGGGAACATACTCTTCTGCTTTGAAGAATTGGTTTTTGCAAATACTTGCGGGGTATAGTCAATTCGATATAAGAATTGTTAATTTTTATATCGCATTGAGATAAATCCAATTCTCCAAATCATTCGAGTATACACGTAATAAAACCTTGATTGCAAAGGCAGCCCTATAGTACCATACATTTTTTATATAACCACTATTAAAATGGCTACTGATCGTCTATTAGCGAGGAGACGCTGAAAGCGGCGACGCGGCAATCCAAGATACGCGAAGCGTTACTCTAAAAAAACAGCTTCGCTGTTTACCTAGATCGCTACGGCATCTAAAGAGCCTTGCTATGACGATTATAGAAAAATGTAGGGTACTATGAGGCAGCCCCTACACCACATGGAATGTTGAACTAGGATATAATACTCCTATACTAAGCAAAGCATGTGAACTTAGGGTTTACTTGGTTTTTGTTGGGGTATTTTGATCAGTCTGTCGATCTAGCTGTTGATTTGACTGTTCTTGTTTCAAAAGCTTACTTTTCTCCTCTATTGAGTTAAGAAAGAAATAAGTAAACATTAGAAACCCGACCAAAAGCGGGATAACGACAAATATAATTGCCTTTAATTTTCTAGCCGATTCTTCACGATCCAAGCGGCTTTCTCTTTCTTCTTCTGTTTCTTCAATCTTTTCTGTTTCAACATTTAATTCGTTAGTAATAATTTCTGAATTTAAATTGTCTTTTAACATTTGTATAACCTATTAATTCTATAGTTAAGAAAGATTTTAATAAACCCTAGCATAGTTGTTTGAGTCTTACAAGTAATAATATAAAATTAATTTATAAATATCTAAAAAAATCGTTAAATCATTAAAATAATAATAATTAAGTTAATTTAAGTAATTATTTTACAACACAAGGTATTTGTGATAAGATTTTATGAGTTGATAAATCCAGTATGTTCATAATTGTATTTGGTAACAAACCTAAATAAATTATTGCTACACAAAGCGGCATAATTGCAAGTATCTCATAAAGATATAGATCTTTAAAACTTATAACCTGATTATTAGTAATTTGTCCTAGCATTACTTCCTTATAAAGTTTTAGCATATAAACAGCTCCAAGAATAATGCCAACACTACTTATAATAGCTGCTACTACATTAGCTTGATAAATACCTACCAAACTTAAAAATTCTCCTATAAAACCGCTAGTGCCTGGTAAACCTATAGAGCCAAGCATGGCAATCATGAAAAAGGTGGCGAGTATTGGCATTTTATTTGCCACTCCACCATATTTGTCTATCTCCTTAGTATGCAATCTATCATACAAAGTACCAATTATCAAAAACAAAGCAGATGCCACAGTGCCATGACTAATCATTTGATATATGGCTCCCTTAATCCCAGCTTCTGTTAAGCTAAAAATTCCTCCAGTCACATAGCCCATATGAGCTATCGATGAATAAGCTATCATCTTTTTCATGTCTCTTTGAGTCAGTGCTACTAGTGAACCATATATTACAGCAAAAATACTCAGCACTAATACATAAAATGCAAATTCTTTTGATATATTTGGAAACATTGGTAATGATACACGTAAAAACCCATATGCTCCAAGTTTTAACAATATACCAGCCAAAATGACAGATCCAGCAGTTGGTGCTTGTACGTGTGCATCAGGAAGCCACGTATGGAACGGCAGCATAGGAACTTTCACTGCGAAGGCTATAAAGATTGCCCACCATAAAACCTTCTGCACCGGTAATGTTAATGAAGGTACTAATTCGTTTAGATCAAGCATATTAAAACTATGAACTTGGCTATAAATATATATGAGTGACAATAAGAAAAATACCGACCCCAAAAAAGTATAGAGGAAGAATTTTACGGCAGCATAAACTTTATTTTCCCCTCCCCAAATTCCTATAATTATATACATAGGGATCAATATTACTTCAAAAAATAAGTAAAATAATAGTAAATTCATTGAGCAGAAAGCCCCAATGCAAAAAGACTCAATTAATAAAAAACAAAATAAGAATTCTTTGATATATTTTTTGACGGTAAATAAGCTAGCTATAATACAGATAAGGGTTAAAAAGCTTGTCAGAACAACAAAAAATATTGAAATTCCGTCAACTCCAATGTGGAATTCAAGACCTATAGATTGAATCCAACTATAACATTCTACAAATTGATAAAGTTTTGATGTATTATCAAATTGAACTAATAAATAAATAGTAGATATTAGGGTTAGGATAGAGCTTAAAACTGCGACATACATCGCATAAACTTGTTTATTTTGGGCTTGCTTATTTACTGACCTACTTTGGTTGATAAATAGCAGAATATATAATGCACTTACTAAAGGCAAAAAAATACTTATTGATAAGATCGGTAACCCGGACATTTTAAGCTCTAATAATCAAATTACGCGAATTCGGGATAAAAATTTGTCAATTCTTATCCCAAATTCGGTGAAATTATCGAAACAATCAGGTTTGAGACGGCTCTGCATCTGATTGTTAAACTAATATTTTGCTAAAAACATGATTTTAAAAGATTAAAATCATGTTTTTAGCTTTAGAAAGGTTTAAAATGCATTCGCGTTAGCCGCTTTAAGAATGCATTTTTCCTTATATTAAAGCCAATTAGGGATAAAAATTAACTAATTCTTATCCCTAATTGGGGTAAATTAACTCCGATAACTTTAGCGTTTATTAGAATATACAAAACTAATATCTCTTGAACCACGCTCAATTGCTGCTGCTACCTTTAGAGTATTATATTCATCAAGGGCTTTTCCTATTACTTGCATGCCAAGAGGCAAACCTCTAGAAGATAATGCAGCAGGTACAGAGCAACAAGGAAGACCGGCAAGACTAGCTGGAATAGTAAATAAATCGTTTAAATACATTGTCACAGGATTATCTTGTTTCTCACCTAAGTTAAAAGCTTCGGATGGTGCAGATGGCAAAATTATTGCTTCAACTTGTGCAAAAGCTTTCTTGAAATCATCTGAAATCAAGCGTCTTATTTTTTGGGCTTTTAAGTAATAAGCATCCATAAAAGCAGATGAAAGCAAATAAGTACCAATCATAATACGTCTTTTAACTTCAGCACCAAAGCCAGCAGTCCTTGTTTTTTCATACATTTCCTCAATAGATATTCCCTCATTTCCTACCCTGATTCCATATCTTATACCATCATATCTAGATAAATTAGATGAGGTTTCAGCAGGTGCTATAACGTAATATGCAGCTAGAGCATATTTAGAATAGGGTAATGAAATATCAATAATTTCTGCCCCATCATTTTTTAGAATATCAATAGTATACTGCCACATCTTAATAATATCCGGTTGTATACCATCTTGTTTCATAATATCAAATGGTACACCTATTCTCATATTTTTTGCACTACCATTACATGCTGATCTTAGCTCTAGTACCTCAGAGTTTATAGAAGTAGAATCCTTTTCATCAAAACCAATCATGGCTTGTAGCATTAAAGCAGTATCTTCAACAGTTCTTGTAAGTACTCCAGCTTGGTCAAGCGAACTGGCAAAAGCAATCATACCATATCTAGAACAGCGACCATATGTTGGTTTGAAGCCAACAAGCCCAGTATAACTAGCGGGCTGGCGAACAGAACCTCCTGTATCACTTCCAAGAGCTGCCATAGCTAAAAAGCTACTGACAGCAGCTGACGAGCCTCCAGAAGATCCACCAGGGACTACCGGAGTTGTAGGTGCATCTACCGCTTTCCAAGGACTAATAACGTTACCAAAATAGCTAGTAATATTAGCCGATCCCATGGCAAACTCATCCATATTAGCCTTACCAAGCATTATTGTGCCATGATCTCGAACATTTTTACTTACAGTAGATTCATATGTTGGGACAAAGTTGCTGAGTATTTTTGAGGCGGCAGTAGTCAGTACTCCTTTTGTACAAAAAAGATCTTTTACAGCAATAGGAATTCCTTCTAAGGGTCTTGCTATTCCATTATGATAATTTTGATCAGCAATTTTAGATTGCTCTAAAGCAATATCTGTAGTTTCAGTAATATAAGCATTTAACTCTTTATGTTTGTCCATTTCTTTAATATGTGCTTTAGTCAGCTCAACACACGAAAATTCTTTATTTTTTAAGGCTTTAAGAGCTTGTGTGATGGTTAATTTTATAATTTCTGACATATTTTACTCTACTACTTTTGGGACAACAAAACATTTTACTTCTTTGGCAAGTTCTGCCTTATCATTAGGCACATTAGCAAATAATTCATCAGAAATGTCACCATACAATACTTGGTCTTTTCGCATTCTTTGGTGCATATCACAAACAGAAGTAAGTGGTTCAACGTTACTACAGTCTACATCGTTTAAAATGTTGATCATATTCATCATCTCAGTTAATTGATGGGCAAAACTGCTTATCTCTTTTTGGGTAAAATTAAACCTAGCAAGTTTTGCTATTTTTTGTACTTCTTCATTTGTAATCATTATATACCTTAAATATTATAGTCATTATAGCATGAAATATGTCTGCACTAATAGTTTATGGCTATTTTATGAAAAAATATACCTAAGTCATTTAGGCGGCATCTCTTTGAGGAATGACACCTATTTTTAGACTTAAATAGTCAGTATTTCTTGTTCTTTTTGTTTAACATGCAAGTCTACTTTATTACTATACTCATCAGTTAATTTTTGGATTTCTTCTGATAGGTTATGTTGTTCATCTTCAGTTATGATACTGTTTTTTTCTAACTTTTTTAAATCTTCATTACCATCCCTTCTTATATTACGCAAGGCAATTTTAGTATTCTCTCCATATTTGTGAGCAAACTTAACAAGCTCTTTGCGACGTTCTTCAGTAAGTAGCGGTATTGTGATTCTTATTAGCTGTCCATCTGATGATGGGTTTAGACCCAAATTTGTATCCATAATAGCTTTTTCTACAAATTTTACTATAGATTTATCCCACACCTGTACAGTAATAGTCCGTGCATCTGGAGTTGAGAGACTTGCTACTTGCGACAATGGTACTTTATCTCCATATGCTTCAACCAATACAGGGTCAAGTAAGTTAACTGAAGCTCGACTAGTCCTGAGTCCCTTAAGTTCGTGATCTAATACCCTTATCGAACTATCCATTTTTGATTGTAATTCTTTACGTATAGTTGTTTTATCCATACTTTACTCACCTTCTTGAATTTTTGTATATTCACCTTTTCCTTGCAGTACTTTTGCAAAATTACCTTTCTCTTTAATGGAAAATACCTTAATTGGCAAGTTGTTTTCTCTAGCCACAGCAATAGCAGCAATATCCATAACTTGTAAATTATCTTTTAAAAGATTAGTGTAGCTTATAGTAGAATATTTAACTGCATTAAGGTTCTTTGTCGGATCTGCATCATATACACCATTAACCTTAGTACCTTTTAGTAATAAATCACAGCTCATTTCAATTGCTCTTAAAACAGCTGCACTATCAGTAGTACAAAATGGATTACCAGTACCGCCGGCAAAAATTACTACTCTACCTTTTTCTATATGTTTTTTTGCTTTACGACGTATATAAGGCTCACAAACGCTCATCATAGGAATTGCAGAAAGAACTCTAGTATGAATACCCAAACTTTCCATAATATTTTGTAGAGTAAGTGCGTTTATTACCGTGCCAAGCATGCCAATATAATCACCGGCAGCTCTTTCCATGCCAAATAAGACATCAGTGCCACGATAAATATTGCCACCGCCGACGACCACACATACTTCTATTCCAAGATCAATTGCTTCCTTTATATCTTCAGCAATTCCTAGGATTATAGAGTATTCATGACCAAATTGTTTGTTGCCCATTAAGGCTTCGCCAGAAACTTTTAACAGGACTCGTTTATATTGCAAAGAGGACATAAATTAAACTCTTGGTTTTATAAATTTTCTATGTAAACCCTAAATACACTTTCGATGTACCCCAATTAGGGATAAGAATTGACAAATTCTTATCCCTAATTCGCATGATGTCATTCCCGCGAAGGCAGAAATCTATAGTATTTAATAACCTTTTAGGCTATTTTGATCCCTATTTCAAGAGTAGTTTGCTAAGTTTATTTTAGTTAACATAGTATCTGCCCTTTTTTCAAATGCATCAACCATTTTTTCAGTAGCATCAGTAAAAAATATATTAACTAACTTGTCAACTATTGCAAATTTCATCTTAAAATCAATAAAGAACTCTATCTTACTACCAGTATCTTCTTTAGAAAATTGCCATAAGTTTTTTAAATATTTAAATGGTCCAGAAACTGCTTCTACTTCAATAGAATAGCTTTGTTTCATTAAATCATTTGAGTATATAATTTTTGATTGATATTTGTCTGTGAAACCTTTCAACTGAATTACTAATTCAGCTATAATTTGATTCTCGCTCTCTGAGATAATTCTAGCAGCCTTACACCATGGCAAAAATTCAGGATATGACTTTACATCAAGAACTAAGTAATATAATTCTTGTGCATTATATGGTAGAACTTTGATTTGATAAAAACTTGGCATAAATTTTTTAAAAATCAGTTACCCTACCTTTATGCTGCCAATCTCCGTGGATAGTGGGTTCTTGACCCTTGAAACCACCTATTTCCTTTGGCTTTTCTTTTTTATCTTTTATGGTAGTATCTTTTTTGTTATCCATAATATGTACTAGTCCTCTCCTATTACGTCTTTTTATTTGTATCTATATATGTTAACACTTTAGTTGCAGATTTATCCAATTCTTGCATCACTGCAATATATGGGAAAGGACCGTAACTAATTCTAGATACACCTAAATCAACAAGGTTTTTTACTGCCGTTATATCTTGCACCATTATATTGACAGGAATAGGTGAAAATTCACATAATTGTTTTATAAAATTATGATTTGCTAAGCCTGGTGCAAAAAACCCATCAGCTCCAACTTCTGCATAAGCTTTGCTTCGTTCTATAGCTTCTTTTAAGTCTTGTTCATTATGCTCAGATGTATCTTTTTGAAGAAAGATATCCGTTCTAGCATTAATGAACATATTAGGCAATAACTCCTTTATAGCTTCTTTAATTGCTTTAATTCGTTTACATTGTTCTTCTATAGAGTATCTTGCCTTTTCTTTTCCAATAATTTGATCTTCAAAATTTATACCAATTGCCCCTGTTTTAATTACGTGTTCAACATTCTCTATTAAATCACTTAACTTCGATGCAAATCCTGATTCAAAATCAAAACTCACAGGTACTTTGACTTTTTCAATAATATTCTTTAAATTTTGTAAGGCTAATTTAAGTGGGAATTTCTCACCATCTTCATAACCATAAGATTTTGCTACTGCCCAGCTACTTGTAGCTAATGCTTTCGCCCCGAACTTCTCTACAATCTGTGCTGAACCAACATCCCAAATATTATACAATACTAAAGGGTTACCCTTTTTATGAAGTGTTTTAAACAAGTTATCTTCTATTTCTGTGAATTTTCTTTTCATACTACATTATCTCCTTCTGTTTGAGTTAGTTTTTTTTCATTGTTGTTTTTTCCTTAATAATATATTGTTACTCAAAACATAATTTTAATTATTAAAATAATATTTTGAAGTAAATGAAAAAATCAAAATGCCTAGGTGTTAACCATTAGAGTTAAAATTATGAAAACTTCTCGTCTTCACAGAATATATACCAATATCAAACTAATTGAAAACTATTCGTTAAATTTTGCAGAAGATCATAGTCACTACCTTAAAACAGTATTACGACTAAAGGTTGGCGATCATTTTAGAATTTTTAACGGCACAGATGGTGAGTTTATAGCACAAATTACTGGTATGACAAAAAATAATTTACATGTTGGACTTACTAATATTTTAAGAAAAGCAACAGTTGAACCTGAACTTACTTTAGGAATATCCATTATTAAAAGTGATAGAATGTTGGATGCCATAGATATGGCTGTACAGCTTGGGGTAACAAAAATTATTCCACTAATCGCCGAAAGATCTCAATTTCGCACTGTTAATACTCAAAGATTGATGAAATGTATTATCGAATCTACAGAGCAGTCCGAGCGTTTAATACCCTGCATTCTTATGCCAGTAGTATCACTTAGTCTTTTCCTAGAACAAACTCTAGGTAGTTCTATAATATATGCCAATGAAAATGAAGATGAAAATAATACTTTATTAAAAATCATGCCTATATACTCATCAGATATTTCGGCAAATCTTTCAGTTGTTGTTGGTCCAGAAGGTGGTTTTTCACAAAATGAACTCCAAATGCTTTCATTAAGACCCAATACTTTATCAATAAGTCTAGGGTCAAATATCCTCCGAACTGAAACGGCCGTAGCAACATGTCTAGCACAAATTAAATTACTCACAGCTAGTTGCGTTGCAACTAAACCAATCCTCCTAAATTGACTAATAGTAATGGTGATAGCCTGATGTCTTTATCAAACTCAGGTTATTTCAGTTGATATTTAATAGTCAAATTCAAAACTCCTCCCCCAACAACCCCAACACAAATATTAAGATTATTCTTACCATTTCGTCCCGACTTCCGCATTTTTTAATAAGGCATAAGCTTAGAAGGCTCATAGTGCTAGGATTTTTAAAATTTAGGCACAACATTATTTTGTTATTTTAAATATATTTCAGCATGGTCTGAACGCTTGATGTTAAAGGTTTTATAGATTTTTCTAGCTTCGTTTTTTATTGCACTTGGTAGTCTATAAAGATCACCAGTCTTTGTATGTCTTAAGATTGAAGCCTGTACTGATATTAATAATTCAACGATGTTAGTTACACTGATCTTTTGGGTCAGAGCAACCTTGTATTCTATAGTTTTAAGCACTGCAAAACTCATATAACACACAGCTATGTGTGCTTCTATCCTTTGTTTAGTCCAGTGAAAAATTGGACGCATTTGTAAATTATGTTTATTGATTCTAAATTGCTCTTCAATTACCCATAATCTAGCATATTTTGCTATTGCTTCATGTGGAGTTATAGTTTGGTCATTGGTGATTACCCCATGTATGCCATCCCACAACGCATCCTGCTCTATCTTCTCTGCGTCAATATAGCTCTTGCCATTTTCACTAGAAGTATATTTTTTTACTCCACTATTAGATATAAGTTTTTTAGTACTACCAGACTCACCAATAGTCTTATTAATTTTATCTAAAATTTTTTGTCGCTCCTGTGCATCATTAATAGCCCTTTTAGATTTATAACTGGTAATTAGACGTTTACCATCATGCTCTAGATCGGCAATCCAAGTAAGATCATTGCCTATAACAGTAGGCTTATAGTTTTCCTCTGATAATATTTCTTCTTTCTTTTCTTTCTTGAGTGTTTTAAGCTTTGCTGCCACAATATAACGATAACCACCTTCATCGAGAGCTTGCAAGTTAGCTTTACTAAACATTGCACGATCAGCAATAAAACAGACATCTTTAACTTTAAGATACGCTTGCCAGCTGTTAATTGATTTAATTAAGGTGCTAACTTCTGCGGTATTACCACTAAACAGCTCATAGCCAAGTGGTAATCCATCCTCATTAGTTGCTAGGGCAAGAACTAGTTGGGTAGTATTAAAGCGATGATCTTTACTATAGCCAAAGGCTCTTAGCTCATCTATTTCTACTGATTCAAAGTATAGTGTAGTGACATCAAAAAATACTAGGCTAATCTCTTTATTAGGAATCAGGGTTAGGGTGTTTTTAAAGCATAATTCTTTAATTTTAGGTATTTGCTCATGTAATTTGTCCATCATCCGATAAGTAGCATCTAGATCATGATGCCTGTCAAATTGATCGCTTAAATACTCAACTATCCCTTTTTTACTATTTGGTCTTACCATACGGGCTAACACTAAATCCTTCAGCATCCCAGCGTCACGTTTCCTTGCTAGTAACTGGTTAAAATGCATTTGATCATAAACATGCCCCCCTATTTGATGCACTCCTTCAACAACTCGCTTGACTTCTACAACCTCATTTAGTTTTACTTCGTTAACAGGTAGAATATCTTTTAACAACTTGTTAGTTGGACGACCTCTTTTAACCTCGTTAGTATCATCAGTAAACAAATTCCTCTGCCCAATTGCAGCTTCTCTCTCAGCTTTAATCTTGGCAATCAAATCTTGTGCTAGGGCAACTAATTTAGCTTCTTCTACTTCATCTATGAAGACTCCTAAATGACGTACTATACGCTGTTTGACGTTACCTTTACTATCACGATAACCTTCCACTATTTGAATAGATTGCCTTGGACTATTAGGAGTTTTTTTACGACGTATGTACATATTAGGGCTATAAAATATGGGGCTATATTCAATTAATTAAATAATAAACAACATCGCAGTTAAAGTCAATAATAAAATATCTACTAGGCACAACAGAACGAGAGTACCACTTCACCTCCTTACTAATGCCACTTATAACAACTAATATCAAAAAATCTGCGGAAGTCAGGAAGAAACTTTACTATCTTTTTTTCTTTTTGCACAGTATTTTGAACTACCAAAATTAGAACAAGCGTTACGCGAAACATGTATATCTAATAAACTTACTGAATCCAAACATTTTGGTAAGACTTTTCAACTTCCTATTATTGATTTTTCTAATCTGCTAAAATGATTTATCCCCCATTTATACCCAACACAAATAGGAATTAAAATAAAAAACAATCCATAACTACCAAAAAACTCCATTAAGTAAACAAGTCCAAAAGAAACTATAACATACATAAAAGCCCGTGATAATGCAAATGTGATACTACTATAAGTAAAACGTTTTAAAACAGGAAAATGCTTAAGAAAAATTGGTATAGCTGGTGTTTGTTTAGGACCGAAACAAATACAAAGTATTTGAATTAGCAATAAGTGAAAGGAAGTATGCATATTTGATAAGAAAAATGGTAAACATAAAGCTACAATAACAAATAACATGAATATTTTATTTAGAATTTTTAAAGGATATGTTTTATAACTTAAATAAACTAATACTATAGAACACAACAAATGAACTATTGAGATAATAAAATTATGAACAATAATTTGTGTAGAGGTGTAATGAAAGGAGTCTTTAAGAATATTAGTGCAGTAAATATAGACAAAATATACAATTACCGGCCAAGCACATTGTATTAAAAAATATGCTAAATATGTTTTCCAATATACTTTTTCTTTCCAAATGGGATGTCCTTTTAAAGATTCTATATTTTCATTTGACTCATTAAAAGTGGTTGTAACTCTACGTTTGGCATCAGCAAATTCTGGTGTCTCGCGTAGTGCAGTTCTAGCAATTGAACCAATAAAAGCAACTACCATACCAAATAAAAAAGCATAACGCCAATTAACACCAAATGACATAACAAGTGATGCAACTCCTAAAGAACCCACCATACCTACAGTAGAAAATACATTAATTAAAGCAACAACTGGATACCGTAAAGGTGGTTTCGTCATTTCAGTAAGATACAACTCGGCTCCAGTTTCTTCCCCTAAAGATGATAAACCTTGAAGAATACGACACATGGTAATTAATATAGTAGCAGTTAGCCCTATTTCAGCATAAGTTGGCAGGATAGCCATCAAAAAACAAGCCAAGGCCATCATAAAAGTTGTCACAATTACCGTTGCTTTTCGTCCGACATTATCACCTATATAGCCAAAAATTAATGCTCCAACCGGTCGAAAAACAAAGGTAGAGCAAAAAGCTGTGGCAGAGTAAATTGCTGTAGTATGTGGATCACTTTGAGGAAAAAACAATTCATTTAATAATACCGCCATATGAATATAAAGCATCAAGTCAAAAGATTCTAAAAAAGTCCCGATCGAAAGCAACCCAACCGCTTCTTTTTGTTCTTTCGTTAGGCTTCTTTGTTCTTGCTGGTATCCTATCATTTACTCACCTTAATATATTTATTAATACTAATGGATATTGATGATTTGATTGAACGATAGCAAGAAAAAATAATACAGAAAATTGAAATAATAAATCTTGGTTGTAACAATATCACGGTTCTATAAACAAATTAGAAGGGGAAAAAGAGATATTGGTAAAAATATAGGCTGAGATCAAAGGATGTTAAATATCAGAACTAATATAGTTATGTGAGTAGAATATTGGATATTGTTTATATTATAAAAAATAATTAATTTTTATTAAAAATAAGTTGACTAATATTTTAGAATTGATTCTAATTAAATTATGGCAACGTAAATCAACCTAATAGCATGGTAAAATATAAAATGGCTGATGATTTTGATGATGGGGATAAAGGAACGCAGTTGCAGGTACGTTATGATAAATTAATGGCTGCAATTTCTGCAAAAGATATGAATATATCTCCTCTAGCAGTTAATGCGTTAAAGGAGCAGATTGTTGCTTTATCGCAGTTAGCTGGGCTTGCAGGTATTTCCTTAGATATTGGGGCATTAGAATCAGCCTTAATAGTTAGGGAGGCTGAGGTAGAGTTCCAATACTCTAAGACCGTCAAGGAGACATACGGTCAAGATAACAAAGAGCTAACTGAGGAAGAACAAGAAAGAGTTAGTAGAGAGAAAAAAGTTGGAGATATCTACAAAAAATTTGATTCTTTTCATGAGAAACATCTTGGACAACAAATAGAAAGAAATGAAAATTTAGGCAAAGCCCTAAAAGCCATGGAAAAGGGTGAAGATGTTGATGAAGAAACAAAGAAAAAATTAAATAGAACACCTGAAGAACTAGAAGAAGAAAAATTACGTTGGCAGCATATTGCACTAACCAACAGAATAGCTGAAGAACAACAAAAACATCATACTGATGAAATAAAGAAAATTGAGGAGCTTGAAGAAAAAATTAATCATCTACCAAAGAAGCATCCGGATAGAATACTTTTAGCTGATAAGAAAAAATACCATGAACATCATTATGATTTAGCTAAAGTTCAAGAAGCAAAGTGTACAAAACAGTATCGTGAGAGAGATGAAGAGGCTAGAAAGCTCATAAAATGCCAAGAATTAGCAGAAAAACATGAAAATCAAGGTAATAAAGAACTTACTGCTAAACTAGAGGAGCAATTGCGTAAGATACATGGGGTTCACCCAAAAGAAATATTAACAAAATCAGCTCAGCAAGAAGCTAAAAAGATTCATCAAATTTTAGAAACTAATAACAAGGATGTTAGCAAGAAAAAAGTTGATAACAAACAGGGTGCAACAGAGCAATTGGGTCAAAAACCCAAAGTAGTTATCAATAACAACAAATCTAAACACAGTCCTCAATGGGAAATTTAATAAAGGAGTATAAATTATGGCAAAATCAAAAAAAACGTCAAAAGACTTAGACTTAAACACAGCTGAGCAATTTTATAAGATGGCAGAATATAATTATAGAGAAAGGGGAAAGGCACTTGAAAGTGGAATAGGTACAAAAGGAGAAATAGAGGGTCTTGGAGGGGCGGCATCTATATATTTTTATCAGGCCTTATCTCTAGGCAGTAAGGAAGCTCCTTATTCTCTATATGCTTGTTTTGGTCAGGGGATAGGCGTAAACCAAAGTAACGATATAGCAGCAATGATGTTTGGTGTGGCACGGAAGCTTGGTGACAAAAGGTGTGAAGGTAAAAATGTTGTAGTTCCTAAATCTGTGCAATCTAACGTTAATTTACTTACTGATTTAATAAAAGAAGCTAATAAAAAAATTCCTACTAAAGGAGTAAGTATGGATAAAGTTTTTGAACAAATGGAAAAATTTCAAGCTGTCAAAGTTTCTCCAGGAAAATCATTACAAAGTTGTTTCACTGAGGAAAGTACTGTTGCCTCAACTTCTTACGGTGCAGGGGCATCTTCTTCCCAGCATAATGCTTCGTACGAAACTGGTCCTGATACGTCGCTTGACTCGGAGGATGATGTAGGACTAGCAGGGAGTAGTCATCCTCATATGTAAGTTATGTTGCATTAAAGACCATAAATTACCCCTATGCCAATTGGTATAGGGGCAACAACACCGAATACCTACAATCACGCAACATATGGCAAACTATGTCGAAAGAGAATAATTACAGTGATTTGACAAGACTAGATATTCTTCTAGGTGAGCTTGGGGATATGGTATTTAGAAAACATTACGAAGAAGCCCTTAAATGTTGCGATGAAATACTTAAACTAACGCATGATGAGGCGTGTATTTATTATATATGGTGGTACAAAGGGCGTATATATACAAAGATGGGGCTTTTTAAAAAGGCATATGATTGTCGGAAAAAAGCAATAGCATTAGACTCAGTAGATGCTGAGATTCATGATAATGAGGTTCATGATTTAGAATTTCTAATACATATTACTTATACTAAATGCTACGACACAATAAAAAAACGCTATGCTGATAATAAAAGCAAAGATGTGTTAGAAAAAAGTAAAAACTATGCTCTAAAAACCCTTGATCTGTGCTTAAATAAAGAAGAGCGTTCATGGATCAAAAAAGCTCAAAGATGTGTTGATCAGAAACTATATGTAGACGCTATAAATATCCTTGATAGAATTATATCGCAATGTGCTGATATACAGTATATACACCTTAGAGCCCTAGCAGAGAAGACAAACTGTTTTTTCAGATCAAATAGGTATGAAGAAGCATTAAAATATTGTGATAAAAGGTTAGAATTAAAACCTAATAATATTGGAGCTGTATTTGATAAGGCTCATTGTTTATTTGAATTAAACAAATATGAAGAAGCAATTAGCTATTTAGATGTAGGATTAAAGTCAGAGGAGTGTAGTGAATTTTTGTTGCAGTTTGGTTTGAAATATAAAGCAAACGCATATTTCAAAATAGCTAGATATGAAGAAGCATTAGAATATTATGATAAACTTTTAATTATTACGTCTTCTGCAGATTCTTTAAGAAATAAAGCAATATGCCTGATGGAATTAAACAAATTTGAAGAAGCATTTCACGTAATAAACGAAGCATTAACACTTGCTCCTCAAGATATACTAATATTACATAGTAAAGCATGTTGTTTAAGTGGTTTAGAGAAATATGAAGAGGTGTTGGAAGTTTGTAATGAAATAGCAAACAATCCTGAATATAAAAATAATCCACAAATTCTTGAATTTAAAATATTAGCTCTATTTAAATTAGAAAGGTATGATGAAGCTATTACTTGCGAAAACGACTTATTAATAATGAATATTAACGATACTGAGGTTTTAGGATATAAAGCATCGACTCTGTACAAATTAGGTCAAAATGCAGAGTCAATAAAATATCTAGAGCGGGCTATTCATCTTGATCCAACAAATAAGGAATTAAATATAAGGTTGGCTTTATCACAAACTCTTCACTTAGAAAGTGAAGGTAAAATGGACAAAGCACTAATTGCGATTAATAAAGTACATGAACTCATACCCGATAACACATCTATTATGGTGTATAAAGCACGTCTTTGTAATGCTGTTGGCAAATATTCTGAAGCGATTAAATACTGTAATAAAGTAATTGATAGAGAGCCATTATTTATGGATGCATGGCAAGAAAAGGGCATAGCTTGTTCTAAATTAGGGGATGAAAAAGAAATGGGTACAATGTATTCTGCATTAGTGTCAAAATTAGATTTATTGAAATCACAAAATCAAAAGGATACTACTAATCCAGCAGCTATAGTAAATTTTCCAACTAATATTAAAGATCAAACACAACAGTGAGATTTAAACAACTATGAGCAAATTTGTACGAGCAGATGGTAGGGTTATCCATCCCCAAACTAGTCTAACTAGAGAACAAAAAGAAGCCATCGGGTTACTTTCTCTTTGAACGTTCTTAGAGTACTTTGACATAATGCTTTATGTGCATATGGCTATATTGCTTAATGAACTTTTTTTTCCAAAATATGATCCTTACACCATGTCTCTTCTTTCAGCCGCTACCTTTTGTTCTACTTACGTTTTCCGACCTTTTGGTGCATTAATTATTGGTTGGATAGGTGATAATATAGGACGTAGGGCAACTGTGGTTATTACAACTTTTATGATGTCGATTTCTTGTATTACCATGGCTAATTTACCAACTTATGCTCAAATAGGTATTACCGCTTCCGTGCTTATGATTATATGCCGTATTGTTCAGGGTATGTCCTCTATGGGCGAAGTAATTGGAGCTGAACTTTATCTCACTGAAACTATAGCTCCGCCAGCACAATATCCAGCTGTAGCAGTAGTGACAGTTTTTGCTACCTTAGGGGGAACATTTGCTTTAGGTATTGCCTCTCTCGTTACTTCTTTTGGATTTAATTGGCGTATAGCTTTTTGGGTGGGTGCAGCGGTTGCAGTAATTGGTTCTTTAGCTAGAACAACCCTTAGAGAAACAACGGAATTTGTCGATGCAAAACGTCAATTAAAGACAAGCTTAGAAAAATCTAATGAAGACCCGAAATCATTAGAAAATCATCCTCTTTTGCAAGAAAAAATTGCCAAAAAAACCTTTTTGGCTTATTTTTTAATAGAATGTTCTTGGCCAGCAATTTTTTATTTTATATATGTTTACTGTGCTGACATACTAAAAGATTCTTTTGGTTACACAGCAGAACAGGTTATACATCAAAACTTTATTGTTTCTATAGTAAATTTATTGGGTTTTATAGTCTTGACGTACCTAAGCTCAAGAATTTATCCATTAAAAATTCTGAAAGTAAAGTTAGTAGTATTTATTATTTTTGCTATAAGTTGTCCATATTTATTAGACAGTCTTAGAAATCCCCTCGATGTACTTTTACTTCAAGCAATTGTTATTTTATTTATATCTGATAGTCTACCAGCTGCTCCAATTTTCTATAAGCATTTTCCTGTATTTAAACGTTTTACTTGTGCTACTCTAATATACGCTCTATCACGTGCATTTATGTACGTTATTGTATCCTTTGGGCTGATATATTTAACTGAATATTTTGGTCATTGGGGGTTATTTATCCTATTTTGTCTAATTAGCTTAGGATTCGCATTTGGGCTATTTCATTTTGAAAAATTGGGGAAAAAAGGAAATTATCCCCAAGGAATACCAAACGTTGATTTGGTAGCAAAGACTATATAATAAATGTTGATAACAGTGAGAACAACTATATGAGCAAAGTTATTATACAATTAGATGGGAAGGTTATACAAAAACAGATTAGTTTGACTAAAGAACAAAAAGAAGCTGTTGGATTACTTTCAATAGGGACATTCTTAGAATATTTTGATCTCATGCTTTTTGTTCATATGGGTGTATTGCTTAATGAGTTGTTTTTTCCCAAAACTGATCCACATACTACAGCCCTGTATTCTGCTACGGCTTTTTGTTCTAGCTTTGTTTTCAGGCCTATTGGAGCATTAATTTTTGGTTATATAGGGGATACAGTGGGGCGTAAGTCAACTATTGTTATTACAACCTTTATGATGTCGATTTCTTGTATTATCATGGCTAATTTACCAACTTATGAACAAATAGGAGTAACAGCTGCTTGGATAATAACGATATGCCGAATTATTCAAGGAATGTCCTCTATGGGAGAAATAGTAGGAGCAGAGCTTTATTTGATTGAAATTACAAAACCTCCAGTACAATATCCAACTGTTGCATTACTTGGACTGTTTGGGTCTCTCGGTCCAGCTGTTGCTTTAGGCGTAGCAACTCTTGTTACTTCTTTTGGATTTAATTGGCGGATAGCTTTTTGGATTGGTGCAGGAATTGCAGTAATTGGTTCTTTAGCTAGAACAACCCTTAGAGAAACACCAGAATTTGCTGATGCAAAGTGTCAATTAAAAAAAACTCTTGCTAAGGTTTCTAATGTTATCAATGTGGATCAAAGAAAAGTGGAAGGTCATCGTATATGGAAAGAAAAAAGTAATAAGACAACATTCCTCTCTGTGATGTTAATAGGATTTATATGTCCAGTATCTTTTTATTTCAAATATATTTATTGTGCTGGTATCCTAAAAAACTATTTTGGATATAGTTCCGCACAGATTATCCAACATAATTTTATTATTTCAATTATACTAATATGTTGGATTGCAGTAATAGTGTACTTAAGTTATTACTTTCACCCATTAAAGATTCTTAAGGCTACCATTACAGTATTTACCGTATTTGCCTTAGTTTGCCCTTATTTACTCAATCATATTAGTACCCCCTTTGAGTTGTTATTACTCCAATCATTTGCTATACTTGGCATTGGCGAATTACCAGCTGCTCCCATTCTTTATAAACATTTTCCTGTCTTTAAACGGTTTAGCTATGCTAGTCTTACATTTGCTTTATCACGTGCTGTAATGTATGTTATTACTTCTTTTGGAGTAGTATACTTAACAGAATATTTTGGTCATTGGGGGTTATTGATTATAATGATTCCAGTTATTTTAGGGTACGTATTTGGGTTATTACATCTGCAAAAATTGGAAAAAGAGGCTGGAAATTATCCATAAAATGATTATGTTGTTCAGACTGCAGTATAGGTAAACTTCTATAACATAATGCAACTAAATCTTGTGTTATTGTTGGTATTTTTAAATGCATAGCAACTATTATAAATTCTTCCATAGTTTCCAGTATTATTTTGTTCATTTTTTCTGGAGATTTAGCCCCAATTGTTTGTAAGTTATGCTTTCTATCAAATAATTTAATCAATGCCACATCATATTTTTCTTGTTGAAGTAATATATCTAATGTTTCTGCCGAGCTAATCTTCCCGTGAGGCTTGTTCCTGCTTAAGTCTTCTACTTGACTAGCAACCTGCTTCCCAAAGATATAGGCAATCATCTTTTTGGTAAGTGTTGTATCCTCGATGGTATCATGTAGTATGCTGGTAACAATAATGTCAGTGCGAAAAAGATAATCAGAGATCATATATGCCACCTCTAGTGGATGGGAGTAATAAGGCTCGCCTGACTGCCGCATTTGGCTGCCATGATATTTCTTGGCGTAATAAATAGCCTTTCTAACCTCATCAATATCTATTGGTCGGGTTACTTCCTCATTCATCTTACGTAATTTGTCCAGTAACCTAGTAGCATATTGACAAGGTGCATACTTTGAGTTGTCCCAATAATTAATCTCTTCTTCTTCCATAAAAACCCTAATATTTTAAATCACTATATAAGTTAAACTAAAAATTAGAATATTACTAGGAATTTATTATATTTTTTTGAAAAAGATGAATATTTTTGCATTTTGTTGTTGTATAAATAGACAGCTACTTCCTTTATATTCACATATCCATTGTGTAAGCTGTAAGTGACTAGACAAAAAAGTACCAGTACAATTTATATTATTTATTATTATAGAATTCTTGCTGGAAAAAACTATAATAATATTTTAATTTATAATGAAACTATATTAAGTTTGTAATTACCGATTATGAAAGAATTGCATAAATTTAAGTGGGTAGTGAACTTGACATCCCTAGTAAGAAGCAAAGAGCAAATTAAACAGCGGAATGAAAAATACAAATATTTTTATCAATATAAGTTTGACACTGATAAGCATTACTATGCAGTGTGTTATCATGATAAAAAATTAAAGGCAGAGAAAAAAGAGTTAGAAAAAAAACTTAAGAAAGAACAAAAGAAACCGAAAGAAGCACAATCACTAGATGTGCTTAAGATAATAGAGAAACAGTTAGAACATCAGAATAAGCAAATCTCAGAAAGCATTCATGTTATGACGAAAGCCAAAAAACATAAGGTTGAAGTAGATCAGTATATCGCTACTATAGAAGAACTACATAAAACAAATGAAAAGGAATGGAAGAAAATGGAGGAAGTAGCCAATCAATATCAATACCTCGATCCTGATAAACATAAAGTGTTAAAGATATTTGCTAGTTTGTGTAAGAATCAAGAGATAGCTATTACTGGCAATGGGATAGTTAAGGATACGCTTCTTCGTAATAAAATTATAAACTTTGCAAAAAATAAAATGGGTAGTAAAAAAGTACAGGATCAGGAGGGGAAAAAAAAGAAACTAATTTTTCTAACTTAATACAAGTCTATAATAATCACCCCCTATGCCAATTGGTATAGGGATTTTTTAAACAGTTATATCCAATTATAGATAACATACAAATGAGATTTAAACAACTATGAGCAAATTTGTACGAGTAGATGGTAGGGTTATCCATCCCCAAACTAGTCTAACGAGAGAACAAAAAGAAGCTATTGGATTACTCTCAATTGGCACGTTCTTAGAGTATTTTGACCTGATGCTTTATGTTCATATGGCTATTTGTTGTTGTATAAATAGACAGCTACTCCCTTTATGTTCACATACCCTATAATTGTGTAAGCTGTAAGTGACTAGACAAAAAAGTACCAGTACAATTTATATTATTTATTATTATAGAATTCTTACTAGAAAAAACTATAATAATATTTTAATTTATAATAAAACTATATTAAACTTGTAATTACCGATTATGAAAGAATTGCATAAATTTGAGTGGGTAGAGAAGCTAGCAATCCTAATAAAAAGTGAAGACCAAATTAAACAGCGGAATGAAAAATACAAATATTTTTATCAATATAAGTTTGACACTGATAAGCATTACTATGCAGTGTGTTATCATGATAAAAAATTGAAAGCAGATAAAAAAGAGTTAGAAGAAAAACTTAAGAAAGAGCAGAGGAAGTCAAAAGAAGCCAAATCACTAGACGTACTTAAGATAATAGAGCAAAAATTAGAACATAAGAATAAGCAAATATTGGAAATCGCTCATACTGTAACAGAAGCTAAAGAACGTAAAGCTGAAGTAGATAAGACAATTGCCGCACTAGAAGAAGAACACAAAAGAAGTGCAAATCAATGGAATGCAGTGGAGAAAACAGCCAAAGAGTGTCAATACCTCGATCCTGATAAACATAAAGTATTGAAGATATTTGTTAGTTTGGCTAGGAATCAAGAAGCAGCTATTACTGGCAATGGAATAGTTAATGATACGATTCTGCGTAATAAAATTATAAACTTTGTAAGAAAGGAGGGCAATAAAATGGGTGGTAGAAAAACAAAGATTCAGACGACAGAAAAGCAGCTAATTTTTCTAACTTAATACAAGCAGACACTTCAAATCGTGCATTTTCCTTATATTAGCGAATTTGGCATAAAAGTTTCCTAAATGCGTGTAAATTGTTATATTTTATTATTTATTTCAGAGTACCTTTAGTTTATTTTCTAACTTTACCTATACAATCAATTTGAGAATAACTAGTGTACTCTATACTTTATTATAATAATCTAGATTATAGTGGTCTTGAAACAAAATTTAATAAGGTGGTTAAATTTTTACAGGAAGGTGATTTTAAATCAGCAGAAGTTAGAAAGCTAAAACCTACTGATTATTTTAGAGCTAAACTGGATATAACTAATCGGGTGTTGTTCAAGCCTATAAAACATAAGAATCAGTATTGTTTACTTATTTTAGAAATAATTCGAAATCATGATTACAATAAATCAAGATTTTTAAAAGGTGGAGAAATAATTGAGGAAGATGTAGAATTTAAGCCACTTGCAATAGATAACATTGAGTTATTAAATGGTGACCCTACTACTACTTCGTCTGTTCACTTGTTAAATAAGTTTATTATTTTTGATAAGCAGCAAGAAGATATATTACACCTCAACTTGCCTTTGCTGGTTATTGGTTCTGCTGGTAGTGGAAAAACCTCAGTAACTTTAGAAAAACTTAAAAGACTTGAAGGAAGAATCCTTTATACAAGTCTATCTAGCTATTTGGTACATCATTCACAAAAATTATATTTTTCTTGCAACTACAGTAATGATAAACAACAGCTTGATTTTTTATCTTTTAAAGAATTTCTAGAAACTATAGAAATTCCTAAAGGAAGGCAAGTTAATGAGAATATATTTTTACTATGGTTTAACAAGCAAAATCTTGCTATATCTATAGGGGACGGGCGTAAGGTATTTGAAGAATTTATGGGGGTAATAGCTGGCTCTTCTATCGATAAAGCTTATCTTACCAAAGAGGACTACCTTAATTTGGGAATCAAGCAGTCGATATTTTCACCTGAACAACGGAATGAAATATACAATCTTTTTCAAAAATACACTGAGTTTTTAGATAAAGAAAACTATTATGACAGTAATATTATTGCTTATACATATACTAATTTAGTTGAGTCTACTTATGACGCAATTCTTGTTGATGAAGTTCAGGATTTTACTAATAGCCAATTATCTCTAATATTCAAAAGTTTAAAAGATAGAAGTCAATTTTTGTTATGTGGAGACGCTAATCAAATAGTTCATCCTAACTTTTTCTCTTGGTCTCAACTAAAATCCTTTTTTTATAATGATGCAGATTTAAGTACACATAATATCACTAGGATTCTAGCAAGCAATTATCGTAATACCTTGGAAGTCACTGAGTTGGCTAATCGTGTACTCCGCTTTAAGAATTATCGTTTTGGCTCAATAGATAAAGAGAGTCATTATCTGATAGAAAGCACTTCTGAAAATCATGGTAGTGTTAGTTGCCTAGAAGCTACACCAAATATTATAAAAGAAATAAATGCACGAACATCTAGGTCTACAAGTTACGCCATTTTAGTGTTACATGATCATTACAAGCAACAAGCAAGAGAGTTTTTTAATACCCCACTTATATTCACCGTACAAGAAGCGAAAGGATTAGAATATGAGAATATAATTCTCTACAATTTTATATCCTCTGAACAAAGTTATACTACTATTAGCAAGGATATGGATAGGTCATTTCTTAACTCAGATTTTAAATATTCTCGAATGAAAGATAAATCAGACAAGTCTCTTGAAATATATAAATTTTATATAAATTCGCTGTATGTTGCAATTACTAGGTCTATTTGTAATGTTTATATAATAGACTCTAATCCCACTCATAAGTTCTTGTGGCTATTAGATATTAATCAAATTAAGGAAGTAAATATTGAAGCCAAGGAATCTTCTAGAGAGGAGTGGCAAAAGGAAGCGAATAAATTAATAATACAAGGTAAAGAAGAGCAGGCAAAAGCCATTGAAGACAACATATTGCAACATAAAGTAATTCCGTGGAAAATTATTGATAATCAACTATTGATTCAATTACAGACCGCTGTACTAGAACAAAAAACTGCTAGTAAAAAGGATATAATTAAACTGCTTAATTATGCAATAATCTATTCTGATTCTGCAATAATAAGAAAACTACAAGATATGGGAATAAAAGCTGCGAATAATATTGCAAAATGTGTTGCTTTAATGCAGGATGAATATTTTAGTGATTATACTTATAAAAATACTAGTGCTATGTTACAAAAAATTGATCAATTTGGTATTGATTATAGAAATGAGTTCAATCTTACTCCTTTAATGGCTGCTACATATATTGGCAAAAAGCTGTCTGTTGAAACCCTGATTTCTTTAGGGGCGTCAGTAGATTTAATCGACAATAACCGTCGCAATGCTCTTATGATTGGCATTGCTAGAGCAACAGATGATATAAAATATTGCATTGGACTTTTTCCAAGTATTTATGAATATTTAAAACCGGATTCGATTATAGTAAAAATAAATAATAAGCTAGTTAAGATTGAATCGTATAAATCTGAATATTTTTTTCTCTATCTTTTGCTAACAAAAGTAAGGAATATAACGTATGTCAAGGATGATCAACATATAGTGTTTAAAGCCGGTACTATTAGTAATATGCTAAAGAATTTTCCGGAGAATATTTTACCTAAACGACGCAAATCACAAGAATATATACGATCTATACTTGCTCGCAATGAGGTAAATAGTAATTATCCCTATAACAAACGTTTATTTACTAGGGTACAAATAGGGGTATATAGTCTTAATGAAGAATTACAGATAAAACTTAACGATAATTGGGAAGATTTGTATTAGGTTTATATATTAAATCTACTCAAGCTTGATCATAAAATGAATTATCTTATGCACTTTGACATTGATTTAGCAATTATTATCAGCTTTCTAGGATAAACAAAAGAAATGTAGAAAACATTTTGAAAGATAATAATATTATGCTACTATGCAACTAATGAGATTATTAGATTATAGAAATGTCAAAAGATAATTTAGATACTGGCAAAAATACCGATAATAAATTTGTTGAAACAGAAGAAGAAAGAGAAAAACGACTAGATCGTGAAGAATCAGCTAGGAAACTAAAGGCAATTCTCTTTGTATTTATACCGCTTTTAGTTGGTTTCCTAACCTTCACTTATTTCTTTCTTAATTCAATAGAAGAAAAAAGTAAACTACTAAAAGATCAAACAAGTCAAAATATATCAACACCAAATAGCTCAGCAAAATAAGTATATTTGGCTAAAAAAATTAGTTTATTGGTTGAAAGGACAACATAAGACTGTTTTTAAGAGCGATAGAGTTGTTATATGGATTTAAAATTTGTTACTTTAACCTGAACCTGAATTCGATGTAACAAGTTATATCAAATTCAGTATTATATATAGAAACAATCAGGTTTGAAGCGGCTGCCCACCTGATTGTTAAAATATAATACTCCATTCAATATGTGATTTTAATTATTAAAATCACATATTGAATGATAAAAAAAGTTAAAATGCACCCGCGTCAGCCGCTTCAAGGCATTTTTCCTTCTACTGCAGTTGTTAATTAATTTTGTCTTTCCACATGAAGCCCTTCGCTCCACTCCCATTACAGGAGCTTCATCACTACTCCAACTTCATCCGCCCCAATAGCATGATTTGCTATTGATTCCCAAGTTCCATACCTAACCCTAACCTATGTTCGTGCCACCTATGTACCGTTTGCCAGTAACTCGGCTATTGTATGACAGCTAGTTACCTGATCTTACAAGCTCTTCGAAACCCATAATTTTGACAAAAAGAAGACTCTCTCGATACTTAAATACAGTGATTCACTTTCGTTCACCTCCATAGGTCATACCTGACTGTTTCCAGCCTTTTCCTTAACGCTCACCACCATATTCCTTAGAATACAGCAGCTTAAGGTAGTTTGATATCTGCTCATACCAGCCGATTCCGGTGGACCTACCACCATGTTAAGTACAGCACCATTCCTCACTTCTACAGTGACTCGTACTCTTGGCACACCTAAGATAAGAGTAGAGTTCATCTCTAAACAGTCAGAAACATTCGCTGCATAAAGGCTATATGTGATTTAACAAATACGTACTAAGACTTGCTCATGAAACTTATTATAAGCTATGTATTCAAAAGATAAATTAGTATGCTGTATAAATTCTATAAATGACTTATGCTCATGTTCTTCCCAGCCATCGTAATTAAAATATTCATCAAATAATAAAAATGTGCCAACTACTATATTTGTAGATAGATATTTAAATATACTCTTAGTTGAGGAATATAAATCACAATCTATATGTATTAAAGATATGGGTGTGTCTTTTATTTCATTTTTAAACAGGGGGATAGTGTCTTCAAACATACCTTTATATATTGATACATTTGCCAATAAAGGTGGGACAATATCATCGCTTAATTTAAATGTACCTTTATTTGCTCCAGTACGCCAGTCTTCTGGAAGACCATCAAATGAATCAAATCCATAAACAATATTTTTAGAATTCAGTGCTGCAATAATGTTAATAGTTTTGCCAGTGCATACTCCAAATTCAATAATAAGACTATTAGTAACTGTTTTAACACTTTCTAGTGTAAATTTTAATATATCCGCATCGCAATCAAAAATTATGCAACCACGCATGTGCTTTTTTATGTAGTTTATAGTAGACAAATGATCTGTTACAGGTCTATTGGCTGTACAAAAATGAAGTATTTGATTATTGCCATAATTATGCTTTAATTTTACATCCGGGAATATAATTGCATTATTTTGAAAATAATTGTAATTTTTAAAAGGTATTTTATGCATAACAAAAACAATTTTATATGTATATATCAAAATTATCTTATCTGGACATTAGCATCATTGTTTTATATTTACTAATTACTATTGTAGTAGGAGTATACTATAGAGCAAAAAACGTTAATATAATAGATTATGCAATTGCTAAAAAACAACTTAGTTACCCTATATTATTGTTCAGATCACTTGCCACTATAATTGGTGCAGGTTCTACTGTAGGAACAATATCTGAAATATATAAACTAGGTGTTATATTTATAATACCTAATTTTGGATATGTTTTAGGTAGCTTTTTATTTGCAAAATTCATAGCCATAAAAATTGATAATAGATTTAATAACAATATATCAGCTAGTGATATAATTAAAATCTTTTATGGTAAAAACGCGTCCATTGTAACAGCTATAATTGGATTTTCTTATTGTACAGGAATAGCTGGAGTACAAATTACTGCCTTAGGTCATATATTTAACTCTTTACTTGGTATGCAATATGAAATGGGAGTGATAATAGGCGGATTAATTATAGTAGTCTATTCATGTACAGGTGGATTTAGATCAGTAGCAATAACAGATGTAATACAATTTACATTGTTAATTGTAGTTATACCAATACTAGCAAGTGTAATGCTGAATAAGGCTGGAGGTATGACAGCTATACTACTACAATCTAAAAGTAATAAACTATCATTTTTCAATCAGGCTGATTACTTAAATTATATTATACTATTTTTTGCCTTATCTATGCCTACGCATCATTTAAATCCCTCATTAATACAAAGATATCTAGCCGCAATTAATCCAAAAGACATACAGTCAATAATGTATACTTATTGTTTTATAAAGTCTGCACTTATATTTACTTTAGCAATTATCGCATTATCTGGGTTAATTATATATCCTAATATTTTACCACATCACCTATTAAATATAGCAATAATAAACTTATTACCTAGTATAGTCAAAGGTTTAACTATTGCTGGTATTTTTGCGGTAATTATGTCAACTGCTGATTCAAATATCAACTCAGCAGCTATCCTACTATCACATAATTGTATATTTAAAATACATTCTAGCTTCAATGAATTAAAGTTAGCTAAAATTGCAACATTTATTAGCGGAATTATAGGCATAAGTATTGGTTTGTTAAACTTAAATATTATTAGAGTTATTATGGACTTAGAATTAATATGGGGCATAATGGTTGGTATACCTATGATCATAGGTATTTTAAGACTAAGTAGACCACTTAATTTTTTTTGGTATTGCTGTGTTATAACATGTATTACAATGTTTTTAAATTATTACCTTAAAGTTGAGATTTGTATAAGTACACTTATAGTATCGTTACTAATATCATTCATGATATTAGTTTATAATTTATGGTGCAATAGTGGATTTAGATTAAGGTTAAATAAAAATATTACAAGCAAAAAGCAACATATTATTAAGTCTCAGTATAATATCACCCAATTTATACACTTTATTAAAAATAAAATGGAAGAAAATTCTATCAATGTAAAAGTATATGGTACATTTTGTTGTATAAATTATATAGTACCATGGTTCATGTGGGACTCTGATAAGGTTGATAACTTTAATGTAATCCTAGCATTACGTTTTATAGCAGGTCTTATTTGTGTAATATTATTAACGCATGATTATTGGCATAAAAAATATATCAAATATTTCCCATTATATTGGTATTTTACTTTAATATACACTTTACCTCTATTCACAACATTTATGGCATTGAATAACCCTACTTCTCAGTTTTGGTTAATTAATATTTCTCTTGCTATATTTCTGCTAGCTATGCTAGTTGATTGGCTTAGCTTTTGTATTATTTCATTTATTGGAATTATACTGGGAATAACATTACATTATGTTATTATACCGCATTCTATTCAAGCAATACACTGTGAAGCAATGTATAATTTTATATATATAGTAATATATAGTACAACCATAGGATTCATTTTTAATAAAAGAAAAGAACTAGTAAGTACAGCAAAATTTAATACTGCAAAAAATATAGCTGGAACGATGATGCATGAAATTAAGTCACCATTACTTACACTTGCCTTAATTAATAATAATATTAAAAGAAAAATAAACAATCAAGACGATATAGGCACATTAAAAAAAATCTTGCCTAGAATAGGAAGTCATTACAGAAACAGAATATTTAGTAGATAATATTTTAGCAAAATTAAAAAAAGATAGTAGCGATATAAAATTAGAGCTATTATCTATCAAGCATGAAATAAATGTAATAATAGATTCTTATCCATTCATAAAGGACGAGCAAAATAAAGTGATATCAATAAACTATAATTTTAGTTTTTTAGGTGACAGTAGTTTATTTAAGCATGTCATACATAATTTACTTAAAAATAGTTTGTATTATACTAGGTCAAATAGTAATGCAAAAATATATATAACGTCAGAACGAATTAATGAATACAATTATCTTTTTTTTAAAGATACAGGTGAAGGTATAAAGCAAGAAGATTTAGGGAATATTTTTATACCATTTTATACTAGACGTGCAAATGGTACAGGTTTAGGGTTATCTTTTTGTAAAAAAATAATGCTTTCTTTTGGTGGTGATATATCTTGTATATCTGAAGAGGGGCAATATACAGAGTTTCAATTAAATTTCCCTAATTATAATACATAGCAAACATATGTCATTATTACCATTTTTTTGGCCGACTCAAACTTTAATATTAGATGATGATGAATTGTTTATCGTAGAACTAAAAGAGATATACAAAGATAAAAAGAATATTATTTTTTCTACTAGTCCAATTGACTCATTAAACTATTTATCAAATTTACAATTTGATAATCAATGGTATAAACATTTGTTAGATTACGGTTATTACGAAAAAAAACTATACGATATAGACTATAAAAAAATTTGTAATAATATTTATTCGCCCGAGAGATTTAAGCAAGTTACTACTATTATAGTAGATCACAATATGCCAAGTATGTCAGGTATTGAGTTTTGTACAAAGGTTGCCCAATATTCCAATGCGAATAAAATATTATTAACAGCTAATATGGACTACAAACAAGCAGTAAACCATTTAAATCAGTCTATAATTAATGAATTTTATATAAAACAAGATATAATATATAATATAAGTGCATTTTTAGAGAAAATACACCGTAGTAGCCATGAATTTTTTCACAATATATCCAAAGATCTGAGTATATTAATAAGATCTAAAGCATTTCATTCTAAGGAATATAGAAATTATATCCATCAATTAATACAAGACTTAAATATAGCGGAATACTATTTATTAAATGATTTGGGTTGGTATTTACTATTAGATAATAATGGTCAAAGCTATGGAGTATTTATATTTAGCCAAGAAAGTGCAGATGAAATCATAGAAGAAGCAAAACTACGTTTTGTAGATGCAGAAGCAATACAGTCATTAGCTAATTATCAAAATATTTTATGCTTTTATAGTACTTCAACAACCGATTGGCCAAAATCTCATGTATGGAAAAAGTATATTCATAGAGCAGACAAAATACTTATATCAGGAGATAATTATTACATTGCCTGTGTTAAAGATAGTATAGATATAGACTATAATAATCTATATTTCTATAATCAAATGTTAACTAATGCATCTAGCACTATTTAGCATTTATTAGTCCGAATTTTAAGTGTCCTTCAATCATACCTTTAATGTAAACTTTAGCATACTCAGGCTTCGTATTTGTTTCTAAGTATTGGTATAATGATTCTATATATTCATGCAGAATATTAATACTTATTTCTTGAATTTTTAATGTATCAATAACATCAATAATTATTTGCAAAGCATTTAAATATGTCTTGATATTTACAATAAACTGCTTTTTATTTTTAACTAATGTGTCAATTGGGACATTCAATACATTTGCCACTTTATTATAATATTCAGGTTTCGTAGTTCTGTTGTAAATTATATTTGTAATAGTACTTTCTTTTATTTCTGTTAGCTCAGCAAGTTTGGTTACAGTAATCCCCTTTTCACTCATTAATATTCTTATAATTTCACCTGTAGTCAACATAAAGTAAATTTGATATATCGAATAATTGTAACTATTACAATATTTGCTCAAGTCAATACAATAACCTCTAGCTTATGTGTTTACAAGTAAAATTATAACAGTCAAAAATACTAATGTAGAATATTTTACAATTTTTATACAAAATTATACAAATATGTATACATGAATAATATTGTATAATACAATATCTACTATATAATATAGTAGATATTGTAAATTTTTAAAAATAAATACAATAAAAAGAAGATAACTACATACAATAGCTACTTGTAGCACAAACTTATTAGGGTATTGATAATATGTACCTTAGAACCAATATTGACAGAACTTAGCAGAGTCAAGATATCTAGCAATAGTTTAGTAGCAATCAATCAGCTGACTTTATCTAACCTTACAACAGGCTATGCGGACAAACATAACATTAGCAAATAAAGGAAGTAGAACATGAATTACCAAATATTAGCCTTGACCATTGGAGTATTTAGCCTAATCATCGGACAAATATTATTAATACTACTCTCGGTCAAATGGCTTAATCAAATCAGATCAACCTATAGTGACATCAAGGTTATTTGCAAGGATTTCTCTAGCGTTTACATTAAAGCACAAGATGAAATAGCAGCTCTATATCAAAAGATCACAGAGCTAGCTAATAGTACAGTTAAGAAAGAAAATTACATATTAAATGCTACCTTTCAGTTAGCAGATATTAATCTGCATCTTAAAATACTACTTGATGAGTTTAAAGTATTTGCTAACTCTAGCAATACTACGTCACAGACCAAGACACAAAAATAATTAACATTAACTAACCCCAGTTGCCAATTAATTTTGTATATCAAAAAGTTCTTCAATCCTTGATTATTTTTGCTTTATTACAGAATTTACCTTGCATATCAAATATTTGTACTACTCCTTCTGTATGAATATCGTGAGCTTTATCAACTAGATATTTTTGCTGTGGTGGAAACCATTGTAACACAAAATAAAGGACAGTGGTTGTAGTAATAGTTGATAAGCTAAGACTAATCGCTACCACAGGAAAGAAATTCTTGCTACGATTAATCCTAAGAGACTCAATATCATCTTTAATTTTATTGAGATTTTGACTACAACTATTAATCGCTATAGTCATTTCATCTATTTTAAGTTGGTTGTGACTTTGAATTTCCTCAGCAACTTTAGGAGCTATAGCTATTATGCTTTTATCTAACTTCTCCGGTATTTTGCTTAAGATATAGCACTCCTCACTAAGCCTAGAAAGATTTTTTTTAAAATCTTCCAATTGAATATTAATATTATTACTATATTGCTTAGTGGAATCACTAAAAGATGTTAAAATATCTTGAACCTCCCGTTTAATATATGGCAGTTCTTTAATAAGTTCTATACATGTAGTAAAGTGCTTGTCTACTTTGTCATAAATTGTAGTAAAGTCAGTCGTTATTTTTTTACTCATTTTTTACCATGAATATTCGTTAATGTATTATACTCGTTAGTTATAACAATATATTCTTGCCTAGCTTCTTGCCACCAAGGTTGATCCTTGCGTGGATATTGTGGTACTACTTGCTCAACATCTGTTATACTTGCTTGGTCATTTGAAATATCAGAAATACTAGCTTCCTGAACATTATAACTATCAATGGAATTATTATAATGCTCAGGAAACTTGCTTGCAGCAACAAAATATGGGTGTTTTTTAGGAACATCAGCCGCTAAAGGCACTTTAATTCTAGCTATTCTAGCTTTTGGCTCAGGTAGTCCAACAAAACACTCTAAATCTGCTAAAGTAGCAAGATCATCGGTAGTGATTAAAGCTTTATGTTTAGTATTTTCACTATAGCTAATACCATCTCGAAACTCATGAGCTCCATAAGAAGTATTTTTTTGACTAGTAGCATATTCCAGTTGCCCAAATATCTCAGTGATAATTTTAGTTGTAGCTGGCTCATCACTTCTAAAGAGAAACTTAGTAGCAAATTGGCCAAAGATACTATTACCTTGCAACATACCAAAATTATCGAATATTTGGTTAATTGATTGCGTAGCACAAAGAACGCACCCACCATATTTTCGTGATTCTGATATTAAAGTAGGAAAGCTAGGCAAATTACCTAAAGAAGCTAGTTCATCGATAATAAACCACATACGTCTTTTCTCATTGATCCCTATGCCAATTAGACATGAAATTGCTAGTTCGAATAAACAGCTAGTTAGCGGCATTGTAACGTTTCGCATATCTGGTCTGTTACTCAAGAATAACCAAGCGGGATTGCCTTGTGCCACTTCAGTAAAATATTTGGTCAGGGAAAACTTTTTCTCAGAGTCAAATAAGAGATTTAGAGGAGCAGTACTAGTTGCCAACACTGATAAAATAGAACTAGCAGTAGTCTTATTACTGGCTGTTAAATATCTAGCGGCTACTGTATTAGCTAACTTTTTCTCAAGTGATTGCCTAGAAGATAGCTGTAACATTTTCTGCAGTTCAGTAATTGATTTATTGCCTTCTTTTATTAAGGATTGAACACAAGCACAAAAAATAGCTGCACTACTATTATTCCAAAATGGATCAAAGCCGCTACTAGTCTTCTTGTTAAACTTAAACAGTACTTTAGCAAATTTATCTAACTTTGGATCAATATATTCTGCTTGTTCATGATCATTACTATTATTAGAACTAGTATCAGTCCAAAAATCCCAACTGTGAGATCTAGCATCTAATGGATTAAAGATAATATCTCCTCTATCCGGGTTATAATATCTTTCTATCATTTCCCCTGTTTGATCAACGACCAATGCTGGTTGTTGAAAGTTCCTGATTTGCGGAATTAAATTATTAAACAAATTAGTCTTACCAGAACCAGTAGTGCCAGTAGCTATAATATGCCTAGTTTCACTATCTTTAACAAGTCGCATGCTACCTACAATGAATTTACTTGCTTTATTAGCTTTATTTAAATAGTTAGTTATTTCTTTGGCTGATTTGATAGTACTACCGCTAATTTGTTTTTCTAGTGATACCGACTTACCAAATTTTGTCCACAGCAGAAAGATGCTAACAAAAATAGCAAACATCAAACCAAGGCAGAGTAGTAACTTAGCTTTGATAAAATTAACCAGCTGATAATAATTCTTACTAAATTTAGAGGAAGTCAAGATCAGTTGTGGATCAATATTACTCCTATATAAACCAGCATGATTATAGGCATTAATTAGGGTAACATATTCTTTGCCTTTAGGATTGATCATTACCTTAATAGGACGCACGCTATTATCAAAGTTACTGGCTAGTAAAGCTTTTTGATAAGTTATAGCAGCAGATAAATCATACAGTTTTAGCTTAGGGTAAGCTAGAACTATGGTAATTATCACACTTACAATACACGAAATAGCAATAGAGCGATTAAATACCTGCAAAAACATCCTAATCTTATGCAAGAATATCTGACCACCACCTATAAAATTACTTAGCATTTCTTTACTTCTTTCTGTTATATCGTCTCTTTGTTATTCTTTCAATAAGCTTCCAAAATCAATAATTGCTGCAAAAAAGCCACTATCTATTACGTCCTCATGTACTCCATTTACATGTACCAAGACAGGTCTACAAGAAAATCCTTTAGGATAATACAAACTGTCTAATTTTTTCTGCACTTCATTAATAATATCAGACGTAATAAGATACTTTGAGAACTTAACCTCACAAACATAAAGTCCTCCAAATTTTGTTTGAATAAGATAATCAATTTGACAACTAGGATATCTAGTTGTCTGTTTTTGGAAAAATGGATTATCCGAGATAACTTCTTCTAGAGAAATATGTAAGCATTTTTTTATGTAGTTACGATTCTTTAGCACCAAATTTTCAAATTGTAATCCCATAATTCCTTCCCAACCTGGGAAAGAAGTCAAAGCTTTAAAAGCAAATTCGTTATTTTCAATTCTTAAACGATTCTTATCAATATATTTTAAATAAAACCTTAAATAGTTATCACTTAAACGGAAGTAGCTTAATTTAGAAATTTCGCCTGATGCAATATGCCAAGTATAGTCTCTACTAACAAACCCTGATTTTACAAGGTCATCAAGATACTCACTAATAAATCCTGTTTGAGCAATATTTAACATATTACAAATGCTCTTGATTTCCTGTGGACTATTAGACAGTGCTTGGATAATCTTTTTATATGTCGAACTACGTATAGAAAAAAGATCTGAAAATATATCATTAAATTCATTTACTAGGAGGCCACCTTTTATAAAGCATAAGTCCCTGATATTATCTTCCGCAGGTAATTCTGGCTTTATTTCTTCTAGGTAACGAGGTATTCCGCCACTAACAGAAAGTACTTTAAACTTTTCATACGCTGATATATAATGCCCCATCTTGAGCCAAAATTTATTACAGTCTTGCAAAGGTAATTCATCTAATGTTAAACGGTAAGATATTCTGCCAACAAATCCGGTATTAGATAAAATATTTTTCTCAATCCATACTGAAGCAGAACCGCACAAAACAAGCATTAATTTTGGGTTTTTCTTAAAATATAAGTCCCAAGCATTTTTTAATTTACCCAAGAAATCAGGATCTTTTGAACCCATCCAAGAAATTTCATCAAATAAGACAATAATGCGACCAGTTTTAATTTTTTCAGCAAGCAGAATAAATAACTTACTCCAATCATCAGCATAAAGTTCAGGTAGTCTTGTTTGTATAGCTAATTGTTGAGAAAATTCATTACGCTCAGATTGTGCTGTGGTCTCCTGTGTTGGAGGTAGTCCAGCAAATTGGTAAAAGGTATAATCTCTAGCAAATTCTTCTACTAACCTACTTTTACCAATCCTTCTTCTTCCTTGAATTACCACTAAGCTGGCAACATTTTTCTTGAGTAGCTTTGATAAGGTTTGTAGTTCTTGTTGTCTTCCTATAAATGGTATAGCCATGTTTTTGCCTAAAATAAAATAATGTTACTACTAATAATCTGCAAATGCAAATTATTAGTAGTAATAATAATTCAAAAAATACTACTACAAATAAACTAATGTAGATTTATAGTACCGTCTTATACCAATTAGCTCCCCAGCCAAGACAATAGTACCTTTCTTGAATATTGCTTATGATGATATGGCTTAGCAGAATGATAAAGTCTGACGGCTTTTTGCCAATCACCATGTCGCAGATATAAATCAGTTAGTAGTTTGCCTGCATATTCAACGTTATTTTTAGGAGTAAGCATTTCATCGATACTGTTAAAATTATCATTGTGCCAGTACCAATTGATTTGCATTACGCCAATATCAATATTTGTATGTCCTTTTCTCAGATAAGAAAGTATATTTTTAGATGCTTCCGCCTTAGATTTGGCAATGAACGCTTTACCACCTAAATTTACTGCATAAACTTTCATTTCAGACTCTACTTCAGCAATAGCTTTCAATAAACCACTTGGAATATTATATTCTTTTTCAACTGTGCTAATTAATCCCGCTAAATCTTGTGCAAACACCATATTTTGTGAAAAACCAACTATTATAATAACCAAAATCTTGATTATTTCTTTACTTAAAATATCAAACCATGATATTATTGATTTAGGTATGCTAAACTTGAGGCTTGTTATGAATTGGATCAAATCACGGCTAAATAAGGATAATTTTTGGAATTTAATGTTTTGGCTGGGGATATGCTTTAGTGTTTTTTTGAGCGAACAAATAGCAGATTTCTCAGGTACTGGAGGTTTGGTTTCCTTGGTTTTATCACTAACTTTAATACCATACATACTTACTAGGTTTAACCAAGTTAAATACACTGACAATAAAATATTCTTAAATAACCAAGGTGAAGACTTAACAAATAGGCTACCCAAAAGGTTAGGAATAGTAGTTTTAGTTAATATATTTTTTACCGCTGTATGCATATCTAAAAATTTTAATGACTTAACGATTGCTTCCATTATTGGTATAGCTCTTACCTTACCTATCTTATATTTCATATGTAAAAACACTCCTATTTCTATTTTATTTGACAAAAATGCTTGGAAAGAAGAGGTTATTGGTATGAAAGCAGGAGCGTATAATGCTAATTACTCTACATCTACCTTTAGTTCTAACAATGTCTATTACACAGGTATTGAATATCGTAATTCTCCTAGTAATATGTATTATCATAGAAAATGATCTTTCACTTATCAGTTTTTGCTTTAACCTGATGTGCATTTTGATAAGCTCCTTTGTTAACTCGAGTTGTCCTTTGCGATCCTTTAGTTGATCCACCTATTCCTAAAGGACCACCAATAAATTTCCCCTGCCCAATTCTATCTTCTTCATATTTATTAATTTGTGTTTGTAAGTCTCCATGCTCAAGTATATTTACTTGCTTGATATTATTATATTGTTCAGTATTTTTACCTGTTACTTCTTCAAACTTATTTTTAAGTTTTCCCTCTTTGCCTCTAATATTTGCCATAAATTCTTCATTATTAATACCGCTTTTTGCTGTTGCTTCTTTAACTTGTGGGCTTGGATTTCTATTAATTTTCTTATCATGTTTATCGCTAAAATCATTTAATGCTTTTTCTGCATGCTGACCTGAAACTTGCCGCCTACCACTATTTATTTCAGGTATTAAATTTTGCAAATTTTCAGTGACCATTTTATTCCATACTTTCATTACGTCAGGATGCTGCTTGTCTACTAGCTTCCTAACGGAGTTTGCATCCATACCAAACTCTATTACGCAGCGGTCTAACACTTCTTGATACATATCCTTGTTAACTGTTGCTGATTCTGATTCAAGTCTGCTTTTTGTTTTGTACCAATTATCTACTGTTTCTTGACGCATTGATACTTGTTCTTCTAATCTTTGTTGCTTTTCATAACTATTCCTTACTGCATCACTATAATGTTTCTCAGCACTATTATCTTTTCCCCATACTTCACTTGATGCTGCTTTGACTATATTGTTGTAATCTTCATGAGTATTATTTTGTGTTGATGTATCACTATCCTCCATAAAAGACTGATCACTTACATTTCTAGCAGTGAGTGAACCTTCTACACTACCAGAGATACCAATACCAGTAAGTCCTTTTAGCGGAGTAGACGCAGTCATAGATGCTTTTAACGCTGCATCTGTTGCTTGTTGCCAACTATATCCATATTGTTCTTTAAGAGTTCTGACGTTGTTTACTGCCCGCTGAAGTGACTTGCCTTGCTCTCCCATTGTATCATAATTAAAGCTTTCCCCACTATGTTCACGCTGTGCTAAGTTGGAAACAAAATCGGCTGTTTTGCTCAAGGTGTTACTCTTTGCATCTGATAGTGCCCTTTGATCTGACTTCAATAAACTTTCAGACGTGTGTATGCCTTGAGTCACATGATTCTGGGCTGTTTGTTCTAGATTAAATTTGGTGATACCAACCGAAGTGTTAATACCTTGACCACCACTATAAATTACGCTACCATCAGAATTATTGCGAGCTATACTACCATCAGCTTGTTGCCAGCTATTGCCACCTTCAACATATTGCATATTATAGTCCGTCTTATATCCTGACTTCATATAGTGTTGGCTATTTCCTTCTGAAACATTATCAATACTTCTGTTACCACTTGCTATCTCTGCTCCCATACTGCCCGATGTTGCTTGCAGCCCGCCAATAATTGATCCAGCTAAGTGACCAAGACTGCTAACGCCCGATTGCATAATAGCAAATGCCAAAAATGGTATTACCATTTGTAAACCTGCCGCTACTGTTACTATTGTATCAACGTGATTTAGGATTGTGCTGCTACTACTGAAACTTAACATTAAATTTGAGCCAGTTTTTAAATTACTATAAGTACCCATGATCATATTAATAATAGCATTTAATGACGGCCATAATTGTAGTGAAGCAACTAAAGTCAGATAAGAAGTATATTTTGCTATGCCACCACTAAAGATTAACATTGGTACTAAAAACATAAACGAGGCATAGACTATGCATTTTATTACTACTAGTAACATTGGTAAATACAATGTCGCCATATCACTTGATAATAACCAACCACTTTCTTGGCTGGTTCGAGAACGAGCTACTGCATAGTTACTTGCGGTATAATCAGATATACTGTTAATCATCATTTGCTGCCTTAGTATGTCACCTGCTTTTTGACCACCTCCATAAAGACTACTAATATTTTTCTCGAGAATATTTGATAGGATGCTTGATGATCTAGCTGAAGGGACATAATCTGATCCACCTCTTGCCTTAGCAAATTCTGTATTGGCATTTTTTGATACTACCCTTTTGATCTCTCCATCAAAATAATTCTCAAAGAGATTTGCTGCATCTTGGCAAGTAACATTAAGCAGATTCTTACCGTCTCTAATGTAAAGACGGGTCAATGTGCCAGCCTTGCTACTCACTAATTTCCAAATATCAGGAGTATCTATTAATTGTTTAGGAGTAAACTGATAACCTATCATTGCTGGTAGTACAACACATTGCTTGATAAAAGAACGCATATTTTCTACAAACTCTGGGTCTTTAATACGAACCTGACGTAATTCCTTTTTTAGTCTTGCACCAAATAACATACCATAATTATAATAAGAAAATATAGGTGACGTAGAATTAACAAGAGCTTCTATCGGTGCATATACTTGTTCAAAACCAATAGTGACCAAATGACCAAATTCTTCTAATATGCCAACGGGCAGGGCAAAAGCTATAGGAATATTATCAACCTTGCCTATTATTTTACTTACATGATCTTTAATAATCATTTCTGTTTTAGGCAGTAATAATGCGTTAATTAGTACAATCATACCAAGTACTTTAAGTACATATGCCCGCCACACCATAGAATTATTACTGTAAGTTATTCGGATGCAATAATAGCAGCAAGTCAAAACACATAAACTATTGACTATATCTGTATAAAACTCACTATTGCGTAGCATTGCAAGGCCATTTAATATATAATACAAAGCATCGTAATAACCGTAAGTATGGATTGTTAAATTTAGTTCCATATTTCTTTACCTATTTACCTTATTATCCTTTTCCTACCTAGCTTTTATCCATCCATTTGATTAGTGGACATAAACTCCTGAAATTTCATTTCAAAGTATTTTTCCTCTTGTAACATTCTCATCTTGGTTTGCTCAATAATATTATAACGCCTAAAGGCATTTTCTCTGTTACTTATCAAAAAGCTAATAGTGTTATTGACTTCCTGCTCAAAGTTGGTAAATACTCCTATATCTGCAAGCTGCAAGTAAGAAAGCTCTGATACTGCTTCAGAAGTTTGTTGTAATAATTTAGTAAGGTAGTTGGTTACTACGTCATAGCATAAGCTTTCAACAAATTCAGCTATTCGTACTGTTAAGTAAGCATTATCAGTATTAGTAGCAAGTTCTCTCTGTATCTTGTTAGTTAGTGGAATGGATGATAAAGCAATTAGATTTTCTTCATCCTCAGTAAAATTACCGTTATTATTCTTTATTTTCTTAACCATAGAAAATAGCATCTGATCAATGCTACCATATAGTGTATCTTTATCGGATAACCTAGTTTTGGCTTTTTGGGGGAGTAAGCATAAGTTTGTTTCATCACACTTATACAACTCTACATCTACATTACCACTACGAACTCCAATAAACTCTCCTATTAATTCCTTATTAACCAATGATTTTTTATGAGTTATTGAACGACGTCCTTCAGCATCTTTTTTGCCAATAATAGTCCCTGATATGCTCATGAGTAATTCTTTAAAAGTAGTAGCGTCTCCTGAGCTACTTATTTTCTTATCAAGAGCCTTCCATACCAAATTAAAATTATCACCAAGTAAACTCTCAAGTTCTTTATTGCTTTTGGTTGGATCACCAGTATCATGTTTTGCCTTGTCTCTAATATCTGCCATATCACTTCCTCTGCCTGTCATTACCAAGTCACTTTGGCGGGTAAGTTCTGCTCCTTTATCCATTTTACTTGCTAGACCATTACTGATCTGAGTAGCCATGTCACAAGAATTAATATTGAATTGGTTGATATTTCTTTGCATTTGCTCTAAGTAAGTCATAATATTCTCACATTGCGGACAGATGGTTTTAATTGCCATAATTGCCGCATAGCCGCCAACATTTTGTACCATTTCTTTAAGGAATCGTTCCATAGCAGCACTTTTCAAGAACGATAACGCTCCACCTCTAAGATCTAACTGTGCTCCACAAGGCAATCCTCCAAGCTTACAACTAGGAGCTTGAAAATTAAAAAGCTGTAAATCTTCTATAGGTGGCGACTTAATTAGCACTGATCCGCCAATTATATGACCTGCTAATTGATCTTGTACGATCGCTGATCTAGTTACATTACTCATAGTACCACTTGGCATAACGCTTTTAATTAACTTCTCTATGCCTGCATAACTATTGTTGCTTGTGAAGATACTGATCAATACTAACCAAACAATAATTATTATCTGAGCCAAATTCTTAATTACCATTTTCTGTTACCTTAAGTATATTTTCCGTATTATTCGGATAATTGCTTAAATACTCACTTGCCAGTAACCCAGCTTCCTCAAGCTCTGACATCGATGCTGTACCTCTAATGAGTTCAAAATGAATCTTACTATCATTTGTAACAGCTACAATTGTTGGAGTTCTTTGTAAGTTTAGTTTCCCAGCAAGTTCCTGATTTTGGTAAGTCTTAAAAAATTTGCTTTTGCTACCATCTAGACTGACTGCTTCTACTTTAAATCCATATTTCTTAGCAAAGTCATTTAGTACTGGCTCTAGAGCTATGCAATAAGGACAATTTGACGAAAAGAATACAAAGAGTTCTATCTGAGTAGCAAGTATCTTAAGTTTGCTAGCTAGCTTTTGTTGATCAGTCTCTTCTTTTATTCTTCTGCCATACAGATTAATTGGATTCTCAATTAAATTGATAGTCTCAGGGTACAGAAAATTTACCATCCTAAAGCTATGAGCAAGTTTTAAACTATTATCTAACATCGAGGCTTCCTTTTCTTTATATCTTCTTACATGTTTGATATTTTCTGGGTATCTAATCATCATAAACTTTAGCTCCTCTAACTCTTTGCTAAATTGTTCCACTTCCTGCCTTGCTTTGGCGTATTCTTGTTCTCTTTGTTGCTCTATGACTAATGTCTCTTGTTGTTTCTCTAATTCTTTTGCCAACTCCCTCTCCTCAAACCATAACCAACCACGATATCTCTGTTCAAAGAAACCTTGAGCATAGCAACTACTAGCAATAACAATGGGAATTACTGTTAATAAAATTAATAAAAAATAAGCCAGCTGATTTACCATATGTAAAATTCTAAATAATATTATTCTACCAAACTTTTTAATCACCACTAATAGTTCCCATTAATTAAATCTTGTTCTAGAATTTTTATCCTTTGTAATAACTGATCTTTAGTAGGACAATTCTGACAAGAACTATGTCCACTATTTGACTGTCTCTTCAGCTCAGCTAACTCTTGTTATTTCACTTTCCTTTGTGAAGTTTTTGCTTCATCTTGTTTCTTCTATTCTGTTTGCCTTATAGCCTCTGCTTTACGTTCCTCTTCTGTTCCTATATTCCAACCAGCTTGATTATTTGCCTGATTATTCGGGTTGTCATCATATTGCCTGATATTTTGCAGACTACCCTTAACCCTCATGCTCATATCTCCGTTATTTGGTGCTTTATATTTGCCAAAAAACTTTACCTTAAACTCCTCGATAAACTCAGTGAAATCGACGCGATTGAAATCTATTCTTAATATTTCATCTAATGTCAAACCACGACAATTAGGATTGCCGCCACTACCAAAACTCATACCAAGTTGCTTCCGACCTTCAACCTGTATGACCTTGTCCAGCATTTGACCAAAACAACAATAATAATGCTTGACTATCTTTGTTACTCCTAGATTCTGCTTTCCCTCTTTGCCAACATAAACACATAGATTCTTTTTACGCTTATCGATCAGCAACTGCTCATCCTTACTGCAACCTGCTCCAAAATTTTTACCCCAACCTTTCTGATCTACTGAGCAGCAATTACTGTAACCGATTGCCTTCTTACTACAATGCATGCTAAGCCCTTCAAACAACTTAACATTCATGCCATTACCTGACTTCAACTGACTTACTGCATAGAGCTTGGAGATTGAATCCATCATCTCACCATTGGTCATATAGCTTTTATCAACGCAGTTACCATCAATACAAGGTATACCTTTACATACAAGACCTTCCGGTCCTTCTTTTTCCTTAAATCCTACCCGCACTTTCTGACTCTCGATAGGCGATGGTATCCATCTCTTACAAGAATATTCCTCTTTCCTATTAACACAATTACCTAAGCTATCGGTAAGCAAACACTCTAAAAGTGCAACAAAATAGCAATGTGCATATTGATCACAGTTATTTTTACTCGGATAATTACAAATTTTACTATACCCCCATTCCCAGCAGTCTCTATGTACCTGAAAACCATCTATTACCCTTACGCCACTAGCTAAACACTTCTTTTGTCCTTCTTGGCAAGGATAATTGGGAACAAAGTTTGATCTCCCAGTAGCCAATGCTGTTGTTTCAGTTGCTATGCTGAACATTACGATTACCTTCAATAATGAAATCCTTATTATTTTCATTAACTTCATGACTCTTATCACTCTAACCTACATTGCTCATGCCAATTCTCCTGCCAATATGTACAAATACGCTCACTTACATCTAAATTAAAACTTACCTCGTTGTTTCCGCGACCAATTGCCTTGATCTCCAGTATATTGTCTCCTTGCCTTATATCAGGCAACAAGTTGATTACTTCAACTCTAGACCTATCAGCTATAGAGTCTAAACCTAGAGCATATTCACCAAAACCAGTACTAACTATTGGATAATTAGTGGTGACTGTCATTCTCTTACCAACCTTGCCGGCATATTTTCTTTTGCCTTTAGTTTCAATTGACCTATGACCATTAAGAAAAAGGTTATTTCCCTGAGTAGGACCAACAAATATCACCTGACCATTTAGCTTAAACATAATAAACGTACCGTAACTAGCAGCAGTTAACTGTACTTTAGTAAGCATTGCCACTTTAGCGGATATATTAAAACTTATCTGCCAAGTTGCTTCCCGAGCATGGTAAGTTGTCCCACTCGCTTTATTAATAAAACCGTGTACTGTACCGCCATAACTACTTGAATCACCACCACCACCAAAAAACTTCATAAGAAGACTGAGGGAATCCGGACCATATTGTTCTACAAAACTAATACGTTTAACTAAGCCTGCTATATTTTGGGTGTATTTCATACTCGATTGACTAATTGTTAATTCAGCTGGCTTCTCAGAAAATTGCAAACATTGTAGCGTAAGTCCATCAACACAAGAGTATCTATTACGTAAGCGTTCACAGAAATACTGGTCATATATGGTATCTCCCTTGGCTCTTTCATCTCTGCGACTTAGCTCCATGAAATATTGCGGCTCTATCTCCTTATTGCCTTTAACCGTCTTACAATCCACTCCTATATCTTTTAGTTTTCCTAGCAAATTATCCATCATCTTGCCAGATGCATTTGCTATCATTTCCGCATCTTGTTTATGAGCCATCATGCCAGGTCTGCTATAATCAACAAATATCTCGTTATAGAACGGGTCTTTAGCTGCTTCCCTCCGTCCTTTGTTACTTAAATCTCCTGCTTCTATACTACTTAACCTATCTGCTTCTGACTCCGCCTTATCATGACCTACTAAATCACCTAACCCTTGACTATTCTCTACTCCTCTAGCAAAACCTGCTTTACTATCTTCTATTTGTCTACTCCAACTTTGATAATTGTCTATATTCTTTTCAAACAATGGATCTACCTCATTAATATTGGTCTTATTGATTGGGTCTAAATATTGGGCTTCTGCACAAGTAATAGTTACCATTAAAATTATTAGAACTATCTGCCTCATCCTTCTCATCTTTATATCCTTACACCTGCTTTTTATCTTTGTAACAACTCTTGTGCTTCTTGTGATAAATCACCATTAATCACAAATTTCTCTAAAGCTGCTTTTATACCTATACTGCCAGTAATCTTATCGTAGGTAACTTTGCAAGATTTACCAAAACACCCATCTAAGTAACCTTCTTGTTTAACCAACAAAATAGCTGGCACAACATTAATACCAAACTGATCAAAAGCTTCGTCATCTATTTGCATACTGCCTACTTCACCATTTTCTGATATTGACATAACTAGTTTGCTAAGTTCTTTAAAACTACCATTGGGTAATCCCTTAAATACCAATGTTCCACCATATTTTACTGCTTGCTGATGATAGGTCTTCAGTAAGTTACTTGGCATTCCGCTACTTATAAATATCTTAAGCACTGCTGGATTAATAAGTTCTTTGTCTATTAATTCTTTATCACTGCAATTTCGTCCTTGCTTTAAACAATGCTGCTTATCTAACTCACACAGCTTTTGTAAAATAGCTTCTCTTGTTAGTATTTGTCCTGCATGTCCCAATTTTTTAGCCCAATCTTGCTGCTGATCAGTTGCCTCAATATTTTTTATGTTATTTAGCAATTCACTATTAGTGTTGCTGATGTTTTGTGCTATAGTTAAGTGACTACTGTTAAATAGTAATGTAACTAAAAAGCACAGCAGTTGATTTTTCGCCATACTAAATACCCCCAATCTTGTCCGTCATACGGATATTCTTTAAATGTTGAATACATCATGTCACTTAAACCTAATGGCCAACAACCAATGCTATCTGATGTTGACTTTGGATTTACCATTTGTAGTTTATACTGGCTCTTCTTAATCTTTAATGCCTTAGACTTACGGCACAATTTACCTCCACCTGCCAACCGAGTGTTTTCATCAGTTGATGTCTCCTCCGCAAGACCTATTCGGTGCATCTTGGCAATTATTCGAATAGCTAATAAACTACTTGATTGTACTCCACCAACATGATCAGCATTTGCTCCACTAAATGGGTACATATTACCTAAGCAACCAGCACACCAAAACATACTATCTAGTGGCATCCTAGCTGTGCTACTTGCACAATCCAAACCACAAGCTGCTTGGGCTATAGGGTTGGCAAATAAAAAAGCTTCAGGATTTAACAGGTTCTGCAATTTTTCATCATTCCAAGTAACGTCAAACTCACTCATATAAGCCACGTCAAAGGTACTCTGTTCTAAACAAATAAAATCAGTAATAAGTTCAAGCCAATAAATTAGTGGATAAATATAATAATGAACGTGATAGAAACTATCGTGAACATGCCTGTCATCATAGCTTCTATTAAAACTACTAGTCCTTTTGCTATCAGAACCAAGAGAGATACCACCAAGGTTAGTCATACAATAAGGAGTTCTTGTAACATCAATAAGTCTTACTGGTTCCCAAAATCCTATTGCTATCCCTGGTACAGGAATATTTGCTTTAATACATAGACAAACTGGTGATGAGGGATTTTTGGTATCTCTTTTTTTAGGCGTTACACCACTACCAATATTAATTAAGTTGCCTATGCTTATTGGCAATATGCAACTCCAACAAATATCAGTAATTGGATTGACAAAATGCCCCTGACATGTAATACTTGCAGATACTGAAAATGGCATAAAAATAGCCACTAACAGTAGGATACTTAACCGTGTCTTTGTGCCTTGAGCTGGGTCGCCAAACTTTTTGCTCAAGGCCGTATTATTGATATTTGTCAATGTTTTTACCTCTTACATTATTCAAATTCCTCAAAAGGATTTAGTAATTTTACTGCAAATTTAGTAAAATGCTTGGTACTACGAGTAACTAAAACCATATCATGAACTATTGCTTGGGCAGCAATTAGGCTATCCACCTGATTTGTAGAATCAATAGCAAGTAATTCACCCCAACATTTACATACATTATTATCTATACCAATGGTTCTAGCGGTATATTTTTTAATTAAAATATCTTGCCACCTTTCTAAACTTAATGAGGCTATTAAATCTGTTTGTCTCTTTTTAGCAATCCCTTTTTGAATTTCACCAATTGTTAAGTAACTTATATATAATGATTCTATAGGTACTTGATATAACCAAGATATTACTTGGCTATTTGGACTTTTCTTACGAAACTCTGACAATATATTAGTATCAAGTAAATATCTCATATATCAATATCTTCCCTAGCTTTACTTGGTTTTCTTTCAAATAAATCCTCTTCATCATCATTATCAATTTTTGGTATGGATAATAAAAATTCTTTAAATGACATAGGAGGTTTTATTTTATCACCCATATAATCTTCCACTGAGATAATATAGACTGCTTTATGTCTCTTCTTATCATTTATTAATTGAGGTTGCCCGTTTTCAGCAAGTTCAATAATTTCTTCAAAATGTTCCTTTGCCTCTTGTAATTGCCATTTTTGCATAAATTACCTCTAATTTTGTTTATTTGTATATTATAACTGTTTTTTTACGACCACTAATCAATTTCTACTTCTTTTATTCTTAAAACTTTTCCTTCCTGCTGAATTATTGCTGGTACTTGTTTAATTTTAAATTTTGTTGTTAAAACTCCTGCTTGATCAAAATATACTTCTCTATCAAGTTCTTTCTGTAAATCAAGTGGTCTACCAGCTACTAATATCAACTTGTCTTCTGCCTTTATTACTGAGCTGCTTTGTTGCTGCTTAAACCACTTAACCTGCTCTTTATCTCTGCTATCAATAAATATCAACTTCTTGTCCAAGTTTATATAATCTAGTGGATTAACTTTTGTACCTAGCTTGTGAAGTAGCTTGCCATCTGGCAAAATAATATCCTCTTTTATTATATAGCTTGGATCATAAGTAAAATCTTGTGCTTTTTGAGTACGTTTGATATTGCTAACTGCTATTGGCTGCTCTATTCGAGTTTTAGTGATTTCTAACATCTTGCTTTTCTCCTGTTCTATATCAACTGATTTTAGTTTTCTTTCGATCATTGCTAAAAATCCTTCTTCTTTAACCTCAAAAATTGTTCCATATATGCCAAAATCCTTAGCAATAGTTATTTGTGGTAGTAGAATTACTAAAATCATTGTTAGTATTCGTTTCATTTATATTTTCTTTAAATCTTTACCAATTTCTCTCCATTGCTCAAGTATCTTTGGTTTACTAGCAAGTACCATTTTACTAACTAGCAACATGCCATACAGAGCTTGGTCATCTTTTGGATGCAAGTAATCTAATCCTGCTTTTATTATCAGCCCACCCAGCATAATCTTTTTTCTAGCATCTTGTTTGCGTTCTAAATAATTAGTACTTTGATTATTCATACTATACTTGTAATTGACATATGTATTCATATTGTCTCTGTTTGCTTTGTTATAAAACGGATACTGAATTTTTTTGTACATTTTAATTTCTCTATCTATTATTTGTTATTATTTAATTGTTCTAGATCAGCCTGCTTTAGGTTACTGATTAGTTTTGCTAAATTCTCTATTACATTCTGATGTACTTGCCTGCTTATTGATATCACTCCTTCTCCTGTAATAAATTCATCAGCTGCAAATATTACTTTAGTTCTTTTATCTTTATATTTTTGGGTTTCCTCGTTTATTAGTTCTATTGCCTGATTAATTTGACCAAAAAATAAATTGCTTTCTTTTGGTTGTTGTTTCTCTTTTTGTTGGTTTATTTTTGCTTCTTCTAATTCCTTACTTACCCTTTCTTTTTCTAGCTTTAATATTTCTTTTTGTGATACATACATAATCTTGCATTGATTACCAATATCACCAAATAACAAAAACCCAAGCCAACCAATTCCAACTCCAAGTAGGATAGACACTAGTAAAACAACAATTTGTTTCTTGCTCAATTCATTATCACTACTTATACTTATGTTCCTATTCATCTCCATACACTTACCATATTATTACTTATCCATTTTTTCTGTAGTTGGCAGAATAGCTAGCTCACCATATTTTTTTGCCAAGGCTTTTACTGCTTCATCTTTACTAAGACCACTGCGTCTTGCTTCTAATAAATATTTAAAATCAGCTGCTTCTGTTGAGTATAATACTTGCGAGTATGGATCTAGACTAAGACGTCCAACAACTTTTAAGCCAGTAGATATCAGCAGCATCTCGGCATATTTACTTGGTATCAAACTAATAGACTCAATCAACGGTACAATATCTTTAAAGGCTTCTGAAGTACTAAATGAGTTTAGTCCTTTCTCATCTTGCTTTAATATTACCGCCCAAGCACTATTTTCTAAAATGCTCCTACGCTCATCACTTTTTTGAAAATCAGTAAAATTTTGTACACAAATCACTAATGAACCCCCATATTTTCTAACAGTTCTACCAAAGCTTTCTAAGAACTTGGCTGAATAATCTAAAATCATCCAAGCTTCATCAACAATAAGTAAAAATTGCTTCGACCTATCACCACATAAGAACTGCATAGTTACTTGCATCAATACTACCTGTAATATTACCGCTAGTAATACTGGATCATTCTTGACCTCCTCAAACTCAAAAATGGTTAGTATTTCTTTAAATGATGCAGCTTTACCTTGCTCAAAAAATTTACCATGTACTCCTTTTTCACTATAAGGGTATAAAGTTTCAGCAAGAGCTTTTGCTGTAGTTGCCCCCTCTAATTCTTCTAATACTTTAGTAAGTTTGGTAATATCTAGCGTAGTACCATGTTTTTCTATACCCTCATTTATTGCTCGTTCAATGATAGCTTCCTTATGAGCATCCTTGCTAACACCACACATAGCACCAATAATGCTTTTTGCGTATATGATACTATCCTTAGTGACAAAATGATTGCCTATCTGTAATATCTCTATTCTTTGTTCTAGGTCTAGGCTTTGGTCTTGATCCTTAGCAGTAAGCATTTCAATTTGTTCTAAGGACAAACCAGTAACTGATCCTATTTCCACTAAATTATAATTTCTAGCAAGCATAGAAAGAGCCTTAGCATGTTTTGTTCCACTACCTGCTATTTGAGCAAAAGGATTTAAAGAAATATTACTATGCTGATTAAATCTAATTGTTTCCCCACCGATTAACTCACAGATATTTTGATAACTACCACCTATATCTAAGATAAATACTGAAGCGTTTTGTGCTAGCATTGAAGTAGCTAGTTCTTGCAAAAATACTGACTTACCTGAACCAGATGGTACCATAACAGCTACATTGTAATTACCGCTATTGATTCTTACAAATGGATTCCAATTAAATAACTCACCTCTGCGTCCTATTAATAGAACTCCACTTTGGTTTACTCCTTTCCACTCACCATGGATCGGCAACTTGGCTATCACTTCTTTAGCCTGAGCAATTTTAACTAGCTGGAAATGCTGTAAAAACTTCCAACTAAGTGCCTGATGCATTGGTAACTGAGATAACATTGCTGGTAATTGGAGATGCTTATTAACTTGTAATTGGAAGTCGTGTGCATTATATAGGCTAATTAAAAATTCCTCCGCTATTTCTATTTCTGACTGAGGTGCAGTAATCATTATTTGCAGTGATTCTGTCAAAAACTGCTCACCATTTTTAGCTTTAGCAATTATCTCCCGCCACTCTAAAGCTTCTTTCTTCAAGTTAGTATCATGCCTTGCATACCATTGTTCAGCAGCATGTATGCTCCTATGTCCTCTTGCTAGAATTTTTGAGCTTTGTGTTTTACTTACATTATTTGCCACTGTGTAACTAATTATTAGTCTTGCTGGTAAACTATGATCACTGGCTGAACCAAGTAAATTAATCATCTCCAGTAATGACCACTGCTCTGGTAGCATACTTGGGTAAAAACATTTAGAGACTAACTTGTTAGAAGCTAGGTTATTAGATGTTAATTTGTTTGGTTTTAATCCATTATCATTATAAATACTATCTAGATGAATTAGGCAGTCTTCTTTAACAATGGTTCTTGAAAGTGGTGTTAAGATTTGATTAGCTAAAGGGTTTATTGGATCATATTTACGGCTTAATCTTTCTTGCATTTGCATTTGTGCCATATCGCCTGCTACAAACATTAAATTTTGTGCATCACATATACGGGGAGATAATTTTATTGCTTGCAGCTTTTTTACTAATTTGCTTTGGAACACTACTACTTCTTCAATAGATTTTACACTATTATTACCTTCACTTTTTTTGCTAAAAGAAACATATATCCGAAAATCTTTAGCCATCCTTCCATCTGAACTTGTAAAATCTTTAGCACACTTACTAATAAATTCTCTACGGAATTCTGTTAATTGCTGTAACATCTGATTAGGATTACTTCTAGCATTACTCCATAATTTTAGTTTTTGCTCTATATTATGACTGGCAATCAGTAAAAATTGTAAATAGCAATTTACTGGTAATTCATTGTTAAAAAATAAGCTTAAGTTTTTTTCCAAATTAACATCTGTTCCAACTATCGGAGCTATTTCTAGCATGAAGCCTATTACATTATTTTCATTAAAGAAGATATTACATTTAGGATCAAAATATCGATAACTTAGATATCCTGCTAAAGATTTTGCTCCTTTAGTATTTTGTTCGGTATGTTCTTTCAACAGTTGTGTACTGTCGTAATTTACTTCGGCAGGACTAGTCAAACCACAAATATTGCCTATATTTTGTAAGAAATTAGCTATGTTCATATAATCATCTCATTGTCTTATTTGATATATAACAAGTTGCCATCTTTAAGTATTTTCTGATTAGTTTCTTGTTGCAACTTTATTTTATGAACCTTATTAGCTTTAATGTCAGGTTTGTCCAAGTGTCTAGCATAGCAATTTTTTCCTTGACACTTTGCCCTTTCCTTTAATTCTACTTCGACAATTTCTCCGCTATTAATTTTTTGATCAACTATGCTCAAAGGCACACAATTAAAACCACTTGCGTCTTTACAACTAAACGATGAACCATATCCACCACAGGCAGATAAACTAAATAATGTAATAATCAGTAAAATCTTTGATATTCCTTGCATTACTGTTCTCCGTATTGTTTATTTGTTGGTTTTTTGGTTCTTTCCTTGGTTATCTTTTTATGGGTGGTTAATTCTCCGACAAAAAAGCCTTTCATGAAGACAACATCTACCTTTACTCCACTAGGTATAGTAAGAACAGGCGACATGTTTTCTGCCATTCTTAAGTAATAGTCAGCTATTTTCTCAGCAGCATTCGATGTTCCTGATAAAATACCATCTGTTACCATATCCTTAAAACCTTTCTTTTGGCTAGCAATTGCTCCAAGGCTAGTGATAGTCATACTATCTAGACCTTTACTACTTTGGCTAAGCCCGCTAATAACTCCACCTATTAGGGCATTTTTTATATGCTTACTGCTCGTAGCTACTACTTTCCCCTTAATGCCATTCATACCATCTGGTCCATGCACTATTCCAGCTATGTTACTGGTAATTACTAACTCTGTGATTGGATCAATACAAACCATTTTCTCCAAGCGGATAATTACTCTTTCGCTGGATAAGTCACCATAACTACTACCTAAAATACGGCAGGTAGTAATATCAAGATTAAAGTTCTTGGGTAAGTTGCCTCTTTCTGTTAATCTAATTACTATTGGAGTAGCATGTTCATTTGGGGTATTTAATGCGGTAGATACTGCAAGACCACCAAGTAAATAGCCACTAACATAAGAAGTTTCAGGGATATAAATCTTAGCATCTTTTGGTTTATCAAATTCTATTTCACCATTTAAGTCTATAACACCAATATTTACATCACTGCCAAAATCCTTACCTTTTGTATTTTGCTCTGCTTCTTGGTGAATTTGACGCATTCTTTTTAATTCTTCTGTGCTACTGATCAGCTCATTTTTAGCAAAATTCAGTTGAATCTGCATTTTAGTTAGTTCTAATTTTATCTCTTCTTGTAGCTTTTGTTCTTTTTCTTTAAAGTTTGTTTCTGCTAACTGTAAGCGTTCATCAAATTTACGCCTATTGTCGTTTAACAAATCTTCAAAGTGGTTGTGCCACATTTTCTCCGGGTCTAACGCTTCACTTGCTACTTCTAATTTAGGTTTAGTATTATCGTTAATAACTGCTTTGTGCTTAATTTTTCCTTGCATTATGTTGATTAGAACAAGTACAGTAATGATGCTCCCACCCAAAAGCAGTAACAAGAAATTATACTGTTTACGTCTAATCTCCTTATTATTAGTTGCATCTAACGACTGTTTTTGACTATCAGCTATAAACGAACTAGCCACTGGAACTTCATTTGAAACTTTAAGCTGTATACTCTTTCCTAATAAAAAAGAGAGTCTTTCTTTAAGCTTTGCAAATATTGTCATATCAGTCCCTATCTTGCTCCTTTGCTACTATCCAAACAAATCCTTTATCTTTAGGAAGAAGTATGGTTTTGTCGATAGTTGTAGCTAAACAAAAATCAAATAGATTATTAAAATCTACTTCTTTAAGATGAACTAAGCCTTGATATTTCCTGTTGATTACTACTAGTCTTGCTCCAATAAGCTTACCAAAACGGTAAATCCTATCTTGCTCTATGGAAAGTCCTATATTACGTAAGCGGTCAATTTTTCTTTTTACATGAGTAACGTAATATTTACCTTCCTTGTCAGCAATCATGTTCCTTATCATTCCAGCAATTTCTTGCTCTTGGGTGTTTACTGACCATTTATTGTTAACAGCTGAATTATTTAGGAAACCATTGGATGACTTATTATAAAAATTATCCATGGAAATTTTAATAATTTGCCCTTCCATATCTTCCACTTCAAGTATTAAATCAGCAACATTCCCCGAAAAGTTGACTAAGGCTAGCTCCAAAGTCTGAGCAGCTGGAACTTTCGGTAGTAAAAATATGTTTTGTGCCTTGCTATCCGCTATTATTTTATACTTGCTTTCATCACCAATAATTTGTGCTATGCCTATTTTGCCAAACTCTATTCTATTAACATTACTTGCACTTATTTTAGCCTTGATTTTATTGCCAGCTATATATTCAAATTCTTGTGCTGCAAGTGCTGCATTACTCGTTAGTATCATGGCAATTATTAGTATTATTTTGATCATTATTTATTCTCTTATTTTTCTTATCCTTTATTTTTTATCTTTATCATTTTCTTTGTTATATTGTGCCGTTTCTTGATCTTCTTTGATTCTTACAAATTCTTTAAGTCTTAGCTGTCTACCTGCCCATTCATAAGATAATTGATAAGAAGCAGGACTAACCTCAAAGCCCTTATCGCCAAACCTTGAGGTTAGCATGCCAGCGGCTATTACCTGCAAATTCTTACTATCAACTTCCAAGCTTTTGATAGAAAAATAGGTTGATAAAGCAAATTTTTTGTACTTCTCTTTACTATCTGCAAAATAATTTTGAATATTTTTCATATAGGTAGCATCACTTTGCGAAATATATTTAAATATGATACCTGCTTTGTAGTCTATTATTTCTGGATTTAAATCTAGTAACAATGGTAGGTACATTAAACTTGTTTCTTCCAAATATCCTTTGGAGACTCCATTATTAGTAATCCATACTTCTTGGCTAAGATTTGGCATCAATATTACTTTCTCATTGTTTGTTAATAATTTAACTGATAGTCCTAAAGCAGTCAGGCAAAGCAGCAACGTCAGTACTAAAAACAAATTTCGCTGTCTTGCTACTTGCTCGATGTTACCTATTGCTATTATCTTCTCCATTTTTATCTCTGCTTATTCATATCTATTTACATTTAAGTTAGTATTACTACATAAGCAGCCTTACATGAGACTTTGGTAAATTAGCTGATATAATCAGTCTAGTTAGGGGTAGATGCCAATAGAGCCAACGCTGGATTATTCCAAGCCACCATTGATGCATAAACCAACCACCTATAGCAAAACCAATAGCACCACCAGCAAAAGACCATAGCACGCCTTTAAAACATAAAATGATTAACCCAAAGCTAATGCCTCCTACTATTGAACCAATAGATATGTTCCAAAATCTAACGTGTTTGTTTAAGCAATTATTAAATCGTACTCTTTCCATAATTGAATCTCACAAGTAAAAAACCAATATTGTTACAATTTACACTTGATTTAAGCCATAGCAGCAAGTATGCCCATACAAATAGCACTGCTACCTATAAAAACTGTACCGCCACGAAATACCCGAACACGACCATCACCTTCAGACATAATGGCTGTGGTAATACCACCAATACCAGCTCCATAAACCCAGTAATCTGCGGCAAATTTTACCAGTGGTTCAGTTACACCTTTACCAAATTTACCTAAATCTACTGCTAAACTTTCTGATGTAATAAGGGTAAGTAAAATGCCAATTATTCCATAACTAAGATATAAGAAACTCTTACTCCAGTTGTCATCTAGACAATTTTGTTTGCTAGTTATTTTCTGACTTGTGCCTAGTATTTTCTTTGAATCGACCATAATTCTCCTCTTTTGTTATTTCTTGTTACTTTCCCCGTTGTAGAGGCATAACTAAACTTAAAATGATAAATTACGTGATTCTCTTTAAAATAAATAGGTGTCATTATCACCCATATTTTTGAAGACTACACAGTTAGAAAACAATACTCTTCAACTGCCAAGTATTGGTGTTTGATGTTGTCGTATTTTTAAAGATAATAGACCTCTTTCGAAACTAGACTTTAAGGAAGAGAGGTGTTATAAGTATCTGATTTGGAGGATGAACAGTTTCGTCGATTAACAGGAGTAAAGAAGATGACATTCTCAAGGATGGTGGATATTTTGAGGCAAGCTGATAGTCTTAAGAAATCAAAAGGTGATGAAATGACATTATAAGTTTGTAAGCCAGCGAATTCCATCAAGGCTATAGGGCAAACTGCTTGATTTATTGTCTATAAGCCGGATACATGACTGCATTCGATTTTTTTGCTGTTATATATTATTTTTTTCTTGTATTGTCGGGTATATCCATACATAACTTTAGCTTATTGATAGAGTTAAAAAATTAAAAATAGTGACGGAAAAAATTTGCTTGGGAAGGATTAATAAAGAGACAATTTGACTAAACTCTTAATAAAAAATAAATAAATTGTATTAATTCTCCTCTAATATTTTGATAGCTAATGTGTATAGTTCTTGTTCTATCCATTCTACCCGAGCTAGTTTTGCCAACGGTATAAAGTTCTTTAAAGTATCAAAAGCGATTCTTTTCTGTTTTTCTTTTGACTTAATGTAATGAAGAGTTTGCATATTATGTAACCTATCAGCAAGCTTGATATACCATGCATCTATATCTTCTGACTCACGTAATTTCTGCAAGGCATGTTCTCCTTCAATTTTTATTTTTTTTATTGCAATATCATCAAGCTTCGTCAGTTTGTTAACTAATTCTGCTATTTTTGTGCCAAATGAAAACCGTATCTGACTAATAGTAAGTGCTGTATCTTCTACAATATCATGCAATAAAGATGCTGCTATTATTTCAGTTTTACATGAAATTCTAGATGCTATTAATGCAACCTGTATTGGATGATGGTAAAATGACTCGCCAGAGTGTCGTTTCTGATCTGCTTGGTGTTTGATAACGTATTTTAATGCTCGTGTTACAACAGGGAAATCTATTATGGTACTGTGTCTTCTACTACATGCTTTAATTTTATCTAAGAACTCCTTTTTCAAAAATTCTTGTAGTTGCTGGCTATGAGACTCATGTAACGAATGTAGCAGGATAATGACTTTTTTACCGGTCATAAACGACTCCCTATTGAATGTTTACTCTGAAGCTTGCTTAGTCTATTAGCGAGGAGCTACTTTAGTAGCGACTAAGCAATCTAGAAAAATGATTAAATTTGGATTGCTTCGTCGGCTCACGCCTCCTCGCAATGACGAAGTAATGCTAATCGGGTTAGCTATTGGCTGTAAGCCCTAATATCTTAGATCATTCTTGATCATGTAATGCTCCTGCCCCTGCTATTGAACTTCTTCTTATGCTGGTTCAACAAAATTACTCCAGTATTTTATTCCGGCTGTTCCAGAGTCTTGGATAGTTTGATAATAGGAATGACCTGATAATTCCTCAACAAAATAAGCAAATGCTTTACCTCTAGACATCATCTCATCACATAATATTTCTCTACCTTCTACTCCTAATTTATGTTGGATGATTTCTAGTAAACATTCTTTGGCTACATTTCGTATTTGAGATGATATTGATGTTATTTCCGTTAGTTTAATTGAGTCCTGATCTCCCAACTCGACTCCTATGCTCAGAGTTAAATCAGCAAGGAACTCATCTTTATCAGTGCCATAACCTTTTCTTAAATACTTTGATAAATATGAAGAAACCTCTTTTTTTCCTGCCACTAAATGCAAGTATAAATTCCAAGCGGTGTTTTTTTGGCTATTATTAAATATTTCTTGCAATTCTGAAAGTTCAATATTTTTAACTGTCTCCAACATAGACATGTCTGAGTCATAATTTTTTAAAACTTTGGCAAAATCAATCTGATATTCTTTACTTAAATAGTTGTGAATTTGTTCTTGAACATGCATTGATGTATCAGACTTAAGTACTCTACTATATAAAAATTGCTTGCCTGGCATAGTTACCTCCCTTTAGTGTTATTTAATTGTAGTTTTGATCTATTTAATGGTGGTGGTGTATTAGATGGAGAATATCTACTTATAAATCTTCCTATCATACGATCTACTTTTTTAGTTGTCTCAGTTTCCATTTTTAAAGATTCATCTCTTTCTTTGCTTTCTAGTAACGGTTTATCGGTTCTAATTGACTCTTGTGCTTCTAACTTTAATTTTATAAAAATATTCAATTTTTCTTTATCGGGATTGGATTCTGGTAATGCATCAGCCGATAGTTGTATTTTCTTCAGTTTTTCATAAAAAGATTTATCAGCTACTTCTATCTTGGTCATTACTTTGTCTATATCTTTCTCTCCTTGTCGTCGTATTTTATCAAGTTCAGCTAATTGTTTCTCTACCGGAGTTAAGCCTAATTTCTTATAACCACCACATATTTTTACAAGACTCTCTAACTCTTCTAATGCCGTACTACTTGCATCTGCTGTTTTTTCTTTGTGATATACTACTGCATGAATATCATAATGTCTTGCTACTAACTTACCTGCTAGATCAGGATATAGCTCAGCAACTTTGTATAATGCTTTTCTTTCTTTTTCTCGTGAGCTAGTTAATGGTTGTAATTCATTTAAGATTACTTGATATTTGCTAATTGCCTGCTCAGGAGACATGTCATGGATATACTGAGAATCTTCTGACATTTTTTCAAATAATTGTCGATTAGCAACATTATCACTCTTTTCTGTTAACTGCATTCCCTGTGATATTGATTCTTGTCGTTTTGCTAACTCATGATGCTCTGTTGTTTTCTCTAATGTTTCTTCGGCTAATTTTTGTTTATCATGATGATATTGCTTTTTTTCTTGTTGCACTGGTAAATCACTATTGACAGTATTAGCAATAACTATCCTATCCTGAGCAGTAGTGATATTTTGAGAGAGGTCAATTTCTTGCCCTTTATTCTTCTCCAAAGCTAACATCATTTCTCGATATTTACCTTGGGTTACTGGCAAACTATAGACATGTCCTAGATGTTCTATATAGCCTATTGCCTCATCTCCTTCACCATTAAATCTTACTGGCTTTGGGCTGCTGATCTCTGACAATTTACCTCGACTATCATAATGAGCAGTAAAATATACTGCTTGGTCTAAGGAAATATTTCGACCATTTTCATCTTTTACAGCTAATGACAAATGCATAGGACCGCTTTTATTTTCCAATTCTGTTGGTAAATCTATGGTTCGATAGCTATTGATTTGTTTAAAAGTGCCGTCTGACAAAAAGACTAGAGTATTAATTTTATGAGTTATTTCCTTGATAGTAGCTAACTCATCACCTGAATCATTTCTTACTATTTGGCTTTTAGTATTGTCTTGCCTATCATCATCTTGCCAATTTATTGTATGGAATCGATCAGCAAAATTATGGTGAACTTTCTTATAGCCTGCTATCTCTGTTCTTTCTAGCTCATCTTTAACTTTACTATTTGCAAACGCTTGGTTAATTATTGCTCTATTATTAACATTTTTGAGATATTTGACAAATTCTTGATCGTCATGGTAATTTACTGTTACATCAAGATTCGCAGCGATATAATCTTTTAAGATATTCCGCTGTTTTTGCAGGATTTCTTGCCTAATGGCTTGAGTAATAGGATCTAATTCTTCTTCTATACCAAAGAAGCTGCTACTACTGACTGAATTAGTTAAAGTAACTAAGTCTTGTGCTTCTTCTGTTGGTTCTATAACTTCAGTAATATTCTCTTCAAGAATATTACTGAGTTGTGGGTTATCTTTCATAATCCTACTCTACTATTTTGTGTTAGAAACAATTTAACATTTGGTATAGCAAACTGTCGTCATTGCGAGACCACGTAATGGTCGAAGCAATCCATAAAGTAATTAGAAATGGATTGTTTCGTCGTAGCAATGCTACTTCCTCGCAATGACGCATGTATACTGTCATTGCGAGGAGTTACTTTAGTAGTGACGAAGCTAATCTAATGAATAGTGGATTGCCACTACATTCACGTGGTTTCGCAATAACGTTGGTATTGCTAATACTTACGTTATAAAGCTGCAAAAATAATAGAGTTTGACTAGTGGAGAAAATTTGTGTATGATCATAGTACACCTCAATAATGGTTGTAATTTAATAGCAATAGCTATTGGATTGATTTCACTGGTAAGTACTCTGATGCTGCAAAACTTTTGAGTACTTACCTAGTTTAGATTCCCAGTGTAACATTCAAGTTTTAGTCTTATTAATAAGCTAAACGTTTGAGTTGTTATACTGGCTTTTTTAGTTTGAGATCTAGCAAAGTATATTCTTTGCTTTAAAAAATTAATCAATAATCATTGGTCTTTTTTTTATGATCTCATTCTATTTTTGGGAGTTTATTACAATTATTTTTGGGTGTCAAGAAAAAAATGAATTACCGTAATTCATTTTATTAGAGATATTAAATTATTTAAAGTATGGCTCTTGTTCATCAAATACAAATATTTTTAACACATAAATTAAAAGATAATAATTTAAAACGTAAAACTTTTGCACAAGAGAGTAATATTTTATATAGAACCGTATGTAATATCATCAATTCTATAGGAGCTAATCCGGAATTGGAAACTATATTGAAAATTGCTAATTATTTTAAATGTTCTATGAACGAAGTAATTGGTAGAAATGAATATGTTTCTATAAATCAAAAAGATTATAACTTTCAAATAATTAATTCAGAAGATATAAGTATTAATTTAAGACATTTTCTTAATAAAAAACTTAAAGAGAAAAATATTAATCCATATCAATTAGGTATAACTATTGGTTTTAGTCAAAATGTTATTCCCAAATTCTTAAAAGAAAATAATCCTAAGAAGACACTTACTAGTACAGTTGCAGTAGCATTAGCCGACTACTTTCAAGTATCACTAGATGAAATGGTTGGTAGAATTAAACCCACTACCGCAGGTTAAAATGGGTTAATTATTTCAAGACCTAAATAACTGAAGTCTTTAACATTCCGTGTTACTAAAATAAGATCAAAATGTAAAGCTGTGGCAGCAATTAAACTATCAACAGCTGGTAACGTTCTACCTGACTGAGCTTGTATTACTCCCCATTTATTAGCTACTTGCTGATCAATAGGTAAAATACGACCAGCAAACCACGATGTTAACTCTTGATCCAACCATATACAGACCTTTTCTCTTCTTTTTATATCTGTAATCTTACCAATACCCTTGCGTATTTTTCCTATGGTTAAAACACTTAAATATAAGTCTCGATTTTGTACAGCATTAAACCACTCTACTACCCGTGTATTTTGTTTTACTTTGATAAGTTCAGAAATTACATTTGTATCAATTAAATAACTCATTTAAATTACAACTCAATTTCTCGACAAGGACTTTTGTCCCTTTCAAGATCAATTTTCAATCCTCTTAGCGGAGAATTTTGTAGAAATTGAACAAAAGAGGATTTTGGAGAGATTAAGTCAACATATTGGTTGATTGATATTATAACAGCCATAGTTTTACCTTTAACACTAATTTCTTGAGGACCATCATTAACTGCTTTTTGTATTATCTCACTTAGTTTTGTTTTCACTTCTTGAATTTGCCATTTTTTCATATAATCATTTTCCAAATGAACTTGATAATTTAAAACTAGTTTATTTTAGCAAATAATATCTTATTTAAAAATAAGTTATTTCTATGCATAATCGATGTGAAGTAATTAGGTATACATTGTAAAATGGGTAATTTTTCTAGTTCAGACAATGCCCATATTAAGGTATGAGTGTCAAGTAATAATCTCACAACTAATCCTTTATCCCTAACTTTGTTGCTATTTCTTCAGACCATTTGTCAAAATCTTTAGCTACTTTAATTTTACCTTTAAATATCCCAAGCCTATTAATAGATTTCACAGGATTGTATTTAACGATTTTAGCAATTGGTTTCCCAGCTCTTTCAATAATAACTTCTTCATTTTTGTATTCTACTTCTTTCAGTAGAGATGATAAGTGAGCTTTTGCAGAAGTAATGTTTACTGGATACATAAAGTTTAATTTACTTTTTACTAGGATTAATATTAGTTCAATTAAATATGTTTATCAACCATAATTAAGTAAAAATTGTACAGGGGAATTTAAAAGTCATTTTTCACTTTTGATGTCATCCCCGCCTTTGCGGGATGACATCTTTTCGGCTTCTCGTCATGACTTTTAAATTGCCTAGTTAAATCATAAAAACATTATATTGACTTTATACAAGTATATATTTAAAATTTAAGGCGGAATTACTGCAAAGTAATTCCGGGGTCTCAAAAGCCTCTATCTAACGGCGGTATGCATTAACCGTACAATAGTGCTTCTCGGTCTTTTATGGTCGGGGGGATGGTAGTCGTATGTTCGGCTTAAGTGTTTACATTTAAGCTATACGACTATCATGGCTGTCTGTTAGCAGTTTTTTGAGCCCCCGATCACCAATCTAGAGTCACTTCTTCTAAAAATCTTGTCTTTGGTGGTCAAAAATTTACAGTTTTTTGACATTCAGGGGAAGATTATATGCATTTAAGTTGGGATTGGGATATAACCATTTTTGCTATTTTTTTAGTTTTTAACTTAGCAGTAGGTTTATTTTATAGTCGTGGTATAAAAAATATTAACGAATATGCTATAGGAAATCGCAATTTCTCCACCAGCACTATAACTGCTACAATTATTGCCACTTGTATAGGAGGCGGTTTCTTTTCTGAGGCAGTTAGTGACTCATCTTCGAGACGAAAAAGTGCTTTAAACGTCTAAAGAATCAGGTTCGCAGCGGTTTTGGAATGAAGTTTGTAGTCATGTAAACATCACTTTTCTACTTGACATACTAAAAATTAGTCAACATAATGCTTCTTATGTGTATTACCATTGTTTTGTTTCAAATAAAAACTCTTGTCATTAAAGTACACTTTTATCAGTATTTCTTTATTATAAAATTCCACAGGTGAAAAAATGTAGTCAGTAACGAGAATTTAATTCTACACTCCACTCGTCGCATAATACTCACGTTCTATAGCATAATTTCTGCTCATATTTATCTCGAAGATGAGTAGTGAATCGTATAAACAAGGTTTATATTTTATCATTCCAGCAATTGGTGAACCTTTGGCTCTCATAATTGTTGGTTACTTATTAGCTCCACGTATGGCAGAGTTTTTAGGTAATCTTTCCATAGCTGAAGCTATGGGTACTCTATATGGCAAAAAAGTTCAATTGGTTACAGCTATAGTAGGTATTTTCCTTTGCACCGGAATAGTTGCATTGCAATTTAAGGTTTCAGCTACCATGCTGCAACTTTTCTTTAATCTTTCTAGTTTTTATGCTGTTTTGGCAAGTGCTGTTATAGTAATATTATATTCGGCTTTTGGTGGTATAAAGGCTGTTACTTTTACAGATATAATACAATTCTTTACTTTTGGCACTATCATTCCTGTAATTACTTTAATGATTTGGGGAACTCTGCATGATCCTCATAAAGTTTTTGTAACAATTAATGAGAATCCTTTATTTGATTATAGGCAGCTATTTAATTTTAACTCTAAGTCTATAAGCTCCTTTTTGCTGTTATTATTTTTTCTAATCCCTGGTTTTCAACCAGTTTTTTTTCAAAGATTGGCAATGGCTAAGAATATCACACAAGTTAGACAGTCTTTTATAACAGCAGGTTTAATATGTCTTGTGATATTAGTAATAATAATGTGGGTTGGAATATTATTACTGGCAGACAATCCTAATCTTAACCCTAATAACTTGTTAGCCCATATTATAGAGAATTACAGCTATTCAGGATTAAGAGGACTTACTGCTATAGGTATTATAGCGATAATCATGTCTACGGCAGACTCATACATTAATTCTTCAGCTATATTATTCACTAATGATATTTTAAAATTATTAGATTTTAAGGTTATAAGAAAGATACGTAATAATCTTAGTGATCTCATTATATTACGTATTCTTGCTGTTTTTGTTGGTATTTCTGCTATTTTCCTAGCTTTTAAAGCAAAGAGTATACTTGCTTTACTGTTAATAGCATTAGATTTCTATATGCCTGTAGTTTCAGTACCTTTCCTCTTAGCAATTCTAGGCTTTCGTAGTAGTAGTAAAGCAGTATTAATGGGAATGTTTGCTGGATTTATTACAGCAGTTAGTTTTAAAGTCCTAAATGTAAAAATGGAGCCTATAGTACCAGCTATGGCAGCTAATTTGTTAACTTTGATGTTTAGCCATTACTTTTTTAAACAAGTTGGTGGTTGGATTGGGGTAAAAGACACAAGCCCCATCATCGCTCTTAGACTTGAACGTAAAAGAAAATTCAAGCAAATCGTTAGTTCAATCAAACAATTTAATTTGATAAATTTTTGTAAAGGTAATTTACCAAAAGATGAAAGTACTTATTTTCTATTTGGTTTCTTTGTAATAGTATCCACTTATTCCTCGTTATTTACTATTTCAGAATATTATAGTACAAAATATGCTAATATTTATCACTTCATTCAGTATTAATAATAGCTACTGGATTTGTAACTTATTCGATATGGCCTCCTAGATTTAAAAACGAGATATTTATCGCATTAGCTTGGAATTTAGGTATTTTATATCTGTTGATTTGTGTTGGAAGTATGTTGGTTATGATTAGCGAATTTCATCAACTACAATTAATGATATTTATTATTAACTTGTTAGTTACGGGAATATTGCTTAGGTGGCAGATAGCTTTATTTATTACAATTTTTGGCACATTCACATCATTGCAATTTTTTAAATGTTGTATGGGTAAATATTATTTAACTAGTAATTTTGGTGATATACAATTCCAAATAATTTACCTTTTATTACTATTTAGTAGTGTACTAATAGCATTTCTGAAACCAAAACAAAAATATGAAGAATTGTCTGAGACCATGAAGAGTGTATGGGAAACAAAATCAAGAAAACTAACGCATGATTTGATAAAAATAGCACAACATGAAGAAGAGTTTTTTAATAGAATAGAAGCTCAAGAACAACAACAACTTCATAGCTTGCAACTCCAATTTAAAGCATTATGTACAAAACTACAAAAAACAGATAATAAAGACCAAATTTCTTGGATTACTGAAGAATTATATGAGGTAGCAAAACGAATAGAGGCTTGGGCTTTATATCTTTCGACTATTACTCACAGAGTAAGACGTCAAGTGCATATTAAGCCTACTAAAATTAACATTATGGATTTAGTAAATGAAGTAGTAGTAGAATGTGAAAAATTATCTGATCAACCATTACGGTTTGTTAGCCAATATGCAATAAAATATCATAATATAACATGCGATCCAAAGAAACTGAAGGCAGTAATAAAAAGCCTGTTAATTCATGCTATCAACAATAATGTTGATAGTAATCTAGTGAATATTTTTCTAGAGGATGATGTTCTAGATTTTAAGGTAAATATCTCGGAAACTACTAAAAGTAAAAAATCAATTGAAGCAGTAAGACTAACAATAAAAAATCAAGGAGATCACCTTACTGAACAACAACTTAAATTAATTTTCACTCCAACTTTTAGGGAAACTAATGAACTAACTTTTTTTGAGTGTTCTAATATTATAGATGCTCACTATGGAAATTGTAAGGTTGATAATAACCAAGACCAAGATAAAGGTATAAATTATAATATTACTATTCCTGCTAATATTAAGGAGATTCGACCTAAAGTAATGGATTTGCCTGATATAAGGATTGAGAACTTTGAAAAGATTACAGAAATATTTTTACAGGAACAAAAGGACGATAGATTAAATATAGCACAAAAATTACTGCAAGCAGGGGTTGACTTTGATATTATTGAGCAAGCTACCTTACTTAAAAAGGAAGAAATTACCAATATTTAGTGGCTGGAAAAGGAAGCATTTAATAAGAGCAATTAATTTATCTGATTTGCAATTAGTTAGCACAGATAATCCTAAAGTAAACGGGAATTATATAATCAATTTTCTACAAAAATTAGAAGCAGAAAATCCTAATAAAGAGAAGATATATTTGATTTGTGATTTTTAAATAGCTTAGATTAATATTACCACTTAGATAATTTCTTAACTTTACTTTTTGTGGGATACTAAGAAATTTATTATCTTCTTGAAGATATTATTCCAAATAATAGAATTTTTCAAATAATTCTATTATTTGATCTGTTATAGTCAATTGATAAGAATTTGGTGACGTCGTCACTCTTCAGTTAGAAAACAATACCCTTCAACTGCCAAGCATTGGTGTTTGATGTTGTCGTATTTTTTTAAGATAATATTTTCCCTAGTGTCTCTATTCTACCGCTGATCTATTAAATCTTGCAAAAAAATACCCTAGGCAAAAACTTTCTCTAGACTCTGTCAATTAGTGGGATTAAATGTGGTGTAGATACTACGCAGCGTGGTGTCAAATACCGAGGTTAGACAAGAAATAGGATGATTTTTAAATCTAACCTCAGTGTCCATTTTTTATAGACAAAAATAGGGGTTAATTATATGGTGAGCGATATTAAAGATCAACAACAAAACTACTTAACAAATGAAGAAATAAATAATCTCAGTGAAGTCTCTATACGACTGTTTTGCAAGATCTTCCAAAGCAACAATAGAACGGAGCTAAATCTTGAACAAATTAGACTTGGAGCAGAAGGAGCTGAGTTAGTTGCCAAGTTTCTTGAAAATAATAAAATTACCACCTATATAAATCTTACCGAAACTAATATAGGTTATCAGGGGATAAAGCATCTTGTTAAAGCATTAGAGAATAATATTACTTTAACTGATATAGACCTTGAATACAACAATATTGGAGATCAAGGAGCAATCATACTGGCACAATTCCTAACAAATAATAAAACCATCAAGCGAATAAATCTCAATGTCAATAATATTAATGATGAGGGGTTTGTACAACTTTTCAAGGCCTTAGAAATTAATAGGACTATAAGGCAAGTAAAGCTTAGTTATAATAATATTAGTGATAAGGGGGTAATGGAATTGGTAAAAAGTTTAAATACTAATAAAATTAATAGCGAAATAATAATGGATTATATAGATCTTGAAAACAATGATATTAGTTATGAAGTGTTAGAGCTACTAATTAAAGTGCTAGAGGAAAATAATAAAAAACTGGTGGATAACTATAACTGAGATATAGGGTTTCCACCATTCCTCCTCCTTTTAAGTTAATCGTGTATTTTTATTTTTCTGAAGACTAACTGAATAACATTTAACAACTGTTTAAAATTTAAAAATTTTAAACAGTTACATCAATAATAAATACCCCCAAAAATGTCAATAATGTTGCAATTAGCCACAATGACCAATTACTTATCTAGCTTATTTACCATAACTACAATAATAACTGTAATAAGTGAAATTTGATTTAATTATAGCAATTATTTACTGATGTCTCATCTTTGCAGCTGTGCTTAATATTTTCAAGAAATAATCATATTTATTCTACGATCTCACTGTACTCTTAGGAGTATAAAATCATATGTCCAATAATAATGAAAATCAATAAGAAGTTAAAGAAATTACTAATTTGTACGAACTTCAACCACAATTAGTGGAAGCACGACTAATTTTAGAAAGGGTTTTAAAAATAGCTTGTTCTAATGATAAGTTAATGAAAAAAATATACGAATATTCCGGTGATAGCTCTACAACCATTATATGGTATTTACAGCAAGTCATAAAATATTTAGATGCCATAATTATTAATAATAAAGTAATTATCGATGCTTTAGCTGGTAAATCTTAGTAAAATTACTTATCTTTATTTTTGTAATCTGTGATATTAAGATAACAAAGTAGGATTTAGCAGAGTAGACGGGAAAGCTGTCCTTTACGTCTACTCTAACTAAAATTAGAAATATTTATATAATGATTCTTGGCTCAATAATTTGTTATTAATAATTCATTAGATGTTTTTCTATAATTTGACATAGAATATTTAACGGTAATAGTGCTAATATTAAAACCTTTATATACATCTCTAATAAAGCTTGTATCACTGTTAGAGAGCATAAGTTTCACACCTTTATTACTTAATTCTTTGGCAAAATTACTAAGTCTTACTTGGTCATTTTCACCAAATGGTAACCTAGTATAAAAAGTTTCACCTGATTTATGATAAGGTGGATCAAAATAAACAAAATCATTGGTCTTAGGTTCAATAAAAGAGAAATCACTTGCGTAAATTAGAGTATTTTGCAAAAGATTACTGCATTGGTTAAGTATGATAGCAAAATTATTAGATTGACCATACTGTCTAGTAGAATAAGACATTTGTACTTGGTTATATTTATTTACTCGATATACTCCTCTAAAAGAATATCGGTTTAAATACAAGAATCTTGCAGTAATTTCTAGAGGATCATTGCTATTAACATTATTATCTCTGACCTGATAATAATGTTCTTTAGTATGTTTTAGCTTATATGATTCACATAATTCAATAATTTTTGCTGGATTCTTTTTGACAGCATTGTAGCTTGTTATAAGTTCAAGATTAATGTCAGATAAAAAACACTTGTTGAATTTATCTTTTACTTGGAAAAACAGTGCTCCACCGCCAAGAAAAGGTTCATAATAATTATTTAAATCTAATGGAATGCGTTCAAGCAATTTATCAATAAATTTTCTTTTCCCTCCTACCCATTGAAAAAATGGACTAATAATGGGATTAACTGTAGTACGAATAGCAGTTATTTTAGTAGCCGTGTTGATGCTTTCATTTCTAGTAATTTGCTGCTGGGTCATTTAAATTTATCCTTCAATTACTCTTTAGTAAAGCATAGAAGATTAACTAAAAACGAATAGTTGACATTTTTACCCATTTATTTTGTTGTTTAGTAGTCTTGACAACTACATATGAATATATTAGAATACAATGTATTCACAATACATGACATTATTATGACCACAATTACTACACGTATTCCAGATGATTTAAATAACTCTTTATCTTTGATAGCTAAATCAATGGAAAGATCAAAAAGCTATATTGTTCATAAAGCAATTGAAAGCTACATTAAAGAACAACTAGAAGATATAGAGGATGCAGAAGATGCTTTAGTACGAATAAAAAGTCCAAACAGAAAATTTTATACTTCTGAAGAAATGAAACAAAGATTAGAAGAAAGATATCGTACAAAGCATGGTTTATAAAACTAAATGGGATGATAAAGCAGATGCAGATTTATCAAATATTTCTCCTGATATCGCTTTAAAAATATACAATAAAGTGGAAAATTATTTAACATCGATGCCACAAAAATTAGGAAAGCCGTTAATTGGTAAATACAAAGGTCTTTATCGATATAGATACGGTGACTACAGAATATTTTATGAAATTGATTTAGAAAATAATTTGGTCATTATAAATAAAATAGGACATAGAAGTAATATTTACTAGTGTAGAATTTTTATATTGATTTGTATTATCAGTAAGAGGTAGTAGGCTACTTATAACAGTTGGTAAGAAAATAAAAAATCTAATAATTGTCGGTGGTGATAGATGCCAATTTTATTTTTAGCATTTGTTATATGTTTTTCTGCAGTTCTGTACGATATACCTAGTCTAGCTGCTATGTGTTTTTTAGGAAAGCCAAGAGCTGCAAGTGTAAGACATTCCATAGCTCTTTGAGTAAGAATGAAAGACTTGCCTAAATATTTTACGTTAATTTTAGTTGTTTTCATAATAGGGCTATTTTAGTTAATTGTTTAAAACCTTTTCAGGAAATAATTCTGCCAAGTTATTGGGGCTAAAAATTTTTACGTATAAGTTATTGTTGTGTAAGTTTTGGCAGTATGAATTACTGCATCTTATACTACCTAGAACTAGGCTAACACAAAGACTTACAAGACTAATAAACTGTTCAAAAGATTCAAAGTGGCTAAGGTAATAGCTAATAATTTCCGGACTATTAGTTGATGGCAAAAAGTAAAATCCTTCAATTTTATCTTTGGTTCTTTGGTAAATGACAAAACTGTTACATGCTTGCTGACTGTAGAATTGTATTAGAGATTGGTAGCTGAGATTTTTGTTTTGGATATTGTGGCTATTGTCAAAATTTTTGGTGCAAAAATTTCGGGTACAAAAACCCATAGTTGTGCCATTGCTTAAAAATTGACGATAGCCAAATTCTTGAATCTGTAAGTTAAACGTACCAGTTAATTGCTCAATCAGTTTTGCTTGTAATACATTTTTTGCTAAACCGGTAAAAACGACTTCATTGATTAAACACTGACTCATTACACACTCATTCATTGGGCATTTAATCATTTTTTTACCATTTTGTTCATTCTTACTCTCAGCTTCTTTGTAAATTTCATTAGTTTGCTCCATTGAAACAAGCTGTGATTGAGATTTGTCTAAGGTAGTTTTGTTCATAATTTTTACTCTAATTAACGGTCTTGATAATGACCAATATAACGTTTGGTTAAGATTATTATTGTGCATCTTTACTACCATTAGATGATTTTTCACTTAAAGTTGGTAAGGTCATATTTTCCTAATTTCTAGTTTTTTTAATAGCTAGGCGTAATTGCTATCTTGGTTCTTTACTTCACCTCTTCCTCTATCTTCTCACCTTAATAAACCATCGATAGCAATTACTATTGCGATACTATGAAAGATTTTTACCTTGTGCAATAGGATGTTCATGGCATGCAACGATAATTTGTCTTATAAAGCTAAAGGGAAAGCAAAAAATAGCTGGAATTAGTTCATGTTATGATACAAGGTTTAAAAACATCGTTGTATTTCAGCAGTGAAGTACGCAAAAGATTTTGGACGTTCTAGATTTTGCTTGCTAACACGCTGGAGTATTAGGGCAATTTTTTGATAGATAGAATCGATACTAATACCAGCTTTTATCCATTCAACTAGCAAAAATTGATCCTTAGGGAAAAGCATACTATGCTCACTAAAGAGTAATTGCAGTTTATTATATAATTCGTGATAAACGGTTAATTGTTTTGAGTTATCCACAGGCCTATCTATATCATCTAATCTTAAATCAATATCTTTCTTTTTAGACGTGCGTGCGTAGCATTGCAATTGCATATGCTGTGGCATTGCAGTTGCATATGCTGTAGCATCATTTAATTTACAATTTTTGCTTCCTATTGATGCAATATTTTCAATTATTTTATCATCGATATTGCAATTCTGTTTACCCCATCTCTTCCTGGCTTTCAGAGAATTTTTTTGTGATATTAAAACAGTTTTTTGGTATTCTTTTTTGAGTTCAGTATGAGTAAATGTTTTGTCAGAAAAAATGAAAAAATTTTGTAAAATTTTTTTGTAATTTTGCCATTTTTTTGGTGTAATGCGTAAATAATGAGCAATTTTTGTATCATCATGTGGTAGTTTTCCACCACTTATCCACATATGTTCCAATAGACGAATATAAACACCATATTCATCATGTTTTAGTAACTCTGCATCCTTAGTAATAGCCGATGGGTAAAAGGGTTTATGGTAAAATTCTGTCATAATTAATGTCCTTGTTAATTAATATAAATTAGTAAAATATCGAGGCTAAAAAGACAGTTCATTCTATGAAACCAAAAAAAATCTTTAAAAAATTGGAAAAAAGTTCTAATTTTCTTTAGATTTTCTGAAAATTTTCTACTAGATTTTACAGTTTTTGTAGTTTTTAAAAACTTATCCACGCATTTTCCACAGAATTATCCATAATATTTGCGAGTAATTTTAATACCATTAATGGTTGTTTAGTAGCATTTTGTAATTAATAATTTTATAAAAATTACTTATGTAAAAAGATAATGCTAAATTATTAAGAGAATATTAGGTAATGATTAAAACTTAAAATGACCATGAAAGATTGGACAACCAAATATCCTGTAAACAGATATATGAATTATTTTACTGTTGTCTTATATCACCAACTCTTCATAGTCGTTTAATATGCTTAAAACATCAGAAATATGGAAATTATTATCTGATACATAAGAGTTATTGATTGGATTTTGATATGTTAATTACGATTGATATACTAATCATCACGAAAAGAATTAGCATGTAGTTTTTCTTTCTCAAATAATTTATCAGAAAGCCTATGGAAATCATTAGCTGAAACTGCCCCCAAAGTTGCAATATAAATTTTAACAATAACATCATGCATTGGCATAACATTTTCATGGATATATTTATGTACTTGACTTCTATTCTTACCTATTTTCTTAGCAAATATATGAACTTGCATTTGTTGCAGCTCTAACCACTTTTCTAATCTCATATAGCCTTAAAATAATTAACCTGTAAATTGTAGATATCTTCATTTAAAAAATCATCGTTTGCTAGATACTCCAAAAGATTTAGTAATTAGTTCCTGTAATGAACTAATTACTAAATCTTTTACAAAACTATATCGCTTATAAAGCTGAAGTTAAAGGCAACTGGTTTTAGAAAACAAATTATTTTCTGTTACATGCCATGAACTCGTAGTTGTGTAATGTAAAATTATGTTGGATGCTAAGATAAAATTATAAAAATAAGAAGAGCTGAAAATATTATGCCTATAAAAGAATGTAATGAACGTACCAAGGAAGAAATCTATGCTAGCATAGTCTTTAGGATAAAAGTAATGTACCATAACAAAATCACTGACTCAGAAGCTCATGAAGCTGCGAGAAACTTAATTGACTTCTGTCAAGAAATTATTAATTACAAGATGAAAAAGAAAGAAAAGGAAAACAACGAAAATAACAATTAACCATAAAAAAACTGTTATTGACTTTAGGGGAGTATAGTTTAGAATTAAAAATGAAGTAACTGTAAAGTTACTTTGGGGTGTAGAAACCTGTAGTCCGTTAGTGGTAAGCATCAGCCATTAAATGATGAATCCTCGATTTTCATGGTCGGGGAGATGTTAGCTATGTCCAAGGCTTAAGGTGAAAACCTTAAGCCTAAAGGTTAACGTAGCTGTCTAACGGCAGTTTTTCTAACTCCCCGATCGCCAAAGTAATCTCTCAAGGTTCTTTGGTGGTTAAAACTTAATAACTTTAAGTTTAATCAACGAGGGAATGCCATTATGAGACATACAACAACCTTAACTGCAAATGCAATAATTTTTCTTACCCCACCTTATAACAACAGTAATGATCTTAAGCTCAGAAACGATGTCATTACTACTAGCCAACAAGAAGGATTAACAGTAGTAGAAATTATCGAATCTAAAGGACCTTATGATTATTGTACTCTTGGCAAATTAATTCGCCGAGTAATGACTTGTAGTAATAAATCTGTCATCATTCTAATTGACGAGGACTTGCTATATACACCAATTAATACGTTATTTTGGTCTGTACTTGGTACTTTGTCATCTGCTAACCTAATCACCGTTACTACTTACACAAGGTTTTATGAAAAAGTACTTTTGCAAAAGATAGATATAAAAGATGATTATTTTTTATACGTTGCTGCTACTTATTGTAAGAGATACCATACATTTGGTAGTAAAAAATCAAATTTAAATATAGATGAATAATATGTCCATTAAGGCAACTAAGGCTATTCTTTTAGCTTGTGTCTTATCAAAAGAACAAAAAAGAGGCTTCTCTATTAGCACAAAAATATCATCTGTAAGAATATTGCACTATATAAAAAAATGAGCTGGATTTTCTAGACCTTAGTTCATTCTATTTTAAGAATATTATGTCAGACTAGTACAGCAAAGCTGAAGGAGTTAATATTGAAAAAGAAATATTTTTTACTCTTGGCTCTAATACTAGGATAATTTAATGCAAACTCAACTGAACTTATGTGGTGCTTAATTTATCTTTAAATGCATAACGCTTTTAATTAAACAAAATCTATTATTGTTAAGGGAAAATATGACAGAAACAGCACAAAAAGCTACTAAAGCTATTCTTCTAGCTCGTGTCTCATCAAAAGAACAAGAAGAAGGCTACTCTATTGAAGCACAAAAATACCGATTACAAGAATATTGTATGCGTAAAGGTTTAGAAATTCTAAGGATATTTGAATTCTCTGAATCATCAACAGTAGGTAATCGTAAGAAGTTTATGGAGGCTATAGGTTTTGCTAAAAAACAAAAAGAAATTATAGCAGTAGTTGCAGATAAAGTTGATCGATTACAACGTAGCTATAAAGAAACACCTCTACTAAATGATCTAATTGAAAGAGCAAAAATCGAACTACATTTTTACACGGAAAATTGTATCATCCATAAGCATTCTACTTCGCAAGATAGGATGGTATGGAATATGTTTGTAATGATGGCTCAAGCTTTTGTTGATAGTCTTAGAGATAATGTTAACCGTGCTATTGCCCAAAAACTACGCCAAGGAGAGTGGGTAAGTACTGCTCCCATTGGTTACTTGCATGTAACAAGTGGCAATAGTAGAGATCGAGGTAAGGGGGGTATAATAGTTGATCCTGACCGTGGTCCTTTAATAAAGAAAATATTTGAAACATATGCTACAGGTAGTCATACTCTTGCTGAGATACTAAAGAAAACCAAAGAATGGGGATTACGCAATTCTAGAGGTAATCAAGATTATTTATGCCACTCTCATATTTATTCTATTATTACAAATCCATTTTATTACGGGGTAATGAGATTACTAAAAACTAAAAAAGAATACCAACATATATATCCTCCTCTAATTAGTAAAGAACTATTTGATGCTTGCCAAAGGATACGTCTTAACTGGAATAAGAAACCGTTTAAATATGGAGAGAAAGAGTATATATTTAGGGGGTTAATAAAATGTACTGCCACTGGTCGAGTTGTTACTGCTGAAACCAAAAAGAAGACCTATGTTAATGGTCAAACTGAAGAATGGATATATTTAAGAACTTGGGACTCAAATGAACCTGATAGGAGGATATACGTGAAAGAAGAAATAGTACTACAAGAAGTAGAAAAAGTATTAGCAACACTCCATCTAGATCCTAATTTGCTAGCTGAAGTAACTGCTTATATTAAAAGCTCAGCAAAAATAGAGCAAGGTTTTCATAAAATGCGTATAGGAGAGCTACATACTGAGCATACTAAGATCAAAACTCGTATGGATAGGTTAACTGATTTATTTTTAGATGGTGATATTAGCAAGGAAGATCATGAAGGAAAACGTCAGCAATTAATACAAAAACGTGAAGATATCGTGAGAGAAATAGAAAGCCATAATAATGCTGATGATAAATTTTCAGAATGCTTGGTTAACCTAGTAGAACTGGCTTCCGGAGCGTTGGAAACCTTTAAAGGTTCGACTACGGAAGGAAAACGCAAATTGATAAATTTAGTATTTGCGAACCTAGAATTAAAAGACGGAAAGCTAGACTTTATGCTACGTCCACCGTTTGACGCATTCATAAAATGTACTAAAATCGGAGAATGGCGCACCCGAGAGGAGTCGAACCCCTAACCCTATGATCCGTAGTCATATACTCTATCCAATTGAGCTACGGGTGCTATATATACTCTTCTGTTTTAAAGAATTGTTTTTTGAGATATTATTGGATTCACGTACCAAAGTACACTGAGTACGTTCCTAATTCATTTTCAATTCGTAAGACCATTCGAGTATACTTGAATCCTAGATAGCATAGTGTGCTTATTTTTATAAAACATCTTAAAATTGAAAATTTTTAGAAAGAGTATACTATATCCCTAAACTCCTATTATGTCAAGATCATAAGTTTCCAAACCTAGAACAGGGCAGTTTAAAAAACCGCAACTGTGAGTAGAAGGGGGTGCAAATGTTTAGAACAGGAATAAAAGAACTAAAAGATACTGCAAGCTAGGAAATAAGGTATCTAGAAAGGGATAAAGATAGTAAGAAAAAGTGGCTTTGTTGCATAAATAGGATTTGAGATAAATTACCCCTAACCCCAAAATAGAAGGTTAGCAAACGGCAACAGAAATTGGTTTGCCAATCTCAAACATTTTGTTTAGAAGGTAGCATTTAAATTGTAAAAGTAAAGACTTGATCTGACAGTTTGGAGTTGTTGGGTACGAAAATATCGAATAAAATCGTACCCAGCAAATTTTAACAACCTCTTATTAAGGAGACTGTCAGATGACAACATATCAAGAAAAAATCATAAAACCAAGAATTGGTTTATTACAATTAGCAGAACAACTAGGAAACGTATCGCAAGCTTGTAAAGTAATGGGCTATAGCAGAGATACATTTTACCGCTATAAGGAACTGCATGAGCAAGGTGGAGCAGAATCTTTGTTTGAGATGACTAGAAAGAAGCCATGTTTGAAGAATCGTGTTCCATCTAATATCGAGGATGCAGTAGTTAATATAGCTGTTGAATTTCCTGCTTATGGTCAGGAACGTACTGCTAATGAATTACGTAGGAGAGGTATCATTATCTCTGGAGGTGGAGTAAGGTCTGTTTGGCTACGTCATGATCTAGAGAATTTCAAAAAACGTCTAAAAGCATTGGATGCTAAAGTTGCAAATGATGGTATTATTTTGAGTGATGCACAACTTGCTGCACTTGAGAAAATCAAGAATAAACGTGAAGCAACTGGTGAGATTGAAACCATGCATCCTGGTTACCTTGGCTCTCAAGATACCTATTATGTTGGAAACATTAAAGGCATAGGACGTATCTACCAACAAACCTTTGTAGACACTTATTCTAGGGTAGCTATTTGTAAGCTTTATACCGAGAAAACAGCTATTACTACAGCAGACCATTTGAATGATAGGGTTATTCCATTTTTTGAAAAGTATAATATCCCTTTGCTTCGAATACTTACAGATAGAGGCACGGAATATTGTGGTAAACCTGAGAATCATGCTTATCAACTATATCTTGGTATTGAGAATATAGATCATTCTAGAACTAAAGCATATAGTCCTCAAACTAATGGTATATGTGAGCGTTTTCACAAAACTATGCAGGAAGAGTGCTATCACATTCTATTCCGTAAAAAGCTCTATAATACATTAGATGAGTTACAAGCTGATATAGATACTTGGCTTACAAATTATAATAACGAAAGGTCTCATTCAGGTAAACATTGTTTTGGTAAAACACCAATGCAAACTTTTAGAGATTCACTTTATATTGCTAAAGATAAAAATATTAGTAATATAGAGAGAATATCAGACAACTTGGCTATTACTTATCAAGCTGCCTGATTATTACTTATTGTCAGATTAAGTCGTAACTAGTACATAAAAAGTCTATCTTAATCCACTTACGAGGTAAACAATAGGATTAACTAGAGACACTTTTTGCCAAAAATCTGGTAACATGTAAGTAAAAACCTTCTCTTTTGTCCAGTAGTGTGACTAGTTGTACGCCTAGCATGCTCACCATTCATTTTCAAATCCAATTCTTCAAATCTATTTGAGTATATTCTTTATACTTTGCAAAATTAACTCTCTTAAGTAAGTTAAGCCAAGCAATCCAGTCACGTTTGCCTAAATCTTCTTCAAATGACAATAGATCTTGCACAGATTTTTTACAAATTTCTTGAGATGGCAAGATTAACTCCTGATTTGTTGAACATGCTAAACATTGGGTCTTACATGCTTGCTCTAGATGATAAGTATAGAACATAGCTTCATGGATTGTTTTACCACAAGCTAATATTCCATGATTACGTAGAAACATAACATAATTTTGTCCAAGATCATCAAGCATTGTATTACTTTGATTAGATTTAAGTAGAAGAGAGTTATAGTCATGATAAGATAGTTTTCCATAAAAATGCAACGCCCATTGACTTATGGGCATCAATCCAACTCGCATGGATGATACAGCAACAGTTGCTGGAGTATGTAGATGAAAGATAGATAAAATGTCTGATCTTTTTTTGTATATATTACCGTGAGTGACGTAGCCGGTTTCATTGTAACTATCTTCGCTACCCTCTAGAACTGTTCCATCAAAACCAACTCGCAGTAAATTATCGCTAGTTACTTCTTCAAACCTTAAACCAAAAGGATAAATATAGTAAAAATCCGCCCCTTCAGGTCTTGCAGATAGATGTGTATAAGTATGGTCATCTAGGGTCAAAATCGCAAGAATTTGATATGCAGAAGCTAAGTTAAATTTGATCTCTTCTAAAGTCATTGTTATATTAGTTTAAGCTTATACATTATTATTTTGAAATACTTTTAATTTGAATTCAGGAATCACTGCAAACAAATGATCAAAAATACCGCTTTGAATATCTTCATATATATCCCCTCTTGTTTCATTAGTAAAGACATATAATTCTATTGGTAAACCATTAGGGGTTGGAGCTAACTGACGTACCAAAAATGTAAAATTTTCTTTATATATCGCAGGGTGATTTTTAAGATATTCTTTTATATATAATCTAAATATTTTTATATTTGTTATATCGCTACCTATATGTTCCAAATTCACTTTATTTATTGCTTCCGGTGCAAGATATGGTGATTTTTGTAACTCCTGTATAAATATAGTTGGAACAAATACGATACTATTTGTATCAATACATATTGCTCTCTGAATTTTTTTTGCCACTGATTCCGTTATACCACGAGAATTCACTACATTAGTTGTTAAAAGACTAGATGTAGGTATTGTTGAAATAGTTTGATCGGCATTTTTAATCTTAACTACTGTAATAGTAATTTTTTCTACAGTACCTTCAACATTATACTGGTTAACAGTAACAAAATCACCAATTCGTATTATATCCTGAGAAATAAGTTGTAAGCTTGCTAACAAACCTGTAACAGTATCTTTAAATAGGAAGGTTAACAACGCTGCCGCTGCTCCTAAACTAGTAAAAAATGCACCAAGGGAAATATTCAAAATACTGGAAATAATTATAATGGTAGCAACAGAAACAATAAGTATTTTTGATATTTGTGTGTATAAACTTAAATAGGCTTGTACAGAAGTTGCCATTTTGTTTCGATAAATATCGGCAAAAGCCTCTATAAGAGATAGGATTAGCAATGTAACGAAGCTACCTGTATAGAGTGTTATTACAATATTCTTAATACTAATTATCCAATGTGGAATAGGAAATGCCTGTAAGATATTGCCCCAAAATATAAGGTATAAACTTAGCAATGTATGTAATAAGTAGGTGTATATAGAGTATTTTTTAAATGTTTTTTCATAATCATGATGGCGTTTATTAATATAGTTTTTTATCATTGAAAATATTACTGTCTTAATAACAATAACCAATGGAATGATTGAAACTATCATAATTATTAACATTAAAGTTTCTTTATCGTATTTGTGATAAAGATGCAATAAATACTGTGTCATAAATCAACCTTTTTGATATTTGTTCATTGTATGATATTAATTAGTCAACTATTAGTCTAATTAATTCGATGATTTATTTAATATTTTTTCCAACACTTGCAATCTATCAAGTTGGTGTATATAATTACCGTATGCTCTTCCCAAATATCAATCCTGTTATTTTTTCTATTGGATCATTTACCGTTTATTGGTACTCCATGGCTTATGTTTTGGGTATAATAGTTGGGTGGTTCTATGCTTATAAAATTATAAAAAAATTTGAAGTTGGTGTTACCGCGTCACACTTAGAAAATTTTGTTACTTGGGCTATTCTCGGTATAGTAATAGGGGGAAGATTAGGCTATGTATTACTATATAATCCGATTAAATATTTTTCTGATCCTATTACCATTTTAAAGACTTATGAAGGAGGTATGTCATTTCATGGTGGTATGATTGGTTTAATCATATCTAGTTATTTTTTCTGCCATAAGTATAAAATTAACTTCTTATTTCTATGTGATCTATTAGCTACAATTGGTCCTATCAGTTTATTTTTAGGTAGAATAGCCAATTTTATTAATGGTGAATTATATGGTAGAATAACTAAAATGCCTTGGGGAATGATTTTCCCAAATAGTGATCTACAAATAAGACACCCCAGCCAACTTTATGAGGCATTTTTTGAAGGAATTATATTACTGTCAATTCTAGCTTATGCCACTTTTAAATACAAAACTATAAATATCCGTGGTTTGAATTTTGCTATATTTTTAATATTATATTCTGTATTTCGAATTATTATAGAAATGTTTCGTGAGCCAGATTTTCACATAGGCTTTATTTTTAATAACTTAACTATGGGACAAATTTTATCATTACCTATGCTAATACTAGGAATTTATTTAATAATACGAATTAGATGCCAATCGACTCTAAAGTAAGAAAACTTATTGAACAGAATGGTAGTATTAAGCTTGACGAAATGATGCTCCAAGTAATGTCGGTAAATCCTTCTTCTTACTACAAAAAACAAGATAAGTTAGGTTGCCTAGGAGATTTTACCACAGCTCCAGAAATTTCTCAGCTTTTTGGTGAAATGATAGCGTTATGGGCTATTGATCAATGGCATAAAATGGGATGTCCTCAGAAGACTAATTTAGTTGAGTTAGGTCCTGGACAAGGAGTATTAATGCGGGATTTTCTCAATGTTGCTAAATTAGTTCCAAAATTCTACCAATCTATTTCAATAGAATTGATTGAAATTAATCTTCATTTTATCAAGAAACAGAAAACAAACCTCAAATTAGCTGGTTTACCTATTAAACATCATACAGCAGTACAATATATATCTAAAATTCCTTCTATTATAATAGCTAACGAATTTTTTGACGCTATGCCAATTAAACAATATATTAAAAGCAAAGAACTTTGGTACGAGTCAATACTTATTATTGACCCAACTGATGGTAAAATTAAGTTCGATAAGATAGAAGTTAGTAAAGAATTGCAACACTACTTACTGCAAGAACACCCAAACGCATATGACGGAGCAGTAATAGAAGAATCACCTAAATCATTAGAAATCATAAAATTTATTAGCAAGCATATAATGAAATTTGGTGGGGCTAGCTTAGTTATTGATTACGGTTATGATATAGATCCAATAAAAAGGATGCGTAACCAATACGACCCTACTTTACAAGCGATAAAAAATCATAAATATTACCCTCTGCTTGAAACTTTAGGAGAAGCTGATTTGTCAGCACATGTTGACTTTTATGCTTTAAAAACAGTAGCCCAAAATATAGGAATAAATGTTTATGGATCAATAACACAACGTGATTTTCTAATTGGTAATGGTATATTATTACGAAGTAAACTATTGCAAAATAAATTACCTATTATAGAAGCAAATATAATAGCAAAACAAGTTGATAGGCTAATCGCTCCTAATAAAATGGGACTATTGTTTAAAGTATTGTGCCTTGTACAGGAGTAAGGTATAATTCCACGGCGTCATTGCGAGGAGACCGTAGGTCGACGAAGCAATTGTAACTTAGATATTAATGAAGAATTTTTAAAACTAGCAAAGTCAATCAATGAAAAGGCTAGGATTAATTTAATATCGGAAGATGTCGGATCAGCAAAAAAAGAAGCGTTATCTTACTTATCTAGTAAAGATAAATGGTTATTAGTATTTGATAATTTAAAAATTAAAGAAAATCATAAGGTGCAAGAATTTGTTAATTGGGAACATAATGGTCATGTTATTTTTGCTTCCCAAGATAGTGAGCTATTACCTAATATAGTCAAAATGACGGCATTTAATAAAGATGATGCTATTACTTTTGCTAATAATATTTTAGAAAAAAATGATCCTAAACTAGCAGAGTTTTTGGTTCGAGAATTTGTATGTAATGTAGTATATTTCTTAGCTAAAGCCTATATTTCACTAGGGAGAACTCAAAAAGCAGAGGAAAATATTCAAATAGTAGAAAATATGTTTAATAAGGAGTTGGTAAATAGTCCAGATGTAGTAAATTTGTATTATGCCAAAACAAGTTTATTTTTTATGCAAGGAAAATATAAAGAAGCACTAGAGCAAGTTAATAATACTATAAAAAAACATATTGAGGGTGGAGTACAAGCTAATGATATATATCTTGTAGAACCTTATATGTCAAGATCTGAAATACTAAACTCCTTAGGTAAATATAATGAAGCCTATGAACAATCACAGCAATTATATGATATGCATAAGTCAGTAAAGAAAGAAGATCATGAAGTATTTGCTCGCATTTATACCCAAATGTCGAGAGCTATACTTGGATTGGGTAATACTCAAGAAGCTCTAGAATATGCCCAAAAAGCAATAACCATATTTATTCAGAATCCAAGCAGACCTAATAAAAACCTTACCATCTCACCAGATATAGATTTAGCTAAGGCTTTTGTTGCAGAAGGAGATGCATTAGCAGCTCTTGGTCAAAATGAGAAAGCAGTTCAGTCTTATTTAACAGCAGAAATGTTATATTGGAATAATTACAAAGATAATGTGAAAAATGTTGACGAAGTAAGTAGAATGTACCTAGCAGCAGCAAAAGCTACTTGCCATTTAGCAGAAAAATCTTGGTATATTAAATTTCATGATCAGCATATAAACAAATTTGGTTTAGATCATCCTAAAAGTGTTGAAATACTAAAGATGGATTCGACATGCTATCCTAAATCTCAACGTTGAGTAATTTAGATTCAGAAGAATAATTAAACACTTCATTGATCATTGAGGTGACATCAACACATGAAACATTTAATCGCTGCACTTTAATTTCAATTATTACTTGCTCTGCTACTTTTATAAGTAAATCTAAGTCTTCAGGTATCAAAGATGGATAATACCAATTCCCTAATTTAAATTAGTATAAATAGTAGAAAAAAGCTCAGTACAGGACAAAGAGATTAAGGAGAGAATAAAAAATAGTAGATAACGTGTAGACAAAGCTCTATTAGTTAGGTTGTTAAAGACTTAAGAGGCAAGAGAATGATTACAGCGTTATCACAATTAATAGGAGACTACTTTTTTAATAGTTTTGCAAGTATAAAATTAATAGAACAAATAATATTAGGATTACTGCAAGTGAGAGATGTAAATCTTACACAACTTGCCTTAACGATAAAAGGAAACAAGCAAGAATCACGCTATAAGAAATTACAGAGATTTTTTGCCAAATGTGAATTATCATACACATCCTTAGCCAAGTTACTGGTTAGGTTGGCTGGAATTGATGCTGAACAATGGTTATTAGTGCTTGATCGGACAAATTGGAAATTTGGTAAGCTTGACATCAATATTTTAGTATTATCTATTTGCCATAAAGGCATTGCTATACCAATTATGTGGGATATGTTGCCAAAAGCAGGAACTTCTAATAACGTTGAACGTCAGCAATTAATGGAAAGGTTTATTACTGTATTTGGCATAGAGAAGATGTCAGCATTACTTGGGGATCGGGAGTTGATTGGTGATTTATGGCTAAAGTTTTTAGCTGATAAAATGATACCATTTTATGTTAGAATCAAAGCCAATCTTACCATTGGTAGAGCAGAAGATGAATTAGTTACTGCTAATCATTTAATTAAGAGCAGCAAACAAAATGCTACGTATTATGTAAAAACATAAACAAACTATTAGAACAGTTTGTTAGAAGAATGGTGAATATATGTTGTTTAAAGGAAAAAGATATTTGGGTAAGAATTATAAAGGACCTAAAGTATCTGTAGCGGCATTGCGTAATGATCAAGGAGAATTAGTAATCATAGCTACCAATGATAACCCTAATATAGCACTAAATATATATAAAAAAAGATGGGAAATAGAAAATCTTTTTGCTTGCCTTAAAACACGAGGATTTAACTTTGAAAACACCCATATAATACATTTAGATAGAATTAGTAAATTGCTTGGTTTACTTGCTATAGCATTTACTTTTGCTTATGTTGTGGGTCAATGGCAAAATTCTATCAGACCCATAAAGCTTAAAAAACACGGTAGAAAGTCTATCTCCTTATTCAGGTATGGCTTAGATTACTTGCAGAGAATATTTTTGAATATTGAAGAAATGATGGAAGTTATAACAAAATTTATTAAGCCCATAACACCATCTTTACTTCGATTATCACCTTGTTAATCTCTTTGTCCTGTACTGAGATATTTGTCAATTTATCATAAAAACTAGGGCGATTTCTTAAAAAAACCAAAATAAAACCTACATGAGAAATAATAGTTTCTAGTCACATTATTAGTTGAATTATTATTTTAATATTAAACTAAAATAAGTTAATCTTTTTCAATTGTTTTTGCTTAAAACTTAACATTAATAATTAAACTAATAGACTAGTTGATTAAATTAGTCATTATATCATAAATACTACTCAAATCGTTGATATCTTGATAAAAACTTGCTACCAAAAGAAGTTTTAAAACGAAAAAGCGTATTTTCTACGCTCTTCCTTCGGCCATAACTATTCTTTACTCTCCATGCTTGATATCCCCTCTTTCGTTGATATTTTACAGCTTTATCTCTCTCTGTTTTAGGCTTGTGTAATTTAACTGATAATGAATGGTTGGGAGGTCTGATAACTGGCTTCATTCCTTTCTTTCTCAACAATTGATATACAGCTTCACCGTCATACCCTGAATTCCCGAGGAAATCTTTAGCCCTGATACCAATCAGCAATGGCTCAATCTGAGATATGTCACCTGTGTTATGTTCTGTAGTGCTATCAGCTAGGATTATTCCCTTATCATTTACAACAATATGGAGCTTCTTCCATATCCTACGGCTATATCTTTTCCCATGCTTATTCTCCTAGCCATTCATTACCTGTATAGGTTTGTACGCCTGTACTATCCATAGAAATACAATCAAATTCTTTATCTTGCTTACCATGTAAAGACTTGATATCTAGTAATTTCATACGCTTACTTAACGTTGTATAGTCCGAGCATCTAATTGATAAACCAGACATCTCAAATAGCCAATTTATAAAACCTTGAGTTTGGCGTAACTTAAGCCCAAATAAACATCTAATTTCTAAACATCGCAATATCGCTGTATCACTATAATCTTTGAAATTAGTCACCAGCCCTTTAATAATTGACTCACTTGATTGTTATTGAGTAGCTTAGGTTTTTATGGTTATTTTTTCTAAAACTATTTTATTGTCAAAAGCACCATTGGTATCTTTTTTGTGCTTTTTAATGTTTAGTATATCCTTTAATTTATAAGAGTTGCTATTACATATTGCCTCAAGTACTTCTATGATATCAGCAATTTCTTCGATAGATTCACTTTCTAAAAATTCTTCTACCTCTTCAGAAAGTTTCTGTCTTAATAATTGTTTATACTCAGCCAATTCTGCAATACGAAAGACTGGTATTCGACCAGATTTTAAGATAATTTGCGGAACTGAATCTCTCACTAATTTTGTCATATTACCTGTGTATTATTGGTTAAAGGTTAACCAATTGTCATAAAATTGGCATTTTCTAGCCATAAAATTTTGCAAATAATTTCATTGTTAGGATATAGTTTTGCTACTATATGTTGGTAAAAATTCAACTGATCAATATAAAATTCCTTAACTAATTGACAGGTTTTAGGTGGACCAGCATCGGATTTATAATCAATAATGGTTATTTTTCCCGTATCAATGGCAAGTAAATCAATTCTTCCTATCTTAACCTCATCATTTAGAGTTGTCCCTATCGTCACTTCAGTTTTTAGCTCTTGGGAAATAAGTGCCATAAATTCTATATTATTCAGTAATTTATCAATATTGCTATGAATCTTTTCTTGCAGAGTTGTTGGTAACTTGTGAATAAACGGATGTTTATTCATCATAGAAAAATCATTGATCTTTGTGGCATCTTCTAGAATTTTATGAAATATCTTACCATATTCTAAATGATCATTAACTATAATAGGAGAATTGACTGAATAATTTTGCTTTGTATTTTTGGTGATTTTATTAATTAAAAAAAGATTTGGTATCCAATCTTCAATATCATTCCCACTACCTTCAATGTCATTCCTGCTTTCCTTGATGTCATCCTGCTTCGGTGCGGGATATAGAATATCTAAAGCACCTTTTTGGTCTATTTCTTTAGATTTCTGCCCATTTCCACTTCCTTCAATAACTGATTCATAAACTATAATACCATTTTCCTGTACCTTCCCGTGCATATTCATAGTCCTAGCAACCAACTCATACCAACAATTTTGTGACAGCTTACTACTTGACTGATAACCACATATCACTAAATGATCTTCGGCTCTAGTCATTGCAACATAAAGTAGTCTGATATATTCTTGTAAGTCTTTTTGCTGTTCTTTTTCTTTAAGAGCTTTAAAGAATTCTGGACTATTAGCTGATTGAGTGGTAGAGAACACTTGATTTTCGTCCCAAATGAATTTATTACTATTAGTTGTTACTGAACTAGTATCGCACAGAATAACAATAGGTGCTTGCAGACCTTTAGAAGCATGCACGGTCATAATTTTTATCTTACTTGACGATTCTAAGTTTCTTTTAATCTCAATTTTGTTATTTTCAAACCAATAAACAAAGCTTTGCAAAGAGCTATCTATATTATTAGCATAATTGCTACTCAAATATATCAATTCATTTATTACGTCATTACTATCAAATCCATTAGCCTCAACTAAAACTTTTCTAACATCCAAACAATCGACAATAAGTGAAAAAAAATTCTCACAATTGGCAACCTTATATAGCTGCAAGAAATGGCACAGTTTCTTATATATACTTGCATAGTCTTGGACAGTTTGTAGGTAACCCCAAAGAGAATTCTTGCCTCGAGAAATTGCAATAGTTTGTAGTGCCTGTTCACTCATGCCGATTATTGGTGATTTTAACAGACTAGCCAAATTCAAATCATCTTGAGGTAGTAGTACAAATTTCGCTATGCTCATTAGGTCTAATACTGACAAACTTTTATTTAAAGTAATCCGATCAACATCTTCTACTGGTAAACCATGTTGCTTAAGACAGTTAATAATCTCAAAAATCAACTCATCTCTCTTGCGTACCAAAATCATAAAATCTGATTCTTTGACTGCGGAATTAGTAGCAGGCAGGATTCTTCGACTTGCTATTTGGCTTTTTATAAAACTAGCAATTTGTTGTGCAAGTAATTGCTGAGCAGATTTGGATTTATTATGCTCTTCCAGTAAAGGCCAAAACAACTTACTCTCTTTTTCATCCTTAACTAATGGCCAAAGTTCAACTCTACCTTTATGAGTTTGACGAAATGGCAAAATTTTAGGGTTATCAGATGTAAATAATTGTGGGGTAGTATGTTTAATTTGTTGAAAAATTAGATAGACAATATCAATAATTTCTTTAGTAGATCTATAAGACCACTGGAGGGTAATATTTCTGAAATTCTTATTTGCATCAGATAGGTTTTTATACAAATTTTCATTAACATAACTAAAAGAACTAATATCTGCTCCTTGGAAGCTAAAAATCGACTGTTTCTCATCGCCTACAACAAAAATAGTACTTTTTTGCTTAGTGCTAGAAGTAAAGTCTGCTATAATTGCAGTGATAATGTCCCATTGTTCTGGGCTAGTATCTTGTGCTTCATCAACAAGCAAGTGGTCAATCCCGCCATTAAGTTTATAAGCTATCCAATTTTTTGCAGCATTATCCGTTAATAATAACTGCGTAAGATAAATTAAATCATCATAATCAAGCAAACTATGCCTGGTTTTGTAGGAATCATATTTATCAAGAAAAATCTTTGCCAAGTTACGTAATGAATTTGAGTAATTCTCCATATCTTGCATTTTAGCTTGTTGATCTAGCTGAAAAATTTTCTCTTGAATATATTCAAGTTCATTCAATAACTTTGGGTACTTCATTGCCACAGATTTAGGCAATATGTTCTTACGCTTAAGGTTTTCTTTAGTAAGAAAAAATTGTTGAATTTCTTGATCTAGGTCAATAGCTATTGAGTATTTTGCCAATAATTGCTTAGCTTGATCATAAATATTTAATAATTGTGCAGAAATAGTTTGAGTATCGTACTCTACAGAATCCATTTGTTTGGCAAATAATTTCTTAAACTTAATTTTTTGCTGGATTATTTCAGAGAAAATATCATTGATAGTTGTTTCATGGAAATTTGTCAAAAAAAAACTAATCAGCTCATTATAAGTCTGATCTAAATAGATTTGGTTTCTTATTTTGCTAAGAACCCCTTGTGCTGTAATCTCGTCAAGAATCTGAAATTTTGGATTAATACCAACTTCAAAAGGAAATAATTTAAGCATCTTCTGACAGAAAGCATGGATAGTATAAATATGAATACCATCTTCAGAGTTTAGTAGTCTGTGATATAAAGTTTTGGTATATTGTACCTCACTTTTTAAAGCCTCTCTAGTAAGTAATAAACCTAACTCTTCAGTTAATTTAGTGGTTTCGTTTGCAGCAAATTTAGCAAGCTTATTTTTAATCCTACTCTGCATTTCAAGGGCGGCTGCATTAGTAAAAGTTAAGCATAGAATCTTTTCAAATGGAACTCCCTTAATTAGTAACCGCAGCACCCTATCTGTTAAAATTTTGGTTTTGCCTGTACCAGCTGATGCAGAAACCCAAACAGAATATTTTGGGTCAGATGCTTGTTGTTGTAATTCATTCATTTAATTCCTATTTACCTCAGTTTTGGATTAAAATTAAAAATTTCAATCCAAAACTGGCTAGAATATCAGAAAAATGCATTCTTAAAGCAGTTTTGCGACTCAACTTCGAGAGAGAAAAGAGCTTGAAAATGAGTCGCATAAGTGGCAAACTGCTGTATTAAATGCAGCGTAAATATGTTGAAATCACTAAATATATTACGGTTTCACAAGTTCTGTACTGTCTGCAGTAGTGTCTTTTAAGGGCAAATCAAACTCCATGGCAAAAGCAGATTTTTCATCATTAGTGAAACAGCCTTCTGAGACTAATGTACGCTTCCAAATTTCAAGAAACATTTCAGGTGAGCAAGCTTCTTTAATATCTTGTAAATAAGTACGTTTTTCAAGAAAATTCAAAACCGGGAAGAAGCTCGAGCTATCTAATAAAACATGTTTAGGCAGACCTCTATAACTATCTACGGTAACCTGCTGCAACTCTTTATCAGAATAAAGATGCCATAATTCAGGCATTAATATGGTTTCTTCTTGATAAAAATGCAGAAGATTGTTAGACAAAAACTTATCATATAAGGAGCAGATATGGCAGCCTTGTATAACCCTTTCTTCATCATCCACTGTTTTTATCACATTTTCAAAAATCCCCTGAAACTCCATCAGCTCATTTTCCTAGTCGTAATGTACTTGTTCAACATGCTTATGCACGGTTGATCCTTTTTCATTAAACAATGGGGTAAAATATTTTTCTTCTTTTTGTGCATGCATTTTTAGATCAAATGCAATATTATTAAAAGAATCTTTAATACCAATTACAGCTGCTATTTTTCGAAAATCTGTTTTACCTAGCTCCTCTCCGAACTGGTACAGCTTCTTACGAATGAACTTATGTACACTTCTATACAAATCATATCTTAGCATTTGATTATATTCCTTAACTAAATTAGAGGATTAGATTGATCATAGGTTTGAAAAATAACGCGATAGCATTTCTGTATTTGCATATTAATAATTTTTATGAATGTTAATTATCTGCATCATAACATATTATTTAAATGTTATCACTACCTATATTACTGTTCCGCCTATTATTAATTTATTACATCGATAGTTGAGGTTATGTTATAATCTTCTGAAATCATCTAATTCTAATTAGGTATAGCTTGTTTAAGAAAATACTAAAAATAAAATTTGTTTTTGTAACTATTACATTGATTTTGCTGATCAGCGGAATCAATTTTTGTATATTTTACTTATTTGTACCTGGTTTACTTGCAGAAAGTAAAACTCTAATAATTAAGCCTAAATTGTCGATTGATCAAATTACCACGATATTAAATGATAACAAAATCATTAAATATCCTTATTTATTTGCATTTCTTACAAAAATATATTCATTAAAACATCCTATAAAAAGTGGGGAATATACTTTTACTCAAAATATTTCTCCAATGCAAACTTTAAAAATATTGTCCAGTGGCAAATCGATTATTCATAAAATGATTATACCTGAGGGTCTGCTTGTACATGAAATAATACAAAAGATTAATAATGAAGAACGCTTAATTGGTGAGATTCTAGGAACAATTCCTGAAGGATTTTTAATGCCATCTACTTATTTTTTTTCATATGGTGATCAAAAAGAGCAGATCATTGATAAAATGCGAAAATTAATGTCCCTGCATCTTGACAAAGTCATGGAAAAATTATCACCCAATTCCTCATTAAAAACCCGTCTTGACGTTTTAATTTTAGCATCCATTGTGGAGAAGGAAGCTAGCTTAGACGCAGAAAAACCTTTGATTGCTGCTGTATTTCTAAATCGCCTTACCAAACATATGAAATTGCAAGCAGATCCAACGACGATTTATGCTATAACACTTGGGCAAGATAAACTAGCAAGGCGATTAACTAAAAAAGACTTAGCTATCCAATCACCCTATAATACATATTATGTCTTTAATTTACCACCTGGAGCTATTTCTTGCCCTGGAATAAAATCTTTAGAAGCTGTAGTAAATCCTGCTAAAATTGATTCATTATATTTTGTTGTTAACATTATGGGAGGGCATAATTTTTCCAATAACCTTAACGATCACAATAAGTACGTTGAGATGTATCGCAAAAGTTTAAAGGAGCATTAAGTATGGACAATACTGAATTTGCCAAATTGGCTGAAAAAACAATATCTTTAATTGCCGATACAATTGAGGCAGAAGATAAGAATTGTCTTATCGATATTGATTTTCAAGGTGATATTCTAACCCTAACTACTAACCAAGGAGTATTTGTTATTAACAAACACTCAGCTGCTAAAGAAATTTGGTTATCTTCACCGATTAGTGGTCCTTACCATTTTTATTATGTTGCTGGTAAATGGAAATCAAAATCCTCTGATGATCTAATTGTTATTTTAGAGCAGGAGTTAAAAATTAATATGCTAAATTACATCTACTAGTTGTAGCTATTAGTTGTTATCTTAGATTTAAGGAATAATGTCTAAGATTCATGATGTTATATTATTGTACTCTTTACTTAATTCTCTAACTGTCCAAATCCATATGATACAGATTATACCAAAGACTACCATTAAATAGATAGAGATGGATTGAAAAGTTGCAGAAGGCATAATAATAAATATTAAAGATTGGAGAAATGCACTTGTTGACTTTCCAAGCTTAGTGCCGATTATATCGGCAGCTGCCTTACCTTTTGTTTTAAGTTCAGTATCTAAAGGAACATATGACATTTCTTTAGTAGAATCAAATAAAGTATACTTACTTGATTTACTTAACACATTATTGATCAGTCCCATTGTAATAGCAATCAAAGAAGGGTCGGTTAACATAAAGCTAACCACAATTAAGGCAGCAAATCCATCAAAGTCGGATACTGCAAAAAATAACATACCAGTTACAAAAACCATTATTGGCGTTATAATTGCTGCTGTAAACCAACCCAACCTTCTTACAATATTAGAACCAAGAATAACAAATAGAATAGTAAATATGCCAGTAATACTTAGATAGTTGCCAACAAAAGCAGCGAATTCAGTTGGCGTTTTATAAATTTTTGCAGCTGATGCCTTCCAAGGTCCTTCAACTAGATTTATAGCTATGCCATAGCAAATAAGTAGTGTAGCAATTAGTCTAATATATCTTGAAGCGATAATCATTTTAAAACTTTCCACAAGAGTTATTGATTGCTTCTTGACCGAAAATTTCAGTTGTTCTACCTGATCTTTAGCTAATATTTTATGGTTTAACATCCAAAAAGTTGCCACTGCTATTATACCAAGAACAAGTACACAGACTAAGATAATTTGTACTGAAAGTTCTGTATTTGTATGTTTTAAGTCAAAATTTCTAATTAAATATTGATTGAAATAAGCTAAATTTTCTAAAAACTTGCCTGATATGTAAATACCTGTTTGTGCCAAGAGTCCAAATAAAGGATAAAATCTTTTCGATTGTTCTACCGAAGTGACATTATTAACAAACTGCCAAAAGAGTAATGCAAACATCACACCTGGCCATAATTCTGCTATAATATAGAATAGGGAAAAACTCCAATTAGATAAAAGTAATATAAACCACTTCAAATTAGGATAAGACTTTATTAAAATGCTTGCATGCTCACTACTCAAATGAAATATTGTATGATTAGGAAAAATATAAAAAGCAAATAAGGCAAAAAATATTAGAAAAATTGACAGTATAAGGTAGAAGATATTTTCACCTTTCATGTTATTTACTAATTTTACATAGATCATCATGACTAGAAATGAAGAAGGAAGAACACCCCAAAATTTGAGAAATGATACAGTTTCAGTACCAATCATAGTATTAACAAGGCTGTCTTTTAAGGCTCTGATAATGTTTTGTATAAACAAAATACAAAACATCAATAATGTTATATATAGAAATTTGGATAATTCATGTCTTTCAACAGGCCAAATATATTCTAATAATTTATTTGTTAATTTTGAGGGTGAGGATGTATTGTGAGTTATAGAAAAATACGAAAGAATTCTAGAAATGACTGCCATATAAGGCCTAACCTACTTATTTATTGGCTAGGGCTACATATTAAAGCTTATTGTCTTTAGTGTCAAGAAGAATAAGCATGAATTTGAGCAGGGTAATTAAAAAATATAATCAATAGTTGATATAAACATAAGTTTTACCGCTCCTGATATCATTCTTATACTAAAAACTGGAATCCATAATATCTAATAGCCTTTGCAGGTTATTTTTTGGATTCCCGCTTTTAGCTAGGAATGATCGTTTTTGCCTAAAACCTTCTAGAATTAGATATACGTGACTACGGCTCATCCATGCTACTTTCAAAAAATAATTCTTGAAAGCAGCGAAGAATTGATACTAATATTAGACCTCTTGCAGAATTCGCTTCTGCTAGGGAATTTGTAGGAGGACCGGAACGCAGAACCGCAGCGTACTCAAACGTACGTGAGGATTCGAGTACCGTACCGACGCACAAATTACCAGCAGAAGTAGAATTATGCAAGAGGTCTTTATTTTTATTACTATTCTACCTGCGTTGTTGTATTACCTGCTAAAGATATATCTTGAATCTCTTCTAGTGGTATTGTTATTATTGACAAGTTAGTATCTACTGAGTAATCAACATGTTCGTTCTTACTATCAGAACTTTTACATACTTCTGTTGGGTGATTAACGTTTTTGTTCTTACTGCCAAAACTTTTATATGCTTTGCATGCAGCAATCCCGACAAAACCTATAATAACACAACCAGTAGCTGTGCTACCTATGCTTAACATTATTGTCCCACTATAGTCAATTGATGAGAAGTTGGTGACGTCGTCACTCGTCGCTCGCCTATTACATATAGGCGTCGCTCCATCGCTCCTAGCACCAAATCCTCCTGAATTGACTATATCCTGATTGTGAGAAGTTGATTTTTCAGGAGTATTATGTTTAGGAGTAGTAGTATTTTCTAATGTATAACCAGCATTTGTGTAACCCTCACTTATTGCACGTTTTGCAATATAATGTGCTGACAGATTATCTTTATCATCTATCGAGTTAGGACGAATCATAGAAAGAGTTGTCAATAACAGCATATCTTTATCTGTATATAACTTAAGAGGCTCTACTTCTTTAGAAAGAGGTTTATCTTGTTTTGAAAAATTATATTTTCGGAAATGATTAGCCCAGTCTCCCTGATTATGTTTGTTACGTCCCATATTCTTCCTCCTTGTACATTAACAAATTTGTTGCATTCAACTACTTTACATAAAATATCGATTAATATCAAATGAAATTATTATATTTAATAGCTAATATTCTAAATATAATAATATATTAAAAATTATGATATTATTTGCTGTTAAAAAGATTATTTCAGTATCTTTATGATTGACTAAATAGGATTATTATAGTGTATATTAAATTTTGCTAGATTTCACGTTTAGCAAAAAATATATAAAAACATTTTAGGAGCATATGATGATAAAAAAAAATAGATTAATTACTACTATAATAGGATTACTATTACTAAGTTCAAATAGCTTAGCAAGTACAACAACTGCAAAATCAAATGCCAATAAAACTAATATTAGTAGTAGTGGCACTAATGATGAATTGCAAAAAATTGAGAATGATTTCAAGTCTTATGCTGCGGGAATTTCAGCAGAACTAAGAGAAGAAATAACAAAATATAGAATAGAAGTGGCTAAAATTAATAGCCAAAAACGTGAATTATATAAAAAAATCTCACAAGAAGCTCAAAATTATCTTGCCAAAGAACGAGACTATAAAAAAAGAATACTATCCTTAAGCAAAAATTCAGATAAAAACCAAGAGGATACTAGCTCTATTGACAAAAAATATTTGCCTAAATAATGCTTTATGAACAATTTCAGCAGAATATTGAAAAGCTAGTTGATAGACCTCACCTGAGGTCTATCGCATTGGCTATTTCAGGTGGTTCTGATTCCATAGCCCTTTTAATGTTAACACATAAATGGGCTAGCACTAATAGTATTAAGCTAGTAGTGATGTTAGTTAATCATCATTTACGAGAGCAGGCTAAGTTGGAGCATGAGTATGTACGAGAGTTAAGCCATAAATTGGGACATAGATATCACCAGCTTCATTTCGATCACCAAAATAATTTTTCTAATTTACAAGCAAGGGCTAGAGAAGGTCGTTATAAATTAATGACTGATTTGTGTAGCAAATTAGATATATTGACAATTTTAACAGCACATCACTTGGATGATTATATTGAAAATTATTGTCTGAGATTAGAAAAAAAAAGTAGTCTATTTGGACTTAGTGCTAGCAATATTAATTGGTATAATAATGTTAAAATAGTGAGACCATTGTTTAACATTCCGAAACAACAGTTAATTGCATATTTAGTTACCAATAATATAAAATGGTTTGAAGATGAATCTAATAAATCTGATAAATATCAACGAAATATCATTAGAAAAAAGCTATCCCTAGAAGGAGAATATATAAAGAATCAAATAACTTCTCAACAATCTAGAATTAACCAAGTAGTAGAAGAGAAATGGCAACCGGAATTGATTGATTGCATCGCAGAATCAGTAAAAATTTATGATTTTGGTTTTGCTACTGTAAATTTATTAAAGTTTGCAGAATTTTCTAGTGCAATAACACTACAGGTAATCAGTTTTGTACTTATCATTATTAGCGGTAAGAACCGCACTAGTAGATCAGGCTCAATAAGTATGATAACAGAACTATTACAACAAAAAATAGACTTTATTAAGACACTCCATGGTTGCGTGATTAAAAAAATTAGTAATAATCTAATAATTTACCGAGAATTTGGTAGGAATTTACCTATAGATATTAGGCTTAATAATGTAGATGCATGGGATGGTAGATTTCATTTCTATATCAATAGACCTCTTTTAGAATTCGCTCTAGCTCAGGAATTTGCAGGAGATCCGGAACGCAGAACCACATCATACTCAAACATATGTGAGGATTCGAGTCTAGCCCCGACGTCCAAATTACCAGCAGGAGTAGAATTATACAAGAGGTCTAATAATTCAGGCTATTTGATCAGTAACCTAACGATCAAGGATTATAGTAAAATAAGGCAAGATTTAGATTTTAAAATACTGAAAGACGCAAGTTTTAACAATCATATAGCTATTTTATTCACCCTACCAGTAGTCAAGATACTTGAAAAAGTTATAGCCATACCCCATATATCGTATTATAATGACCAAGGTTTGAGGAGAAGTCTTAGTGTTTCTTTCTCTCCCAATTTTATATCGCGTTTTACGCATTTCTGTTAGGTGAGTCATAGATGAATAATCAAGGTAAGAATGTTTTAATTTGGGTGTCGGTTTTTGTTTTAATGATACTTGTTTTTCATGCATTTCAAAATGATGGTTTTATTGGAGGAAAAAGTAATATCGCTTTTTCAGATTTTTTAAGCAAAATTGATGAGAAAGCAATTAGTGCTGTTAAAATTCAGGGTAGAATGATTGAGGGGACTCTCAGCGATGGATCTTCTTTTTCAACTTATGCTGCTGACTATCCAGATCTAATAAATCGCCTAAACAGCAATTCGGTTCATATTGAAATAATACCACCTGATACAAAAATGAACTTGTTGTTTAACATATTTGTTTCGTGGTTTCCAATGATTCTTTTGATAGGTGGGTGGGTATTTTTCATGCGTCAAATGCAAGGTGGAGGAAAAGCCATGGGTTTTGGTAAATCTAAAGCTAAACTAGTTTCAGATAAAGGTCCGAAAATTACTTTTAAAGATGTTGCTGGAATTAACGAAGCTAAAGAAGAGTTAACTGAAATTGTTGATTTCCTTAGAGACCCAAGCAAATTCCAAAAACTTGGTGGTAAAATTCCAAAGGGATGTTTGCTTATAGGATCACCTGGAACAGGTAAAACTCTCCTAGCAAAAGCTATAGCCGGCGAGGCAAATGTCCCATTCTTTAGTATCTCTGGCTCTGATTTTGTTGAAATGTTCGTTGGAGTTGGTGCTAGCCGTGTCCGTGATATGTTCGAACAAGGTAAACGTAATGCTCCTTGCATAATTTTTATTGACGAAATAGATGCAGTAGGTCGCCACAGAGGTATTGGTATGGGTGGTGGCAACGATGAACGTGAACAAACACTAAATCAAATGCTGGTAGAAATGGATGGGTTTGAGGATAATGAAGGGGTAGTTATCATTGCTGCAACTAACAGACCGGATGTATTGGATTCAGCATTGCTAAGACCTGGAAGATTTGATCGCCAAATTACTGTTCCTAATCCAGATATTGATGGTAGAGAACAAATTTTACAAGTACATTTGAAGAAAATAAAATGTGCCTCAAATATAGTCGCTAGAATCATAGCTAGAGGAACTCCTGGATCTTCAGGAGCAGATCTTGCTAATCTTGTCAATGAATCTGCATTAATTGCTGCTCGCAAGGGCAAAAAAGAAGTAAGTATGGCAGATTTAGAAGAGGCAAAAGATAAAGTGTTAATGGGCGTAGAAAGACGTTCTATGGTTATGTCAGATGAGCAGAAAAAACTAACTGCTTATCATGAGGGAGGGCATGCATTGGTTGGGTTGTATTGTCCTGCTTCTGATCCAATTCACAAAGCAACTATTATTCCAAGGGGTAGGTCACTTGGAATGGTTATGCGGCTTCCTGAAAATGATCGTTTTTCTATGCCACGTGATAAAATGGAAGCTGATATAGCGGTAGCAATGGCTGGCAGGGTAGCTGAGGAGCTTATTTTTGGCAGAGATAAAGTTACTTCTGGGGCTTCTTCAGATATTAAAATGGCAACCCAAATGGCTAGAGCTATGGTAACGGACTGGGGGTTAAGTGATGCAATAGGACCAGTATATCATGGTTCGAGTAATGAAGATCTATATACTAGTGGTAGGGGAGCAGGTCATACTTCTGTACATACAGCAGAATTAATTGATACAGAAGTAAGAAAAATTATTGAAAAAGGTTATGATTTTGCCAAAAATATATTAACTACACATATTGATCAACTTCATTTGTTAGCTAAATTATTGATTGAACATGAGACATTGTCTGGTCAGCAGATTAAAAACTTGCTGAGTGATAGATCAATGAATTCAGAAGAGGAAAATTTATTTCCAATAAAAAATGATTATGGTGGTACTGTAAAAGTTAAGAAACTAAATCAGAAAAGGACAGCAGGATAATTGAAAAGTCGTGGCTACGGTAGGCAATGTGCTTGATGTCACCCCTGCGAAAGGAAAGTAGGGGGCTAAAAAAGTCTAAATAGCTTAAAAGGACAGTTTCTTATATCCCGCTACCTACGCAGGGACAACATTGTGAGTAACTACAACTGTAGTATTAGATATTAATGAATTCCCGTCTACGCGGGAATGACATCTTTTCACCATTGATTACAACTTTTAAATTGCTCTGAAATATAGTTAGAATTTTAGATAAGGAATAAACATGGCAGAACTTAGATTACCACCTAATTCTAAAGTCCGTAAAGGTACTACATATAAACATTCTGGAGAAGCGGTTAAGTTACGTAATATCAGAATTTATAGATATGACCCAAATTCTGAAGAAAACCCTAGAATTGATATTTATGAGTTAGATCTATGCAAAACAGGTCCAATGGTTCTAGATGCCTTAATTAAAATAAAAAATGAAATAGATTCTACCTTGACTTTTAGGCGTTCTTGTCGTGAAGGAATTTGTGGTAGCTGTGCGATGAATATAGATGGAACTAACACACTTGCCTGCATTAAGGCTATTGAAGAAATTCGTGGTGATGTCAAGATATATCCTCTACCGCACATGAAGGTAGTAAAAGATTTAGTACCTGATATGTCGCATTTCTATGCTCAATATGAATCGATAGAACCTTGGCTAAAAACTGACAGTCCGCCACCTTCCAATACTGAAAGATTGCAGTCTCTTAAGGATAGAGACAAACTGGATGGTTTATATGAATGCATATTATGTGCGTGTTGTTCCACCTCTTGCCCAAGTTATTGGTGGAATGGTGATAAATATTTAGGACCTGCGATTTTACTACAAGCCTATCGGTGGATTGCTGATTCTAGGGATGAGTATACAGGAGAGCGTTTAGATGCTTTAGAAGATCCATTTAAATTATATCGTTGTCATACGATTATGAACTGTACAAAAACTTGTCCGAAAGGTTTAAATCCAGCTAAAGCTATTGCAGAGATAAAAAGCCAAATAATAGAACGTCACGGAGTGTAAAGCGAATAGACTTACTTAATTCACCTTACGTATAGCATTTAAAAATTGCAGAAAAGTACAAGACGTCTATTAGCGAGACCACGTGAGTGTAGTAGCAATCCACATTCATTAGATTGCTTCGTCGCCACAAAGTGGCTTCTCGCTAATAGACGCTAGGCTGTTTTTCCTATGACTTTTAAATTGCCATGGGGGTTATACGTAAGGTGAGTTACTTAACCTAAGTTCGATATAGCATTAGTGTATACTCTTCTGCTTTGAAGAATTGTTTTTTGAAAATATCGTGGATTCGCATGCGTAACTATACTATATGTACGCCTAGCATGCTCACCATTTATTTTCAAATCCAATTCTTTAAAGCATTTATAGATAAAAATCACTCTACATGATAATTTTTAATAAAATCAAACTTATAATTTTTTTTATGCAAAAGATCAACTAACTGACTTAAATTTTCTTTGCCATTAAATTGGTCTTGAAACATTTCATCATGCATAAGTAAAATTAATTTATTAGGTAAGGCAGTATCATTTCTGTTAAATTTATCTTCTATCTCTTGCACTAATTCATCTAAAGATTGAATTGGCTTGCCATGTTGATTATGCACCCATTCTAAATCCCAGCCATATAGATAGAAGCCGTTTTTATATATTCCATCATCATCTATTCTTTCTACTTTATCTTCTTCTTTTGAAATATATGGATCATCTTTACTTAGGTTGGGGAGACGGAATACATCTCTACCTGGTAGTCTAGTATTGATATGTGAACCAGTAAAACCAAAAACAGTATTATTTTTTTTAAGATCCTTAATTACATCCGGAAGCTGATGATAAAAATTCCTATAGTGGTTATTAGCGTGAGTATAGCTGTGATTTCCTATTTCAATAAAAGGGTTTTTTTTAGCTAGATCAACAGCTTTCTTTAGGCTAGGACTCGAATTATCATAATGTAATCCTACCATGAACATGGTAATAGGAGTCTTTTTTTGGGTCATGACATTAATAACATTTTCGGTTCCTCCAAGAGGCCCATCATCTGATGTTATATAAATTGTTTTATTTGTATCTGCACATAATGCATAAGGTAGATTTACTATAGCTACGAAACAATAGATTAGGAAGATTTTGGTTATTCTCATAAAAATATACCTGAGATTATATGGTTAAGTAGGTTGCTTTTACCGTAAATAGAATTGTATCATTACATTACCAAGTATACCAAAGTAAAAAATTGACAATTAACAATAAATATTTACTGGTAGTGATATTAATAGCGATGTAGTGGTTCATTTGAGTATAATTTTGCTAAAGACAAATAATCTTGTGGTGATAAATTTTCAGATCGAGAAGAATTATCAATCTTTAATTGAGATAACAAATCTTCTATGTGCGGGGTTAGTTTCTTCAAAGATGATTTAATCATTTTACGACGTTCACTAAAGGCTAGTTTGGTAATTAGTTCAACTTTCCCAATTAGTTCAAGTGTTAATGGATTATCAAAAGGCACGAGTCTAACTATTGCAGAGTGGACTTTTGGTGCAGGGTAAAAAGCTTGCGGATTAACATCAAAGCATTTTTCGACTGAACAAAGTAACTGACATATTATTGATAATCTGCCATAAGATTTTGTTCCAACTTTACCACATATTCGCTCTACAACCTCTCTTTGCAGCATTAAAGTCATACTACTTATTAAGTATGATTTTTTTAACCATTTTATAACTAACTCTGTACCTATTTGGTAAGGTAAATTTGAAATAATAGTTATTTTATCATGTGTTTTGTCATGACTTAAGGTTGATAGATCAAATTTAGAAGCATCTGAATGAATAATATGCAGATTAGGGTATAACTCTCTTATTTCCGTCAGTAACGGTATGCATCTAGCGTCAGTTTCAACCACAGTTAAAGATTTAGGGTTGTAGGAAAGGATAGCTCTAGTGAGTCCGGCTGTACCAGGACCAACTTCTAATACAGAATCATTTTCTCGGAGACCGCTTACGCGAACTATTTTATCACATAGACTACTATCAAAAATGAAATTCTGACCATATCTCTTAATAGGAACAATACCATGTTGGCTGGCATGCTTGGCAATTGAAGGTAGTGTACTCGGATCATTCGAGTATATCACAAAGGTAGCATTATTTTGATATATGCTTTCTTACGCATATCCTCAAAGTATTTTTGGGCTTTTTGTGACATTTTTTTATTGGTCAGAAGATTTACTACATAATCATTTTCATCTAGAGTAACATTAACTATCTTTTTATTACACATTAAGATTAACTTAAACCCATCTTGCATCTCGAAAACACTACTTTTCTCTCCTGTATTTAAATCCTTGAGAATTGTTTGTAACGTAGAATCTAGAGTGCTTAAATTTTGATTGACTATTTCTAACGTAGAAAAATCTTTATATAAAGATTCTTTGATATCGTGACAATTTGTAAGGTGTTTTTGTAACCCATACATCTTTTGCAAAGTTTTATCCTGTTTATCTTTTGAAGTAAAGATTTGGACCGATATTTCTGCATCTTTTGAATTAGTCGCTAATATTATAGCATCAACTTCTTTTGCACTAATAGCAACTGATCTAGAAATACTAGATAAAATATTCATTTTGATAATTTCAGCACCAATCTGAGATTTAAAACTATTAATATCTACAGATTTACTCTTCAAAAGTTGCATTAATTGTCCTTTTGCCATTTTATTACGTTGCTCAATAGTCTCTATAGACTCATTTAACTCACTATCAGAACTTTTTTTACCGTTTACAGACTGATAAAGCAATAAATCATCAATCACGCTGTTAATTGCCATCTTGTCAAGTTGCTTATCTGTTTGAGAATCAGGATTGTTAATATTGTTAAGTGCCATGATCATGTGTTTTCTAGCTAGAAATTCATGTAATGTAATTGGCTCATTATTAACTAATGCAACTATATTGGATAATTCTGCTTTCGCTATGGCTAGGTTAAAAACGATAGCAACTAAACAAAATAACTTCTTCATAATTTTAGACTCACATATTTAATATTTTTAAACCTATAGAAATAGTAGGTACAGCAGAATTCTTTTTTATTCCCCTACTACCATCTTCCATGTAATTGTCTGAAAGTTTTCCGGCTATTCTAACACAATCATTCAAGTATGTCACCTGGATACTCTTAGAAAGAACATTTAGTTTGCTTTTTGGCCAATCTACTCTCATATCATAGGCAACTGACCAATTTTCGGTTAATTGATAAGTGAAATTATAGTAAAATTGCCTTATTTTGTTATCAGTTAATTTATCTGTAAAATAATATTTCTGTAAATTTGAAATCTGAACCAATCCAACAGTTAACTGAATTTTCTTAGAGTTAAGGCTTCCACCTAATTCATCTCTAATTGGATCAAAATTTCTACTTTTTCTAAATCTATAGAATAGTTCTATCTTATCAGAAAAACTACTAGCAATTCTACCAACATTTTCGATATTATTAATAGAGTTAGTATTAATAGCAGTGTTATAGGTTTGTCCTAGAAATAAACTTGTATAATTCTCCTCCGATAGTATAGAAGAATTAACCCCATAACTTAATCTATTGCTAAATTCATGATAATCTATACCACTATAACGATTCGAATTGAATATATTATTTTCTGATAGTTCATATTTTGATGGATCAATAAAGGAAAATTTCTTATTAGAATTATGTCTACGTCCAATAGTCACGGATATAATTGGTTCTACAAACAAGCTAGTTTTATCAAAAATTGATCCAGCTAATGGATAACGCCAAATATTTTGGATGTCAGGTATATTTCTAGTTAGAACATGATTAGTCCTAGAATTATTTAGATATAGGTGATTAATAAAATATACATCTGATCTATTACGTAAGGTAACATTAAACAAATGACCTGTCTCAGTTAAAAAATTATTATCCACTGCTAGTTGCAATGCAACTCGACCTAGTTCTTTTCCACTTCTTTCCTTATAGATTAATGCATCATTCTCTACAACTAAATTACTAGTTTCTTCGTCATTTAGAGGTATAACATTCTTGGTTCTGACCTTGGGAAAAATTAATGGATTCGTACTACTAGAATCATTTGTTCCCAATCCCTCAAAATATATTCCTTCCGTTAATAAATAATTATAATTATTGACATGTTCTAAATATAACTTAGACATTAAATACGGAGTATAATTGTTATAGTAATTTTTTAAATAAGCCTTATCAGAAGTACGTTGTAACCTAAATCCGTATCTATAATCGTTTTTGGTAAAATTACCATTGCTTAATAGATAATATGAGTTCACCTTACGGTTTTTTATCGTTACATTACCATCTTTTATAGAATATGGTACTTTACCATAATTAGCGTCTAAAGATATATAATCAGTTTTATTCGGTTTGTAACGAGCTTCTAGTTCAAAAATTTTATATATAATATTATGCTTTTGCCAAAAAATCCTAGGGGTTAGAGTAAAGTCTAGATTAGGTTTAGCTCTATAATATAGCGGTATTCCCAAAGCATTATCTCGCACTCCAGGTATCAATACTCCCGATTCTGCGGACGCCTTAGGTGTTGGATGAGAAAAATATGGTATATACAAGATTGGTACACCATATACCTCAAAAAATAGGTGATTATAAACCATTTTATTCTTATTAAGATCTATCTCAGTATTTTTTGCAGAAACTTGCCAAATAGGTTTTTGGTTACATAGTATTTTGCATGGAGTAAAGGTACTATTATGCAGACGGAAAATATCTTCATTTACTCTTTCTGCTAATTTTGATACTAATAGTGTATTATCACCAAAATATAAAATAAAATCTGAGATTATCCCTGCCTTTAGTTTGTCTTTTAATATAACAATATCTCCTAGAATAACTCTATTGTGCTGATCTTTAATTCTAATATCACCTTCAGCCCAAAGTTTATCTTGCCCTATATCATAAATCAAAGAATTAGCTGTTAGGAAGTAATTATCCAATATAACTTGAACATCACCTTTAGCATAAATAAACTGTTCTTTTTGGTTATATTCAATATAATCCGCTGACATAAAGCTAAATTGTTTGCCTATCTTTTTTTTATCAGTCCCTTGCTTGTCAGCTATTGCAAAGCCAAAAACCGATAACAAAGTAATAATAATCAATATATTGCAGAAAATTCGCATTAAAGATAACTTTTGAAGTAAGATGATATATCATGTATACATCAAATTTGATATATTTATACGATAATCCGAGGTTAAATAGTAGTAATTTTTAAAATTAGGTTGTCCTTGAAATAATAGTTATACTGTCAATCTATACTTGACTAAATTAGTATGGTATTATATAATCATGTTATTATAGGGGAGTTGTTTGTATGCAATTAACTACAAAGGGGCGGTATGCTGTAATGGCTATCTTAGAAATCGCATCGCAAATGTCGGATATGCCTGTTACCTTGGCTGAGATTTCGGCAAAACAAAATATACCGGTTAACTATTTGGAGCAAATTTTTGCAAAACTTAAGAAAGCTAATATAGTTAGATCAGCGAAAGGTCCAAAAGGTGGTTACATCATTAATGAAAAATTAAATAATATCAAGATTACTAATATTATTGATGCGGTAGATGAGAATATTGAAATGACAAGATGTTTAAGAAAATCTCAGAATAGTTGCGTACCTAATAAAGTAAAATGTAACGCTCATCATTTATGGTTAGGTTTAAGTAAGCATATAAGGAACTATTTTGACACCATCTCTGTAGCTGACATGCTAGCTGATACACTAGATTAGCTCTAAAAGTTTTTGAAAATTATTTTAACTTATGTATTAGTGGACGAATAAATTATGTTATATATATGTTATATTTAGACCATAATTCTACTACTAACGTTCATCCTAAGGTTAAGGAACTTATGAAGAATTTGCTCGAAGAAGCATATAATCCGTCTTCTATTCATACCAAAGGGCGTTATGCTAGGAGTTTAGTAGAAACAGCTAGGGAGCAAGTTGCAAGATCTGTGGGCGTTGACATAAATTCTAGAGAATATCAGGTTATTTTTACTTCCTCTGGCACAGAAAGTAATAATTTGCTGATGAATAATTATTATGATGGAGAAATTTTTGTTTCTAGCATAGAACATTTATCGATCTTTGATCATGCTAAATATAGAAATAATATTAAAATTATTAGGGTAGATAGCGATGGCATTGTTGATGCTCAGCATTTAGGAGAACTACTATCGGTTAGTCATAGCAATAAAAAGCTCGTGTCTATAATGCTAGCTAATAATGAGAGTGGTGTTGTGCAAAATGTACAAGAGCTGGTTAAAATTGCCCAAAAATATGGGGCAGTATTTCATAGTGATTGTGTTCAAGCAGTTGGCAAAATATCGGTCAATATTAAAGAATTAGGAGTTGATTTTGCTACTATATCAAGTCATAAATTAGGGGGAGTACAGGGAAGTAGTGCGTTGATTGCTAAAGCAGAGCATACGCTTAAAGCAATGATGATTGGTGGAGGGCAAGAGAGAAACATTCGCTCAGGTACAGAAAATGTACTAGCGATTGCTTCGTTCGGGCTTGTGTCATCAATAGCGACTACAGAGATAGAAGATAGATACAAAAAAATGAAGAAATTACAGACATATTTGGAACAAAATTTGTGCAACTATAAAAATGTTAAAATAGTGTCGAAAGATGTTGAAAGATTACCAAATACCACGTTGATAATCGTACCTAACACTGATGCACAAACCAAATTGATAGCTTTCGATTTACGGGGTATAGCAGTTAGTTCCGGTTCTGCTTGTTCATCAGGGAGAGTTGGTAAATCACATGTTTTATCGAATATGGGGTTTAGTGAGGATGACACTAGGTCTTCGATTAGAGTCAGCTTTGATTATCAACAAACTACCCAAGATGTTGTAACGTTTATTAAAGCATTTGAAGAAATATATGCTTCTAACTTAAACGTCATTGCGCATAGGCGTCAACTTAAGAGTGTAATGATTGAACATGTATAAACAAATTAAACACAGCCGTCATCGCGAGGCATCGTTAGATGCCGTGGCGATCCAGGTAAACAGCGAAGCTGTTTTTTAGAGTAACGCTTCGCGTATCTTGGATTGCCGCGTCGCCGCTTGCAGCGGCTTCTCGCAATGACGCCTATGAGCAATGACGGATAACCCTTCTAGGTACAGGGATGATCTTAAAAATCGCAGGAACGCTAAAAGAGTAACTAGTATGGATGAATTAGAGAAATTAAAACAAAAAGTAAAATTAAGTGGTAAATCGCTGCCAATTTATATGGATTACCAGTCTACAACTCCTATAGATCCAAGGGTCTTGGAATGTATGCTGCCATATTTTACCACTAAATTTGGTAATCCGCATTCTAGGAGTCATTCCTTTGGTTGGGAAGCTGAGGAAGCTGTGGAGTTGTCGAGGAAAAAAGTAGCTAGGCTTATTGGAGCAGATCCTAAAGAGATTATTTTTACTTCTGGTGCTACTGAATCTAATAATTTAGCTATTAAAGGAATTGCCAAATTCTATGGTAATAAAAAAAATCACATAGTGACGGTGGTAAGTGAACATAAATGCGTTTTAGATGCTTGTAGACATTTAGAAGATGAGGGATTTAAGGTAACATATTTGCCAATTCAGCTGAGTGGTTTGATTGATTTAGAAATATTGAAAAATGCCATAACAGATCAAACTATACTGGTATCGGTGATGGCTGTAAATAATGAAATTGGTGTTATCCAACCAATTAAAGAAATTGGCAAAATTTGTCGTGAACGAGGAGTATTCTTTCACTCAGATATTGCTCAAGGATACGGCAAAATTCCAATAGATGTTAATGATTGTAATATTGATCTTGCAAGTATTTCTGGGCATAAAATTTATGCTCCTAAAGGTATTGGTGCTTTATATGTAAGGAAAAAACCTAGGGTACGACTAGTGCCGATTTTAAATGGTGGAGGGCAGGAAAGAGGTATGCGTTCTGGAACTCTACCAGCTCCTTTAATTGTTGGGCTTGGTAAGGCTGCTGAAATAGCTCTGCTTGAGATGCAAAAAGATGCTAAGCATGTAGAAGAGCTTTTTGATAGGTTTTATGATAATATTACTAAAGAAATTGCCGACGTTTATCTAAACGGTGCTAGACATAATAGATATAAGGGGAATTTAAATCTAAGTTTTGCTTATGTGGAAGGTGAGTCTATGATACTAGCTATTAAAGATTTAGCCGTTTCATCCGGCTCTGCTTGTACGTCATCTTCACTTGAACCATCATATGTGCTAAAAGCTATGGGTGTTGATGAAGAAATGGCACATACCTCTATTAGGTTTGGTATTGGTAGATTTACTACTAGAGAAGAAATCGATTATGCTGCAGCGTTAATAGCGTCCAAAATTAATAAATTAAGAGAGCTAAGCCCTCTTTGGGAGATGGTGCAAGAGGGAGTTGATTTAAAGCAGATCAAATGGGCAATGCATTGATACCTCAGCATCGGGATAAGAATTTGTCAATTCTGATCCTAAATTCGCTTAGGTTGCTTAGATGCTTATCACTTAATTATTATAATATAGATAGGAAATAAAATGGCATATAGTCTAAAAGTGCTGGATCACTATGAAAATCCTCGTAATGTAGGGTCATTAGATAAAAATGATGCATATGTTGGAACAGGTCTTGTCGGAGCTCCTGCATGCGGTGATGTAATGAAGTTACAAATTAAAGTTAGTGAAGATGGAATTATTACAGATGCCAAATTTAAAACCTTTGGTTGTGGTTCTGCTATTGCTTCAAGTTCTTTAGTAACAGAATGGGTTAAGGGTAAATCTATTGATGAGGCTGGTAGTATAAAAAATACTGAAATAGCCAAAGAACTATCTTTACCGCCAGTAAAACTCCATTGCTCTTTATTGGCAGAAGATGCAATAAAAGCTGCAATAGCTGATTATAAAACTAAAAAATTGCAGTAAATTTATGAAAAATATTATGTCATTGACTGATGCAGCAGCTAGGCAAATAAAGCTATTGATAGACAAACGTAATAAACCATCTTTTGGTATTAGGGTTGGGGTAAAATCTGGTGGCTGTTCTGGTCTATCTTATTACGTAGAATATGCGGATGACAAGAATAAGTTTGATGAGGTGATAGAAGATAAAGGTGTACGAATATTAATCGATCCAAAAGCTCTGATGTATATTCTAGCAAGTGAAATGGATTATGTAGAAGACAAGTTTAAATCTGGGTTTACTTTTAATAACCCAAACGAAAAAGGTAGTTGTGGATGTGGGAAGTCGTTTAATATATAAGAAAATATTTCTGTTTTTATAAAAAATGCCGTAAAACCCATGTCTTTAGCGTGTAGAATGTAAGGCGTTACTCACCTTGAGTTTCAATCTAAGTGGCAACAAAACCGCTCATTCTTAACATTGGTTTTTATATGAAACATAAACACTCTACAAAAGCATCATCTACAAGCAGTAGCTTATCAGCTAGCTCAGTAAGTGACCCTAGTGTTAAACTACGACAATTTGATGATAAATTACAAGCAGTTTTAAATAATTCTTTAGGAGGTGGTAGTAAAATAGGAAATTTTATAATCAATCGTATTTTATGTTCCCTTGATGCAACTAATATAACTAATGGAGAAAAAATAAAATATATAAAGATTATAGAGCAATTTGTGTCAAAGTTTGTTCAAGAAATGGATAAGAATTCAATGGAACAATTACAACCTTGGAGACAATTATATAATCTTGTATTAATTCGTGAGCATTTAAATAAGAAAGGTGAGGCAAGTGTTATTCAATATTTATTAAATAGTAAAGTTTTTGATGAGAATTTATTTAACCCTAATAGATTAAATGATGATAATAACTTAACATTATTAGATTTGCTCGAATCTTTAAACGATGTATTAATAGATAGATCAGAAATCAAGAAAAACAAGGAATTAATTAAATCGTTAAAAGAAAAAAAGGGGGCTAAGCATTCTTTAGAAATATTACAAGACAAATTTGATCAAGAGAATTACGATAAAAATATAGAAAAATTCAAAAAAGAATTACAAGAATGTTTACCAAAGGAGGTAACATCCGAGGGAGGGTTTAAAGCGGTACGTAAATTCGAACAAAATAGGCCAAAAGAGTTTTTAGAATGTCTCGATGCTATCTTAAATAACAAAAGAGGAGAGATTTTTCAACGTATAAAGTTACTTCTTAAAAAACAAGATACAAAGAATCATGAGGCTCATGTGTATGTGGTGGATACGCTTCTACGTAAATATTATAAAGATATAGAAATAATACGTTATATTGTAAAAGATGTACCGTTAGATTCATTAAGGATGATTTACTATGAAGAATTAATAGGACTATATTTTGATAAAAAGCTCAAGCCATTCTTAACAAAGGAAGAGGAAGGGTTATTAGATGAGTATACTAATCAACTGGTTACATTAAGTATTAATAGTAATGCAGATAACAGTGCAAAACATTATGCTTATAGGCAGCGTTTTAATTACTATAAGTATAAAGAAAATTCAGAAAAAACAATTTTGCAAGGAACAATTGAAGTATTATTAGAATTAATAAAATATGCTGATAGTACTGAAATACAGGAAGATTTATATCGTTTATTAATAGCTTTATATAATATAAAAAGTAGTCCATTTAAAACGTCAACCCTTGATAAATTAGCTATTGATTATTTTAATTTATTTGGTGAAGTTAAAGAGAAATTTATAAAATTATTTTCATATCATGTTTTTGATAAAGCATTTGTTAAAAAAATAGAGGAAGATATAGAAATAATTAAACAAGCTCTTTCAGCAAACAATCAGGAAATCCGCACAACTATTATAAAATTTTTACAGGCATTTCTCATGCAAACAGGGGAGTGTAGTATTAATACTATAAAGGAGGTAATTGATGATCTTGATTTTGGTGATTCTGAGTGTATCTTGAGGATTTTAGCTTGTTTGCAATGTTGGTCTAAAAATGATATAGAAAAAGTAAATTATCAAAAAGTTTTAGACGCCCTAAAAGGTGATTCTATAAAGAAAGATCCTATAATTAACATAAAAATGGCGGAATTTTATTTAGCCATAGAAGAGTTAAGTGAAGCTAAATGTTGTTTAGATATAGCAGAAAAGCTGTTAAAAACTCATAAATCCTCTCAATATGAAATAGACCCTAAAATAAACCTTAACGCAGCTAAATTAAACTTAATGTTTAATGCATTTGCAGATAAGAATACAGAATTTCTAAACAAAAATTGGAATTATATTAAACAAATATACGACATGTGTAATGCCAAAAGGAAAGAGTTTTCAGAGGAGTTTCACAGTATAATTGATATATGTCAATATCATATATTGACCAAAGATCCTAATCGTAACACAAGTCTAAACTCACAAGATGCAATTAAAAACATTGTTAATAAAATCACGGAAGATGATGAAGTTACTTTTTCTTTAGGAATTATAGATAAAACTATTAGTGAAAAAACACATCATGAGATTCCCGCAGGTAGTCATGTTGGTGCATCTAGTTGTGGCACAGAAGAATATAGCTCTGAAGAAAGGTCCAATACTGAGATAAGTAATATTCCTACTCAAGAAGACTCCTTAGCCAAAGAAAGTTTTGTAGAAAAATGTTTAAACCACTGGACAATTATCCATCAATATTATCAAAATATTAAAAAAGCCACTCGATTTTCTCATGATAAAAGCTCCGATCATCATCAAAAAAATTATCACACTTGGAACATTTCTAACGAAGTATCATATACAACAAAAGATGAAGATGATGTTATACGTATTAGTAAACACAAGAATATTTATGCTGTTATTGACCCTAAACTATTAGGATTATTAGAGAGATCTGAACAAGACAAATTTACTAATGTTTTAAAGAAAGGTATAGTAAAAAATTCTAACCTTAACGGGGTTAAAATATTAGGATCATGTTTTCTAGAACTTAAAATAAATGCAGATGCTCGGTTATACGCAAGCAAAATTTATGAAAATGATAATGGTGCTGTTTTAGTGATTTTTGATAAAAAAACTGATCATGATGGCATAAAAAGGGCATTGCGTGCTGAGAATATTGAGTGTATAAAAGTTTTTGGGGGTGTAGACCATAGTACACAGATAGAAGATTATCCTTTAAAGTGTGATGTTTTTCCGGAAGATTATTCCATGTATGATGTAAGCTGCATGGGAGTACATACTATTGAGCTTAAATTGCTTTCCATAATACTTATAAAATGTTATTAAATCATGAACAAAAAAAACAAAAATGTTTATTAAAAGGGAGAACATTTTAAAAGCAAGTGCAATATCTATGATATTTGTGATTAGCTTTGTTGTATTAACAAATATATTGGTACGTCGTTGTATCAATCATGAATATCATCAGCAAAACCTAATAAAATTAGAAGAATATCATAATATAATTAGATCGCTTTTAGTTGATAAATTTAATATTAATTATATATTAAGTAGTAATGATATATCTGATCAAATCTCTATTTTAAAAGAACATATTAGGAATCATGTTTTCATTTCGAAGTATCATATACCAAATAGCGTGTATGGCAAAAACGATCTACCTTATATCACTCTACAAGAACTACTAGATATACTATCAAACCAAGTATTTAAATACAATATTACTATTAATAATCATTCAATTATATCTAATGGTGTGGTAGAATTTCAGGAGAGTTTGAACAAGCAGTATCACATTAATAAAGACCTCACTTATAATATCTCAATACAAATTTCTCCTAATTCTTATTATACACAACAAGCTATCTCTAGGGTTAAGCAGCAAATTTTATTATTAAATATAGGTTCTATATTTACAATTTTAGTACTATTTACAATAATATTGTATCTATCTTATAGAGATAAAAAAATTAAAATTAAACTTAACAAGTTAGAGGCAGATTTAACTAACAGTATGGAACATAGTAAAAATATTCTATTATTTCACAAAATAAACGAAGAATTTACTCTAAAATGTTATCACTATTCTAAAAGTAATAATAAAAAATCATTTAATATCTCTAATACTGTTAATATAGAAGCAGAACTAGGATATAATAGTGAATATTTTCCATTACCAATAACAACATTAGAGTCCCACAATGAAATTAATTACCATACAATAAAACTAACTCCGATAATTTTATATCTACAAAGTTATTATACAGGATACACAGCTTGCTATAATTCTAATATTAAACTAGATATAGTCAGTAATATAGAGACACTTGAAGTGCCTTTTGAATCGGAAATATTTAACCAAATTATGGTTAGTGTATTATCTAATATCTTGTACTTTAATAAAAATACAGAAAGATCGAGATGTGTAAAGTTAATATTTCAAAACAACTTGATTACCTTTATCGGTGAAGGGTTTAGTTTAGACCAAAATTTAGCAGTAAGATATTCTGAAAAAATATTTAATGATACAGCTAATTTATACATATTAAATTTGGGACAAATATTTATTTTGTTAAAAAGTTTTAAAATAAATTGTCAAGTAACTAAAAATAAGTACTCTACAACAATAGAAATAAAATTAGATAATGTACCAACAGAGTTAAATACCGACACTACCCAAAAGGCACAGATAATTAAAATGAATAAGTATAGAAAACTTAACGACTTAAAATGAGAAATTTTATACTATTACTATTTATAGTAGTAATTTCTACTTGTGAAGCATATGCAGTACTTTTTTTTAATAAAGAAGAGCCAGTATACTATTTCGTTAATCATGAGGAACAAATTAACAACATAAGGAAGTTATTAATAAGAGACAGAATAGTAGGTATTACAGGTATCAGTGGTATAGGAAAAAGTGAAATAGCTAGAAAATATGCACAAAAATATCAACAAGATTACGATATTATTGCGTTTTTAGATGCAAGTATAGATTTAATCCCACAATTTGTTTTATTGGCTAAAGAAATAAATCAAAAAATATGTTCAAAAACGGGGTGTTTCATTTCAGAAAGTACCGGAAGCGTTAAACAAAACCTTATGACATATCTTAAACCTCAGGGGAGGTGGTTATTAATATTCGATAATTTACATATTAATGAAAATAACAAAATTAAGGATATTATTGATTGGCATCATAATGGACATATTATAATTTGTTCGCAAGATAGTCAATATTTGCTACCAAGAATCTCAGTTCCTTATTTACAAGAAAAAGACATTTTTATGGCAATTAATAAGCTTATAGACGAGCGATCAGAGGAATTTAAAAAAGATTTGGCATGTAATTTAAAAGGTTATCCAACTAATATAATTGGACATAGTGCTATTTTTTTACAAAGCAACAACCACATGACAATCAAAGAGTATATAAATTATATACGAAAACATGATAACAAATTAAATGCACATTTATCAATAGTATTAAATGAAATTACATCAGAAGCCAAAACACTATTATACTATATGGCGTTATTAAATAATCAAAAAATAGGTAATAATTTACTAGAACATCTAGTAGATGATAAGGAGAAATTATCCGATTTAATTGATGAGATAGTGAGATTTGGTTTAATTGAACAAATTAGTAACAATAGAAATAAAAAAGTATTTCGAATGCATAATGCAGTAAAATATGAGATATTAAATATATACGATTTAGCTACTAATAAGAAAACTATTGATAAACTACTTATTAAAATACAACATTTAATGTCAGGGGAGATGGTAAATCAATTTTATTTAATTATGCAGGATAATACCTTTGAAAGTAATGTAGAAGTACTGCTAGCTAATGCGGATAAGTATAATAGTAATATTTATGCAAGCATGGTCTTGCATAATAGCCTACTTGGCTACTACTTACGTTATATAATGCCAAAAAAATGGTCAGTTGGTTTAAAGAACACGAACATAAGTTGATTTGGCAAAATATGACAGAATTAGAGCAAGTAGCGTATAGTAGGTATTTAGGACGTATAGGACGATATGAATACTTTGTTGTTAATCACCATTCAGATATAGCCATGCAATATTTAGTGAAGGCTAAAAACGCCATAAATAGTTTACCAAACAATGAGGTAGCAAAATCATCAATTTATTATGAAATGTTTCAAGTTCAGGTATTCACAGGGCAAATAAAAGAGGCAGAAGATAACTTACATATTATACAAAATATAATGCTTAATAATAAAAACTTTATACATAAAGCAAGCATGATAGATTATGGTATGGCTAGAATATTATTAACTCAAGGAAAGTATCAGCAGGCTTTATTAGCAATTATAGATACGATAAGTAAAGAAAAAACTCAGCTAAATAAATCTAGGACATTGGCACAAATAGGTGATGTAGAATTAAGACAAGAAAATGTATGGCTTGCACCCATTTATATTTTGCAAGCAGAAATACTAAATAATATGCAAAAATTTGAAGAGGCTTACGCTATAACTAACGATGTATATACTAAGATAATGAGTAGTGATCTAAATGAAATTAAAGATATCACATCTACAACAATAGCATATTGTTTAACAGAGTTGTCAAAATCTGAATTAGGGCTAAAGAGGCAGAATGATGCTTGGAAACATATAGTAAAAGTAGTTGATATACTGATACAAGACCAAGATAGAAGCAATAGGGAAAATGAGTTAGAGAATTCCATAGATATATTTTTAGCTAATGCTTTAGTAGTAAAAGCAAATATATTAAGTACTTTAGGGAAAGCAGAAGAGGCTATGATTAATTATAGATTAGCTAAAAATATTTATTGGAACATATACAATATCAAAAACATCGGCAATATGGATAATGTAAGTTATGCCTTCTTTCAGGCAGCAAAAACTGCTACGAAATTAGCTAATAAAAGTGATAGACATATACAATGCACTTATTTTTACTCACTTCTTTTGACATATTTTGGTTCTGATCATCCTAGGAGTAAAGAATTATATGGAGTATGCCCATAAAAGCATATTGTCTGAAGTGAATAATGCTCTAGAACCTAGTGTTAATCTAAATATTAGAGTTATTTTTTATAATGTTTTTGAATAAGCCATTTAGTAAAATTTTCATCAGCTTTATCTAAACTCAACTGTGAAGAGTATTCGTATACTTCTTTAATAAGAGCAAATACGTTACTATACCTTACAGCAATAGGATAGTGAATTAGCTCAAGTTCATTAATGATTTTATCACAAGTATCACGAAGCAAAGAAATATTAAGTATAGAATCTTGGTTATCGTGATCTAATAATAATTCTTGAATTTCAATATTAAAAGCACCTGCTATAGATTGCAATACTTCTATAGTAGGATTTTTGGAAGTACCTCTGAATATATTTGTAACGCTTCTACCTTGTCCAATCTTATTTTCAAGATCAGCAACACGCCAATTTTTTTCTTTTAATAGCCTTTCAATATTTTTCTTAATAATTAAGTGTGACATTCTTATAAATAAATGAATTTAGTTAGACATTTTAGTTGACAATATTATGTATTTATATACACTAAAAATAAATGTATATTATTATGCATAATATTATAAGTATTAACTGTATTGATATACTAAAATTTGTACAAGGTAAAGTAGTTTATCAAAGTATTTATTTAAATAAGAATGATTAATATTCATGTAAATGGATTTAAGGATGCATTTTTCCTTATATTAAAGCCAATTCGTAATAAGAATTAACTAATTCTTATTACGAATTGGGGTAGTATGTATGGAACAGCAAGATGCAACTCAAGATAGTTCACAAAAAACATGTTGAAGTAACATTGATATCATAACAAAACAATAAGAAATTAGAATGTGGCAGCAATACTTAGCAATAATATTAATTATTATTGAAGGTTTATTAATCTTAATATCTTTGAAATATTTGCATCAGATAAATATAACTAGTAAAGATTTCTCCAATATATTTGGCAAAGCTAAGACAGATACATCTCGTTTATTTAAAGAACTACAACAGTTAAGTACTGTAACCAGTAAAAGAGATGATAACATTTTAAGCGTAGTGTATCACTTAGAGGATATCGAACTGTATATCAAAAGTATTTTGAGCATACTTGAACAACAAGAAAAGTGTAAGACAACTGAAGAGTCAACAAATAAATCCAAAATAAGTAATAGTAAAACCAAAATAAAATTATAGCATAGAAGACAGAATGTGTAGTTGTGATAAGGCAAGCAACTATCGCTGTTATACTCAAATAATTTGAAGAATTGGATTTGAAAATGAATGGTGAGCATGCGAATCCATGATATTTTCAAAAAACAATTCGTAGGAGCAGAAGAGTATACTAATCATGTCAACAATACAAGGTCAATAATAATGATTAGAAACTGTATTATTATAAATAATACGGGCTATCTTTTATTTATAGCATTATCTATTTAATTACGAATTGCTATTGACTAAAATAGTTGCTGGTAATATAATGCCGACTTAATTTGTTTAAATTTTAGTTAGGATATTTTTCATGTTCGCAATCGTCAAATCAGGCGGGAAACAGTATAAAGTCGGCAAAAACAGTGTCATCAAAGTAGAAAAAATTGACGGTGAAAGAGGTGCAAAAATCCAATTTGACCAAATATTGATGATTGGTGAAGATTCAAAGCCATCTTTTATAGGTACGCCAATGGTTAAAGGAGCTCTTGTTACTGCTGAAATTACTAACCAGTTTAAAGATAATAAGGTTATTGTCTTTAAGAAAAAACGTCGTCAGAATTATCGTCGCAAGACTGGTCATAGGCAGGAATTGACCGAATTGAAAATATTAGACATTACTAAACTATAATAGGATTTATTTAAGGATATATAAATGGCAACTAAAAAAGCTGGTGGTAGTTCTAGAAACGGCAGAGATTCGGTCGGTCGTAGGTTGGGTGTTAAAAAATATGATGGACAATATGTGATACCAGGTAACATTATTGTTAGACAACGTGGTACTAAATTTCACCCAGGTAAAAATGTTGGACTTGGTAGAGATCATACGTTATTTGCCTTGATTGCAGGCAAAGTAGAATTTTCTAGTAAGAGAGACTATAAAATAGTCAATATTGTGCAGTGATGATGCTATTTCTGCCTGCGGATGTCATCCCTATTAACCACACAATGTTACCCCTGCGTAGACAGGGGTCTAAAAAAGTTTAACAAACCCTCTTGGTCTATTTTTTTAGATTCTGCTACCTACGTAGGAATGACATCGAAAATTACGCTTGCAGATTTATGTCAGTAATAGTTCAAAAATTTGGTGGAACTTCCGTTGCTAACATTGCAAGAATAAAAGAAATTATTCCAATAATTAAGCTTGAAAAGCAGCATGGCAATCAAGTAATAATTGTCGTTTCAGCTATGGCCGGGGTTACCAACCAATTAGTTACTCTATGTAATGAAGTTTCTAGTCTTAAGACCAATTCAGAACTCGCAGAATATGATGCCGCTCTTTGTAGCGGGGAGATGGTAACAGCATCTTTACTAGCCCTTAAACTACAAGAACAAGGCATGAGTGCAAGATCTGTGCTGGCATGGCAATTACCGATCTTAACCAATGATAATTATAGCAAAGCTTTGGTTGAACAACTCTCTACTAGTTTGTTAATAGAATGTATTAAGCAAAACATCATTCCAATAGTTGCTGGATTCCAAGGTGTTACCAATAATAATAGGTTGACAACGCTTGGTCGAGGAGGATCAGATACTACCGCCTCTTTAATTGCAGCTGCTATGAAAGCTGATAGATGTGATATATACACTGATGTGGAAGGAGTGTTTACTGCCGATCCTCGCATTGTCCCGGGAGCAACAAAATTATCACAGATTAGTTTTGAAGAAATGCTGGAATTTACATCTTGTGGAGCTAAAGTGCTGCATCCACGTTCCTTAGAGGTTGCTATTAGATATAATGTACCCATACGCGTTTTATCGTCGTTTTTACTCCCATTATACCACGAAAAAAATGGTACACTAATAACATCTAGAGATAAAATTATGGAAAATAGGCAAATTACTGGTATTACTTCCAACAAGAATTTATTACAATTAGTGGTATCCTCCCAATTGAGTTTTTCTAAGATATGCAAACTCATCGCTGACCATAATATTCACCTAGAATTAATGGAAAATATTAAGACAAATATACAATATAGTTTCATTATCCAACTATCCGATAAAAATAAATTACAACATTTACTAGATGATCTAAAAAATACTAATCAAATAAATAATTTTATCATTGACAGTCAAATTTCTATAGTATCAATTATTGGTTATGGTATTAAAAATGATCAAACCCTACTTGGTACGGTATTAAATGAACTAGAAAAAGAAAATATACCAGTGAAAAAGATACAAATCTCAGAAATTAAAATTTCTATCCTAATAAAAGACCTAGATACTGAAAAAACAATACGTTGCTTGCATCAATTATTTGAATTATCAGAAAATTAAGCAGAATTATGTCTAAAAGAAAAAAATTTGTAGAACTTTTTGTAACTTTTTTCTATATAGGTAGAATAAAATATTGTCCTGGTACATTTGGGTCTTTAGCTGCTTTCCCTTTGTGCTACTTGATCGTATATCTTTCTCTAACTAATCAACTAATTTTTTCATTTACTAATTTCACAACTTTACAAGCACAACTTATTACTCTCTTTATTATTACTCTTTTGATTTGCCTATTGTTATTTATGTTAGGCACATACTTCTCTTCAATATACATACAATATGCTACACAGGACGATCCAAAAGAAGTGGTGATTGATGAGGTAGTTGGTCAAATGCTAACAATAATACTAAGTTGTTTTTCTGTGGTTTTCGTAAACTACTCAGGACTTACAAAATATTTAAGTTCACAACTAATAAATTTTATCTTTTTATTTGCTTTGCCCTTAGTGTTGTTTAGATTTTTTGATATAATAAAACCATGGCCAATAAATTGGCTCGATGCTAATATCAAAGGGGGTGTTGGTATTATGGTAGATGACATTGCAGCAGCAATCTTTGCTTCAGTCATGCATTATGCTATCACTTTTACTTTAATAAATTGGTTTGGCTAAATAATATTTTAATTAGGCTGTTCTAGGTTCAGGGCAGTTTAAAAATCCTAACTTTAAGTTGAGAATAATTTAAATAACCAACCTATGTCTATAATTACCTATGTCTATAATTGTTAAAATTTTCTCTAGTTTCAGTAATTTTGTTTGAAAATAGAGCTATTATCCCCAATAATGACATTATTAACGGATTTTCTCCAGTACTAATAGTTGACTTATCTTCTTCAAAAACCTTATCTTTTATCCAGTTTAAATTATTTTCGCATGACCAATGACTTCTGTTAAATTTTAATAATTCTTTTGGGCTTTGTTGCATAAATAGGATTTGAGATAAATTACCCCTAACCCCAAAATAGAGGGTTAGCAAACGGCAACAGAAATTGGTTTGCCAATCTAAAACATTTTGTTTAGAAGGTGGCATTTAATCGATATTTCATTTGTCATATTCTGATTATCTCTTGATAAAAACTTGCTACCAAAAGAAGTTTTAAAACGAAAAAGCGTATTTTCTACGCTCTCCCTTCGGTCATTTACTCTTCATGCTTGATATCCCCTCTTTCGTTGATATTTTACAGCTTTATCTCTCTCTGTTTTAGGCTTGTGTAATTTAACTGATAATGAATGGTTGGGAGGTCTGATAACTGGCTACTCATCTTCTAGACGAAAAAGTGCTTAAAACACCTAAAGAATAAGGTTTACAAGAATCCTGCGATAAATTTGTAGTCATGCAAATGATATTTTTATTTGACAATGCTGGAATTTAGAGATATAATCTCTTTCATGTATATTACAACTGTTCCAAATAGAAATTCTCGTCCTGCAATATTGCTTCGTACCTCTTATCGCGAAGACGGGAAAGTATTAAATAAAACCCTAGCTAACTTAACTAACTGGGATGATTTACGCATTGAGGCTTTTAAGAAGATGCTTAAAGGTGAATTTGATGGTTTAGATGGTGTTCCTGAGGTTGGTGAAAGTTTTGGGACTATTTTTCTACTAAAAAGAATTGCTGATGAAATTGGTATTACTAAGGCTCTTGGTACTAGAAGCAAAGAAGCTTTATTGAGTCTATTTTTGGTTTTAGCACGCTTTGCTCACTAAGGGTCTAGACTTTCCAGCGTGAAATGGGCGAAATCGCATGCGATATCTGATGTATTATCTGTCGATTCATTTGATGAAAACCATTTATATCAGGCTCTAGAATGGTTAGAAGAGAACCAAGAAAAGATCGAATTAAAATTATTTAAAACTTATCAAAAGAAAAATAACAAGCCGCCTGTTATGCTTTTATATGACGTCACTTCCAGCTATTTCGAAGGAACAGAGAATGAACTTGCGGAATATGGGTACAATCGGGATAAAAAGAAGGGTAAAAAGCAAATAGTGATTGGTCTATTAACTGATGATCATGGCGAACCTTTGGCTGTTAGAGTTTTTAAGGGTAATAGTGCTGATCCTTCTACCATTTATGAGCAGATTGAGCTAGTAAAATCTAATTTTGGTATTAAGAATATCGTCTTTGTTGGTGATAAAGGAATGATTAAGAGGACAGGCAAAGAAGCCCTGAGCAAAGAAGGATGGGACTATATTACAACCTTAAGTAAAGTTGAGATTGAAAGCTTAAAGAAAAGCGGAGTTTTGCAATATAGTTTTTTTGAAGAACAGCTATGCGAAGTAACCAATAATGGCAAAAGATATATTTTAAGGAAAAATGGTTCTATAGCCCGAAAAGTTGAGTTTGATAGGAATAACCGAGTTGAAAAATTGGTTGCAAAGATTGAAGAACGTAATATATATGTATCAACCCATAAGAAAGCAAAGCTAGAACTTGGTTTAAATAATATTCAAAAAATTGCCAAAGAATGGCGGATAGATAAATTTATCAACCTAAAATTAGATGGCAACCAAATAGTGGTTGAAATTGATCAAGATAAGAAAAAAGAGTTGTTTGCTCTTGATGGTTGTTATGCGATTGAAACACAGATTGAAATTAAACTGATGAGTAAAGAATTGGTTGATAAAGCTTACCATAATTTACATGAAGTAGAATCGAATTTTAGCAGTATGAAGACAGGATTACTCGAAGTAAGACCGATCTTTTTAAGGAAAAGCAACAGAACGAAGGGACATGTATTTGTTTGTATGTTGGCATTAAAAATATGGCACTATATGAAAAATAAGTTGAAACAAGGTTGTGGCGTAACCAAGGATGGTAAATATAATGTGACCATTGAGGAAGCATTAAGAGAGCTGGATAAAGTATGTTTTTTATATTACACAATCAAGGGTTGCAAAGTTGCAAGATTACCAAAATTAAGCGAGTTTCAACAAAATTTATTCAATTTATTTGATTTAACGATGCCCCAAATGACAAAATCTGCAAAATGATAAAATAATGGTATGAACCTCCTGATATACAGAATGAAAAGCAGTTGCTAATCTTCTAAAGTTAATATTAAATATTAAAATAACAATCAGGAGGCTAAGATGGAAGTTACCACAATTGGTATAGATATTGCAAAAAGAATTTTCCAAATTCATGGTGTAGATAAAAATGGTAAGACGGTATTAAAGAAAAAATTAATGAGAGATCAAGTTTTAACATTTATGGCTAATTTACCAAAATGTTTGGTAGGGATGGAAGCTTGCGGCGGAGCTAGTTACTGGGCAAGAGAAATAACTAAATTGGGGCATACAGTAAAACTAATGGCAGCACAATTTGTCAAACCGTATGTTAAAACTAATAAAAATGATCAAGCTGATGCAGAAGCTATATGTGAAGCGGTAACAAGACCAAATATGAGGTTTGTACCAATTAGAACTGTAGAACAACAAGATATTTTATCAATTCATCGAGTAAGAGAGAGATTGGTAAAAAATCGTACTGCCCTTGCTAATGAAATTAGGGGTCTACTACATGAATTTGGTTTTATTATTCCTCAAGGGATCAATAAGGTTATGACAAAATTAACCGAGATTTTAGATGAAGGGAATTTAAGCCAGCTGGGTTATCAAACATTTAGTGAACTGAAAGAGGAATTTTTGGATAATGACAAAAAAATAAAAGAGATAGAAAAAAGATTAAAAATAATAGCTAGCAACTTAACTCAATATCAACGATTAACAGCTATACCTGGTCTTGGTTTAATTACTGCTACTGCTTTAATAGCATCAATAGGTAATGCTACAAGTTTTGAGAATGGTAGGCAATTATCGGCATGGTTTGGATTAGTGCCAAGGCAGCATTCCAGTGGAGGGAAAGATAAGTTGCTTGGAATTAGCAAGCGAGGTGATGTTTACTTGCGTACTTTATTGATCCAAGGAGCTAGAGCTGTACTAAATGCCAAGATAAGATTTACATCGGAAGAACAAAAATCTAAAAAAGATTTTAGCAAATTTACGCAGTGGATGTTTAATTTATCTGAGCGAAATGGACATAATAAAACAGTAGTTGCTGTAGCTAATAAACTGGCAAGAGTGGTGTTTGCAGTACTAAGGTCAGGGGATGATTATGTAGAGAGTAAAGTTTGTAGCACAGAGCTATTATAATTAACATAAAATAAATAGTGGTTTATTAATTAATAGGTAAACAAAGAATATGTAAGAGATTCCAACCCGGAATATGCGTGAGATAATAATATTGATGGTAAATAAGACAAACCTTAGCTTACAAAAAAACTGATGACTACAATGGCTCTTTGAAGCCGATAAAATGATAAGTATATAGTAAATTTGTAAGCCAGCGAATTCCATCAGGGCTGTAGGATAAATTACACATAATTTATTAACTATAAGCCGGATACATGTATGCATTTGCATTTTTGCTATTAGATGTTATTTTTTTCTTGCATTTTACAGGAGGTTCATACATGTAGTCAGTAACGAGAATTTAATTCTACACTCCACTCGTCGCATAATACTCACGTTCTATAGCATAATTTCTGCTCATATTTATCTCGAAGATGAGAAGCTTGCTCACCTGAAATGTTTCTTGAAATTTGGAAGCGTACATTAGTCTCAGAAGGCTGTTTCACTAATGATGAAAAATCCACTTTCGCCATGGAGTTTGATTTGCCCTTAAAAGGCACTACTGCAGACAGTACAAAACTTTAATATATTCAGTGATTTCAACATATTTACGCTGCATTTAATACAGCAGTTTGCCACTTATGCGACTCATTTTCAAGCTCTTTTCTCTCTCGAAGTTGAGTCGCAAAACTGCTTTAAGAATGCATTTTTCTGATATTCTAGCCAGTTTTGGATTAAAATTAAAAATTTTAATCCAAAACTGAGGTTTTAAATAACCTTGGTACTATATAGCTATGTAACATTAGACCTTTGTTTGTAAGATTAATATGACCTTTATCACCTAATCCCTCATCCCACCTAAGTAAACCTAGCTCTTTATAGTATGTTGCCTTTCCCATATCTAAAATCTCAAATAATTGTTTACCAGTTCTTTTCTGTATACTATCAATAGTTATACCCTTTTCAAGACGTAGTCCCATCATCAACATTTCTTCAATTATTTCTTGCATAGAAAGTTTATTAATCTGCTGAATACCACATCCTAAACTATCTACAGCTTGTAACCATTTTTCTGGTTTATGCCACATCATGATACTATAGAGATTAGATGTAAAACTACTATCACACATGTTAACCCTACTGTGGCTACCCGGACCTATACCTAAATAATTGTCATATTGCCAATATGTCAAGTTATGCTTACATTCATGACCTAATATAGCATAATTTGATATTTCATATCTAAGATATCCTTGGGACTTTAAATAGCAGTTAGTCCACTCATAATGGTCAGCTGCTTGATCTGAGTTTGGTATAGTCAGATTTCCCTCGTTAAACAATTTATAAAATAACGTGCCCTTTTCAATAACTAGTTGATACAGTGAGATATGACCTGAGGCAAGTTTCATGGCATTGGTAAGTTCATCTTGCCAACTTTCTAGAGTTTGGTTACTTCTTGCATAAATTAGGTCAAAAGATATTCTAGGGAAAAGATGGCGAGCTGTTTCAATAGCTTTGATTGCTTGCCCTACATCATGTTGTCGTCCTAAACTCTTTAAGTCATCTTCCACTAGAGACTGGACGCCAATTGACACGCGGTTTATTCCAGCTGATCTAAAGTCCTTAAATTTTTCAGTCTCAAATGAAGTGGGATTTGCTTCTAAAGTAATTTCTGTCTGCTCATCTATTATTGCTAAATTTGCTATTTTTTTAATTATTCCTTCAACAACAAATGGCTTCATTAAAGATGGAGTTCCACCTCCAAAGAAAATAGATTTTATATATTTATGACCTATAATATCCTTGAAATGATCAAGCTCTAGTTCATAACATTTCAACCATGTATCATGATCTACTTTATCTACAACATGAGAATTAAAATCACAATATGGACATTTTGACAAACAAAACGGCCAGTGTATATATATCGATAAAGGATTTTTCATGTTTATGCTTAGTTGAACATTACTTAAGCTCATCTTTTACTATAGTCAATTGATGAGAAGTAGGTAGCCTCGTCTTCGATCGCTCGCCTATTACATATAGGTGTCGCTCCATCGCTCCTGCTACCCAATCCTCCTGAATTGACTATATCACTACTTCCAACCCCTTTATTAGACCTCTTTTGAAACTCGCTTATGCACAAGGGTGTGAAGGAGACGCAGAACCTCGACCCGCAGCGTACTCTAATGTACGTGAGGAGCAGAGTACCGGTATCACGTACAAATCACCAGCAGAAGTAGAGTTTCAAAAGAGGTCTATTAGATCTCTTCAAATTGGTCATGCGTAAACAATAGTAGCATGTTAGCATCGATATGTTCTTTGAGAGGTGGATAGGTGATCAGATCATAAGATTGTACATCTACTTTAACCGGTAAGTTACTGTCATTAAGTAAAGTAAATATACGTTCAAGGGTTTTTTCATCAAGCGAACCATAAATAACTATATCAATATCAGAATTAGGACGATAAGAACCAGTAGCACGCGAACCAAACAAACCAACTCTCTCAATTTGTTTTGAGAAGGGCAACAAAATATTACGCAGTATGTTTAACTGTTCCGTACTTAATCCATGATTAGATATGTTTACTTTCATCTACCATCTCTTCTTCTGCAAATTTCAGCATCACCAAATACATGTTCTCCAATTCAGGATAATAATCCTTTTCAATATTTATAATAATCTGTTCAAATTGTTTGAAATCGTAGGTATGTGACATCTTATTACGGGAATCTAAAGCATTCATCCATACTTCACCATTCTTAATCAAATTCGCGACAATAGCTGCCTTAAGTACGGTAGCTGGGGTAATGGTTGATAGTATCACCCCCTTATATTCTAGGTAGTCTTTAAGTACGTTCCATGTCAATTCCCACGTATATTCAAAACGCTGCACTACTCCTTCCATCTCTAATTGACTTATTTTGCGTTCTCGCATTGTGTACATCGCCTCACGTAGCAAAGCAAAAGCACGTTTAAAATTATCAAAACGATATAGCCAGCGAGGAGTTTTTATACTAGTAAATGTGGTCATGTTAGTTCATTTCTTAATAATTTTCATTATACATTATTTTCCTTAGGTTGTGTGAACATTTCTATGTAATGAGTAAATTTATAGGCATTTTCGCTCGCAGAACCGCAGCGTACTAAATGTACGTGAGGATTCGAGAACGAAAATAACGACGAAATTGACCATTAGATAGAAATGTTCACACAACCTAGAAATCGATTGAAGAAAATGTATTAGTAAGAAGAATTATTATTGCTACACCTGCTATTAAAATCATAGTTGATGACATAGTGGCAAGTAGGAATGGCATCTTTGGTAGTTAATACTACTATGTACATTAACTACTGATTGCAATTATGCTACGCTGCAGGGTGTAAAGGTAATTTTATTATAGAGTAAGAATTGATTGATGGTGATATATCGAGGGTACTAAGAATTTCAACAAGGGCTGTGGTGAGGTCATGAATCATTTGGTCGGTATGGTTAGGTGTTGGGATGATTCTTAAACGTTCTGTGCCACGTGGTACTGTTGGGAAGTTAATATGCTGAACATAAATATTATATTTATCCAACAACATTTCAGAAGCTTGTTTGGCTTTAATTGGATCACCAATAATTATTGGTATAATATGACTATTATTTTTTAAATAATTTACTTTAGCTTTATCAAAAGATTTTTTTACCTTGGCTATTACTTTTTGGTAAGTTTCCCTCTCTATATTAGAATTTTTTAAATGACGAATACTGGCAGTTGCTGCTGAAGCAATAACTGGGGGTAGAGAGGTGGTGAATATAAAACCTGGTGCAGTAAGCCTTATAGAATCGATAATTTGACGATTGGCTGCAACATAACCACCAATAGTGCCATAAGCCTTACCAAGCGTTCCTTGGATCATATCAATTTTATCAGCACAATCCTGAAGATCGGCAACGCCAGCACCATGCTTGCCGTACAGACCAACTGTATGTACTTCATCAATAAAGGTTAAAGCATTATATTTTTTAGCTAAATTCACTATTTTTTCTATTGGTGAAAATAATCCGTCCATAGAATAAGCTGATTCAAAAACAATAATCTTTGGTCTATTAATATCCACCTTTTTGAGTAATTCTTCAAGATGGCAAGTATCAATGTGCCGATAAATATGTTTTTCAGCTTTTGAATTACAGATACCGGAAATAATAGAAGCGTGATTTAACTCATCTGAGAAAAAAACTATATTAGGCATTATTTTTGCCAGTGTTGCAAGGCTAGTATCATTGGCAACATAACCGGAAGTGAAAACTAGAGCTAATTCTTTATTATGTAGGATTGCTAGTTCCTTCTCTAATTCTATTATGCTGCTATTATTGCCACCTATATTTCTTGTACCACCAGAACCAATTCCATATTTGGATACAGCATCTAACGCAGCTTTGGTAACATCTGGATGCTTACTCATACCAAGATAATCATTAATACACCACATTACAATTTCTTTATTACCATACCAAGCAGATGGAAAGTTATTTGCCTGTCTTTGAACAGGAACAAATTCACGATATCTTCCTTCTTGTTTAATTCTAGTTATATGGTGATCGAATATATTATTATAGTTAGACATTACATTATTTTTTTATACAGTTTAAAACCTACCTAACCTCAGTTCGATATAAGAATTATTAATTCTTATATCGATACTTGCTTTGCTATAAGGAAAAATGCACTCTTGAAGCAGCTGACGCGGGTGCATTTTAACTTTTTTCATCATTCAATATGTGATTTTAATTATTAAAATCACATATTGAATGGAGTATTATATTTTAACAATCAGGTGGGCAGCCGCTTCAAACCTGATTGTTTCTATATATAATACTGAATTCGATGTAACTTGTTACACCGAATTCAAGTTACCTAACCTACGCGAATTTGGGATAAGAATTGACAAATTCTTATCACGAATTCGCGTAACCTCAGGTTACCTACGTCCAAATAATCGCTCAATATCTTTGAGTTTGAGTTCGATGTAAGTTGGTCTACCATGATTACACTGACCAGAAAATGGGGTTTTTTCCATTTGTCTTAATAATTCATTCATTTCTTCAGAAGATAATTTACGACCTGCTCTGATAGCATAATGACATGCATAGGTTTCTGTAACATGTTCAATCAATTGAATCAAGGAAATATTTTCACCAAGATCAGATAAATTATCTGCCAAGTCTTGGGTAAGCTGGTTTATATCGGTATTTCCAAGTAAGCTTGGAGTCTCTGATACAATGATGGATCGCTCGCCAAATTTTTCTAGGCTTAAACCTAATTTAGAAAGATCATCCTTTTTATTATACAATAAATCAGCTCTTTTGACATCCGGTAATTCTACTATCTCAGGCATGAGTAATCGTTGCTTAATTAAGCCATTGTTACTTATCATTTGCTTAATTTTCTCGTATCCCAAACGCTCATGTGCTGCATGTTGATCTACGATAATAATACTATCTGCTGTTTGTGATATTATATAAGTGCCGTGCAGTTGGGCTCTTGCTGCTCCGAGTGCAATATTAGACTTTTTGTATAACTCTACTTCTGCTGGTAATTTAGGCAATGGTGCTAGACTCGAATCCGTAACGGAATTTGCCGTACTGCTTGAAGGGTGAGGTTTCAATCCTCCTGCAGATTCCCTAGTAGAAGTGAATTTTGCAAGAGGTTTATTATTACAATCTAGGTCTAGGATATCATCCTCTAACACTTCTACTTTAGCATGTGGGTCTGTCTTTATTAATTGTTGCTGAACATTAGAACTATCATTGTGCCTAGGAATGGTTAAATTTTGAGACTTATAAGTACTGATATTATCAGATATACTCAAACTATTTGGATATACTTTGTTAGAAGAGGTAGGGTTCTTTTGAAATGCTTTATTTGTTTTAACAAAGCTATTAGTAGTAGCCGTATTGCGAAAAAGACCTAAGGCAGTTGTGGCAATATTTGTTGACACCATATGACTTCTAGTAGCAAGGGCATCTTTGATAGAGCTTATCAGTAATCCCCGTATGGTACTTGGATCATGAAACCTTACTTCTGTTTTGGCAGGATGTACATTAACGTCAACCATGTGGGGATCTATCTGTAGAAACAAAACTGAAACTGGATGTCTATCCCGAGCTAAATAATCCTGATAAGCTAGTCTTAGAGCGATTTGTAGTAATTTATCCTTAACGGGTCTATTATTAACAAATAAAAACTGATCCTCAGCAGAAGCTCTATTAAAGGTAGGAAGGCTGGTAAAGCCATATACTGATATTTCTGGTCTTTGTAGATTAATATGGACAGAATTTTCAATAAAATCATAACCCAATATATCAATTATTCTTTGCTTTAACAGATCATCAAAATTTCCATCTTGACCTTTTACTTTTATGATATTTTTGCCATCATGAGATAAATTAATACTGATTTTAGGATGAGCTAATGCAATTTTCTTGATTACATCAACCGAAGCTGCCAATTCAGTTTTATCAGATCTTAAGAACTTTAGTCTTGCAGGGGTGGCAAAGAATAAATCACGTATTTCAATCTTAGTACCCTCGTTATGAATGGTAGGTTTAATCTCTTTATTATGCCCACCACTAGATTGTATATGATAAGCCCTATCAGCCCCACGTGCCTTTGAAGTAATCAACATCTTACTTACAGAACATATTGAAGGTAATGCCTCTCCGCGAAAGCCAAAAGTGTGAATATTTTGTAAATCTGACTCATCAAGTTTAGAAGTAGTATGACGTTCTACGGCAATTTTTAGATCTTCCTCAGACATGCCTATTCCGTCATCAGAAATAATAATAAGATTTTTCCCTGCTTGCTGTAAGCTTATATCTATCTTAGTGCTAGCTGCATCAATAGCATTCTCAACTAGTTCTTTTACCACCGAAGCTGGTCGTTCAATTACTTCCCCAGCAGCGATGCGGTTTATAGTACTATCTGACAGGAGTTTTATCTTCATTACTTACTAACACAAATGTTTTACTACAATAAGGACACACAATAGATCCTTTGGTTGAATCAATCTCCAAATAAATTCTTGGATGATCAAAAGGTGGTTCTTTGCCAAAACATGATACGGATGTAGAGATAGTCTCAATAATTTCCATATTTTGCATAAATTTGAAGCTATAATAAGAGTTTTTTTAGTATCTTACTACTATAAAACATAAGTGAAATTTATTCAAAATAAAAATCATTAATTATATTAGTGGTCTAGAAAATAATGATATAATAGAGAAAGAATCCTTTCACCAAACCATTTTATTAAATTGTTGGTAAAAATTTTAAAAATCATTTTACTCACTATTATAATCATTATGGTGATAAGGAAACTATAAATAATATCAGCTGGGTAATGCATAGCAAGAGTAATACGTGAGACTGCCACTAATAAAACAATCAAAAATGCTATAATTTTTTGCCCCATTGTTATATATGGCCAAATACAGTAAGATACCATTAATGCTAATCCGGAGTGACTGCTTGGAAAGCTAGATAAACATCTTTCAACTTCAACATTAGCAATTGTTACAAAACTATTAAGAGGCAATGAGCAAAATGGTCTAGGTATATTAACTGAAAACTTAAATAGAGCATAAGTACAACCAAATATAGCATAAATTATACCAATCATTACCATTTCATTATATATAGACCAAAATTTGATCTGACGCTGATTAAAATCTTGAATCTTTTTTAACTGGATATAGAAATATCCACAATATATAAAATAAACGATAGCAAAGTTGGTAATATTAAAACAATAAGAGATAATTTGTAGAATATAAGCTATTATGCTAAAATGGTTAGTAATTCTATTGATCCACAAGAATATCTCTTGATTAAGACCATGGAAATTATATAAAAGTTCAAACATTTTCAATTTCAATTTTGTTTGGTTTAAGTATATGCTACAAATAACAGTGCTAGGATGTGGCTCATCACTTGGTATGCCGATAATTAATTGTGATTGCAATATATGCACTTCTACTTCAAGTTACAATAAAAGAACTAGATCATCAATATACATCGATGATGGTAATAGTCAAATTCTTGTTGATTTTGGTTTTGACATCAAAAATCAACTAATGCGAGAAAAGATTAAAAAATTGGACGGTGCTATATTAACCCATTATCATGCAGATCATGTTAACGGTATTGATGATTTACGTATATTTCCATTTTTCCAAAAGACACCACTAGAAATTTTTTCTGACAGTAGCACAGCATTGAAAACTGAGAATCGTCACCAACATTTATTTGCTCCGGACAAACTGATTGCAAGACCGGTAGATTTTTTTGCAAAATTTAAAATTAATACCATAGATGTACAATTTTTCAGACAACATCATGGTTCCATAGATAGTTTAGGTATTAGAATGGATGATTTTGTATATTCTAGTGATGTGCTAGCTTTTCCGGCAGAATCTAAACCATTCTTGAAAAATATCAATGTTTGGATATTAGACTGTATGGCGTATGAATCTAATGATTGCCATGCAGGATTAGATAAAATTTTACAGTGGAACGATGAATATAAACCCCAACAAATATTATTAACGAATATGAATCATTTTATTGATTACCATGAGATATCAAAAATATTGCCAAGTAATATAAAACCTCTATATGATGGTTACAAATTTATAGTTTAGCAAACCTGAGTTACCCCAATTCGGGATAAGAATTATCCCGAATTCACGTAGGTCTATCAACTTTTCAAATTATTAGGAGTATATGATAATACTCGATAAGGTTTCAAGAAACTATGGCAAAACCTATGCTATTAAAGATATTAGTCTTGAATTCAAGAAAAAAGAAACTATAGCGATTATAGGATCTTCTGGTAGTGGTAAATCTACTTTATTGCGAATTATTAATGCTTTAGAAGTTCCTACCAGTGGGCATGTGTTAATCGATGACAAAAAATTGACGCAAAAAAATAAAAGGAAGCTTTGTCTTAAAATTGGCATGGTTTTTCAAGCGTTTAATCTTTTTCCGCACTTAAATGTCCAAGATAACTTAATATATGCTCCTGTTAATATTTTAGGAATGAAGCAAATGGCTGCCATTGCTAAGGCAGAGAAATTATTAGAACAATTTGGTTTAAGACAAAGAATTACCGCCTTTCCTGTCAATTTATCTGGGGGACAGAAACAAAGAGTGGCGATTTGCCGAGCCTTGATGATGAATCCAGAAATAATGTTATTTGACGAGCCTACTTCAGCTTTAGATCCTGAAAATATTAAAGATATTATTGAAATTATATCTTTATTTAAAAGTCAAATAACCATGATTGTAGTTACTCATCATATTAAATTTGCCAAAGCCATAGCCGATAGGATAATTTTTATGGATCACGGACAAGTTTTAGCTGATCAGCCGGCAGTAGAGTTTTTTAAAAAACCCAAATCTCATAGAGCAAGATTATTTTTAGAGAATATAGGTGATTTAATGTGAGTAATAAAAGTCTTATAAAGTTAATAATTATTCTCTGCATTAGTATTGTCATTACTTTCTGTGTACGTAAACTAGTAGCTGCACAATTTGCTGCTTTTTCTTGGGATAACCAAAAAAGTATAACTTGTTTTATAATGATTTTGGTGATTATCAGTATAGTTTATAATTCCTTTAGTCAAAAAGGTATAAGGATACTCTCTATTCAATTATTAACTTGGGGTGGAATTTTTTTAATTATAATTACTGGTTATGCTTTCAAGTTTGAGTTAAATTACGCCGCTCAAAGAGTCATATCCGTACTAATACCATCATATAATTGGGTCAATAAACAAGGAGAATTAGTAATTAGTCGTAGTAACGATGGGCATTTCTACGTTAACGCCGTGGTAAACGGAATAAAAATTAAATTTATGATTGATACCGGAGCAAGTGATGTTGCTCTTACTATTAGTGATGCTAAAATGCTAGGATTTGACTTATCAAAACTAAATTACACTAGAACTTACTCTACAGCTAATGGTACGAGTAGGGCTGCTCCCGTGAGATTAAATAGTGTTGAGATTGGTAGAGGAGCTTTTTTTAGAAATGTTGAAGCTCACATAGGTACTGGCGGTCTTGACGTATCGTTACTCGGCATGTCGTTATTAGAGCGTTTTAAAGGTTTCAGAATAGATCGAGATATGTTGATTTTGAGTTATTAGGTGTATACTCTTCTAGGAAACAACTAGCTAACATATTGATTTTCAAGCATTTTTACTTTTTTGTTTCTTCCATTATGAACTTGATCGTTTGGTATTAAGTGTTAGCTTCTAACAAACTGGTTCTAAAGAAGCTTCTATTTTAACTACGCTAAACCCTAGTCGTGTTGCCTGTTTTTGTAGGTTTTTCACCATTGTTTCTTGGTATTGTTTTTCGTAAGTTTCAATTCCCTGTTCGACGTAGTCTTGACCATATTTTAATAATCGATAAAACATACATGCCAACTTCCTTGCTGTTGCTGTAATAGCTTTTGGTGTACCACCCCTACTTTTTATCCTTCTGTAAAATCCTGCTAGTGCTGATTTACCTCTACCTAGATTAAGAGCGGCCATCCTGAAAGCCATACTTGCTTTATTTTCTACCTTTTTTGTTCTAGTATCAAATACTTTACCACCGGTAATTTTATTAGCAGGACTTAAGCCAAGCCAAGATGTAAAATGTTTCTCTGTACTCCATTTGTCCATATCTAACCCCACTTCCGATACTATCGTTTGTACACTTAGCTCACTTAGCCCTGGAATTGCAGTAAAATCTACTCCTGCTGCATTATATAGTGATTGTTGTAAATCAAACTTTGGAGAATTTTTGTTCTTGCGTTGCTTATTTGTTACATCACCATCACCACGTTTATCAAACTCTTTGTAACAGCTTTCTATTGCTTCGTCACACTCCTTGATTTGTTTTAGGTAAAATTCATAAATATCTAATTCTTGCTTTAATACTACAAGATGCTCTTTGCGATAATCTCCCTCCACAGCTTTGATAATAGTCTTTTCATCACTTTTTATACGACTATCCCTAAATGTGACTAATTTATTTGCATCCCTTTCACCAGCAATAATTGCTTTTATTATACTCATTCCTGTAACGCCTGTTATATCACTAATCACATGATGTAATTGGATATTCATTTCATTCAGTGCTTTCTGCATACGGTTTACATGGGTTGCACCATTCTTTGTTAATCTGTCTCTTTGTCTAGTAAGAGTTCTTAATTCACATATCTGATCTTTTGGACGAAATGAACCACTTAACAATCCATAGCTATGAAGTTGTTGTAACCACTGACAATCAGCTACATCCGTTTTACGTCCAGGTACGTTTTTCACATACCTAGCATTCACCAATATAACTTCAAAGCCAGTAGTCTCTAAAATCTGAAATACAGGTATCCAATATATCCCTGTTGATTCCATAGCTATCGTCTTAACTCCACATTTTTTTAACCAATCTGCCATTTCTCTTAAATTACTGGTAAAAGCAGCAAATTTTTGTACATTTTTTTCATCCCTATCAGCTGGTACGCAAACGTAATGTTCTCTAGAACCAATATCAATACATGCTGCATTAGGATTGATTACAGATAATTTCTGTTTATCATTCTTTTTATTTGTCATACAACCTCCTACGTCTAGTAATTAGACCGAGCTAATTTTAAGTTGGAGTATTGAATGAAAAAATTAATCTTCTAAACGAGGTCTCTTATGTGTTATAAACACATAATGCCATCAATGATCTTACCAAAAACTCCAAAACCATGCTCTTAAACGGGCTGCTTTCGCTGCACCATTGACAACACCGGTTATAAGCTCTTTAACCAACTCGGCTAACTGCAACTTTAACACAGTATAGTCGTGAATACTATACTCTGAGGTTGATACCTTACCACCAAAGTTTGTTTATGTTTTTACATAATGCTTAGCATTTTGTTTGGTGCTCTTAAATAAATCGCTATGACTACCTGTATTTTCTAATATTAAGGTTTTATTATTTAACTCAAAAACTAATAGCCAATCAGGCTCTAAATGACATTCCCAAAGGGCTGAATAATTGTTAGATAACTTATGCAAACGGTATTTATTTGGCAACAATAGATGATATTCAACATCTTGATTAAGCCCTTTCTCTATTAAATCAATAAACTTATCTAATTTTTTTCTATCTTTACCCCGTTTAAGCATTAACTTAAATTCTTTGTCAAACTTATTGGTAGAAAGTATTCTAAAGGTCACTATTTGCCTTCTTATTCTCTTTAGCTACCTCTTGTTCTACTTCCTCTTGTAATCTATCAAGATGTCCAAAAAATTCTTCCTTCGAATCATAAGAGTTTAAATTAATACCTTGATGTGATTCTTCTATAGTTTTTATTGTTTCATCATTCAATACATTTTTGGATACATAAGGCTTATACTCTAATTCAATTTGTTTGTTTAATGTTTGTATTACAAAATCCTTTATACTAATGCCCTTCCAAGTGGTAAGCATCTTTAGCTTAAGGTGGAATTCATCCGAAACATCTAAGCTTAATCTAGACATAAATTTTCTTTAATTTGTGTGAATGTTGTAATGAACATTATAACTTTATATTATGCGGTTATCAACCTAAATATGAACTGCCAAACGGTTTCTAAGAAATAACTATCTAACATATTGATTTTCGAGCATTTTTGCTTCTTCCATTATGAACTTGATAGCACTATATCAAGTGTCAGCTTCTAACAAACTGTTCTAATAGTTTGTTTATGTTTTTACATAATACGTAGCATTTTGTTTGCTGCTCCTTCTTCTCCTAACAAACTGCTTCTAATAGTTTGTTTTTACATAATGTGTAGCATTTTGTTTGGTGCTACTTTGAAGAATTGCGTTGTCAACATCGTTTTTGGTCTTGTAGTACCATTACTTACATTGGCATTTTTAGGCAAAGTCTCCATGCACCGTAGCTCGAATAACAGCGAAACTACTTATTTTGACTTCGTATATCAGCAACTATCGTCTGCAATTGGTCTAGATCTACCATTCCTGCTATTAATTTACCATTAATAATATAAGCAGGTACTCCCTGTATTTTTAAACCCTTTGCTAACTTAACATTTTTGTCGATGAGATTTTTTATTTCATCTTTATTGATTTCTTCCGCAATTACTTCAGGATTTAGATCATTTACTAGTAACAATTTTTCTACAGATTCTTTGGTAATAGATTTTAAGTCCATTAAACCATCATGAATATCTTGAAACTTACTCGGAGTGGTTTTATAAACAGCTAAAGCAATAGTTGCAGCATAATTAGATGCATCACCAAGAATCGGGAATGGTTTTAAAACGACTTTAACCCCCGTATCTAATTTGATTAACTGGTTAATAAAGTTATGACCTTTTCTACAATAACTACAGTTATAATCATAAAAAGTAGCGATGACTACATCTCCATTCGGGTTACCAAGTACAGGAGATGTAAGAGAATCTTCTATTTCAGATTTATTATCTTTTATATATTCGCCAGTTTTTATTTCCATTTCTTGCATTTTACGCTGCTGAAGACCTTCTATTGCCTGAATGATTATTTCGGGATTATTTAACAAATATTCTTTTATAATTTGTTCAGTTTTTTCCACTTCTTCTTTTTTGTCTAACACTTGCTGATCAAGAGTGTTAATCGAAACCGTAGTAGAAGCACTAGGAGTCTTCATAGTTTTATAAGCAAATAATGCTAGAAGAACAACAACAATAATTAATAATACTTTACCAACAACATTATGCATAATATTTTTCTATTAAATAGATTAGTTTGTTATAAATGGTTTATTAGTCCAAATTATATAGTATATTGGCGTCCATATATGACACTCATGTACCTTATTTCAGCATTTTAGTTACTTTTCTATAATTTTCAAGCATTTTAGTTATTTGCCGATAATTTACTTTACCTATTGGTAGAATTGGTATTTCTTTAACAGGGATAATAACTGGTATATTCTTTTGGTTTAAGTCTATTGAATTTTTATGCATTATTTCTATGAATTTTTCACTATTTATGGTCTGACTTGTGGTCAATAGAAAAATCTGTTTGTCTTTATTATCATCATCAGGGCAAATAGCAACATGCTTACTATCAACATCGATCATATTAGCTAAATCCTCTATTAATATCAGCGACATTACTTCTTCTATTGTAACAAATTGCTGAATACGACCTAATAAGGTAAGATATCCATCTTCATCAATTTTTACTATATCTCCAGTATCATACCATCCCAAACCCAATTCTTCTGATGATGTAGGGTGGATAATTCCAGGATTATTAGAGTGCATATAGCCAAGCATAATATTTGGTCCTTTGATGAATAGTTGTCCTATCCCCTCTATTCCAATAGACCTATTAGATCTCTTTTGAAACTCTACTTCTGCTGGTAATTTATTCGTGCTCCCGGTACTCTGCTCTTCAAATACATTTGAGTACGCTACGGTTCGAAGCTCCGTGGTTTCTTTAAATTCCTCAGCAGAAGCAAATTCTGCAATAGGTCTATTGTGAATTGGTCTAATATAATATTCTATTTTAGGCATCAAACGCCCTACACTTCCAGCACGATAATGCATTGGGGTATTACAAGATATTATTGGAGATGTTTCTGACGTACCATATCCTTCAAAAATTCTTATACCAAACTTATCAAGCCATAATTCCCTTGTGTCTTTTCTCAGTTTCTCACTACTGGCAAATACGTATCTTATAGAATAAAAATCGTAAGGATGAGCATAGACAGCATAACCATACAAAAATATATCCGTACCAAACATAATTGTCGCTCCGATATCGTATATTACCTCAGGAATACTCCTATAATGCAGAGAAGACGAGTAAAGAAACACTGGTATAGCATTGAGTGTCATCATTATTGTTCCAGATAAACCAAAACAGTGAAAAAGCGGTAAAGCCATAAAGGCAAAATCATCAGGACTAAAATGTACCTTAGCTAGAAGTTGGCATCTATTAGCCTGCAAGTTCCTATGTGATAATACTACAGCTTTAGCTGTTGCTGAAATACCCGAAGTAAATACTACAACTGATGGATCATTATCATCATAACTGCTACATATGTTGTTGTAATAACTTTGTGGGAAGAAGCTGGCAATAATAGCCTTAATTTTTAAATATAAACCAATTCTTTGTGTTAAATCTTCAAGGTAAATAATTTTTATATTGTCTGCTAAGATTTTTGCCACCACTTCCTGTAATCCAGCTTTTTCAACAAACTGTTTTGAAGTATATACCATTTTAACTGACGTTGTTTTACATGAAGCCACTATATTGCTCACCTCACTCATATAGTCAATCATAACTGGTCGACGGCAGCAGGCTTGCATAGCATAAAAAGTAACAATAGTTTCAACCATATTAGGTAGCATAAGACCTACATAGTCAGCTACTTCCGTATCCTGTTTTATTAAATTTGCTAAAGAAAAAGATCCCAATATTAATTGGCGATAGGTAACAGATTTATCATCAATATCTTGTATTATTTTTTTGTTAAAACCGTAAGCTTTTGCTGTCTCAATTAGAGACTGAAATATAGTATTTTGATAATCAGAGCTTTCAAACATCATATCAGCCATGATATCATAAAGAGCCTGACCTATATATTTACGCTTTTCCCTATTATCTATATTCGGCTTAGAAGGAAATTTTACTGGTGGTAGAATAGTGATAGTAATCTTAGGAAATATCCGTGTTTTTAGTATATTTTTAAGTTTGGAAAAATGAGTAAATTGTGTACCATCTATTCTTACAGGTAGAATTGTCGCATCAGATTTCTCAGCAATCATGCCAGGTCCTTCATATATCTTCATTAAGGAACCAGTAATACTTATTCTTCCTTCGGGAAATATAGCAATTTTTTTATCTTTTTGTACCTCTCTAATCAAAGTTTTTATAGCCATTGCATTAGTGGGATCAACCGGCAGTGTTTTTGCCATTTTTAGAAATGGTCTTACCCACAATGCTTTAGCTATAGTTGTATTAATGGCAAAAGTCATTTCTTCAGGTAGATAAGTTGCAAGTAAGGCAGGATCAATATATGAAATATGATTAGCTATAATTACTGATCTTTTGCCAGCTTTATAAAAATTTTCAATGCCTTTAACTTCCACTCTGTACATACAATCAAAAAGAAATTTTAAAATAGCTCGGTTAACAGCAAAAGGTACTATTTTTACTTCAGGAATTAATTGATAAATATAATAAGCTACCACTATGTTAAGCAGGCTAATAAATAGTATAACGGATGGTATCGAATATTCCCAATAGAATAATAAAGAAAGTATTACAGTAGACCCAGCCATAAATAAAGCATTAACAAAATTATTTATAGCAATTATTCTACTGCGATGAGCTGAGGAGCTAAAATATTGTAATACTGCAAAAAGTGGAACAATATATAACCCCGCAATGGCAGATATAAAAAATAAGTCTATAATAATCCGCCAATTATGCTTTTTAGATAAAAAGACAAATATACTCTTTAATTGTTCCGGTTCATAATGCACTGCACTAATTCGACTGGCAAAAAATAAATCAATACCAAATATACTGATACCAATCGCTGAGACAAAAACATATTTCGTGGTAATCTCATTGCCAAAAATCTTACTACACCAAAAAGAGCCAACCCCTACTCCAATTGAAAATGTTGCAAGGAATAAATTAGCAACATTTTCATCTGCTCCAAAAGTATTTTTAGCAAGAGATGGAATTTGAGCAAGTATTGCTGCACTGATAAACCAAAACCAAGATATACCGAGAATTGCCAAATATACTTGCTTTTTAGCTTGGGCATATTTAATCATTTCTATACTTTCACGAAATAAATTTAAATTTATTTTAATTTCACAGTTAGAGTTATTCGATTTTGGCATAAAATAACTAGCAATAACGCCAACTATAGCAATTATTATCAGAATAGTGATTATTAAATTGCCACTTATGGTGTAGTATCCTCCAATAATAGTACCAACTAAAATAGAAATAAATGTTCCTGCCTCAACGAATCCATTAGCTCCCAATAACTCATTTCGGTATAAATGGTCTGGTAGAACACTATACTTGATTGGTCCAAAAAATGTCGAATGTATACCCATAAGAAATATAGATAAAAAAAGTATTACTAAACTATTATCAAAAAATCCATAAGTAGCAAAAAGCACTATGGATAGTTCAAATAATTTAATGATTTTAACTATAGTTGATCGCTCGTACCTATCAGCCACTTGCCCTGCAATACTTGCAAATATTACAAAAGGTAATACAAAAACGGTATTAGCTGCTAGCACAAGCAATTGGGTTGATTCTACCAATTGACTAGATAGTTTATAGGTAATTAATATAATTAACGCATTTTTTAGTAGACTGTCATTTAGACAACCACAACATTGTACTATGAAGATAGGCAAAAAACGCGTATCTCTAAATAAATATAACCGATTTGATTGCATGTTTTCTCCAAAGACATATTTAGTTGCGGTATAGTATGTAATTTGTTACTCGATAATCAAGTTTTTTCTAAGTCATAACAATTGGCTTATTGCAAGGCAAATTTTTGTGTTAGTTTTTATAATACTGAAACTCTTAGGTTAATAAGGTTATAAAATTTATTTTATAAGTAGTATTAACAGCACTAAAGTATAGGTTTTTTCCTCTGCAAAATATAATTTTTTTAACAATTTTAAAAAACTTGATTATCGAGTGTTACTTTATGTCAAATAATCTGAATCTTTATTATTATTAACATTATGTCTTTTCCCTATGGCAGCTAAAGGATGAATAGAAGCAAGGTGGTCAAATATTCTCTCCTTATACCATTTCTGAAAACTAATCATCACGTCGTCGTACTTCATAATCTCCGCTCCTCACGTATTAGTTGTCACACTACTGGACAAAAAGGTTAGGTTGGTTGCACAAAGTGTAACTTAAACAATTTTATGATTAAGGAATCAAAAAATTGCTTAGAACGACTATAAGCTTGTTTAATTGATCTTATACCTAACTGTAGTACAGAATAACTCCTGCATCCTAACGTTTTCTTCATTTTTATCGGTTGCTCTTGCTCTCCAATTGCTCCTATTTTTATTGCTATTGCATATGCTACAAATAAACATTTTATAAAATTCTCTAATCGTACTTTACTCTTTATATGCGTATTCCATTCTAAAACCATTACTTTTGCACTCTTTAAAGGCAGCTTCAATATCCCATCTCTTGAACGTATTTAGTCTTGAATCTTTCATCTAAAAATGAACTCCATCTAAGATACTCATCTAATGTATTCTCTTCACTTCCACACATCTTTAGAACAGAAATTTCATCAAGAATTTTTAAAAACAAAATATCAGAAAATGCCCCAAATCTATCAAGACCAGCTTGTAATCCATCCTCTCTTAGTAAATTAGCTGCACTTTTAAATACCTTAATAAGTTCGTCTCTTGAATGCTGAATAAAATTTACCGCAGATAGTATTTCAGAACCCTCATTAACAAATCTGAGTGCCGTATGGTGATTTATAAATTGCCTTACATCTTCCCCATCAATTTTAAGATTACGTCCATTATACAAATATTGTGTTTCAATATAACTACCATTATAAGCAAATATAAGTGGCGTATTTAGTGGTTTAGCATACAAATTCAATGCTTGGTTCATTGCTAATTGTATACTTTCATTCAGTTTTTTTGCCTCAATTATTATTATTGGTTCGTTACTTCCTTCCTTGTATAGTACAAAGTCAGGTATTTTACCGTTAAGTAATTCTTTTTGCTTTGTAAGTTTCACTCTTTGCTGAAAGACGTTACATTTTGGGTCTTTTTCATCGACAATCCAACCAAGATTATCAAGTTGGACTAAGATATCATGCATTACAGATGCTTCTAATCTTTTAGTATACATATAGAATATTCCAATTTTACAAAACAGCTTGTTTTTCCAACAAATTAAACATATCGTAATTATCTCTGTTATTATATCTAAAACAAAACTCACGTATTTTTGCGAGTGTTGTGATGATACACGGCAATAAATAACCTGAATTCGATATAACAAGTTATTCCAAATTACGCGAATACGGGATAAGAATTAGTCAATTCTTATCCCTAATGGGGGTAAATTCGGTTATATCTATAAATATAACAGATTTTTATGATCCACTAATAGCTGTTTTCATTATTTTTGCGGTATTGCTTATTTTTTTCATCCCCTAACCAGTACATTACTATTACTCTACTATTACTCATTCTTTAAAAGGCTTATTCTTATCCCAAACTAATGGTTAATTGGGACAGAAAGTACTTTAAATTAAGTTAACTCTAAGGCAGCCTCTTCTAGTACATTAATTTGATCTCGTATTTTTGCCGCCTGTTCAAATTCTAAATTACTAGCCTTTGCGTACATTTCCTTCTTTAATCTATCGATATGAGCTTTCAATCTCACTGGATTGTCCAATAATATATGAGTTTGTTTTTTATTGTCTAACTTACTATCCAATTTGTCTAATTCAATTAGTGCATGGATATGGTGATTAATTGTTTGCGGTACTATACCATGTTGCTCATTATATTCCTCCTGAATTTTCCTTCTCCTATATGTCTCACTTACTGCCTTATCAATAGACTTGGTGTTGCGATCTGCATAAAGTATTACCCTTCCTTGACTATTCCTTGCAGCCCTGCCGATAGTTTGAATTAATGAGACTTCAGAACGCAAAAAACCTTCTTTATCAGCATCGAGTATTGCAACAAGTCCACATTCTGGAATATCTAAACCTTCCCGCAATAAATTAATACCAACAATAATATCTATAGTACCTTGGCGTAAATCTCTTATGATTTCCATACGTTCAAGAGTATGAACATTAGAGTGCAAATATGATACTTTATACCCTAATTCTTGTAGATAATTTGTTAAATCTTCTGACATTTTTTTAGTTAATGTTGTCACTAAAACGCGGAATCCTTTATTTATCGTATATTGAATCTCGCTTATCAAATCTTCAACTTGGTTAGTCGCTGGTTTTATAATACATTCTGGGTCTAGTAGTCCCGTTGGTCTGATAATTTGTTCGACCATAATCCCTGCTGTTTCTTCCAATTCAAAAGGCCCAGGTGTTGCCGAGACAAAAACCGTCTGAGGTCTAAAATCTTGCCATTCTTCAAATTTTAATGGTCTGTTATCTAAGGCTGATGGAAGGCGAAACCCGTGTTCCACTAATACTTCTTTCCTTGCCCTATCGCCATTATACATTGCTCTAATTTGCGGGACAGATACGTGACTTTCATCGACAAATAGTAAAGCATCTTTGGGCAAATATTCAAATAAGGTTGGCGGAGGCTGCCCATTTGCTTTACCAGTTAGGAATCGAGAGTAATTCTCAATGCCTTTACAGCTGCCAGTTTCCATCATCATTTCCATATCATATTGGGTACGCTGATTTAATCTTTGAGCCTCTACTAATTTATCATGTGCTTTAAGAAATTCTAAGCGTCGTTGTAATTCTTCCTCAATTTGCGATATAGCATTTTGTACTACTTCTTTAGGTGTTACAAAGTGGGACTTAGCATAAATCACAGCTTGATCCAATTTAGCTAATTTTTCACCTGTAAGCGGATCAAATTCGCTTATATATTCAAGTTCATTGCCAAAAAATGACAATCGCCAAGCTTTATCGTTATAATGTACTGGGAATATGTCAATATTATCACCTTTTACCCTAAACGTACCGCGTTCAAACCCCACATCATTACGCTCATATTGTAAATTTACTAAGTCATTAAGCAATTTATCTCTAGCATAAGTTTCCCCAGCCTTAAGGCTTATTGTCATCTGATAATAAAGATTTGGTGAACCAAGACCATAAATACAAGAAACTGAGGATACAACAATTACATCCCGACGTTCCAGCAGTGACCTAGTGGCAGAGTGTCTTAATAAATCTATTTGTTCATTTATCGAAGAATCTTTTTCTATATAAGTATCGGTTTTTGCAATATATGCTTCAGGTTGGAAATAATCATAATATGATACAAAATATTCAACGGCATTATTGGGAAAAATTGCCTTCATTTCTGAATAAATTTGGGCAGCTAATGTCTTATTATGTACCATAATAAGCGATGGTCTACCGGTTCTCTCAATAATATTTGCCATAGTAAAGGTTTTACCAGAACCAGTAATACCAAAGAGTATTTGTGAACGCATTTTAGATTCAAGGCCTTTAACGATTTCATTAATTGCTCTTGGCTGATCGCCAGCTGGATTATATTTAGATACTATTGAAAACTTATTTATCATTAACTTGTAACTTGCTAAAAGTTTATTATATGTGGATAATAGTTTTATAACTATAAAATAGGATAACAATTATGCACAAAATTATTCTATACACCGTCATAATTTATACATTAACATATTGCCCCTATTGCACTAAGGCAAAAAAACTACTTAATCGAAAAAATATATCTTATAAAGAAATAATCGTAGACAATTATAGTGACAAGCAAAGGTTAGAGTTGCAAGCTAAAGCTAATGGACAACGTACATTACCACAAATATTTATTAATGATAAGCATATTGGCGGCTGTGACACTCTTCATAAACTTGAAAAAGAAGGTAAGTTAGATGAATTAGTAAAATAATATCATATAATTATGACAGCAAAAATTCTAAAAATAAATGTATTAAGTCATGGTAATTTGGGTTGAATATACTTGACTTACGGGTAATAATAATTTACTTTAACGCAGGTTATATGGCGGATGTAGCTCAGTTGGTTAGAGCATCAGATTGTGGATCTGAGGGTCGCGGGTTCAAGTCCCGTCATTCGCCCCATATTTGCTAGGTTAAAACAAAGGCTATTAGATATTATGGATTCTGCACCGAAGCGGGAATGACATCAAAAACTTATTGAATTGCAATCCTTTTAATGCTGACTATCTGCCTTTTAATATGAAGCCAGCAAAAAAATCTATTGTATTTTTATGTTTGAGAAGTAGCGATAAATTAAGCATTCGTAGCTCAGCTGGATAGAGCGTTGCCCTCCGAAGGCAGAGGTCGTTGGTTCGAATCCAATCGAATGCACCAATTACTTTAGAGTCTAAGGATTATTTTTTGCAGTATATAAGGCTACCAGCGTACTTCTGGGGGCAGAGACATTAATATCGCTTCAACGTTGCCATCTGTCATTAAGCCAAACATTGTTCCACGATCATATAATAAGTTAAATTCAACATATCTACCACGACGTACTAATTGATAATCCTTTTGTTCATTAGTCCAAGGCAGTAGCATTTTTGTTCTAACAATTTCAGGATATACTGTTAAAAATGCTTGTCCTACGTCCTTAGTAAAAGAAAAATCATTGTTAAAATTTCCAGTATTTAAATAATCATAAAATATACCGCCTACTCCCCTTGGCTCATTTCTATGTTTTAAGTAAAAATACTCATCACATTGTTTTGTAAATTTAGGATAATAACTTGGATCATGTTTATCACAAGCATGTTTAAAAGCATTATGAAATTTTATCGTCTCATTTTCATTAGAATAAAATGGCGTTAGATCTCCACCACCGCCAAACCAATGGTTAGTAGTTTCAATGTAGCGTGTGTTAAAATGTACTGCTGGTATTAATGGAGAAGTAAGGTGAGCAACGATAGAAATACCAGTAGCAAAAAATTGTCTACTATTTTCTGTCCCCGGTATATTTTTACTAAACTCTAGAGATAATTCTCCAAAAACTGTAGAAATATTCACCCCAACTTTCTCGAATAAGTTACCACGCATTACAGACATTACGCCACCACCACCGTTTTTTCTGTTCCATGGTGATTGTATGAATTTTGCAGGAGCTAAACCTTTCGCCTTACTATATTCAAGTTCAATTTTCTCGAATTCAGTACATACTTGATCACGTAAATTTGTAAACCATGTTATTGCCCTTTCCTTATTAGTTATCATAATTTTTCCAATCATTTACAGTATATACTCTTCTGCTTTGAAGAATTGTTTTTTGAAAACATCACGGATTCGCATTTAACGGTTAGTTATATTTTTCTCTTGTAGCTATTATTTTTAATTAAACATCTTATTTCATTTTTCATAAAATAAATGATGACTAAAAATATACTAGAAATAGTCATAATATAAAAGGCAGGGGCATAAAACAAGCCTGTTTTCTCAACAAGCCAACGAGAAATAAGAGGAGAAGTGCCACCAAATATAGCAATACCCAAATTATAACTAAAGGATACCCCTGAAAATTTTTGTTCAGGAGTAAATAAAGATATAATAAAGCTATAGGCTGCCCCAGCTATTGCCCCACTAAGAATACCTAAGATAGTTAGTGCTAGAATTTGTTGCCACATGAACGGTAATGACATAGATAACAAAATAGGTAAAGCTAATATCAAGATCGCTAAGCTTACTAAAGCTAAAGTCTTAAATTTTCCAATAATATCAGTTAATCCACCAAATAATGGCATAGATATCATCGCTATAAAATTTGCATATAACATATAAGTAAGAGCAATTGTATTATCAAGGTGCAGGTAATACACATTAATGGTTTTTACTAAATAGACGACACTACTAGCAACTGCACCTGTACAAAAGGTTAAAAACATCGCTTTCCAAGCTGTCTTAATTACGTTGATAAAAGGTGCTTTTAAAGTTTTCTTTTGTTCAGCTAACATTTTGAAAATTGGAGTTTCTGATACACGAAGACGCAAATAGAAACCAACAAGCCCCATAACTCCGCCTAGTAAAAATGCAAAACGCCAAGCAAAATCAAAATGATAAAAATATTGTTCAATAATAATTCCTATAAGAGTGGCTATTAATGTACCGGCAATATTTGAGCCATGTACTAAACCAGCAGTAAAACCTGGTCGTAAATTTTGATGATGTTCTAGAATAAAAATAGCAGCTCCAGCCCCTTCACCACTAATACATAAACCTTGAAAAAGACGCATTATGATTAATATTATCGGTGCATAAACTCCTATGTCATGATAAGAAGGAATTAGTCCCATAGTAAATGTTGGTATAGTCATACCAAGCATGGAAATAATTAAGGCTATACGCCTTCCATATTTATCGCCAACATAACCAAAAAATATACCACCAATTGGTCTAGTAATGAATCCTACTGCAAATACCCCGAGAGCCAACAATATTTGTAAGAATTCTGAGCTTGAAGGAAAAAATGTGTGACCAATTACTAATGCAAATACTGAATATACTGTGAAATCGTAATATTCCAGTATATTGCCTGAAATTGCTGATAAAAAAACGGATTTAGGTTTGCTCATCTAGATCTTATCAATCAAATTTAATTAAATCGGATTATAGACCACTTAACCAACTTATAAAGTGTAAAATAATTTTATTTTTTGCGACAAGCTGCATATATTTACAGAAAAGTTAACTGCTATTTAGTATATAGTGATTATTATACAATATAGGTAGATAATAATTAGTAGTTTGTATCATCTATTGCTTGATTTTTTTGACAAGCTCTTCCACTATGTATGTTGTATACTACTCGTAGCTGAAGAGTTGATAGACGAAGATCAAAATCATGATAGTAGCAGGAGTCAAAGGGTCGAGGAGCGGGGCGTACATTTAGTACGTGAGTACCTAATATCCCTGAAGACGACAACGCAATTCTTGATTTTCATCGAGTATATAAAATATTTTTTTATTTAGTGAGTTATAATTATGGGCGACATAGGTAAAACAAAATTGGGTAAAATAGATAAAATACAAGAGAGAGGAATAGACAAAATAAAAGAAAATAGGGTTCTCTCTATCTCAGGTGGTGGAATTAAGGGGATCGCTGAGTTGGCTGTACTTGCAGAGATTGAGGAATATACAGGCAAACCTATATCTAAATTATTCAATGTTATTGCTGGCACTAGCGTTGGAGGATTAATTGCAACTTTATTGACCATCCCTAAAGAAGAGGGGTCAACAGAACCGCTTTTTTCAGCAAAACAAGCTTTAGAACTATTTGAAAATACTGCTGCTGATATTTTTCCACAAAAGTGGTATTTTAATGGACCAATCGGTAACATATTCAGCCATAAATATAGTCAAAAACCTCTTAAAGCAATGTTAGAAAAATATTTGGGTAATAGTACATTGGATGAGGCTATAAGTCGCGTTATTATACCTGTTTTTGACGTAGGTGGCAAAAATGATCCTAATAAAGTTTTTGATAGTCATGCCCCTAACAGCCCACTAAAAAAAGAGGTAGTTCTTGCTACTACGGCAGCTCCTACTTATTTTAAACCTGTTGTTAATAAAGAGGGTGTAGGTGGTTTTGGCTATGATGCTGGAGTACCTTATGCTTTTGTCGATGGAGGCTTAAGTGCTAATCGTCCAGCAGCATCAGCTCTAGGAGTGCTGAAAGAAGGGCTAACTATTGAAAAACAAGCGGAAATGTTAAAACATACGACGATTTGTTCTATCAATTTTGAACAAACTAATAGAGAAATGGAGATACCATCAAAAAAATTGGATGGTTCGATAGGTTGGGTAACTAAAGGAAACATAGTAAGCAAAATTACGAAAGCTACCGAAAGTAGTGCTACAAATGAAGTTAAAAAAGATTTACCAGAAGCTGGTCAATTTACAGAGATCTCAATTCCTATACCAAAAGAATGTAAAAAATTGGATAATGTTAAACCGGATAACATAGCTAAATTAAAAGAAATTGGTAAACAATATGTAGAAAATAACAAAGAATTACTTGAGAGTCTCTGTAAAACATTGGTTGAGAGTGTCAATAGAGAAGAGAGTTTAAAAGCAGCAAACATTGACGAATCTACTGTTTCTAGTGCGTTAGTAGCGAGTGATAATACTGATGATGAAGGGCAAGATAATAATGCTTCCAGTACCGTTAGTAATCGTGTAATATCGAATGAATGTGATAAACAACAATTATTGATTAAAGATTTAGATGATAGTCAATATGAAACTCTACAAAAAGGCTTAAGTACTTTAACTCCTAGGGAATCCCAGCTTTTGGAAATGTTCTTACAAGTATTAGATAATACACAAATTGAAGCTCTATCCGGTCAGATTAGCTCAATCATCAACGGTAATCATACGGATGAGATACCTGAGTTAACTAATTCTCAAAATATGCTTCTTAGCTCTTTTAGTAAGATGTTTATACCTGATAATGATTATACTTCGCTTTCGAGTACTTGTGGTCAAGAAGCTTTGGCTCAAGAAGTACCGTGTGATGGAAGAGGCTCAGATTTTTCACACGCTCCTCCTGAGGTGTATTAATTGTAACTATTTTTTAATTAAAAGTTGCAATCAATAGTTGCTGGAACGGTTTAAAAGGTAGCTAATCAGTATTAAAAGGATTGTAATTCAATAAGTTTTTGATGTCATTTCCTCGTAGATCGCTAGTATGTCATGCCCGCGTAGGCGGGAATCTATGATATCTAATAGCCTCTGTAGGTTATTTTTTGGATTACCGCTTTTAGCTAACCTCAAGTATTGATGTAATAAGTTAATAGTAGGCTCAAGTAATCATCGCCATTAGGGGTGATGTCACCCCTGCGAAGGCAGAGGTCTAAAAAAATAGACTATAAACCGATGTCTTACATCAAACTGAGGTTAGCCAAGAATGACATCGGTAATAGTTAAACTTACGTTTATAGCAACTACTGATCGCAATTTTTAAATTACCCTGTTGAGTATATTCTTGATATTTACAGAAGATAGCATAAAATAACCAAGCAGTGAATTGCTTATGAGTTTGTTATGTTACATAGATCTATTAAAAACAATGATGTTGTTTCTTTAGAAGAAAAACAACATCTATTTCATCTCGTTGATCCCAGTCCTTGGCCAATCCTGACTTCATTTGCCTTATTGCTTTTAGCTAGCGGTAGCATAATGTTTATGCATGCATATAGATTTGGTGAATATGTTTTTGGAACTGGTATTCTTTCAGTAATTTTTTGTTTATATTCATGGTGGAGTGATGTAATTAAAGAGGGATTAATTGGAAAACATCATACGCAGCCAGTAAGAATCGGCTTAAGGATAGGTATGGCACTATTTATCTTGTCAGAAATAATGTTTTTTGCTGTATTTTTTGGGTCATTTTTTAAAGCAAATCTTTTCCCTGTAGGAATGCTAGATGGTGTATGGGTGGTAAAGCCTGGTGTATGGCCTCCTGCTGGTATTCAAACATTTGATCCTTTTGACATTCCTTTTATTAACACATTGATTCTTTTGTTGTCGGGTACAACAGTAACTTGGGCGCATTATGCTCTTGAGGAAAATAATCAAAAGGATTGTATGACCGCTCTTAGCTTTACCATAATACTTGGTGTATTTTTTAGTTTAATGCAAGCTTATGAATATCATCATGCAGCTTTTGGTTTTAAAGATGGAATCTATCCTTCTAATTTTTACTTAGCAACAGGTTTTCACGGAGTTCACGTAATAATTGGCACTATATTTTTAAGCGTTTGTTATTATAGAGTGCGGCGAGGTGACTTTGTGAAAGGTAATGGTCATTTGGGTTTTGAATTTGCAGCTTGGTACTGGCATTTTGTCGATGTAGTATGGTTATTTTTGTTCACTTTTTTATATGTTCTTGGAAGATAGACTGTTAAAAATATAGATATGTTTATATTATTTTCCGTACCTGATTTAATACGTCTTCAGCATGTCCAGCCACTTGTACTTTTGACCAAATGTAAGCTATCTTGCCTTTTTTATCTATTAAGAAAGTAGCTCTATCAACTCCCATATATTTTTTACCAAACATTGATTTTTCTACCCAAACTCCATATTTTTCACAAGTATCAGAATTAGAATCTGATGCAAGATCAAAATCCAAACAATATTTTTTCTTGAATTTATCGTGAGAATTTAAGTCGTCCTTTGATACACCAATAATGACAGCATTCATTTTTTCAAATTCTAGTTTTAATTTATTAAAGTCACCGGCCTCGATAGTACAACCTGGTGTATCATCTTTAGGATAAAAATATAATACAACAACCTTTCCTGTTAAATCTGACAAATTGATTTTACTATTATCACCTATTGGCATAGTAAAATTTGGTGCAATATCGCCTATTTTTAATGTCATAACTACTCCTTTATATTTATTTTAGACAAATTACAAATCATAAAAATTACTGCTAACGAAATCGCTAATGCAAACCAAGTTATAGCATATTCTAAATGATTATTTCTGACATTCAACAAATTTTCAATCGACAAACTTTTAAGAATATCAGATCGATTGTTATTACCCTCCATAACTAAATAAAAATCTTCTAATTTTAAGCCAAGAACATCAGAGGCTTGAGTTAAATCCAAGGTAAACCAAACATTGTTTTTAACATCATTATCCAGTACAAACAGCTTTGTTTTTTCACCGGGAAGAATTACACCTGTAATTTCCATAGAGTTATCTATTATATTATCAATATTTTTTTTATGCCTACCAGCAAACCACCCTAGTACAACCAAGATTATCTTGTTATCATCAGTTTGAAATGGGGTAACTAAATAATAACCATCTTTTTCAGTGGACATTGATCTGCGTCCATAAAGATGTAAATTCTTACCCACTAGAAAATAGCCGTTCGCCCTTATTTTAGCATATAATTTATTTCCACTAAGTGTTTTTATATCAATTGGCGGATTATTAAGATTATTTTTCATTGAACTTAAAAACAGTTCTTTTTCCTGTAATCTAGCAATTTGCCAAAACCCAAGTGATAAGAGAATTACAAATGCTAATATAGTAAGTAATAAAGGTAATAATTGAACTTGGTGCTTACCGATTTTTAAAGTACTTTTTTTTAAAGTTTGTAACACTATAATTTCTTCATTATTTCTAGTAGTGATTCTAGAGTAGCTAGTTCTCTTTGTCTATTATCATTTAGGTATATAAAAAACTCCAAATTAAATAGCTTTAATGCTTCTGTTAATGATTTGGGGAATGACACTAAATTATATTGTTGATCAAAAGCATTGCCATATATTTTGTTGATATTATTTATTTTATCAGGAAATTTTAAACCTAGAAATATAGAGTTTAAAATAGTAAAAATTGCTAAATAAGGATCAGTTAGTGGATTTGCTATTCTATGTTCTAGTCTTTTAGGAGAGAGGTCAGGGATACGCAGTGCAACAGTTCTATTATTATTACCAAAAGATACATTAGTTGGTGCCATAAAATTCTTATCCAAACGAAGGTAATCATCTTCATTTGGCATGAATATCAAGAAAGTGTCAAGCATATAATGACAGATACTTTGACCCATTAGATCAATAAATCTCTTTTGAAACTCTACTTCTGCTGGTAATTTATTCGTGCTCCTAGTACTCTGCTCCTCACATACATTTAAGTACGCTGCGGGTCGAGGTTCCGTGGCTCCTTTAAATTCCTCAGCATAAGCGAGTTTCGAAAGAGATTTAATATTAAGTATACAATTCTCCAAATTATTTGGGGATATAAAATTTACATGAAAATGCATACTACTACCATAATCGCTTGCAAATGGTTTGGCAGAAAAATTTACATTACCCCGTAATTTTTCTGCAATAATTTGTATTTTAGACTTAGTGCTACTAATTTTTTCTATATACTCAATTATGTTAGTGGAAGGCGGCAAATCTACCTCAAATTGATTAGCTCCTTTTTCCTTCTTAACTGCTATTCCAAGTAGAGTCTGAAATTCGAGTGGATCAATATTTTTGCTTAAATAAAATTCTATTTCTACTCCGATGCAAGCTATTAGCGAGTAGTCTGTTTGAAATTTCTTAATGATTTTTTGTAAAGCATTGTTCTTTTGCAAATGATCTGATAGTGTATGGATAAATTGCTGTAGGGTGGTCATGTGGATGAGTTTATAAAGAATAAAGTTTATTATAAAATTTTTGATGGAAGCTTCAAGCAATCTAGTCATATTTATAGTAAAAAAAATAAGCTGGGTGATTCTAGTATCTTAGAAAGTGTCGAGAATAATCGGCTAACAGTAGTTAAATATTATGATGCCGAGAATATTGTTATCCTACAGCAAGTGCATGGTAACAAAGTTATTGATGCTGATAGTGATGTTAAGACTGATCCCGAAGGTGATGGAGCAGTTACTACCAAAAAAAATCTAGTACTAACAGTACAAACTGCTGATTGCGTTCCTATTCTACTTAGTAGCGAAGATGGTAAGGTTATAGGGGCAGCTCATTGTGGTTGGCGTGGTGCTAAAGCTGGTATCACTAATAATTTGGTAAAACTAATGCATGAGAAAGGAGCAAAAAATATTAAAGCTATTATTTGCCCTAGTATTCAACAATATTCTTATGAGGTAGACCAAGAATTTTACGATAATTTTATAAAGCAGCGGGCTGAGAACTCAAAGTTTTTTAGTGCCTCCTTGAGAACAAAGCATTATATGTTCGATTTACCAGCTTATGTAGAACTTCAACTGCAAGAAGCTGGTATTAAAGATATAACAAAGATGCTAGAAGATACATATACTAACCCTGAGAAATATCCAAGTTATCGACGTTCCTGCCATACTGGAGAATTATATAACCGTACTATATTATCCACCATTGTAATTAAAGGATAAATACTAAATAATATGAATAATAATAACTTAAAAACAATAGTTGAAACAAAAACGTTAACTCATGCTTTGGCTTTTGCCAATTCTGTGGTAGAAAAACGTAACGTAATTGCTGAGCTTAGTCATGTTAAATTATCATCTAAGGATGGTAAGCTAGAGCTAATAACTACTAACATGGAAATATATTTAAGCCAAAAAGTAGCAGCTCAAGTAATAAGTGAAGGCGAAATAATGGTATCTACTAAAACATTAAATGACATAATAAGAAAGATATCTGATAATGATGTAACGCTCAGTGTCTCAAATGAAACAGATCAACTTGAAATTCTAGGAAAGAATTGTGCTTTTAACCTACTAACCCTACATGCTAACCAGTTCCCTGCATTAGATGATATTAATGTTGAAGCTACTTTAAAAATACCTTGTAGTGATTTTGTTAAAATGATCGACGGTACTTTGTTTTCGGTATCCGTTGATGAAACTCGTTATAATCTTAATGGTGTTTATTTCTGTGTAAAAGATGAAGAATGTTATATGGCTAGCACCGATGGGCATAGATTATCAGTGTCAGTAGTAAAAATAGCCAATAATGCTAGCAAGTTTGGAGTTATTTTACCTAAAAAGACTCTTGAGGAAATTGCTAAGATATTGAAAGACCCTAAGAATATTCAACTGGAAACTGAAATTTTTCTAAGTGTTAATAGGATTAAATTTGTTTGTAATGATATTATAATGGTATCAAAACTAATTGATGGAACTTTTCCGGATTATCAAGCTTTTATCCCAGCAGAGAACAACTATAAACTTACTATTAATACCAAGTTGCTAGCTGATGCTATAGATAGAGTAGCGACAATAACTATAGACAAATTTCAAGCAATAAAATTGATTTTATCAAAAGACTTGCTTGAAATTACCGCTTCTGGAGAAGCAAGAGGCGTGGCTAAAGAATGCATACCATGTTCTCTAGATGAAAGTAATTTATGCATTTTTGATCATGAAGATACTCTGTCTATAGGTTTTAATCCTAAATATCTTACTGATGCACTAAGTGCTGTGTTAAGTGCTACTAAAGCAAACCAAGTTGAGCTACACTTTTTAAATGCATCATCACCAATGTTATTGAAAACCCTTCAGAATCCTAAAGATGTTTTTGTGATTATGCCAGTTAAGGTTTAATATTCACCTTAATTCGATGTATATACTGCTCGTAAATGAAGAGTTGGTAGATGATAGTATAACTTCAAGAAGAGCTAGGAGTGTCAAAGTCGAGCTGCTAGGCGTACATTAGTACGTGAGCAGCACAGATCTTTGGTCGCGGGAACGCCAATTCTTGAAGTTCACCGAGTATACTCGATAAAAATCAAGAAGAAATGAGATTTTTATAGTAAAAATACTTGCTTTTTAACGTTTTTTTTATTAGTCTGTGCAATCTTCATAGAGTCTAAAATAACCTGACCTTGCCCGCGTGATGGAATGGTAGACATAACGGACTTAAAATCCGTGGGGTGCAAACCCTTGCCAGTTCAAGTCTGGCCGCGGGTACCATTCATTTTTATCAAGACCATTCTTTTTATCGAGGAAAAAGTATATGTTTATTCAAACTGAAATTACTCCTAATCCTAATGCGATAAAATTTTTCCCTAACATACCTGTTAGCCCTAACGAGCCGGTTCATTTTAGTAATCTTGATGAGGCAAAAGGTAAAAGCAGGCTAGTAGTTCAATTATTTAGTATAAATAACGTAAAATCTGTATTTTTTGGTAGTGATTTTATTACTATTACTAAAGAAGAAGAAAGTGATTGGCTAGTTTTAAAACCTGAAATTTTGATGGTTATTATGGATCATTTTACTGCTGGTTTTACTGTCTTTGATGGGGAAAATGGTCAATCTGCCATAAATAATTCTGACGAGATGTCTGAAATCGAACAACAGATTGTAGAAATTATTGAAACACGTGTACGTCCTTCGGTTGCCATGGATGGAGGTGATATAATATATCGAGGATTTGAAAATGGAGTGGTAAAATTAGAGCTTCATGGAGCCTGCAGGGGATGCCCTAGTTCAACTATTACTTTAAAAAATGGTATTGAATCAATGCTTAAACATTTTATACCCGAGGTAGAATCTGTTGAAGCTATAGATGAGTTATAGATATTATGTCAAGGTTAGCAGTAGTTACAGGAGGAACAAGGGGGATAGGCAAGGCTATTGCTATAGCATTAAGGGATAGAGGCTTTACCATTGTAGCAAATTTTTATAGTGATTACCAAGCTGCTAAAGATTTTAATGAAAATTATTCTATTAAAACTAAGCAATGGAATACAGCAAATTATGCTGAATGTTTTAAGTCAATAGAGGAGCTTGAAAATGAATTTGGTTGTTCGGTAAGTGTTTTGGTAAATAATGCTGGTATTACTAGGGATACGATGATGCATAAAATGACTGAGGAAGATTGGCAAGATGTGATTAACGTTAACCTTAGCTCATGCTTTAATATGTGCCGTGCAGTAATTAACCAAATGCGAACTCAGAATTATGGACGAATTATTAATATTAGTTCGATTAATGCTCAGGCAGGACAAATAGGGCAAACTAATTATTCTGCTGCTAAAGCTGGAATTATAGGATTTACTAAAGCGTTAGCTAGGGAATCAGCTTCTAAAAATATAACAGTAAATTGTATAGCTCCTGGGTATATTAAAACATCAATGATTGAAAAGATACCAGCTAATGTACTAGAGCAAATAATAGCAGCTGTACCAATGAAAAGGTTGGGTAGGCCAGAAGAAATTGCTAGAGCCGTAGAGTATCTAGCAGATGAGCAAGCTGGTTTCATTACTGGGGAGACGTTGTCAATTAATGGTGGGTATAATATGTCATGAGGTATACTCTTCATTTACGAGCAGTATATACTTCTACCAATTCTTCAAATGCCTAAGTGAGTTTGCCAAAGATATCTAATGTTTATGGTCATGATGATGGATATAAAAACCAATTGATGACAAGGTGTTTAGAAAGTCTTGGTTCTGTGCTAAATCGTTAGGCTTACCGCTACAACATATATGTCCATTCAAACATATAACTTGGTCAGAATTTTTCATCACAGTAAATAAGTCATGTGATATCATAAAAATTGTAATATTTAGACGTTTTTTTATTTGATTAATAATCCGATAAAATTCTTGCTGACTAGTAACATCTAATGATTGAGTTGGTTCATCTAAAATAATTAGATCAGGATTGTTGAGTAAGGTAGCAGTTAGAATTAGCTTCTGAAATTGACCACCAGAAAGTTCTGAAATATCATGATGTTTATAATTATCAAAATCAATAAAATTACTCCATTCTTGCCAATCATTGCGAGTAGCATTTGAGGCTAATAAATACAAAAAATTTTCAGCTGTAATTGGTAAGTCTGAAGCAAAATCTAGTCTCTGCGGTACATAGCCAATTTTTAGATGGGGGTGAATTGTTATATTACCAGATGAGGCACTGTCTAATCCCAAGATTAATCTAGCTATTGTTGTTTTTCCAGCACCATTTGGACCGATTAAAGTCGTAACCTCACCTTTTTTAACGGTAAAATTAATATTATTAAGAGGTAACTTTTTGCCAAATTGTTTAGATACATTACTGAATTTTATTAATGTAATATCTTCTGATATAGACACAACCACCTGATCAAAATTATTATTGTATGCCAATTATGAAGTTCGATATAACAAGTTATATACTGCTCGTAAATGGAGAGTTGGTAGACGATAGTATAACTTCAAGAAGAGCTAGGCAGTAGCAAAGTTGAGCGGCGTAGCGTACATTAGTACGTGAGCAGCGGAGATCATGCAGTACGACGACGTGATGATTAGTTTTCAGAAATGGTATTACATCGAACTCAGGTTAACTAGCAGTCTCACCGTTAACATCATTATTACTATCTTGGTCGTCATTATCACTTTCCGATTCTTCACTTTTTTCAGATTTATCATCCTCTTCTTGTGCAGAACCAAGAGCATACACACACAATTCTTCCAGCAGAACATTATTCTTATTAGCCAGTTCTTGCAGTTTAGTTATCGCATCCATGACCTCAGCTGGTATTTTCCCACCACGTTGCTTTGATAACCAGTCATCCTGAAAATGCAGGGGATGATGCCCCGGCTCAGGTTGCCCTACATATATGGTAAACGGTGCCATTTGTCCACCAAAATCACAATTAACACTAAACTTTTTCATAACATAACATTAAATTATTAGAATAATATTAGGGATTTCAAGATTTAATCCTAAAAAACTTATCCCTAATAAAATTGTATATGATACAACAAAAAAATAAAAGTAAAAAATTTTGGCAACAAAAATTAACTACTCAATGACGTTTTTTCAAGTAATAGATGTTTAAATTTCTCGGAAAGTTCATAATTAGTAGCAACAAACATTTTGTCATTATTTATTATTGCTCCACCTGATTCTCGGACAATTAAATCAAAGCTAGCTTTTAAAGTGTAATTTAATGATGAAAAATAAACAGCATCAATCTTACCAGCTGCAAGTAATAGCATTCCATAACAATGAGAACCAAAAACCCTAGCATTTTTCAAAAAAACTGGGTTTATGTTAAGATCGTCAGTAGAAATTAGAAAATTATCAAAACTAGAACAAGCAGAAACCCTTAATCTACCACTATTATTAGTGGTATTATTTCCTACCCATACTCCTTTTCCCTTCTCAACATAATAAATCTCATCAAGAGCTGGAAAGTTTATCACAGTACAAACCGTGGTTAAAATTTTATTAATCTTTTTTAAACACGTTATAGATACAGCAAAAAATGGTATACTTTTTTCTAAATTACTCAAACTATCAAGCGGATTTATTAAGAAAACCATCTCAGAAGCGTTATCTAATTCAAACTTATCCTCTGGAAAAAATAAAGAACTTGTATATTTTTGCAACTCATTACGTAATAAATCTTGTGTTTTAATATAAGATTTATTGCAGAAATCATAGTTTCCCTTATTAGATCTTTGAAGCATTTCCAGCTCTAAAAAATCTCTCTTCAAAAACTTAACAGCTTTACATGATGCAGTAATAAGTAAGTTAGTTATAGGTTGTTGCATAAGATATTACTTTGCTCTCTCAACAAAGCTTATATCTTCAATTTTTACAACTATTTTCTCCCCGGTAACTAAATAAGGCGGTACCATTACCTTTACTCCATTGGTTAAAATCGCTGGTTTATAAGAAGACGTTACCGTAGAGCCTTTAATTACAGGATCAGTTTGCATAATTTCAGCAATAACGGTTTGCGGTAATTCAGCATTTAAAGCTTTTTCTTCATAAAACTGTACCTTGAGTACCATATTATCCTCAAGAAATGGCAAACATTCGCCAAGAATTGCCTTATTAATTAAAATCTGCTCAAATGTCTCATTATCCATTAACACGAGATTATCATCTTCAAAATATAGGAATTGTAAATCCTTATTCTCAAGCTGTGCTTTTTCAACGTAATCGGATGAATTAAAACGCTCATTAAGTTTTGTACCAGTTTTTAAATTTTTCATCTCTACTTGCACATAAGCCCCACCTTTACCAGGTTTGGTATGTTCAGGTGTTTTGCTCACAACCCATAAATCATTATTATACACTATAATGTTACCAGCCCTAATAGCATTTGCTGAAATTTTCATATTATTATCACTTATCTAAAATAATTCTTTTGTATATTTGTTTAAGCTGGTTATTCATACCTTTCTAGGTCTATTTTATCATTTTTACCGATAAAGGTCAAAGTATAATCATATCCTTATAGCTTTCTTCTAATTCTAAAAGTTTTTTCTTGAGTTCAAGCCCTCCAGCGTAACCAGTTAGTCTACCATCAGTACCTATAACCCTATGACATGGCACTATAATTGACAAAGTGTTGCGTGCCACAGTGTTTGCTACTACACGTACAGATTTAGAAGCAAATATTAAATTTGCAATATCTTTGTAACTCATCACTCTAGCATATGGGATGGCAGAGATGGTAGACCATACTTTCTCCTGAAAATTAGTCCCCGTGAAACGGTAAGGTACGGTAAATTCTTTTCTAGTACCATTTATGTATTCTGTTAGCTCTTGGTAAGTTTGATCGAATATACTGCAATTTTGCTGTTCATGATAGCTACTATCTAAAATTGGCATATGTTTTTGCCCTACAAAATATAAACCTGTTAAAAAATCCCCGTCTGATACCAATAATATATTCAAATCATTTGAGTATATTAGAGCAATTGGTAAGTCTATATATCTATATATTTTTGTCATTTTAATTTTTTTCTTGGAGAGAGTTTTGTTCTAAACGACTTTTACACCCTGTGAAGTCAACTATTTTTGCATCTTGATCTTGGCAGGAACAAGTAAAAATATATTTCCTTTCATCTGTAACTTCCTGAATGCATTGTCCGCAAATACCTTTCATCATACACTGCATAGGAGAATTAAGACTTACTATTAGTTGAGTTTTGTTACCAAAAAAATTATCTTTTATATCGCTTATAGCTTCCATCATTTCTGTACTACCCGCAGCTATTATCCTATCTATGCTCAAATTTTTCCAAAGGTAACAATGCCCCATTATAGCATACACCAAATTACCATTAACACTAATATCTTCCGCCCTATTTTTTGATAAAATACCTTCTTCACAACACCAAACTACTATATCTGCTGCTTCTTCTATTCTCTCTTGATAGAACCTATCTTGTAAATTTTTATAACCAGCAAAATATATAATTTTACAATTATTATTTTTAAGAGCCTTAGCTATTGAGCATAAAACTGCATTTCCAACTCCTCCACCAACAAGCACTACATTGCTATCCCTTAATATCTCAGTTGGCTTACCACTAGGTCCCATTAGTACTACTAGTTCATTTTGCGATAAATATCTACATAATTTACTTGATTTACCATTTTGCCAAACTATCAAATGAATTAACCCCTTTTCTGAATCAACATAAGCTCCAGTGACAGCCAATGGTTCGATAATTTTTGAAATATCACTAGAATAATTTTGCAAACGGAAAAATTGCCCCGGTTGAAAATTTTGAGCAGCGAGAGGAGAATGTATTACCAGCTCTACTATCTTATAAGATAGAATATCAATCCGTTTGATACGGCTAGTTAGCAAATAATCTAGTTTAGCAAAGAAATCTAGATTATTACCAAAAAAACTTGGTTTATTTTTGATAAGTTTTTTTCCAATAAACTTGTACCCCTCTTTACTACTTGCTAAGGCTTTAACCACACTTCCAGAGTATTGAGGATTACAATCACCAAAATATGTTATACTCAAATCATTTGAGTATATATTTGAATATATGTCTTCCAAATAACTATTATCTTTATGCGTACCTATTGCCATAAGTACAGTCCTTACCTTAAATTTTTTCCTTATACCTAAATTATCAAATTCTATTGATTCAGCGTAAGTATACTGATCAACATCAATGCCTAAAGGTATCATATTTTCAGCAAAATTTACACCTGCAGCCATAGCATACATAACTTCTTCAGGATTTAACTTGTAGGCAGGAGAATCCTTTAATTTTCCTCTATAACAAATTATTACTCCACCTAGTTCATCTAAGATTTTCTTTATAGATTCTTTATTTTGTGCTTGCCTAAATAATTTTGCATGCAAGATAAATTCTTTGGCTATTAATCTGTCCTCATCTGTCCAATTTTGTTCTGTATGATTTTTTCCATTCTCTTCAACTGACAATTCATACTTTTTTAGAAATTTTTCTACTTGTAACTTATAATAATTTAAACTTTCAGTTGCTGCATCAATAGAGGTCAGTCCCCCACCAATGATAATAATAGGCATCCTAATAAGCAAATTAGTGTTAGATTGTTCTAAAAAAGCTCCTCCTGATTGTAAGGTCATTAGAAAGTCGGAGGCTGTTTTCACACCTTTTGCAAGAAAATTTCTCATTTGGGCAATTTTAGGCTTACCAGCTCCAACACACAAGGCGACATGGTCAAATCCTAAATGAAATACCTGCTCCATAGTTATATTACTATCTAAACTTACACCACCAAAAAGCTTAAAATGACTGTTTCTCTCCAGTATCAGACGTAATATAGTTAAATTATTTTTATCCCACCTTGCAGTAATACCATACTCGGCTACTCCTCCAAAACCTTCAGGTATTTTTTCTGATAAGTTTTTTTTATAATCAGACCAGTATTTAATAGGCTTGTTAATATCAAAAGGCAATGGGGTGATTTTTAAGCCATCTATAGCTACTACAGTATGTCCATCTCGTAATAAATAATGGCTTAAACTAAACCCAGCTGGTCCTTGACCCACTACTAAAACTTTGTAATTAGTTGGAGGCTTTGGCATCAGAGCAAAAATATTAAGTGGATTCCAATTAGTAAGTAATAAATATATTTCCACCCCGTAAGGTAGAAGCAAAGTAGTTTCCAAAATATTAGATTCAACCAGAGGAATATCTACAGGTTCTTGCTTTTGATAAATGCAAGCATTGGAACAGTCATTACAAATCCTATGACCAGTAGCAGCTACCATTGGATTATCAATGACAATAATAGCAAGAGCAGCTAAATTGAATCCCTTGGACTTTACATAATTCATCTCAGAGATTTTCTGCTTCAGCGGACAGCCCGACTTTGATGGCGTAATCGGTAGTATATTCGCAGAATCATTCGAGTATAACCCTTTAGAACACGAATCTTTTCCCTGTTTATGACAGTAGATACAATAGTGAGTAGCATTTAAGACTACATCTAGATTAGATATAGGATTTAAACAATCAAACCCTACTCTTACATGTTTTTTATATTTAGCTACCTTATTAAGATCTATTAAATTATCTTTATCTATTTTATTTGGTAAAGAAAATAATATACTTTCAGATTCATTAAATCTCCTTTGAAACTCCACTCCTGCAAGAGGTCTATTATAAACCATAAAGGCAGCATATTTTGCTGCTATATCTAACTCAAAAGCATATTTTTCATCATCTAATTGCCATTTTATTACTTGACGAGCAAACTTGTCTTGGGTAAACTCCTCTCCTAAAAGTTTTTCTAAAAAAATTGATACACTATCAAAATCAATCTCTTTTAGTTTTTCAGGAGGATATTTTTTTACTGCAATACGCTGGATGAATTTTCTCTTACACTCATAAATTACATCAAACTCTTTATGACTAAATCTTAGATTGGCTATTTCTTGTTCAATACCAAATAACTTAGCTAGAAAATCATCAAAAACAGGCGAAATTTCTAATAAAAAATCTGAGTAATATTTTTGATCAACTTGATCGGGATTAGCCCTTAACAATAAAATAATTTCATAAAGAGAATAACTATGGCTACGCAGAAAATTTAGAAAAATTTCATCTAATTTTTTTAAGCCTTCTAATTTATTTAAATCTACAAAATCTAAACCAAAAGCAAGTGTCATATAGCTAAAACCTTCTTTAGATTAGCTATATATAATATATGACATTTTTAGAAAAAAATCTGTAGCCAAGATAACTGAAAAATGAAACAATAACGGCTACAATAAAGGATTTTATAATCATAAATACATCTGGCAACACTCCTTCTATTACTAAGAATTGAACTGGTCTTATGACAAGAAAAATGGGGTTAATTTCAAAAAATATTTTCTTTGATTCTGGTACCATAGAATATGGGTACACTATTGGTATAGTCCAATATGCAACATTCAAAATCAAATTTAATAGCTGTGGAACATCACGTATATAAGGAGTTAAAAATGCAAATGCGATAGAACTACTAATCACAGAAATAATCAGCGGCAACACAAGAATCGGTACAAAAAGTATATATATACTAAATCTTTCGGGGTATAAAATGATAAAAGCTATATACATAGCTACAAACGAATAAATTAGGGTATAAACTTGTGTTAAACTATCCGATATAGGAAAGATAGTTCTAGAAATTACTACCTTTTTTATAATACCACTACGATTAATTAATGAATTTGATGACATATTTAAGCTGCTAACAATAAATGTCCATAACGGTAAACCACCGACTAGGTTCATAATCATTGCTTCTCTTGGTAGCTTAAGTAAAAATCCAAAAAAATATGAAATGATCATTATATGCACAAAAGGCTGAACTAAACCCCATAACGAACCTAAAAAAGAATCTTTATTTTGACGAGATATAGAAGCTTGGGTTAATAATACCACTGACAACCAGTATTTCTTGGAAAAAAAATACTTTATCATTAATAATTCCCACTATTATAAATTTTTAGTATTTCATCTGGATTACCGTCTGCAATAATACTACCTTCTTTTAATAACACACATCTATTACAATTCTCCTTAATAATATTTTCTTGATGACTTACTAATATTAAAATAGGTATATTTTGTAACTTGTTTTTCATAAAATTGGTCGACTTCTCAATAAAATGACTATCACCAGCAGCAAAAACTTCATCTAACAAAAGAATATCTGAATCTTGAAAAGCCGATACAGAAAAAGCTAATCTTGATAACATACCAGAGCTATAATTTTTTACCGGCAAATCTATTTTACTCCCTAGCTCAGAAAAATCTATGATTTCTTGTTCCAATTCTTTACTGTACTTACCTAACATATTATTATAAATCATAAGCATTTTGATATTTTCTCTGCCAGTTTGCTCTAATTCAAAACCTACTCCCATCTCAATAATGGCGGCAAAGTTACCATGAACTTTAATTTTTCCAAACTTTAATGGGTAAATTCCAGCAATTACTTTAAGCAAAGAACTCTTACCTGAACCATTGCTACCAATAAAGGCAATTTTTTCGCCTCTTTGACAGGAAAGATTTATATTATTTAAGATAGGAATTGACGAAGGAAAAAGTTTACCTCCTTTAATAAAAAAGTGTCTTAAACTTTCTACTCTTTGTTGGTTATTGATTCCTTCTACACAACCATCAGATATCTCTATAAATACTAGTTTAGACGTCATACATTAAAAATATGAGTTATATTTTTACTGAAGAGTTAATCCATTCTTCAATAATATTTTTGGGGAATACTCCAGTCTTAGTAGCTAGTTGTTTCCCATCTTTAAACAAAATCATTGTAGGTATACTACGAATACCTAAACTTGAAGGTATATTGGGATTTTGATCTATGTCCATTTTAACGATTTTTATTTTGCCCACTAATTCCTTACTTAATTCTTCAATAATAGGTGTTAACATTTTACATGGTCCGCACCACTCAGCCCAAAAATCAACTAATACAGGTGTGGTGGACTCTAAAACTTCTTTATTAAAAGAATCATCTGTTATATTGCTTGCCATAATCTCTTATTTTTAATCTTGTTTTAACAATTAACCTGAGTTTGTCTAGGAAACAATCCATAGATAAATGAATTGCTTCGTCGGCTTTACATCATCCTCGCAATGACGGTTTAACCCTTACAACAGCACTTCGCTAATAGACGGTTTTTTTAACTTTCAACAGTTATGGACATCGTTTTTAGCCAAAACCTTCTCGGGTTAACTATATAATCATACTAAGTAAAATTCTTATTGTAAATGACTGCTTTAAGTTTACTTAAAAATGTTAGTATCTAAAGTTGTTAAGAACATATTTCTTACGATCATAATAAAGTTTCATAGCTACAGCAGCGGTTTCTTCTACAGATCTTCTTGAAACATCAATTATTGGCCATCCTTGTTGCTCGCAAATTTGTTTTACTTGTATACATTCTTCTTGGACTATTTTAAAATCTGTATAATTAGTATTATCACTCATCTGTAGTGAATGCATTCTAGTTTCTCTTATTTCAATTAGCCGAGTTGGGTTAATAATCAAACCAATTACAAGCTGTTTTGTAATGCTACCTAACAAGTCTAAAAACGGATAACCATGAATATAAGGCACATTTGCTGTTTTAAATCCATTATATGCTAGATATACGGAAGTTGGAGTTTTTGATGTCCTAGAAGGACCAATCAGAATAATATCAGCTTCGTCTAATTCACTAGTCATCTGACCATCATCATGTCTAAGAGTATAATCAATAGCATGAATCTTATCAAAATAACCTTCATCAAATTTATAATCATAAACTAAACTTTCTTCTGTTTCCACACCTAAAAAAACTGAAATTTCTTTTACAATTCTACCTACAACAGAGATACAAGGAATTTTTAAATCATAACAAAATTTAGTTAAATTTCTTCTTAGTTCATAATCTAAGATAGTGTATAATACAATGCTTGGTTTCATCTTGATCTTTTTCAAAACCTCATTTAATGATTCTGCATTTCTTAACATTGGCCAATGATACAATTTTGACTCAATTTTGCTAAATTGTGACAAAGCACTATTAGCTGCATGTTTAACTGTTTGCACTGAAGAATCTGAAACTAAGTGAATAATCAGCTTACTCATAGTTTATTAGTCTTTGTGGATAATTTTTTATTCATATTTTAATCTCTATATTAAAAGTAATCAATAACTACTCATATATATCCCGTATATAGAGGTTAATAACCTCTATAATTTAAAGAATAATTTTGTGGATAATTTTGTGTGTAAAATGCTAGATATCTAATGTCCTTCACGTTTTCTCATTCTACACACATAAACCACTATAAATTATCCACTAAAAAAATAATCCTATGAATAATGTGAATAATAATTATAATCAATAAACCTTACTAGTAATTTAGCAATAAAAAAATGTGTATAACTATGTGTATATATAATTAATCTACATATTAACAATGTCTACATCAACTAAAAAAATATTATATACAATATATAGATTATTATGGATTATTTCATGAATCAGCTTTTACAAACTTTTAAGAAAAAAAATAATCTCGTGCCTATTTGGTTAATGCGTCAAGCTGGTAGATATTTACCTGAATATCAAAAAATAAGAAAAACTGTTAGTGGTTTCTTAGATATATGCTATAATGTTGATAAGGCTGTAGAGGTGACTTTACAACCAATAAGAAGGTATGGCTTTGATGCTGCTATAATTTTTTCTGACATTTTGGTTTTACCTGATGCACTTGGCTGGGATGTAAAATTTGAAGAAAATATAGGACCAATATTACGTAAATTTCAATCAAAAGAAGATTTTAAATATCTTGAAGAAAATTCTAATGGAAAACTAAATGTAATTTATGAAATAATCAATAAAACTAAAGCAAATTTGCCAGTTGATACTGCATTGATAGGTTTTGCCGGTAGTCCATGGACGGTAATGACTTATATGCTTGAAGGAAGAGGCAAACAAAGTTTTGAAACAAGTAAAAAATTTATTTATGAAAATAATAACCTAGCACAAGAACTTCTAGACTTTATTACTGAAAAAACTATTATTCATTTAAAGGAACAAGTAAAAGCTGGGGCAAATTTAGTACAATTATTCGATTCATGGGCAGGGATATTAGAAGAAGCAGAATATGATCAGTTTGTAGTGCAACCAACAAAAAAAATAGTAGTAGCTTTAAAAAAACAGTTTCCATATTTACCGATTATAGGTTTTCCAAGAGGTTCTGGGATTTTATATGAAAAATATATTAGTAATACTGGAGTGGATGCTATTGGAGTAGATCAGTTTGTACCAGCTAGTGCCATGAAATTATGGAGTGAGAAAATTGTTGTACAAGGTAATTTAGACCCATTTATATTGCTTACTAATAAAGAAATTATTGCAGAAAAAGTAAGTAAAATAATTGCAAACTTTAAAGAAAAAAATTTTATATTTAATCTTGGACATGGTGTTTTACCAAATACACCAGTTGAAAATGTTGAGTTTTTAGTTAATTATGTTAGAGAATTTAAATACTAAAATATCTCAAAAAAAAATAGCCATCGTACTTTTTAATCTTGGTGGACCAAATAGCTTAAGCTCAGTTAAACGGTTTCTATTTAACTTATTTTATGATAAAGCAATTATTAACCTACCAAATCCCCTAAGGTTTATTCTTGCTAAGATAATATCAATTACTAGAAATAGAAAATCTCAGGAAATATATTCTCTAGTAGGTAATAATTCGCCTATTTTACGAGAAACGGAATCTCAAAAAGCTGCTATTACAGAGAAGTTAAAACAAACTCTGAAAGAGGATTTTAGGATTTTTATAGCAATGCGTTATTCTTATCCTGATTCCGAAGAAGTAGTAAGAAAAATAAATGAGTATAACCCTTCAGAAATAATATTGTTACCATTATACCCACATTTTTCTAGCACCACTACTGGATCTTCGATTAAAGATTTTATATCTTCTCTTTATAAAAATAAAAGTGAGGATTTCCAACATATTAAAAACCGACATATTAAAACTATTTGTTGTTATCCTATCGATGACGAATTTATTGAAGCTCATTTATCATTAATAAAGCAATCATTAAAAAAATTGAAAAACAAAAAAAGTTTTCGTATATTATTTTCAGCTCATGGTCTGCCTGTAAAAATAATAAAAGCAGGAGATCCATATCAGTGGCAGATTGAAAAGACTGTAGAAAGTTTGGTGTCTAAGCTTAGTATAGATAATTTAGATTATAAAATAACTTATCAAAGTCGTGTTGGTCCAGTGGAATGGCTTAAACCTAATACGGAGGATGAAATTGAGATAGCAGGCAAAGAAAATAAATCTCTTATAATAGTCCCAATAGCATTTGTATCAGAACATGTTGAAACGTTGGTAGAATTGGACATTGAATATAGAAAGATTGCTGGTAAGTACAAAATAGAATATATTAGAACTTCTGCTCTTGGAATAAATAAATTGTTCATCAATAGCATAACTAAAATGGTATCAAATTTAGTTAATTATGGTTTCGATACAAAAAATTTGATATGTAGTTCAATTAATAAAAGAGTATGTCCTTATAATTTTACTATGTGTCCTTGTAATTTAAAAAACTAAGTAATGGGGTAAAATTAATGGCTAGTTATTATTTATGGTTTAAAGCATTCCATCTTGTATCAGCAATTTCTTGGATGATAGGTTTACTATACCTACCAAGATTATATGTCTACCACACTAAAGTTGTAGTAGGTAGTGAAACTGACAAGATGTTTCAATTAATGGAAAAAAGGTTACTTAGAATAATTATGAATCCGGCTATGATCAGCACTTATACTTTAGGTATAATAAATAGTTACATATATGGGCTAGTAGCTTTAGGAACATGGTTTTACGTAAAAATGACAGCAGTTCTAGGTATTACTATTTTTCATGGTTTATTAGCTAGATGGAGGAAGAATTTTGTTGAAGGCAAAAATAATCATTCTGAAAGATTTTATCGTATCATTAATGAAGTACCAGCACTGTTGATGATAGTGGCTGTTGTTATGGTTATTGTTAAACCATTTGATTAATATATTTTTCTACTTTATTATTTATATTACTGATTTCTAATCGTGACGCATATAACAATTATTGAAGTAAGTAATTAACCTATGGGTGATGTCACCCTAGGCTATTAAACCAATGTCTTACATCGAAATAAGGTTAATTATTATAGATAACATAACAGTGAAGTTTAAACAACTATATGAGCAAAATTATCCAAGCAGATAATAAGATTATGCAAAAACAGACTAGTTTAACTAAAGAACAAAAAGAGGTTGTTGGATTACTTGTCAATAGGGACATTTCTCGAGTATTTTGACTTAATGCTTTATGTGCATATGGCGGTATTGCTTAATGAGTTGTTTTTTCCAAAAACTGACCTGCATACGGCTACTCTTCTTTCAGCCGCTGCTTTTTGTTCTACTTACTTGCTTAGACCATTTGGTGCATTAATATTTGGTTGGATAGGTGACAATGTAGGAAGAAAAGCATCTGTAGTCATTACAACTTTTTTAATGGCAATATCTTGTTTTGTCATGGCTAATTTGCCAACTTTTGCTCAAATAGGGATTACTGCAGCTTGGCTGGTGACAATATGTCGTATTGTGCAAGGTATGACTTCTATGGGGGAAATCACAGGAGCCCAATTATACCTAACAGAGTATCTACAACCACCAGGACGATATGTGTCTGTAGCTACAATAGTTTTGCTGCCTTTGGAGGTTTTGCTGCTTTAGGTGTAGCCTCTCTTGTTATTTCTTATGCTCTTAATTGGCGACTGGCTTTTTGGTTTGGTGCAGGCGTGGCATTAGTTGGTATGATTGCTAGGGCAACGCTGCGAGAAACGCCTGAATTTGCCGACGCTAAACGTCGATTAAACAGAACTTTCCAACAGTTGAAAGGTATAGGATCTAACATTGACGTTGAACGAGCAATGCAAGATACTCTCAATATTCAAGAAAAAATTAATTGGAAAACAACAATAAGTTTACTGTTAGTAGATTGTATATGGCCAGTAATTTTTTATTTTACTTATATACATTGTGCTAATATTTTAAAATATTCGTTTCACTATACAGCTGAGCAAATTATTCACAATAACTTTATTGTATCTGCTATGTTACTAGGAAATATGGTTTTTGTGCTGTATTTCACCAGTAAACATCATCCACTAGTGATATTAAAGACAAGATTAATTTTAGTTTCCATATATTTCCTAGTGATTCCATATTTATTGAATAATGCAACAACTGGCTTTGATATATTGATAATTCAGTCTTTACTATTATTTGTTGCATGCGAAGCATCACCAGCTAATGCAATATTCTTCAAGCATTTTCCAGTCTTTAAACGTTTTACTTATACTAGTGCGATATACGCTGCATCCCAAGCTTTAGTATATGTTATTACTTCTGTTAGCCTTGTGTATTTAACAGATTATTTTAGTCATTGGGGATTGTATTTTATTACAACCCCAACAATTGTGGGTTGTGCATATGGATTGTCACATTTTATTAAACTCGAGAAAGATGCTGGAAATCTTTCTGAAAAGAAAACTTATCTAGACTCTGTAGCAAATATTGCTTAGATGATATAGTAGGTAAATATTGGTAACATAGCTCTATTAGTTTTTTTTCTAAACCAATTGCTTCTAAGTGTATAGCTAGACGTATAAATTCTTCTATAGTTTCCTCAATAATCTTCCTAGCTTTTTCAGGTGACTTAACTCCTATAGTTTGTAAGTTGTGAATTCGGTCGAAAATTTTAATAAATGCTACATCATATTTTTTTTGTTGATATAATAAATCTAAAATCTCTTTGGAGCTAATCTTGCCGTGAGGCTTAACCCTAGTTAAAGCTTCCACTTGACTAGCTACTATACTTCCAAAAATATATTCAATCATCTTTTCTGTCAGTTTTGTATCCTCGATAGTATCATGCAGTATACTGGTAACAATCATGTCAGTTCTGAAATAGCTTGGAATTTCTGATGCTGCATATTCCGCTACCATATACGCTACTTCAATCGGATGTGAGTAATAGGGTTCGCCAGACTGCCTCATTTGGCTGCCGTGATATTTTTTGGCGTAATAAATAGCCTTTCTAACCTCATCAATATCTATTGACCGGTTTACTTCCTCATTTATCTTACGTAATTTGTTCAGTAACCTAGTAGCATATTGACAAGGTGCATACTTTGAGTTGTCCCAATAGTTAATATCTTCCATAAAAAACTATAATATTTTAAATCACTATACAAGTTAAACTAAAAATTAGAATATTACTAGGAATTTATTATATTTTTTTTGAAAAAGATCAATATTTTTGCATTTTGTTGTTGTTTATCTATTAGTGCTTCTGATAATTAGTATATAGTATATGGTATACTCAAATGACCTGAAAATGAATTTCAATGCAAGTTGCCAAAATATTATTACCATTAGCTAAGCTTTTCCCGTTGGATTATTTAATTCCAAATGAATTAAAATTAGCTATAGGAGATTTAGTAGTTGTCCCATTTAGAAATAAAGAATTAACGGGTATAGTTTGGCAATTAGATACTGAAGTTTCAGAGGGAATTATTAAAATCAAATCTATTAAACAGAAAGTGCCACTTGAATTTAGGTTTAATCAGGAAATATTAGATTTAATTAAATGGGCTGCTAATTATTATATGACTTCACTTGGTTCGGTTGCTAAGTTGGCTTTGCCGATCGATATTGCCCAGCAACCTATAAAAATAAAGCATCAAGAATTAAACAAAGATTTTATTTTGCCAACGCTTTCAATAGAGCAACAAGAAGCACTTTCTCTATTAAGTCAATCGGATAAACCATCAATTATTAAGGGAGTAACCGGATCAGGTAAAACAGAAATTTACTTTCATCTATTGGCTGATTATTTGAAGCAGGGTAACCAAATATTGATAATGTTACCAGAAATTGCTTTAAGTCAGCAAATTATAAATCGTTTTATAGCACGCTTTGGCTTTCAGCCAGTAATATGGAATTCTGCGGTTACTAAAGCTCAGAAAAAGATGATTTTAAGAGGTTTGCTCAACAATGAAATTAAAGTTATAATTGGTGCTAGAAGTAGTCTATTTCTACCGTATATTAATCTTGGATTAATTATTATTGATGAAGAGCATGATAGTTCTTATAAGCAAGATGATGGTATATTATATAATGCTCGCGATGTGGCGGTATTGCGGGGAAGCTTATCCAAAATAAAAGTAGTATTATGCTCGGCTACTCCGTCTATTGAAACACTTTATAACGTAAGTAGCAATAAGTATCAATTAATTGAATTGTCAAATCGTTATCAGGAGGCAACTTTGCCAGAAATTCAAATAATTGATATGAAAAAGGAGAAATTATCAAAAAATTCTTACTTATCTAAGGAGTTAATAGCATTAATTGGTAAAAAGCTAGCAAGCAAAGAGCAGGTGTTATTATTTTTGAATCGTAGGGGTTATGCCCCTGTGATGCTATGTAAACTTTGTGGTTATCGTTTTACTTGTAATTCTTGCTCTGCTTGGTTAGTGGTACATAAATCTAGCAAAAAACTTGAATGTCACCATTGTGGTTATCAAAGTAGGATTCACATTTTTTGTCCTGATTGTCGGGAAGAAGAGTCTTTAACTGTTTGTGGTCCTGGGATTGAAAGAATTGAAGAAGAAACTAGGCATCTTTTTCCCGATAGTAAAATTGTGGTAATTAGCAAAGATTATGCCCAAAAACCTGAAAAGATCCGCGAATTACTATATAAAATGGAGCATTCTGAGGTTGATATTCTAATTGGTACTCAGATGATTACTAAAGGTTATCACTTTCCCAACCTTACTTTAGTAGGTGTTGTTGATGCTGATCTTGGGGCTATTAGTAGTGGAGACTTGCGGTCAAGTGAACGCAATTATCAACTACTTCACCAAGTAGGAGGTAGGGCAGGAAGAGAAGATAAAAAAGGTCTAGTATTAATGCAAACTTATTACCCAGATAATGCTATATTTAGTTATATAAAAAATGGAGGAGATCAGTTTTTACAATATGAACTTGAAACAAGGCAAGCAGAGAATATGCCTCCTTTCACCAAAATGGCATCAATAATTTTGTCTGGGAAAAATGAGCATAAAGTACTTGAAATATCCAAAACTCTAGTTGCAATTGCACCAAAAAGTTCAGCTAGAATACTCGGACCATCTAGTGCATTAATGTTTAAATTAGCAGGAAAGTTTCGCTACCGTATTCTAATCATAGTGGATAAGAAATTTAATTTACAAAAATTTTTACAAACATGGTTAAGTTTAATCAAAATCCCTTCTTTTTGTCATTTGAAAGTGGATATAGATCCTAAGAGTTTTTATTGATATTACTTTCACGGTTATCCAAGTAAAAGCTTTAGCTAGTACTACATTTGTAGTTATTTACAATGTCGTTATCCCCGTGAAGGCGTGTTAGTGTCCGGTTTAAGTCGGTGATGTCATCCTAGACCAGTGAGAGCCTTCGGTGTGAATGACGGATTCGGGGTCTAAAAATGTTGAAAGTCTTCTTGGCTATTTTTTTAGACCCCTGCTTTCGCAGGGGTGGCGATAATACTGAGCCTAATATTAACTTGTTACAGATATTTGAGGTTAAATAAGTTATAAATATTTTTGTTGGAGATATTTTAAAAATATTTCCGATTGAATGCGATCTTCACCCGTAGCGTCTTTAATTAATTCACTGGTATTTTTTAATGAGCCATAGCTTCTAATATTATTATCTAAGAATTGGTTTACACCATTGAATTCTCCTCTTGTTATTTCCTTTTTTATATTGTGATTAACTTCCTGTGCTTTTTTCATGACCATTGAAGCAATAATTGCTCCATTAGTATAGGATGGAAAATAACCAAAACTGCCCATTGACCAATGTATATCTTGTAAGCATCCGTCTTTATCGTTCTGTGGAGTAATGCCTAAATATTCCTGCATCTTATTATTCCAATAATGTGGTAGATCATCTAAAGATAAATCTCCGCTAATTAGCAATCTTTCTAGTTCAAACCTAACTATTACATGCATTGGATAAGTCACTTCATCTGCTTCTACTCTAATAAAACCTAGTTTGACTCTTGTCATTAATTTGTAAAGATTTTCTGCAGAATATTCTAGTCCTTTAAATCCAAATTCATCCTTAAGTAGCTTTGATAGATATTGACAAAATTCTTCTGATCTACCTACTTGCATTTCCATAAATAAAGATTGACTTTCATGGACAGCCATACCTTTAGCCTTACCTACTGGTTGGTTTTTATATTTGCTGGGCAAGCCCTGTTCATATAAACCATGACCAGTTTCATGCATAATCCCCATAATCCCTGAAATAAAATTATGCTCATTATATCTATTAGTTAACCTAACATCATCAGGAGTACCTCTACAAAATGGATGGGTTGATTCATCTAACCTACCTTTAGTGAGGTTAAAACCCATTATTTCCATAAGCCTTTTAGCAATTAATTTTTGTTGTGCTTCACTAATACTATTAGTGATAGGTAGAACATTTTCTTTACTTTGTTTTTCTACTATTTGACTAATTAATTCTGGTATAGTTTTTTTTAGATTATTAAACACTACTTTAACTTCATCAAGTGTGCGTTCAGGATCATATGTGTCAAGTAAAGCATCATATACAGAACAGTTTAGTGCATTGGCTTTAGATTTAGCCATTTTTTGTACGCAATCTAATACTGTTTGTAGGTAAGGTTTAAGTGATAGATAATCATTATTTTTTCTAGCATCTCGCCAAATTAACTCACATTTTGCACTAGCAGTAACATACATTTTGCATAAATCATCATCTATACATGTAGATTCTGTAATTCGTCTTTTTGTTTCTCTTAAATTAGCTAACTGCCAAACATCAAGAGTGTTCACGTTTTCAGAGACAGATTCTATTAGTTCAGCTAATTTTTTCGACTGTAACCTAGAGTGGGCTATGGAAGATAGTAGTGCTATTTCGTTTGTTCTACTATCAATTGATCCATGCGGAATATTTACTGCGATATCCCAATAAAGTATGTTAATCACGTTATTAATTTGAAAAATTTGCTCTAACTCTTGCTCTAATAATGTATAATGTTTCATATAATTCCCCCTACTTCAAAAGTTGCTTTAAACCTCAGTTTTGGATTAAAAAATACTGCTTTACAGCCTTATGCTACATTTTTACGTAAATGTTGCTAATATCCTTTAACTCTAATGACACGGTTTTGTTGAGAAGCCCTTATGACCTCTACCTCGTTGGCATCTTTGTTTAGTTGTCTTACTACTTAATGTCCATATATCATTATTTAAAGAAAAAACAAATACAGTTTGTATTGCCGCAATAGAGTCATCCAGCAAACCTGACTGTTCAATAGTAATAATAACAGATGTAGGCGATTCAACACTTGATAGTTTTTGACTAATCAGAGTGTTTGTCAATTCTAAACTCCTATTTAGACCCATTTCATTTATAGCTAACTGTAAAGGGGAAATGTACTCCTTAGTATTATTTTCTTCGCCATTAGCATTAGAAATAAATAGAATTAAAAATAAGATTATTTGTATATAGTGTTTAAGATGCAGTACCATAAGTATTTTTTGATGAGTTATAAATTAATATAATAATAAAGAAAAAACTAATTCTTTATATCTGCTAATTTAGCAAACATTTTTTCCTCTTGAAGTTCTAAACATAGCAATAATAAGGTTTTTTGCTATATTAGATGATGATTTATTATTGACTTTAGCAAGATTTGTAATTTCATTAAAAATTCTTCATCTAAAGATACCAATAATCGTTTAGCAGGCATACAAAACCTAGAATTTCTGTAAATTTACAATATCATATCTGATACAGAACATCAATATTATTTGATTTGAATTTATGTTATTAAAAAAACGAGCATTATATCAATTAACTTTGTTATACTTATAAAGTATGTTATATAATAAACATATTCGATGGTTAAACTATAGTAAAATAGGTTAAGACAAAATCTATTGAAAATTTTTCTTTTTAATATTGATCTAACGTAGAGTATGTAATAATATTATGTACATGTACTTAAATATGTTAATATAATGGAAGCAATATCTTATACACAAGCACGTAATAAGCTATCTAGCATTATGGATAAAGTTTGTACAAATCATCACTCTTTAATCATTACTAGACAAAAACAAAAATCTGTAGTGATAATGTCCCTTGATGACTATAATGCTTTAGAAGAAACTTGCTACTTATTAAAGAGTCCTAAAAATTCAGAAAGACTCAACCGTGCAATTAATGACCTTAACGAAAATATTAATTTTAAAAATATCACTATAAATGAAAGTATTATTTCATAATGATGCTTGGGAGGATTATCTTTATTTTCAGAAAAATGATATAAAAATTTTAGAAAAAATTAACCAGTTAATCAAGGATATATCTCGTTCACCTTTCTCGGGTATTGGCAAACCTGAACCTTTAAAATTTAGTTTATTTGGATATTGGTCAAGAAGAATAAATCAGGAGCATAGGTTAGTATATACCACTAAAGATAACACTATTTATATAGTGCAATGTAAATATCACTATTAAGAGGGGATTCAAAATCAGGGGCAAAAGTTAAATTTTGCTAAAAATATGCCTAGCTTTGGTTATATTATTAGTACAATTTTTTGAAATAAGATGGAGTGTTTTGGATAATCTCAAAAAACAAAACTATTCTAGGGGTAGGTATTATGTATAAAAGTCTTCTTACTATTGCTATAGCGTTAATATCATTTACTTTACCAGCAATTGCTATGCAGTCTAAAGATTTACCAACAAATCAGGATGGTTCGTATCTTAATATATCTGTTACTGAACAAATGGATGTAAAAGAAGATTTACTTATATCTAGTATGCGAATAGAAAAAGAAGGAGTTGATCTAAAATATATAGAGGATGAGATTAACCTAATGATGTCTAAAGCAGTAAAAATGGCTAAAGAAGTTGAAGATATTACTGTATCAACAGAACAATATTATGTTTACCAATATAACCAAGACCAAAATATTGATAATAAAAAAGATAAAGTAAAGAAAAAAATGTGGCGTGGTACTCAGGTATTATCACTGAAAAGCAAATCATCTGAGGCTTTATTAACATTAATTGGAAAATTACAGAATGAAGGGCTATTAATACAAAGTTTAAATTATACTCTTTCTAATGAAAAAAGAGAAGTCATTCGAGATTCTATGATAGAAGCTGCTATTGCAAAACTAAAGCAACGAGCTATACGTGTAGCTAAAGCTCTTGGTAAAGAATACGATGGATTCACTATGATAAATGTTGATCCTGAAGCAAGGAGAATGCTAGTGCCTAGATTGATGATGGGATCGCCTGTAAATGCTGATGATAGTGTGGTTAATATGCCAGTTGCAGAACCAAGCACAAGTGAGGTAACTATAACTGTTTCAGCTACTGCTTTGCTTAAATACGGCTCAGTGTTAGGGAATAAGCGATAAAGTACCACTTATATCTTATAGCACAACGAAAGCACGAGGTAATAATTATGAAAGTATCTAGTAAAGGGCAAATAACTATACCTATAGATATTAGAAGTAAATTTGGTTTCTTGCTAGATACAGAAATCACTTTTATAGAAAAAGAAGACGGCGTTCTATTAAAAAAATATCAAAATCAAAATAATAGAGGTAATAAATTAATATTGCATATGTCTAGAAAAAGCACAGTAAAAATGTCTACTGATACCATAATGAAATTAACTAGATCATAATCTTAGTTGACAGTAATATATTATTAGATATTATCACCTGTGATGCTAGGTGGTATAATTGGTCTTCTAACCAATTGTTAAAATTATCGCAATTTCATGAATTAGCAATTAATGATTACATATATACAGAAGTTTCAATAGGATTTGAAAGAATTGAAGAACTTGAAGAAGTAATCGGCAATAATTTTAAAGTTCTTCCTATCCCTAAAGAAGCCCTATTTTTAGCAGGAAAAGTTTTTATACAATATAAAAAAGCAAATAGTGGCAAGAAAAACTCCGTATTACCAAATTTCTTTATCGGAGTACATGCGTCTGTATTAAATATTCCTCTTCTTACAAGAGATGTAGCACGTTACAAAACATATTTTTCTAAACTCCATCTTATTCACCCTTAGGTCAAAAGATTTACATTCTTATTCTAATGTATACTTGTGACTGCTTGATTTCGAGATGACACTGGCTTGCTTTCATCGGCAACAAGCGGCTCAAATTAACTATTTTTATAGTATACATATTTAGCAAGAATAACTATAACAAATATAGGTTTATCCATTATAAATTCATTATGAAAAATACATATTATATTACCACCCCTATTTATTATGTTAATGATATACCTCACATAGGGCATGCTTATACAAGCGTTGCGTCTGACGTAATAGCAAGATTTATGCGTTTATCAGGTAAAGAGGTAATGTTTCTGACCGGTACTGATGAACATGGTCAAAAGGTAGAAAAATCTGCTATTGCCAAAAATGTTGAACCACAAATATTTACCGATACAGTATCTAAAACTTTTCGTACATTAATGCACTCAATGAACATTTCTAATGATGATTTTATTAGAACTACAGAAGCTAGGCATAAACAAGCAGTAAGTAGTCTATGGCAAAAATTGCTGGATAGTGGCAATATTTACCTTGATAGCTATAAAGGCTGGTACTCGACGCGTGATGAGGCTTTTTATGATGAATCAGAATTAACAGAAGATGGACTAGCTCCGACTAAAGCTCCTGTTGAGTGGCTTGAAGAACCAAGTTACTTTTTTGCCCTATCAAAATGGCAAGATAAATTATTAGATTTTTACAATGCCAACCCTGATTTTATCAGACCAAATACTAGACGTAATGAAGTTATTAGTTTTGTCAAATCCGGATTGCATGATCTATCCATATCACGTTCTAGTTTTAAGTGGGGAATTAAAGTACCAAATGATGAAAAGCACGTAATATATGTATGGCTTGATGCACTGAGCAACTATATTTCGGCTTTAGGATATCCAAATGATACAAACCAGTATAACAAATTTTGGCCGGCTGATGTTCATATAGTCGGTAAAGATATATTACGCTTTCATGCCGTATACTGGCCAGCATTTTTGATGGCAGCTGGCTTGCCGCCACCAAAATGTGTTATGGCACATGGGTGGTGGACTAATGAAGGGCAAAAAATCTCTAAATCTATAGGGAATGTAATTGATCCATTGCAATTAATAAAAGAGTTTGGTTTAGATCCAGTTAGGCATTATTTAATGAGAGAGGTAATATTTGGCTCAGATGGTAATTATTCTCGTAGTAGCTTAATCAATAGAGTGAATAGTGAGCTATCTAATAAAATTGGTAATTTATTGCAAAGAACTCTAGCCTTTGTTTATAATAACAATGAGGCAAAAATTCCGTCAATTAGCAAGGAATCTATCGATAGCATTTATGAGTCATTTTTAATGAAGCTATCCCACCAAATTATATCAGAAAATTCACTGTTCACTAAGACTTTTGCTATTAATTCTGTGTTAGAAAATATTATTACTTTAACCGAAGAAGCCAATATTTATATAGATCGAGAAGCCCCTTGGCAGTTAAAAAAAACTGATCCTATAAGGATGAATGAGGTGTTATATACGCTACTTGAGACATTAAGGTATATTGCTGTAATGTTACAGCCATTTATCCCTGATTCGGCTAATAAAATGCTTGATCAGCTTGGTGTACCAAAAAGTCAGAGAATGTTTAAACATTTAACAAAGGAGTTTACTTTAGCTATAGGTAGTAACATTAGCCAGCCAAAGCCTATATTTCCAAGATTTCAGGATAATACTCGATGACAATAGAAGTCTATTCTAGTTATTTTTTGTAGCATATATTGTAGTTCTTAAACTATGTATAGCCTTAAAACCTAGATAAACGGAAATACGCTCAATAATTATCTGTTGATGAAATGATAGTTCTAAGGCGATGCTCGAATTTTCCACTTGTACATGTAAAATATTTATTCTCTGTCCTTTCTCTTTAGGGCTAGATATTTTTAATGGGCTAGTTTTGGTACTAAATTTTGGTCCAACAATCTTGCTCCAATTAATCATAATTTCTGCAAGCAATGGGTGCTGTTTACCAAAGATTCGTCTAATAATTATATTGATGTCATGGCTGAGCGGTTTCATGGGCAAAATTAATTATTGTAACCATTACTACTAATATAGCAAAGATAATTGATAATAAAGGAAAATACAGAGAAATAATTGATAATACCATAAGTAATATATTGCATATTATAATTCTACTCACTACTTCCTTATGACTTTTACCATTTCTGACTGCTTTTTGAAAAAAATGCTTTAAATGAGGTTGCCAAATCTTTTCCTTATTAACTAGTCTAATTAGTATGGTTAATCCTCCATCTGCTAGGTAATATAAGCTAGCAATAGATGAGGCAACAAACAAATGAACACTAGATGCTGAAATAAGTAGCAAACATAAACCTAATAAAAATCCTAAGCTTATACTACCTACATCTCCTAGAAAGATTTTGGCAGGATGCCAGTTAAATATCAAAAAACCTATGGAACATGCTAATATAATGATGTTAAGCACAATTATAAAATTTATATTTATTATTATATCAGATTTTAGATAACAAAGTATCAATATAGTGATCGATAAATGAATAGATTCAGCACCACTAATACCATCTATTCCATCAAGAAAATTATAAATATTTAAAAAGACAATCAATCCTATTATAGATAGTACAAAATCAATATATAAAGGTAATTCGTGATGAAATAATACTACTGGAGATAAAAATAAAAAAATAGCTATTGTAGAACAAATTATGTGAAAAATTAGCCTTACAAATATTGGAATAGAAATAAGATCATCTAAAAATGAAATGGTAGAAATGATCAGCAGTAAAGGTACAATTTTAATTGAGTTTATCAGAGTTTTTGTTGAGAAATATTCATAGGCGATAAGAGCAATTATTACTACTATAACTATCGCAAGCCCACCTCCTCTTGGTGTGATTTTACTATGTACTCTACGTGTATTTGGTACATCCACCACTCCAAAAGATGGAAGACTAGAAATCAATAGCCAAGTAAGAAAGCTTGTTGCTATAAAAGATAATAAAAACAAAAAGCTATAATTAATCAAGTTACTCATAACAGCATATTAGACTTAAAACTGAAATATTCATTGGCTGTAATAATTACATGGTCATGAACCGATATGTTCATATTAGCACAAGTTTTTACTATTTTGTGTGTTAGTTCAATGTCAGTATTTGAAGGCTTACTAACACCACTTGGATGATTATGTACCAATATAATTGCACCAGCTTCATTAAATAAAGCTCTTTTAATTATTTCTCTTGGATATATTGTTGCCTGATCTATAGTGCCTTGGCTTAAAACTTCATCAGCAATTAGGACATTCTTTTTATTTAAAAATAAGATACGAAATTGTTCTGTCTTCATGCTACCCATCGTTGCTTTTAGATAGTCTATTAGAACGTTCCAAGAACTAATTACATTTTGATTTATTACTTTTTGTTTTAGCATTCTGTTAGTTAGTTCACGCATAATAACAAAATTTACATATAAATTATCATTAGTTCCTTTAATATTAAGCAATTTTTCTTTATCTGTATTTATTAAATTAGCGAGACTACCAAATTGTGTTAATAATTCCTTTGCTAATGGTTTTACATCTTTTCTAGGTATTACAAAAAATAATATCATTTCAAGTAATTCATAATCTGCAAGATTTTCTGCAGAAACAATAATACGTTGTCTTAGGCGTTGTCTATGCCCAATATAATGGGGTATATCATCTTTCATATTTAGTTTTACAATAAGTCTGTTTTATAAGGTGGATGTATCAAATGTTTTGGTGATAAAGTAAAAATGTCAAAACCATCTTTGGTTACGCCTAAACTATGCTCAAATTGTGCTGATAATGATTTATCACTTGTTGTGACTGTCCAACCGTCTAATTTACTTAGATGAGTGGAGTGATGTCCAGCATTTACCATTGGTTCAATAGTAAAAAACATACCTTCCTCCAAGACCAAGCCAGTGCCAGCTTTGCCATAATGTAGAACTGTCGGTTCTGTATGAAATATACGTCCTATCCCGTGACCAGTATAATTTCTAACAACTGAATAATTATGTTTTTCAACATAAGTTTGTATAGCATTTCCGATATCTCCTAAATGTACTCCTGGTTTTACTAGTTCAATTCCTATCATCATAGCATCATAAGTAACCTGTACTAAGCGTTTTGCTTTAATTCCTACATCACCAACATAATACATTCTACTAGTATCACCATACCATCCATCGACAATTACAGTAACGTCGATATTTATTATATCGCCATTTTTAAGGAGTTTATCATTTGGAATACCATGGCATACTACATGATTAACAGAAGTGCAAATTGATTTTGGAAACCCATTATAGTTCAAAGGTGCGGGGATTGCATTATTGGACACAATAAACTCATGGCAAAGATCATTTAAATAGATCGTACTCACTCCTGGTTTTACGTAATCAGTAATAAAATCTAGGGTTTCTGCAGCAAGTTTGCCTGCAATATGCATTTTCTTAAAGTTTTCTTGTGAATGAATTGTTATGGTCATAATATATAATAATAAATTGAATGAACGGTATATACTCTTCTGCTTTGAAGAATTGGCTCCGCAAAACTTCGGGGTATTCACGTACTCATTGTACGCTCCGCTCGCTCACCCCTTGTTTTACGTTCCAATTCTTCAAATCACTTGAGTATAATAACCTCGAGTATTGATGTAATAAATTAATAGTAGGCTCAAGTAATCATCGGCATTAGAGGTGATGTCCACAACTGTTGAAAGTTAAAAAATCGTCTATTAGCGAGGAGACCGTAGGTCGACGAAGCAATTGTAAGTTAAAAGTATGATATAATAGATATTGAAGTCAATGTAAATAATGATTTATACTGACTTATAAGGGGGTATTACAGCGATAGTCATTAATAATATAAATGACTATCGCTGTGCAGGCGTGAGCGACCGTGAAGCAATTGGTTTTAAGACCGAATGGATATTGGTACTCTAGCCCAAATCCCCGAGACGTTTGAATAGTTGATTGGGATGCCTTTGCACGCCCGCTTACAATCGTAAACAACATTAAAAGTCTTCGAGGTATTATGCTATTATATAATAATTTTATCGGTCTTGATATAGGAAAATTCAATTTTGTTGTTGCTATTCATGGAAAAAAAGAAACTAAAGAATATAATAACAACTCTAATGGAATAGCTGATTTTATCAAGGATTACAAAAAAGAGATTAGTTCTGCATTGTGTGTTTTAGAAACTACTGGTGGATATGAAATGGAACTATTACTAACGCTTTGCAATCAGGGTTTTGCTGTACATAGAGCCAATACTCGTAAAGTTAAAAACTTTATTAGGTCTTTTGGTAATGCAGCTAAAACTGACAGTCTTGACGCTAAAGCTCTAGCACTTTATGGTTTTGAACGATCAGAAAGATTAGAGCTATTTAAAGTACAATCTAAGCAAGCTTTAAACTTGTATGAATTAGTAGGACGTAGGAACGATCTTAAACAAATGTTGATTGCAGAAAAAAATAGGTTTCAGTCCCCGAGAGCTGATTTAATCAAGTCTAGTTGTGTTAAAATGATCGAAGTACTAGAAGAACAAATTGCATCTATTACTAAAGAAATAGATGACTTAATAGCAAAAGATAAGCTCTTGCAAGCTAAGAAAGAGACTCTGCAAACTATTAGTGGTATAGGCGCAGTAGTATCTAATGAGCTTATAGCTTTGTTACCTGAACTTGGTACATTGAACCGCAAACAAATAGCATCATTAGTAGGTGTTGCACCAATATCTAATGATAGCGGTAGATATAGCGGATATAGACATACAGGTCATGGTCGAAATTTTGTTAGACCTATGTTGTTTGTAGCTGCTATGGCTGCTAGAAATTCTAACTCTGAACTGAAGGTATTTTATGAGAAATTGATCAATAGAGGAAAAAAGAAAATGGTGGCGATGGTAGCATTAATGCGTAAAATCATTGTGATTGCAAACGCTAAGTTACGTGATTTAACTAGCTCTGCACAAGCAATAAAAATTTAAACCAAATTTATTTAAATTTTTATTGCGAACATAGTTGATCTATATGACAAGCTTCATGGATTGCCACGCTCACGTACGTTCGCTCACAATGACGGTTTTTTAACTTTCAACAGTTATAGGATAACACCCTAGGCTATTAACCGATGCCTTACATCAATATTTGAGGTTATAATATACTAAACTTTTAGTTTTTTAAATTATTATTTGAATTTCATTGAATCTTTTTCAATGGTTCTTACCTTATAAAAGCTATAAGATAGGGTTATTGTATCCACATCATTCATTTCTTTATCTTCCTCAAAATCAGAGTCTATAAAAAATGTCACTGGCATCAACATTTTTTCTCCTGCTTTTAATAACTGTTCTTCAAAACAAAAACAATGTATTTTAACAAAATATTTACCAGCTTTATTAGGTGTAACATTATAAATAGAAGTTCCTATTATATCATCGTTACTTAAATTTTCAGACTCATAAAAAATTAGTGTATTTTGTCCTAGGGTAACTTTAGACCTTCTTTGCTTAGGAATAAATCGCCAAGGCAATTTACTGTCAACATTGGAATCAAATTCTATAGTTATGGTTCTAGTTCCTTTTTTAGGAGAATATATATTGAGCTCTTGTCTTGTGGTAGTGCCACCATATCCAGTGACTTTACAAAATAGATTGTAAATTGGTATTGATGCAAAGCTTAAAAAAACCATGCTAAGTACTAAACTAACTAGGGCTAAGGCAAAATTTCTATTAGATTTTTGTAACACTATACTCTCTCTTAATTATATAGCTAACCCGATTAGTATTACTCTGTCATTGCGAGGAAGCCGTAAGGTCGACGAAGCAATCTATATGACAAGCTTCATGGATTGCCACGCTCACATACGTTCGTTCGCAATGACATATACGCCTATAAACCGTCATTGCGAGGAGCTACTTTAGTAGCGACGAAGCAATCTAATAAATGTAGATTGCCACGACCACTACGCGGTCTCACAATGACAGAATAATGCTAATCGGGTTAGCTATAAAGAGTCAAATTTCAATTTTTTACAAGAAGTCTATTTAAAACATCTTAAACTTATGATATTATGTACTCATTCTAATATATCCCCTAAGTAAAGGAATCTATTTTAAAGGTATTATATGACTAACAAAATCAGTGTGCCAGTAATTTCTGCAGAATCAGGGTTTTATCAATATTTGCAAAAGATCAATAAAGTTCCGTCACTTTCACAAGAGGAAGAATTTCTACTTGCCAAAGCCTATCTTGAGCAGAATGACCTAGAAGCTGCTCATAAGTTAGTAACTAGTCACTTGAAATTGGTAGCAAAAATTGCCATTAGATATAGAAATTATGGGTTACCTCTAAATGAGCTTGTGTCAGAAGGGAATTTAGGTCTTATGCAAGCAGTAAAGAAATATAATCCTGATTTAGGTTTTCGTCTGTCTACTTATGCTTTGTGGTGGATTAAAGCTTCAATCCATGAATATGTCCTAAGGTCTTGGTCTTTGGTTAAAATGGGTACTACGGCAGCACAAAAAAAGTTATTTTTTAGCCTTGGTAAAATTAAGCATAAAATTACTAACCTATATTCAAGAGCTGTTACAGATCAAGATTTTGTTCAAATTGCTCAAGAACTTGGAGTGACTAAGAATGAAGTTAGTGAAATGAATTCTAGGCTATCTGGTCCGGACTTATCATTGAATAATTTGGTAAATAGTGGAAATGATAACAGTGATAGCGAACTAATTGAATTTTTACCGGAAACTCGTCCAAGCCAAGAGCTAAGATTAATTAGCCAAGAGGATTCTGTTAATAAACATAATTTGTTAACACAAGCGATGAAGATATTAAATGATCGTGAATTGCATATTCTCACTGAGCGTAAATTAAAAGATTCTCCAAAAACTCTCGATACTCTTAGTATTGAATATAAAATCTCTAAGGAAAGAATTAGGCAGATTGAAAACACAGCGTTTGAGAAAGTGAAAAACTTTATATTGCAACAGATGCCAAAAGCTATTTAAGTGGATTACTATAATTTTTCTAGTATACTCAGATGGTTTTATAACATTTAAATTAAATATTAATTCATGAAAGCAATTGCTATACATTTATTGATTATTTTGATTTCTACGCAAGTATTTGCTGGAAATCAAATTACTAGAAAAGGTTTGAAATTTGATTCATCTAATGATTGCACAGAAAGATTAGATATTTTGGAGAAAGAGAATCAGCACTTACTTGGTAGAGTCGAAATAATTGAACATACTATTGCCAAATTAGAAAGAATTTTAGGCTCTACAAAACAAGAGGTAATAAGTTCTGAAGATACTAGTACAGCAAAAAATTTATCAGATGATTCTATAGTTGGCGATGTATTTGAAATACCATCTACTAAAGAAGTGCAAAAGGAAGTTGCGTCGTATGATACTGCAAAACCCATTTCGGGGATAGCAAAAGATAAGCAACTTTATGACTTAGCACTTGCCTCTTTAAAAGATAATAAATTAACCGATGCAGAAGAAAAATTTGCAAATTTTTTAAAAAATTACTCTAATAGTCCTTTGGTAAGTAATGCGTATTTTTGGTATGGAGAATCTTTTTTTAGACGTAATATGTTTGATAAAGCAGCTATAAATTATCTAAAAGGTTACAAACAATCACCAAAAGGCTCTAAAGCTTCTGACTCATTGTTAAAATTAGCATTATCTCTTGGGGAATTGAAGAAAATACAAGAGGCATGCTCTATTCTTGATAAACTTGAAACAGAGTTTCCTAGTAGATCAGCTACATCAATAAAAAGAGCTAAGGATGCAAGAACCAAATTTGCTTGTAAGCGTTAGGTTCTTATGAACAAAAAGGTAAATAATAATGACTGACATTTTAGAAGAAGTCTTAAATGATAAAAATGAAGAAAAGAAACTTTATTACTTTAAAAAACTTCTGCCTATAACTATAATCTTCGCACTAATAGTTGTATTATTTATGCTAATAAACAATTGGCTTGACGGTAAGAAAATAAAGAATAATCAAAAGACAGGTGATATTTTAGTTAAGTCTATGTCGCTTATCAATGACAACAAAGACCTAACCATAAAGTCGTTGGATAATTTAATTGAAACAAGTAATAATAAAGTAGGAGAGCTTGCTGCTATCGAACAAGTCAGTATAAAAATACAACAAGGAGATTTTATAGAGGCTAGAACTTTATTAAAGAAAATTATTGATAACAAGAATTATGCCGAATTAACAAGTGCATATGCACGTCTAGTTTGGCTAAGTTTAATGATAGACGAAACAAATTTATCTAACGTAAACATTAATGAAATCGAGGAATATTTAAATTATTTTGATGATGAGAATAAACCATTCTTTGGTACTGCAAATATTATCAGAGCAATTTGGTATATTAACAACAACTCAAAAGATTTAGCAGAAAATACTTTGAAAAAGGTAATATCACTAGAAAGTACAACTCAAGTAGTTAAAGAGCAGGCTAAAGCTTTACTTTCAAACTTACAATAAACTTCAATTAGGGATAAGAATTAGTTAATTCTTATCCCTAATTGGCTTTAATATAAGGAAAAATGCATTCTTAAAGCGGTTTTGCGAATGCATTTTAAACCTTTCTAAAGCTAGAAACATGATTTTAAAAGATTAAAATCATGTTTCTAGCAAAATATTAATTTAACAATCAGATGCAGAGCCGTCTCAAATCTGATTGTTTCTATAATTTCACCGAATTAGGGATAAGAATTGACAAATTCTTATCCCTAATTCGCGTAACAACAAAGGCTTAAATTATGATAAAACAACGATTAATTATTTTCTTACTACCTTTTATTCTGACTTCTTGCGGTCTTGGAGCTAAAAAGATTAAAAATATTGTAGAATTAACTCCTAGATTATCTGTAGAAAGTAATGAAACAATTCAAATAGATTCTGTAAAAACAAATATATTTAGCCCTGAACAGCTTCAAAATAAGGAATATACTGTTGCAAAATATAAAATAATATCAGAGCCAGTTTTTAATAAAGCTGTTGCCTATACCATTGATACTAAAGGTAATATTTCCGCTTTTTCTATGAAAGATAAATCTATTATGTGGTCATATAATATCAGCACTAACAAGAGTGATTATTATGTTGGTGGAGGGATCTTATGCCACAATGATAAACTATATGTTACCTATGGTTCAAGATTCTTGGTAGTATTAGATAGTAGGTCAGGTCATGAAATAATTAGAAAAGAGTTGCCTGATATTACTAGAGTAAAACCGGTATTAATTAATAATCATACTATTGTAGTTCAAACAGTAACTAATCAAATATTAGCGATTAATATTGATAACTTAAATTTTGTTTGGCAACATGAAGGTGTAGTAGAAACTTTGTCATCAAGTTACCATGTTAGCCCAATAGTACAAAATAATCATGTAATAGTAAACTATAATTCAGGACAAATTCTTGCTCTAGAAGCAGGTAGCGGCCAAGTTCTATGGACTAACGATTTATCTAGTCATCAAGAAATAGGTTTACCGAATTTTGAGGCAGCGTCTATATTATGCAAACCTATTGTCAATAACTCTCATATATATATAGCTAATAGTGCTGGTAAGATAGTCAAGCTAGATATTATGACGGGTAATATTCTTTGGCAAACCAAAGCTTATGATGTGCAATCAATGTTGTTAGCGGGTAATAGTTTATTTATAACAAATAATGCTGGACAAGTAGCTGCTGTAAGTACTGATTTTGGTAAAGTCAAATTTGTAGCAGATCTAAATGATGGGAAAGATATTAAGAAAGTTAAAGCCTCATCATTCCTAGCTCCTATAATTGGTAAGGTAGCTGAGGCAGAAGAGTGGAATCTAAATATTATTTCCACTAAAGGTGAATTATATAGTTTCCAATCAGATGTTAATGGTAATTTAAGCACTACTCCACAGATTACTAAAATTACTAAAAATATTGAATATCACGGAAAAACCTGCTGTGGTAGTATGTATTTTGCTACTGATAAAAAAATTATGTTTGTCGATTAGTCAAGAAACTATGTAAAACTCGATAATCAAATTTTTTAGAGTTATTAAAAAATACGTCATTGCGAGAAGCCGCTGAAAGTGGCGACGCGGCAATCTAGGATACGCGAAGCGTACTAGAAAAAACAGCTCCGTTGTTTACTTGGATCACCACGGCATCTAAAGATGCCTCGCGATGACGGTTAAGGAAAAACTTGATTATCGAGTAAAATATATATTTACATTTATCTTGACAAAATAGTAATTATAATGCTATTTAGTATAGCCTAGGTTGGGACAATGATAACATTAATTCTAATTAATAAAGATATATAACGTGAAAACTTATTCTGCAAAACCATCACAAATTCAGAAAAAGTGGTGGGTCATAGATGCTAAAGACCTTGTATTAGGTAGACTTGCTAGTGAAGTAGCTAAAATCTTACGCGGCAAACATAAGCCTTCCTTCACTCCTCATTTAGATTGTGGAGATTATGTAATAATAATTAATGCCAAGCATATTTGCTTGACAGGTAAAAAATCAGATCTTAAAGATGGTAAGTTTTATTATCGCCATACTGGTTTCCCAGGTGGAATAAAGGATACAACAGCTGGAAAAATTCTGTCTGGTAAGTATCCTGAACGTGTCGTTAAGCTTGCTGTAAAAAGAATGATTACGCGAAATGTTTTGGGATCAAAGCAGATGGGTAATCTATATATCTATGCAGAGAATGAACACCCACATAAAGCTCAGCAACCTGAGTTTTATGATTTTGCAAGCAAAAATACAAAGAATAAAAAATAGTGAATTATGACAATATTAAAGGTTCAAAGTGAAAAAACCAAAAGCGATACAGTTCAGAGTAAGTTAGTTAAGCCTAAAACGCCTGTAGGAAGCGGTGATAATAAAGTCTATGGTACAGGTAGAAGAAAAAGTGCAATTGCTAGAGTTTGGTTAAAAAGTGGTAGTGGTAAGGTAATTGTCAATAAAAAAAATATGGAGCAATATTTCACTCGTGAAGCTCATACCAAATCTCTTTTGCGACCATTTGTTGTAACCAATACTGCTGGACAATATGATATAATATGTACTGTTAGAGGCGGTGGAATATCAGGACAACTGGGTGCTGTACTACACGGTGTTTCTAGAGCTCTTGACAAAATTGCACCAGAATTTCATAGTATTTTACGCAAATCCGGTTTCTTAACAAGAGACTCAAGGGTTGTAGAACGGAAAAAATATGGTAAGCATAAAGCTAGAAAAAGTACTCAATTCTCTAAACGTTAAAATTTTACAGAATCTGTTTGGAGTTGTCTAGCATGTGATTTTCTGAAGCTCTTTCCATCATGGCGGGGTAGCTCAGTTGGTTAGAGCAGCGGAATCATAATCCGCGTGTCGGGGGTTCAAATCCCTCCCTCGCTACCACAAAATGCTCATTTATGTGGTGCTTTGTTATCTATACTTTGTGTAATGGGGGTTTTCATAATAAGAATCAACAACTAATTCTTTAAAGCATTAAGTATACTGCGATTTTTTTTATATATGAAAGTCATTAGTGCTACTTGATATATATGCTATTATGCGGTGAATGTACTCGCAATTCTTCAAGTTCTTGCAAACATTATTATGAAAAGGATTACATTCGGTTTAATAGCTGAGTATGTGGCTATTATTATTTATAAAATTAAATTTTATCAAATTCTTCACCATCGTAAAAGATATTATGTTGGTGAGATTGATATTATCGCCCTACGTGGAAAACAACTTGTTTTTATAGAAGTAAAAGCAAGGCGTTCTGACATTGATGATCGGATATTATCAACTCATCAACAAGCAAGAATAAAAAGATCTGCTAGTATATTTTTAAGCTCTAACCCAAAATACCAAAATTATCAAGTTAGATTTGACCTAATAATTATTAAACCTTACAGTATACCAATTATTATTGAAAACGCATGGTAATAGAGTTTTTTCTACTAGACGAAAAAGAATTTAATTATACACTATACACTCAAATGCTAACTGACTAAGTAATTATTTTAAAATTATTGCTTGACCAATAAAGCAATATATGTCAAAAAGATCATACTCATATAGTCTAAGACTTCTCTTAAAACTAGGCCGCTATAGCTCAGAGGTAGAGCACATCATTGGTAATGATGAGGTCGTAGGTTCAATTCCTACTAGCGGCACCAATTTTTTATTAGTTGTAATCCTTAAAGTCCTAGTACTCATAAGCTTTCTTCCTATAATTTGCATTAATATTTAAAGACTATCTAAACTTGATATATTTGTCCTCAGTACAGGACAAAGAGATTAAGGAGAGAATAAAAAATAGTAGATAACGCGTAGACAAAGCTCTATTAGTTAGGTTGTTAAAGACTTAAGAGGCAAGAGAATGATTACAGCGTTATCACAATTAATAGGAGACTACTTTTTTAATAGTTTTGCAAGTATAAAATTAATAGAACAAATAATATTAGGATTACTGCAAGTGAGAGATGTAAATCTTACATAACTTGCCTTAACGATAAAAGGAGACAAGCAAGAATCACGCTATAAGAAATTACAGAGATTTTTTGCCAAATGTGAATTATCTACACATCCTTAGCCAAGTTACTGGTTAGGTTGGCTGGAATTGATGCTGAACAATGGTTATTAGTGCTTGATCGGACAAATTGGAAATTTGGTAAGCTTGACATCAATATTTTAGTATTATCTATTTGCCATAAAGGCATTGCTATACCAATTATGTGGGATATGTTGCCAAAAGCAGGAACTTCTAATAACGTTGAACGTCAGCAATTAATGGAAAGGTTTATTACTGTATTTGGCATAGAGAAGATGTCAGCATTGCTTGGGGATCGGGAGTTGATTGGTGATTTATGGCTAAAGTTTTTAGCTGATAAAATGATACCATTTTATATTAGAATCAAAGCCAATCTTACCATTGGTAGAGCAGAAGATGAATTAGTTACTGCTAATCATTTAATTAAGAGCAGCAAACAAAATGCTACGTATTATGTAAAAACATAAACAAACTATTAGAACAGTTTGTTAGAAGAATGGTGAATATATGTTGTTTAAAGGAAAAAGATATTTGGGTAAGAATTATAAAGGACCTAAAGTATCTGTAGCGGCATTGCGTAATGATCAAGGAGAATTAGTAATCATAGCTACCAATGATAACCCTAATATAGCACTAAATATATATAAAAAAAGATGGGAAATAGAAAATCTTTTTGCTTGCCTTAAAACACGAGGATTTAACTTTGAAAACACCCATATAATACATTTAGATAGAATTAGTAAATTGCTTGGTTTACTTGCTATAGCATTTACTTTTGCTTATGTTGTGGGTCAATGGCAAAATTCTATCAGACCCATAAAGCTTAAAAAACACGGTAGAAAGTCTATCTCCTTATTCAGGTATGGCTTAGATTACTTGCAGAGAATATTTTTGAATATTGAAGAAATGATAGAAGTTATAACAAAATTTATTAAGCCCATAACACCATCTTTACTTCGATTATCACCTTGTTAATCTCTTTGTCCTGTACTGAGTAAATTTTGTTGAAACTCGCTTAATTTTGGTAATCTTGCAACTTTGCAACCCTTGATTGTGTAATATAAAAAACATACTTTATCCAGCTCTCTTAATGCTTCCTCAATGGTCACATTATATTTACCATCCTTAGTTACTCCACAACCCTGTTTCAACTTATTTTTCATATAGTGCCATATTTTTAATGCCAACATACAGACAAATACATGTCCCTTTGTTCTATTGCTTTTCCTTAAAAAAATCGGTCTTACTTCTAGTAATCCCGTCTTCATACTGCTAAAATTCGATTCTACTTCATGTAAATTATGGTAAGCTTTATCAACCAATTCTTTACTCATCAGTTAATAGACCAATCACTATTTGCTTTTTACCCTTCTTTTTATCCCGATTGTACCCATATTCCGCAAGTTCATTCTCTGTTCCTTCGAAATAGCTGGAAGTGACGTCATATAAAAGCATAACAGGCGGCTTGTTATTTTTCTTTTGATAAGTTTTAAATAATTTTAATTCGATCTTTTCTTGGTTTTCTTCTAACCATTCAAGAGCCTGATATAAATGGTTTTCATCAAATAAATCGACAGATAATACATCAGATATCGCATGCGATTTCGCCCATTTCACGCTGGAAAGTCTAGACCCTTGGTGAGCAAAGCGTGCTAAAACCAAAAATAGACTCAATAAAGCTTCTTTGCTTCTAGTGCCAAGAGCCTTAGTAATACCAATTTCATCAGCAATTCTTTTTAGTAGAAAAATAGTCCCAAAACTTTCACCAACCTCAGGAACACCATCTAAACCATCAAATTCACCTTTAAGCATCTTCTTAAAAGCCTCAATGCGTAAATCATCCCAGTTAGTTAAGTTAGCTAGGGTTTTATTTAATACTTTCCCGTCTTCGCGATAAGAGGTACGAAGCAATATTGCAGGACGAGAATTTCTATTTGGAACAGTTGTAATATACATGAAAGAGATTATATCTCTAAATTCTAGCATTGTCAAATAAAAATATCATTTGCATGACTACAAATTTATCGCAGGATTCTTGTAAACCTTATTCTTTAGGTGTTTTAAGCACTTTTTCATCTAGAAGATGAGTAGCGAGGAGGCGATGGAATCGCCGACGTGGCAATCCTTCGAAGTAGCAACCCTTACTTCACAAGATCGCCACGGCATCTAACGCACAACTGTCAAAAGTTTACAAATACCTATACTACAGCGTCATTGCGAGCGAACGTATGTGAGCGTGGCAATCCATTTTGCTAAAATAAAAACATGATTTTAAAAGATTAAAATCATGTTTCTAGCTTTAGAAAGGTTTAAAATGCATTTGCGTTAGCCGCTTTAAGAATGCATTTTTCCTCATATTAAAACCGCTTCCTCTTCTAACTTTCAACAGTTGATGACATCGGAGCTATTAAACCGATGTCTTACATCAATAGTTGAGGTTAACTATACTGAAAAACTTGAAGTATTTGCAAAAATATCATAAGTTACAAAAAAGTTACTATTTATTAGGGTTGTTAATATAATTTTCGTGATGTTATTTGATATTACTTGATTACCGGCTATAAACCTGTCTTAATATACTGAAGACGTCTTGTATCGCTAAATTATGAAAGAGGAAGTTTTGGAAAAAAATTAAGCTAGGAGTATAAATGGAACAAGATATGTATAATTCCTTACTTAATTTTGACAATAAGATTACCTTACAAGAATGAAGTTATGCAAGAGCCTATTTCTACATACTAAAAGTTGTAATACTGGAGTACCAGTAGTACAAACGCTGTCATTCCTGCCGTAGCTCGGATGACAGCTCTGTGTGTAGTACAACTAAAGTTTAACAGCAGGTTTAGATAATATAAAATCTAACTGCTAATAATTAAATAATAAAACAATAAGTATACCAGGAGGATATTATGTCTAAAATAGTTCAGATATTTCAGAAGAAACCTAGTCCAGATAAAGATAAGAGTGCTAGTCTAAGTAGGAACTCTAGCCTAAGAACTAATGGTAATGATACTAGTACTGATCCTGTTTTAGAGGCTAGATTTAAATCTTTACAAGATATGCTTGGAGCTTTTCTAAGGAGTATTAGTAATGATACTAGTACTGGTACTGATCCTATTTTAGAGGCCAATTTTAAATCTGCTCAAGTACGGCTTGGAGCTTTAAATAAAGAATATGGTGATGTACAAAAGATCGGTATGGATCTCGATCAATTCAATTATAGTAAGACTCAGAAGGAATATAAAAAATTACATGACGATATCAAAACCCCTAAGTTTTCTCTAGAAAAGGAACAAAAAGACTCACTATTGTTTGGAATATACCACGGTCTAGCTATTAGTGCCTTCCGAGCAGGTGAGTTTACAGAACATAATAAATATTTATTACATGCGTATAACAGGTATAGTCCTGATAGAGATAAATCTATAATAGGACTAGAAATATGGGTAAAGATATATAAAAATCTTGATAAAGATGTACAAACAAAAGTACCAAGCATTTCTTCACAATGCAATAAGTTATTAAAAGAGGTCGAAACAGACGTTCAGTCACTAATTAAGACTGGAGAATATGACCAAGCTCGTGAAAAAATGAAGTATTTGAATGAAAGTGGCCATAATTTCCAAATATTTGATTTATACTTTAGTACAATAAAAGATCCAAATGAAGCTTTGAAGTATTTTGAAGACAAATCAAAGAAATATAATCTTACACAACGTCAAGATATTCATGATATCCTTAAAAAATGGCAAAATCACCTTATTAACCAAGTTAATGATAAAGAAGTTGCTGCCAAAGCTGCTACCTATGCTTCAAAGTACAACCCAAATCCAACAGTTGCTACGGCATCTGCAGCTCCAGTTGTAAGCCCTGAGGTAAAGAAAGCTGAAAAAGAACTTAAACAAGCTCAAAATCAAGTTGAAAAATTTTCCAATAAGTTAGAGACGGCTCTAACTCGTGCTGAACATCAGGAACAGATAGAGAAACTTGAAGCTAAATACAAAGCTGAATTAAAAGCTGAATTAGAGAAAGCTAACGCTGTATTCAATGCTAAATTAGAGACAATTAAAGCTAAAGCTTCACCTACAAAAGATACTAAAGTGGATGAAGCCGGTGACTTTTCTACTTCTTCAGCTCCACCATCATATAGCGATATCGATATAGCTAGTAGTCCATATTTGCAACTTGCTCAAAATGACACCACAACTCCCACAGTCCCCACAGCTCCCGTAGTTAAGACCGTTACTTCTCTTGACTCAAAGGTTTTAGCTGAGTTAACTGAGTTAGCTCATTTGATTCCGTCGCTTAATTGGCAAGATTCAAAATATAACATTACTAAAGACAAAGTTAAAAAACTTTTGAATGAAGTTATTAAAGAGAATCCTGATGTATATAACACTATAAAGGATTCTAAAATTTTGGTGCTTCTTGCTGACGTTCTTTTGTCTTCAAATAAAATGGAGGAAGCAAGAATAGTTTGTAAAAAGGCTCTTGACGCTGATCCAAATATATGGCAAGCTACCGATGATCAGATAGTTTTGTTAAATTTAGCTGGAGTTCTTTTACCTTCAAATCAACTAAAAGCCGAACAAGTTTATAGTAAAGCTATTAGTGCTCGTATTTATTTTACAGATGCACGTGGTAATTATGAAATGGATGTTAATAAGACTACTATAGTATCCAAGACTGTTGCTCAAGATGGATATAGTGCTGCAGAGAGGGATTGCTTAGTTAAGGTCTGTTTATCTTCCAATAAAGTATATCAGCAAGTACAAGCTGTAGATTGTTACCCACATACAGATTTTGCTAAAAGAGAAGCTATAGCTGGGCAATTAAAACAGTTAGCTAAGCAAATGCTGCTTCCAATATTCCCTAGTTATGCAGCATATACGTTATATTCAAAGGCTTCTTTTGTTCTAAAAGACGATCTAGAATTAAGTCAGGATATGAAAACAACATACGAATATACTCGCCCTTATAATGTTCTGCCTAAATATTCTACTAAATATTCTAATTATTATCCCCCTACTGAAGAATCTACTACATACCTCATCGGTGAGTGTGCTAATAACGATTATTAAGGCTAGTCATAAATAGTGAATAAAGTCCCATAAATTATTCCTCCTACTTCAAAGCCTAACAGCTTTTGAGGTAGGAGGGATAGTTGCTCAGGGTAATTTTAAAATTGGGCTGTTTAAACAGTCCGGCTTTTAAATTGTTCTGTCGCTATCCACAAGCGGCTAGTTTCCACAACTGTCGAAAGTTTACAAACACCTATACCACAGCGTCATTGCGAGCGTAAGCGAAGCAATCTAGGAAACAATCTATAGATAAATGATGTTACTGGATAGTACTTCGCTAATAGACAGTTTTTTAACTTTCAACAGTTATGGGTTGAAGACCAGCAAGGTGATAAATATATTGTTGAAATAGAACTATTAAAAGAAAAAGTATAATTTTTATTATTTAATACCATTTTGCTATTAGTGCTAGCATATATTTAGGATATTATACTAAACATGGAATAAATAATAATAAAAAGTTTTGTATGATAGATAATGCTAAAATAGAAAATATAGATTTTGGTAATGCATTATCAGAGCGTTACCTCTCTTATGCCTTATCAACAATTATGTCAAGATCCTTGCCTGACGTTCGTGATGGGTTAAAACCAGTGCATCGCAGATTATTGTACGGCATGCTCCAATTAAGGTTAGACCCAACCTCTGCCTATAAGAAATGTGCAAGAGTTGTCGGTGATGTAATGGGTAAATATCACCCACATAGTGACGTTGCAGTGTATGATACATTAGTACGTCTTGCACAAAATTTTTCTCTCAGATATCCACTAATTGATGGACAAGGAAATTTTGGTTCTATTGATGGAGATAACGCAGCAGCTATGCGTTATACAGAATCAAGAATGACAGAAATTTGTACCTTATTAATGTCAGATATAGATCAAGATACTGTTGATTTTCGAGCTACATATGATGATTCCGATACCGAACCGGTAGTTCTGCCCGCTATGTTTCCTAATTTACTGGCTAATGGTTCAGAAGGTATAGCAGTTGGAATGGCAACCAGTATACCACCACATAATTTACATGAATTATGTGATGCACTAATACATTTAATTGACCATCCTCAATCAAAGGTTAACGATATTTTGCAATTTGTTAAAGGTCCTGACTTTCCAACGGGTGGAATAATTGTTGATAGAATCGATTCAATCCATCAAGCCTATAGCGTAGGGCGTGGTAGCTTTAGAGTAAGAGCAAGATGGGCAAAGGAAGACCTAAGTTATGGTTTATATCAGATAGTAATTACTGAAATACCTTATCAAGTACAAAAATCTAAACTTATCGAACAAATAGCTGTATTGTTAAAAGACAAAAAAATTCCTTTAATAAGCAATATTAGAGATGAATCTACAGAAGATATAAGATTAATTATTGAACCTAGGGATCGTAATTGTGATCCTAATGTTATTATGGAATCATTATTCAAACTGACAGTTTTAGAGAATAGAATTCAGCTTAATATGAATGTTATAGGTTCAAATAATATTCCTAAAGTAGCTAATATACTGGAAATATTGCAGGAGTTTTTATTACACCGACAAAATATTATTACTCGCAGATCTAAATTTCTTATTGGCAAAATTGAACATAGGTTGGAAGTTCTCAAAGGTCTAAGGATAGCTTACTTAAATTTGGATGACATAATTAAAATTATTCGTGAAGAAGATGAGCCTAAACAAGTAATGATAGCTAAGTTTGGTTTAACTGATGTACAAGTTGAAGCAATTCTTAATACAAGATTGCGATCTTTAAGAAAATTGGAAGAACAAGAAATTATTAACGAGCATAATCTACTTGAAAAAGAGCATGCAAATTTACAGAAAATTCTACAAGATTCAAGTGAATTAAAAAAGATAGTTAAGAAAGAAGTTAAAATGGTACAAACAAAGTTTGGTTTTAGTACTAAACTAGGACTACGCCGAACTAGTTTTGAAGAAGTTAATATTGTTGCTCAAATTGTTGATATTTCAGCTTTCATAGCCAAAGAACCTCTTACCATAATATGTTCCAAGATGGGGTGGATTCGCTCTTTAAAAGGTCATAATAACGATTTATCAACTGTTAAATATAAGGAAGGAGATGCAGAAAATTTTATTTTGGAAGGCTATACTACTGACAAAATTCTTATATTAAGTGCAGCGGGGCGTTTTTTCACTATCCTAGCCGATAATATATTTAAAGGCAAAGGCAATGGAGAATCTATAAAATTGATGATAGATATAGGTAATGAAGAAATAGTAAGCATGTTGGTCTATAAGCCCACCCAAAAACTTTTATTGGCAAGTAGTATTGGCAAAGGCTTTATCATTGATTCAGATGAGGTAGTAGCACAAACTAAACTCGGTAAGCAAATTATGCAAATTCCTGCAAATCATTCCTGTATTGCTTGTGTGCCTGTAGAAGGTGATTGTATAGCTTGTATAGGTGAGAACCGGAAACTACTAGTATTTAAACTAGACGAAATACCAATAATGAAACGAGGACAAGGGGTAATTCTACAAAAGTTCAAAAATGCTAAACTTATGGATGTCAAAATATTTGATAGTAGTTTAGGGCTAAGCTGGAAAGTAGGAGAAAAGATTAGGGTAGAGAAAGATCTTTTACCATTTCTTGGACGACGAGGTTCGGTTGGTAAAATCCCTCCTAGTGGATTCCCTAGAAATAATAAATTTTCTTAAGATAAAGATATATGAATAATTCCTCTAATTATATTAATAGACCTCTTACAAAACTAGAGATGAATACTACTAAAAAAAGCTCTAATAGCTCAGTTATGGACTATATCCTACTCATGAAACCAAGAGTTATGGCACTTGTGGTATTTACTAGCTTTTCTGGTCTATGGCTTGCTCCATACCCCATCCATCCATTTATAGCTTGCATCGCTATGCTCTGTATTACACTTGGAGCTGGTAGTAGTGCAGCTATTAACATGTGGTATGATAGAGATATTGATGCGATAATGAAACGTACACAAAACAGACCTCTAGTTATTGGGGTTATAGAACCACAGGATGCTTTAGCTTTTGGCGTGGTTGTGGGGTTCTTTTCAGTTTTTTTGATGGGGCTTTGTGTTAACCTACTATCTGCTTTATTATTACTAATAACCATATTGTATTATGTCTTCATTTATACCATGTGGCTAAAACGTTCAACAATGCAAAATATAGTTATTGGAGGGGTTGCAGGTGCATTGCCTCCTATGATTGGCTGGACAACAGTAACTAATGAGATTTCACTTTTCTCCTTTTCTTTATTTATGATTATTCTAACCTGGACACCCCCACACTCCTGGGCATTAGCAATTTTTCGCTCAGAAGACTACAAAAATTGTGGTGTCCCGATGATGCCGGTGGTAAAGGGAGAATATTATACTAAGAAGCAAATTCTTGCCTATAGTATAATTATGTTTATTACTTCATTTACGCCCTTTTTTTTAGGAATAAGTAATTTTGTATATTTAGTAACTGCATTTATACTGGGTCTAATTTTTTTATACTATGCTGCCTCTCTGTTTAGTGATAAAGATCATAAACAAGCTAAAAAACTATTTGCCTATTCAATATTTTATCTTTTTAGTATTTTTTTAACATTGGATTTCTCTCGAAACTAGTCCACAACTGTTGAAAGTTAGTAAATACAGCTTTCCTATGCGTCTATTAGCGAGGAGGCTGTAAGACCGACGAAGCAATTGTAAGTTAAAAGTATGATATAATAGATATTGAAGTCAATGTAAATAATGATTTATACTGACTTATAAGGGGGTATTACAGCGATAGTCATTAATAATATAAATGACTATCGCTGTGCAGGCGTGAGCGACCGTGAAGCAATTGGTTTTAAGACCGAATGGATATTGGTACTCTAGCCCAAATCCCCGAAACGTTTGAATAGTTGATTGGGATGCCTTTGCACGCCCGCTTACAATCGTAAACATTAAAAGTCTTCGAGGTATTATGCTATTATATAATAATTTTATCGGTCTTGATATAGGAAAATTCAATTTTGTTGTTGCTATTCATGGAAAAAAAGAAACTAAAGAATATAATAACAACTCTAATGGAATAGCTGATTTTATCAAGGATTACAAAAAAGAGATTAGTTCTGCATTGTGTGTTTTAGAAACTACTGGTGGATATGAAATGGAACTATTACTAACGCTTTGCAATCAGGGTTTTGCTGTACATAGAGCCAATACTCGTAAAGTTAAAAACTTTATTAGGTCTTTTGGTAATGCAGCTAAAACTGACAGTCTTGACGCTAAAGCTCTAGCACTTTATGGTTTTGAACGATCAGAAAGATTAGAGCTATTTAAAGTACAATCTAAGCAAGCTTTAAACTTGTATGAATTAGTAGGACGTAGGAACGATCTTAAACAAATGTTGATTGCAGAAAAAAATAGGTTTCAGTCCCCGAGAGCTGATTTAATCAAGTCTAGTTGTGTTAAAATGATCGAAGTACTAGAAGAACAAATTGCATCTATTACTAAAGAAATAGATGACTTAATAGCAAAAGATAAGCTCTTGCAAGCTAAGAAAGAGACTCTGCAAACTATTAGTGGTATAGGCGCAGTAGTATCTAATGAGCTTATAGCTTTGTTACCTGAACTTGGTACATTGAACCGCAAACAAATAGCATCATTAGTAGGTGTTGCACCAATATCTAATGATAGCGGTAGATATAGCGGATATAGACATACAGGTCATGGTCGAAATTTTGTTAGACCTATGTTGTTTGTAGCTGCTATGGCTGCTAGAAATTCTAACTCTGAACTGAAGGTATTTTATGAGAAATTGATCAATAGAGGAAAAAAGAAAATGGTGGCGATGGTAGCATTAATGCGTAAAATCATTGTGATTGCAAACGCTAAGTTACGTGATTTAACTAGCTCTGCACAAGCAATAAAAATTTAAACCAAATTTATTTAAATTTTTATTGCGAACATAGTTGATCCAGTAACATCATTTATCTATAGATTGTTTCCTAGATTGCTTCGCTTACGCTCGCTAATAGACGCTGTGGTATAGGTATTTGTAAACTTTCAACAGTTGTGCTTTAAACACGACGACGCCAATTCTTGAAGTTCTACCTGAGTATACATCGATATTTGAGGTTAACTAATGATAGCAACAACGGGTATATGATCAGAAGGCTTAATTTTTGTTCGTAAATTATAATGCATGTAACAATCATTTAGATAATCTGCAACATTGCTTGATGCAAGTATCATATCAATACGCATACCTTTATTTTGTTCGAAGCAACCTGCTCTATAATCCCACCAAGAGAATTCTTGCTTAGTAGGATTTGATAATCTATATAAATCCTCAAAACTAGAATTTAAAATAATTCTCAGTCGTTGTTTTTCTTCACTAGTAAAACAAGTAGTATTTTGCAACTCTTTTGCGGAGTATACGTCAATATCAAAAGGAGCAATATTAAAATCTCCTCCAACTATCACCTTAGTATCAAGAGATCTCTTGGATTCGAAGTAATTAATTAAATTGTCATAAAATTCTAATTTCATTTTAAATTTATCACTACCTACCAATGAACCGTTAGGTGCATATAATGAAGTGATACTACAAAAACCTATAGGAGTTTGTAGAGATATTTCTATAATCCGTGCTTGATTAGTACAATTAATACCCGGAAAGTCTTTTACCACTTCATCAGCTGGAAACTTTGATAAGATAGCCACACCATTATAGGATTTCTGACCATACACATAGAAATTATACGCTAGATCTGATAGTTCATCAAAAGGAAACTTATCAGTCTCACACTTGATTTCTTGTAACAAAACAATGTCTGGATCTACTTCTGTTAAAAAGTCCCGTAAATGTTGTAGTCTTATTCTTATAGAATTAATATTCCAAGTAGCTATTTTCATTTCTAATTCTTATCCCAAATTGGCTTTAATATTAGTAAATACACCTTCTCTACACGTCATTGCGAGCGAATGTACATGAGCGTGGCAATCCATGAAGCTTGTCATATGAATTGCTTCGTCGACCTACGGCCTCCTCGCAATGACATGATTTAACAATCAGATGCAGAGCAGCCTCAAATCTGATTGTTTCGATAATTTCACCGAATTTTACATCGGCTTAAAAACCATTAAAAAGAAAATAATAACTAGGCTGATAAATGCTGGCCAGCCAAGATAAAACCATAAATTAAATAATTTATAATACTGTGCTGGTAATTGCTCATTATTTTTTAATGTTCTGACTGCAATATTCCGTAATTGTATTTGAATCCATACTACTGGTAGCCAACATGCTCCTGTAATAGCGTATCCTAAATAAGTTAAAACAAGCCATAAATCAAAGAAATCATATCCAACTATATTGATTAATATTATGCCGCTAATTGGTTGAATAATAGCGCTAGTGGTAGTAAAGAGAAAATCGGCAATAACCGTAGTACGTGCTGCATAAACTTTGGCTGCTAAATCCCCGGTTTTATTTGCCCACCACATAAAAAAAGCAATACCAATACCTGTACCAAACAAAATAGTAGAGCTAATGATGTGAATAGTTTTGACGACAGAATACCAATCCATTATTTATCCTTTTCTATAGCAAGTAAGACAAGAGTAAGAAGTATTATAGGAATATTTTTAGTAAGTGACCCCAAGGGTTCTAGCCATAAATCAGGTTTAAGAAAGGTTAGAAAAAATGTATAAGCTAGCATTAATAAAATCTGTAGTATACATACCCCTATAATTCTTGGCTTGATAATCATTAGAGTTCCAAGAATTATATCAGCAAGACAGCTTGAATATAACATAACTTGTGCAATTGGCTTGCTAAATCCTAACTCTGTTATTATTTTCAGACCTCGTTCTGAAGTAAAAACCCCCGTAATGACGCCTGTCATAATCCAAAATAAACCTAAAATGATTTTTAATAGTGGTTTCAACAAAAAAAGTCTTGCATGCCATAGTGATTGGACAGTAAGAGGTTCAGTGGCTAATCCTTGCTCAAAACTTCTTGGAACGACAGAAGTAAAATTGATAAAATCTTTCTTATCTGCAATATTCGGTTGTAATAACATATTATATGAAGTGCTATTAAGTGGTCCTATACTAAAAAAGTCTCCTAACTTAGCTGCAATTCTAATGAATATTAAAGGAACCTTTATTAGTTTGGCAGGACCTAAACCAAGCCAGCTCCTAAAATTAATCAATATATCTTTTACTGTAACTATTTTTGGACCAACTATTTTTAATACTCTACAAATTTTCCCTTCTCTTTTAGTGCAATTAACAACCACTTTAGTTAAGTCATCCATATGTATGGGTTGAAATTGTTGTGATCCATCTCCTATTAAAGGAATAAACCAAGGTAAAGCTGAAAGAGATCTAAATAATGAAGTGCCTCCATAACAACCACTTGTATACACAAGCGATGGTTGTAAAATTACCCAATCAATATTTTCTAAAGTTTTTAAATAATTGTCAATTTTTTTCTTTGTTACAGCATAGTCAGTAGTTTTCTCATTATCTATACCAAGAGCTGAAATATGAATAATTCTTTTTACTTTAGCTAAAATACATGCATCAAATAAAGCTTTTGGACCAAAGAAATGAACATTCTCTATTTTGTTGTTATTAGTTGAAGTTAACACTCCGGATACATTAATGACTACATCAATATTTTGTAAATTGTTAAGCCACTTTTGTTGATCAGTATCATTGTTAAAATCACAAGCTAAAATTTCTAGGTTAGGAAATTTTCTTTTAGTAGCTTTTATATCTCTAACTGCACAAACTACATCATGATTATCTTTTAATAACTCAGCGGTGATATATGAACCAATAAAACCATTAGCACCTACTACTAAAACTTTCACCCTATCCTCTCTATAACATAGCAAATTCAAATCAACTGATTGTATAATAACATAAAATAACTAAACACTAAGTACATTAATCTCAATTCGATATAAAAATTATTTAACAAATTATATCATTTGGAAGCTCTTTCTTATTTATAAATTAATAATTTGATCTTGACAGGGTAATAGTTTTTATTAATATTACAGGTATATTCGATGCTTTTGAAGAATTGCCTTCGTAAATACTTGCGAATTCTTGATAGTAAAGTATATATAATAATCTAAATCAATAATTAAAGTAACAGTATGCATTTTATGTTATACGAGGATATTGATAATTTACACAATATCACTGATATTATTAGTACTAAATTGCAAGAGAATTTTATAGTAGCGAAGATATCTTGCAGATTAAAAGACCCTTATTCTATCGTAAAGAAGTTGGTAAGAAAAGGTATTGGTTTTTATCAATTAACTGACCTCATTGCTTTTAGAATTATAGTTGATACGCTAGAAGACTGTTATAAAGTACTGGATATTATTAATGATATATATCCTAGTAACCATGAAAAATATAAAGACTATATTGTTAATCCCAAAGATAACGGCTATAGTTCCTTGCATATTGTGACTACTATTGGTACATCTAGACGTAATGTGGAAATACAAGTACGGACTAGTCAAATGCATGATATAGCAGAGTTTGGCATCGCTAATCATGGTGAATATAAAGAAGCACAAGAAGCAAGGATAAAAAAATTATTTTCTCCAGAATTACTTAATATAATTGTTCTTCACATCGGACTAAATAATTTATATAAACTTTTTGAACAATTTAATTGGACTATGTCTGAACTGGTTGCTTACGAACAAGAAATTAAAAATTTTTGGGATAATTTTCAAGATAACTTGCAAACAATACAAGAACAATTTATAAAAGAAATAAATAATGTAGAACCGTTAGAGAGAAATTTTGTCTAATTAATCCAAGGTTGGCGGTTGGCTATAGTCAATTCAGGAGGATTTGGTGCTAGGAGCGATGGAGCGACGCCTATATGTAATAGGCGAGCATGTAATAGGCGAGCGACGAGTGACGACGTCACCAACTTCTCATCAATTGACTATAACTCTATAAATATTTGTGGGTAATAGTAAACTCTACTGTCTAGAATAACGTCCATAACTGTCGAAAGTTAAGAAATCGTCATTGCGATGAGCTTTGTAAGCCCTAAACCGTCTATTAGCGAGGAGTCACTGTAAGCGACGACGTGGCAATCTTGTGAAGAAGAGTTTACTTCATAAGATCGCCACGGCGTCTGTCAACGCCTCGCGATGACGATTTTTAACTTTCAACAGTTATGGGATAACATCAGAGTTGGTCATGCCAATCATTATAAAACTTGCCTAAATCAAGTCTTATTCTTTTCGATCGCTCAGCAGTGATTATAGAATATATTGTTTCAAGAGTGGTATCAAAATCATCGTTAATAACCACGTAATCATATTGTTTGGCATAATACACTTCTTTAGTAGCCAATTTCATACGCAACTTTATTGATTCTTTACTATCTTGCCCTCTATTTTTAATTCGTTGTTGCAAAATACTAGGACTCGGTGGCAAAATAAAAATTGCAATTACATTTGGCAAGGTTTTTTTTATTAGCTTTGTACCTTGCCAATCTATATCAAACAAAACATCTAACCCTTGACTTAGTAAGTCTTCTACAACTTTTTTAGGTGTTCCATAATAATTATTGTAAATATTTGCATATTCAAGAAATGCATCTTGCTCAATTAATTTATTAAATTCCTCTTTGGTCTTGAAATAGTAACTTACTCCATCAACTTCATCTGTTCTTGACCTTCTAGTAGTTGCAGAAACGGACAATCTAAGATTACTATCAATTTTTAAAACTGCTCTAGCTAAGCTAGATTTACCAGTAGCCGAGGGCGAAGACAAAATAATAGCTAATCCTTTACTTCTGAGAGATAGTAGCATTCTTGGTGAAACCTTTATATAGCAATAGAATTTTATCTTTTAATATTAATTTTTGTTTCTTTAACTGCCTGACTTTAGTATTATCTTGCAAATGCAAAAATCCGGTATTTATTAGTCTTTCTAAATCATTATGTTTTTTTTGTAAACTTTGTATGTGGCTCATGAGACTCATTTGCAAACTCCATAATCAGTTAAAAGCTTGGTTTTTTAGCTTGGTTTTTTGTAAACCAAGCATCATTTTAATATAAGCAAACACACTTTGAAAGGAAAAAATATAGCTATGACTAGCGATAATAAAAAAAAATTGCTTGTGGCAATCTCTGGAGCTTCTGGAGCAATATATGGTATAAGGTTACTTGAGATTCTGAGGCAGATAAATATTGAGAGTCATCTAATTATTTCAAAATCTGCTCATCTTACCATATTACATGAGACGAATTATTCCATAGAACAAGTAAAAGATTTAGCAGATTACTGTTACAATCTTTCTGATATTGGTGCTAGGGTTGCTTGCGGTGCTTTTAGGACATTTGGCATGATAATAGCCCCATGTAGCATGAGAACTCTTGCATCAATTGCTGGCAGTATTGAGAATAATTTAATCAGTAGAGCAGCAGGGGTTACACTAAAAGAACGAAGAAAACTGGTGTTGATGATAAGAGAGACTCCTTTACATCTAGGTCATTTAGAAAATATGTTAAAAGTAACGAATTATGGTGGGATAATTGCACCTCCAGTACCTGCTTTTTATAGTTTACCTAAAACCTTGGATGACATGATAAATTATTCAATTTCGCGGGTTCTTGATATTTTTGATATTAATACTGATTTAATAAAACGTTGGGATGGTATGCCTACAAAAATTTAAAATCTATTAGTGCTTGAAAAATATCTGCTATAATTGCAGTGACGTCTTGAGGGTCATATATGCAACAAAGTTTTGAAAAAATACTAAAAGGCTATCAGCTATTTAGAAAAAAATATGCTTATGGTAATAAATCTATTATGCAGAGTCTATCCCGGGATGGTCAACAACCAAAGATTATGGTGGTTGCTTGTTGTGATGCACGAGTAGATCCGGCATTAATAGTACAATGTGATCCAGGGGATTTATTTGTTGTACGTAATGTAGCAAATATTGTGCCTCCTTACGAAAAAGATGGATCTCATCATGGCACAAGTGCTGCCTTAGAGTTTGGAATATGCTTTTTGAAAGTTGAACACTTAATTATATTAGGACATAGCCAATGTGGAGGAATTCAAGAATTATTAAATAGTGACGATAGAGTGCAGAATGATTTTATAACCAACTGGGTCTCTCTGATAAAAACACCTAATTTTAGACATCATAATGCTGATGATTATACAAAATTAGCACTTAAACAATCACATCAAAATTGTATGACGTTTCCATGGATTAATAAACTAGTGACCAAGAAAGAGCTAACTATTCATTTATGGTTTTTTGATATAAAAACTGGACAAATTTTTACTTATTCTGATAAGCAACAAACATATCTACCCCTTGCTTAGGTTCTTGAGCATACTTAGGTATACTCGGTGAACTTCAAGAATTGGCGTCGTCGTGTCTAAAGATCTCCGCTGCTCGACTTTGACACTCCTAGCTCTTCTTGAAGTTGACCTTCGTCTACCCAACTCTTGAAATCATAGCAGCATAAAAAGATTCCCGCGACCTAAAGATCGAATGCAGTCATGTATCCGGCTTATAGCAAAGTAAATTTTATTAGACTTCTTTCGAAACTCTACTTCTGCTGGTGATTTGTACGTCGATGCGGTACTCGAATCCTCACATACATTAGAGTACGCTGCGGGTCGAGGTTCCGCGTCTCCTTCACACCCTTGCGCATAAGCGAGTTTCGAAAGAAGTCTAATGCACTTTTCCTTGTATTAAAGCCAATTCAGGATAAGAATTAACTAATTCTTATCCTGAATTGGGGTTTATTCGTATGAAGAAATGAGCGTTAGAAGTCCATACCGCCCATGCCGCCCATACCACCACCCATGCCACCACGTGGCATAGCAGGTTCATCTTTATCAGTTGGTTCATCAATAATAAATGCTTCAGTAGTAATAATTAAAGAAGCAACTGATGCTGCATCTTGCAAAGCTGTACGTACAACTTTTGTTGGATCGATAATACCAGCCTTAATCATATCAACATAAGTCATGTCTTGAGCATTGAAGCCAAAATGTTTGTCTTTACTATCATTAAGTTTTCCAACTACAATAGCTCCTTCCACACCAGCATTTTCTGCGATTTGTTTTACTGGAGCTTGCAATGCCTTCTTAACTATGTTAATACCAGCCTGTTGATCTTCGTTAGTATTTTTTAACGATTCTAAAGCTTTTGCTGCATAGAAAAGAGTGACCCCACCCCCTGCAACAACACCTTCTTCTACTGCAGCTCTAGTAGCATGCAGGGCATCCTCGACACGATCTTTCCTTTCTTTTACTTCAACTTCGGTAGTACCACCAACTTTTAAGACAGCTACACCACCAGCAAGTTTAGCCAAACGCTCTTGTAATTTTTCTTTATCGTACTCTGAAGTAGATTCATCAATTTGTTTACGAATTTGTGAACAACGAGTAGCGATATCCGCCTTACTGCCAACACCATCAATTATGACAGTATTTTCTTTAGAGATGGTAACTTTTTTAGCAGTACCCAACATTTTGATATTAACATTCTCAAGCTTCATACCAAGATCTTCGCTGATAAGCTGACCATTGGTTAAAATAGATATATCTTCCATCATGAGTTTTTTTCTATCTCCAAAGCCAGGAGCTTTAACTGCCGCAACTTTTAACCCACCACGTAATTTATTTACTACTAGAGTAGCCAGTGCTTCTCCTTCTACATCTTCAGCGATTATAAGTAAAGGACGTCCTGATTGCATTACCGCTTCAAGTACTGGTAACATTTGTTGTAAATTTGATAATTTCTTTTCAAATAGTAGGATAAAAGGATTTTCCAATTCTGCTACCATCTTTTCAGAATTAGTAACAAAATATGGTGATAGATAACCTCTATCAAACATCATACCTTCAACTACATCTACTTCGAAACTAAAATTCTTGGCTTCTTCGACGGTAATTACTCCCTCTTTGCCTACTTTTTCCATAGCCATGGCAATCTTTTCACCAATTTCTTTATCACCATTTGACGAAATAGTACCAACTTGAGCAATCTCCTCTTGGCTACTGATCTTTTTACTTGCTTTCCTAATTTCTTCAACTACTAGGTTAACCGCTGAGTCTATACCGCGTTTTATATCCATAGGATTAAAACCGGCTGCTACGGCTTTATTGCCTTCTCTTGCTATTGCTTGAGTTAGCACAGTTGCGGTAGTTGTTCCATCACCAGCAACATCAGATGTTTTGCTAGCCACAGATTTCACTAATTGAGCTCCCAAATTCTGAGCTTTGTCTTTTAGTTCAATGGCTTTTGCAACAGTTACACCGTCTTTGGTTAGCCTTGGTGCTCCAAATGATTGTTCAATTGCAACATTTCTACCTTTTGGACCTAATGTTACTTTTACGGTATCAGCTAAAATATCAATACCTTTTAGCATTTGTTCACGTGCATGTAAGCCGTGTTTTATTAATTTTGCTGCCATATATATATTCTCCTTACAATAAATAAATTATTAACCAATTATGCCCATGACATCACTTTCTTTCATAATGACCAAATCTAAACCATCAACTTTTACTTCAGTGCCAGCCCATTTGCCATAAAGTACTTTATCTCCTACTTTTATTTCTAATGGATGGACAGTACCATTCTCACTTCTTGTTCCCTTACCTACAGCTACTACTTCACCTTGTATTGGTTTTTCCTTTGCTGTATCAGGAATAATAATTCCTCCACTTGTTTTTTCTTCTTGTTGAATTGGTTTTACCGCAATTCTATCGTGCAATGGTCTAAAAGACATTCTTACCTCCATAGATTTAATACTTAATAATGTGTATTCTATATATGCTTGACTTTGTAACAGTTCAAGGGGTAAAAAGAAAAATTTTTAAGAATAATTGCTGTGAGCAAATTGTGTGTAATACTCGATAATCAAGTTTTTCCTTAACCGTCATAGCAAGGCTCTTTAGATGCCGTGGCGATCCAAGTAAACAGTGAAGCTGTTTTTTTAGAGTAACGCTTCGCGTATACTGGATTGCCACAACTGTCGAAAGTTCAACAAACGTCATTGCGAGGAGACCGTAGGTCGACGAAGCAATTGTAAGTTAAAAGTATGATATAATAGATATTGAAGTCAATGTAAATAATGATTTATACTGACTTATAAGGGGGTATTACAGCGATAGTCATTAATAATATCCATATGACAAGCTTCATGGATTGCCGCGCTCACGTACGTTCGCTCGCAATGACGGTTTAGGGCTGACAACGCTCCTTGCAATGACGTTTGTTGAACTTTCGACAGTTGTGACTGGATTGCCGCGTCGCCGCTTTTTCGCGGCTTCTCGCTAATAGACGTATTTTTTAATAATTCTAAAAAACTTGATTATCGAGTAATACCTTTTTTATCCTCGCATAAGTTTTTCTATTATTGACTTTATAGGAGTATAGTTTAAAATTAAAAATGAAGTAACTGCAAAGTTACTTTGGGGCGTAGAAACCTGTAATCCGTTGTGGTTAAGCATCAACCATAAAATGATGCATCCTTGACTTTCTTTACGGTCGGGGAGATGTTAGCTATGTCCAAGGCTTAAAGTGTAAACTTTAAGCCTAAAGGCTAACATGGCTGTCAACGGCAGTTTTTCTAACCCCCCGATCGCCAAAGTAATCTCTCAAGGTTCTTTGGTGGTTAAAACTTGATAACTTTAAGTTTAATCATAAAGGGGATACTGCTATGACATATACAACAACTTTACCTTCTGAAGCAATCATCTTTCTTGATCCAGCTTATGACCATCCTAAGGATCTAAAACTTAGAGATGATGTTAGTGCTACTAGTGAACAAGATGGATTAAGCATAGTTGAAATTATCGAATCTAAAGGACCTTATGACCACAGTACTTTTGGTAAGTTAATCCGCCGAGTAATGAGCTGCAATAATAAGCCTGTCACCATCCTAATTAACGAAGATATACGGCATACAACAATTAACACTCTACTTTGGTCTGTACTTGGTACTTTGTCATCTGCCGGTCTAATTACCGTTACTACTTACGAAAGATCCTATAACAAAATACTCTTGCAAAAGGTAAATATAGAGGATGATTATTTTTTATACGTGGCTGCTACTTATTGTAAAAACCATTATAAATTTGCTAATGAACTATTAAATATTTAATACAGATGAATAATATACTACTCGTAAATGAAGAGTTGATATACGATAGAATCAAAATCCTGATAGTAGCAAGAGTCAAAGGGTCTAGGTGCTAGGCGTACATATAGTACGTGGCTACCTACGAATACGTCTATAAAAGGCGTCTATAAAACGTCATTGCGAGGAGACCATAGGTCGACGAAGCAATATGACAAGCTTCATGGATTGCCACGCTCACGTACGTTCGCTCGCTAATAGACGGTTTAAACCTTACAACAATGCTTCGCTAATAGACGGTTTTTTAACTTTCAACAATTGTGGTATAACCACAAAGCTGAGCTTAATTATGATGATGTACAATCACCTAAAAGGTTGTTTTCATCAGATTCTGCTGATCTTGAAATATCAGGCACTACTGCAGCATATGGAGGAGGTGGAGCAACAGGTTTACGAGGTTTCAGATGAGAGTACATTGTATGGGATGTAGTTGTAATATTATTTTGAGGTAGTTGCAGGTATGGATGTTGATCAAGTGGTAGTACACTAGGTTGTGCAGAATCTGCTGCTGGATGGTTGTTATTAGTAACATACATATTATTACAGTTACTTGATCCTTCAAGAACAGTTGATAGGGGTAGTGCTGGAGCACTTGGTTCACGCTCACATTCAGCTTGATGTGCATCTAGTATTACTTTATATTCTTCCCGTTTAACTTCTAAATATTTATCCAAATTTTCAAAAAAAGTATTTTCTGTTATCCATATTCTACTTATCCATGGTGCACCCTTCTTAATTATATAGCTCAACCCAGCAATCTTCAGTGCTCCCTTAAAATCATGTTGGTCAATACATTTAAGTAACTTTCTAGCTTGAATTATTTCGTATATTTGGTCACTGCGTTCTTTAAACTTTTTACAATCAACTGTATTATACTTTGATAAGATAGATTGTTGACCATACAGACCATTTAAACTAGCTTTTAATTCCCGACTAGCTGATGATCTATCTTCCGTAGTTTTTACAAGATTACAACATTTTTCCAAATTAGCAGCCTGCAATATCTCAAGAACAGTACTATCAGTAGCAAATAACTTTTTAGCTCGTTCTGTCTTATCAATTTTATTCTCAAGTAATTGTTTTGCGGTAGAAAGCCTTGCTAATAACGTACGATCTTTTGACATAATAAACACATATTAAGATTATATTAATATGACATAATATAATCTTAATATATATTAATATGCAAGATTTAGTAACAATATAGTTAAAATTAATTATATAAATTGTCATATTTATATCATGATAACTCACCTTACGCGTAACCCCCATGGCAATTTAAAAGTCATAGAAAAAACAGCCTAGCGCTATTAGCGAGAAGCCACTTTGTGGCGACGAAGCAATCTACAAAAAATATAATAAGTAATTTGGATTGCCGCGTCGCCACAAAGTGGCTCCTCGCAATGACGTTTAACTAAAAGTTGTATACATCTTACTAATTTTGTGTGCATCACTTGGCACTACGTAGTCTTGCTAATAGACTCTTGTACTTTTCTGCAATTTTTAAATGCTATACGTAAGGTGAATGATAACATACAATATAAATCACATACTCTTTTGTTTCATTTTATTTTTCTTAATGGCATAGCTAATCAGCTCATCAATAACATTGTTTCTTATGGCTACTGCAATATCTACTTCATTTTTTTTCTGAATTTCTTGCCTTTTCGTCTTATCAATTCTTTTTGATTTTACATAAGCAAAATACGCCTTATCTTTTGACTGAAAAACTGGAGTATTGGAATCAATGTTAGTATTAAAAATTGCTGATAGTAATTCTGCTGGTAATTGCTGATTATTATGAACTTCATACCTAGAAAAAACTGTAGCTTGGTTGGTAGTAATGTCTAGAGGTTTTTTACTTTTACCAGGTTTATATTCTTTAGCAAGACTCTCTATGTTTCCTAAATTTATCTTTCTAATATATTGCTTATACCATAGTTCGTATACTTGATCCTTGACTGCTGAGAACTCTTGTAGTTTACTTGGCTGAATAGATTTAATCTCAACCAATATAAAAGCTCCTTTATCAGTTAGCTCCATTGGATATGATAATTCTCCTTCTGCAAGATCAAAAATACTGTCAGCATTTTGACCAAGATCAATATACAATCCACCTTTCAGCTGTTGGCGTTGTGGCACGATGGGACTTCGCGTAGGAACAACGGTTTTACTACGTTTCGTTCGATCGCCACTCGCAGGCTTAGCCAACTCTTGAAATTCATCTTGTATATTATTAGTTAAATCCTTATAACTTACAGAATCTAAATTCTGTATTGGTAATTCATATTTTCCAGCAATTTCTGTTAAACTTGAACCAGCTGCCACATCATCTTCTAGATTTTTTGCTAACAATAGCTTCAGCTCTTCTATTTTTTGTTGTTGCAATAATTCATTAACCTGTTTTCGTACCTCGCTAAATTTTTTATTAGCAAATTCTTCTTGGTTATCCTGATAAAATTTCAATAATTCTTCATCGCTATTATGAATTTGCTTACCTAACACTTCATTTGATATTTTTACATAAGACAAGCTACGTTTTTCCGGTATTTCAAATAACTCTTGGTTTTGCTTGTATAGCTCTTCTAACTCAGCCGGAGTTGCATAAGTCATAAACGCCCCTTTAGGTTGAGCTTTTAGGTCAATTTGCACAAGGTCAACATCTCTTGTTTCGGCCATATAGTCTACGATATTTTTGACCATTATTTTTGGTGTTTGAAATGATTCTATAAAAATACTAATTAGAGTATTCTTTAAGGTATGTTCTTTAACGTCAGATACATAGTCCTCCTCATTAATATAAGAATTTTTTAAAAAACCTTTAAAGAGTGCTATGTCAAATAGACCTTGCTCATTCTTAAAATCAGCAGATTCTTTAATAAACTGAATCACAGTATCATCAGTTATATCTAGATTATAATAGTGTACTAAATAGTTCATGATGCGATTATTGATAAGTTTTTTAATAATAAAACTATCAATATTCAACTGCTTTATATCTTCTTCACTAAGATGTGTTCCAGTTTGTTTTTGAATAACACGAATTTGTTCAGCTTTTGCTTTTAGAAAATCTTCTTCGCTAATAGTTTTTGTATCAGAAAATGTAATCAAATCAAAATTATTGCTAGTCTGTAATACATCTTTAATTCCCCATCCAACAAATGCAAAGGCAATCATTCCAAGTAAAACACGCATTACAAAACTATCAGCAGCGTTTCTAATATTATTTAACATAAATATAAATTTTTCTCTTCAAGTTTTTGTAGTATACTACAATAGTTCTGTACACTAATATCTGCAAGCGATTTTTATGAAAAAACTTATTATTGCTAACTGGAAAATGCATATAAGTTTAGATGATGCATTTAAATTTTGTGCTAGGCTGACAGAGCAGCAACATAACAACAAATTTATTATAGCTCCTCCTGCTCCATATCTTGCTTATTTATCTGATAAATTCAAATCTATAGAGTTTTGTGGACAAAATGTCAGTCAATTTGAAGGACAAGGAAGTTATACGGGAGAATATTCAAGCCTGCTACTGAAACTAAGTGGTATTAATTACGCTATTGTTGGTCATAGTGAACGTAGAAGTCTCTTTCAAGAATCCAATGAATTAATCAAACAAAAAGCAGAGAATTGCTTAAACGCCAAGATTAGCCCTATTATTTGTATCGGAGAAGACCTAGCTACACGAAGAAATAATAATTATAAAAATTTTTTATTAAAACAATTAGTGGAATCCCTGCCAAATGATACAATAGGGGAGGGGATAGATGTGATAATAGCGTATGAGCCGATTTGGACTATAGGAACAGGGATTATTCCTAACCAAGAAGAATTAATAGAGATATTTGATGTCCTCAATTATTTTCTTCAGCAAAGCCAAGTTGCAAATAATGTTAGCTTAGTGTATGGTGGATCTGTAAATTTAGGTAATATAGAAAAAATATTAAGTATACAGAATATTGATGGGGTTATGATTGGCAAATCTTCACTTGATTATCAAATTTTAGTTCAAATATTAAATTATAGGTTTTTTAAAAAATGATGAATATATTACTTTTTGTTCATATTGTAATAGCAATACTGCTAATTATCGTAATTCTGATGCAAAAGACTGGCAATGATGGGTTAAGTGGTATGAGCGGTGGTAGTGGTAATATGGGTGTTGTAACAGGCAGAACTGTAGCTAATTTCTTGACTAAAACCACGGTAGTGCTTGCCACCTTGTTTATAATTAATGCTATTATTCTTGCCAATCTGTCTTCTAAGAAAAACCTTGGGATAATTAAGAAAATTGAGCAAGTTGACGATAAACAAGAAGAGTCTAGCTTGCCAATTGCCAAGTAAAATTTAAGGACTAAGTTATGCAAAAAATAATTGATTTACATAATATCAAAATTGGTAATACCCTACCATTTGTGTTTATTGCTGGACCTTGTCAAATAGAAAATCTAGATCATGCATTATTTATGGCTGACAAGCTTGTGACCCTTACTGCTAAACTTAACATACCCTTTATCTATAAATCGTCATTCGATAAAGCCAATAGAACTTCAATAAATGGTATCCGGGGTAGCGGTCTTGAGAAAGGGATGGAAATTTTGTCTAAAGTAAAAACATACTTTAACTGCCCTATTCTTACTGACGTTCATACAGAGAATCAGTGTGCTAAAGTTGCTGAAATTGTTGATATAATCCAAATCCCTGCCTTCTTATGTAGACAAACAGATTTGCTGCATGCTGCAGCTATGACTAATAAGGTTGTTAATGTTAAAAAAGGTCAGTTTCTTGCCCCTTGGGATATGAAGAATGTGTATGCTAAACTTGAAGCGTTTGGTGCAAAGAATATCATGCTTACCGAACGGGGTGCATGTTTTGGTTACAACACACTAGTATCAGATATGCGTAGTTTGCCAATTATGGCAGAAACTAAGACTCCTGTAATTTTTGATGCCACCCATTCAGTTCAGCAACCAGGTGGCATAGGCAACAGTAGTGGTGGCGAAAGAAAATATGTTGAAATATTAGCAAGGGCAGCTGTTAGCGTCGGATTAGCAGGTGTTTTTATGGAAGTTCACCAAGACCCAAATAATGCCCCAAGTGACGGACCTTGTATGATCAAGCTGGATGATTTAGAACCTATATTGGTTAGGTTAAAGAGCTATGATGAGCTAACTAAAGCAATATTTAAGATATAACATAACCTCAAGTATTTATGTAAGACATCGGTTTAATAACCTAGGGTGTCCCTGCACCCATAGTACCTACATTTTTCTATATCATCATAGCAAGGCTCTTTAGATGCTCTAGGTAAACAGCGAAGCTGTTTTTTTGTAACGCTTCGCGTATCCTAGCACAACTGTTGAAAGTTAAAAAACCGTCATTGCGAGGAGTCGCTGTAAGCGACGACGTGGCAATCTTGTGAAGAAGAGCTTACTTCATGAGATCGCCACGGCGTCTATCGACGCCTCGCAATGACGGTTTTTTAACTTTCAACAGTTGTGCGTATCCTAGATTGCCGCGTCGCCGCTTTTTCGCGACTCCTCGCTAATAGACGCTCGGAAGACCTCTTAACAGCAGCAGCATAAAAAATGGTACTATGCTGTAATTTATACAACAAGATTAGAAGATATTGCATCTTTTTAAAAATAAAAAATAGTAAATGCTTTAAACAGTCGAAATTTTAGTTTAAAATGACTTTAGAATTAAAATATTATGGTTTTTATGGAAGATGTTAATAACTATTGGGATAATTCAAAATACCAGTATTGTGCATATGCTGAGAGGTTGCTTAATGAGTTAATTTCGCTAAATGAAAAAGTAAAGCAACCAATAGACATGTATGAAGTCAAAAAAGGCATCTACTATGCTAAAAAATATCATGGTAGTCAAATGAGGCAGTCCGGCGAGCCATATTACTCACACCCAATAGAGGTGGCATATATGGTAGCCCAGTACACAGCCCTAGAAATTCCACGATTGTTTAGAACTGACATGATTGTTACCGCATTACTGCACGATACCATTGAAGATACACAACTGACCGAACCCATGATTGCCTATATTTTTGGCAGCAAGGTGGCTAGTCAAGTAGAAGATTTGACTAGGGTTAAACCTAGTGGCAAGATTAGCTCGGCGGAAACATTAGATTTATTAATTCAACAAAAAAAATATAATGTAGCATTGATTAAAATTTTTGATCGGATTCATAATTTAGAAACTGTTGGTGTAAAATCTCCTGAAAAAATTAAGAAGATTATAGAAGAGACGGTAATACATTTTGTAACTTTAGCTATACATTTAGAAATACCAACAATAACAAAACAAATTATTGAACTATGCTGTCAACATTTATCTATTAAACATCCTTTATTGAAACAATGGAAAATTATGGTTAAAGATGATTTTCAGTTTCCCGAGACAACTTCTCAAAATGAAGTAGCCCAAATATATAACCAATACTTACTGGGATCATAATAAATAATAATCCTGGATAGCCAAAATATGTTGTTAAATAAATTAATCCAAAAGAACAAACAATAAAGACACCAGCCCGAGAAAAAGCATATATTAAACCGCTACATGTAAAACGTTTAAAGATAGGAAGGGCTTTAAGAATGATAGGAACAGCTGGTATAGTAGTTGGAGAAAAGACAACAATAAAACTCTGAATTAATAACATATTAAATGAGTTGGTGACATTTTTCAGTAAAAATGGAAAAATAAATATAAAAGGTAAAAAAATAAATAACTTTACTTTTAGTAATTTTAATGGATGTATTTTGTAACTTAGCCAAGCTAACATGCACCAAGGAAAAATTTGTATTATTGAGAGCATTAAATTTTGATGAATCACTTGTTCTGTACTAAAACAGAAAGAATTTTTTAGAATAGTACCACAAAAAAAATACGCAATGTAGAAATTTAATGGCCAAGAGCAATCTAATAAGAAATAAGCAAAGGCTGTTTTCTTATTCACCTTTTCATTAACAATGGGGTTATTATTTAATTTTTTAATATCCATATTAGCTTTTTCAAATACCCTTTTTAACTGAAGTTTTGCATCAGCAAATTCCGGAGTTTCTATTAAAATTCTTCTAGCAGTTCCTCCAATTATGGCTATTATTGTTCCAAACCAAAAAGCTATCCGCCAATTTACATTTCCTAAAGTTGCAAAACTTGCAACAATTAAGGCAATTGTTGTGCCTAAAAGCCCCATTACTTCAATAGTTGCTACAGCGGGATATTGAGCAGGCGGTTTCGTCATTTCTGTGACGTAAACCTCCGCACCAACTATTTCCCCAATAGAAGAGAGCCCCTGCATAACACGACATATAACCATACATACAGAAGCAGTATAACCCCATTGAGCGTAAGTTGGGAGATTAGCCATAGTGAAGCAACAGGCAGCCATAATACAAGTAGTTATAATGAAAGTTGATTTACGCCCTATATTGTCTCCTATATATCCAAATATTAATGCTCCTATAGGTCTAAGCACATATGATGAACAAAAAGCAGCTGCTGCGAGCAAAGTGGCAGTACTAGGATCTGTTTTTGGGAAAAATATCTCATTAAGGAATGTAGCCATGTGTACGTAAAGCATAAAATCAAAAAATTCTAAAAATGTGCCAATGGACAGCAATCCTACCGCTTCTTTTTGTTCTCTAGTTAAGCTTCTTTGTTCTTGCTGATATTTTAACATTATTTGCCTTGCATTTGCGTTCATTGAAATATATTTATGAGGGAGTAAATTATACTACTCATTGGAGTTTTCTCCCCCAAGATTGAAACACCCCACCTGCACTTTGTATAACCGTCTTATCTTGAATAATCTGATCCATTTCTTTTAGCATCTTTTCTATTTCTAAATTATCGATCAACTTATGCTTAATAAAATGTTCTTTTTCTTCTAACAGAGATAATTTTAATAATAATTTTTCTTCAGCCCCATTAAAAACTGGTTGATAAAAATCAAATTTTACATCTGTTAATTGAAGACTACACAAAGTATTAAATAGCTTTATACCATAAGAATAATCTACACTAAGTCTTTTTTCAATTTTATGTAATAATTCTTTATATTGTTCTATTGAACGAGCATATGGATAATTAAATATAGCTTTATAATCATGCTCTTCACATGCAATAGTTCCACCTAGCTTTAATAAACTTAACATATTATTTAAGGCTTTTTGAGGATGTGTTAGATGTATGAGTACAAACCTACAATATACGAGATCATATTGCTCATTACCCTGATAATCTTGTATATCTGCAACTTGGTATTCAACAATATCGATGTTTTTACTACTTAACTTACTTTTAGTAAGCTCTATCTGTTTCTGGCTTATATCTAGGCATAATAGTTTGCCATCTTGTCCAATTTTCTGATATATTACATCAATAGACTCCCCCGATCCACAACCAATAATCGCTACTTTCATACTAGGGCGAAGTTCTAACCTGTCTAATAGAATATTAGTATATTTACCATATATTTTATTCAGAATACTAAGCCTATAATCCGTTTCATTGCCAGTTGCCAAAATATAGCTATTCTTTTTTACCATTATATTTTATATATCTATTTTTTAGTAAATATATTGCTGATTTGGTTTATTGATAGCAAGAGAAAATAATATAGAAAATTGAAATAATAAATTCTTGGTTGTAACAATATCACTAGTTCTCAATAGAATCTGAAAATTTTATTTCACAAATTAATTACTATTTTTTTTGCTAATATGCTTAGTGATTATTAGTAAATATGCTACAATGCGGTGAATTCAAGTAATTTATTACATTTTATGTTTCAAACATTAACTCAAAATCTAACGAAAATTTTTGATCGTATCAAAAGAAGTGGTACTTTATCGGAATCCCAAATAAACGATACTATGCGTGATATTAGGATTGCCCTTCTTGAAGCAGATGTTGCACTACCGGTAGTTAAGGATTTTATTGCTGAAGTAACATTAAAAGCTACAGGGCAGGAAGTCATAAAATCAGTAGCCCCAGGGCAGATGATAGTAAAGATTGTCCATAATGAGTTAATCAATATATTATCCTCGTCTCTAGATGAAAGTAGTTTACAGCTTAAATCTGAACCGCCGGTAAATATTTTAATGGTTGGTCTACAAGGCAGTGGAAAAACTACAGCAAGTGCCAAATTAGCACTTAGGCTAAAAAATCAAAATAAAAAGGTACTTTTAGTCTCTCTTGATATTTATAGACCAGGTGCTCAAGAACAGTTAACTATCCTTGGTAAATCTATAGGGGTAGATTGTTTAACTATTGTCCCCAACCATACTCCTATAGATATTACGAAAAGAGCTTTACACGAGTCAAAATTATCTGCCTATGACGTCGTTATTTATGATACAGCAGGTAGGTCGCAAATCGATGATGAAATGATGAAAGAAGCATCAAATATAAAAAATTTAATAGATCCAAAAGAGATAATTTTGGTGGTTGATGCAATGACTGGGCAAGATTCGGTGCTTATAGCCAGCAATTTTGATCAAAAATTAGGGATTACCGGCGTAATTTTATCCTGTATTGATGGCGATGCCAAAGGTGGGGCGGCTCTAAGCATTAAACATGTTACCAAGAAACCTATTAAGTTCTTAAGCGCTGGCGAGAAATTGACAACTCTAGAATTATTTGACCCAGAACGCATAGCTTCAAGAATATTAGATATGGGAGATATCATCTCCTTCGTTGAAAAAGCAGCAAGCATAATAGACAATCAAGAGGCAGAAAGAGCGGCTGCTAGACTTAAAAAGGGTAATTTTGATTTGGAAGATTATCTAACGCAAATGAGGAGTATAAAGAAACTAGGTGGATTCAGCAGTATGATGAGTATGTTGCCTGGTATTAATAAAATTATCGATAAAATCGATCAATCGAAATTAAGTGGCAAATTAATAGACCACCAAGAAGCAATAATTTTATCTATGACCCAAAAAGAACGAAAAAACCCAGATTTGCTAAATGCCTCACGTCGAAAACGTATCGCTGAAGGCTCTGGAACATCAGTCCAAAAAGTGAATAGCCTATTGAAGCAATTTAAACAAATAAGTGGTTTCATGAAAAAGGCAAGCAATATGAATCCCAAAAGCCTAATGCGTAGTGGTATAGGCAACTTATTTAAATTATGATAATCTGAATTAGCAGGACTGGAGATTAAATGCTTAGCAAGGTATATAACGATCTTATTTTACAGATTAAAGCTAATAAATATGATTTTCTAAGGTTTGATCTGATTAAGCAAGATGCCATAAAGGATCTCGCAGCTCGGCTTGCTTTAAAATATGATATTGTGGTAGTTATAGGTTTTGGTGCATCTTCTCTAAATGTTAGAGCATTATTAAGTATAAAGGCAGTAGCTACTAAAAGGCTAATATATCTTGATAGTTTAGATCAGTTGGAAATTGATGAGAAACTGGCATTAGTTGATTTAAGTAAAGCCGTCTTTTTCTCATTGAGTAAATCTGGGAACACAAATGAAACCTATTTATTAACTAAGTATGTTTTAGAAGTTTTACACGTTCCCCCTCAAAATATTTATGTAATAGTACCGTTTAGTAATAATTTATTACGTAATTTAGCAGAGTCTTTTGGTACAAATTGTCTAGAACATGATAACATTCGTAGTGGAAGATTTGGCGTAATTTCTAATGCATCTTTGCTCCCAACCGCAGTTGCAGGAGTTGATGTACATAAAGTCGTACTAGCTGCTTCAAAAAAAATATCAGATATTATTCTTGATGGATTTAATATTTGTGAGATAGCGGAGTATTACCTTAATCAATATTCTTTAAATAGACATATGTTAGTTATGTTTAATTATTGTTATCAATTAGATGGTCTATGTAGATGGCAACAACAAATTATAGCTGAATCACTTGGTAAGAATGGTTTTGGTATAACTCCTATAATAGCAAAAGGAACATTTGATCAACACAGTCAATTGCAGCTTTATTTAGAAGGTCCGGATGATAAATTTTATCAAGTTATTACTAACAAAGCAAGCTCAGATATTGAAATAGCTCTAGCTGCTCATGCTAATAATATATATAATGCATTAGGTCAAGTCAAACGACCAGTGATGCTAGAGAATTTTGTACATATCGATGAACAGGTAATTGTAGATCAAATTATTCACGTAATGTTGAGTACTATCCTAATTGCAAATCACCTAAAAATCGATCCATTCAACCAGCCATCTGTGGATGAATATAAGAAGGTATAACAAACCTATTTCGCATCAGGAAGATCTGCAAGTGCTGAATTAAACAATATAGAAAGATTTTTCTTATCCACTTTGTCATTATCAGAAAAACTAGCAATAGTGGTGTCAATCATATCACTAGACAGTCCTACCGAGTGTGTCCATAGTACCCTACCAGTTGGTACATCAAGAATAGCTAATCTAACTCGCGAAAATTCTGATGGGTCTAAATTGACTCTACCAGTTATACATCCCTTCAAAATCTCTGTACAAAAATCCTTAGTTACTGCACCAGATGTTTTACTCTCCGCATAGAAATTCATTACAACTAGTAAATCAGCTCCAGCTTTCTCACCAAGATCAACTGCAGAAGAAATTTTTTCATCAATAGAATATGCCGCATCCTCTTTCCAAGCTCCACTAGCATAGAGTATATTTAGAGTTTCATCAAAATTATCCTTAATGTCAACGACGTATTTTGACAGTTTGTTAGTACCAATTTCTGTTCTAGAGAAAAGTTTAATATTATACCCTTTGTCCTGCATTTTGGTTATGAATGTATCTACAATATTTTCTTCAAGGCGATCCTCATAACTATAAACTCTCGTTTTTTTGTTAAAAGCATCAATTTGATTTACTTCAACTATTGGTGGTAAAAGCAAAACAATTCTGGACTTAGTTAGTGATTGCGAATAATCAGGTGCAGATCTAACAAAAGTCGTCTTAGTACAAGCCGATGTAGAAAAAAACAGTAAAATTATAAAGAAAATTCTGACCATTAACTATGTATTTTTATTAATTTTTATATGTAGCTGGAATGAGTCTAGATCTCTTCTCAGAAAGAATAACTAGAACATCTTGCCCCTCATTTATCACAGGATTAGTTTTATCTTCTCTAGCCTGCACAATGGTGATAATACCTGTTGCACGTACGGCTGCTATAGCATTTCTTAGAAGTCTGCTACCTTCGTAATAATCGTCTTTCAAATTCGATCTATTAACCTGTACGATATATTCTGTACCTTTTGATGCCCCCAAAGCAGATTGCATTATTGCACCAGTAACACCTCCAACAATAGCACCACCAACAATTATAGCCGCGTTATTAGTTCCGCTAGCAGCAACCGCCCCACCAGCGACAGCACCAGTTAGACCACCAACTGCATTATCACCAAGTCTTTCATCCTCCGTGATTTTGATATCTCTTTTGGCAAGAAGCTTTCCTTCCAATACAATATTTAATGTTGAATCACTAGTATATGTATTTGCCGCAAGATTCCGACCACAACTAGAAATAGTAGAAGCAATTATAAGAATCAAAAAAGTATATAAAAGTTTTTTAATCATAAAATTATTATTTTTATATTGCTAATAAAATTTAAGAATGAATTAATAAGTAAGATTATACTAAATGTACAAAGATACATGCAATAAATTACTATCTCCAGTTGCCAATTAAACTGAATAATTTTTGAGGAATTTTTAGGGAAAATGTAGCTGAATACCGCAAGCAGTACGCAGATGTATGTAAGAAACGGAAGCAAATTTTGACGACAAAATTACCACAAAGAATCCGTTCACAACACTATCATTACTTTGATGACAAAACTACTTCTAAGTTGTATTTCTAAATTGCACGCAACAATAGACCTATTACAGAATCCTCTTCTGCGGAATTTGCAGGAGAGCCGAAACCTTAACCCGCAAGCAGTATAACAAATATACGTGAGGATTTGAGTCTAATCCCAACGCCCAAATTACCAGCAAAAGTAGAATGATCCAAGAGGTTTAATACCATTTCCCAAAATTAAATTGCTACTCGGAGTACGAGTGTCGGCTACCTTCGCGTACAGTGAGGAGCGGAGATCATGAAGTACGACGACGTGATGATTAATTTTCGGAAATGGTATAATAAGTCTATTGCAGATGAGTCTTTACCTGCACCACTATATCTGCAAAACCTTGTGGGTTGTTAACTGCCAATTCAGCTAGCACCTTGCGATCGATATCTATGGCAGCTTTTTTCAGCCCACCCATAAACTGTGAATATACTAAATCATGCTCGCGTACTGCTGCATTGATTCTTTGTATCCAAAGCCCTCTAAAATCACGCTTACGATTTCTACGATCTCTATAAGCATATTGTAGAGCTTTTTCAACTTTTTCAATTGCTACCCTAAAGCAATTATTCGATCTTCCCCTATAACCTTTAGCAAGTTTGAGAATTTTTTTATGACGATTTTTTGAAACTTTTCCTGATTTTACTCGTGACATATCTCACCTATTTCCTTATTTAAATTATTAAATTCCATATGGAAGAAAGAATTTTTTCAAGTTCTTTGCATCTTGATCGCAGAGAATTGTTGTTCCTCTAAGGTTACGAAGCTGAGATTTTGTACGACGTCGCATAAAGTGCTTTTTTCCAGCTTGAGTGGCACAGACTTTGCCAGTAGCAGTAAGCTTAAAGCGCTTTTTTACCGCTGATTTTGTTTTTAATTTAGGCATTATAATTCCTTTATTTGGTATTTTAAGATCAGTCTAGCAAAAACTAGGCATACCAAAGCCACGTTGCTAATAAACGTAAGTATAATATTTTTAAGCATTATTGCAAGTCAATTTTGCAAATATTTTGGCAGGGCAGTTTAAAAGTCCTAACTAATGATAGAAAAGTTTGTTTTTTAAAATGCATAAATGTCTATTAGCGAGGAGCCGCAAAGCGGCGACGTGGCAATCCAAAAGTTGCAGTGGCAAAAAATAAAACAGCGAGCTGTTTATTTGGATCACCACGCCACTTTGTGGCTCGCGATGACAACTATTTATTTCTATAATTTAGTATTTTCTATCATTAGTTGGGATTTTTAAACTGCCCTGCATGAGGTTAGCATATTAACTATATGAAATTATTAAAAAAGCTGTATTACTAAATAAATATACGTAATACGCGAATTCGGGATAAGAATTAACTAATTCTTATCCCGAATTGGGGTGTAATGTCTAGATAATTGTTTGAAAAGATGGATATCACTCCTGAATATGCTAACTAATCATACACGTTCTTATTTTATTTGTTTATTCTTGCTAGGAATAGTTGCAGGGGTAAATTTTTCTTTAGTATCATTTACTATTCATTACCAATTATCACAGGCGGGATATTCAACTGATATTATTGGTGCAATGTTTCTAACATCTATTCCATATTGCTTAAAACCAATATGGGCACCGTTTATTGATAAATATTCTATACCTGTTATATGTCGAAAATTTGGTCAACGTCGTGGATGGACACTAGTTACCCAAGCATGTTTATTAGTCACTATTAGTGGATTTTTAATTATAGATCCCCCTGTTAACATAATTATTACCGCAATTTTAATTTTTATTATTTCCTGTTGTGCAGCAACTCAAGATGTTGTTTTAGATGCATACCGTATAGAACGGACTGTAAAAAAAGAAGATCTCTCAATTGCTACAACTTTTAATTCAACTGGTTTTCGCATAGGAATACTTATTAATAGTACAGGGGCATTATATTTATCTTGCCTCTTTAATTGGTACTTTGTATATCTATGTATCTTTCTTATAACAATGGCTGCACCTATAATAACCTTATATATGCAAGAACCTATTACAAAAAAAACTCAACACATCTCTACTGATTTAATTTCACCTGCACAATATTTTCAAGTCATTGGTGATAGCTTACTATTGTTAAAACGAAATCATCCAAATTGGATGTTCATTATACTGTTTGTCTTTCTATATAAAGCAAGCGACTCAATTCCTATGGCAATGAGTTCGCCAGTGTTTATTGACTTGTCTTTTACCTCTCAAGAAATTGCTTCTATTTCAAAAGCATATGGATTCATGCTAATGATCTCTGGAGGAGTCATTAGCGGCATTTTAACTGCAAAAATAGGAATATCCCGAAGCATCCTAATATGTGGTAGTCTACAATTACTGTCACCCTTAATGTTTGTGTTCTTATCTATGGTAGGTCATGATATGCTTATATTTACTATAACAATTACTGTACAGAATTTTTGTTGCGGGCTTGGTAATACAGCGATTCTTATTTATTTTTCTAGTTTATGTAGTAGCGAATTGATAGCCACACAATACTCAATTATATCTTCTTTTGGCTCCTTCGTCCGGATTATTTTATCCTTTTTATCTGGTATTTGTGCAAATTATATGGACTGGCCTCAACTTTTTTTATTGACTACGTTATTTAGCATGTTATTTGTACCAGCCTTTTTAAGGATACGTAAGATTTAATAGATTTGATACTTTACTATGCTATACTGTCTATGATTTCAAGAGTTGACAAATTCTTATCCCAAATTCGCGTTACTAGAAGTGATTATGAGCAGTTATTTTGAGTTATTAGATGTAGAACGAAAATATAATATTGACTTAAATATATTGGATCGCCAATATTTTGCTGCACAGTCAAAATATCATCCAGATAGAGCTAAAACTAACAATGCGAGGCAAGAAAATTTGGCTATCTCTATTGATATAAATAAAGCTTATTCAATTCTTAAAGATGATTTAGCACGAGCTGAGTATCTTCTACTTTTAAACAATATAGTCTTGGATGAAATAACGGTTAGGCAAGGTATCTCAAAGGAACAATTAAATGTTGTGTGGAGTGAATTAGAACTTGTTGAAACTACTCAAGAATTAACTAAGTTAGAGCATATGCTAAATAACAAAATCCTTGAAAAAGAAAAACTTATTGAATCTCTAACTATTGCATTTCAAGATCAAAATATGCAAGACGCTCTTGATATTACCATAAAATTTAAATATCTTAAAAATTTAATTAATAATATTCAACTAAAAATCAAGTCATGCAAATAATAGAAATTAGCGAAGCTGGCTCTTCTAACCCACATGATAAGGATATAGCAGTTGGTATTGATTTTGGTACAACCAACTCATTGATTGCTTTATCAAATAAACAAATAATACAAATTATCATAGATGATCATGGCCGAGGACTTATACCATCAGTTATAGCATTTCATGGTAAAGACTTTATTGTGGGCAATGATAATATAATTGACAATTTTCGTTCTATTAAAAGACTTTTTGGTAAAAAACTATCTGATATACGCAACAACCCTGTTCTTTTTACTCTAGTGAAAGACTATATTGATTTAGATAGTGAAATTTTACGAATAAGGTTTGCTGGAAAATTACTGACGATTCCAGAAGTTGCTGGGCAAATCTTTTTGTACTTAAAGAAACAGGCTACTCAAAAATTGAATTCGGAAGTCAAAAAAGCTGTAATAACCGTGCCAGCACATTTTAACGATGCTGCTAGAGGAGAAGTAATGCTGGCTGCAAAAATTGCAGGGTTTAGGGTATTACGGTTAATTGCAGAACCAACAGCAGCAGCTTATGCATATGGTTTAAATAAAGATAGTAGGGGGTGTTATTTAGTGTATGACCTAGGAGGTGGTACTTTTGATGTATCAATTCTAAATATGCAAACGGGCGTATTTCAGGTCATTGCCACTGGTGGAGATAATATTTTAGGTGGTGATGATATTGACCATTTAGTGATGAGGTATTTTTGTGATCAATATAAATTACTAGAATCTAGCGAATTAATAAAATTAGCAAAAAAAGCTAAAGAAACACTTAGTGGTCAAAATAAATTTGCTATGATATACGAGGAGGCGGCACTATTGGAGTTAGATATAGAGAATTTTGAGCAGTTAATATTACCATTGGTAGAACATACAATATCTATTACTAAAGATACGCTAGAGCATGCAGGAAATCCTAATATTTCGGGTATCATCCTTGTTGGTGGTTCAACTCGCATACCCTTAATTAGTAGAAGTTTAGCGAAAACCTTTGGTGCTGCTATTTTTGCAGATATTAACCCAGATAAAGCTGTAGTATGGGGAGCAGCCCTGCAGGCAGAGAACCTAACTTCGGCAAATGTTAATTCCTTATTAATCGATGTAGTTCCTTTGTCACTCGGTATCGAATTAAATGGTGGTATTACTGAAAAAATCATTCTTCGTAATAGCCCCATACCGATATCGGTTACTAAGGAGTTCACCACTTATGTAGATAACCAAACTTCTATGAAGCTACATGTGGTACAGGGAGAGAGAGAAATGGTAGAAGATTGTAGATCACTGGCAAAATTTGAACTAAAATTACCACTAATGAAAGCAGGGGGAGTAAGAGCAGAAGTAACATTTTCTATTGATGCAGATGGTATCTTGTCAGTATCAGCTCTAGAAAAAAATAGTGGTATATCACATGCTGTTTCGTTAAAACCAAGTTATGGTTTAAACGAAAGTGAAATTACCGAAATTCTAGAAAATGCTTATCAAAATGCTGCTAGTGATCATAATAAGAAATTATTGCAAGAAACAATTATTCATACAAAATCTTTGATTTATAATATAGAAAATGCTATTAGAGAAACGCCGAATATTCTTGCAAAGAATGAAATGGAAAAAATTGATACTGCAATTAACACTCTGAAAGAAGCAATAGATTCAAATGATCGTGATTACATTATAGAATGTAGCAAAATTTTTGAGACTATAACAGAGCATTTCTTTTATGAAAGATTAAATAGTGCTACTTTAGACTTACTGAAAGGTAAGCATATTGATAAAATAACCTGATTGTTTTAAAAAAGAGGAATGATAATTAATGCCTAAAGTAATTTTTATTATAGACAAAGATGGTACAGAAAAAATAGTGGATGCCCCTCTCGGATTGTCTATTTTGGAAATTGCTCATCAAAATGACATCGATCTTGAAGGTGCATGCGAAGGATCACTAGCATGTGCCACTTGCCATGTTATTGTAGATGAGGAATTTTACCACAAATTAAAAAATCCTTCTGAAGCAGAAGAAGATATGCTTGACTTAGCGTTTGGTCTTACCCATACTTCAAGACTTGGTTGTCAGATTATTGTTAGCGAAGAACTTGACGGTATAAGGGTTCGCTTGCCATCTGCTACCCGTAATATTAACTTATAATTGAGTATATAGAGTGATACGTAAAATTTTATTTTTTATTTGTTTAATTTACACCATAATATGGTTTGCCATTGCTTATACTATCAAAAGCAATATAGTAAATACTATAAAGAATTCAGAGACAGATAATACTAAAATATCTTATAGCCAAATCAAAGTTTCTGGCTTTCCTATTCGCTTTCAAATTCGTTTAGTTGAGCCAAAAATAAAATTTATCGATCATGTTAATTCCAAAGAGATATCTACTGAGGAAATGACATTTTTGTTTGATTTTAGTTTTAAAAAGGCTAGATTGATTTTAGGAGGACAAGGGATAAAACAACAAGAGAATTTTGATGGTAAATTAATAGAGTATAGTGTTCAGTCCAAGGAATATATTACAGCACTAGTTAAATTTAATAAACCTATATATAAATTATCCCATGGAGATAGTTTTAAATCTATCGTAAAGTTTCTGCAAGTTAACAATAAATTATTATCCTTCATTCAGGAAGATAAGGAAATTTTTAATATTGCTGATTTAGTTTTTCTAATCAATAAGGCAAAATCTCAGGACGGTGAAAATATAGCTCTACAATTACGTTTGTTGTACTCTGCAGAGGAAGATTTTTTTAATTTCAAAACAGCACAGCTTGATTTAGCCACACTGATCAATATTGCTACTAACCAAGGTAAAGATACAAATTCTATCAAAAATTTAAATATCGATCGTTTAGTTTTTTCTTGTGATGATAATGCCCAAGTAGATTTGGTAGGGTTCTTACAATTTTTTGATAGTAAGTTACCAAAAGGTAAATTATCTTTTGAATTGACTAATTACCATGATATCATCGATAAATTGATTCCTAACAATTTGTTATTACCTAAAAAAATGGTCAAAACTATCATTGAGAAAGCTGTTGATTCTTCTTTATTTGGAGTAGTTAAGACAGATGATAATGAATTAGCAACTTATGAAAAGGTGAAATTTGATATTGAGTTTTCTGATAATGGTATACATATAGGTTCAATTAATTTGCTTGAGTTTAAACTAGAGGATAGTAAAGTAGATGAAACTATAGAAGAGAACAACACTGAAAGTTAACAAGAGTTCGATATAACTTGTTATACCATTTCCAAAAACTAATCATCACGTCGTCGTACTTCATGATCTCCGCTCCTCACGTACTAGTATGTACGATCCGGTGCTTGACACTCGTACTCCGAGTAGCAATTTAGTTTTGGGAAATGGTATTATATCGAATTAATGGTAAATTTAAGGGGTATTACTATGAAAAATGTTAAGGAAGTATTTTCAGATAGAACCTGTTATAAATTTTTGGATAAGCCAGTTGATAGAGCGTTACTTGAAGAAATTTATAATATGGCAAAACTTGGTCCTACTTCAGCTAATTGCTGTCCTTTGAGAATTGTTTTTGTTCAGAGTTCAGCTGAAAAAGATAAATTGTACAGATGCTTAGTTCCAAGTAACGTTGAAAAAGTTAAGTCAGCACCTGTTACAGCCATTTTTGCCTTTGATACTAAGTTTTATGAATTAATGCCCAAGTTATTTCCTCATGATGCAAGTATAAAAGATTATTTTGCTTCTTTTGAGCAGATTGCCCTAGATACCGCAATTCGCAACTCATCATTACAAGCAGCTTACTTGATGATTGTTGCGAGAAGTAAGGGATTAGCTTGTGGTCCTATGTCGGGGTTTAATAAAGACGCTATAAATAGTACTTTCTTTAGCAATTCAACTTATCAAGTAAATTTCATATGTAATATTGGTTACAAAGATGGTGATGCCCCTTTCCCACGGCTACCAAGACTCGATTTCAATGAGTGCTGTAAGATTACCTGAGCATCCGTAATGGAAGTCAATAAAAAAATAGTAACTTAACATACATTTAGCTACTATCGATGTTATTCCTACGTAGGTGGGAAGGCTTTATTAGACTTCTTTCGAAACTCGCTTATGCTGAGGGATTTGAAGGAGACGCGGAACGCAGAACCGCAGCGTACTCTAATGTACGTGAGGATTCGAGTACCGCATCGACGTACAAATCACCAGCAGAAGTAGAGTTTCGAAAGAAGTCTATTGCGTGGATCAAAAACACCAACGTTAATATGGTACTTACAGAACCAAAAACGATCTCACCCCTACCTACGCAGGAGTAACATTCACAACTGTTGAAAGTTAGAAATCGTCATCACGAGGCGTCGGTACGCCGTGGCGACTCATCTTCGAGATAAATATGAGCAGAAATTATGCTATAGAACGTGAGTATTATGCGACGAGTGGAGTGTAGAATTAAATTCTCGTTACTGACTACATGTATGAACCTCCTGTAAAATGCAAGAAAAAAATAACATCTAATAGCAAAAATGCAAATGCATACATGTATCCGGCTTATAGTTAATAAATTATGTGTAATTTATCCTACAGCCCTGATGGAATTCGCTGGCTTACAAATTTACTATATACTTATCATTTTATCGGCTTCAAAGAGCCATTGTAGTCATCAGTTTTTTTGTAAGCTAAGGTTTGTCTTATTTACCATCAATATTATTATCTCACGCATATTCCGGGTTGGAATCTCTTACATATTCTTTGTTTACCTATTAATTAATAAACCACTATTTATTTTATGTTAATTATAATAGCTTTGTGCTACAAACTTTACTCTCTACATAATCATCCCCTGACCTTAGTACTGCAAACACCACTCTTGCCAGTTTATTAGCTACAGCAACTACTATTTTATTATGTCCATTTCGCTCAGATAAATTAAACATCCACTGCGTAAATTTGCTAAAATCTTTTTTAGATTTTTGTTCTTCCGATGTAAATCTTATCTTGGCATTTAGTACAGCTCTAGCTCCTTGGATCAATAAAGTACGCAAGTAAACATCACCTCGCTTGCTAATTCCAAGCAACTTATCTTTCCCTCCACTGGAATGCTGCCTTGGCACTAATCCAAACCATGCCGATAATTGCCTACCATTCTCAAAACTTGTAGCATTACCTATTGATGCTATTAAAGCAGTAGCAGTAATTAAACCAAGACCAGGTATAGCTGTTAATCGTTGATATTGAGTTAAGTTGCTAGCTATTATTTTTAATCTTTTTTCTATCTCTTTTATTTTTTTGTCATTATCCAAAAATTCCTCTTTCAGTTCACTAAATGTTTGATAACCCAGCTGGCTTAAATTCCCTTCATCTAAAATCTCGGTTAATTTTGTCATAACCTTATTGATCCCTTGAGGAATAATAAAACCAAATTCATGTAGTAGACCCCTAATTTCATTAGCAAGGGCAGTACGATTTTTTACCAATCTCTCTCTTACTCGATGAATTGATAAAATATCTTGTTGTTCTACAGTTCTAATTGGTACAAACCTCATATTTGGTCTTGTTACCGCTTCACATATAGCTTCTGCATCAGCTTGATCATTTTTATTAGTTTTAACATACGGTTTGACAAATTGTGCTGCCATTAGTTTTACTGTATGCCCCAATTTAGTTATTTCTCTTGCCCAGTAACTAGCTCCGCCGCAAGCTTCCATCCCTACCAAACATTTTGGTAAATTAGCCATAAATGTTAAAACTTGATCTCTCATTAATTTTTTCTTTAATACCGTCTTACCATTTTTATCTACACCATGAATTTAGAAAATTCTTTTTGCAATATCTATACCAATTGTGGTAACTTCCATCTTAGCCTCCTGATTGTTATTTTAATATTTAATATTAACTTTAGAAGATTAGCCACTGCTTTTCATTCTGTATATCAGGAGGTCCATACCATTATTTTATCATTTTGCAGATTTTGTCATTTGGGGCATCGTTAAATCAAATAAATTGAATAAATTTTGTTGAAACTCGCTTAATTTTGGTAATCTTGCAACTTTGCAACCCTTGATTGTGTAATATAAAAAACATACTTTATCCAGCTCTCTTAATGCTTCCTCAATGGTCACATTATATTTACCATCCTTGGTTACGCCACAACCTTGTTTCAACTTATTTTTCATATAGTGCCATATTTTTAATGCCAACATACAAACAAATACATGTCCCTTCGTTCTGTTGCTTTTCCTTAAAAAGATCGGTCTTACTTCGAGTAATCCTGTCTTCATACTGCTAAAATTCGATTCTACTTCATGTAAATTATGGTAAGCTTTATCAACCAATTCTTTACTCATCAGTTTAATTTCAATCTGTGTTTCAATCGCATAACAACCATCAAGAGCAAACAACTCTTTTTTCTTATCTTGATCAATTTCAACCACTATTTGGTTGCCATCTAATTTTAGGTTGATAAATTTATCTATCCGCCATTCTTTGGCAATTTTTTGAATATTATTTAAACCAAGTTCTAGCTTTGCTTTCTTATGGGTTGATACATATATATTACGTTCTTCAATCTTTGCAACCAATTTTTCAACTCGGTTATTCCTATCAAACTCAACTTTTCGGGCTATAGAACCATTTTTCCTTAAAATATATCTTTTGCCATTATTGGTTACTTCGCATAGCTGTTCTTCAAAAAAACTATATTGCAAAACTCCGCTTTTCTTTAAGCTTTCAATCTCAACTTTACTTAAGGTTGTAATATAGTCCCATCCTTCTTTGCTCAGGGCTTCTTTGCCTGTCCTCTTAATCATTCCTTTATCACCAACAAAGACGATATTCTTAATACCAAAATTAGATTTTACTAGCTCAATCTGCTCATAAATGGTAGAAGGATCAGCACTATTACCCTTAAAAACTCTAACAGCCAAAGGTTCGCCATGATCATCAGTTAATAGACCAATCACTATTTGCTTTTTACCCTTCTTTTTATCCCGATTGTACCCATATTCCGCAAGTTCATTCTCTGTTCCTTCGAAATAGCTGGAAGTGACGTCATATAAAAGCATAACAGGCGGCTTGTTATTTTTCTTTTGATAAGTTTTAAATAATTTTAATTCGATCTTTTCTTGGTTCTCTTCTAACCATTCTAGAGCCTGATATAAATGGTTTTCATCAAATGAATCGACAGATAATACATCAGATATCGCATGCGATTTCGCCCATTTCACGCTGGAAAGTCTAGACCCTTGGTGAGCAAAGCGTGCTAAAACCAAAAATAGACTCAATAAAGCTTCTTTGCTTCTAGTACCAAGAGCCTTAGTAATACCAATTTCATCAGCAATTCTTTTTAGTAGAAAAATAGTCCCAAAACTTTCACCAACCTCAGGAACACCATCTAAACCATCAAATTCACCTTTAAGCATCTTCTTAAAAGCTTCAATACGTAACTCATCCCAATTAGTTAGATTAGCTATGGTTTTATTTAATACTTTCCCGTCTTCGCGATAAGAGGTACGAAGCAATATTGCAGGACGAGAATTTCTATTTGGAACAGTTGTAATATACATGAAAGAGATTATATCTCTAAATTCCAGCATTGTCAAATAAAAAATATCATTTACATGACTACAAACTTCATGCCAAAACCACTGCAAACCTGATTCTTTAGGTGTTTTAAGCACTTTTTCGTCTAGAAGATGAGTGGCGATCTCATGAAGTAAGCTCTTCTTCACAAGATTGCCACGTCGTCGCTTACAGCGACTCCTCGCAATGACGGTTTAGGGCTTACAAAGCTCATCGCGATGACGGTTTTTTAACTTTCAACAGTTGTGGGGGTGACCCCGGGCTATTAAAGCGATGAGTCACATCGAATTGAGGTTAAATTACCCCAGTTTTAGGCATCTACATCACCGTTAACTGTCACATCTATTAAAGATGCATCTTCATGATTGTTTATGTCTAGTTCTACTAATGCTAATTCAGCTAATGCTAATGCTTCATGGCCCAAATGGCTTACTCCACCAAAAAACTTCTTGATAACCCATCCAACAGTACCTCCAACAGCACCTATAGTAGTTACAGCAAAAGATATCAGACCTAAGATTTCTCCTATTGACATTGTGCTACTAGCAGGATTATTAGGATTTGATTCCTTAGGAGTATGCTTTTCTGTAGTATAATCAGCAACTACACCAGCAGCGATTGGTTCTGATTTCTCAGTAAGATTTTTCTTAGGAGTAGTAAGTTCTTCCTTAAGAGTAGTAGTTTTTTGAGGATTAGACCATACTGTAGCAGAATCAGTAGTAGGATTTCCAGCAGAGGAAGCAGTAGACTTTGTCGTAGTAGTACTAGACCCATCCGTAGTAAGAACAGTAGTCTCTTGCTCAGTAGTAGTCGAACCTTCAGTGGAGGAAGTAGTAACCCTCTTTGTAGTAGTACTAGACTTCTCCATAATAGGAGTAGTAGTCTCTTGCTCAGTAATATCTTCAGTGGAGGAAGTAATAGACTCATCCGTAGTAGAAGCAGTAGACTTCACAGTAGTAACAGTAGACTCTGTCGTAGTAGTAGACTCCTCAGGAATAGCAGTAGTAAGCTCTTCCTCAATAGTAGTAGTGTCTTGCTTAGTAGTACTAAACTCCTTCGTAGCAGGAACAGTAGACTTCACAGTAGTAACAGTAGACTCTGTCGTAACAGGAACAGTAGACTTCACGGTAGTAACAGCAGACTCTGTCGTAGTAGGAACAGTAGACTTCACGGTAGTAACAACAGACTTTGTCGTAGTAGGAACAGTAGACTTCATGGTAGTAACAGCAGACTCTGTCGTAGTAGTAGACTCCTCAGGAGTAGCAGTAGTAAGCTCTTCCTCAATAGTAGTAGTGTCTTGCTCAGTAGTACTAAACTCCTACGTAGTAGGAACAGTAGACTGCTCTGTAGTAGAAGCAATAGACTTTTCCTTAGGAAGAGGCTTATTAGTAGTACGAATATCACGCTTCTCTCGCTTGCCGGATATATCTTTGGAAGACTCTTCCTCAGTAGTACTAGACTCCATTGTAGAAGTGTAGGACTCTTTACTAATATGTTTATTGCATTCTAGTACCTTTAAGAGTTCTTTTAAGAGTTTTTTGGATGCCTTACCTTCTATACCTCTGTTTCCCATTAGGCCTACTTCAATAATCTTAGTACCTGTAAGTTCTGGTATAAGATCATTTACCCCTTTATCAGTTATCTTGTTATTTGCTAGATTTACTACTTTAACCTTAGTATTGCCTTCTTTAAGTGATTTTATAATATCTATTGCTCTTTCATCACCTATTCTATTATGTGCTAGATTTAATGTAGTGACTTCAGTACCTGTAAGCATTGTTCCAAAGTCTATTGCTCCTGTAGTTCCTATCTTATTATGTACTAGACTTAATACTTTAACCTTACTCCCTTTAAGAATTTTTCCAATCTCTTGTGCTTTTTGGGGATCAACCCCAACATCCCATAGATATAATTCAGTAATATTACTATTTTCGAGTTGTTGTTTGAGCATTTCTGTATTTAGATCATAGCTGAAAGTTAACTTACTACCATTACCATGTAGTATAATATTACCATTAGCATCATGTAGTATAAGACCATCACCTACTGCACGTTTTCCCCTAATAAGAGATTGGTCATCATTATGTTTTGTAGAGCCTTTTGATTTGTTATGGTTTTGGCTAGTTGAAGTAGTTGCAGGAGTAGTATCAAAAAGAACAGGCGTCTTACTTACCTCAGTGGGACTTGTTACTCTATTCAATAAGCTATTTTGATTATCTGCCGAGATAGCTTTCTTGGACGAAACGGTAATACTAGAAGAAATGGCAGAAAGGGCGGTAAGAGCAGTCAAAAAAGCTTGTGTAGTAGGAGTATGTGCTTTACCTCCATCAATAGGCTCTATAATATTCTGCCTTGAAAGATTAGGTTCATAATCCAATATGGCAGGAATATTAGGTAAGTCATCTGTGTTTAGTCTATTATTTCCTTGTATGTTGTTCCCATTATTCAGCTTTTTATTAAATAAGTATGCTTCAATATCTTGTTCCTTCAGAAACTTCCCTTGACTCTTCCGATGCTGATTAACCCAATCTCCATTATTAATACGTCCCATATTTTTTCTCTCCAGTTATATTACAGATTATTAAAAATTTATTTACTATAAGATAGTATTAGAATAATATCTGTTAACTAATGTCAAGCAAATAATAACAAACTTTAATATTTAAGAACTTTTTTGTAAAATAACTTAGTCTAGATAGCATTAATGTAACCTGAGTCCGATGTAAGACATCGGTTTAATAGCCTCGATGTCACCCCTAATAGAGATAATAGACTTCTTTCAAAACTCGCTTATGCTGAGGGATTTGAAGGAGACGCGGAACGCAGAACCGCAGCGTACTCTAATGTACGTGAGGATTCGAGTACCGCATCGACGTACAAATCACCAGCAGAAGTAGAGTTTCGAAAGAAGTCTAATACTGATAACTTGTTACATCGAACTTAGGTTAAATTACCTTATATTCGACAACAAATTTTTGCTCTTGAACAAACTCATGATTAGCTATATCTTGAAAATATCTACCAATAATATAACTCTTTTTACTATAGTTATTCAATAGCCTAGTCATGATTCTCCACTTTTTTTGATAATACTTCATCAAGTTCTTGCATAAGATCTTCAGGGAGTTGCTTTACTTTATTGGGAGATTCTTGAGATTGTGATTTTTCTAACACATTTGTAGTATCAATAATCTTTGATTTTTTAGGTAATTTAATGGATTCCAAACTATCTTGTGGTAAAGTTCTTATAAGATTTTTACTTAAATTATCTAGATACGATATAGTCACAGATTCCTTAAGCCATTTTGGATATTTATCAATAGTAGTATTTTGTATAACGTCTTTTAGGGTTTCTGCTTGTAAGTAACTGTCAGAAAAGAAAATTGTTAGGACTAGGAAGATACATAAACAAATAATCATACCTCTAAACATGCCTGCGGCTAAGCCTATAGATCTGTCAATGACCCCACCACTTATAATAGAGATCATCAAAAGAAATTTACGGGTTACAAAAGAGCATATGATTAGAGAGATAATATAGGAAATAATCCCAGAGGTAACTACCAATGCAATGTGGTTATTAAAATATCGAGTAATAATGGAAATAGTATATGGAGATAGGTAATAGGCAAAAAGAATTGAGACTATAAAGCCAAGTAAGCTAATAGTAAGCTTTATTATTCCTCCATATGCCCCAAGCATCGATGAAGTAGTAATAATTGCCAGTATTATTATGTCAAACCAAGTAAACATTAGACTTTTTCAAAAATTACTTTAAGTTTAGAACAGGAGTTGAGTATATTTACTATCATGTTCAAAATTTTTATTAAACCTCTCAGATGAAATTTCAAAAGAGGTCTATTGAATAGCCGTAATTTAACATTATATGTATCTAAAAGCTAGTATGTTAATAAATTTTAAAATACAATAAACATTATGAGTGTAAACGATAAGATTTTTGATAATTTATCTGGTAAGGTTCTGATCGCTACTCCTTACATGCTTGAGGGTATATTTAATAAATCACTTATTTATATGCTGTCTCATACAGCAGAAGGAGCAATGGGTTTAATTTTCAATAATTTAGTGAATCATATAGAGATAAAATCGTTTTTTAAAATATCTGATGATCAAATAGATAGTAACATTATGATGCCTATATATCTAGGAGGACCAGTTGAGCATGAACGCGGATTCTTCCTACATTCTGATGATTATAACGAAAATCTACTATTGAAGTTTCAGAATCATTTAGCAGTTAGCTCTAATCCTAAAATCCCTCATGATATTGCTTCTGGTCATGGCCCTAAAAATAGTTTATTTATTATTGGATACACTGCTTGGAAAGCAGGGCAGCTTGAAACAGAGATTAAGGAGAATTTGTGGATAATAACAAAGTGTGATAAAGAATTTATTTTTTCTGATCATCCAGAGAATAAGTGGCACAATGCTTTACACAATCTCGGTATCAAAGAATCCCACTTTACTTCACGAATGGCTAATGCTTAACATCAGATCATAAACTTGAGAATTAATTCTTCAAGTTATTATAGTAGTTTATGGAGGGAATCTTGACTTGGGTTGTTTTTTGTACAGTGATTGCAGGTTTACTAATCTACGATCTTGGTTTTGCAAACCAAGAAAATAAAGTGATGAGCTTCCGCCAAACTATTTATTTTAGCCTTTTTTATTTAATTATAGCATGCCTCTTCGGTATTTTCATTTTTTTTGATATGGGAGGAGAAAAAGCCCGGGAATACTACACTTGCTTTTTTATAGAGAAAGCTATGTCATTGGATAATATTTTTATTATATTGATGGTTTTTCAGTTTTTCTCTATTCCTTTAATATATCAGCATCGGATATTATTCTTGGGAATTCTAGGTGTCATTGTTTTTAGAGCCATAATTATATATCTAGGTGTCATTGTTATCTCGAAATTCTCTTGGTTATTATATATTTTTGCAGCTATTCTTATAGTTACAGGCATCAAAACTTTTTATATAGCAAAAAAAAGTTTTAAAGTAGAGGAATCGTATATTTATAGAATTCTACAAAAATACTTTAATCTTACTCCTAAAATTTCCGGTTACAAATTTTTTATTAAAACTAACAATAGGTTAAGTATTACGCCTCTTCTTGCATCATTAATAATTATAGAAATCATGGATATTGTCTTTGCCATTGATAGTATACCAGCAATATTTGCTATCACTAAGGATCCTTACATAATTTATACTTCTAATATTTTTGCCATATTAGGTTTACGTGCCTTATTCTTATGTTTAGCTAATATTGTTGAGCAATTTAGTTATATAAAATATTCGCTAGCATTAATATTAATATTTATTGGCATAAAAATATTCGCTGAACATTTTATTGAGATTCCATCTTACGCTGCACTGGCTATGACTATTACTCTTCTGTTGCTTGGTATTATTGCTTCTATTATCAGGAAAAGGAGTGTATACTAAACTGTAAACTATTAGTAATATTTCAATTTAAGAACTAAAGAAATTTTACACTGGCATAAAATATTTTTTTGTGCTAGAAGTTTGGAATTATTGTATCGTCTTATTCAAAGCTTACTTATGTATAGATTATGTTTATTCCATACAAGTCATTATAAGTGGCTAGAGTTTAAGTGTTTTACTAAATTTAATTTATGTTATGAGGTTCTAATTATGAGTGAAAATATAAATATTACACAAAATGTTGTTGAGCAAGATATTGTCGAACAGGAGGTTATTGAAATCGTCGCTAACACATTAAAAGTAAAGAAGGATTTAATCACTCCTGAATCTAGATTCGTTGAGGATCTTAAATCAGATAGTTTAGATACAGTTGAATTAATGATGGCAATAGAAGCAAAGTATAAATGTGATATACCAGATGAAGATGCCAGTAAAATTTTAACTGTCTCTGATGTTGTACAGTACATAATAAAAAAATAACTAATTAATAAATAATCATGTCGACTAGAAGAGTTGTTATAACCGGTATTGGGCTTATCACACCACTAGGAATTGGTGTAAAGACCTCTTGGGAAGGTATTATAAAGGGTCGCAGTGGCATCAAGTCAATCACAAAATTTGATACTTCTAACCTTGCCTGTAAAATAGCGGGTACAGTGGATCACTTAACAGATAATGGCTTTAACCCGGAAAAATTTATTGACCCTCGCAATGTCCATAAGATGGATTTATTCATTCAATATGGTATAGGAGCAGCTACTGAGGCAATCGAGGATAGCGGGTGGAAAGTAAAAGATGCATTATCTGGAGATAGGACCGGCTTAATACTTGGTTCAGGAATAGGTGGACTTGGGATGATCGAAGAAACATCCGTAAAGTTTCATAAAGAAAATAATGGCAAAGTTAGTCCATTTTTTATCCCCTCCTCATTAATTAACCTCCTTTCAGGTCATGTTTCCATTAAATACGGATTTACCGGACCAAATCAGGCTGTCGTTACAGCTTGTTCTACTGGCTCTCATGCTATAGGGGATGCTATGCGTATGATTCAATACGGTAATGTAGATGTTATGGTTGCTGGTGGGGCTGAAGCACCGGTCACTCCGGTTGGAGTGGCTGGATTCGTTGCCGCAAGGGCATTATCTACTAAATATAATTCTACGCCTGAAATTGCATCAAGACCATGGGATCAAGATCGTGATGGATTTGTAATGGGAGAAGGAGCAGGTGTTGTAGTACTTGAAGAATATGAGCATGCTTGTGCTAGAAACGCTAAGATTTATGCTGAAATTATTGGATATGGTTCTACTGGCGATGCTTATCATATGACCTCACCTCATCCCGATGGAAGAGGTGCTTATAGATCTATGTCTGATGCTCTTAAAGATGCAAAAATTGATGCAAGTCTTATTGATTATATCAATGCCCACGGCACTTCTACCCAAGTTGGTGATGCTATAGAGTTAACGGCTGTTCAAAAATTATTTTTGGATGCTAACCCAAATGTTCTTATGTCGTCAACCAAATCATCTATTGGTCATTTGCTTGGAGCAGCTGGTAGCGTAGAATTAATATATTCAATTCTTGCTATGCGAGACCAAGTCGCTCCACCAACTCTCAATTTGCATAAACCGATAGCAGAAGCAAAAATAGATTTAGTTGCTTTAGAAGCTAGAAATACAAAAATTAGTTATGTACTTTCTAATTCATTCGGATTTGGAGGAACTAATGCTAGTTTAATTATTAGGAAAGTATAGGATTTACTTTTGGTTTGTATCATTTTCAAAAGTTGGAGTAGGAAGCTGGTATTTATGTTGGATAATTGTTGTAAGCTCTAAGGGGGATTCAGTAATTGGTAAATGTTTGTAACATAAAGTAGTTAATATATTTTCTAGTTGTTTTGTTCCACAACACATGCTAATACTTATAAAATTTTTAAAAGTTTCTTCTATTATCTTCTTAATCTTTTTTGGAGATTTTATACCAACAGTTTCTAAATTGTGAATTCTGTCAAATATTTTAATCATTATGATATCATATCTCTTTTGCTGCCATAATAATTCCATGATTTCTGCCGAGCTAATCTTTCTGTCACACTTAACTCTAGTTAGTTTTTCTACCTGATCAGCAATTAGATCACTAAAGATATAGGCAATCTTGCTTTTGGTAAGTTTAGTATCCTCAATGGTATCATGCAATATAGCGGTTACAGTTAAATCGGTTCTAAAGTACTGCTTATCATTTTGTGCTGCGTACTCTGCAAGCATATACGCCACTTCTATTGGATATAGGGTTCTCCTGTTTGTCTTTTCTGCTCTCCATGATACTCTTTGGCGTAATAGATGGCTTTTTTAACAATGTTCAGATCTATTGGTTAATCTACTTTACTATTCAGCTGAAAGAGTTTAGCAAGTAAGCTATCAGCATAATCACATGATTCAAACTTTAGCCAACTATTATTAATGCCTTCCATAAAAATCCTCAATATTTTGATATCCTAACTTATAGGTTAAACTAAAACTTAAGGTATTTGCAAAGATTTATTACTTTTTAGGTAATGAAAATAAATATTTCTTAACTTTGTTGTATAAATAGCTACTTATCTTCGAGATGGATAGGATTAAAATTGTGCCATAAAACGAGGTTAGTATACGGCGTGTGGGACAGAAAATTAAATTTTTGTTACTGACTACATGTATGGACCTCCTGTAAAATGCAAGAAAAAAATAACATCTAATAGCAAAAATGCAAATGCATACATGTATCCGGCTTATAGTTAATAAATTATGTGTAATTTATCCTACAGCCCTGATGGAATTCGCTGGCTTACAAATTTACTATATACTTATCATTTTATCGGCTTCAAAGAGCCATTGTAGTCATCAGTTTTTTTGTAAGCTAAGGTTTGTCTTATTTACCATCAATATTATTATCTCACGCATATTCCGGGTTGGAATCTCTTACATATTCTTTGTTTACCTATTAATTAATAAACCACTATTTATTTTATGTTAATTATAATAGCTCTGTGCTACAAACTTTACTCTCTACATAATCATCCCCTGACCTTAGTACTGCAAACACCACTCTTGCCAGTTTATTAGCTACAGCAACTACTGTTTTATTATGTCCATTTCGCTCAGATAAATTAAACATCCACTGCGTAAATTTGCTAAAATCTTTTTTAGATTTTTGTTCTTCCGATGTAAATCTTATCTTGGCATTTAGTACAGCTCTAGCTCCTTGGATCAATAAAGTACGCAAGTAAACATCACCTCGCTTGCTAATTCCAAGCAATTTATCTTTCCCTCCACTGGAATGCTGCCTTGGCACTAATCCAAACCATGCCGATAATTGCCTACCATTCTCAAAACTTGTAGCATTACCTATTGATGCTATTAAAGCAGTAGCAGTAATTAAACCAAGACCAGGTATAGCTGTTAATCGTTGATATTGAGTTAAGTTGCTAGCTATTATTTTTAATCTTTTTTCTATCTCTTTTATTTTTTTGTCATTATCCAAAAATTCCTCTTTCAGTTCACTAAATGTTTGATAACCCAGCTGGCTTAAATTTCCTTCATCTAAAATCTCGGTTAATTTTGTCATAACCTTATTGATCCCTTGAGGAATAATAAAACCAAATTCATGTAGTAGACCCCTAATTTCATTAGCAAGGGCAGTACGATTTTTTACCAATCTCTCTCTTACTCGATGAATTGATAAAATATCTTGTTGTTCTACAGTTCTAATTGGTACAAACCTCATATTTGGTCTTGTTACCGCTTCACATATAGCTTCTGCATCAGCTTGATCATTTTTATTAGTTTTAACATACGATTTGACAAATTGTGCTGCCATTAGTTTTACTGTATGCCCCAATTTAGTTATTTCTCTTGCCCAGTAACTAGCTCCGCCGCAAGCTTCCATCCCTACCAAACATTTTGGTAAATTAGCCATAAATGTTAAAACTTGATCTCTCATTAATTTTTTCTTTAATACCGTCTTACCATTTTTATCTACACCATGAATTTGGAAAATTCTTTTTGCAATATCTATACCAATTGTGGTAACTTCCATCTTAGCCTCCTGATTGTTGTTTTAATATATTTAATATTAACTCTAGAAGATTAGCAACTGCTTTTCATTCTGTATATCAGGAGGTCCATACCATTATTTTATCATTTTGCAGATTTTGTCATTTGGGGCATTGTTAGATCAAATAAATTGAATAAATGTTGTTGAAGAGTCGTTAATTTTGATAATCTTGCTACTTTACAACCTTTGATAGTATAATATAAAAAACATATTTTTCCAACTCTCTTAATGCTTCCTCAATGGTCACATTATATTTACCATCCTTAGTTACTCCACAACCCTGTTTCAACTTATTTTTTATATAGTGCCATATTTTTAATGCCAACATACAGACAAATACATGTCCCTTTGTTCTATTGCTTTTCCTTAAAAAAAATCGGCCTTACTTCTAGTAATCCCGTCTTCATACTGCTAAAATTCGATTCTACTTCATGTAAATTATGGTAAGCTTTATCAACCAATTCTTTACTCATCAGTTTAATTTCAATTTGTGTTTTAATCGCATAACAACCATCAAGAGCAAATAACTCTTTTTTCTTATCTTGATTAATTTCAACCACTATTTGGTTGCCGTCTAATTTTAGGTTGATAAATTTATCTATCCGCCATTCTTTGGCAATTTTTTGAATATTATTTAAACCGGTTTTTGGCTTTGCTTTCTTATGCGTTGATACATATATATTACGTTCTTCCACCTTGCTAACTAGTTTTTCAACTCGGTTATTCCTATCAAACTCAACTTTTCGGGCTATAGAACCATTTTTCCTTAAAATATATCTTTTGCCATTATTGGTTACTTCGCATAGCTGTTCTTCAAAAAAACTATATTGCAAAACTCCGCTTTTCTTTAAGCTTTCAATCTCAACTTTACTTAAGGTTGTAATATAGTCCCATCCTTCTTTGCTCAGGGCTTCTTTGCCTGTCCTCTTAATCATTCCTTTATCACCAACAAAGACGATATTCTTAATACCAAAATTAGATTTTACTAGCTCAATCTGCTCATAAATGGTAGAAGGATCAGCACTATTACCCTTAAAAACTCTAACAGCCAAAGGTTCGCCATGATCATCAGTTAATAGACCAATCACTATTTGCTTTTTACCCTTCTTTTTATCCCGATTGTACCCATATTCCGCAAGTTCATTCTCTGTTCCTTCGAAATAGCTGGAAGTGACGTCATATAAAAGCATAACAGGCGGCTTGTTATTTTTCTTTTGATAAGTTTTAAATAATTTTAATTCGATCTTTTCTTGGTTCTCTTCTAACCATTCTAGAGCCTGATATAAATGGTTTTCATCAAATGAATCGACAGATAATACATCAGATATCGCATGCGATTTCGCCCATTTCACGCTGGAAAGTCTAGACCCTTGGTGAGCAAAGCGTGCTAAAACCAAAAATAGACTCAATAAAGCTTCTTTGCTTCTAGTACCAAGAGCCTTAGTAATACCAATTTCATCAGCAATTCTTTTTAGTAGAAAAATAGTCCCAAAACTTTCACCAACCTCAGGAACACCATCTAAACCATCAAATTCACCTTTAAGCATCTTCTTAAAAGCCTCAATGCGTAAATCATCCCAGTTAGTTAAGTTAGCTAGGGTTTTATTTAATACTTTCCCGTCTTCGCGATAAGAGGTACGAAGCAATATTGCAGGACGAGAATTTCTATTTGGAACAGTTGTAATATACATGAAAGAGATTATATCTCTAAATTCCAGCATTGTCAAATAAAAATATTATTTGCATGACTACAAATTTATCGCAGGATTCTTGTAAACCTTACTTTCCTACCTCTTCAAACACTTCTCCCTCTCGAAGATAAGTTGCGAGTTTGCCAAAGATATCTATATAAGAAATCAAGTTAAATTAGTTACTGATGAGTTCTTGACAGGGGAGTTGACTTTATATATATTACGGCTTACCTATATATACTCGATGAAAATCAAGAATTGCGTTGTCGTCTTCAGGTATCTTCGGTGTTCACGTACTAAATGTACGCCTAGCACCTCGATCCTTCAGCACTTTATAATTTTGATCTTCGTCTATCAACTCTTCATTTACGAGTAGTATATCATAGTAAGCCTGATAAAGGGGGTGTAGCTCAGTTGGTTAGAGCGTCTGCCTGTCACGCAGAAGGCCGCGGGTTCAAGTCCCGTCACTCCCGCCATTCGGTACAAGTTGTCGTTTTTTCAAAAATATCGAACGGGAAACGTAGAGAGGTCTCAAGTTTTTTGCCCCTTAGTTTGAGGTTCTGAAATACGAAATTTATCATTTTGCGTTTTTGAGGCATTTCAGAACCTTTAAAAGTTTCATAGGCCTCAGATGCTAGAGTTATTAGCGTTGTAGCGGTATCAGTAAATTTATCGTCTGCTTCATCATAAGTTTTTAGTAAACGATCAATTTCATATTGACGATCTTTTAATTGTTGTTTTTTTCTTTGAAATTCTTCTGTGCTAAGTTCTCCATTGAGTCGCAAATCTATTAATGAATTTAATCTATTTTCATTTTCGGTATGTTCTTTCTTTAATGAAGCTGTTGCTTGGTCATGTTCAGCTTTTTTTAGCTCATTAGTGTTTCTTAGGTATGCAAGGGTCTCTTTTAGCATTTCCGGGTCTCTTATACCTATTCTTTTAAAAACCTCTTCTATTTGCTTTAAAACCTCATCTTCCCTTATATATATTTTCTTGTCTAAGTTCTGTGGATCCCAAGTAGCTAAATATGTCCATTCATCCACTTTACCGTTTGGATATGTTTTACTATGAATTTCAGATGTTACCATTTTGCCAGTTACTGCACAGGTGATTAATCCTCTAAAGAGAAAATCTTTCCCACCATATTTGAATGGCTTCTTCTTCCAGCCTAAACGTACATCTTTACATGCCATAAAAATCTCTCTTGTTATAATAGGTTGATAACCATGTGACCACATCTCTCCTTTTACTCTCATTTCACCGTAATAAAATGGTTGTTGTATTAAACGATGTATAACAGTTTTATTTAGGTGACAATTCTTTTTACTTCTTAAGCCTAATTCTTTAGCCATGTTTACCATAGACCTAAGAGTATAGACCCCGCTCGCATATTCTTCAAATAGTTTTTTGATAATAAAAGCTCTAGACTGATCAAGAATTATTATGCTATTGCCACTTGCGTCCCTGCTATTTAGATAACCAAGGGGTGCTGGACCTATCCATTGTCCTTTACGTAATTTATGATCTAGACTCCTTTTAACGTTATCACTTAAACTATCAACGTAAGATTGTGCCATTAATACGTTCATCCCCCACATTAGCCTTGCATGGGATTGAGAATCTTTGTTTATTACATAACCTTCTGTTCTAAAGTGTAATTCTATTTTACCAGCTTTTATTGGTTCTTCCAATAATGAAATTTCTGAGATTCTCCTTTGAACACGATCTACTTTATCAGCAACAATAGCAATAGTATCTCTGTGACTTTTAGCAAATTTGATCATCTCTTTAAATTGTTTGCGATCACCTCTGCTTGAAGATTCGATAATTTCAAAAGTTTCGATAACTTCAAGATTTTTACGTTGGCAATATTCTACTAATCTATATTTTTGAGCTTCAATTGAATACCCTTCTTCTTGCTCCCTTGTTGAAACACGAACTAAAATTATTGATTTTGTTGCTTTGTCTGTCATATTTTTCCCTTTGATAAAAGTATTATGCATTCAGAGATAGATTAAATACTGGACGAGTCAAGTTGAGTTTGCATTAAATTATCCAAGTAACCTCAGTATTAGAGCCAAGTGTCACATTTTTTTAGCATTAATAATTTTTGGTTATTGTAGAAATAATTGTTTTAACTCGTAGCAGTAGTAACTTTATCAAGTGGTTTATCATAGATCCCCCTATTTATCTATTTTAAGGCTATTACACGGCTTTTTAGTATCATTATGGTACCTACCAACTTGGTCTTGAATTATTACGCTCTAAGTCTAAATATGGGCTTTTTTATTTATATGGGTTTGCTTTAAAATAGATAAGTTAAAAACTTAACCGAATGCCACTGTTTACATCGATCACCTTATTGATATTCTGTATCAGATATGATACAATTGAGTCATAACAAATAAGTTGTAGTGATCTTATGGCAGCTAAACGATTATTAGTGTCTTTAGACGAGAAAATATTTGATGAAATTGCAGGTCTTGCTAAAATCAACAATGAATCCCTATCTAAAGTAGCAAAAGACCTTATTATAACTAGTCTAGAACTCCAAGAGGACAAAATATTAGCTAAATTAGCAGATGAAAGGATAGGTAATACTAGGGAATGGATTAGTCATACGGACACTTGGAAATAATGTATAATCTTCTCTATTCAGATCAAGTTATACACAAGGATATCCCTAAGCTTTCTACACCAGTCAAATCTTTAATCAAGATAACCATTGAAAAAAAGCTATTATCTGATCCAATAAAATTTGGTAAACCTTTAAAACATAGCTTCAAAGGTTGCCGCTCCCTCAGAATTGGTGATTATAGAGTGATTTATCAAATAGTAGATACAGCAATTAATATACTAGTAATTCAACACCACAAAAATTGTTATAATAGTTCATAACAACACTACTACACGTTCCAATACCTCAAACTTATAGGTCATTGCGTTTATGGACTTACTTTGTCTATATTAAGGAGCTTAAATTACCTCTTTATTAATCCTTTCCAAGCAAATTTTTTCCGTCACTGTTTTTAATTTTTTAACTCTATCGATAAGGTAAAGTAGCTGTTCTTTAGTTATCTTATAATCTTTGTTATAGCGAGCTTCAATATAAGCCTGTTCAAGTAATCTAAAACATTGCCTTTGTTCAATGCTGGAATGAGGAAATATTTGCCATAATTCTTCGTTGTAATTTCCGGCTATACTACCTAATTTTCTGATGTCGTGTAACTTTGGCTTATAGCCAGAAAAAACTAACAGGATAGCATTATAAAAACTTTCGGTAGCTTGGTGTAACTCAAAAGCACTTTTACTAAAATCTTCCCTTTTTAATGGATATTTACAATCAATAAAAAAACTTTTGCCTTTTCCAAACCAGTATTTATAATCTTCTTTAGCTATTTGTCTTCTTTCTTCCCATGGTAAGTTTTTAGCTTCCGCCAGCTGAAATTCACCGCTATCATATAAGAGAATTCCTTCTTTTTTTATATCAGAAAAGAAATAATGCCCTTTTTCAAGCTGAGTATTTACCGTCTTAATTGATTCTAGCACCAAAGTTACCCATAACTCAAAAGGACTTCTTAATGATTTTTTTTCCAACCTTCTTTCTATTTTATCTTCTATTGCTAACCCGGCAAGACCGGCATGTTTGCCTTTCTTCATGACTAACATAATATCGAGATCACTTTGATAGCTATAGGTAATATGACCTTTTTTATACTCATCTTGTACCCAATCGCCTCTAGCGTAAGAGCCAAATAAAATAATCATCGCAATCTTATGCTTTGATACAGCGAGAATTTCTTTGACGATATTATCAAGTCTTTCTTGAATTATCAGGGAGCGTTCAGGTAAAACAGTTTTCATATATTTGTAATGCAGCTATCTATAATGTAGATTACTACAATCGGCATAGATATTGCAAAAAGAATTTTGCAAATTCACCTATATACAAGAAATCTTTTCTATAACATTTAAGATTTCATTTGAGTACCGTGATATTGTTGCAAGCAAAACATGCTCTTTTCTAGTGTAATAGATACCTTTTTAATTGCATCAATATTATTTAACTATTTTAAAAAAGATGAATATTTTTAAAATTATACCCCCAGTTTTTTGTTGTGGCTTTCTAGGGTCTCAATTAACAGCTCTTCTACTTGATAACTAATATTTTCATTGTCAAAATCTGTGAACTCTATTATTATTTTGCTTGTAATTTTATTATTATATTCTAGAAGTTCCACCAGTGTTATTGCTCCATTATCAGTAATATTGTTATAGCTAAGGTCTATTTGGCTGATGGTTCTATTAGTTTCTAAAGTTTTAACAAGCTGAACAATCCCAACATCACCAATATCATTATTACTAAGAGATATTTTCTCTATAGTGTTATTATTTTTTAGAAGTCTTGCTAGTATGATTGCTCCTTTATCAGTAATATTATTGCTACCAATATCCACTTGCTTTACAATTTCATTATTTGTTAGAACTCCTGCCAGTATATCCGCCCCTTCATCACCAATATCATTGCCTCTAAGACTTATTTGCTTTATGGTTTTATCATTTTCTAGAAATTCATCTAGTATGATTAGCCCTTGAACCCCAATGTTGTTATATTCAATATCTATATTAATCAAACTATGATTATTCTCTAACAGTTCGATAAGCAGACTTAGTTCCTCAAATCCAATATCGTTGTCGCAAAGACGTATTGCGGTTATAAGCTTATTATGTTCTAAAACTTTGCCAACTATTTCAATTCCTTCTAAACCTATACGAACATCGATAAGTTCTATATAAGTTATATTATTGCTCTGCAAAACTTCTCTAAGTATTTGTGCAGCAATGTTAGTGATATTATTTATTTTTTCATTTGTTGAATCATTTTGTTGTTGATTTTTGACATTGCTCGTCATACAATCGTTCCCTGTTTTTTGTGTTTGAAAAATAGACACTGAGGTTAGATTTAAAAATTTGATGATTGTTGCTTCTAACCTCGGTGCTTAACACCACCCCACGTAGTGTCATCTTCACACATATCCTCATTAATCCTAGAAGTACAGAGTTTTGCTCACAATTAGTGATTTTCTTATAAAATTTATTATAATAGTGTTGAACTAGAGACAGTGACTAAAATTGTTAAATTCTTCTACTGTACTAGTTGTGCTAGATACCTCACTATCTTGCTTACTACCATCTGCTAAAATAGTTAAATTTTGGACAGGACTTTCCTTAACATTTTCTGTTGCTAAATCTTCTGCTACTAATTGTTTACTTATCTCTATCTCTCTTAATTTTGGATTTGCTCTAATCTTGGCAGCATTTTCTTTTAGTATTTGTTCATTTATTAACCTTAATTTTGAGTCTTGTATATAATGTGCTGTTCCTTCATGGATAGTAGGTATTAAATCAATTCCTCTTGCTTTATGCGATAAATGTGATACCTTAGCTAAATGACCATATTTTTCTAAATATTGGTTGATGAAATAGGCTACATTTTCTCGATAATAATATAAAAAATTTCTTCTTCCCCAATCACGTCCTTTTTCACCAAAAATTACTTCGCCATTTTCTAAACGTAGTAGTTTTCTAGTAGTCATCTGAATGTGGGCATGAGGATTATTTGGATTGTCATAATGAATGTTTATATCTGCTATCATGCCATGGCTAACTAGGCACTCAGAAGCAAAGTGTTCGGTAAGTTCAGTATTCTGTTGTTGAGTTAATTCTTTTGGTAAGGCTATGGTCAGCTTTCTAGCGGTCTCAGCATTTTCTCTTGTTTCACTACTTTCTGCTCTATTCCATAATTCTTGTCTATCATATACCCAACTAGGAGCATCATCCGGGGCTAGAATTACGCTATGAACAAGTCCTTTCTTGCTGCTAAAATTATAGGTAACAGTACGTTTTTCTCCTGTTTTACGGTCAGTTGTAAAAAACTGCAATTTACTTCTTGAAATATAGCTACTTGCTGCAACTGCATTTTGTCCTTTGCTTCTTCGTACTTCTGATTTATTACAGTGATATATTGCCATTGCTATTACCGCTATAAGCTGTAAGTTTTGGGTAATAGCAATGACAAAAACTGAATCTTTGAGCGCAGGCAAACTAGGTTTACCTAGTTTGCCCAAGTGCGGGTAGAGGGATTCCAAAAGCAAATGCTAAAACCTAACTTGTAACTACATAGTTTATTTTATTGGCAAGCTTTATATAGGCAGCAGAATGCTCCTTAAGTGGGTTGTTTAGGTAGGGTAGGTGGGTGAAGAAAAGAGAGGTAAAAAGAAAATGGTTTATCTAAAATAATGGTATGGACCTACCCTATATACAGAATGAGAAGCGTATGCTAATCTTCTAGGATAGGAAATGAATCCTAAACAACAATAAGGAGGCCCATATGGAAGTTACCACAATTGGTATAGATATTGCAAAAAGAATTTTTCAAATTCACGGTGTAGGTAAAAATGGCAAGACAATATTAAAGAAAAAATTAATGAGAGAACAGGTTTTAACTTTTATGGCTAACGTACCAAAATGTCTAGTAGGCATGGAAGCTTGCGGTGGAGCTAGCTATTGGGCAAGAGAATTAATAAAATTAGGTCATAATGTAAAACTAATGGCACCACAGTTTGTTAAGCCTTATGTTAAAACCAATAAAAATGATCAAGCTGATGCAGAAGGAATATGTGAGGCAGTAGCAAGACCTAGTATGAGGTTTGTACCCATTAAAACTGTAGAGCAACAAGATATTTTATTTATTCATAGGGTAAGACAGAGATTGGTAAAAAATCGTACTGCACTTGCTAATGAGATTAGAGGGCTATTATATGAATTTGGTTTTACTATTCCGCAAGGAATCAATAAGATTATAACAAAATTAACTGAGATTTTAGACGAAGGGGATTTAAGTCAGCTAAGCTACCAAACATTTAGTGAGTTAAAAAAAGAATTTGTAGAAAATGATAAAAAAATAAAAGAGCTAGAACAACGATTAAAAATCATAGCTAGCCAGTATAGTAATCACCAACAACTAATGACGATACCAGGTATAGGTTTAATAACTGCCACAGCCTTAATAGCCTCAATAGGTAATGCTAGTTGTTTTGAAAATGGTAGGCAATTATCAGCATGGCTGGGATTAGTGCCAAGGCAACACTCTAGTGGTGGCAAAAATAAGTTGCTTGGTATTAGTAAAAGAGGTGATATCTATTTACGTACTTTGTTAATTCAAGGGGCAAGATCCGTTCTGAATAGCAAGATAAGATTTACCACGGAAGAACAAAAATCTAAAAAAGATTATAGCAAGTTTACTGAGTGGATGTTTAATTTATCTGAGAGAAACGGTCATAATAAAACAGTTGTCGCGGTAGCTAATAAGCTAGCAAGGGTGGTATTTGCATTACTCAGTTCAGGTGATGATTATACCGAGAGTAAAGTTTGTAGTTAAAAAACTACTCCAAATAATTGATGAAATGACATTATAGGTAATAAAAGTTTAACAAATTCCAATCCGGAATATGCGAAGAATGATAATATTGATGGTAAATAAGACGAACCTTAGCTTACAAAAAAACTGATTTAGCTAAGGGCTATTTATAAGTCGATAAAATAATAAGTATAAGTTTGTAAGCCAGCGAATTCCATCAGGGCTATAGGATAAATTGCTTGATTTATTGTCTATAAGCCGGATACATGACTGCATTCGATTTTTTTGCTGTTGTATATTATTTTTTTCTTGCATTGTTGGGTAGGTCCATACATAGCTATAGGTGGAAAATATTAATTGATTGTAAAATAAACAAACTGTATAAATTTAAGAAAAAGTAGCTATAATTTTATTGAACTGGTAGTAAGTTAAACATATTACAAATTACTTTATTAAAAATAAGTTTTTTGTAAAAATAACTGCAAGCGTGAAAATTGGTTAGAAAATTTAATAAAAATACTTCTTTGTTTAAAAAGGCAAAAAATTACAGATATATTGGAAATATTTAATATTTTTGTAATAATATAAAACTGCTTGACATAGGTAGATTGAACTCGTACAAGACTCCTTTTGAGTTGGTTATTTTAGATTTTTTTCTGAGATTGACCAAGGTAAGTAAGCTCGGTAATGACGTTAATAAAACCAGTCAATAAAGTTTTCAGTTAGTCTTTAAGAAAAATAACAATATCAAGACTAACTGAAAAAGTGGTGGAATTTTTTCTAGTTTATAGTTATACCATCAGTTTCTATATAGTTGTTCCCTAGATTTTCAATTAATAACTCTAGTTTAGGATCAATATTATTAAGATTAACATCATAATTTTCATTGCCGCCAAAACTCACCATTATTTTGCTGACAATATTTTTATTACTTAGAATTTTTACAAGTTTCTTTGCTACTTTACGACTAAAAATATTGTGACCTAGTGTTATTTCGGTTAGAGTCCTATTAATTTCTAAAGCCTTGAAAAGTTGTAAAGCCCCCTCATTACCAATGTTATTACCATTAATATGTAATCGCTTAAGGGTTCTATTATTTGCTAAAAATTCAGCCAATATTATTGCTCCTTGTTCACCAATATCATTATGTTCAAGGTCTATTTCATCCAAAGTATTATTATACTCTAACGCTTTAACAAGGTACTTTACTCCTTTATAGCCAATATTGCTTTCACCAAGATTTATGTTGGTTACAGTCTCATTATATAGTGAAACACATTGAATCAGATGAGTTTATATGATATAAATAAGAGAAAAAAAATGTCAACAAGTCCATATAGTCAAGATTTAAGAGAAAAAGTAATAAATTATATAGAAAAAGGTAATAGTCAAATATCTGCTGCTAAGATATTTGATATACACAAGAATACAATTAATCGTTGGAAGGTAAGGAAGAAAAAAGAAGGAACAATATTAGCAAAAGCGAGATTAGGATTTAAAAGTAAAGTTGACAAGCAACAATTAGAAGATTTTGTCAAAAATAATTCAAATATTACGCTAAAAGATATTGGTAAGAAATTTGGGATTACAGGCACTCAAGTTGGAAGAATATTAAAGAAGTTAGGCTATAGTTATAAAAAAAAACCTTCAGCTACTTGGAAGCAAGTGCAGAGAAGCGATCTGAATATTTAGAAAAGGTCAGTAAATATGACAAAGAGCAAATGGTGTATCTTGATGAGAGTGGTATAGATAGGACCATTTGCCAAGATAGAGGTTGGGGTAAGATAGGAGAATTGTTGGTTGGACAAAAAAGTGGTAAACAGTATCAAAGAACTAATATCATAGCTGGTTTGGTAAATAATAAGCCGATAGCCCCTTTTGTGTTTAATGGAACTTGTAATACAGAACTATTTAATAATTGGGTTGAGAAGTTTTTAATTAAAGAATTAAAAGCAGGACAGGTTGTAGTACTAGATAATGCTAGTTTCCATAAATCAAAGAAGACGAAAGAATTAATAGAATCAGTAGGTTGTAAGGTTATTTTTTTACCCCCATATTCACCAGACTTAAATCCTTACTTTTACCCACAATTTTGGGAGAGAAATATAGATAATATTTCGATACTTTCTGTAAGATTTTCGTAGCCCCTCCATAGTGTCATAGTTCCTGGTAATTTATCATTTTTTCTATTCATAAATCCTCCTAATTTACCAAGCCAGATAATAGCTTGTTTCATAGTTGGAGGTTCTTCAGGTATGGAAATAGTTTTATGCTCTCGAATATAAAGAGTTTGCCATTCTTGTGAAGTTAAAATCTTAGTACACACTTCTTGCGGATGAGATATTGCTACTTTTGATAAATATAAAATTTTAAATGCAATGATGCTTTTTATGGCAATTAATTTTTCTAGCCTTTCTTTTGTAGCTAAACGAGAATTTTCTATTTTACATCCAGATTTTAGAACTCTAAAATATTCTTCAATTCTCCATCTTAACTTATACCAATTTATCCTTTCAATCGCATCTTCAAAATTACTGACAGGAACATTAGTTAGCAAGAGCCAATCAATTGCTTCCACTCCTTTAGGGGGGACTTGTTCTTTAGCTCTTACAACATAGAGCACTACTTTATCACTGATTTTGTGTTCAGTATTTTTTGAACCATATAATGAAGGGGTTCTAATTGGTATTAAACCAGACATATATTTTATTTCAATATTTGCCATTCTTGCTGCTTCATTGTTCTTTTTTGGAACTTGAATTACTATTTCTTTCTTTGCTGATATCTGATTTATATGGGTTTGCAAATTTGTTTTTCCTCCCTCTGTAGAAATAAATTTTCTATTTTGTCTATTACGAACAATAAACAAACTACCCATTTCTTGACACGACCATAATAGTTCAAAGATATCTGCTTCTCTGTCACCAATAGTTATAACTTTAGTGTCTTTAGGTATAATATGCATAGTGTCCTTAAGTGCTGCTATCCACTTATAACTTTCTTTATCTTCAGTAGAAGAGATATATTTTCTTCTTGATTTTTCTTGTGCAGTTTCTTCACGTATAACACGAGCCCAACATTGTTGAGAAGATAATCCTAAAGGTAATCCTTCCATTGTAAACATCAAGGCACTATGCACAATCAGCCCCATTTTATGTTTTGTATAAGACTTTGAGACGCTACCGAGCCCTTTAGTTTTAATATGAGAATCAAAATCTAGGTATGTTGTATCCTGAACTGAAAATACAAACTCATTACCTTTAATCCTTTCTTGTGTTTCTTTATAATGTGAATAATAAATTCCCGCTGGATCAAATTTTTTATTGCTAAATAATCTATACGCTCCTTTAGCCTCTTTCCAACTTCTGCAACTTTGATTTATTGAACCAGAAGCTTTGCTTTCTATAAGTGAGCTAGTTTTAATAAGTCTTTTTATAAGCCTTTGATCTCCAAAGTTAACATGCCTAAATTCCCTTTCTAACCACTTATTACCTAAGTTGTAAGCATTAGATAACGCTTGCATATTCCTCATTCTTTCCCCTTCTTATATTTTAAGTATATAATTCAATATTAGTTTATACTTAATTTTATATTTGTGGGTAAAAGTAAGACTTAAATCCAATAGAAAAATTTTGGGCTAATATGAAAAAATGGATTAAAAATAAGATAACAGAAACTAGTAAATTATTCGAAGCTATTTCTATGTTTTTTGTTACCTAATTCAATGTATTTTACTATACTCTAAATCTTTACTAAGTATCTCAGATCCTTCTGACCAAATATAGTTTCCAGCAAGGTTAATATGGGTTATAGCATCGTTATACCGTAACATACTACTTAACGACTTTATTCCACAATCCCCAATATCAATATCTCTAAGATCTAGGTATTTTACAGAGTTATTATGTCTTAGAACCCTAGCAAGTTCCCCAGCTCCCCAATTTCCAATATGATTTTCACTAAGGTTTATTGCCGTTATATTATTATTGTTTTCCAAACTTTCCGCAAGCCTAAATCCCCCATTTTTGGCAATATTATTTGCTGCCAGCTGTATTTGACATAAATTTTTATTTATTTTTAGAACTTTGGCAAATCGAATAGCCCCCCTACTAGTAATCTCGTTGTGGCACAGATCTATGTGACTTACAGTATTATTGTTTTCTAGGGCTTCGGCAAGCCTATGCATACCTATATCACCAATTTTATTGTTGCTTAGATCTACTCTAGTTACTGTGTTGTTGTTTTGCAAAAACTTCGCCACTATATTGACTCCCTCATAGTCAATATTACTATTACGAAGATTTATGTGGGTTAGAGTTTTATTATTTTCTAAAGCTTTGCTAAGTAGCTTGATACCACCACTACTACCAATATTATGGTTTCTAAGATTTAAGTAGGTTAATTTTTCATCAGCTTGTTATCGACAAAATTATAAAATTTGTTGCTTTCCAAAATAAAACATGTTAACATGCCCGTCGTGAGCCTTTATATGGAATTATATTTAACACAAACACAAAATTATGGATAGAAAAAGCAAAAAAGAATCTAGTAGTATTATAAGTCAGCAAAGCATTATCTCCACTCAATCTTCTAGTTCATCAACCAACTTACCTAGTAGTAGCAGTGCTGAAGTATTTCACTCCACACCTATGAATCCTTTACTTGTTACAAAAAAACATAAATCTTATATTTATAAGTTTTTAGAACATCTCTTTAAAATAGATATGAGTCAAGATGCGTTAGTAGATATCATAATTAATGAAGATATAAACGATAATCAAATCTTAATAGTAGGACGTCCTAAACTACTAGGAAGTTCAACAAAACAAATGCGACATGTGACTCCATATGCTTTCATAGAAAAAGCTATTAAGGAAATGGTTGTAGCAAAGAAAGAGCAAAGTGACTACATGGCTTATATGGAAAATATACTAGAAGCTATTAAGCCTATAATCAGCACTAAAGACGGAATATGTTTAACTACTGAGCAACATTCTAAACTAGTTGCTAACTCCACATTGCAAATTGAAGAACAAGAAATATTTAAACTATCTACTACTAGTAGAGAATATTACTTAATATATGACGATGCCCTTATAACACAATTTATAAATTGTAATGATTTTTCTCAAAACGAAAAAGATAAAGCTAAGACAGATTTTAGTTCTAAATTTAGCAAATATATCACTTATGGTATAAGATACCTCACTGAAGTAATACTGGATGCAAATGACCTTAATACTATAACAATGACTTGTGAAGGAATTGCAAGAATAATATTAACTTTATTTAATCAGGATAAGTATGCTGCTTTCCCTGACGAAGGTAATTCTTTATTGGAAGAGATACGTGTATATAAAAATAAAGATGATGCAAAAAAAGCAGCAACATTAAAATTAGAACAGCAGGAATATACTATAAAGTCTCACACTGAAATTACTAAATATCCCGTCCTACAATATGATGAGCGTATTAGAATTGTAAACAATGAGGGATCAATAGTTAAAAGAGCAGCGAAAGCATTAGATATTATAAATTCCTTAATATCTGGGAAACTAAATATTCACCACATAACAGAAGAAATGCATAAATATCAAGATCAATATAATACTAAATATAATTTTAATGTTAAAATAGGAGGTGTAAACCCTACTAATTCCCAATATAATACAAAAATTGATTTTGATAATAATTTACATAATATTTTTCAATTTCACGTTGCAAAGCATCTATACTCAGTGTTTGATTTTAAACCATTAGAAACAAAAGTATTGGCACCTAGACAAAAAGGTGAAGCTCATAATACTATTGCAGTATATCCTTCCGCCAGTGGAACAACAACAGCAAAATATTCAATACAAGAAGGAAAACTGTATAGAGAATTACAATATAATTCTAGAAAAGGTTACAATGATAATGCAATATTTCGTTCAAACATGGATAATAACACTATAAAAGACATACTACAAAAAAAAGTTACTACTCATATAATAATTTCACTAATACCTTTTAAAGGGTTAAAAACAGGATGTACAATAAATGATAGTCAAGAAGGGATGAAAGAAATATTCAATGCATTTCTAAAATTAGTACAAAATGATTATAAAAACACTAAAGATTGTCATGGGAAAACAATAACTTTGGATAACCAGTGGAAAGAACAAATTAATAGTGAGTATGTAAAATATAATGAGTCTATTAATATAACTGGTGCATCTGAACCTATGATAGATAATTATGAATTAACCTAAGCTTGCAACGTAATTGCATCAATAGTTATTAAATTAAAAGGTATAATATATTTCATATCAACAAATTACAGGAGAACATTGTATGCCTAAAAGTAACTTACAAATGGTTTTAGAGGAAAATCATTCGAGATTTTTTATTCATAGCATTCTTAATAACCCTGAGCCTATTACTCAATGGGTAGAAGAAAATCTAATTAATGATAATCCCAACACAAACGCTCAGTCAAAAATCGCATTTTATGAAGCAGAAAAGTCATTAATTATAAAGTATATTGCTGAAAATAAATTTGATAGGTTATCTACGCTTATTAATGCTATTGATCATGAAAAGTTTAGTAATAATCAGAAATTAAAGCTAAATGAGTGTAGAGTTTTAGCAAACGCTATAATAGAAGCACAAAAATATAGATGCGTAAGAGAAGATGGAAATGCTATACATAGTGACCTTAATAAATTATTACGTACTAAATATCAAGAATTAACAGATGAATCTTACAAATCTAAGATATCAGAAATAGTAGATCAAGCTCTATTAATTGTCTGCCATGAACCATCAAAAGCAGTTACTACTATGGGAGATGATGGGGCAAGTGGTAGTATGGTAGATACTTTATAAGGCATCATAATATGTATAGTCAAGCAAGCTAGAGGAGAAATTCCTCTAGCTTCAAACTATACATAAGCCATTCATCTCATACGACCCTTATCTATTGGGTAATAAAGCAAGTAGAGACTAAATCCGATATTAGTTATTACAATGATTTTATATATTAAAGATACTAAGAGCAACTATTTCCTCTTTTTCTTATTTAAAATTATTATAATTTTAATAATGCAACAATATACTATTCCTATAGTAGCGTAAATTATAACTTGAAGAACCAATAATCGTACTTGTCTTTTCAATGGTCAAGTTCCAATATTATGTATAACTTTAGCTTAGGTCAGTAATTATTTAATGCATAACTTAGTAAAATTTATTTTTATAACAGGAGGAGTAGTTTCTTCATTAGGTAAAGGTGTTGCTAGTGGGATTATTGGTGTCTTGTTACAGGAATATGGATATAGGGTGCGTTTAAGAAAACTTGATCCCTACTTTAATATTGATTCCGGTACTATGCAACCTAATGAACATGGAGAGGTTTTTGTAACTGAAGATGGAGCAGAAACTGATTTAGACCTAGGTCATTATGAGCGTTTTACTGCTGTTAATACTACAAAACGTGATCATGTTACAGCTGGTAAAATATACTCTGATTTATTATTAGGGGAACGCCAAGGTGCCTACCTTGGCAAAACAGTACAGGTCATACCTAATGTTACTAACCTAATAAAGGAATTTATTACTTCTAATCTTAATAAGGAAGATTTTATTATTTGTGAAATTGGGGGTACAGTAGGAGATATTGAAGCCCAACCTTTCTTAGAAGCTATCCGTCAGATTCGTTATGACCTAGGTAAAGAGAATACAGCTTTTATTCACATAACTTTAGTACCATATTTAAGAGTAGCAAAAGAACTTAAAACCAAACCAACTCAACATTCTGTCAAAGAATTAAGAGGAGCAGGTATTCAACCAGATATACTACTTTTAAGGTCAGAAAAACCTCTTCCTATTGACATAAAACAAAAAGTAGCTCTTCATTGTAATATAAGTCAAGAAAGAGTAATTCAGGCATTAGACCAAAAAAATATTTATAAAGCTCTTACTGCATATAGAGGTGATAATTTATGTGTACAGATATTAAAGCATTTTGGAGTAGCCCCTACAATTTTAGCTAATACAAAAAAATGGAATAATATTGTTAGACAAATTTCGAATTTAAAAACACACATTACCATTGCGATTGTCGGAAAATATATGAAAACTAAAGATGCTTATAAGTCGGTAACTGAATCATTAATGCATGCGGGAGTTGCTAATAGGTATAAGGTAATAATTAAGTGGGTTGATGCAGGTGAAATAACAGAAGAAAATATTACGGAAAAACTTGCGGACAGTGCAGGAGTTTTAGTTCTTGGTGGTTTTGGAGTACGTGATACGGAAGGTAAGATCCTAGCAATTAAGTATGTTAGGGAGAATAAAATACCTTTTGTAGGGATTTGTTTAGGCATGCAATTAGCATTAATTGAATATGCAAGACATGTATTAAATATAAAAGATGCTACTTCTTCTGAGTTTAATATTAAAGGGACTAATATAATATGTAATATGAAAGAATGGATTAGAGGTAGTTTAATAGAAAATAGAGAAAACAGTCAACAAGTAGGTGGAACAATGAGATTAGGAAGTTATCCGTGTTCTATTATAAATGATACACTTGCTTATAAAATTTATAAAAAAACAAATATTACAGAGAGGTATAGACATAGATATACTTTTAATATGATGTTTAAAAAACAATTTCAAAATACTGATATGATATTTAGTGGTTATGCATCTGATAATGATATGGTTGAAATTGTTGAATTGTTAAAACATCCATATTTTATAGGAGTGCAGTTCCATCCAGAGTTAAAATCTAGAATATTTGCCCCTCATCCACTATTTGTAGAATTTATTAAGTCTGCAAGCTCTAGCCTACGGTTTGGTGTTTAGAACAGAATGTAGGATGATCATTTACACAGGTTGCTTGCATGAAGGCATAAATAATTTTAGGTTCAATAAATGGAGTCCAGCTAAAAATGGGGGGTACGTCTTGATGAGTATCTGTTCAGGTGAACGGCATGCCTTTAACCTCTTGATATACGCAGATTTCGCTGTCAAAGAGCTAAATTAAACACTTGTCTGCAATCCCATATCCTAACGTTAAGAATTTTTATTATGTGGTAAAATTATTCTTCTTGAAACCCTGATCCTGTAAGGGTTTGCCACGTACTAAATAGATACCTTGATGAACAGGAATACAAGACGACTATAAAAATAAGACCAAAGATTGAAAGGCTAGTATCTAGGGCAATGTATTTTTGTTACTTTGGTAATTTTCAAAAATTAGGTACAGGAAATTTAGCAAGATTCAATTTACTAAATTGCTTCTGCTGTGAATTTGAAAAAATTTATCAAATCCCTTACGTTTTTTATAAAGTTCAGAGATTGGTCTTCACTTTATCCTAAAACTTCGTTTTAGGATAAGTATGTTATTGTTATCAGTCAATAATTTCGATATTTGAAAGCTACCATTTTATTTAAAATAACCTAAGTTCGATATAAGAGTAGAAGGATTATATAAAGATATAAGGGTTGCAGTGTAGTGGGAAGTGAATTAAAGTTACTAATTTTAACTGACAATTAAAGAGGTAACTATGTTCGCTTCCCTAGAGAAAATATTCTGCTCAATTGATGATTTTTGCAAGTATTTTGATAAAAATAATCAAAATTATTTTTTAGCAAATTTAGGCAAGAAAAGAAATAAGCCCTGTAACATGAGTTTAATGTAAAATGCTTCGTCAAAAGATTTTCAACTACAAATAACGGAGCATTTATGACTGTAACAAACTTTTTATCAGAAGTCAAAGATCCAAGAAACATGCGTGGGAAAAGGTATAATTTAGCAGCGATATTGCGGTTAATTGTTGCAGGTTTGTTGTGTAATTGTAATAGCATAGCGTCTATAGCAAGATTTAAGAAATTTTTAAGTAAAAAACTGTTACAGAATTTAGGTTTTTATAATGCTATTACGCCATGTTATAGTACATTAACTATAATGTTACGTAAGATAAATCCAAAGGATTTACATGATGCGATTGTAAAAGTAATTAGCGGAATGAAGGAAACTAAGGAGTTTCAGGAAGTGCATATAGATGGTAAGACTCTGAGAGGTAGTAAGGATTTAGAGAATAGAGCAATACAAGTTTTAACTGGTTTTAATAATAAAACTAAGTATGTAATTAGTTTTGAAGAAATATTGAATAAAGACGAAAATAAAGCAATGTTAGAAATACTACAAAATTTGACATACAAAGGGCAAATATCACTGCCGACGCAGCCTTTGACCACTCAGATATATGCGAAGAAATAATTCAACAAGGTGCTGATTTTGCTATATGTTTAAAGGGCAATGAAGCAAATTTATTGCGAACAACAGAGCAAGCTTTTAGCGATAGCAAGCAGGAAAATGTACGAACTTTTGAGAAAGATGTTGAATATAATCATGGTCGTATTGAACAACGAAAAATAGAAGTGATAGATATGCCTTGGGAATATCTAAATGGTCACAGGCATATAAAGCAATTATGTAGAATTACTAGAAGGCGTGAGCAAAAAAACAAGGAAAATTATACCGAAGAAACGGCTTACATGATTACAAGCTTAAGTAGCAGTGCTTCTGCTGAAATGTTATTGGATTTAAATAGAAAACACTGGAGTTGTGAGAATAATTTAAATTGGGTAAAAGACAGGGTATTTATGGAAGATAAATCAACAATTCGGAAAGATAATGCACCTATAGTTTTATCATTATTACGGAGTTTTGTTATATCAATAATAGCTACTATTTCTGCTAAAATTACTGAAACTAGGGAATATTATAGTCATTACAAACAATCTGTTTATACTTTATTCTGCAACCTCAGATTGTGACTTTAAATTACCCTGATCTTTAATCCTTGACTCTTAAGACAGTATCAGAACCATATTTATTACCTAAGGATAACATTAATTATGATTTCAGTACAGTAAAGGACAGCAATACTTTAGAAAATTGCATAAATATTGTGAAAAAAGCCGGGCTAGAAGCTTATTATATTAACCAAACTAGAAAGGATACAGGGATAGCTGTAGTCAAAATTATAGTACCGGGCTTGCGGCATTTTGGCAGAAGTTTTTCACCGGGTCGTTTATTTGACGTACCTGTAAAAATGGGATGAACCAAGCATCCTACTTTAGAAAAATATCTTAATCCTTATCCAATATTTTTTTAAAATATGGATAAATTAGGCGATGTTGTCACGAGATGTAATTATGTATTTGCTTAAATTACTAGTGATGCTAGCTTATTTGTGCTACAATTTGTTAGATATAAGGCTTTATGGTAATTTTCAAATATAATCAACTAGTATGATAGTTAAACTTTTGGATACTAATATACAATTTAAAGATACTGATTCTGTTAAGGATAATAGTAATCTACCTAGAATGAGGGTAGGTACTGATGATTTTAAAACATTATTGTTAAATAGTGATGTATTTGTTGATAAAAGCTTAATGATCAAAGAATTACTAGAAGACAGTGGAGAAGTAATTCTAATCACCCGACCAAGACGTTGGGGTAAGAGCTTGAATATGGATATGATTAGGAGATTCTTTGAAATAGAAATAGATGAGCATGGCAATCCCTTATCATTAGAGAATCAGAACAATAGCAAATTATTTACAGGTGGAAAAATAGATTTAGGACTTGCAACTGGTAGAAAAAAATTACTTCAAAAGCTCAAAGTAGCTGAGTATCCACATATTATTTTGGAATATCAAGGTCAATTCCCCGTAATATTCATCACTTTTAAAAGCGTAGAAGGCTCAAACTATCACGATATCGAACAAGGAGTAAAAAGCCAGTTACGGAAATTATTTCAGTCACATAGATATTTAGCTAATAGTGATAAGCTTGCATCAGATGAACGAGCAGATTTCAACCAATATTTATTTGGCGAGGTAACTCTAGACAATATCAAAAATAGTTTGGCTATTTTAAGCCATTTGATTTACAAACATTATAATAGAAAACCTTGGGTATTGATTGATGAATATGATACACCCATTAATAGTGCTTACAGATGGTTTGGTACTCATGAGGCAGAATTTCAGAAAGTGTTAGAAATTTTTCGTGGAATCATGAAATCTACCTTTAAAAGGGAAACTGGCGATCAAGAATTACCAGTCGAACGAGGAGTTATTACAGGAATTTTGCGGATTGCTAAAGCTGAGTTATTTTCTGGTCTGAATAATGTTCGTGAGTATAGTTTGTTAGACGAACCATTTGCCAAAGTCTACGGATTTACTGCAGGAGAAGTAGAAGAGTTGTTAAGCAAAGTACCGCTTGATACTAACCCAGAAGAAATTAAGAGATGGTATAATGGCTATAATTTTGGTGGAGAGATTATCTATAACCCATGGTCTATCATGCAATGCTTAGCAAGTAAAGGGAAACTAGATTATTATTGGGTTGACAGTGGCGGTACTGGTTGGATTGATAATGTTTTATTGTCAGATGAGATGCAGCAGGATATTCAAGTATTGGCTGCTGGTAAAGCTATTATTGCTCCTATTATGAAACAAATAAGTTTTAGTGATATTAGTTCACGTTCAGGTTTGTTTAGCTTATTACTATTTAGTGGTTATTTGAATCCTACCGTTGTTGAACCAACAAGAAATATTTTTGAATTAAGTGCGCCAAATGAAGAAGTAAAATTTATTTATGAAACTCGATTACTGCAATGGCTTGGCAAACAATTACAAATGGATAGCTCATTATATTATCCGCTAATGAGCTTACTGCCAGCTGGTAAAATAGAGGAGTTTAAACAAAGAATGCAGGAGTTGCTGCTGAATAGTACTAGTTTTCATCAAGTGGGAGAGAAAAAGGTCGAATTATTTTATAGTGGCTTTATGCTAGGGATTATTAACATGTTAGCACCGAGCTATATAATATCAAGTGAACAAGAATCAGGTGATGGACGCCCTGATGTAAGCATGATCCCCAAAGTTGGCAAAGGTGACAAAGCCATGATTATCGAGTATAAAATCGCTAAACCTTCTGAAGATTTAGCCTCGGTAGCTCAAATGGGCTTAAAACAGATTATAGATAAACAATATGATACTAAGGTAAAAGAACATTCTCATATCAAAAAAATCATTAAACTTTCCATAGCTTTTTGTGGTAAAAATATGGATTTACAATATCAGGTGACAATGCTTTAGTAATAGGTTGTAAGCGTTTGAATAATAAGTAATTTACTGTCTGTTATGGTTCTGAAATTGTCCACTACGCCCCGCCATTCGGTACAAGTCGTCGTTTTTTCAAAAATATCGAACGGAAAACGTATAGAGGTCTCAAGTTTTTTGCCCCTCAGTTTAAGGTTCTGAAATACGAAATTTATCATTTTGCGTTTTTGGGGCATTTCAGAACCCTTAAAAGTTTCATATGCTTCGGATGCTAGAGTTATTAGCGTTGTAGCGGTATCAGTAAATTTATCGTCTGCTTCATCATAAGTTTTCAGTAAACGATTAATTTCATATTGACGATCTTTTAATTGTTGTTTTTTTCTTTGAAATTCTTCTGTACTAAGTTCTCCATTGAGTCGTAAATCTATTAATGAATTTAATCTATTTTCATTTTCGGTATGTTCTTTCTTCCCGACTTCCGCATTTTTTAATAAGGCATAAGCTTAGAAGGCTCATAGTGCTAGGATTTTTAAAATTTAGGCACAACATTATTTTGTTATTTTAAATATATTTCAGCATGGTCTGAACGCTTGATGTTAAAGGTTTTATAGATTTTTCTAGCTTCGTTTTTTATTGCACTTGGTAGTCTATAAAGATCACCAGTCTTTGTATGTCTTAAGATTGAAGCCTGTACTGATATTAATAATTCAACGATGTTAGTTACACTGATCTTTTGGGTCAGAGCAACCTTGTATTCTATAGTTTTAAGCACTGCAAAACTCATATAACACACAGCTATGTGTGCTTCTATCCTTTGTTTAGTCCAGTGAAAAATTGGACGCATTTGTAAATTATGTTTATTGATTCTAAATTGCTCTTCAATTACCCATAATCTAGCATATTTTGCTATTGCTTCATGTGGAGTTATAGTTTGGTCATTGGTGATTACCCCATGTATGCCATCCCACAACGCATCCTGCTCTATCTTCTCTGCGTCAATATAGCTCTTGCCATTTTCACTAGAAGTATATTTTTTTACTCCACTATTAGATATAAGTTTTTTAGTACTACCAGACTCACCAATAGTCTTATTAATTTTATCTAAAATTTTTTGTCGCTCCTGTGCATCATTAATAGCCCTTTTAGATTTATAACTGGTAATTAGACGTTTACCATCATGCTCTAGATCGGCAATCCAAGTAAGATCATTGCCTATAACAGTAGGCTTATAGTTTTCCTCTGATAATATTTCTTCTTTCTTTTCTTTCTTGAGTGTTTTAAGCTTTGCTGCCACAATATAACGATAACCACCTTCATCGAGAGCTTGCAAGTTAGCTTTACTAAACATTGCACGATCAGCAATAAAACAAACATCTTTAACTTTAAGATACGCTTGCCAGCTGTTAATTGATTTAATTAAGGTGCTAACTTCTGCGGTATTACCACTAAACAGCTCATAGCCAAGTGGTAATCCATCCTCATTAGTTGCTAGGGCAAGAACTAGTTGGGTAGTATTAAAGCGATGATCTTTACTATAGCCAAAGGCTCTTAGCTCATCTATTTCTACTGATTCAAAGTATAGTGTAGTGACATCAAAAAATACTAGGCTAATCTCTTTATTAGGAATCAGGGTTAGGGTGTTTTTAAAGCATAATTCTTTAATTTTAGGTATTTGCTCATGTAATTTGTCCATCATCCGATAAGTAGCATCTAGATCATGATGCCTGTCAAATTGATCGCTTAAATACTCAACTATCCCTTTTTTACTATTTGGTCTTACCATACGGGCTAACACTAAATCCTTCAGCATCCCAGCGTCACGTTTCCTTGCTAGTAACTGGTTAAAATGCATTTGATCATAAACATGCCCCCCTATTTGATGCACTCCTTCAACAACTCGCTTGACTTCTACAACCTCATTTAGTTTTACTTCGTTAACAGGTAGAATATCTTTTAACAACTTGTTAGTTGGACGACCTCTTTTAACCTCGTTAGTATCATCAGTAAACAAATTCCTCTGCCCAATTGCAGCTTCTCTCTCAGCTTTAATCTTGGCAATCAAATCTTGTGCTAGGGCAACTAATTTAGCTTCTTCTACTTCATCTATGAAGACTCCTAAATGACGTACTATACGCTGTTTGACGTTACCTTTACTATCACGATAACCTTCCACTATTTGAATAGATTGCCTTGGACTATTAGGAGTTTTTTTACGACGTATGTACATATTAGGGCTATAAAATATGGGGCTATATTCAATTAATTAAATAATAAACAACATCGCAGTTAAAGTCAATAATAAAATATCTACTAGGCACAACAGAACGAGAGTACCACTTCACCTCCTTACTAATGCCACTTATAACAACTAATATCAAAAAATCTGCGGAAGTCAGGCGTTGCAACTAAACCAATCCTCCTAAATTGACTAATAGTAATGGTGATAGCCTGATGTCTTTATCAAACTCAGGTTATTTCAGTTGATATTTAATAGTCAAATTCAAAACTCCTCCCCCAACAACCCCAACACAAATATTAAGATTATTCTTACCATTTCGTAAACGTGGCATCAAATCAAGCTGTGGTAGGTTAGTAGATCTATATATGTCGCGTGCTTTCACAAATTTTCCTTGGTAAGTTTTATAAATGTAAACAACACAGTTATCACCATTAAAATCCCTACATTGCATAGAATTAAACTCAGAAGTAGTAGGACCAGCATGAACAAGTTGATTATTAACTTTGATCACTATGTAATCATCATAATACGAACCAGTACCACCTACTGTAAAATAGTCTAGCTTATTAGTATTCGGTATATCAAACTCATAATTTGCACAATGTAATGTATCTATTAGATGAGCTGGAGAATGACCTGCAGAATCGTATGGAGCACCAAGTATAAAGGTTCCAACCTTAGTGGCATCATCATAACTATTTTTAACAGGAAAATCGCCTTTGAAGTCGCTTGTATATTTGAAATTAAGACCAGTATTCTCTTTACATCCAACAGCATTTGGTAAGGCTTCAAAGGTCACTGTTTTAGTATCGATATTTGATAGACAATAACGTTGTAGTGGTTTATTCGGATCAATTAGTACCCAACCAGGTTTACAAGTACCTAGTGCCAAATCACCTATTTCTGTGCTAGCCCATGTTGCGTTACCACTGTCATTAGTCGGGGTAGTAATTGCTTGACATTTAGGGGCAGGAACTGAAGTACAAAAACCTAATTCTTGTGGGGTTTTATCTCGGATTGCAGCAGTCTTTTCAATAGAAGTACCATCCTGATAAACAAGAGTACCATTCTTCTTATTGACAAAAATACCATTTTCATTGACAATAACATCATCCTTATCTACAGGGATCCCATCTTTATCGACAAAAGCACCATTCTTATCAATAAGAACACCATCCTTATTAAAAGTAGCAGTGTAATACTTTCCATCAGTGTTTATTGTAGGACCTAGTGACGGGGAGGGATCAATTCTATTATTGGTATCTAAAGAAACTTTACATACTTCAACATCTGGCTTACGATTATTTTTATAACAATACGCAGAGTTAGCACATTTATAAATCGTAATACCCTTTGTCTTAAGATCATCTATAGTCTCCGCAGAGTTACAACCAGTATGAGTATCCTGACAGATTTGCAGGCCTAGGTATTGCATACTTTTTGTCTTAAATTTTGAGCAATCAACTGTATCTGATTCAAGTAGTTTTGCTAGTACACAGTTAGTATTATTTACTCCCGGAACACATTTGTCTATATCTTTTAATTGTAAACAGCCATGCGTTGCACCTTGAATATATTTACCATTTATATATTCAAGACCCTTTAAATATACCACACCTGTAGTAGGAATTCCTTTAGCATCATAAGGGGTCTTGTCGTCTTTATAGTTACCATATATAGTTAAAGGATTCATAGATTTTTTGCCAGAAAATGGCATAGCAGTATATATAGTTGGGGGGGTATTAGAAATATATGCCATGAAGGAAGTAAAATTAAATCCTGCTAAATTTATTATTTCTTCTGTCTTATTGGCTATTGGTATTGGATTACTAGCAGATAACGGTGTAATAACAGTACTAGTTGAATCAACAATATTCCCTTTATCGTCTGACACTCGTATTGACGCAATAAATTGAGGGTTATAATAGCTATTATTATGGCAAGTAATTCTAGGAAATCCTTCACACTGGTAGGTTAGGATTTGGTAACCATCTGTTACCCTATCTTCACAACCAACCAAGCTATCTCCTTCTGCTACACAAATAGATTTTGGATCACGACTAAGATGAGGGTTTAAGGTAGTATTTCTAGTAATTGAAGCAACAAAAGACCTGTCATCAACATTATCTCTGAGCTTAAAGGTTTTCTTGAGCGGTAGTAAACTTGTACCATCTTGACCTTGTATACTAGGAAATGCAAGATTAACATCAATAAACTCGCCAATATTTATGCCCCATATTTCTTGACAAGTAATCTTACCATTTGCTCCTTCGCTATTACAATCAGGTAAATCATCAACATAGTAACTACTTGGTGTAGAGATATCACCTACTTTTTGTGCGTAGACTATCCTAAATCCATCTTCGCAACCATTCTCAGTAATACTACATTTAAAGTCAATTTTCGTGTTAACGCAAAGTTTTGTATCACCAGCTGAGCATTTTTTTATTGCATCGCGTTGAGCGGTAGCAATATGAATTCCTTTAGCTGAAGAAAATGGATCAAGATTGTTTATTCTTACACATTTATCGGTTTTTTGAGGATCTTCATTTTTACAAAGAGGCACAAGATTGTCTAAACTAACACGTACGACATTATGAATAAGATTATTTCTTAATTTAGATACTACGCATGGTGCATCTGAAGATTGAACAAATAAACCATTTTTCTTTTTACTGCATACAAGCTTTGTAGTGGGAGTAATAATGAATTGTTCTAATTTAGGGCAATATGGTGGTGGAAAAGGACCAAATGGTAATTCAACGCAACCAAATTGGTAGTCATCAACAGAACGATTTAGTGCACCAAGTGCTTCTACTATTTTTTTTGCCACCTCATACATCCATTGTTGTTCAAAAATATATCCTATCCATTTAACTATTTCTTTTATAACATCAAGACCTGGTGTATTGTCAGAAGCAATCATGTCTAATAACTTACCTAATAGTACTGATATACTCATACTAGACTTAATGTCTATTAAAAACTTTAGAATTTTTGCAAAAGGGTGTAACTCATCTGTTTTATGAAGAGGTTGTCTTATTGGATTCCAGTCCATCGGATCTAAGTGAACTCCGGTAGCTGAAACAAGATTTACCAAGCCAGGATCACTATATGCGCATAGCTTTGGTCTATTAAACGGTTTTCCATCATCTCCAATAATCGGTTTATCATCTTCTGTAAAGCCAACATCATTCAAATGTTTTCCAGGTGTATAACCAGGGTCTGCTGGCGTTCCTTTACTATTCAAGGCTGTTGGTGCAACTGCAGGAACAGCAACCCTAGCACAAATTCTGAGTAAGGGTAGGGCATAAGCCCCAGGCCATATTACACATTCACCATCCCAATTCAAAGTAGTGGATTGATTCCAGCATGCAAATGCATTACAACTTTGAGTTCTTATACGAATCTTTGGTGCAAAATAGGAACTTTCTGTGGTATGTTCTGCACAGTGATGAAGATAAAATCCAATAAAATTCTCAGGAGGGTTAAATTGAATCAAGCAATTATCTGTATCGCGTCCATCCCGCTTATTCCATGGTGGGCACATAGGATTTGGCTCTATTCCTTTTCTTACTCTAATTCCGTTCCATATTTCATCTATCGTGTCATAACCACAATTGCAAGGGTTACTGAGACATTGTGCAACTCCATCCCAAAATGATGCATAACTCTTGCTAGAGTAAATCAACAAAAAAAATGCTAGATAATATTTTTTTAGCACCAAACTCCTCTTACAACTAAATATGATTTAATGCTATATACAAAGGATTAATCCAATTATCAGGGTGTCCTAGATATTGTTGTAATATTTCTTGATATATTTTCAATTCCTCGGTTCTACAGGATAGAATCTTGATAATGCCAATTAAACTTCCTATACTTAACTCCAAAGCAATAGATTGATTATTTTGATTTATTAAGAACATTCTAGAAGCAATTGTAAATTTCGATAATTTATTTATTTCTGATTCATTTAATCCTAAAATTTGTTCTAAATACTGTAATTTTATTTCTGATGGTAAAATTATTTTAGTGTCTGTTAAATCCAACCAATTCTGTAGCACCTTTGTTTTTATCGACTGTAGATAACTAAAATTAAAATTACTAACCATTATTCCATTATTACTCAGCAATCTATCAGAAATCATTTGTGATATGTTATCAAAATTTTCCGGTCTACACAAGGAATCTAGATTATCTATTACTAATATTTTTGGACTCTTCCCTATAATAGTTAAGTGATAATTAAAAGCATATATTAATCCTACACATAAACTATTATGCTTAGTCAAATTCATTGAAAAATCTTCTAGAAGTTTTCTATCTGTTGGATAAAAACGTTCTGTAAAAGACTTCTCAGAGAAAGGGTACAAATTAAATCCGATTATGCCACCTTCAGATAAAGGGAATTTATCACTATCAAATATACCATCATATAATCCTCCTTTTGTATAATCAGTCAACCTTAGTTTAATTAAATCTCCACCTTCTATAGAAAAGTCCATTGTTTTTAAAATGGAGGAAAAATTACGATCTTTATTATCTAAAGTCCAAATTTTATCAGCGAAGTTTTCTAGAAAAGCTAATTCTGCTTTGGTTAGAGGGTAAAAAGAATGATTACAAATTATCTTAAGAAATTCGGTAACGAAATGCCTTGACTCTAGAGTATCATCTAGTAGAAATGGACTTATTAGGTTCTTCTCCTTTTCAAACCACTGCCCTTCAATTGATTCAACAAAAATCTTTGAATTATTATTATTGGAAAGATATAATATTGTTGGCTTGTATTTAGTGGCTTCAGAAATTAAAAAATTTGTTAGTACAGTCTTACCAGTATTAGCTGTGCCAAAAATACAAGTATTCCCTCTATTATTACTTTTAGCATGAAAATTCATAAAGTAAGGAGTTCCTTTTTCTGTTCTAAGCAAAGTCACCGCTTTACCCCATATGTTATTTTGGCTTCCGGTCGGGAAATTATGTAATGAGGCCAAAGCGGCGGTATTTTCTATAATTGTGGGAGCGAGCCTCCTAACATAGGAAAAGTTCCCTGGGAGTTGTGCCCAAAATGTCTGCTCTAAGTTTATATCTTCTCGCACATGGACAATGCCAATTTTAGCAAGTTCCTTAGATGCTTGGGCAATTGATTGATCCAATTTTTCCAAGTCTGACCCTATAATAGCAATAGAAATTTGTTGTTTACAAAATTGGTTCGGGATTGAAGCATCAAGGTTCATTATCTTATCTATTCCTGTAATTTCAGCAAGTTTAGTATCCTTACTAACTTGTAAAATATATGCCTGTTGTTCAAATGTTTTAGATACTTCTTTTTTATCAACGAAGTAAAATATTTCTGTTGCTATTAATTCTACAGGTAATTGTAGGAATCCATCAAGTGCAGCTGATGATACTTCTTGATATTCCTTTATTGAAATAATGGATGCAAACTTTTTATCATGCCTACTTATTACTTCAATCTTATCGTTACCAACTGCATATTGATTAGAAGCTAAAGCATTAGATAGATTTGCAATCGGTACTAGGCAATATTCTTCGTTGAGATGGATTATTCTACGATATAAAAACATCAGATCAGAGTAAGATTCTTCCCCTTCAAATCTTATTCCTAACTTTACTGCACCGAAATCTTGTAAATCCAAAAGTATTGTATCAACAGTGCTATTTAGTATTTCAAAAACACTACTTAAGTACTTATTTTGGAGACTGACAACTTTATCAAAAAACAAAGATGTCATTAAAGAGTTGAGATTTTTAACTTTAATTTCAGCAGAATCATAAATTATTGAGATATATAAGGTGTTAACAAATTTATCATCCCAGTAATTCTTTTTTTGCCATAAATTGTGAATATTAGCTGGTAACAATTTATTGTAAGGAGTTGGGTCATCTAAGTTTGTCTTACGTCGTACAGTATGTATCCAAAATGCAAAATTTTTATTACGAACATTTTTCTTAATCGCATTACGCACTACTTCTCGTAAATTGAATAACTTAGTGCTAATATTTTCTGCATTGATACCATTTATTTGGATAGTTTGGAGTAGTTCACCATTCTTAGTTAACAAAGTATTCTCATTATAATGACAAGCAATTGGAATGAAATCCTCTGCAGAATTATTATATAAATCCTTATCAACTTTTCTTGAGTTGTTAGCTATTTTGAACACCAATAATACCTATCATCAAATACATGTTATTTATACTCTTTAGTGGTATGAATTCGCTCCAACCCACCCATGTAACTCACCAAAATATCTGGAACTGTTATTGAACCATCTGCATTTTGATAATTTTCTAGAATTGCGATTATTGTCCTACCAATTGGTAAACCAGAACCATTCAAAGTATGGACAAAAGTGGTTTCGTTGCTACCAAATTCTTTATATCTAGCTTTCATCCTTCTAGCCTGAAAATCTCCACAATTAGAACAACTTGAAATCTCACGGTATAGATTTTGACCAGGCAACCATACTTCCAAATCATAGGTTTTCTTGGCAGTAAATCCCATATCTCCAGTACAAAGCAACATAACTCTATATGGTAGATCAAGTTTTTTTAGAATGGTTTCAGCTGCATTAGTTATATATTCATGTTCACGCTGAGATTCTTCTGCAGTAGTTATTGTAACCAACTCAACTTTACCAAACTGGTGCATACGTATCATACCTCTAGTATCTCTACCACTACTTCCAGATTCTGATCTGTAACAGGGTGTGTAAGCAACATAACGTATAGGCAATTCTTCCCTAGCTATTATGGTATCGGCTACCATATTAACAAGAGGTACTTCGCCTGTTGGAATTAACCTGTAATTATTCACCGTTTCAAACGACTCTTCTGCAAATTTTGGCAATTGACCACTATTATACATAGCAGCTGGTCGCACCAAAGATGGAGGAGATAGTTCAGTAAAATCAAATTCTTGAGTATGTGTATCAATCATAAAATTAATCAATGCACGTTCTAGCTTTGCTAAATCTCCCTTTAGAGTCACAAACCTACTACCAGACATTTTAGCAGTACGGACAAAATCCATCATACCTAAACTTTCACCAAGTTCAAAATGCTGCTTAGGTAATGGAGGAGATGGTTTTGTTGTAATGTCTCCTACTGTTTTAAGCAGTTTATTCATACTGCCATCAGTGCCATATGGTACATCAGGATCAGGAAGGTTTGGCAATACCTCCAACATATCGTTTAACTGGTGATTACTATTTAATTTTAAATTCAGTTCTTCCAGTTTCTCATTTATGTGATCCACATCACGCTTTATTTCTTCAAATTCTTTACTAAATTTGTTAGGCATGTTGCCTAGATCCCTAGATTTTTTCCTTCTTGCATGCTGAAATTGCTGAATAAGATTAGTTAGCTGGCGCTTGCTTTCATCTAGTTTAGTAATTTTATCGGACATTGGGGAAATTCCCCTTTTGATAAGTAGATCATCAAATTCCTGCTTATTCTCCCTAATCCACTTTATATCTAACATTTAACTTCCTCGATTTTCTACAAATTTACACATAATAATTGAAGTTTCATATAATAAAAGCATTGGTATTGCAAGGGCAAATTGGCTAAGCACATCCGGTGGAGTTAAAATACCAGCAATAATAAAAATAATTACTATAGACGATCTTCTTTTGTCCACTAAGTCTTTTGCTGTTAATATTTTTAATAAATTTAATATTAACATAATAATTGGTAATTGGAAAGCTATACCAAACGCAATAATTAACTGAATTACTAAGTTTAAATATTCACTAATTCTAGCTTCTAGAATTAGTGGAATAATAGCATTATTATCTTCAAAGCTTAGAAAAAATTGCCATGCACGCGGCATAACAAAATAAAATACAAAGATGCTCCCACACCAAAACAAAACAGGCGACATAAAAAGAATAAAAGCAGCATATTTCTTCTCACCTGAGTATAACCCAGGTCTTATAAATAAAAAACATTCTACAGCGATAATTGGCATAATCATGACAAAAGAAACAAAAGCTGCAAGTTTTATATAAGTAAAGAATGCTTCAGTAAGACCAGTATAGATCACTTTCCTTATATTAGCATGATCTAATTCTGCAAGTGGCTCTAATAAAATGTTATATATATCGCTACTAAAATAATAACAAATAATAAAACCAATAATGAATGCAGCAAATACTCGTAAAAACCTAGCCTTTAGCTCAAAAAAATGCTCTTTAAAAGTATATGACTTCATAAATTAACCAAATGTACAAGTTTAAGTAGGTATATAACCTTAGTTTGATGTAAGACATCGGTTTAATAGCCTAGGATGCCATATATGGACGTTCCTGCTTTCGTGAGGAGGTATTACTAACGTGGATAGTCAAAATAGGTTGTTATGAACCTAGAAATTGAATAGAATGATAAAAAACTCATCAAAAGTATACTTATATACTCTAGAATAGAAAACCAAAAATTGTGTTTTCATTATCCAAGACTCTAGCGGTATACTCAAATGATCCTACGAGCAGTATACCATCTATAAAAAAGGTTCGTAACTGGAATGATTATAACAAAGCTTTAAAAAAAATGGGAGAAATAATCCTTAGTTTTGATGAAAACTATACTAGGAGTCCTAGAAGTTTTGCTATTGTCTTTTCTTCAAAGCAAAATAGTATAATCCCTATAATATGTCATAAAAGTTTATTAGGGAAGGTTCTTCACCCAACAGTTCTAATGTACTCTCTGTTAACTGATCAAAGTTAGTCTGCATTTGATTTTCTTTTTGTTCTTGTGCTGTAACTATCCCAGAAGCTTCATTTAAATACTCACTACCCTCTTTGGTAACATGTATTCCATGCATACCATTTTCCTTTGCAATATCTACATTATTTTTGTCATCATCTATTAAAACAACCTTCTTATTCTCAGAAACACCAAAATGACTCTTGGCTTCCTCTATATGCTGCTGTTTGCCTTCATAGCCATTTCTACGAGAATGCGACACTACAAAAATTTCTTTCGATAGAGTCGATCCTAAAAGTTGCTTAAGAGCGTATTCGATCCACTCAGGATATGAGCCAAAAGATACAATAGCTATATGGCATCCTATAGTTAATGCTTTTTGCAACAAGTCTACTAATAGCTCTTTATTTTTCCAATTTTTTGTTTCATCTGCTAGAAATTGATCTACACAATCCTGATAATTGAAAGTAGTACTAAGAGCATTGTGTAGGGAGCCTTTTACTATTGTTCCATCCCAATCAATACATAATAACATCTTATCAGATTGAGTTTCTTTCTCCAAAAAACCCTTTTGCTGTTTAACTTCTAGTTGTTCAGCATCCGGAGTATTCATTACCTGTTTATCTTTTGCTATGTTAAAATCTAAAGGGGGAAGGCTTAATCTTGCCTGTTTTATTTTTAACATCTGTTGTCTCTTATATTTATTTTTTATTCTTCTTGAACCCAAAAACTCAGAACCTAATAAATTAATTTTAAAATTTTTGCAAGCAAATTATTAAGATTATTTAAGTAAAATGAAATAGATTCATCGCTGTTATTAGCGTATTGTATTGCTTATTAAAATATGATAAACTAGTTAAGTTAACTGGTTTATTAAAGAGGATTCATGAGAATAGTTGGTATGTTTAAAACAAAAACTCACTTAACGGAGCTAATAAAAGAAGTAGAAGCAGGTGAAGAATTATGCATAACAAACAGAGGGAAAGAGGTAGCTTTTGTTATATCTGTAGCTAAATATTATTCCCAAAGATTTGATGATCTATTTAAAAAACTTGCTGAACTTAAAAAACGTAGCCCTCTTGGCTCTACAGACGATGTTATTAAAATGAAAAATTTTGGTAGAAAATGAGCATAAAATGAATTTAGTAGTAGATTGTTCATTCATTATGTCATCGATTTTACCGGATGAGCAGCAGCTTAAGGTCGATAACATTTACCATCAGATTTCTAACAAAGTATATAATATATTTGTCCCTGCTGTCTTTTTTTTAGAATGTAACAATGTGCTTATATCATCCTTAAAAAAACAACGTATTACTAAAAGTAATTATGAAGAGTATTTACACCTCTTAAATACTCTTCCTATTAATATTGATAAATTTTGCTCTAGCCCTGAATCTCTACATATAATAGCAAGGATTGCAACTAAATATGGTCTAACGTCTTATGATGCTTCTTACCTTGAATTATCCCTACGCCTTGAAGCAAAAATTGCTACTCTAGATAATAATTTGGCTAATAGCTGTAAGATAGCAAATATAGAATCTATAATTTAAAATACTAATTACTTCAAATATACACTTAATAGTGAATTCAGTTGAATTATGTCAAAGAAATCTCCACTCGAACTTTTAGGTTGTATTAAGTACTAGTATATTGTTACACTAATAGTTTAATTATTTTAGCCTACTATATCATTTTTTCTTGCTATTAATTAACCAAATCATCAATATTTATAGTACTATTAAAATTATAAGGTGAATAAATGATAGGATATCAGCAAGAACAAAGAAGCCTAACGAAAGAACAAAAATCAGCTGTTGGGTTATTATCGATTGGAACATTCCTAGAGTATTTTGATCTATCCCTCTACGTACATATGGCTATACTTCTTAATGAGCTATTTTTCCCAAAATATGATCCACATACTACAGCAATTTACTCTGCTACAGCTTTCTGTTCTAGCTTTGTTTTTCGACCAGTTGGTGCAGTAATATTTGGCTATATAGGTGATAATATAGGACGTAAAACTACTGTTATCATAACGACTTTTATGATGGCTTTATCATGTATTATGATGGCTAATCTACCTACTTATGCCCAAATAGGCATTACAGCCTCTTGGTTGATCACCATATGCCGTATAATACAAGGAATATCCTCTATGGGAGAGGCAGTAGGAGCAAAACTTTATTTAACTGAATCTATAAATCCACCAATCCAATATCCAGCTGTTTCATCAGTTGCGATTTTTGGTACTTTAGGAGGAGTTGTTGCTTTAGGAATAGCATCGTTAGTGACCTCCTATGGATTTAATTGGCGTATAGCATTTTGGATGGGAGCGGGTATAGCACTGGTTGGTACAGTAGCTAGAAGGAGTCTTAGAGAAACACCAGAATTTGCTGACGCCAAGCGTCAACTAAAAAAAACTTTTGAGCAGCCTTCAAATGTTGGTAGCATAGATCTTAAAAAACTAGAAAATAATCCAATATGGAAGGAAAAAGCTAATAAAACAACAATTTTAGCGTTGTTCTTAATAGAATGTATGTGTCCCATATGTTTTTATTTTCCTTATATTTATTGCGGAAATATTTTAAAAACTTCTTTTGGTTATAGTGCTGAACAGGTCATTCATCAAAATTTTATTGTCTCAATGTTTTCTTTCTTAGCCACTTTAGTATTAGCATATTTAAGTTATAGAATATATCCATTAAAAATTGTAAAAACTATGTTATTAATATTTTGTGTATTTGTTTTAGCTTGCCCTTATTTATTAAATAATATTAATAGCTCATTTGACGTATTTTTAATGCAATTATTCATTGTGTTATTTGTGCCTATCGGTCCTGGTCTAGGAGAGCCAATCTATTATAAACATTTTCCTGTATTTAAACGGTTTAGCTGTGCTAGTCTTACCTTTGCCATATCTCGTGCCTTAATGTATGTAGTTACCTCTTTTTCAATTGTTTACTTAACTGAATATTGGCATCATTGGGGGATAATGGTTATATTGCTTCCAGTTTGCATAGGTTTTGCATTTGGGATATTTCATTTTGAAAAGTTGGAGAAAAAGACTGGGAATTATCCACAAAAGCCCCGTGTAGACACATAGGCGTCAACTTAAGAGCGTAATGATTGAACATGTATAAACAAATTAAACACAGCCGTCATCGCGAGGCATCGTTAGATGCCGTGGCGATCCAGATAAACAGCGAAGCTGTTTTTTAGAGTAACGCTTCGCGTCTCATCTTCTAGACGAAAAAGTGCTTAAAACACCTAAAGAATCAGGTTTGCAGTGGTTCTGGCATGAAGTTTGTAGTCATGTAAATGATATTTTTTATTTGACAATGCTGGAATTTAGAGATATGAATCTCTTTCATGTATATTACAACTGTTCCAAATAGAAATTCTCGTCCTGCAATATTGCTTCGTACCTCTTATCGCGACTCATCTTCGAGATAAATATGAGCAGAAATTATGCTATAGAACGTGAGTATTATACGACGAGTGGAGTGTAGAATTAAATTCTCGTTACTGACTACATTTTTTCACCTGTGGAATTTTATAATAAAGAAATACTGATAAAAGTGTACTTTAATGACAAGAGTTTTTATTTGAAACAAAACAATGGTAATACACATAAGAAGCATTATGTTGACTAATTTTTAGTATGTCAAGTAGAAAAGTGATGTTTACATGACTACAAACTTCATTCCAAAACCGCTGCGAACCTGATTCTTTAGACGTTTAAAGCACTTTTTCGTCTCGAAGATGAGTCGCGAAGACGGGAAAGTATTAAATAAAACCCTAGCTAACTTAACTAACTGGGATGATTTACGCATTGAGGCTTTTAAGAAGATGCTTAAAGGTGAATTTGATGGTTTAGATGGTGTTCCTGAGGTTGGTGAAAGTTTTGGGACTATTTTTCTACTAAAAAGAATTGCTGATGAAATTGGTATTACTAAGGCTCTTGGTACTAGAAGCAAAGAAGCTTTATTGAGTCTATTTTTGGTTTTAGCACGCTTTGCTCACCAAGGGTCTAGACTTTCCAGCGTGAAATGGGCGAAATCGCATGCGATATCTGATGTATTATCTGTCGATTCATTTGATGAAAACCATTTATATCAGGCTCTAGAATGGTTAGAAGAGAACCAAGAAAAGATCGAATTAAAATTATTTAAAACTTATCAAAAGAAAAATAACAAGCCGCCTGTTATGCTTTTATATGACGTCACTTCCAGCTATTTCGAAGGAACAGAGAATGAACTTGCGGAATATGGGTACAATCGGGATAAAAAGAAGGGTAAAAAGCAAATAGTGATTGGTCTATTAACTGATGATCATGGCGAACCTTTGGCTGTTAGAGTTTTTAAGGGTAATAGTGCTGATCCTTCTACCATTTATGAGCAGATTGAGCTAGTAAAATCTAATTTTGGTATTAAGAATATCGTCTTTGTTGGTGATAAAGGAATGATTAAGAGGACAGGCAAAGAAGCCCTGAGCAAAGAAGGATGGGACTATATTACAACCTTAAGTAAAGTTGAGATTGAAAGCTTAAAGAAAAGCGGAGTTTTGCAATATAGTTTTTTTGAAGAACAGCTATGCGAAGTAACCAATAATGGCAAAAGATATATTTTAAGGAAAAATGGTTCTATAGCCCGAAAAGTTGAGTTTGATAGGAATAACCGAGTTGAAAAATTGGTTGCAAAGATTGAAGAACGTAATATATATGTATCAACCCATAAGAAAGCAAAGCTAGAACTTGGTTTAAATAATATTCAAAAAATTGCCAAAGAATGGCGGATAGATAAATTTATCAACCTAAAATTAGATGGCAACCAAATAGTGGTTGAAATTGATCAAGATAAGAAAAAAGAGTTGTTTGCTCTTGATGGTTGTTATGCGATTGAAACACAGATTGAAATTAAACTGATGAGTAAAGAATTGGTTGATAAAGCTTACCATAATTTACATGAAGTAGAATCGAATTTTAGCAGTATGAAGACAGGATTACTCGAAGTAAGACCGATCTTTTTAAGGAAAAGCAACAGAACGAAGGGACATGTATTTGTTTGTATGTTGGCATTAAAAATATGGCACTATATGAAAAATAAGTTGAAACAAGGTTGTGGCGTAACCAAGGATGGTAAATATAATGTGACCATTGAGGAAGCATTAAGAGAGCTGGATAAAGTATGTTTTTTATATTACACAATCAAGGGTTGCAAAGTTGCAAGATTACCAAAATTAAGCGAGTTTCAACAAAATTTATTCAATTTATTTGATTTAACGATGCCCCAAATGACAAAATCTGCAAAATGATAAAATAATGGTATGGACCTCCTGATATACAGAATGAAAAGCAGTTGCTAATCTTCTAAAGTTAATATTAAATATTAAAATAACAATCAGGAGGCTAAGATGGAAGTTACCACAATTGGTATAGATATTGCAAAAAGAATTTTCTAAATTCATGGTGTAGATAAAAATGGTAAGACGGTATTAAAGAAAAAATTAATGAGAGATCAAGTTTTAACATTTATGGCTAATTTACCAAAATGTTTGGTAGGGATGGAAGCTTGCGGCGGAGCTAGTTACTGGGCAAGAGAAATAACTAAATTGGGGCATACAGTAAAACTAATGGCAGCACAATTTGTCAAACCGTATGTTAAAACTAATAAAAATGATCAAGCTGATGCAGAAGCTATATGTGAAGCGGTAACAAGACCAAATATGAGGTTTGTACCAATTAGAACTGTAGAACAACAAGATATTTTATCAATTCATCGAGTAAGAGAGAGATTGGTAAAAAATCGTACTGCCCTTGCTAATGAAATTAGGGGTCTACTACATGAATTTGGTTTTATTATTCCTCAAGGGATCAATAAGGTTATGACAAAATTAACCGAGATTTTAGATGAAGGGAATTTAAGCCAGCTGGGTTATCAAACATTTAGTGAACTGAAAGAGGAATTTTTGGATAATGACAAAAAAATAAAAGAGATAGAAAAAAGATTAAAAATAATAGCTAGCAACTTAACTCAATATCAACGATTAACAGCTATACCTGGTCTTGGTTTAATTACTGCTACTGCTTTAATAGCATCAATAGGTAATGCTACAAGTTTTGAGAATGGTAGGCAATTATCGGCATGGTTTGGATTAGTGCCAAGGCAGCATTCCAGTAGAGGGAAAGATAAGTTGCTTGGAATTAGCAAGCGAGGTGATGTTTACTTGCGTACTCTATTGATCCAAGGAGCTAGAGCTGTACTAAATGCCAAGATAAGATTTACATCGGAAGAACAAAAATCTAAAAAAGATTTTAGCAAATTTACGCAGTGGATGTTTAATTTATCTGAGCGAAATGGACATAATAAAACAGTAGTTGCTGTAGCTAATAAACTGGCAAGAGTGGTGTTTGCAGTACTAAGGTCAGGGGATGATTATGTAGAGAGTAAAGTTTGTAGCACAGAGCTATTATAATTAACATAAAATAAAATAAATAGTGGTTTATTAATTAATAGGTAAACAAAGAATATGTAAGAGATTCCAACCCGGAATATGCGTGAGATAATAATATTGATGGTAAATAAGACAAACCTTAGCTTACAAAGAAACTGATGACTACAATGGCTCTTTGAAGCCGATAAAATGATAAGTATATAGTTTGTAAGCCAGCGAATTCCATCAGGGCTGTAGGATAAATTACACATAATTTATTAACTATAAGCCGGATACATGTATGCATTTGCATTTTTGCTATTAGATGTTATTTTTTTCTTGCATTTTACAGGAGATCCATACATGTAGTCAGTAACGAGAATTTAATTCTACACTCCACTCGTCGCATAATACTCACGTTCTATAGCATAATTTCTGCTCATATTTATCTCGAAGATGAGTCGCGTATCTTAGATTGCCGCGTCGCCGCTTGCAGCGGCTTCTCGCAATGACGTTTAGGTTTGATTTACTTATACATGCTCAATCATTACGCTCTTAAGTTGACGCCTATGCGCCACTTTGTGGCTCGCGATGACAACTATTTATTTCTATAATTTAGTATTTTCTATCATTAGTTGGGACTTTTAAACTGCCCTGCGTGTAGAGGTATAGATAAATGTTGACAACATAATGTAATAATTTGTTTTGTTACTGTTGGTATTTTTAAATGCATAGCTAAAGTTAAAAAATGTATTACAGTTTCTTCTACTATTTTTTTAATTTTTTCAGGTGATTTAGTTCCTAGAGTTTCTAACGATGAGCAACGTTGTTGCTAATTCAACTGAATTCACTATAACACAAGAACTCTATTCCAATTTGATATATTTTGCTCTATAATGCACATCTAAAAATATATTAAAGGTTTTTGATGTTTGCTATTCGCAATATTGCTATTATCGCCCACGTTGATCATGGTAAAACTACTCTAGTTGATAATATGCTTAAACAAAGTGGGACTTTCCGAGAAAACCAAGCAGTAGCAGAACGTGCTATGGATTCAAATGACCTTGAACGCGAACGTGGTATAACTATTTTAGCCAAATGTACCTCCCTTATGTGGGAAAATATCCGTATCAATATAGTTGATACTCCTGGTCACGCTGATTTTGGTGGTGAGGTAGAACGCATTCTTACTATGGTAGATGGAGTTGTATTGCTAGTTGATTCTTCTGAAGGTACAATGCCTCAGACAAAATTTGTGCTGTCAAAAGCTCTAAAACTTGGTTTGAAACCAATTGTTGTTATCAATAAAATCGACCGTCCTGATAGAAGAGTAAGTGAAGTAGTTGATGAAGTATTTGAATTATTTATGGCATTAGAAGCAACTAATGAACAACTAGACTTCCCAATTATCTATGCTTCGGGACGTAGCGGTTGGGCATCGCTCCATCTAGAAGATCAGCAAAAAAATCTTTCTCCTCTTTTTGATTTGATAGTATCTCATGTACCTGCTCCTGTTGCTGATAGCAGCCTGCCTTTTTCTATGCTTGTTACTACTAGAGAATATAACTCATATTTTGGTCGTGTATTTACCGGTTTAGTGCAGAGCGGTACGGTTAAGATCAACCAAAATGTTAAAGTACTTAATCGCGATAATATGGTAATTGAAAATGCTAGAATAAGTAAAATACTGTCATTCCGAGGATTGGAACGCGTAGCTGTCGATGTAGCATATGCAGGGGATATCATTGCTATTGCTGGAATTCAGAACGCTACGGTAGCTGATACTATCTGTGACCCTGAAATAATGATAGCACTCCCTTCCTTACCTATAGATCCACCAACATTATCTATGACCTTTGGAGTAAATGACTCTCCTCTTGCTGGACGGGAAGGATCAAAGCTTACATCACGAGTTTTAGGTGATAGATTGATGAGAGAGATCGAAAGTAATGTGGCAATACATGTCAGTCAAACTGAAGAAAAAGATGCTTTTCAAGTTGCAGGTCGTGGTGAGTTACAATTAGGAATATTAATTGAAACTATGCGACGTGAAGGTTTTGAACTATCAATCAGCAGACCACGTGTATTATTCAAAGAGGATGAACAGGGAAAAAGATTAGAACCAATTGAAGAAATCCAAGTTGATGTTGATGATGATTTTGTTGGAGTTGTTGTTAAATCCTTAGCAATACGTAAAGCAGAAATGACTGATATGCGTCCATCTGGTGGCGGTAAAACTAGAGTCACATTTTTAGGGCCATCACGCGGTCTTATTGGTTACCACGGTCAGTTTCTAACCGAAACTCGAGGTACAGGTGTTATGAACCGTGTTTTTCATAGTTATGGTTCGTATAAAGGGCTTATTGAAGGAAGACGTAATGGAGTGTTAATTTCTAATGGGGATGGTGAATCTGTTGCCTATGCTCTATGGAATCTTGAAGAGCGTGGAAAAATGTTTATAAACCCTAATGAACTAGTATACCAGGGAATGATTATAGGCGAACATAATCGGGATAATGACCTAGAGGTAAATCCTCTGAAAGCCAAACAATTATCAAATGTCAGAGCTTCTGGCAAAGATGAAGCTATGCGTCTTATCCCACCAGTCATTATGACATTAGAACAATCTATCAGCTATATCCAAAATGATGAAAGAGTAGAAGTTACTCCTAAATCAATCCGGCTTCGTAAGGCAGTATTAAACCCTAATGACCGAAAGAGATCAGAACGACGTAATGAGGACTAATTGCTATAGTTAAATCTTTGCTAAAATAGCATGCTCTTTCGTCACTACTGGGAAAAATTGCTTGTTAAAAGGAAATAATTCTACTTTTTTATTGCTGACAAACTCGATTTCAATGATATCACCTGCTTTAAAATTAAAAACATTTGTAATTTTTCCTATAGCCACCAAATTGGTATCTAGTACCAGTAAGCCTCTTAAGTCTTCAATATAAAATTCATCTTCACTTAATGAAGGGAAATCGTGCCTATGACAAAAAAGCTTACATCCCTTTAATCCTTCAGCTAATGTCCTATTATTAATTTTGTTAAATCTACATATTATATCACCTTTAGAATTTTGACTAATGAGTTTAAGGATAATTTTTTTTCCTAATTCATCCACCAAATTCATTTTAATGATATTAGTATTTGGCATAGTAAAAGATTTGACGTAAACATTACCCTGCACTCCGTGTACTGATGATACTACACCAACAAAAATTAAATCTTTTTTAATAGACACCACCTAATTCATTAAGAGAAACCATTTTTTCTTTTTCGGATAGTTTCCAGCTGCTTTCTCTAATTTTTCAAAATGCAATATGCCAAAGCTATATCCTATCATGACTGGAATTATAATAATCAGCAATCCATAATTACCTAAATATTTTGTTAAATAAATAAGCCCAAAAGATGTGATAATATACATAATAGTATTAGATATAGCATATAAAAAACTAACATATGTGAAGCGTTTAAAAACAGGAAAATATATAAATAAAATTGAATGGGCTGGTGTTAAACTAGGTATAATCAATATAATAAATGCTTGGAACAGAAAAATATCAAAAGGTGTTCTAGCATGACTCAATAAGTATAGGCAAACTAGAATAAGAACCCAAAAAATTACCATTCTAATTTTTAAAATCATTAGGGGGTATACGTAATAACCTAAATATATCAATGATAAATTCCCTAACATTTCTACTATTGAAACAAAGAAATTTTGATAAATAACTTGTTCAGCCGTATAACCAAAATTATTTCTAAGAATCTCTCCGCAATGAATAAATGTTAAATAAAAACATACTGGCCAAGCACAGAATATTAAAAACAAAGATAAAGCTGTTACTTTATTAACTTTTTCTGTCCAAATAGGATTCTTTTCCAATATACTAGAATTCTCATTAATATCTGCAAAAATCATTTTCATTCGTCGTTTTGCGTCAGCAAATTCTGGTGTTTCTCGTAGAGTTGTTCTAGCTAATGAACCGACTAACGCAACCAATGCACCAAACCAAAAAGCATAACGCCAATTGAAGTTGTAAGAGGTAGAAATAAATGCAACGCCCAAAGCAAAGGTTGCCCCTAATACAGCAAAAAAACTTATTAATGCTACAGACATATATTGTTGTGGACGTTTTATAGTTTCAGTCAAATATAATTCTGCCCCTATTATTTCTCCCATGGAAGTCATGCCTTGTATAATACGACATATTGACACAATCACAGCAGCAGTAATACCTATTTCAGCATAAGTTGGCAAACTAGCAATAATAATACAAGAAAATGCCATCATAAAAGTAGTAATAATAACAGTTACTTTACGCCCTATAGTATCACCAATCCATCCAAAAATTAACGCCCCAATAGGTCTTAATAAATATGTGGTACAAAGAGCAAAGGCTGAAAGTAATTGTGCTGCATAGGGATCATATTCCGGGAAAAAAAGCTCATTAAGAATTACCGCCATATGTATATAGAGCATCAAATCAAAATACTCTAGAAATGTACCGATTGAAAGTAATCCGACAGCCTCTTTTTGTTCTCTAGTTAGACGAGTTTGAGACACCTCATCTGCTTGTATTAATCTATTCATATTGGCTTATATCTTCCTTATTTAATACCAATTGTCTTTTATAAAATAGCTTACATTTCAGATATTAGTACACATTTGCAGCACTTTAATTACTAAACCCTTAATACCTTTATGTATTTGTGCTAAAGGAACATTTAACATAAAAGCAGGAGTAGTAACCAATCTATTATCTTCGTCCACGACTATATCTTGAGCATTACAAGTTTCTTCTGTTGCTCCTAGCTTATTTATCAGATCATTTGATTCTCCAAGGGTAACCTTAATTTTTGTATGATTTCTTAAGACTATAGCAAGTAAAGCAGGAGCAATACATATAGCTCCAATTGGTTTTGATAAATTATAAAAGCCTACTATTATTTCCTGTAAGTCTTTTGGTACTGTAGCATTTTCATTTTTAAGTCCTATATTAGACAAATTTAGTGCAGCACCAAACCCACCCGGTAATATTAAAGCATCAAAATCTTCAGCACGTATTTGATTTAATGGTTGGATTTTACCACGAGCAATGCGTGCTGATTCAACCAATATATTACGTTCCTCTAACATTTTTTCTTGAGTTAGATGGTTAATCACATAATATTGATTTAATATTGATTTTTATTAGGAGCAAAAATTTTTACATTTACATTATGCTTATCAAGTTCCAATAATGTAAAAACTGTTTCAAAGATTTCAGCCCCATCTAAATATCCACAACCTGAAATAATTACAGCAACATTTTTCATAATATTTCTATAGTTTTTTTCTGTTTCTTACTTTAAGATTTGTAGCAACTTTAGTTGATTTTGTTTTCTTACAATATGTTCTTGATGGTACTGTTGTCTTGACTATCAATTTATCAACCATAGTCTTATTATTTCTAGGCTGGTCAAAATGGGTATCTAATAGTTTTACCATTTGCATATTTCTAGACTCAGCAGATTTACCACCAGTAACAATAGCAACCAAAGATTTATTTTGTCTAGTTGCTGCAGTAATCAAGTTATAGCCGGCTGGAATGGTATAACCAGTTTTTAACCCTTCAACTCCTTCATAAGTTTCATTTACTTTATTATGTCCTCGTACAATATTGCCTCTAAAAACAAAGTTGTTTCTAGAGAAGAAAGCATAATATTTAGGGAAATCTCGCTTAATAGCTATAGATAGTTTAGCAAGATCTCTAGCCGTAGTTTTCTGACAAGGATGATGCCATCCAGAAGCGTTTTTAAAATAAGTATCTTTCATACCAAGCTGTCTAGCACGAATATTCATCAACTGAGCAAATTTTTCTTCAGTACCTTTAATATTTTCAGCTACTACCATAGCTGCATCGTTTGCTGATCTAATAATTAGACCTAAAATAGCTTCTCTTACAGTAATAGTTTCTTTTTCTTTAAGCCCTAATTTGCAGGGCAACATTTTCTCTGCGTTTTTTGAAACATATAATCTTTGATTCATTGATAACCTGCCAGATTCTACCGCTTCAAATAACAAATACAAAGTCATTAATTTTGTCAATGAAGCCGGATATATTCTAGTAGTAGAATTTTTATCGTGCAGTATTCTACCAGTATTGTAATCTACGACAAGACTTGTTTGAGTTGGCGAAGACACAAGCTTTTTTGCAGCATAAACAGGACGTAGGTTTGTACTGAATGTTATTACGCAAGTAAAAAATAGCAATAATCGTATTAACATAATTTTACGTTTTAGAAATCTTGTTATTAAGATAGAACAATATTATAAGTCCTGGCAAGGCTAGAATTATTGTTAAGATAAAAAAATTATCCCAACCCAACATTTTTACTAGGCTACCACCATAAACGGTGACTGTGTTATTAAATAAAGTACTACTACTGCTGAGTAAAGCATATTGCGATGCAGAATATTGTTTGTTACACAATATGCTAATATATCCGACAAGTGCAGTCATACCCATAGCAGAAGCAAAATTTTCTATAGTAATGGCAATGAACAGAGATTCAGAACTTACTGGTTGATGATTCAACCAAATAAATGCGAAATGCGTGATACTTTGTATAATTCCCGTTATAATCAGTCCTCTAAAGTTTCCAAGTCGGTATACAACTATTCCGCCAGCAAAAGACCCAGCAACTGTAGCTAGTACTCCATAAAATTTAGTAATCAGTGCTATCTGTCCCTTTGTATAACCAAGTTCCATATAAAATGGCATAGATACTACACCAAGCATAGCATCACCTAATTTAAATAATATTACTGCTAGTAAAATAGTAACGGCATATTTCCTAACAAAGAAGTCCTTAAAAGGTCTAAGTACCATTTGTATTAGAGACAAGAAGGAGAAAATATCAATATTCTCTCTTTGTAATTGCGGTTCATTGACAGTAATTATAAAAATTGTTGCTACAACAAAAATTATACTCATAGCCACAAATGTAGCTGACCAATCACTTGTGGCTTCAGCAAAATACAAAGCCCCAGCTCCAGTAATCAGCATGCCAAGTCTATAGCCTAATACTGCCGTAGCACTCGCTATAGCTTGGGTTTCCTGATCAAATTTATCTATCCTAAGTGCATCAACACTAATATCAAATGTTGCTGACAAGAAACCAAGGCAGATAGTAAGAAAATATAGTAAAGTTAATGATTCATTAGGTAAAACTGTACTCATACTAAATAGTACTAAAGATATTAGTATAGTACAAAGTATCAGCCAACTTTTTCTATGACCAAATTTCTTTAATAATGGTATCTTAAAATAATCTACCAAAGGAGACCAAAAAACTTTTAGCGAATAGGATAGTCTTGCAACGGCAAAAGTGGTAATAATTGCAATATCAATATTAGAGTCTTTAAGCCAAGCAACTAAGCTAGTGAATAATATAGCTAGTGGCATGCCACTAATTGCCCCAAGAACCAATATTTCGAATAGTCTATAATCTTTTAAAATTCTTAATAATAACATTTATTCTCCTTTAATTGTGGATTTCCTTCTGTTCTCTAAAGCCTTTCTTAGTTCAGTCTCGTCTGACGTTTTTATGGGATCTAATATAGTGCCTGAGGTTTTTATTGTAAGATTTATAGGAGTATTTTGATTACTAGAATTATTTAGATTAGGATTTAAGTCTGCTATATAGAAAGATAATATTGAAGATAATACCATATCCAAATTATATATATTTATAGCTAATGATGCAGCTCCGCTAGTATATTTTGTATTAAATACTAAGTCTTTCATTGTAACTATTCCATTTTTTAACTGAAGATTACCACGCAAACTATTCAATTCAGTTTGCCCTTGATACATAGATTTTGCTAAATCATCTTTTAAATACTTTAGACTATAGTCTTTATTATTAATTTTTTCTATCAATGAATCAACAGAGAAGTTACTAATCTTGGCATTTTTTACTACAAACTCTGATTGAGTGTTAAGCTCATACAATAATTCTTCTAAACTATTGCCATGAGTAGCAACTGTTCCATTTATGCTCATTCCACCGTAATTGTCTAGTAATCCTCTTGGCAAAATATTAGATAATTGAGCTAAATCAATAGAATTAAGTGCATAAACAAAGTTCAGAGTATATGGATTTAATAAAATATTACCTTCTGCTTTTAATTTACCAGAAAGTAGATTTGTTTCAAAGTTATCAATCTTAAATAAAGAATTATTATTTGCTAAAGCAAGTTTAACATTTTGTAATACTAGATCATTCTGAATTATTTTTGATAATGCACAATTTAATTCTAACTCTATTTTTTCTATGTCAAATTCATTCAATAAGTTATTCCGCAGATTAAATAAAGATTTAGGGGTTAAAAAGTTAACATTAAGAGAGCCATCATTTATTGTAACTGTTAATTGCGGTTTAATGTTACTTGCTAACAAACTAGCACTAAGATTGATGTAATCACTATTGCTTCTTATATCAAGATTACTAATTCCAATATTACCTGGTGAGATATTTGCTAAGATATATGCTTTGCCAAATGAATTATTTCCTATAAGCAGATCATTTATAGTAATGTCAAAATTACCTAAATAATCAGCTGTCCTAATGGGAATATATTTAGCTAAGTATGATTCATCTTTCATATTCTCTGACAAACTTTTAGCAAATTTGATCATTGGTGAGATTATTGGGTAATCGTCTCTATTTAAATCAATCGAGGAAAAGTCAAGGGTTGCTATAAAATGCGGCATAGAACCAATAAATCTAGCAGTAATATTACCTGTAACTTTAGTGTTGTCAGTTTTTAACATAAGATTTTGTAAATAGACATCTATTAAAGTTAGTTTTAAATCTGAAGATAAAATAAAAGCTGTAGGTTTTTTACTAGCTGCTTGTTTGTAACCTAAAGTATTTAACACAGAATTAAGGTCATTATGTTGCAAGTGAATTGTGCCATCAAATATACTTCGTACTGAGTTTTGGGTTACATTACCTATCAATTGAAAATTTCCTCCGGATTTTATTGTACCAGAAAAATCATTGACCACTAATACCCCTTTATCTAAATTAAATGAAAGTTTAGTATTATTTAATATCTCATCGTTACCTAATATTATTTGGTCAACTAAAACATTCGTCATGATTGATTTATTATCAAAGATAAGTCTTAATCCAAAAACTGAATCACTAAATTGGTTAATATTGTTTGATGAAGTGATAAGTGATTTTACGTCTATTTTAGGGAAATATAATTTTATTATACTAGTAACATTGTCACTTCTGCTCAAATATACCCCTCCATTACCTACAAGCGAATTAGAGTCTATGGTTACATTTTCTAGCTTGAGCAGTTGTCCAGTAGGTAAGATATCAAATTTTATATTTACCTTTTCATTCTGATTAAATCTTCTAAATAAAGAATCTAAATCTGGCACTAGAATATGTAATATATCAGCTAAATTTTGTATTAAATATTCTGCTTTGCCATTTATTAGTTTAGAGTCTATATAGGTTTCTAGCAAGTGAAAATTATAATCATCATTAGAGATAGTAAGATCGAAATTTATTTGGTTGACCTTTTTTTCAAAAAACCCAGATAATTTTCCTACATATCCTCCATCCCCTTTGAATGAAGTGCTATTAGCAATAGAGTTATTTTTAAATAAAGAGCAATTATTTAAAGTAAGAATAGGTTGGTTATTTTTATTTAGAATACTCAGATTTTTAACATTAAAATTTATATCCATTATATTATTTGTTATAAATACACTAACTAGCCTATCATGGTTTATAATGTCAAAATCTTGTTCATCTGAATATATTGTGGCACTATATATGGTTACAGCACTAATTCTTGGTCTGAAAATTAATAATGACCATGGGATAAAGTGAATTTCTATATTTTCTAATTCTAATTTCCCTTCCTCTTTTATGTGATCAATAATCAAATAAGGTATAGGAAATTTAATTATTTTTATTTTTTTTAGATTCTGAGGAGAAATTTTTAATTCATTAACAAGACTATTAGTGGTGGAACTATAATCAACAAAGTTCATCGCAACTAATATAGTACATACTAACAACGAAATAGCAATGACAGTAAATATAATTACTTTTCTTATCATAAAATTATTATCTTCCAAGAACCAATATTACTAGGTATATATCAAAAACGTTAAAAATAAAAACTATATAATAAATATCTAACATGACGGGGGTAACAAATTAAGGGGTAAGGGGACTAGGTGTATATTTTAACACTTTTGTAATATTTCCTCCCTCAAAACACTCGTTAAAGAGAGAAATTTTTTATACTCGTATTCCGGCAACTTTAGTGAAAAAACGGCATGTGACGGGAATACAGACTTTTTATTGCAATTTATTGCAATGATAAAAACCCTGAAATCCGAGAGATATATGGTGGGCGATGAGAGACTTGAACTCCCGACCGTCCCGGTGTAAACGGGATGCTCTACCAACTGAGCTAACCGCCCCTTCTTTCAATTTAACGCAGATAATGCCCTATCTCCCCAAAAAAATCAAGTTATTTCTGTAAATTATTTAGATTCTATAGCTAACCTAAAGTAAGGTCTATCTATTAGAGTATCTTAGATAGACCTTACTTTAGATTAGCTATAGATGAACTACATGAGGTACAAGTACGTACATTCTTCGCAAGTATTTGTGATAGCTCTTCTTCAAAGCAGAAGAGTATATATTAATCTTCAAAATTACTATCTTTAATCTCTTTCCAAGCCTCGAGAATTTCTTTTAACACTTCTTTATTTGTTTCAATTTCGTGGTCATCAAAATCACTCAATGATTTTATTAAGTCCTCAAGATCTTTTAGTGTTAATTCAGATATATCCTCATCGGAATAATTTTTTTCTAAACTTATAGCAATTTCGTCAACATCATGCCAATGCATTATTTTTACCTAATTATTTCCATAGGCAATTACTATTACCATCTAACCATCCCTCTACCAATTAAATAATATATTAGTGCAGGCTTATATATAGTATATTATTAAAGGGGGTGAGATTATTATGCAACTATATCTGTAAATTAGATATATAATTGATTTGTATAGACTTGTTTTTTCGTTTAAGATGATAGTCATTAGATATGATGACTTTGGAGTATGTATGGCAAAAACAGGTAAAAAAGAAAATAAGGTAAGGTTATTTAATATTAATGGTCATGTAGGTCAAGATACTCAGCAAAATATTATAGTGGCTAATTCTGACTTAAACATACCAACTAGGGAACTTAAATATAACATTCAAAATGGCAAACTAAATAAGGATAATATAATAAGTGAAATATTGTATGAAGTTAAACAAGGAGAAACGCCTATACTTAATATTCAATATAATTCAAACATGGAAAAACCTATAGTTGTTACAGATGATTTAGCAGCATTAAAAAAATCAGGTATTCAAACTTGTTTTACCTTTGGTAATTATAATGCACATAATCAAACTTTGCCATATTATAACTACTGGTCACCTCTTCTTGCACAGGTCAATCACGTGTTTTTTGTAAATGCTAACGACCGAGCTAATGCGGTAACTCACAGACATGTAGAGCAAAAAAGAACTTCTTACATTCCCTATATCCCAGCTACAAATTTAATAGAGTCGGAAATTCTAAAAAGGTCTCCTAACATATTAATGTCAGGGAAATTGCCTAATAAAGAAAGATTGACTGAGGTTATGCTTGCTACAAAAGAACTAGGCAAAAATACTAGAGTTATAGTAGCCAGCAATCCTTCATCTGTAGATGATGTGGCTAATATTATTGCGACCAAATTTGGTATCAACGACCCAAACCAACAATTAGGTATTAAGCTGGAAGTTGAGGAAATTTTAAAAGATAAAATTGGTGGGGCTAAAAAACTAGAGCATTACGTGTCACAATTATCTCAACAATTCAAGAAAGATCTTAATACAGCAGAAATAAACCCTATTGATATATATTTTGACCTATCTGATCCATTGAGACTTCAGAATATTGCCAAACAGGCTAAATATACTATAACTCAAGGAGGCTCGGTCGAAAGTTTGACTAATGGTTGTATCCCATTAGCTCAAGGTCATGGGAAAAGGGCTGATATTGTTGCTGAAGTTAAACAAAGGGAAACTGTTCCTGGAATCAACAACTTAACTATTAAGGATATGCAAGAGAATTTAAATGAGTATAAACAAGAAAATGCTAAAAGAATTACTAATACCCTTCAGCAAGTAGCAGATGAAAGGGGGGTATCAACTAGACAAAATGAGGTAGAACATTTATTGCCTGAGGGTAGCAAATTAACTAAACTAGATTATTTATATGACGAAGATGATATTAGCAATGTATTAAAAGCGTCTGTAGATCAAACAAAGGTTTCTATTATTACTCATGCTTCTATAGAAGAAAAAAGTTTATTAAAGGAAACTCTTGATCAAGCTGTATATAGTGATTTAATAGCAAATAACAAGGAAGCGGTTATTATACCCCTTAATACTGGACACGAACATTGGGTTAGTTTAGCAATCACTAAAGACAAGGAGGGGGGTATAGTGTTTACCTATAATGATCCTATGGGAACAAATATAGATCCAAGAGTGGATTTAGTAAATATGATTAAAGAAGTTTGTCCTAGTGCTAAAATAGTAGATTTACACACTAAGCAACAACAAAATGGTAAAGATTGTGGAGCTTTCGTTGTGGATAATTTAATTAAAATGGCAAAAGGTGAGGCAATTCTTACCGCTGAAGAATCTAAAAACATAGGAACAACATTACGCCAAGCTCATGCAAAAACAATGAACCTTGAGGAAGTCAAGCAAAAAGTTAATACCATTAGAGAATCAATAAATACCTATCCATCTCGTCCTACTACATCTCCTCCTGCTATTAGGAACAATAGCCGTCCTAGAGAAGTTTGTCCTATCAGATAGTATTAAAGTTTTGGGGTCATACCCCATCAGGATAAGAATTAGTTAATTCTTATCACGAATTGGCTTTAATATAAGGAAAAATGCATTCTTAAAGTGCTTTTGCGAATGCATTTTAAACCTTTCTAAAGCTAAAAACATGATTTTAAAAGATTAAAATCATGTTTTTAGCAAAATGGATTGCCACGCTCACATACGTTCGCTCCTCATCTTCGAGATAAATATGAGCAGAAATTATGCTATAGAACGTGAGTATTATACGACGAGTGGAGTGTAGAATTAAATTCTCGTTACTGACTACATTTTTTCACCTGTGGAATTTTATAATAAAGAAATACTGATAAAAGTGTACTTTAATGACAAGAGTTTTTATTTGAAACAAAACAATGGTAATACACATAAGAAGCATTATGTTGACTAATTTTTAGTATGTCAAGTAGAAAAGTGATGTTTACATGACTACAAACTTCATTCCAAAACCGCTGCGAACCTGATTCTTTAGACGTTTAAAGCACTTTTTCGTCTCGAAGATGAGTCGCTCGCTAATAGACATATACGTCTATAAAACGTCATTGCGACTCATCTTCGAGATAAATATGAGCAGAAATTATGCTATAGAACGTGAGTATTATGCGACGAGTGGAGTGTAGAATTAAATTCTCGTTACTGACTACATGTATGAACCTCCTGTAAAATGCAAGAAAAAAATAACATCTAATAGCAAAAATGCAAATGCATACATGTATCCGGCTTATAGTTAATAAATTATGTGTAATTTATCCTACAGCCCTGATGGAATTCGCTGGCTTACAAATTTACTATATACTTATCATTTTATCGGCTTCAAAGAGCCATTGTAGTCATCAGTTTTTTTGTAAGCTAAGGTTTGTCTTATTTACCATCAATATTATTATCTCACGCATATTCCGGGTTGGAATCTCTTACATATTCTTTGTTTACCTATTAATTAATAAACCACTATTTATTTTATGTTAATTATAATAGCTCTGTGCTACAAACTTTACTCTCTACATAATCATCCCCTGACCTTAGTACTGCAAACACCACTCTTGCCAGTTTATTAGCTACAGCAACTACTGTTTTATTATGTCCATTTCGCTCAGATAAATTAAACATCCACTGCGTAAATTTGCTAAAATCTTTTTTAGATTTTTGTTCTTCCGATGTAAATCTTATCTTGGCATTTAGTACAGCTCTAGCTCCTTGGATCAATAAAGTACGCAAGTAAACATCACCTCGCTTGCTAATTCCAAGCAACTTATCTTTCCCTCCACTGGAATGCTGCCTTGGCACTAATCCAAACCATGCCGATAATTGCCTACCATTCTCAAAACTTGTAGCATTACCTATTGATGCTATTAAAGCAGTAGCAGTAATTAAACCAAGACCAGGTATAGCTGTTAATCGTTGATATTGAGTTAAGTTGCTAGCTATTATTTTTAATCTTTTTTCTATCTCTTTTATTTTTTTGTCATTATCCAAAAATTCCTCTTTCAGTTCACTAAATGTTTGATAACCCAGCTGGCTTAAATTTCCTTCATCTAAAATCTCGGTTAATTTTGTCATAACCTTATTGATCCCTTGAGGAATAATAAAACCAAATTCATGTAGTAGACCCCTAATTTCATTAGCAAGGGCAGTACGATTTTTTACCAATCTCTCTCTTACTAGATGAATTGATAAAATATCTTGTTGTTCTACAGTTCTAATTGGTACAAACCTCATATTTGGTCTTGTTACCGCTTCACATATAGCTTCTGCATCAGCTTGATCATTTTTATTAGTTTTAACATACGGTTTGACAAATTGTGCTGCCATTAGTTTTACTGTATGCCCCAATTTAGTTATTTCTCTTGCCCAGTAACTAGCTCCGCCGCAAGCTTCCATCCCTACCAAACATTTTGGTAAATTAGCCATAAATGTTAAAACTTGATCTCTCATTAATTTTTTCTTTAATACCGTCTTACCATTTTTATCTACACCATGAATTTAGAAAATTCTTTTTGCAATATCTATACCAATTGTGGTAACTTCCATCTTAGCCTCCTGATTGTTATTTTAATATTTAATATTAACTTTAGAAGATTAGCAACTGCTTTTCATTCTGTATATCAGGAGGTTCATACCATTATTTTATCATTTTGCAGATTTTGTCATTTGGGGCATCGTTAAATCAAATAAATTGAATAAATTTTGTTGAAACTCGCTTAATTTTGGTAATCTTGCAACTTTGCAACCCTTGATTGTGTAATATAAAAAACATACTTTATCCAGCTCTCTTAATGCTTCCTCAATGGTCACATTATATTTACCATCCTTGGTTACGCCACAACCTTGTTTCAACTTATTTTTCATATAGTGCCATATTTTTAATGCCAACATACAAACAAATACATGTCCCTTCGTTCTGTTGCTTTTCCTTAAAAAGATCGGTCTTACTTCGAGTAATCCTGTCTTCATACTGCTAAAATTCGATTCTACTTCATGTAAATTATGGTAAGCTTTATCAACCAATTCTTTACTCATCAGTTTAATTTCAATCTGTGTTTCAATCGCATAACAACCATCAAGAGCAAACAACTCTTTTTTCTTATCTTGATCAATTTCAACCACTATTTGGTTGCCATCTAATTTTAGGTTGATAAATTTATCTATCCGCCATTCTTTGGCAATTTTTTGAATATTATTTAAACCAAGTTCTAGCTTTGCTTTCTTATGGGTTGATACATATATATTACGTTCTTCAATCTTTGCAACCAATTTTTCAACTCGGTTATTCCTATCAAACTCAACTTTTCGGGCTATAGAACCATTTTTCCTTAAAATATATCTTTTGCCATTATTGGTTACTTCACATAGCTGTTCTTCAAAAAAACTATATTGCAAAACTCCGCTTTTCTTTAAGCTTTCAATCTCAACTTTACTTAAGGTTGTAATATAGTCCCATCCTTCTTTGCTCAGGGCTTCTTTGCCTGTCCTCTTAATCATTCCTTTATCACCAACAAAGACGATATTCTTAATACCAAAATTAGATTTTACTAGCTCAATCTGCTCATAAATGGTAGAAGGATCAGCACTATTACCCTTAAAAACTCTAACAGCCAAAGGTTCGCCATGATCATCAGTTAATAGACCAATCACTATTTGCTTTTTACCCTTCTTTTTATCCCGATTGTACCCATATTCCGCAAGTTCATTCTCTGTTCCTTCGAAATAGCTGGAAGTGACGTCATATAAAAGCATAACAGGCGGCTTGTTATTTTTCTTTTGATAAGTTTTAAATAATTTTAATTCGATCTTTTCTTGGTTCTCTTCTAACCATTCTAGAGCCTGATATAAATGGTTTTCATCAAATGAATCGACAGATAATACATCAGATATCGCATGCGATTTCGCCCATTTCACGCTGGAAAGTCTAGACCCTTGGTGAGCAAAGCGTGCTAAAACCAAAAATAGACTCAATAAAGCTTCTTTGCTTCTAGTACCAAGAGCCTTAGTAATACCAATTTCATCAGCAATTCTTTTTAGTAGAAAAATAGTCCCAAAACTTTCACCAACCTCAGGAACACCATCTAAACCATCAAATTCACCTTTAAGCATCTTCTTAAAAGCCTCAATGCGTAAATCATCCCAGTTAGTTAAGTTAGCTAGGGTTTTATTTAATACTTTCCCGTCTTCGCGATAAGAGGTACGAAGCAATATTGCAGGACGAGAATTTCTATTTGGAACAGTTGTAATATACATGAAAGAGATTATATCTCTAAATTCCAGCATTGTCAAATAAAAATATCATTTGCATGACTACAAATTTATCGCAGGATTCTTGTAAACCTTACTTTCCTACCTCTTCAAACACTTCTCCCTCTCGAAGATAAGTTGCGAGGAGGCTGTAAGGCCGACGAAACAATCCAGTAACATCATTTATCTATAGATTGTTTCGCTTACGCTTGCAATGACGCTGTGGTATAGGTATTTGTAAACTTTCAACAGTTGTGGGAGTTTTACCATGCAGAACACTATGCGATCGATGCTTATTATAATACTCTTCCCAAATCATAAGCTTACTCTGAAGCTCTTGATTCTTAGGATCAGTGCTACTATAAAATTCGTCTAAATCTGTTCTTTGCGATCTTTCTACCTTACCATTCAAGTGAGGAGATAATGGTTGGATAGGGCGAAACTTGATCTTCTTCTGCAAATATTCTTGTACCACATAAGCAAAAAATTCCTGACCTCTATCAGTTTGCAGACGTTGTATAGGAAAAGGCATACGTTCTATAACCTGTTCCAAGAAAGTTACAGTATTTGTAGCAGTACGCCGATTATATAAAGCCAATACCTTATACCTAGTGTAATCGTCTATGGCAGTATATTGGTATAAATTATTAGCGATTTTACAAACGTCCATTTGCACCCTTTCTCTTGGAATCTTAGAACTATAACGTTTAATCTGTTTACGATAATGACGTTTTAAATTCAACGGAGCTACATTATGTTTTTTAAGCATTTTTTTTCATCAACTTCACTTCTTTTTTAAAAAGGAAAGTTTTTGGGCTTACTACTAATATCACACAAACCATTTCTACCTAATACTTCATAGCGTTTGTACCACTTGCGTAATGTAAAGCGTGAAATACCATAATGTTCGCATACCTTTCCTGCATGCTCTAACTGTTTATATAACTTAATCCAACTCAAACGCAACTTAATCTTAGCATCCATTACAAATGACCTTATAAGTCCCTAACTTAATTCCTATTATAATTCGATAGACCAATTCTCTAGAGCATTCTAGTATACTATATTTATACTCATAGACTGTAAAAAGTAAGTCCTTTTCCTTGACTAACTTACTTGTCCCTAGTTATTATGCAACAAATCTAATAGAATTTCCTGCTAATAAAATAGCACACTGGTATAGATAACATATATATAAAGGCAATGGATGGTAACAAATACCATGGATATATAATAAGACTTATAATGATAACAGCAAATACCATCATAGCTAATGATAAATATTCGTGTTTTATATTAATATTTTTTGTTGAAAATGTTGGTAGGCTGCTGGCAAGTAAAAAAGCAATTACAACAATATATAAATTTATCATAATAGTATGTTTACGGATATTGATACCTAAAACGCTACTTACTTCAAAATCCAAAATCATTGGCATTAGAGCAAGTAAAGCTCCACAAGGTGCAGGCACGCCTGTAAAAAAATATTCTATTTTCTTATTATGTATCTCCTGAAAAATAGCAGTATTAAACCTTGCAAGCCTTAAGGCCATGCATACCATAAACAATAATATAGAACCCCATGAAAATACTTTATATTCATATTGTTGGAAAGACCATAAATATACAAGATAAGCTGGGACTACTCCAAAATTAGCAAAATCACATAATGAATCCAGTTCAGCACCAAAAGGACTGGTAGCATTTAGCATTCTTGCTATCCTACCATCAATTCCATCTATTATAGCTGCAACTAAAGTACAATATACAGCCTTTTCCCATCTACCATCTAATCCAAATTTAATAGCACTAACACCAACCACAAGACCCAATAAAGTGATAAAATTAGGAAGCAATTTTATAAACGGGATTGGTTTTGTTATTTTAACTTTGTGTATTTTAAGCAATTTATACCTGTATACTTATATTAAAGCAGTAAGAATATTACCTTTTTTCAAACTTAAGTTCAGATGTTTTCTTGATCCTAAAATCAGCAATAATAGTTTCTCCACCAACTGAAGTCTGACCCTCAGTGACACAAAGTGCAGTTTTAAGCGGCAGATAGACATCAGCTCTACTACCAAAGCGGATGATACCATACCTATCGCCAACCCTAACCTCAGTATCTTCTTCTAAATCACATAATATTCTTCTTGCTATTAATCCTGCTATTTGAACAAACGCAATTTTATGACCACTATTTGTTTCCATTAAAACAGACTGACGTTCGTTATATATACTTGCCTTATCAAGAGAGGCATTGAAAAATTTTCCTGGATTATAATGTAGGGATAAAATCTTTCCATTAGCTGGAATACGATTTACATGAACATTAAAAATATTCAAAAAAATACTAACTCTAATCATTTCCTGATTACCAAGACCAAGTTCTAGCGGAGGAATTGCTTCAGTTATTTTTTGCACTGTTCCGTCTGCTGGACTGACTACTAGATCGTCACTAATAGGGGTAAATCGATCCGGATTCCTAAAAAAATATATACACCAAATCGTTATAACTAATCCTACATATCCAAAACTATTATGAACAGTAGAAAGTAAAAAAGTCACAACTGCAAAGCTTACGATAAATATGTAGCCTTCACGATGAATAATCTTCGAAAAATCACTATATTGCTTCATTCTCACTCTCTAATTTTGTTACGTTATCCCATTAATAAGGGGAATTTAAAAGTTGGGGGGCTTACAATAGAAACAATCAGGCTTAGTGCTAACCTGATCATTATATTCTAAACGGGGTATAAAGGTCAACTGATGATAAATTTTGATAGAGCTTAACGCACAATTTCCCATTGACCATCTGGTCTACGACAAGCTTTCCCATAAGCTTTTTCTTGCTTACCACCCACAACAACTACCTGAGTATACTCACGGCAATACTGACCACTATCGTCTTTGAAAGCTTTGCTTGGTGTTACATACCCGTAATTACCACTATCTGGGTTACGCCACTCTACACTCTGACCACTAGGAGTAGCCTCTAATGCTTTCTGAGAACTTAGCTCTGCCAATTTCCTATCATGTTCATCCATAGTTTGACCAATTTGACCACCAATAAGTGCACCAGCTAAAACACCTATACCAGTTGCGGCAAGACGACCAGTCCCTTTACCAAATTGTGATCCTAAAAGTCCGCCAGCTACACCGCCAATTAGCGTTCCACCACCTTGTTTATTCATACCAGAACAGCCGTGTAACATTGTTGCTGCTAAAATAATTGCTATAATTTTGCATGTTAAATTCATAAAAACCATATGTTTAAGAGTTACGTTATTTGACACACCCTAGGGTTAGTATATACTATACACTAATATATACTAACACTAATACATTTTATACTATAAAATCGAAAATTTTATATGACTAATTCAGAACATCAAATTTTAATCAAGTCCTCATCTTATTTGTCTTTTAGTATAGCTGTATTCATTTTATTTATTAAATCTTATGCATGGCTGGTAACTGATTCTCAATCTATTCTAGCGTCTTTAATTGATACTATGCTTGATATTTCATCATCTCTTATTAATTTGATTGCTATTCGTTTTTCACTGCAGCCACCTGATTATCACCATAGATTTGGTCATGAAAAAATCCAAGATTTAGCAATTTTTTCACAAGCAGTATTCTTTGTTGTTTCGGGTTTATTTATGGGTTTTTCTTCTTTAAGGTCTCTTATTGATGGATCAGTTCCAAGCAATATAGAATCTGGCATTAATATACTATATTTGTGCATTATCCTAACTGTTATTTTGGTGGCTTATCAAACTTATGTGATAAAAAAAACTAGTTCTGAAATAATCAAAGTAGATAAATTACATTATTTTACAGATTTACTAACAAATGTTGGCGTAATTGTTTCTATAAAATTAAGTACTCATTTTTGGTTTATAGATTCATTATTTGGCATTGGTATTGCAATATATATAATATATGCCTCTTATGCTTTATTCAGAAAAGCTTTTAAAAATCTTATTGATGAAGAAATGCCTGAAGAAGATAGAAAAAAAATTCTCTCAATAATTACTAGATTTAAAGAAGTAAAAGGTATACACGAAATGAAGACTAGATATGCTGCAAGTAAGCCGTTTATACAATGTCACATAGAAATGGACGGAGATATGTCATTGTATAGTTCTCATTATATTAGTGATAAAATTTATATTGCATTGTTATTAGAGTTTCCAGGTGCAGAAATAATTATTCACCTAGATCCATATGGTTATGAGGAAAAAGTGAATTACCGTGAAAACATCAACCAAATTTAACAATTTCTTCATGGAGGAGGCTTTAAAGCAGGCACAACTTGCTTTTAATGAAAATGAAATTCCGGTAGGTGCTATTATAGTTAATAGAATAAGTAACAAAGTTATTTCAAAGGCTCATAATATTGTTGAACAAACAAAGAATCCGCTACTCCATGCTGAAATTGTCGCGATAAATCAATCTTGTCAAATTTTATCTAGTAAGAATCTATCAGACTGTGATATGTATGTTACTTTAGAACCATGTACAATGTGTGCTGCTGCAATATCTTTCGCTAGAATAGGCAGATTATTTTATGCAGCAAATGACCCAAAACAAGGAGGAGTTGAGAATAGTGGGCGTTTCTTTAACAGTAAATCTTGTTTTTACCATCCTGAAATATATAGTGGTTTTTCAGCAAAAATTTCTGAGAATTTAATGAAGGAATTTTTTAAAAAAGTCAGATCACTGGACTGGAATAGACAGGGTATACTTAAATGATTTGGAGGATTGGATTTGAAAATGAATAGTGAGCAAGCGGAGTGTGCATATAGTACCATAACTGTTGAAAGTTAGTAAATACAGCTTCCCTATACGTCTATTAGCGAGGAGGCTGTAAGGCCGACTAAGCAATCCAGTAACATCATTTATCTATAGATTGTTTCCTAGATTGCTTCGCTTACGCTCGCTAATAGACGCTGTGGTATAGGTGTTTATAAACTTTCGACAGTTGTGGGGTGACATCCGAAGGTGCAGGGACACCCTAGGCTATTAAACCAATATCTTACATCAATATTTGAGGTCATTTAGCATCCAAAAATTTTGTGTAATGTTCCAAAATTTTAATGTATAAAGGACAATATCTGCAACTAATGGGAGTTATTAATGAAACTAGATAAAATTGAGAATATCATAGTCGCACCACTATATATTATTATATTAATTATTGCAATACCCCAATTAAGTGAGACTATTTATGCTCCTTCCCTTCCTGACTTAGCCAAAGATTTAGCAATTAGTGCTAATTTAGCAGAATACACTCTGACTATTTTTTTGCTTGGCTTGGCTGTTGGTATTTTAATATGGGGTAATTTATCTGATTGTTATGGGCGTAAACCTTGCTTACTTACAGGATTTTTGATTTATGCTTTATCGTGCTTCATTTGTTATTTCGCAGATAATATTAATATATTACTGGCTGCAAGATTTATGCAAGCTTTTGGAGTTAGTGTTGGATCGGTATTAGGGCAAGCCATAGCTAGAGATGCAGTAAAACCAAAAGAGCGTGGTAAAATGTTCTCAACGATATCTATTGCCATGGCGTTTTCTCCTGCTATAGGACCAGTTATCGGTGGTTTTGTTATAAAATTTTATCATTGGTCGGCGGTATTTCTTGTTCTGATAATGATTGCAATATTTATCATGCTGTTAATATCAGTTAAACTTCCAGAAACTAACCTAAATCTTAGAACTGAACGTTTGGTTATTCCACTTTATAAAGAATGTTTTGGTAAAATGATCAAAGATCCAAGATTGCTTGGTTTAGCATTTTTAATTGGAGCAGTGAATGGTATTTTATTTGGCTATTTTACTGAAGCACCTTTTTATTTTATCTCAGGACTAAATATTTTAACTTCATCATTTGGTATGATATCATTTTTTATATGTATTCCCTTAGCTTTAGGTGGGCTTATATCCAAAAAGATGCATAAACTGCAAAGAACCTCTGATAATATTATTTTTGCAGCTATTAAGGTTATGTGTTTAGGATCTCTACTATTCTTTTTATCTAGCTATTTTAATCTAATTAATACAGATAATGTGACAGGGTCTTTAGTACAAACTTTAATATGGCTAGGTATGATTATTACTGGTATCACTATGATAGCTACAAATTGCTTAAGTCAAGCTTTGGAAAATTATGGCAAATTTGCTGGCACAGCAGCTTCGCTTTTTGGTTTTATATATTATGTAATTGCCACAAGTTTTACAGCATTAATGGGATATATGCATAACGGATCATTGACACAATTACCATTATTCATGCTGATCACTTCAATTAGTATGATGTTAGTGTTTCATATTGTTATTAATAAGCAGCAAATGGCGAAGAATAATTAATAGATTACCCTCAGTTCGATATAAGAATTATTAATTCTTATATCGAACTGGCTTTGTTATAAGGAAAAATGCACTCTTGAAGCGGTTCTGCGGGTGCATTTTAACTTTTTTCATCATTCAATATGTGATTTTAATTATTAAAATCACATATTGAATGGAGTATTATATTTTAACAATCAGGTGTAGAACCGCTTCAAACCTGATTGTTTCTATATATAATACTGAATTCGATGTAACTTGTTACATCGAATTCAGGTTAGATTACCCATTTTTATAAATCCTCTAAGCTCCATTTAGCTCTAGGACAGAAATCGAGTCGGTTAGTAAAATTGTTTTGTAGACGTTCTAGCCCAGCATAAGCGATCATAGCGGCATTATCGGTACATAAATGTGCTGGGGGTAGTAAAAGTGCATATCCTTGGGTTGCAGCTTGATACTTAAGTATAGACCTCAAATAATCATTAGCAGCAACCCCACCGGCAAGCACGCAAGTTTTTTGTGGCAATAGCGACTTACCTATAAATTCTTCATACATTCTGAAGCTATTAAGCATTTTTACTGACAAGATTTCTCCAACCACATATTGAAAGCTGGCTGCTATATCATTAATTTCTTGATCACCTATAGGTTCTAATTTGGATATTAATATGCGTACTGCAGTCTTCAAACCTGAAAACGACATATTACAGCCAGTTTGATGAATAATGGGTTTTGGTAAAATATATTTAGACGGATCGCCAAATTTTGCTCTTCTCTCAATTTCTACGCCTCCAGGGAAAGGTAAACCCAACATTTTAGCTACTTTATCAAAACACTCTCCAACCGAATCATCTATAGTTTGTCCTAAAATTTTATATTTGCCAAGGGAGGAAGTGGCAACAAATTGACAATGTCCACCGGAAACTAATAGAAGTAAGTAAGGATATTCAGCCTTATTGGTTAATCTAGCAGTAAGTAAATGTCCTTCTAAGTGGTTAACTGCAATAAAAGGCTTCTTTAAGACACTAGCAATGGACCTAGCAAACATTGATCCAACTATTACTCCTCCTATCAAGCCAGGACCGGAAGTGGCTGCGATTCCATCTATATCAGATAACTCAAGATGGCTTTCATCTAAAACATATCTAACTGCTTTTTCTAAATTCTGCAAATGTGATCTAGCGGCAATTTCCGGTACTACCCCTTGGAATAGCTTATGCTCTTGATGTTGGGAAATAACAATATTTGACAAAATTTCTTTATCTGAGGTGACTATTGCCACGCCAGTATCATCACAACTTGACTCAATACCCAATATTTTAATTATTGTAATCTCTCCTTTAATAAATCATTCACTAGGCTAGGATTGGCCTTACCTTCAGTTTTTTTCATTACTTGTCCTACGAAAAAGCCAAATAACTTATCCTTACCGCTTTTATAAGCAGCAACAGAATCAGGATTCTCCGACAATATTTCGTCAATTATAGCAGATAGTATACCACTATCTGACATTTGCACTAAGCCCTTTTCTTTAATAATTTTTTCCGGTTGCTCACCAGTTTCAAACATAGTTTCGAAAACTACTTTGGCAATTTTTCCCGAAATCACCCCATCTTCTATTAGCTTGACCATTTGGGCAAGCATTTTCGGGGTAATTTTACACTCATTTAAGCTAATGGAATTTTTATTAAGCTGACCAAATAACTCACTAATAATCCAATTAGCAAGTATCTTAGGACTGCATAAGGTCACTGCTGCTTCGAAATAATATGCTACCTGTTCATCAGCCGCAAGAACCTCAGCGTCATATGTGTTTAAACTATATTCTGCAATATATCTTTTAATTTTTGCATCCGGAAGTTCCGGTAGCTCCCGATCTAATTGCTCTATCAGCTCCTCAGATAAAACTATTGGTAATAGATCCGGATCAGGAAAATATCGATAATCATGAGATTCTTCTTTTAAACGCATTGTCCTAGTTTCACCAATTTCGGCATCAAATAATCTAGTCTCCTGTATTATTGTCTGACCATTTTCGATTAAATTTACTTGCCTATTTGCTTCAAACTCTATTGCCCGCATAATATTACGAATCGAATTTATGTTCTTAATCTCACACCTTGTTCCAAGTGGATTCTTAGGCAGCCTTACTGAAACATTAGCATCGCAACGTAACGAGCCTTTTTCCATATCACCATCACAACTTCCTATATATCTTAACAAAGCCCTGAGTTTACGAACAAATTCAGCTGTTTCCTCCGGTGAGCTAAGGTCTGGTTCAGTAACAATTTCCATTAATCCTACACCAGCCCGGTTTAAATCAATGAAGCTATAATACGGAGATTGATCATGGATAGATTTGCCCGCATCTTGTTCTAAATGCAAACGATTAATTCTAATTTTCTTGGTTGCTCCCTGCTGAGTTACTATGTCTAAATAACCATCTTGGACAATTGGATTATAGAATTGCGAGATTTGATACCCTTGCGGTAGGTCAGGGTAAAAGTAATTCTTACGATCAAATCTTGAATTAAGATTAATTTTTGCCTTAAGTCCGAGACCGGTCTTAATTGCTTGATGGACACAATATTCATTTAATACTGGTAACATTCCAGGCATTGCTGCATCAATCAACGATACTTGTGAATTGGGAGGAGCAGCAAACTCGGCAGAACTAGCAGAGAAAAGCTTGGATTTTGAAGAAATTTGAGCATGTATCTCCACACCTATAACATATTCCCATTTACCTGTATTACCAATAATATAAGCCATTTAAAATCTCTTTAGTTTACTATTAAAATGTGAAAAATTCTTAAGATTAAATCTTTATCATATTTTCAATAAAAATTGTAGTTTTTTATAAATCTTTATTTTCTACATCTTTTTTCATGAGGTGATCCTGATATTACTTGCAAATTTTTTATATTAATGTAGATTCTTTAATATTGGTGTATAAGCGTTTGAATAACTATAATTTTATGTCAAGCGTGGTTCTGAAATTGTCCACTATGGCAAGCCATTTTAGAAATTAAAAATTATAATTTAGTTAAGTTGTAATGAGCAAAGAAGAGCTAATTAATTTTGAAGGCGTTGTCCTTGAGCTTTTGCCTAACGCAACTTTTAGAGTGAAGTTGGAAAATGGTCATTTTATTATCGCCCATACTTCTGGTAGGATGCGTAAGAATCGTATTAGGATACTTGTCGGAGATAAAATCACAGTGGAAATGACGCCTTATGATCTAACAAAAGGTCGTGTTATCCACCGTCATTAGAGTCTTTCATATTTTATGTCAAATATAGAATCCACTTTTTTAGAACAGCAGAATATACCTATAGTTCTAGCCTCACAATCACCTGCAAGACTTGAATTACTAAAAAGAATAAAGGTATTTCCTGCACAAATTATTCCTGCTAATATAAATGAAACAGAGTACTTACGAGAGTTACCAAACCAATTGGTAACAAGATTAGCACAGGAAAAAGCCGAGGTTGTTGCCAAAAAAATAAGTGGTGAAGCTATAATTATAGCAGCTGATACTGTTGTGGTTCACGGTAGAAAAATACTACCCAAGGCTTTAACAAGTGAAGATGTTAGATATTGCCTTAATATTTTATCTGGAAAGCGTCATAGGGTTTATACAGGTATCTGTATAATAAAAAAGACTCTCGAACAAGTGCTACTGCGACAAAAATTAGTGCAAACCATAGTCAAGTTTAAAAGATTGAGCCAGCAAGAGATAGAATTTTACTGTAGCCTAGATGAAGGAATCAATAAAGCAGGCGGCTGCGGAATTCATGGATATGCCGAAGCCTTTGTTCCTAGCATATATGGATCTTACTCAAATATTATGGGATTACCACTACTGGAAACCATGCATATGCTTACTTCTTTAGGTTTTAAAAATATACCTCTTAAATAACCTGAGCATCCGTAATAGAAGTCAATAAAAAAATAGTAACTTAACATAAATTTTCATTCCAAGAAGAATTATCTTTTTCAATATTGGCAGTATGCAATATATTTTCTTGAATATAAAGCCTATTAATCAGCTTAGCTTCTAATAAAGTAGTAATTACCACCCAAGTTACGAAATAACAAATATTACCAAATATACTGTCATCGATGATTAGATTAATAGGACTATTATAATTATTTTGTTTGCTTACTGTATAAATTAATTCGCGAAGTATACGATCATCGTATTTATTTGGTGCGTCGATAATGTTTATTATTGTAAAATTATTTGCCTTACAAAAATTGATCAAAGATTGCCTTATTAGTTCAAAACGGGCATGTGATGAATATAATAAGATAATGGCTTGTTGGTTGTTCATAGCGATCCCTTCTCTAATATTTTAATAATTAAGAGTTTTGACCGCCAAAGATAAAATGATAAAAGAAAATTTTATAGGTTACACATATCTTGGCGATCGGGGAGTTCGAAAAACCTTTAAGAGACAGTTACGATAGCCTTTAGGCTTGAAGTTTACACCCCAAGCCTTGAACATAGCTAGCATCTCCCCGACCATGGCAAATCGAAGAGCATCATTTTATCGGTTGATGCTTACCGCTCTTAAATGGAGGTTTCGACACCCCAAAGTAACTTTGCAGTTACTTCATTTTTAATTTTAAATTATCACTTAGCTAAAATCAACAATAAGTTTTTTTAATTTCGAATTATATCTTACGGTAATTTCTGAACCAACATCATTTACTGCAGGTGATGAAACTGTTGAGTGGCAACGATATTTAAACAAATATCTAATTATTGGACAATGAGATGGTTGGGATAGCTCCATATGCTCGGGATAGTGGTAGTAAACAAAGTCGAAGATTCATTAGAGGTGGCAGGAAAATACCACGAGATGCACTATATATGGCAGTACTAACAGGTAAAAATGGCTTTCAATATTTAAAAGCTTTATATGACAGACTTATTAATAATTTTAAACCTAAAAAAGTTGCGACAGTAGCTTGTATGCGTAAATTACTGGAAGTTTGCCATAAGCTTATTTAACAAAAACGTGTATTTGTTGTTAATCAATAATATTTTTTATTTATATAAAATACAGATAAAAAATATTTAATTTTTTTAAAAAGATAATTGCTCTTTAACCAACTAGGCTAACTGTAACTTTAACACACAATAATCGCAAACACTATACCTTGTTGTTGATAGCTCACTACCAAAGTTTGTTTATGTTTTTACAAATGTGCAGCAGTTTGTTTGGTGCTATCATATAAAAGAACTCCTTCTTTCTTGATATCACAAAAGAAATACTGACCTTTTTCCAATTGGCTATTTACCTGCTTAATAGGCTTAAATATCAGGGTAACTGACTGCCTTTTTATCATGGTATCTATAGTAATTGGGAATTTTTTATCGAGCCTTTTTTCTATCGTATATTGTAATTCTCTAGCTTGATGACCTGCATATTTGCCTTTCTTTAAAATCAACAAAAGATCAAAATCACTTTGATAACTGTAGGTAATATGCTCTTGCTGATATATGTCTTGTACCCAATCGCCTCTAGCATAAGAACCAAATAAAATAATCATCGCTATTTTTGATTTGCCTACGTCTAGAATTTCTTTAACAATATTAGACTTCTTTCGAAACTCTACTTCTGCTGGTGATTTGTACGTCGATGCGGTACTCGAATCCTCACGTACATTAGAGTACGCTGCGGTTCTGCGTTCCGCGTCTCATCTTCGAGATAAATATGAGCAGAAATTATGCTATAGAACGTGAGTATTATGCGACGAGTGGAGTGTAGAATTAAATTCTCGTTACTGACTACATGTATGAACCTCCTGTAAAATGCAAGAAAAAAATAACATCTAATAGCAAAAATGCAAATGCATACATGTATCCGGCTTATAGTTAATAAATTATGTGTAATTTATCCTACAGCCCTGATGGAATTCGCTGGCTTACAAATTTACTATATACTTATCATTTTATCGGCTTCAAAGAGCCATTGTAGTCATCAGTTTTTTTGTAAGCTAAGGTTTGTCTTATTTACCATCAATATTATTATCTCACGCATATTCCGGGTTGGAATCTCTTACATATTCTTTGTTTACCTATTAATTAATAAACCACTATTTATTTTATGTTAATTATAATAGCTTTGTGCTACAAACTTTACTCTCTACATAATCATCCCCTGACCTTAGTACTGCAAACACCACTCTTGCCAGTTTATTAGCTACAGCAACTACTATTTTATTATGTCCATTTCGCTCAGATAAATTAAACATCCACTGCGTAAATTTGCTAAAATCTTTTTTAGATTTTTGTTCTTCCGATGTAAATCTTATCTTGGCATTTAGTACAGCTCTAGCTCCTTGGATCAATAAAGTACGCAAGTAAACATCACCTCGCTTGCTAATTCCAAGCAACTTATCTTTCCCTCCACTGGAATGCTGCCTTGGCACTAATCCAAACCATGCCGATAATTGCCTACCATTCTCAAAACTTGTAGCATTACCTATTGATGCTATTAAAGCAGTAGCAGTAATTAAACCAAGACCAGGTATAGCTGTTAATCGTTGATATTGAGTTAAGTTGCTAGCTATTATTTTTAATCTTTTTTCTATCTCTTTTATTTTTTTGTCATTATCCAAAAATTCCTCTTTCAGTTCACTAAATGTTTGATAACCCAGCTGGCTTAAATTCCCTTCATCTAAAATCTCGGTTAATTTTGTCATAACCTTATTGATCCCTTGAGTAATAATAAAACCAAATTCATGTAGTAGACCCCTAATTTCATTAGCAAGGGCAGTACGATTTTTTACCAATCTCTCTCTTACTAGATGAATTGATAAAATATCTTGTTGTTCTACAGTTCTAATTGATACAAACCTCATATTTGGTCTTGTTACCGCTTCACATATAGCTTCTGCATCAGCTTGATCATTTTTATTAGTTTTAACATACGGTTTGACAAATTGTGCTGCCATTAGTTTTACTGTATGCCCCAATTTAGTTATTTCTCTTGCCCAGTAACTAGCTCCGCCGCAAGCTTCCATCCCTACCAAACATTTTGGTAAATTAGCCATAAATGTTAAAACTTGATCTCTCATTAATTTTTTCTTTAATACCGTCTTACCATTTTTATCTACACCATGAATTTAGAAAATTCTTTTTGCAATATCTATACCAATTGTGGTAACTTCCATCTTAGCCTCCTGATTGTTATTTTAATATTTAATATTAACTTTAGAAGATTAGCAACTGCTTTTCATTCTGTATATCAGGAGGTCCATACCATTATTTTATCATTTTGCAGATTTTGTCATTTGGGGCATCGTTAAATCAAATAAATTGAATAAATTGAATAAATTGAATAAATTTTGTTGAAACTCGCTTAATTTTGGTAATCTTGCAACTTTGCAACCCTTGATTGTGTAATATAAAAAACATACTTTATCCAGCTCTCTTAATGCTTCCTCAATGGTCACATTATATTTACCATCCTTGGTTACGCCACAACCTTGTTTCAACTTATTTTTCATATAGTGCCATATTTTTAATGCCAACATACAAACAAATACATGTCCCTTCGTTCTGTTGCTTTTCCTTAAAAAGATCGGTCTTACTTCGAGTAATCCTGTCTTCATACTGCTAAAATTCGATTCTACTTCATGTAAATTATGGTAAGCTTTATCAACCAATTCTTTACTCATCAGTTTAATTTCAATCTGTGTTTCAATCGCATAACAACCATCAAGAGCAAACAACTCTTTTTTCTTATCTTGATCAATTTCAACCACTATTTGGTTGCCATCTAATTTTAGGTTGATAAATTTATCTATCCGCCATTCTTTGGCAATTTTTTGAATATTATTTAAACCAAGTTCTAGCTTTGCTTTCTTATGGGTTGATACATATATATTACGTTCTTCAATCTTTGCAACCAATTTTTCAACTCGGTTATTCCTATCAAACTCAACTTTTCGGGCTATAGAACCATTTTTCCTTAAAATATATCTTTTGCCATTATTGGTTACTTCGCATAGCTGTTCTTCAAAAAAACTATATTGCAAAACTCCGCTTTTCTTTAAGCTTTCAATCTCAACTTTACTTAAGGTTGTAATATAGTCCCATCCTTCTTTGCTCAGGGCTTCTTTGCCTGTCCTCTTAATCATTCCTTTATCACCAACAAAGACGATATTCTTAATACCAAAATTAGATTTTACTAGCTCAATCTGCTCATAAATGGTAGAAGGATCAGCACTATTACCCTTAAAAACTCTAACAGCCAAAGGTTCGCCATGATCATCAGTTAATAGACCAATCACTATTTGCTTTTTACCCTTCTTTTTATCCCGATTGTACCCATATTCCGCAAGTTCATTCTCTGTTCCTTCGAAATAGCTGGAAGTGACGTCATATAAAAGCATAACAGGCGGCTTGTTATTTTTCTTTTGATAAGTTTTAAATAATTTTAATTCGATCTTTTCTTGGTTCTCTTCTAACCATTCTAGAGCCTGATATAAATGGTTTTCATCAAATGAATCGACAGATAATACATCAGATATCGCATGCGATTTCGCCCATTTCACGCTGGAAAGTCTAGACCCTTGGTGAGCAAAGCGTGCTAAAACCAAAAATAGACTCAATAAAGCTTCTTTGCTTCTAGTACCAAGAGCCTTAGTAATACCAATTTCATCAGCAATTCTTTTTAGTAGAAAAATAGTCCCAAAACTTTCACCAACCTCAGGAACACCATCTAAACCATCAAATTCACCTTTAAGCATCTTCTTAAAAGCTTCAATACGTAACTCATCCCAATTAGTTAGATTAGCTATGGTTTTATTTAATACTTTCCCGTCTTCGCGATAAGAGGTACGAAGCAATATTGCAGGACGAGAATTTCTATTTGGAACAGTTGTAATATACATGAAAGAGATTATATCTCTAAATTCCAGCATTGTCAAATAAAAAATATCATTTACATGACTACAAACTTCATGCCAAAACCACTGCAAACCTGATTCTTTAGGTGTTTTAAGCACTTTTTCGTCTAGAAGATGAGCCGCGTCTCCTTCAAATCCCTCAGCATAAGCGAGTTTCGAAAGAAGTCTATTGTCTAGTTTTTCTTTAATAACTAATGATCGGCTAGGTAAGGTAGTTTTCATAAAGCTATTTTTTTATCTTAGATCAACTATATAGCAAATAATTAAATAATCAACAATAATTTAATCATAGACTGTAAAATAATTTAAAATTACAATCAATAATTGCTATATGTCATAATCATTAATGAGAAGTAGGTAGTGCCGTCTTCGATCGCTCCTGCTACCCAATCCTCCTGAATTGACTATAGCTTTTCTATCGCAGTTTTAGTGAAGATAAACCAATTAGAGCAAATATTATGGCTATAATCCAAAAGCGTATCACAACTTTTGATTCTGGCCAGCCATGTTTCTCAAAATGATGGTGCAGCGGGGCCATTTTGAAAATTCTTTTACCATTAGTAGCTTTAAAATAATATACTTGAATAATTACTGATAAAGTTTCAATAACAAATAATCCGCCGATAATTGCTAGTACAATTTCATGTTTGGTTATAACGCTAATAACACCAAGAACGCCACCAAGACTTAGGCTTCCAGTATCTCCCATAAAAATTTCTGCTGGCTGTGCATTAAACCATAAGAATCCTAGGCTAGCACCAACAATTGAAGCACAGAAGATAGTTAATTCAGAAATATTTGGTATATACATAATTTGTAGATAATTTGCATAGAAACTATTACCAACCAAGTAAATAATTAAGGTAAAAGAACCTGCAGTAATAGCAATAGGTACTATGGCAAGACCATCAAGACCATCTGTTAGATTCACCGCATTTGATGCACCAACTATAACAAACATGCTAAATGGTATATAAAACAAACCTAAATCAATCAATAAATTTTTAAAAAATGGAATAGTGAGCAGATTGTTTCCCTGACTATTGGAATCTCTTAATAGTAAACAGGCAATTAGACAAATAGTGAACTGAAATAATAATTTCTTCTTTCCGCTAACGCCTCTATAGTGGTGTTTTGTTACTTTAGCATAATCATCCATAAAACCAAGTACACCAAAACTAACAAAGACAAATAACACTATCCATATATATTTATTAGTAAGGTCAGAGAATAATAGAGTGGAAAAACAAACGGTGAGGATAATCATTATCCCACCCATAGTTGGTGTTCCTACTTTTGCTTTGTGCGTTTCTGGTCCGTCGTCACGAATTGGTTGACCATATTTTTGTAAATTTTGTAAAAATCTAATTAATCTAGGCCCTATTAAAAAAGAAAGGGTCAAACTAAATAATATGGCAAGTCCAATACGAAAAGTAACATAGTGGAATAAATTTGCTATATGTAATTTATGTATATAGGGGGCAAGAAGGTTGTATATCATTGTAGCAATTCAAAAGATTGTGTAATTTTACTAAGTTTGATACTGTTAGATCCTTTTAGTAAGAGTAATTCATCGCCTTTAAGTAATTCATTTAAGTTTTCTATCAACAAATCAACATTATCAAAATGCATTTTTTCTATGTCATTTGGCAAAGAATCGTATATATGTTTGGTAAGATTACCTACTAAAAAAACCCTCTTAGTACTAGAATCAAGAATTGCTGGTATTAAGTCTTTATGGAATTTTATCGAATTTTCTCCCAATTCTAGCATATCACCTAGTATAGCAACTTTTTTCTGTCCACTAAGCTGTTTTAGATATAATAAAGCAGCTTTTACTGATGCTGGATTAGCATTATAATAATCACAGATAATTTGATAGTTCTGACCATTATATTTAGCGTTGACTAGTTTACCACGTCCTTCAGTTAATGATATTTTGCTTAATTGTGTTGCTGCAGCATTAATATCTAAGTTCAGTATTGCTGCTACCTGAAGAGCGGCAGTATAATTTCTAGCATAATGTTCCGGTACAAAAGGAATTTTAATATCTATTTTAGTGTTACAGATAGAATAATGTAGACGTACTTCTTGTCCAATATGCTCATATGATATTAATCTAGAATCTGTGCCTTCGGACTTACCAAAACTATATATATTATTAATCGATAATTGTTTAATATTTTGTAAAATTCGGTCATAATATTGATGGTCTGAATTTACAACAGCTATGCCATTTTTTGGCATTCCTTCAAAAATTTCACATTTGGCATCAACCAAACTAAGCATAGATTCAAAAAATTCAAGATGGGCTTCCGCTATTGTGGTGATTACTGATATGTTAGGTCGTACCATTTTTGTCAGCTCTCTTATTTCTCCTGAATGATTCATACCCATTTCAAAAACAGCATATTCTATATCATCAGGCATCGAAGCAAGATTTATAGGCACGCCAAGGTGGTTGTTAAAATTTCCTCTGCTAGCAAAAGTAGGTCCAAAATAACTTAATATAGTTTTGATTGCTTCCTTAGTACCCGTTTTACCAATACTACCGGTAACACCAATAAACCTTGCTTTAGATTTTTTACGTTTATACTCAGCCATGTGGTGTAGAGCAGTTAAGGTATCAGAGACCATAATTACTTTATTATCAGGTAATCCTTTTATTTCCTTACTAATAATTACTGCATTTGCTCCTTGTTCTAGAGCGTGTAAGGCATAATTATGTCCATCATTATTACCTTGCAGAGCAATGAATAAATCGCCGTTTGCAACGGAATTAGAGTTAAATTGAATCTGCCTCCCCTGAATATCAGGATGTACTTCAATATTCAACGCACTACTTAAGTCTTTTGCTGACCAAATCATTATTTTTTCAAATATAATCATACCATTTCCAAAAAATAATCATCACGTCGTCGTACTTCATGATCTCCGCTCCTCACGTACTAGTTGTACGCTTCGGTACTCGACACTCGTACTCCGAGTAGCAATTTAGTTTTGGGAAATGGTATCAGTTAATATAACATAAATTCAGTATAATAATTATCATAGTACCCTACATTTTTCTATAATCGTCATAGCAAGGTTCTTTAGATGCCGTGGCGATCTAGGTAAACAGCGAAGCTGTTTTTTCTAATACGCTTCGCGTATCCTAGATTGCTACGACGCCGCTTTTCGCGGCTTCTCGCAATGACAGTTAAGGAAAAACTTAATTATCGAATGACAGCTGCAACTTCGTCCGCAAAGTTTTTATCTTCTTGCTTTATGCCTGCACCTAGTTCATATCTTATAAACTGTGTAATTTTAATCGAAGTTCCTAATTCTTTTGCAGTGTTATCCATAACTTCAGAAACTGTTAATTTATCATCAAATAAAAAGTTTTGTTCAAGCAGAACAACTTCTGCTAGGAATTTACGTATTCTACCTTCAACCATTTTTTCAATGATATTGTCCGGTTTACCGGAAGCTTTTGATTGTTCAAAAAATATATTTCTTTCACGTTCAATTAATGTTTGATCTAGACTTGATGCATCAAGGCTATAAGGATTACTTGCCGCTATATGGGTAGCAATTTTCTGTCCTAATTCTAGGAGCTTAGCTTTATCTTTGGTAGTTGATTGTAAACCAACAATGACAGAAATCTTACCTAGACCATCAGCAACAGTATTATGTACATAAGATGCAACCACACCTTCTGATACCCGTAAGACATCCATACGACGTAGATTTAAATTTTCACCAATTGTAGCAATATTGTCTAATATTTCTTCTTCAACTGATTTACCTGTTGATGTTTTTGCTAATTTTAGTGATGGTAAATTATCTTGTTTCAAAGCTAGTTCAGCAATATTTCTAACCAATTGTTGAAACTTATCGTTTCTTGCAACAAAATCTGTTTCCGAATTTACTTCTATAATAGCCCCAACATTATCTTTAATGTTTATTGCTGTTAGTCCTTCAGCAGCAATTCTATCTGCTTTTTTTGCTGCAGCTGATAATCCTTTTTTTCTTAACCAATCAATAGCTGATTCAAAATCTCCCTTTGTTTCAAGCAAAGCCTTCTTGCAGTCCATCATTCCTGCAGCAGTTTTCTCTCTTAATTGTTTTACAAGTCCAGCATTTATCATTTTACTCTCCTTTATTTAAGGTTTATAGTTATTTTTATTGGAAAAACTATTTAGTCTTTTCTAGACCCCTGCTTTCGCAGGGGTGACATCAAAGGGGAATCAGGGGTAGCATCAACCCCATAACTGTTGAAAGTTAAAAAATCGTCTATTAGCGAGAAGTAGCTGTAAGGCTTAAATCGTCTATTAGCGAGCGAACGTACGTGAGCGTGGCAATCCATGAAGTTTGTCATATAGATTGCTTCGTCGACCTGCGGTCTCCTCGCAATGACGCCTATGCACAATGACAGTTTTTTAACTTTCAACAGTTATGCACCTTGACCATTTGACTCCTGCTACTATCATGATTTTGATTCTATCTTCTATCAACTCTTCTCATTTACGAGCAGTATACTAGTTATTTTGTTGTTGTAGCAACTTCTGCAAGCTCTAAAGCTGTCTCAAACTCTGACTCTAGTGTTTCTTGATTATTGAGGTCTAGAGTTTTAGAAAATTTCTTGGTTGATTTTAACTTAGTAATACCTTTTATATTTGTACCCTTTTCTTCATGAGTAGCTATGCTTCCTAAATCAACACCAGATGCAGCTAAAGCCTCTTCTATACCGGCAAGTGCGGCATCAGCAAACAAGGTGCAATAAAGTCTTATAGATCTTATTGCATCATCATTACCGGGAATAGGGTGGTCTATATTGTCTGGATTGGAGTTAGTGTCAACAATAGCAATTATTGGAATACCTAACTTTACTGCTTCTTGGATTGCTAAATGCTCCTTATTAGTATCAATTACCACAAGCAAATTGGGTCTTGTCCCAATATGTCTAATACCCCCTAAGGATTTAAGTAATTTATCCTTTTTACGGGTCATTTCCAGTATTTCTTTCTTGGTATAACCGGAATATTCTTCTTCATTCCCCAAAACTTTCTCAAGATTATCCAGCTTTTTTATTGAGCCAGAAATTGTCCCCCAGTTGGTTAACATACCACCAAGCCATCTGTGGTTAACGTAATATTGCCCACATTTCTCTGCATACTCAGCTACTATATCACTGGCTTGAACTTTAGTACTGACAAATAATATTTTACCATTTTTCTTGACAGTTTCATAAATTACACCCAAAGCTATCTGCATTAGGGCAGCAGTTTGTTGTAAGTCAATTACGTGGATATCATCTCTGACACCATAAATGTAAGATGCCATTTTTGGATTCCAACGTGAGGTTTTATGACCAAAATGCACCCCAGCATCAAGTAAATCTCTGACATTAACAGCTTGTAGTTTAGACATTATTAAATCTCCTTAAAATGTTAGTTATGTACCTACATATTATAGGTACTCCTCCGTAAGAGTTGATACCAAAGAAACTGGACTAACAACTAGGCTCTTACGTGTGAATTCTGCTTATTATAGTTAACCATACTAGCATTTAGCCATAGCAAACTAGCGTCATTGCGAGGAGTCACTTTAGTGGCGACGAAGCAATCCAAGAAAGTAATTATATCTAGATTGCTTCGTCGGCTTACGCCTCCTCGCAATGACTGAGTAATGCTAATCGGGTTAGCTATATATATTTTATAGCAAGGTTAATTATATATTCAATCAATATATTTGCAAGTGATATAGTTCTTCATTTTTCTCAGGATAATTTAAAAGTCGCAATTAATAGTTGTTATAGATATAAATTCAGCCACCATCGATGTCATTCCCGCGTAGGCAGGAATCTAAAAAAATAAGCCTGAAAGATTGTTAAGTATTATGGACTCCCGCCATTGCTAAGAATGACATCGATGGTGGCTGAATTTATATCTATAACAACTATTAATTGTGAATTTTAAATTACCCTGATTGACCAAAAGATCATTAGATTTCCTGCAGAATTCGCTTTTGCTGAGGAATTTGTAGGAGACGCGGAACCTCGACCCGCAGCGTACTCAAATGTACGTGAGGAGCAGAGTACCGGTATCACACACAAATTACCAGCAAAAGTAGAATTATGCAGGAAGTCTACTTAATCAAACTTTTCTCCAACTAGTTGATCCATCTAGTTTGTCTTCTAGAATTATGCCATCTTTTGATAAATTTTGACGAATTTGGTCGGCTAATAACCAATTTTTTTGTAATTTGGCTTGCCTACGTTGCTCAATATGCTGGAGAATTGGTTCATCGTTTATTTCACAGTAAAACCACCTACTTGCTGGTTGGGTCATTAGACCTATAAAATTGCTGCATGAAAGTAAGTAAGAGGCATATAAGTACTTATCATCTTCTTTGTTACTCGCAAAGATCAGTTTAGCATAATCGCTTATTATTTTAATGGCTAGAGGTGTATTCATATCATCGAATAAGTGAGATAAAAATTCTTCTGGAATGTTCTGAACGTTAAGTTTGTTAATGTCCAAATTCTCTATCGCTTTATACCAATAATTCATTGTTTTTGTAGCATCTTCTAGAGCTTTATTGTTGTAATCTAATGGTTTACGGTAGTGGCTACTCAGTAACAGTAATCTAACTACGCTACCAGGGATTTTTTTATCTATCAAGTCTTTTACAGTAATAAAATTATTGAGCGATTTACTCATTTTCTCGCCATTACAGGTCAGAAATCCATTATGCACCCAATATTTAGCAAAGTGAGAGTTCGGGAAAGCACAGGTACTTTGTGCTATCTCATTAGTATGATGAGGAAAAATTAAGTCTGCTCCACCACCATGAATGTCAAAATTTTCTCCGAGATATTTATAGCTCATCGCCGAACATTCTATATGCCAGCCTGGCCTACCTCTTCCCCAAGGGCTATCGAAATTTGCCAATATTTCTTCATCTTTATTGGCTGGTTTCCATAATACAAAATCATGTGGTTGCTTTTTTGATGGATTATTTGCAATACGCACTCCCTCTAGCATTTCATCAAGATTACGATTTGATAATTTTGTATAATTTGGGGCGGTAGAAATATCGAAATAAACATGATTATCTGCGATATAAGCGTGGTTTAGGTCAAGTAATTTTTGAATAATCACAATCATGTCATCAATATGCATGGTAGCTTTTGGCTCAATATTTGGCGCTTTGCAACCTAGATATTGCATATTAGCATGAAATTCTTCGGTAATTCTAACTGTTAAGTCAGAAATCGTTATTTTGAGTTCTTTGGCTCTATTTATTATCTTATCATCAACATCGGTAATATTACGCACATATTTTATATGATTTTGACCAAATATTTTGCTTAGTGAGCGGTATAAAATATCGTATACTACTACGGACCTAGCGTTACCAATATGGGGATGATCGTAGACAGTTGGGCCGCAAACATACATTTTTATTAAATTACTATCTAGCGGTACGAAAACTTCTTTCTTGTGAGTAAGTGTGTTATGTAATAATAATTTCATGTTTTTTAATCGTAATCAATAATGTCATTTTACAGCTAATTTTTATGGATATCTACCTATAATGTCAATTCAAAGAAATTATTTTGAAAAACTAAGAAAACTACCAATTACTTTAATTATTCTTATTAGTGTGATTTGTAGCATTGGTTTTGTTATACTATATTCCGCTTCAGATAGTAATATTCACCCTTGGGCGTATAAGCAGATGATGCATTTTCTCCTGTTTTTACCAGTTGTGATTATTATTGCAACCATTGATATAAAATATATATTTAAGTTTTCATATATATTTTATATTGCTATTATTATCTTATTAGTTAGTGTTGAGCTTTTTGGATCTATTTCTATGGGTGCAAAGCGTTGGATAGATTTAGGAGTTATCCGTGTGCAGCCTTCTGAACCAACAAAATTAGCAGTAGTGTTAATGTTAGCTAGGTATTTTCATCAACTAAAGATTGAGGATTTTGCTAGATTTTACAAGATATTATTGCCTATAATAGGTGTGATAGTACCAGTTATACTGATAATAAAAGAACCGGATCTAGGTACTGGAGTGATTAATATCATTATTGCTAGTATTATTTTTTTTGCTGCTGGTTTTAGAGTGAAAAATTTTGTGATAATTGGTATTATAGTCCTTACTTGCATACCAGTTATGTGGCAAGTGATGCATGATTATCAAAGAAAACGAATCATGGTTTTTTTTGATCCTGAGAAAGATCCTCTTGGAGCTGGATATAACATTATTCAATCAAAAATCGCTATTGGTTCTGGTGGATTGTGGGGCAAGGGGCTAGCTAAAGGTAGCCAAAGCCATCTAGATTTTTTACCAGAGCATCAGACAGATTTTATCTTTGCTACTTTTGCTGAAGAATTTGGTTTTGTTGGTAGTTTGTTTCTGTTAATTCTCTATTCTGCAATTATAATAATTTCATTAATGATTGCTGTGAATTGTAGAGCTATATTTAGTAAACTGATGGTAATAGGCATAACATCAATCCTATTTAGTCATGTATTTATAAATATAGCTATGGTGATGGGATTATTGCCAGTGGTAGGTGTGCCTTTACCTTTTATATCTTACGGTGGTACAATGATGGTATCAATGCTTATTGGGTTTGGATTAGTAATGAATGCTCAGGTACACCAGCATAGTAATGTTTTTAAATAGACCTCTTGCATAATTCTACTTCTGTTGGTAATTTGTACGTGATACCGCTACTCTGCTCCTCACGTACATTTGAGTATACTCTTCTGCTTTGAAGAATTGACTCCGTAAAACTTTAGGGCATTCGCGTCTCATCTTCGAGATAAATATGAGCAGAAATTATGCTATAGAACGTGAGTATTATGCGACGAGTGGAGTGTAGAATTAAATTCTCGTTACTGACTACATGTATGAACCTCCTGTAAAATGCAAGAAAAAAATAACATCTAATAGCAAAAATGCAAATGCATACATGTATCCGGCTTATAGTTAATAAATTATGTGTAATTTATCCTACAGCCCTGATGGAATTCGCTGGCTTACAAATTTACTATATACTTATCATTTTATCGGCTTCAAAGAGCCATTGTAGTCATCAGTTTTTTTGTAAGCTAAGGTTTGTCTTATTTACCATCAATATTATTATCTCACGCATATTCCGGGTTGGAATCTCTTACATATTCTTTGTTTACCTATTAATTAATAAACCACTATTTATTTTATGTTAATTATAATAGCTTTGTGCTACAAACTTTACTCTCTACATAATCATCCCCTGACCTTAGTACTGCAAACACCACTCTTGCCAGTTTATTAGCTACAGCAACTACTATTTTATTATGTCCATTTCGCTCAGATAAATTAAACATCCACTGCGTAAATTTGCTAAAATCTTTTTTAGATTTTTGTTCTTCCGATGTAAATCTTATCTTGGCATTTAGTACAGCTCTAGCTCCTTGGATCAATAAAGTACGCAAGTAAACATCACCTCGCTTGCTAATTCCAAGTAACTTATCTTTCCCTCCACTGGAATGCTGCCTTGGCACTAATCCAAACCATGCCGATAATTGCCTACCATTCTCAAAACTTGTAGCATTACCTATTGATGCTATTAAAGCAGTAGCAGTAATTAAACCAAGACCAGGTATAGCTGTTAATCGTTGATATTGAGTTAAGTTGCTAGCTATTATTTTTAATCTTTTTTCTATCTCTTTTATTTTTTTGTCATTATCCAAAAATTCCTCTTTCAGTTCACTAAATGTTTGATAACCCAGCTGGCTTAAATTCCCTTCATCTAAAATCTCGGTTAATTTTGTCATAACCTTATTGATCCCTTGAGGAATAATAAAACCAAATTCATGTAGTAGACCCCTAATTTCATTAGCAAGGGCAGTACGATTTTTTACCAATCTCTCTCTTACTAGATGAATTGATAAAATATCTTGTTGTTCTACAGTTCTAATTGGTACAAACCTCATATTTGGTCTTGTTACCGCTTCACATATAGCTTCTGCATCAGCTTGATCATTTTTATTAGTTTTAACATACGGTTTGACAAATTGTGCTGCCATTAGTTTTACTGTATGCCCCAATTTAGTTATTTCTCTTGCCCAGTAACTAGCTCCGCCGCAAGCTTCCATCCCTACCAAACATTTTGGTAAATTAGCCATAAATGTTAAAACTTGATCTCTCATTAATTTTTTCTTTAATACCGTCTTACCATTTTTATCTACACCATGAATTTAGAAAATTCTTTTTGCAATATCTATACCAATTGTGGTAACTTCCATCTTAGCCTCCTGATTGTTATTTTAATATTTAATATTAACTTTAGAAGATTAGCAACTGCTTTTCATTCTGTATATCAGGAGGTCCATACCATTATTTTATCATTTTGCAGATTTTGTCATTTGGGGCATCGTTAAATCAAATAAATTGAATAAATTTTGTTGAAACTCGCTTAATTTTGGTAATCTTGCAACTTTGCAACCCTTGATTGTGTAATATAAAAAACATACTTTATCCAGCTCTCTTAATGCTTCCTCAATGGTCACATTATATTTACCATCCTTGGTTACGCCACAACCTTGTTTCAACTTATTTTTCATATAGTGCCATATTTTTAATGCCAACATACAAACAAATACATGTCCCTTCGTTCTGTTGCTTTTCCTTAAAAAGATCGGTCTTACTTCGAGTAATCCTGTCTTCATACTGCTAAAATTCGATTCTACTTCATGTAAATTATGGTAAGCTTTATCAACCAATTCTTTACTCATCAGTTTAATTTCAATCTGTGTTTCAATCGCATAACAACCATCAAGAGCAAACAACTCTTTTTTCTTATCTTGATCAATTTCAACCACTATTTGGTTGCCATCTAATTTTAGGTTGATAAATTTATCTATCCGCCATTCTTTGGCAATTTTTTGAATATTATTTAAACCAAGTTCTAGCTTTGCTTTCTTATGGGTTGATACATATATATTACGTTCTTCAATCTTTGCAACCAATTTTTCAACTCGGTTATTCCTATCAAACTCAACTTTTCGGGCTATAGAACCATTTTTCCTTAAAATATATCTTTTGCCATTATTGGTTACTTCGCATAGCTGTTCTTCAAAAAAACTATATTGCAAAACTCCGCTTTTCTTTAAGCTTTCAATCTCAACTTTACTTAAGGTTGTAATATAGTCCCATCCTTCTTTGCTCAGGGCTTCTTTGCCTGTCCTCTTAATCATTCCTTTATCACCAACAAAGACGATATTCTTAATACCAAAATTAGATTTTACTAGCTCAATCTGCTCATAAATGGTAGAAGGATCAGCACTATTACCCTTAAAAACTCTAACAGCCAAAGGTTCGCCATGATCATCAGTTAATAGACCAATCACTATTTGCTTTTTACCCTTCTTTTTATCCCGATTGTACCCATATTCCGCAAGTTCATTCTCTGTTCCTTCGAAATAGCTGGAAGTGACGTCATATAAAAGCATAACAGGCGGCTTGTTATTTTTCTTTTGATAAGTTTTAAATAATTTTAATTCGATCTTTTCTTGGTTCTCTTCTAACCATTCTAGAGCCTGATATAAATGGTTTTCATCAAATGAATCGACAGATAATACATCAGATATCGCATGCGATTTCGCCCATTTCACGCTGGAAAGTCTAGACCCTTGGTGAGCAAAGCGTGCTAAAACCAAAAATAGACTCAATAAAGCTTCTTTGCTTCTAGTACCAAGAGCCTTAGTAATACCAATTTCATCAGCAATTCTTTTTAGTAGAAAAATAGTCCCAAAACTTTCACCAACCTCAGGAACACCATCTAAACCATCAAATTCACCTTTAAGCATCTTCTTAAAAGCTTCAATACGTAACTCATCCCAATTAGTTAGATTAGCTATGGTTTTATTTAATACTTTCCCGTCTTCGCGATAAGAGGTACGAAGCAATATTGCAGGACGAGAATTTCTATTTGGAACAGTTGTAATATACATGAAAGAGATTATATCTCTAAATTCCAGCATTGTCAAATAAAAAATATCATTTACATGACTACAAACTTCATGCCAAAACCACTGCAAACCTGATTCTTTAGGTGTTTTAAGCACTTTTTCGTCTAGAAGATGAGTCGCGTACTCATGTACTAAATGTACATTCCGTTCGCTCACCCCTTGTTTATTGTCCCCATTCTTCAAATCATTTGAGTATATGCTGCGGGTTGAGGTTTCAAGTCGCCTTTAAATTCCTCAGCATAAGCGCATTTTGCAAGAGGTTTATTTATTTTTTATAGATAAAATAAGAAAATACTAGACCCTAGTCAAAAGATTTGTTATAAGAAACCTAGTCTATATAAAGGCAAATGTTCCTCGGTAGCTCAGTGGTAGAGCAAACGGCTGTTAACCGTTCGGTCGCTGGTTCGAGTCCGGCCCGGGGAGCCATTCTTCGATTTCAGTGCATTTTGTGAACATATCAAACGGTGGACGTAGCATAAAGTCTAGCTTTCCATCTTTGTACTAGTACAAATAAATTTATACAAAAATGTTAACTCCATTTTCCTTTCTTTGGTCCGTTATAAAACCATATAAGTATTTATATCTTATCATGATGATTGCACCATGTGCAAATGGTGTATATCCAATTATATATAATTATGCTGTAAAGCTATTGATTGATTTGTTTACTCAAAATCAAAATATTACTTTTGAACAAAGTTGGAAACCGATAACGATATTTATCAGTGCCCAAATTATCCTTGATGGTGCATGGCGGATGCATAATTTTGCTCAATTAAAATGTATGCCATATATTTTACAAAATATATCAAATAAAATTTGTACGCATTGCTTTAAATTACCATATAGTTTTTTTCAACATAGCCTTTCCGGTTCAATTGTTGCGAAGGTAAAAGGCATTGGTGACAACTATTTCAAAATACATCAAGCACTTGAATTGCAGCTTAGCAAACCTTTATTTATTACGTTATTTTCTGGTATTGCCTTAGGTCTGACTAATATAAAAATACTTTTTTTTGTTCTCGCATTTAGCTTTATATATGTACCAATGGCATTTAAATTTTTTACCAAGCTTGCCAAAATGGAGCAAAAAAAGCAAGATTCATGGTATTATTTATTTGGAACTGTAGCAGATTGTATTACTAACATTTTTACAGTTTTTGCTTTTGCTACAGAGCAGCGCGAGTTACGCAAAATACAGCATTATTATGATAATATACATAATCCATTAACTATCAAATATTATAAATATGATTTAATTATATCTATAATATTATGTTTATTTTATTGGGTATTTTTAATCTCACTATTTTGCTATGTCATTTATATGAAAAATAACAATGAAATTTCAATTGGTGATATTGCTTTTGTCATGTCACTTACTTTTTTATTTACTGACAATAGTTGGGATACTACAATGAAAATAAAAGATTTTCTAGAGGATGTTGCTGCTTTTCGCTCTGCTTTTACAATTATGCAAATCCCACAAAATATAATTGATACTCCTTCTGCAACTAACTTAACGATTACCAAAGGTGATATTGTATTTCAGAATTTATCTTTTGGTTATGACAACACCAATTATGTATTTAAGGATTTAAATCTTAAGATTAAAGGTGGTCAGAAAATTGGAATAGTTGGACATTCTGGTGGTGGGAAATCAACATTAATATCTTTATTACTCAAAAACTTTCAAATAACAACCGGAGATATTATTATTGATAATCAAAGTATCTATAATGTATCTTGTGAGAGCCTAAATAGTCAAATATCTCTAATTCCACAAGATATTATGCTATTTCATCGTTCTATTGGAGAAAATATTGGGTATGCTAAAGAAAATACAACACAAGCTGAGATAGAAAATGCAGCACGGGCAGCCAATCTTCATGAGTTTATCGAAACCTTACCTGAGAAATATAACACCCTTGTGGGAGAGAGAGGAGTTAAACTAAGTGGAGGTCAACGTCAGCGTATAGCAATTGCTAGGGCTATTCTTAAAAATGCCCCAATTTTAATTTTGGATGAAGCTACTTCTTCACTTGACAGTCAGACCGAACTAGAAATTCAAAAATCCATAAACACACTACTTGAAAAAAATAATGCAACTGTAATTGCCATAGCTCATCGTCTGTCAACAATAAGACATTTAGATAGAATTGTTGTGATAGAAAACGGCCAAATTGTTGAAGATGGAAATTTTGTAGAACTACTTGCAATGCCAAATGGTAGATTCAAAGAACTTTGGGAACATCAAGTAAACGGTATGGTAATTTAGGTTTGTACTTCAAAAGCGACAAATGATTTGGAAAATTGGAAATAATACTTACAAGACCAAAAACGATGTCATTCCCCACGGGGAATGCTATCTAGGCTTTTTACTAATTAGGAATAGGAGTTTATGGATAAAAATTTAAAACAAACTAGTTTTTTATTTGGTAGTAATGCTGTTTTTATAGAAGAACTATATCAGCTATATTTATCAGATCATAAAGCAGTTGATGAAAGCTGGCAAAACTATTTCCAAAATATTGAGAATAATAATAGTTACCAAGTTAATAAAACTATTGCTCATGTTATTACTTCACCTCAAGAAAAACCTCCGCCGTATGTTACGGAATTTTCTGCTACAGCTAACAAGCTCAGAACAAAAGCAATGATTGCCCGCTACCGTAATTATGGACATTATTTAGTCAAGCTAGATCCCTTGAATCTTGAGGTTCTTAAGACTAAAAATGAGTTGAGACTTAATATAGAAGATTTTGGTTTTACCACAGATCAGTTGAATAATATTATAGAAATTGATGATGAATTTTTTGGAATAAAAGCATGTTCACTTAAGGAATTGGTTAATTTGCTTGATCACACTTATACTAAAGATATTGCCGTAGAATTTGCTCATGTGACCAATGAAGATGAGAAAACTTGGTTTTTTGAACAAATAGAAAGTAATGTTCAAGCTTTTAATAGACTTCCTGCAGAATTCGCTTTTGCTGAGGAATTTGTAGGAAACACGGAACCTCGACCCGCAGCGTACTCAAATGTACGTGAGGAACAGAGTACCGGTATCACGCACAAATTACCAGCAAAAGTAGAATTATGCAGGAAGTCTAATATATTGGAACAAGATAAGAAGGATATACTAAAAGATTTAGTAGAAATTGAAGGATTTGAACAATATCTACATACCAAATTTCCTGGAGCAAAACGCTTTTCAGTAGAAGGTGGAGAGGCAGCCGTAGTGGCTATAGATAAAGCTATAGATATGTCTATTGTCTATGGACTAGAAGATGTAGTAATAGGTATGGCTCACCGAGGAAGACTTAGCACATTGGTCAAGGTAATGACTAAACCTTATAAAGCTATTTTGTCTGGATTTATAACAGGTAGTATCTTGCCGACTGATTTAGGTATTTCAGGTGATGTGAAATATCATATTGGCTATTCATCAAATCAGATAAGAGAGGGGTTTAAGGTGCATCTTTCTATGGCAGATAATCCATCGCATTTAGAAGCGGTGAATTCGGTAGTAGCTGGTAAAGTACGAGCAAAACAGGATAGCATCCAAGATACTAATCGTAACAAGGTAATGGGTATTCTAGTCCATGGTGATAGCGCTTTTTGTGGTCAGGGTGTGGTAGCTGAGAGTTTATTTATGTCGGATATAAAGCCTTATAATGTTGGCGGGATTATTCACTTTGTCATTAATAATCAGCTTGGATTTACAGCGAATAGTTATGACACTAGACCAGGTAGATATTCTACTGAGTTTGCTAAGATAATTAATAGTCCAATTCTACATGTAAATGGTGATGATATTGAAGCAGTGATCAAGGCTACCAATATTGCAGTGAATTACCGGTATAAATTTGCTAGAGACATAATCGTTGAGATCATTTGTTATCGTAAATATGGTCATAATGAAGGTGATGAGCCTATGTATACTCAAGCTGTTATGTATAATGTAATAAAAAATAAGCAATCCCCGGCAACTATTTTTGCAAATAAACTAGTAGCAGGTGGAATAATTGACCAAAATTATTTTCCTACATTAAAAGAACAATTTAAACTAAAATTAGATCAAGAATATGAACAAGCCAAAAATTATCAGCCGCAAGCTCAGTTCTTAGAAGGTTTATGGTCTAGTTATACTAGATCAAATGCTCAAATACTCTCTACTGGTGTTAACAAAAACACCTTAAAAGAACTTGGTATAAAGCTTTGTCAGATACCAAAAGATTTTCCTTTAAATCCCAAACTTGTAAAATTATTTGAATTAAGAGAAAATACTTTAAAGCAAGATAAACCTATTGACTGGGCAACTGCAGAACAGTTAGCCTTTGCCAGTTTATTAAATTCAGGCACTAGAATACGTTTTACTGGTCAAGATTGTGGGCGTGGCACTTTCTCTCACCGTCATGCAGTGTTACATAGTCAGGTGGATGACAGAACTTATACACCATTAAATAATTTATCGCAAAACCAAGGAAATTTTGGGCAAGCAAATTTTGAAATTGCTGACAGTAATTTATCTGAATATGCAGTTTTAGGTTTTGAGTATGGTTATTCATTAGTTAATCCAAAAGATTTAGTAATTTGGGAAGCTCAATTTGGCGATTTTTCTAACGGAGCTCAAATAATTTTCGACCAATTCATTTCCAGTAGTGAAAGCAAATGGCTCAGGATGAGCGGTATAGTAGTGCTACTACCACATGGTCTTGAAGGACAAGGTCCAGAGCATAGCTCTGCAAGACTCGAGAGGTTCTTGCAGCTTGCTGCTGAAAATAATATTCAAGTTACATATCCTACGACGCCAGCTTCATTTTTTCATTTATTACGTCGTCAAATATACAGTAATATTCGTAAACCACTAATAGTAATGTCACCAAAATCTCTATTAAGACATAAAATGGTTGTATCACCTCTATCCCAGCTTGATGAAAATACGAGCTTTATACCTGTGCTAGACGAAATTAATGATGCTATAAATGCCAAAGAAGTGAAACGAATTATATTATGTAGTGGTAAAGTCTACTATGATTTATTAGAAAAAAGAGAAGAAAAGAATATTTTAAATATAGTGATTATTAGACTCGAACAGCTATATCCGTTTGAAACGGATATTATCGTTAAAATATTAAGTAAATATAATAAAGCTAAAGAGTTTATTTGGTGTCAAGAAGAACCTAAAAATATGGGGGCATGGAATTTTGTTAAAGATCACTTAAATGAGAGCCTAAAAAATGCATCAATTAATAATCAATTTGTATATGTTGGTAGGAATGAGTCTGCTTCACCAGCAGTTGGCTCACCAATCATACATAACGAGCAACAGAAAAAATTGCTTGAAGAAGCCTTGATAATTAAGGGATAGAGCAGTACCCTACATTTTTCTATAATCGTCATAGCAAGGCTCTTTAGATGCCGTGGCGATCTAGATAAACAGCGAAGCTGTTTTTTTAGAGTAACGCTTCGCGTCTCATCTTCGAGACGAAAAAGTGCTTTAAACGTCTAAAGAATCAGGTTCGCAGCGGTTTTGGAATGAAGTTTGTAGTCATGTAAACATCACTTTTCTACTTGACATACTAAAAATTAGTCAACATAATGCTTCTTATGTGTATTACCATTGTTTTGTTTCAAATAAAAACTCTTGTCATTAAAGTACACTTTTATCAGTATTTCTTTATTATAAAATTCCACAGGTGAAAAAATGTAGTCAGTAACGAGAATTTAATTCTACACTCCACTCGTCGCATAATACTCACGTTCTATAGCATAATTTCTGCTCATATTTATCTCGAAGATGAGTCGCGTATCCTAGATTGCTACGTCGCCGCTTTCAGCAGCTCCTCGCTAATAGACGATCAGTAGCCATTTTAATAGTGGTTATATAAAAAATGTAGGGCACTATGGGGATAGAGTTAAGTTAGGAACGTTAGCTAATTATTCAAATCTAATGCACCTAAAACCAAGATTAAGCCAACGTAATTATTATTTTTAAACCTAGTAAGACAATTTTGTGGGTCTGAGATTTCTAATGTTACTACCTGCCAAATTAGCATTATATAAGCACAGAGAATAGCTATATAGTTAGGTCGATGGGTTGCTATAATGTTAGCAAGTATGAATAATAATATGAAGATGGTATAGTAAACATATAAATGTAATTTATAATTTCTCTTTTCTAAAAAAAGTGGCATTGACTTGATCTTAATCTTCTTATCGTCCTTTATATCCATAAAACCATAAATAGTGTCATAACCAATAATCCAAAAACAGCAGGCAATATACATAATACCCGATTCTATTGATATTTTATCAATTACAGCACTACTGCCAATCAATACTCCATTAAATGTTAGTCCTAGAAATACTTGCGGAAAGTTTGTCATTCTTTTCATTAGCGGATATAAAACAATCATGGTAAAGCTAAGAAACCCTAGGTAAATCGCTGTTTTATTTAATGATAATAAAATTATCAAGGAACAGACTGATAATATAGTTAGCAAAATCATCGCTTCATTTACATTTAATGATCCATTAGCTAGTGGTCTATCCTTTGTTCTTAAAACATGCTTATCAAAATTTTTATCAAAAATATCGTTAAGAACGCAACCAGCTCCCCTAGTAATGATACTTCCGACAAAAAACAATGATAATAATTTTACTAAATTATAAATTGCAATATTGGTAAGAAGTACCCCAAAGCATGTTGAGAAAAATAGTAACAGATAGCCAGTAGGACTTTGCAGTCTCATTAATTTAAGGCTCAGAAAAAATTTATTTGGCATTGCTATAGTTATGATATATTTTGAATTAATTTAACTAGGTCTGTGAACATTGTCTATCTAATGGTCTTATCGATCGTTATTTTCGTTCTCGAATTCGTAACGGAATTTAGTACTGCTTTCGGTTCTTGCTTAGCGAAAATGCCTATATAGCTAAACTGGAAATGTTTTAGCCAAAAAACCGTCTATTAGCGAGGAGGGGATGAAATCGCCGACGTGGCAATCTCATGAAGTAATATCTGCCTTTGTTAGGCGACCTCGAGGTGATTTGAGTACTACTTCACAAGATTGCCACGTCGGCACTTTGTGCCTCCTCGCTAATAGACGGTTTTTGACTAAAATTTTTTCGGTCTAGCTATAAATCTACTCAACATAGAAATATTCAAAAAAACTAATATAAAATACTTAGTGGGGTCAAATATTATGATATATTTTAACCATTAATTCGATAAATGTACTTTTGGAGCAGCTGACACGAGTACATTTTAACTTTTTTCATCATTCTATTATGTGATTTTAATTGTTAAAATCACATATAGAATGGAATATTATATTTTAACAATCAACCCCAATTCGGGATAAGAATTAGTTAATTCTTATCCCGAATTCGCGTAACTAGGATAGTCTTATTATGATAGAATTTTCAAATAATTATAGCTTTATTGAAAGCGAAAGAAAATGGCAAAAATTTTGGCAGGAACAAAAAATTTATCTTTGGGATAAAAATGATACGAGAGAAAATAGTTTTGTAGTAGATACGCCACCACCAACAGTCTCAGGACATTTGCATATAGGACATGTTTACAGTTATACTCAGGCTGATTTCATTGTCCGTTTCCAACGGATGATGGGTAAAAATATTTTTTATCCAATCGGTTTTGATGATAATGGTTTACCTACCGAACGTTTAGTTGAAAAACAAAAGCAACTCAGAGCAGCCAGTATGGCAAGAGATGAATTTATTGAGATATGTAAGGAAGTTGTTATTTCTGAGGAAGAGAAATTCCGCTCATTATTTAATCAAATGGCTTTATCTGTTGATTGGACTTTGGAATACCAAACAATTAATCCATTATCACAAAAAATATCACAAATGTCATTTTTAGACTTAGTCGACAAAGGCGAAATTTACCGTAATAATCAACCAATGTTGTGGGATCCAGTTGATCAAACGGCTTTATCTCAGGCTGACATTGAAGACCAAGAAAAAACTTCAATGATGAATGATATAATTTTTCATACCAATAAGGGTGAGAAGATTATTATTGCTACCACTAGACCAGAAATGCTACCAGCTTGTGTTGCAGTATTTTACAATCCAAATGATGATAGATACCAACAACTGGAAGGTCAATTTGCCATAACACCGCTATTTGATGTTAAAGTACCTATTCTAGCGGATGATTTAGTTCAAATAGATAAAGGAAGTGGACTTGTGATGTGCTGTACTTTTGGTGACACAACCGATATAACCTGGTGGAGAACTCACAATTTACCTATGAAAATTATTATAGATAAAAAAGGTATCATAAATATCCCGGCTGAATTATCAAATTCACATCAGTTAAATGGTTTAAAAATAAAAGATGCTAGAAGTAAAATTATAGAAATCTTAAAAGAGCAAGACCTATTAGTTAGACAAATAGAAATTACTCAAACAGTAAAATGTGCTGAACGTTCAGGCTCACCGCTAGAGATACTTACGCTACCTCAGTGGTTTGTTCGTACGATAAAACATAAAGATGTTCTAATGCAACGTGCATGTGAGCTGAATTGGCATCCAAAAACTATGAAAATTAAGCTTGAGAACTGGATAAATAGCATATCATGGGATTGGTGTATAAGTCGTCAACGCTATTTTGGTGTGCCATTCCCTGTTTGGTATTCTAAAAGAATTGGCGAAATAGGCAAACCCCTTTTTCCAGATATCAAGCAACTGCCAATAGACCCTCTTCGAGATCTACCAATTGGCTATTCTAGAGAAGAAGTAGAGCCGGATTACGATGTTATGGATACTTGGGCTACCAGTGCAGTATCACCACAATTAAGTAGTCATGGTATCTCTGAAAAGTTTAACGTAGATATCGAGCGTCATAAAAAATTATTTCCTGCTGACCTGCACCCGCAAGCTCATGAAATCATTAGGACATGGGCCTTTTATACAATACTTAAAGCCCAATTACATGAGAATACCCTACCTTGGAAAAACATTATGATTAGCGGGTGGTGTCTAGCGTTTGATCGTAGCAAAATGTCAAAATCTAAAGGCAATGTTATTGTACCACAAAAATTGCTTGAGCAATACGGTGCTGATGTAACACGTTATTGGACTTCTAAATCTAAGCTTGGGGCAGACACTGTTTACTCTGAAGACGTAATGAAAAATGGCAAGAGGCTTGTTAATAAATTATGGAACGCTGCTAAATTTGCTGCTATTCACTTCGATAAATTAGACCCTCTAGATAAAAATGCTGAAATATCTGATATAGAAAGTAAGATTTGTCATAAGTTTGACCAGTGGTTAATAGTTAAACTAGTTGAGTTAGTAAACAAAGTTGAATCAGATATGCAAAATTATGAGTATGCCAATGCTGTGGATTTGATAGAAAAGTTTTTCTGGTCAGTATTTTGTGATAATTACCTCGAAATCACCAAAACCCGGGCTTATAATATGGATGGTTCAGATAATAAAGGGCAGTATAGTGCCATAATAACTTTATATCATTCTATAAAAATCTTACTTAAATTATTAGCTCCTTTCCTTCCACATATAACAGAAGAAATTTGGCAAATTTTGTACAGTACAAAATCTATACATATAAGGGGCAACTGGCCTCAAATCAAAAATTTATCTTTTTCGGTGGATCAAATTCAGCCTGATAGACTTATTGAAATACTAGACTTGGTTAGGAAAGCTAAAGCAGAAAAGAATTTGTCAGTCAAAGCTGATATTGAGATACTAGAAATTATAGGAGAAAAACTTTCTGATGACCTAATAATAGATCTCAAAAACGTTACGTCTGCTCGCACCATAGAATTTGTTGAACAATTTTCATCAACAAATCAAGTATTAAAGAATGGCGATGTTGTAATTAATGTAATATATATTCAAATGCTTTGAAAAATTGATAAATCAATTTCTAAGTTTTTAGAGTTTAACACAAATAAAATTAGTATAGTTAGCTTTTAGTGAGATTAAACAAAATGACTACCATTATCTACCTAATAGGTAAACCAGGAACTGGCAAGTATACTATAGCAAAGGAAATAGCAAAAGCTGGCTACAGCATATGTGACAACCAGCATATCAATAATCCTATTTTCTCACTTCTAAATTATGATGGGTTGACTCCCATTCCAGAATTTGCTTGGGATACAATTAAACATATACGAGATGGTATTTTTAATTTTCTAAGCCAAGAAACTTATAATAACTATGTTCTTACTAATTGTCTCTATGAGATTGATGGTGATCATAAGCTTTTTAATCAAGTACAACAGCTAGCATCGAACCGTAAGTCAACATTTATTCCTGTAAAATTATTGATTTCAGAAGAAGAAAATATTATGAGAATTCAACAACTAGATAGGCTGCTTCGTTACAAATCAATCGATATACAAGATGTTTACCCAAAATATCCTTTGATTCAAATTTCTCATCCTAATTTATTTGAGCTTGATGTTACACTCCTTCCTGCTAGTGAGGCTGCAAAGAAAATTTTGCAGCATGTTAGGTTATACGCGAATTCGGGATAAGAATTAATTAATTCTTATCCCGAATTGGGGTGTTATATACTCAAATACTTTGAAAAATTGATAAATCAATTTACAAGTTTGGCATGTAATATTTTAGGATTCCCTACAATACTATATAATTTATTTCTTGCTTTTATTTATTATGATACAAAATTTTATTTGTTATAACATAAATTTTATGATAACCTAAATATCAGGAAACTTTAAAAGGTTATGGAGGTATAGTTTATGACTACAAATCAAACGGGACAAAACAAAGCTCTTTGTCTTTCAGGTGGTGGGGTAAAAGGAATAGCTGAGTTAGTTGTACTAGCGAAAATAGAAGAAATAACCCAGCAACCTATATCTAAATTATTTAATATTATTTCTGGCACTAGTGTTGGAGGATTAATTGCAGCCTTATTAACAATTCCTAAAGAAGAAGGATCAACAGAACCTCGTTATTCAGCTAAAGAAGCTTTAGAATTATTTGAAAACACTGCTCCTGAAATCTTCCCTCAAAGCTGGTTTAACTGGGGAATAATAAAACATAAATATAGTCAAGAACCTTTGAAGAAAATGCTAGAAAAGCATTTAGGGGATAATAGATTGGATGATAGTCTATGCCGTCTTATTATACCCGTTGCTGATTTGAATGAAGGAAAGAATAGTATGAAGATTTTTGATAGTCATGATCAACATAGTCCACATGTTAGAATAAAGGACGTGCTTCTTGCAACTACAGCAGCACCAACCTATTTTAAAGCTGTTGTTAATAAAGAGGCCGTAAAAGATTATGATTATGCTGCGGGTAAGCCTTATGCTTTTGCCGACGGTGGTCTTGGTGCTAATCGTCCAGCTGCTACAGTGCTACAGATACTTAAAGAAGGACTTAGTTATCATGAACAAGCAGACATTATGGAACACACTATGATTTGTTCTATCAATTTTGGAAAAAGTGAGCAAACAAAAGCCCAAATACCATCACCTAATTTTGATGGAGCATTAGGGTGGTTACTTAACGGCTTAATTGATACACTTATGAAAAATGACGAGGAAGCTGATGTAAATGAAGTTAGGTTAGATCTAACAGGTGAAGGACAAAATACAGAGATATGGCTTCCTATCCCAAAAGAATGTAAAAACTTAGACGATTCTAGCCAAAATAATATAGCAAAATTAAAGGTAGTCGCTGAACAATATTTAGAAAATAATTCCAAGTTAGTACAAGATCTGTGTGATAGGTTAAAAGCTGATTGGAATGATAATCTTGAGCAATCTGAAATCTCAAATGCACTGGTAAGTTCTGAGGTTAATGATGAAGGGTATGAAAGTAATAGCATCTCAGAATTTGATATAACTTCTACAAATCCTAGAGTCAATGTAATGATAAATACTGAAGTTAGTGATGAAGGGTATGAAAGTAATGCTAATAACTCAAACTTTGATATAGTAACAACTGCTGTAGAACCTGAAGTCTTAAATGCAATGGTAAGTAATGAATTAGAATCTAGTAGTACCATAGTGACTAATGGAGAAACATATCCTACTGTAATTAGTGAGAAATTTACAACAACACTTCAGTGGATTAAAGAATTATATGCAAAGGATTCCAAATGTGCATTAGAATATTTAGAATACGTTAATAATGTATCTCCTGAAGAGTTAGATCTTACTAAAATTGAATCACTACCTGAAGAAGTACAGAAAACCGTTCAATGGATTGTAGGGTTAGATACAGAGGGTCGTTCAGAGCTATTAGAAAATATTAAGTCATTAATAATTAGTACCTCTCATGATTATAAGGATAATATTTCTTGTGTTCAAGAAGTGACTAAACTTGAGGGACAGGATACACTATACGAGCATGCTGACGACTTAGTTGACTGTTATTAGAAAGTAAAAAATGCATTACTTTGCCAGTCAGATCGACTTTTAAATTTCTCTGATTGCAGACTTTAAGCTTTTGTTGTATGTTACATAAAAAACTCTAAAGAACAATGGCAATATCTATTAAAGAACTTGAAGAAATTATACGTTATAGTTTTCCAAATGCCAAAATAAAAATTGTTGATTTAGCTGGAGATCAGAATCACTATTCCTTAGAAATACAAGATGATGCTTTTCTTGGAATTAGTCTAATTAATCAGCATAAGATGGTAAAAAAAGCTTTAGCAGAAATACTGAATAATAATAAATTACATGCTATCACCATAAAAACTACCAGTTCTCCATTAAATATAGTCAAATAATCATACACCTGCATTCCCAACATTGGGGTAGTTATTGTTCTATACTACTATCATAAGCAAAAGTTAGTGTTACAGTTGTGCCTATGCCTATTTTACTTTGTATATCAAATTTACCTCTCATTAGTTCAACCAACTTTCGAGTGAGTGGTAAACCAAGACCAGTCCCTTGATATTTTCTGCCAACGGCACTATCAATTTGACCAAATGTTGAGAGTACTTTTGGAATATCTTTCTCATCAATTCCTATACCAGTATCTATAACTTGCACATAAACTAGTCCTTGAGATTCATTTTTTTCAGCATGAATTGTTATAGAACCTAATGGGTTGGTGAATTTTATAGAATTAGATAAAAGGTTAAAAAATACTTGTTTAAGCCTTTTGGGATCTGCTTTTATAATAATATGATCTTTTGGTAGTTTTTCAATTAATGCTACATTCGCTTGGTCAGCTCTTGGTTTCATTATCCTTATAGTAGAAGTAATTAATTTATTTAGGTCTAACTCTACAAAATCAACTAATAGCTTGTCAGCAGATGCTTTTGACAAGTCTAATATATCGGTTATTATACCTAGTAAATGCTTGCCTGCGTTATGAATATCTTTTACATAAACATCATGTTCCTTATTGTAAGGTGTAGACATCATAATTTCTGAAAAACCTATAATAGCATTTAGAGGGGTACGCAGCTCATGACTAACATTGGCAAAAAATTTAGTATGAGCAGAACTTTCATTTCTAACCTTAGTTACTGCTTCCTCTAATGCTTTATTAGCCTCAAATTGTCGATCTATAATTTTTTGTGCATAATTTGTGTTGCTCATAACTATAACTAAAAATATTACCAAAATGATAACAAAAGTTAACAATACTTTTCTTTCAAGCTCTATAATACTTGACCATAAACCAGTAATATTGGTATGTATCTCTAATACACCATCAACAGGATAGTTCAATGGATCACGGTTTATTATTGGGATATAACTTGTTATACAAGATGCGTTCTTTACCTTCCCTGATATATGCAACATGGCTCTAGGAACTAATAGATGAGTTGTTATCCCTTTAAAAGCTTTGTTAAAGGCTTGTTCTACACTCAATTCTTTTAAAAAATATCTATCAATTTTGGCAAGAATTTTTTGATACAGAGTATCTTCAGGAAAATTCATGTGACTTGTTACTTGAATTGGCGAACTAGTTATAATTTTATTACCTTGTAGATCATATAAGGAAATATAGGCATTAAGATTAACAAAAATATCAACTGAAGTAGTTGCAAACCTAATAAAATCTGTATCTTGTAATAAATTTATATAACCAAATTCATGTATCTTATCTACAGCAGCTCTATTCCTATCCCAAACATTTTTTGTATAAACATCAGCTATTTTAATATTTGTTTCTCCAACTTGCTTTAAAATCATTTCTTCAATAATGAAGTAACGATAGTAAATCATATTTACAATAATGTTTATAAATAAGCCAATGGATGACAGTCTAACAATATATTTATTTTGAATCATTAGGTTTGCACATATATTACTTACACATTAGACACAGGACAATATTAAAGTCATAACCAATATCTGATATTTCCTTTGTAATTATCATTCCTAATCACGCGAATTCGCATAGGCGTCAACTTAAGAATCTAGCATGTCATTGCGAGGAGACCATAAGGTCGACGAAGCAATCTATAATATGACAATCTTCATGGATTGCCACGCTCACGTACGTTCGCTCGCAATGACGGTTTAAGCCTTACAACAACGCTTCACAATGACGATTTTTTAACTTTCAACAGTTATGCCCAATTACCCTACCCATTGTATACTGCTCGTAAATGAAGAGTTGGTAGACGATAGTATAACTTCAAGAAGAGCTAGGAGTATCAAAGTCGAGCTGCTAGGCGTACATTAGTACGTGAGCAGCTTCGATCTTTGGTCGCGGGAACGCCAATTCTTGAAGTTCACCGAGTATACCCATTATTTTTTCAATTCATTGCCACTTTTATTAGTCAAGATTAATCCCATAATTAAATCATAAGCTCTAGCAAATTGATAATCTTTTTTATAAGGATCAGATAATTGTTCTACAGTATTTTTTGCTTTGGTATTTTTTCCTTTGATATTTTTTGTAGTATCATCTGTTTTCTTAATAAGTTCTTTATTTTTATCTGTAGTATCTACTTTCTTATCATCATTTTTATTATTATCGTTTTTTAGATAATTCTTTAGAGAAGATTCAGAAAATCTATTATCTGTTGATTTTGTTTCGGGATACTTAACTTCTGCCATCTCAACCACTATGTCAGGTTCAATACCCTCTGCTTGAATTGAACGACCACTAGGAGTGTAATATTTAGCTGTTGTAAGCTTTATAGCAGCTCTAGGACTAATTGGAGCAAAGCTTTGCACGGATCCTTTACCAAAAGATTTTGTTCCAAGTATTACTGCTCTTTTATGATCTTGCAATGCACCAGCTACAATTTCAGCAGCTGAGGCAGAACCAACATCAATAAGGACTATCATCGGAACTAATGGGGCTTTTTCTGCGGATTTATTGCTATTCAACACGGAGTTAGCATTTTTGGTTCTTCCCTTGGTAATAACAATCACCCCAGAATCAATAAAATATTCGCTAACAGCAACAGCCTGGTCTAACAAACCACCAGGATTGCTACGTAGGTCTAATATAATACCTTTTACGCCATTTTTACTGCCATCTTTTAAAGTTTTCATAGATTTTTTTAATTCTGCAATGGTATGTTCATTAAACATCCCTATTCGTATATAAGCTATATCATTTCTTTCTAAATGGGCTTTTACTGGTGTAATTGTAACTATTTCTCTAGTAAGTTCAATTTCCTTTGGCTTGCTTTCACCTTCCGTGATCACCAATAATTTCACCTTTGTCCCTGGTTCTCCACGCATCTCTCTGACCGCTTTATTAAATCCCAAATTTGATACAAACTCATCATTAACCCCCACAATATAGTCTCCAGCTTTTATACCCGCCCTATAAGCAGGTAGATCATCAATAGGGGAAATGACTTTGATAGCACTATTGTCATATTGCACTTCAACACCAATACCTCCAAATTCTCCTTTAGTGTGGTCAAGAAAATATTCTAGATCCTCATCAGTAATGTAGTTAGAATGAGGATCTAGCGAAGTTAACATGCCATCTATAGCTGCATCAGTCATTTTTTGTTTTTCAGGTTCTTGGACATAGTCTCTATTAATACGTTCAAAGATATCTTGGAATTGTTTTAAATAAGCTGAATCTGGTAATTCTTTCTTCTTTACTTCTTCAGCAAATGTTATATTAGAAAAAATGATAGAACTTGATAATAATATTGTAATTAAACGTAAGAACATAGTACTCCTATTTATAAGTAATTGGTAAATGACACAATTTTAAATATCTAGATTGTTTATAATAGTATCCATTTTAATTAAAGCCTGATCATAAATAAACTGGAAACGTTTTTCTGGTTTCTTGCCCATAAGATTGTCTACCATTTTAGCAATATTATCAAAATCATCTATAGTAACTTTTAAAAGTGACCTATTTTTTGGACTCATTGTTGTTTCTTTTAACTGAGCTGGCATCATTTCCCCCAGCCCCTTAAATCTACCAATGTCTATTTTAGCTTTACTATTTTTTAATAATTTAGCAGTTAAATCAGTTTTTTGTTGATCATTTACTGCATAGTAAGTTTTATTAGACTGTGTTAGTCGATAAAGTGGTGGTTTGGCAATATATAAATGACCCGATGATACTAACTTTGGCATACGAAGGTAAAAAAACGTCATTAACAGTGAGGCGATGTGAGCTCCGTCAACATCAGCATCTGTCATAATTATTATTTTTTCATAACGTAAATTTTCTTCTCGGTAATTTTTAAGACTACCGCATGCTAGTGCTACTTCTAGATCTTGAATTTCTTGATTATTAGTAATCTTTTCTAGAGTTGCATTGGCAACATTCAGGATTTTGCCCCGAAGAGGCAAAATAGCTTGTGTTTCTCGATCTCTTGCCTGCTTAGCTGATCCTCCAGCTGAATCTCCCTCAACCAAAAATAACTCCGTCCCATTAGGAGACGTTCTTGTACAATCGGCTAATTTACCTGGTAGTCGCAATTTTTGTGTAGCAGTTTTACGTAAGGTATTTTTTTCATTACGCTTATTTATTCGGAATTCAGCAATATTGACTATATGGTCAAGTAGTTGGTTTGCCGCTACTTTATTACTGCTCAACCAATGATCAAAATGATCCTTAATAATGTTTTCTACTATTTTATTAACCCCTAGTGAAACCAATTTTTCTTTTGTTTGTCCTTGAAATATTGGATCTTGGATAAATATAGAGAGAACAATAGAAGAAGTCTCAAGAATATCTTCAATAGTAAGTAGAGTTGTTTTTTTATTACCTATCATTTCACCGTATATTTTCAAGCCGCGAAATAATGCATTACGCAAACCTTGTTCGTGAGTTCCACCAAGGGGGGTGGGAATAGTGTTACAATATGATTGTATGAAGGGTTGGTATTCATTTTTATGCCAAGCAATTGCCCATTCCACTTTTACGTGATCTTGGTCCCAGTCAATATTACCACAAAAAATCTCTCCACTAACTAAATCGTCATGATTTATTTTTGATATTAAATAATCCTTCAAACCATTTGGAAAATGGATCAGGGCTGTTGTCGGCACATCACTTTTAGTCTCAATCTCACATTGCCACTCTATCGTTACTCCCTTGTACAAATAGGCTTTTGATTTAGCTAATTCGTATATTTTTTTAGGAGAAAAACATGATTTTTCACCAAAAATTTCTAGGTCAGGATGGAAATTTATAGATGTTCCCTTCAATTTTTTTGCAACATCTTCACTTTCTAAATCATTCAATTTATGCCCTTTAGAATAAGATTGCTTGAATAATTTACCCTGCTTGTACACTTTAACTTCTAAATAGTCTGATAAAGCATTAACAACAGAAATACCAACTCCGTGTAATCCGCCTGCTGTTTGGTATACATTATTCGAAAATTTACCTCCCGAGTGGAGCTGAGTTAGAATCACCTCCAAAGCAGATTTTTCAGGGAATTTGGGGTGATTATCGACAGGAATTCCTCTACCATTATCAGAAATAGTGATACTGTTATCCACATGCATTTTTATGGTTATAATGTTAGCAAAACCAGCAACAGCTTCATCCATAGCATTATCCAGTACTTCCGAAACAAGATGATGCATAGCATTTTCGTCTGTTCCGCCAATATACATACCAGGACGTTTGCGTACAGGTTCAAGCCCTTCTAATACTTCAATATCTTTTGCAGTATATGAATTATTAATTTTAGGCTTTTTATCATTAAAACTAAATAGATCAGACATATTATGGTATTAACTTACAAGTTTTTCCAAGGTATACATTGCAAAAACTTGAATAATTGGTTTATAGCTAACACGAAAAGGTTTAAGGCATAGTAATGGTGATAGCCTTGATGTCATTCCCGCGTAGGTAGAGAAATCTAATACGATCTTACGATGTCACCTCTGCGTAGGCAGGGGTCTAAAATAACTTAACACAACCTATCTTGGTCATTTTTTTAGATTCTGCACCGAAGCAGGGATGACATCGCTTCTAGCTAAGCTAAGATTAACAATACCTAAAAACTTTTCGGGTTAGCTATACCAATTCTCCAAATCATTCGAGCATATATACTATTTTGAAAGATAGAGGAAAGCAAGCAAACATACAGCAACTGCCTGAAATATAACCCGTAGCGACATTAATTTTGAGCTAAATTTTTTATCAAATTTCCCACCAATAGCCATAGAGACAATTCCTATCACTAAGACTAATGTAGTCAAACTTAAAGCAATTAATGTATATATCATTAAAATTCCTCGAAAGAGTTATTATAACCTATTAACAAATAATATAAAATCCGAAAATTAATTATCTTTCGTTCAAGAGATTTATTGCATCTATACAGGCAAATGTGGCAATTTTTGTTATCTCATTTGCCGATGCTCCCATTTGTACTATTTGTACCGGATATTCAAAACCATTAATTATTGGCCCTATAAAAATACCTCCAGCTAATTCTTGCAATAGTTGCGTTGAGATTGAGGCCGAATGTAGACCGGGCATAATTAAAACATTAGCAGGACCTGATAACCTACAAAACTTATATGAATTACGATTAGGGTTCAGAGCAACATTAGCTGACATTTCACCATCATATTCAAAATCTAGACTCATACTATCTAAAATTCTAACAGCTTCCCGTACTCTATTTGCCTTTTCTCTCATTGGATTACCAAAAGTTGAGAAGGAAAGTAGTGCAACCTTTGGCGTCATTCCCATATTTTTTGCTATATTAGCAGTCTGCAAGGTTATTTCTACAATGTCCTGCTCATTTGGCAGTTCAGCCACACTATTATCAGCAATAATTATATTATGCTCCTTGGCAATCAGAATGGAATAGCCTAAAATTCTGTTATTTTCTTTGGCTTCCATTACCTTCATAATATCCTCTAAGCTACTATAATAGCTCTTTGTGACACCAGTAACCATACAGTCAGCATCGCCACAAGCTACCATGATCGCCGAGAATATATTTCTATCACTTTTAACTAGTCTAGCACAGTCACGGTATAAGTAACCTTTACGCTGTAACCGGCTATAAAGAGTATCTATATATTTATCAAGATTTTGGTTAATAGCAGCATTCATTATGGTAATACCATCTAAATCATAATTCATACCTATTCTATTTAAAACAGCAGATATTTTATCAGCTCTACCAACTAGGATAGGATGAGCATGCGAAGCATCCCGCATGCTCATAGCAGCTATAATTACCTCTTCCTCCTCACCTTCAGCAAAAACTATTCTTTGAGGTGTTGATTGTTGAATCCTCTCAAATAATAGATTCATGTAATGAGAGGTAGGATTTAACCTACTTTCCAGCTCCTTTGCATAATTCTTAACATCAAATTCGGTAATTTTAGCAACCCCGCTATCTATAGCAGCTTTAGCTACCGCTATCGGAACAGTGGTAATTAATCTTGGATCAAATGGTACAGGAATTATGTAATCTGAACCAAAAACCATTTTTTTACCAGGATATGCTTTATAAACTTCATTCGGAACAGCTTGTCTTGCTAATTCAGCCAAAGAAGTTGCTGCAGCTATTTTCATTTGCTGATTAATGGTAGTAGCCCTAACATCTAAAGCTCCACGAAAAATATACGGAAATCCCATAACATTATTAATCTGATTATTATAATCAGAGCGTCCGGTAGCAATAATCGCATCGCTTCTGACTAGCTGTATATCCTCCGGTGTAATCTCTGGGTCTGGATTAGCCATGGCAAAAATGATAGGATTTGCAGCCATGCTAGCTACCATTTCTTTCGATACTGTTCCTTTAACAGATAAACCAAGGAATACATCGGCTGACTTCATAGCATCACTCAGAGTCCTGAGATCGGTTTCGACTGCATATAATTCTTTCCATTTGTTCATGCCTTCTTGCCGACCTTGGTAAACTACTCCCATTTTATCACATAGTATAACATTTTTTTTGTCTACACTAAGAGCAATTAGTAATTCTATGCAAGCAATTGCCGCTGCCCCTGCACCACTTACGACAATTTTTAGACTATCAAATGAACGATTGGTAAGATAAGCTGCATTAATTAAACCTGCAGCAGCAATAATAGCCGTGCCATGCTGATCATCATGAAAAACCGGTATCTGCATACAGCTTTTTAATTTTTCTTCAATTATAAAACATTCAGGAGATTTAATATCTTCTAAATTAATACCTCCAAAACTGTAATTAAGATATTTTACTGCATTAACAAACTCATCAGGGTCAGTCGTATCTATTTCAAGATCAATAGAATCAATATCAGCAAAGTTCTTGAATAAAACGGCTTTTCCTTCCATTACGGGTTTTGACGCAGCTGCACCTATACTACCAAGGCCAAGAACTGCCGTACCGTTAGTTATTACAGCAACTAAGTTACCTCTAGCAGTATATTTATAAATATCATCTATATTTTTCGCAATTTCGAGACACGGAGCTGCTACCCCTGGCGAATAAGCCAAAGCCAAGTCATGTGCAGTATCCAAAGGCTTAGTTGCCACAATAGCAATTTTGCCTGGCTTACTTTTTTGATGATATTCTAAGGCTTTGAGATAATTTATTTTATTCATTTCACCCATGATGTTATTCCTTCTTAATTACTTCAAGTGTTTATTAACCTCATTTTTGGATTAAAATTAAAAATTTTAATCCAAAAATGGCTAGAATATCAGAAAAATGCATTCTTGAAGCGGCTGGTACGAATGCATTTTAATCTATTATCGCTAATCATCTTATTTTTATACCAATAAAAATAAGATGATTAGCAAATGAAATATTTAACAATCAGGCGTGATAGCCGCTTTAAGCCTGATTGTTTACATTCTCATTCCAATTTCGGATTAATGAAATTAATCCGAAATTGAGTTTATTAGTTATATCATCCACATAAGAACTGACAATGATACTATTGAAAAAAGTGTTGTGAACGTAATAATTGATGCCATAGATTCCGGATCACCACCAAGCTGACGTGATAAGACATAAGCCGTGCTAGCACACGGCAGGCAGCTATACAGAACACCAACTGATTTAGCAGTACCAGTAATTGACATTAGTGACAACACAATTATTGTGACAACAGGAAAAGCCACTAACTTAACAAAACTAGTAAGCAATACATTTTGTAAAATAGCACCACGCATAAAAAATTTGAGACTTGCCCCAACATTTAGCATACCTATAGCTAAAGCAGAGTTGGACAGGCTAGATAAGGTTTTTTTTATACCAAGATGTAATTCTAAACCAGAATAATTAAAAAGAAATCCAATTATACTAGCTATAATCAAGGGATTTTGTACTATCAATTTAAGTATCAATATAAAGCTAGCTTTAGGCGACTTAGCTACTGAACTATCAGGGATATAACGTGCAAAAATCATTACTGATATGATATTAGTAAAAATGATCATATAGGATGAAATCACAGATACTATAGCAAGTCCCTCCTGACCCAAAAGAGGACTACTAACACCAAAAAAGATATAACTATTAAAACGTATTGCACCTTGAAAAGTTGAAGTAAACTGAACCTTGTCAAAATTGGTTTTCTTCTGATAAATAATTAAAGCCAAAGAAATAATAGAGGTGGAGATGATTAATGCAAATACCAGTTTTATTATAGACGATGCATTTAAATCGGCTGCAGATATATTATTAAAAAGCATAATAGGGAAAAGAAAAAAATATGATAATTTCTCTAATCCTCGCCAAAATTCTTCAGAAGTCAACCATTTCCTTTTGATAATACTACCAAACAAGGGAATCAACAAAACAGGTAATGTACTAGAGAAGATTTCGTTCATCAGTTTACAATTATCCCAATTACCAATTGCTAGACAATTAGCAATTGGCTGTAAATATATGTTATACCCCAATTCAGGATAAGAATTAGCTAATTCTTATCCCGAATTCGTGTGTTACTTGATAATCAAGTTTTTCCTTAACCGTCATAGCAAGGCTCTTTAGATGCCGTGGCGATCCAGGTAAACAGCGAAGCTGTTTTTTTAGAGTAACGCTTCGCGTATCCTAGATTGCCGCGTCGCCGCCTTCAGCGGCTTCTCGCAATGACGTATTTTTTAATAATTCTAAAAAACTTGATTATCGCGTGTTACGATTAAAATTTTACTTCGCATAATATCAGAGTTTGATTGCAAATCAAGACGTATACTCATCCTGATTTGAGTATACATCAAATTTCTTGATTATTTTGCTTAAATCTTATAGAACTCATAGGGAAGTCTAATGAAGGTTCTAAGATGAGGGAGCTATTTCTATTGTATGTACCTAAATTAATTATATATAAAATACTTAGTGGAATCAAATATTCTGATATACTCTAGAATAGAAAATCAAGAATTGCGTTGTCGTCTTCAGGGTTCGTAGGTAGCCAGTACTAAATGTACGCTCCGACCATCGACCCTTCGACTCCTGCTACTATCATGATTTTGATTCTATCGTCTATCAACTCTTCATTTACGAGTAGTATATATTCTAGTAAACTTAAATTATTTTTAGACCGTGATGAATCATAACATAGTTAACTTGGCAGCTGCCATTGTCTTGTCCCTTGGTATTATTTTTGGATGGCAATATTTTTACGATAAACCAAGATTACAAAAATTAGAACAGCAAAATAAAATATATAATAAGCAAGTTCAAGAGTTAAAGAAAAAGAATGTTCAAGTAGAAGCATCTAAAGAAGCTGAATCCTTTGTTGCTACCAAGAGAATTCAGATAAACTCAGAATTACTTTCCGGATCGATTGCTTTAAAAGGGTTAAGGTTTGATGATTTGGTTTTATTGAAGTATAAGCAAGATCTATCAAAAGACAGTAAGCCTGTTGTATTATTTGCTCATTCTCAGTCAGAAGAAGCCTATTTTGCAGAAATAGGTTGGTTTGATAAAACTGGTAGTGCTATTCTTCCTAACAGTGAAACTCTTTGGCAAGCTGATAGTGATGAGCTTACTCCTACAAAACCTGTGAATTTATCATGGATCAACAAAGATGGGGTTAAATTCTTGGTTACTATTAGCATGGATAGTAATTACTTGTTCACCATAGATCAGACTACGGTGAATGATAGTAAGCAGCCAATATCAGTGCAGTATTATGGACTAATTAACCGTAAATATACTGGCAAAGAGAAAGTAGCTAATATCCTGCATCAAGGACCAATTGGTGCTATTGATGGTAGGCTTAAAGAACATTCCTTTGATGACTTAAAAGATAAAAAGACTGAAAAATTTCCACAAGGTGTTGTTGATTGGATTGGCATAACAGATAAATATTGGCTAGCTTCCTTAATTCCGGATAAAATTAGTAAGTATAGTTCTAATTTCAATTGTGTAATAAAAAACAGTATTGAAAAATATCAGGTTGACTTCATCTCACCAACTCAAACTATAGAAGTAGGAAACAAATTTATTATATCACAAAAATTATTTGCCGGAGCAAAGAAAGTTGATTTATTAGATAAATACGAAAAGCAATATAATATTACGCTATTTGACCGTGCAATTGACTTTGGTTGGTTTTATATAATCACTAAACCACTCTTTAACGTTATGAACTTTTTTTATCACTATGTTGGTAACTTCGGTATTAGTATCTTGATCGTAACTGTTATCATAAAACTGCTAATGTTTACTCTAGCTAATAAATCATATCGTTCGATGAAAAAGACCAAAAATCTTCAGCCTGAAGTCGAGAGAATTAGGGCTTTATATGCTGATGATAAAATGAGGCTTAACCAAGAAGTTATGGCATTGTATAAAAGGGAAAAGGTTAACCCCATAGCTGGTTGTCTCCCCCTTATTGTACAAATCCCAGTATTTTTCTCGATTTATAAAGTGTTAAATGTAACTATCGAGATGCGTCAAGCACCATTTTTTGGTTGGATAAAAGATTTATCTGCTCCGGATCCAACAACAATTTTCAACTTGTTTGGATTACTGCCATTTACTTGTCCAAGCTTCCTGATGATTGGTGTATGGCCTATTCTCATGGCTCTGACTGCGTTCTTACAGCAAAGGATGAACCCAGAGCCAGCTGATCCAGTTCAAGCTCAAGTAATGAAATTTATGCCACTGGTTTTTTTAGTAATGTGTAGTAGTTTTCCAGCTGGAGTAGTGATTTATTGGTCCTGGAGTAATATTTTATCAATAATTCAGCAATATTACATCAATAAGTTAGACAATAATGTCGGTTGATAAGGTTACAAAACTTTTCCGTCAAGAAGTAAAATTCATAGCTGGTGTGGCAAAAATAAGTCAGTTTCCTAGCATGTTTTTGCCAGAAATTGCATTTGTTGGCAAATCAAATGTTGGCAAGTCAAGTTTGATTAATAGTATATGCAATAATTCAAGTCTTGCTAGGGTGTCTAATACTCCTGGTCGTACTAGGCAAATAAATTTTTTCTCCCTTGCCGATAAACTTATGTTAGTTGATCTTCCTGGATATGGCTTTGCAGAAGTGCCAATATACATCAGGCAGCAGTGGGAAACCTTAATAGCATATTATCTCAGAACGAGTTTAAACCTCAAATTAGTAAATTTATTGATTGATGCTAGAAGAGGAGTGAAGCAAAATGATATGGAAATTGCTAAATTGTTACTTTCTTGCAATAAAGATTTTCAAATTGTTTTCACAAAGTCAGATAAGATAACACATAGAGAAAACCTAACGACGATAACACAGAATTTTCTTGCAACTTTAGGCTACTCCTGTAATGTAATTTATACAAGTAGCAGGAGTAAAGAAGGTGCAAAAGAATTGCAGTTTAATTTGGCAAAATGCATTAAATTATAAAGAAAAGGAAGGTAAAGGTTTTGCCCGTGTCAAAGATACTAGCCTAATTAAAGACATAATAAGACGTAGTAGTGAAGTTAGAGATCAAGTCATGGTATTTAAGCTACCGTCATTAATTATTGATGATGACAAATTGTTAACGAATTTTGCAGAGGTAATACAGTTACTTGACAGTTGTGGCATTAAAATCTTTATAGTTCATGATCATACTAATTTGGTAAATGATACGCTAAAATTGTTTGGCTGTGATGAAAAATTTATCAATAATATTAAGGTAGCCGATTATAAAAGCTCGCAGATTATGGAAATGGTTCTGTCTGGCTATATTAATAAGCGTATAGTTTCAAAGCTCTGTAGTTTAGGTTGTTATGCTATTGGTATTTCCTGCAAAGATGCTAATCTTATTCAAGCTAAGAAATCAAAATTATCATATAGGAGAGACAGTAATCAAGCTGTAATAGATATTGGATTTGTCAGTGAACCAGTTATAATAAACCCTGAGATTTTAATAAATTTTGAAGATAGCAATATTATTCCTGTTATAACACCAGTAGCTAGTGATGAAAAAGGCAATACTCATCTGCTGGATGTAAATCTGACGACCTCGATAATTGCTTCCTCATTAGATGCAGATCATTTAGTATTATTATGTGATGGGGTAGAATTTGCCGGAGAGAAGTATATACGAATACGAGATGTTAATGTATTGAAAGAGATGTTGAATAATACTGTTGATCCTGAGAAAGTTAGCTTGCTTGAAGCAGCTTTAAGTGCTATTCAAAACAGTAACAATTATGTACATTTTCTCAATTCGGCTTTCCCTGATTCGATATTATTAAGTATGTTTATAAGTAAAGAATATGAGTGAACCCCAATTTGGGATAAGAATTAGTTAATTCTTATCCCGAATTCGTGTAGTGAGTTATAGATTTAATTTTTGGTAAAAAAGCAAAAGAGAGGTAATTTATGTCAGGCAGTTTAGTATCAGACCCTTTATTTGTTGGTTTAACAAGACCCGCAATGATATTTGGTGTGAGTATAAAATTTGCAGCACTTAATATGATTATATCTATGTCATTATTTATTCAAAGTAATAGTATCATGAATTTGCTTGTTGCTTTTGTGATTCATATGATAGGGTATGTAATATGTTTTAAAGAACCAAGATTTATAGAATTGCTTTTAAATAAATCTTCTAGATGTAGTCAGTGTCCTAATAAATCATTCTATGGAGCGAATTCATATGGTATCTAGGTTTTATGAGCAAAGTATAAAATGACAAAATGATAAAACTATCTGTAACAAAAACAGCCAAAGAGTCGAGATCTAGGAAAGAAAAACCTACTTCTCATTTTATTCCTTATAAATGCCATTGGGATAGTAATACTATTTTAACTAAAAATAATGAATTATTACAAGTAGTAAAAATAGGTGGTTTTTCCTTTGAAACAGCCGATGATGAAGATTTAGATATTAAAAAAAATATCAGGAATTCGTTACTTAAAAATATGTCATCAGGCAATATTGTGATGTATTTCCACACGATCAGGAGACGTAAACCAGTGGTTTTTGATGGGTTTGAATATACCTCTGACCCTACCATAAGAGTACCTAATGATTTCACAACTTATTTATCAAATGAATGGCGTAAGAAACATGCAGGTTCTAGGTCGTTTTTTAATGAATTATATGTTAGTATTCTTTATAGACCAGATAAAGCTGGGGTTGCTATAATCGAATATTTCATTAAAAAGCTGATGCAAAAATCTGATAAATCAGCTTGGGAAAATGACATGCGAGATATGCAGGATAGTTTGCGAGAAATGTCCTCAAGGGTAGTTAATACATTCCATAGTTATTCGGCGAGGTTACTTGGCGTACGCAAGTCAAATAGTGGCTATTGTTGTGATATTATGGAATTCTTGGGTACTTTGGTAAATTGTGGATCTTCAATGCAAATGGCCGTTCCAAGAAATTCAATAGACCAATATCTTCCAACCCATAGATTGTTTTTTGGTTCTAGATCTATAGAAGCACGTGGTCCAAAGGGTAGAAGATACGCCGGTATATTAAGTATTCTAGAGTATGGACCATCTACATCAGCTGGAATTTTTGACGGATTTTTACAAATGCCTTTTGAGTTTGTAATGACCCAAAGTTTTGTTTTTGCTAATAGGACAGTGGCGATTGGCAAAATGCAACTACAACAAAATAGAATGATTCAAGCAGGGGATAAAGCTGTATCACAAATTGCTGAAATCTCTCGAGCACTTGATATGGCTACCAGTGGTGATATTGGTTTTGGAGAGCATCATTTTTCGCTTCTATGCTCTGATAGTAATTTAAAATCCCTTGAGGATACCCTATCTATGGCTTCTGTTGAACTCTCCAATTCTGGAATTCAACCTGTTAGAGAAAGAATTAATATGGAACCAAGTTATTGGGGGCAGCTTCCTGGAAATATGGATTATATAGTAAGGGGTTCGACTATAAATACTTTAAACATGGCTAGTTTTGCATCTATGCACAATTATCCATTAGGTAAGGTTTTTAATAATCACTGGGGAGAATATGTAACTGTACTCGATACTACCTCGGGAACACCTTTTTATTTCAGTTTTCATGTTAGAGATGTTGGGCATACTCTGATCATTGGCCCAACTGGTGCTGGTAAAACAGTATTAATGAATTTTTTATGTGCACAAGCACAAAAATTTAAACCTAGAATGTTTTTCTTTGATAAAGACCACGGTGCTGAAATATTTATTAGATCACTTAATGGGATTTATACTACAATTGATCCAGGAGGAGAATGTAACTTTAATCCTTTACAGCTTGATGATACTGGGGAGAATAGAACATTTATATTAGAATGGCTTAAAGTATTAGTTACTTCTAATGGAGAGCAGTTATCATCAGAAGATAATAAGATTTTATCACAAGCAGTAAGTGGTAATTTTAAGCTAGAGAAAAAAGATAGAAGATTAAAAAATGTTGTAGCATTTTTGGGCATAGATGGTCCTAATAGCTTAGCAGGCAGGATTGCTATGTGGGTTGGTAAAGGCTCTCATGCTAGAATATTTGATAATGAGGCAGATAATATTGATTTGCAGCAAGCTCGAGTATTTGGCTTTGATATGACTGAACTGTTAAAAGATCCAGTTAGTCTTGCTCCTGTGCTACTATATATTTTCCATAGAATTAGTATTTCTTTAGATGGTCAAAGAACTATGATAGTTCTTGATGAAGCGTGGGCTTTGATTGATAATCCAGTATTTGCTCCCAAAATTAAAGACTGGCTAAAGGTTTTGCGTAAGTTAAATACTTTTGTAATTTTCGCTACCCAAAGTGTTGAAGATGCAGCTAAAAGCAGGATTAGTGATACCTTGATCCAACAAACTGCAACACAAATATTCTTACCAAACCTTAAGGCAACTGATATTTACCGTAGTGCTTTTATGCTTAGTCAACGTGAATATATTTTGATAAAAACTACAGATCCAACATCGCGTTATTTCTTAATAAAACAGGGGGTAGATGCAGTTGTTGCAAAAATAAGTTTAGATGGTATGACTGATATTATCAATGTTCTTTCTGGTCGGGTTGAAACAGTGTTATTGTTAGATCGGATTAGAGAGAAATATGGTAATGATCCTGAAAAATGGTTACCGATATTTTATGAGGAAGTAAAATCACTTTAGTTAATTTATGCATTATAATTTTATAAAAAATTTACTTAGTGGAGCAAAAATATTTGCTAGAATAGTAGTGCTATGCAGTCTACTAAATTTTACTATTATCCATAATAGTTATGCAGAAGAACCAAAACAAAAAGATACTTTAGATACTATAATTGATATTCTCTCAAATTTGACCTGTGAAACTCAAGGTATCGGTGATTTATTACGTACGGAATTTTCTCACACTTGTATACCGGCATCATTTTTTACCTTTGCTGTTTCTAATATAATCTCGCCAGGATTATATGCAAATACCATGCTACGTCTTAAAATAAATGACCATGAATTATTTGATGGAGATTACCCTGGAGGACAATGTGCAAGAAATAATAAAATTGATCCAAAGACCCCTAAATTAACCTTTGCACTTTGTAATAATGTTAAGCTAGCAGCTGTTAGAGTGAAGGCGATAGCCCTTTCTGCTCTTGCTATTGCCAAAGCCGTATTAACCGGTTCTGATCCGTGGGAAGATATTATGGATGCATGGAAGAGCAATAAAGCATCATTTCATACTATTTATAAGGACAAAGAAGATGGTTACAAAGATGCAATGATAGACTTGGTCATATCACCTGTACCTATACCAGCTATTATATTTAAAGTAGTAAAAATAAAAGATACCATGTGTGTGGCTGCTCCTAGTATATTAGCAGATTGGGTACCAGTTGGCTGTAAGTATATTAGAGAACCTTACCCTGAATCGATTTATGCGGCTTTTATGAGTCTTGATGGTGGAACTCAGAAAGATACTAATACCGCTACTGACCCAATGGCAATAGTTGATTGTGGTTTATCATCTTCTAGTTGTTACCAAAGAGCTTATAATAATTCTAAAACAGCCATTGTTATCTCTTCACCATTAATAGAATGTATTAAAGAAATGACAGCAAGATTACTGGTTAGTAAAGATGTTTGTACATTTGATGATATTAATAAAGTAATTAATTCAAGCAAAAGAGAAAGTAGCATATTATTTCAATTTCAACGTAATATGCACCGAACTGTTACCGCTTTATTGACTATATATGTAATTTTCTTTGGTTTTAAAATTATACTTTCTAGTGATGTTCCTCCTAAAAATGAAATAATTAATTTTGTATTAAAGATGTTGTTTGTAACCTATTTTTCTGTAGGTATAAACATTACTCCTAGTAGTAATTCTGACTATAATCGACTAGATGGTATGGTGCAATGGGCTTTTCCTTTATTATTAGGAGGAATAGATACACTTGCTGGTTGGGTTATGAATGCTTCTCCATCAGAGTTGTGTAAATTTGATGCTAAAGATTACGATAAAAATCTTTCTTATATGGCATTATGGGATTCATTAGACTGTCATGTAAGCCATTATTTAGGATTAGATATCCTATCAACCTTACTGGTAGAAAATCAATATAAAAATCATGATTTCAAGAGTTTTGACTTTTTTAGTTTCTCAGCCCCACCTTATGTATATTTACTGATTCCTGCTATTATTTCAGGTAACATGACTCTAGTATCCTTGGCACTGTCCTATCCTTTATTAGTGATTTCTGTTGGAGCGTTTATGGTGAATGCTACAGTGATGTGCATGATATCTATAGTAATATTAGGTGTTTTAGCTCCTCTTTTTGTGCCAATGTTTTTATTTGAATATACTCGTGGTTACTTTGAGTCATGGGTAAAGTTATTAATATCATTTTTGCTACAACCTATGGTAGTGGTAACCTTTCTGATTATGATGTTTTCAGTTTATGATTTCGGTTTTTATGGTCACTGTAAATATGAAAGTAAACCTATACAAAATAGTATAGAAAGTGGGGGAGATGGAAAAAGAAAGGTAAAAATATTTTATGTTAATACTAATTGGGATAAATATGAGAAAGATGAAAGTAAAGGTATAGATGATGCTAAAAGCTGTCAAAATAGCCTAGGTTATATGCTTAATAATCCACTGTCAACAGTTTTTAATTTTGCTAAAGATAACCTCAACGAGATGGTCAAAAAAAAACCAGGTAGTGGCAGTACAAGCGATCATTTATCTGAATACCCGTTTTTGCAGGGTATTATTATGGGACCTGGTATGTTCTTTGTATCACCCAAATTAGTTTTTGAGAAAATTAAGGATATTGCTCTAGCTTTAATTACTGCCTGCTTTACTTTGTATTTAATGTATCACTTTAGTAGCCAATTAGCAGAGTTTGCAGCTGATATGACTGAAGGTGTACCTCTTAGTGGTGTTGCCATACATCCACAGGCAATATACAAAGCTGGTATGGCTGCTCTTGGAGCTGCTGGTAAAATGCAGGCGGCTGATAAAGTAGCTAGAGGTGCTGGAGGCGCTACTAAGGATATGGGTGGTGGAGGTGGATCAGCCGGAGATACTGAAGCTACTGGTGGTGAATCAGCAGGAGATAGTTTAGACACCAGCGGTTCATCTGGAGATACTGTATCAACAGCAGGAGGAGGTGGTGGTAAGTCTCTAGGTGGTGGTGGACTTCCTCTCTCTCCAGCCCGTCATATAGCAGAATCTACTGCAGCTGGTGTATCTGAATCGAGTTCTTCAGATGCAGGAGGTTCTTCAAAGGAATCAAGGGTTAATTTGCAGACTATTGACGAACCTATTCTACCTCAAACTAATAAAATAGTAGAAACAGAGGATTTTGTTAATAGATCACCACAGATAGCTACAACAAATACACAAGAATTAGGAAGGACAGTAGAGAAAGCAAGTCCTGCTAAGGAATTACCAAAAGAGCAAAAGACCCATGAGTTACTTTCTAAAACTTTGGGAGGACTTGAAGATTCTACGGTGCAAGCTGGAAAGGCTGGTGACATTCAACAAGAAATAAAAAATCGTGAGGAAAAAGCTAGGAAGGAGAGCTATCTTAAAACTAGACCAGCTAAGAAAACTACAACTGCTAGAACTAATGTAAAAAAAGATGGCTCTAATGAAAATTCATAAAGTCACCAACTGTACAAGTTTAAGTAAGTATAATAGTCCTCGATGTCATTCCAGCGTAGGCGGGAATGACATTAAGAGAAACAGGAATAGACCTCTTTCGAAACTCGCTTATGCGCAAGGGTGTGAAGGAGACGCTTCACCTCGAACCCCAGCGTACTCTAATGTACGTGAGGATTCGAGTACAGACGTCGCGTACAAATCGCCAGCAGAAGTAGAGTTTCGAAAGAGGTCTAATGATATAAAAGGAAGCAGGAATAACACATTAGGGCTGTTATACCTACTTAAAACTTGCCCACTTGGTAAAGTCATAAAAATTTTTATACAATGTTGTTTGATACTTTTTTCAAGCAAAGTTTTTGCTGGTTTTGGAGATCCGTGTCCATCAGTTTCATTTGCAGTAGATGATTATTTAAGACAAAACACAGCTTACGGGCATCTTCTATATAGTATTGATATAACCGGTACTCCTAATGGGTGTGATGCAACTGACCCACAATTTAAATTCTGTCTCAAAAATAAAGATGGTAGTCCTCTAGAATGTAAAGTTATTACTCTTAATTTAAATGATTCTAAGCGTCTTAGTGAGTTAAGCACTGATAATAATCCTGATTTAGGTGGAAATACTTTATTAAAAGATATTATTTTAACAGTAAAAATTGTCGATAAAAGATTGTGCCTAGTCATGTCTACCTCAAAAGGACAACTTCCACTAGCTTGTAAAAATACTACCACACCAGCTCCGGTAGCACCACCAGACGAACAATGCCGGAATATAGGTAAAACTTGTTATATGGGTACTACAAGGAGTCAGTCATTACTTAATTTTTCTGGCTTAGCTGTAGATTGTGTAAAGGAAACTCTTGATAAAGTTTTTTTTCGTTATAGTAGCTGTGATCCAAAAAATGATCAGATTAGTTTGACTGCCCTTAATCCTTTCTCAACCTTCCAAGAATCTTTGAAAATATCTATTAGGGCGGCGTTAATATTATATGTTATGTTTTTTGCTGTTAATATGATTTTAAACAAAGAATATGGTAATTTAGATAAAATAGCATCTTTTGTTATGAAGCTAATAGTTGTCACTTATTTTGCTACAGGTCTTGGACCAGCGTATTTTAAGGGTGGAAAGGAAACTACCGAAAATGGTATGCTGCAGTATGGTTTACCATTACTCACGGAGCTTACTCCACAATTTGCCCAAATAGTTTTTAATGCTGGTGGCTCTCGAGGATTATGTGAATACGATACTAGTAAATATAAAGATGGTTATAAGTTTTATGCACTTTGGGATGCTGTTGATTGTAGGATAGGTTATTATTTGGGTATGGGACTATATTATAACACAGAATCCGTTTTAAACGGCATTCCTAATAATGTACCGGGTGGAACTAAAGGTACTGCTGCGAACTTTAAAAAACCTGGAAATGAAGCTCCGGATGCATTGAGAAAAGTGGGAGGATTCAGATTTTTTACTGTAATGTTTGGTTTATTCTTATCTGGACAAATAATAATAGTAGCATCTGGAATAATATTTTCCGTAATATTTGTTTCAATAATTTTATATTTTATAACACACTATTTAGTATGTCTAGTTACCATATATGTCATGACCTATATTTCTCCTATATTTATTCCTATGGCTTTATTTACTAGAACCAAAGCATATTTTGATGCATGGCTAAAAATTTGTATATCTTGTGCAGTGCAGCCTGCAGTGGTAGCTGGTTTTATTGCCTTATTACTTACTATGTATGATTCGGCAATATACAAGAATTGTGAGTTTATGAGGCATGACTATACGTATAGCAGTGATGCTCAGTTTAGTACTTTTGAGCTTAGATTACCAAATACTAATACTGAGGATTGTAAAAATAGTGCTGGATATAAATTATTACGATATTATTCAGGGGAAGGTTGGGAGAAGCATCTTTTAATTCTTTTTCCAATTAAATCAATTGTTATAGATGTCGTATCACTCATGGTAGAGTTACTTTATGTATTAGTCTTCTCAATTATTTTTTATTATTTTTCAAAATCAATTAGTCAGTTTGCTGCCGAGCTTACTGGTGGTCCTATCATGGATTCTGTAACAGCTAGTCCTACTAAGATAGTTGATATGGTTAAGAAAGGGGCAGAATTTATTGCCGATGCTGCAAAAAGCTCCGGTGGAAAACCACCGCAGAAAAATCCTTTAGAAAAACCAAGGAAAGGAGGAGAAGAAGCAAAAGATTCAGGTGGGGGTGATAGTGGTGGCAAAGCTGAAGGTATGGCAGGTTCTAGTGGTAGCGGTAGTGAAGGTGGTATGGGTTCTGGAGGTGGTGGCGGTGGTTAACTTGGATATTATTGTATGAAAGGAAATTTATCAAAACTCATAATGGTATTAGGCATAGCGGCTCTAGTGGTTAGCATTGTTATGGTATTACTTGCGATGATAGGGTCAGTAAAAATTACCAATGGTTGCCTCCTTAGATATGATCAAGATGCAGAGGGAGGTAGTACTGATCGTATTACTAATACAATCATGCTTAACGCAACAGCAAACTATACTGTTATTACCACAACAAAACCAGATGGTTCAATTGAAACTAAGTATGATCCTAAACATTATGGAGAATGGTTAAATACTAATCTAGCTGTTACAGATAAGCAGGATGTTAAGTTTAAAATAGAGGGCAACATAAGTCTTTGTAGAGCTTATATTCCAAAAAATAATATTCAACAATCTTCAGATCTAGATACCAATAATAACATGGTTGCCATCCCTAGGATTGAAGAAACTAATGCAGAACCACTATCTTTAATTTTTGATGCTAAAACTGATGAATGGCGAAATATAGCTGAATTGTTTATTAATGATCAGGTTATAGTATCAATTTTACCGGATCACAAAAAATTGCCGAATTTGCCAAATAATATAGCTAGTGTAAAAAATGTCTTTAAGCTTGTTAAGCAAGATGGTGAATTTAAAAATTTTATAGAGACAGCAGATTGTTCAGAAGGACAAAAAACATATAGTCCATTATGTGGTAGATACTCGATATATTCTGGGCAGTATGTTAGTGGTTGCAAATGGCCGGCAAATTGTAATAATCCGAATGATTGTGTTAATATTAATCCACATGAGGTGTGTTGGAGTAAGCCATTTGACTGGGAATTGCCCTCGACTGTTTGTAACATAGATCCATTGCATGTAGGAAGTTACTGGAAAACAATATGTGATCAGGGTCCTTTTTGGGCTAATGTGATGGGGGTGGCACCAGAACCTTATAAGGAGGATGGTTTTTTTACATCTCCTTGGAGTGACGATACTAATAAGTTATTTACTAATTTTCATCCTGAATGTTCTTACAATTCTAGTAGCTTATCTCGTAGATGTCCTGACGTTGATCATAGCATTAAAGATAAAGCTTACATAGAAGGAGAATACCAAAATAAAAGATATTTTTGGTACTCTGCCGATGGTCCAACAGGTCTGCTATATAGAATGGATAATAGTGAGACCCCAACTAATGCTAAATCTTTAGGGACAGGCTATGAATTTGCTAAAATAATTGCTGGAAACAAAGATTATGATCCAATAAATAGTAGTCAAGATGCTAATATTAAATATCAAATCATTTATAACAAGACTCTAGCTGGTAAGACAAAGAGCTATTTACAATATCGTTTATGGTCAAAAGATGACAAATATACCAATAATACTGGTGGTTATGTGTTAAACATTAAGCAGACCAAATGTCGAAGAACTAATGGGGAGAGTTTTGATGATGTTGTGGATCATCGTGGTAAAGTACAATATTTAGTAGTACCATATGATGAAAATCCTAACACATCTAGTAAATCTTATACCACTAATAATATTAGTATGGATGATGCAGAAGGTAATGCGAAGATTACTACAAGTGGCAATGGATATCTATGGATGAGAATTCTAAATAAAAAAGAGGATTATAAAGAAAGTTATGGTAGATACCAAGTACAATTCTTTACCTCAGAAAAAGTTGGTAGTTTTACTTTAAATATTTTAACCCCTTTATTTGAGTTATTAAAAGGCAAAATCAAGAATGCAGCTGTGATGATTTTTAAGAATATGACTTGCTATGGTGGAGGAGTTACTACTTGTACTAACTTTTTTAACTATATAAAAGCCGTACTAATTCTTTACGTTATGTCATACGGAGCAATGTTTTTATTAGGTATGGTCAAAATCAACCAACAAGATTTGGTAATTAGGATAGCAAAAATCGCTATAGTTAGTGGGTTAATGAATGAAAGTACTTTTGAATTTTTCAATAATTATATATTTGATTTTGTAACTAATTTTTCAGATGGAATCATCTCCAATATGAGTGGCTATAGCATGTTTTCATCGACGAAGAAGATAACAAATCCTTTCATGTTCCTAGATGCATTAATGAGTAAAATATTGTTCAGTAAAACTTTTGCTGGTCAAGTGCTTTCTTTAATCTCTATGGGTCTTAGTGGATTGATTTATTTTGTTATAGTATTTATTGCTACAATGATAGTAATCATCACCGCTCTTCGAGCCGTGGCAGTTTATATTATGGCATTTATGGCAATCGCTATATTAATTGGTGTAGCTCCATTGTTTCTTACGTTTATGCTATTTGATTTCACTAGATATTTATTTGATAATTGGGTGAGGTTTACTTTTAAATATATGATAGAACCAGTAATTTTAATGGCAGGAATTATTATACTTACTCAGCTATTTACAATTTACTTGGATTTTGCAACTGGTTATAGTGTGTGTTGGAAATGTGCTTTACCTATAAAAGTTCCATTCCCTGCTATCCCAAATCTTCCTGCAATTTTCTCTAATTTAGAGATTTTTTGTATCAATTGGTTTGTACCTTGGGGAATGGATCATCGTTCTGGCATGATGGGTTTGAATATGCAACATTATATTGCATTAATTATGATTGCTTATGGAATGTATGGTTATGTTGAATTTTCTGGAAAAATGGTGGCAAAGTTGACTAGTACCGCTGGACCTTCTGCTACATCTATGGGGCATGCAATGTCATCGGCAATGGAACAAGGAGCTTTAAAAAAGGTTGGTTTAGATCAGGCATCTAGAGATACAATTAAGAAAGAAGCTGCCAGTAGATTAAAAGATAGGAATAAAGCAATCGATAAAGGGAATAAAGCTAGGTCAAAAAGTGATAAGGATAGTGATGGTAATAATAAGGTTCAGAATCCAAGAAGTGGTGTTGAGAGTGATAGTGGTAATGAAAGTGTTTCTAATGCGAATCCAAAGTAATAACTGAAAATGAAGTGAATAGGATGAGAAATTTCAGGTATCTAATTTTGTTGGTAGATTTTCTACTTAAAGGGCAACTGTTTATTGCCTTAGTAGTCCTATTAGCCTGTAATCCTGTCAAAGCTGATGATAATGAGAAAGATGCTAAATTTGATTGGATGAGTTCGAGTTTAAGTGGACTTGCAGCTCTATTTTCAGCATGTCTAGAAGTACCAAAATTCAATAGTTTTCAAGAAGGTAGCATTTCTTTAGACCTTACAAAACCAAATGAATGGAATTCTACTGGTAACTATGTCAAAAAAGATAAAGCCATTAAGTTTGACTGGAGTACTAGTGGAGCTGTAGGTAATCCAAGAATATACCGAGTGATGTACCGTATAGATCCAAGGTTCAATAGACCACAAATATTTATTAAAACTTTTAATTATTTAACTAAAAAATATGAAGCTACTAATTTTCCTAAATTTAAGGCAACTGATCCAACTAAAGATTATATAAGTTTGGCATTTAGCAAAATGCAGAATTATGTAGACTATTTTAATTTTGCTGAAAATCGTCAGAAAATTCGGATAGAAAAAGGTGATGTAATAAATATAACTCTCACAGGAGCAGGAGATTTTTTTAGTGTAGCTACTGACGAAGATTTTTTAAAGTCAGAGCTTGACAATAATATATTAGGAGTCCCGTCACTTTATACAAATAGCAACCTTGATAATAAAATACTATATTCAACTGCAGAAAAATTGTGTGATTCTATTGACCCCTCATCAAGGGATAAAGTGTGTCAGGATACTGGAGCAAATACGAAATACAAGGTGTTAGATAAGTTAGCATTAGTTGGTAAACCGTTAACCCAAGGCTCTATACAACAGATTATTATAACTTGTCCTGATTTTGCTAATGATAAAGATAACTCTCCAGTGTGCTTCTATGATCAAGGGAGAGGGATGAGGATACTAGTAAATAACCAAATTATAAAGAGAGAAGCGGAAAGTTTTGTATATTCTAAATTTCTAAAAAAGAGTTTCTTATATTATAAATCTGATATTGCTGGAGATTTAGATTTTTTAACTGATTGGTCAATCCAAGGCATGTTTACCTCCCTAGACAAACCTTTAATGAGTGATTGGACTACATTTTCTGATCTTGACAAACTTAATTCTTATATTAATGACTCTACTGTTGTAGACTTAAGTAGTAGTTTTTTACATTTTGGACGCTACATTATGATGGTAGAAGTAGGTAATGGTGATAAGAGTATTAGTGATGCACAACAAAAAGACATAGAAGTTGAATATATTATAATGAAAGATGGCGGTACACCACTTGCATCGCTAGTGGGTACACAAATCAACCAAGATTTTGCAACTGATGCTGACAAAGATGGCTATTTATGGGTTAGAGTAAAGAATCCTAATAAAGAGGTAATGGGGTTAATTAAAGTAAATTATGCTAATTATACGGGGAGTACTTGGTTCTCAGATATTGTATATAACGGAGCAGTTAAACCTATTACCAAGGAGTTTCATAAATTTACTATGAATTTTTATACTAAACTAACTAAAAATGTAACATTACACCGAATCATAAAAGCTGCATTGATTCTTTATGTAATGATATATGCTTTAACCTTTTTAGCGGGTGCTATTCAAATAACTGCCAAAGACTTATTAACGAGGATTATAAAAATAACTTTGATAGTTATCCTAATAGGAGATGATAGTTGGAACTTTTTCAATAATTACTTATTTAATGCCTTTATTAAGGGTACTGACTATCTAATGACCAATGTAGTAGGGCTTACTAGTTCTACAGCTAACATTTTTGGTTTTATTGATCCAATATTTGATAAATATACCAATGGCAGATTTTGGGGGCTTTTATTTATACAATTACTCCAAATCCATAATGGTCTTACCCTTGTTGCTATCATGACTATTTATTCTCTGACGCTTTATTTTAGAGCCATTTTGGAAGTTATCATAGGTTACGTTATAGCCTATATTGGTCTTGCGATTATGATATCTTTAGCACCATTATTCATAATTTTGGTACTATTTGAGAAGACAAAAAGCATTTTCGATAACTGGTTATCTACTTTATTTAGTTATATGATGCAACCAACCATATTATTAATATTTTTTCTATTAATAGATCAGGTGATGTCTGAACAACTTTTAAAGATTGTGGTAAGAGCATGTTGGGATAGTACGTTCATCCCAATAGAGATAGGGTTAGATCTAACGCATATGAACATACCGATTAATTTTTCGTTTAAATTACCATTTTTACCTGGGATACCTTTCTTTGCACCGGATGTTACGGAAATTAATAATGCACAGGATTTATTAAATTCTACTGGTACATTCTTGGTAATATTTACCAGTAGCTTGTTATTCTATGCTTATTGCCTAATGTGTTATGGACTTGTCGATTATGTGACTATAGTAGTTGCTCAATTGACCAACGTAACACCTGCAAGACAAGAGGGTGATTTCCAAAGGCCTGATAATCCTACAAAATCTATTATGCAGGATATGGAATCTGTGGCAAGACCAGTCAAGGATTTAGCTTTTGCTCCAGCTAGGATATTTAAGGATAAGGTTATAGATCAAAATTATAAAGCTAGGAAAAGTGATCCTGACGGCAAGAAAGAATATACTGGCAAAATATTTGCCTCAAGAAATGATTCAGACACTGGTGGTGAAGCAGATGGTGGATCTAATAAAAAGGAATAATTACTATTTAACCTGAATTCGATGTAACTTGTTACATCGAATTCAGTATTATATATAGAAACAATCAGGTTTGAAGCGGCTGCCCACCTGATTGTTAAAATATAATACTCCATTCAATATGTGATTTTAATAATTAAAATCACATATTACCCCAATTCGGGATAAGAATTAGTTAATTCTTATCCCGAATTCGCGTATATTGAATGATGAAAAAAGTTAAAATGCACCCACGTCAGCCGTTTCAAGAGTGCATTTTTCCTTATAACAAAGCCAGTTCGATATAAGAATTAATAATTCTTATATCGAACTGAGGTTATTTAAGCCTAGGTTTCTATAAATGAAGAATATTTTTGCTATTTTATTAATTTCTATGTTGTGCCTTTCAGGCTGTACTGGCGATAGGTGCATTGATGCAGATGATTTTGGCTTTATAAAATTTGTAATTTCTTCTAGATATAAAAAAGAAAAGTTAAGCGGGCAACAAGATAATCAAACAGCTCCTTGGATCAATACTGGATATAATGTAAATGGTCAACCACTTACTATATTGGTAAAAACTTGGGATTATTCTAAAGGAGATAAAAACAACTCTACAGAATTATCAGCTTGGAGTGCGTGGTATGGTCAAGAAAAAAATACCAATACTTTATCCGAATTTTGTAAGAGACTACAAGTATGCAAATTTATAGATGACAGGATGTGTACTAAGAGTAAGGATGCCAAAATTAGTAACGCACCATGTTTATTTAAAAATGGTGTAGGGCTATACATGTTAATTGCTGAGCGTAATACAAATCCTAATCTCTCTTTGGATACACAGCGTACACCAAAAGGCATTACCGCCCACCTTGGTGAACCTCTTGCTGGTTATGAACTTTATGATCTTAATAAAAGAGGGGAATTAGTAAAAGCTGGAGGAATAAGTTATCAATATGAAGGTAAAGGTGAAGTTAGCCCATTATATTTTAAGATTTTAGATAAATTTTATGATGATAATAATGGTCAGTATCGTGTAGTTATTAAATCTGGGGTCACTGACACTAGACCTGACCCTATTGAATTTTTAACGAATTTAATAAAAGCTGAGTTATTTGGTGATGATGAGAATCATGGGCTAGTTAGGTCAATTTACGAGGGTATTATTAAAACACCAGGATATCGTGTATCTGTTTCAGCTCTGTTAACTTTGTATATTATGTTTACAGGATTTTCTTTCCTAATTGGTAATGTTAATCTCACACATACTGAATTAATAATTAGAGTAGTAAAAGTTAGTATAGTATCTACGTTACTTAGTTCAACTAGTAGCTGGCAATTTTTCCATGATTACTTATTCGTGTTTTTTATGGAAGGGGTAGAGGAAATACTACGAATAATTAAAGAAACAGCGGCTACCGGACCTGGATCTTGGAGTATTATAGGTTTAATGATAGCCCCGCAAACTATGGCAAAATTATTTTCATTACTATTTGTCGATCCGTTAGGATTTATATATATAATTTTATTCTTGATAGCCCTTTATTTTATCTTCATGATGGTATTTAAGGCTACTATTATATATCTTACAGCACTGATAACTGTTGGGATGATTATCATAATGGCACCAATATTCATTTGCTTTATGTTATTTGGTATCACACGTTCATTGTTTGAAAACTGGTTAAGACAGCTGATTTCCTATGCACTACAACCAATTATATTATTTACTGGTATTGCTTTTATTTCAATGATTATCAGAACAGAAATATATTCTTCACTTGGTTTTGGAGTATGTAAGTATGACTTCCCAAATTTAGGACCGATAAATGAACTGTTTGGTAGTATAAATGAAGATCTAGACACTAGTCTTGGAGACTCAATATTTTATTGGTGGTTTCCATCTCCAATGAAAGCTGGCAAATTTTCTAAAACAAAAGCTAATATATTAGTGCCTGTTGATCATCGCATCGATGATGGCTCGCCTGATGGCAAACTATGTTTAGCTTATCAATGTATCGAGGAAAGATATGTTGAATTACCATTTTTAGATCTAGTCAACGATGTAAGAAGAATTGATAATTTTTTCAGTGGTCACTTTGTTCAGCTGGATGGATTATTGTTAATTTTTGTATGTGTTTATTTACTAAGTAAATTTAATGATATAGCTGTTTCAAGTGCTAAATTCTTATCTAGCACCTCAGGTAATCTAACAAATTTACAAGCAATTGGACAAGTCGCTTTTGCCCCTATTCAACAGCAAATAGAAAGACCTGCAAATTATGTTGTAAAGGCTGCTAAGAAAAGGGTGAATCAACACATTATCGAAAAAGCTAGTATGTTTTTTGCCGAAGGGTTTGAAGACAAAATGATGAAGGGTGTAACACGAGAAGCACTGAAATCACCAAAATCTAGTGTTTTAGATGAAGTAAAAAGAACTTATGGTATAGATTATAAAGATGTTAATGTTCATGCTCAAGATGATTACCAAAAGGGTATTAGTGAAGTTATCAAAGTAATTAAACCGGATGGAACGGATAAAGAATTTAAGGGTAATAGTTACTCCGAACTTCGTGATTATTTAGCTGATCTTAAATTTGGAGAAGGTAAAAAACTTGACAAAGATCAACAAAAAGAGCTTGATCATTTAATGAAAACTAAAGATGGTAAAACTTTACGAGAATTAGCGAGTGATGCAAAGTTTACCCAAAATTTCCAGCAAGATTATGTGAATGCACATCAAGCAATGTCAGCAAGGGGAATAGGGTTATTTGGTAAAAATATAGCACCTCTCAAAAGTTGGCAAGAGATGAATAGGCGTGTTGATGAAAAAAGAGAGCTACGTGATAAGAAGCGTAAAAATATAGGAGAGAGAATATATGCTGGTTATGAAGGATTAAAACGAGAGGCACTTACTGCTATTGTTGGTAAAGATTTACGGGATGCTTTTGAGGGTAACTTAACTGGAGCAGAGTGGGAAGATTTTAATTATAATGATCCAAGACTTAGAACCCATAGTGAATCACTTAAGGATCAGCAACGATCTTTGGAATGTCAAGAGCTTCTAACTAAAATCAATAAAGAAACCATTGCTGTTCAGGAAGATATTTCATCTCCTGAATATCTAGCCAAGCTTGAATTACAGGGTAGAACAGCAGATATTGCATATTACGCAGAACTATCTAATAAAAAACTTGCCTTTGAGATATATGATGCTTTAGCTCAAGGTGAAAGTGATGATGGGGAGAATCCCGTATTGATGGGCGAGCGATTCATGCGAGAAAAAGCAACAGATACTCAAACTCGTAATATGATTGACAGTGCTTATAGAATTGAGCAGACACGAATAGATAACGATAAATATGCACACAGACAAGAACATTATGAAATTATGCGTGAGAAAGCTGAAGCTAATGGGGACAATCAATCTTTAGAGTATAGTAAAATAGTACTAAAAAAAATAGAAGAAAGAAAAGAACTTATTAAAAAAGAGGTTAGATCTCACATTGATGGAATTAATCAATATCGCTTAGATGCTAGAATGCCTAAATATGAAAAAAATGATTAACAATAGTCTATTACCCCTTACCAATCACTACTATGTCACCCCGCAGGGGTTAAATATATAAACACCTCCTCCTTCAGGAGATTTTTTTAGATCCCCGCCGTAGCTCCATAATTTTGACGTTAGCACTACAATTGTAGCATTAAGTATAGCATATATTTTTTAGGTACTAATAGATTTTTGAAAATTTTTTATAACAAAATTCAATTTTTATATAGAACTTAAGATTATTTATTAGTTGAAAATTTATTAAAATATCTATTTATTAAATTTATAATAGTTGTATTTTAGTAAATTTAAACTATTAATTGTCATTTGGGTGAAAACAACAACCATATTTATACTCCTGTTTATAATTTCTGTAACAAATAAGATTTATGCATCAGCTTGGTTAATTGACTCAGGCAAGTACAAATATACGGTTACTGCTAGCAATATTGATAAAAATTCTAGAAATATTAAACAAGTAAGAGCCAATCTTTTTCTACAAATTCAGTGTAAATTGGCATATTTAAAAGATCGTATTAAGTTGGTTAATAATTCATCGGCTCTTTATAATAAGTTATTTAGGCAAATTCAATTTTTAGAGCGTAGATCTAGAGAAATATCCTCATACCAAGACGAATTAATGCGAATCTTTGCTATCGAATATGGAATTAATAAAAACCAAAATTTGGGAATTCAATTACTTTATAAAGAAAATAAATTCCAAGGAAGTAATGACATGAACTACCTGTCTAATGATAAAGAAATTGGTATATTTTATAAAATTAAGCTCTTTCAGAACACTAATAAGATAGTTTCAGTTCAGCCAAGAATATACATGACCAAAGATGGTTGCCAACAGCAATTTTCTTATGAATTATTATTGCTATCAGCATTTTCCAAAAAAATTCGTACAGTTTCGGTATTTGCTGAAAGTGTTTTTAGTTTTGGGCAAGCCCTAAATAACTCATATACAAGAAGAAGTCATTATAGTTTTTCAATATCTGAAAGCATTGAATTTCAAAATGGCATTATGTTAGTAGACTTTACCAAATATTATACTAGGAGAAATTACGGTTCTATTTATAATAGAACTTTATATAAGCAATTTTCAGTTGCAAAAAAGATTAAATTTGGTAATCTAAAGAAGAATAGCCTAACAACACAAATAGGGTATTTTTGTGATAAAAGCCTAATTAATAAACATTATAAAATATCAGGAGTAATATTTTCAATATGGATGGATGTATAAAAAATATTAATAAAGAATTTTTAGATATTCTACTAAAAGAACAACTACTTACGGATTTACAAATATCTCACGTTAAGTTCAAATTAATTGAGAGTACTGGTGAGAATGATTTTTTTAATGTGATAATTGCAGAAGGAATTATTAATAATGAGATGGTTATAGATATTTTATATAAAAATAAATTATTGCCTCTATTGAATGTGCAAGAAACACAGGTTAAGATTTGTGATTATGCAAAAATTGATCAATATGTAGAAAATGGTTATTTCATTTATGAAAACGATAAAAGCAATAAAGTGCTTGCTATAAATGACCTAGCTTATTTAAGGAAGTTATCAACAATACATTATAATGTACAGATTAATTTGGTCAAAAAGAATGACTTCTATCAGCTACTTGAACAAAATTTTAGCCATTTGAATATAATCAAATCCAAATATTTTCTTGAATTTATCTCAGTATACATGGTAGCAAAAAATATCAATTACACTAAGTCAATTATCATATTTTTTGTGATATATTTTGGAATATTATTTAATTTTAAATATATTTTTCATGTGATTAACATTATTTGCTATTTTTCACAAAATATTTTAAAAATTATGCTATTTAACCAAGCTGTAATTGTACAAAATACAGCGTTTAAAAGTAGTGATATCTCCATTTTAAAAAATGATTCTCTACCTATTTACACTATTTTACTTCCATTATATAAAGAATCAGGCAAGCTAAAGTCAATTATTAGTTATGTCGCTAATATTAATTATCCTAAACATAAATTAGATGTCAAAATCATTATTGAAGCAGATGATTATTTGATGATCAAGGAAAATATCCTATATGAATTACCTTCTTATATACATTTGCTTAAAGTACCTTTTAGTTTACCTAGGACTAAACCTAAAGCCCTTAATTATGCCATGCAATATTGCAGAGGAAAGTATGTAGTAATATATGATGCAGAAGATAGACCTGATACTGATCAACTCCTTAAAGCAGTAATAGCCTTTGATGAATTACCGAAAGAATATGTTTGTTTGCAGGCTAAACTTAACTTCTATAATGAGAATGAAAATTTACTCACTAAACTTTTTAGCATAGAATATTGTTTATGGTTTAAATATCTTCTGAAAGGTTTAAGCTTGATGGATTTACCAGTAACTCTTGGAGGAACTAGCAATCATTTTAAGGTTGACGCCTTACAAAAAATAGGGTTTTGGGACGCTTATAATGTTACTGAGGATGCTGATTTAGGAATTAGATTATATTCTTTTGGTTATAAAGTTCATATGATAGATTCTTATACTTTAGAGGAATCACCTATAGATATTATAAGTTGGATAAATCAAAGATCTCGTTGGATAAAAGGATTTATCCAAACATTTTTGGTATTTCTTGCCCAAAAAGACAAATATAAAAGGTTTAAATTTTATCAAATAACTACTATTTTCATTTTTATTGGTTTTTCTTCTTATGGTTTTTGTTGTTTGCCATTTCTAATGCTAACTATTAAAATTAATACATTCGCCATAATTAATTATTTATGGATAATTAACAGTTTTTTTGCTTTTTCATACCTTTACGGAAGTGCTTTTTTTATTTTACTGATTAAAAAAGGAAAAATAACTAATTTTCGAATATTAGATATTGCTGCCTTGTTTGTGTGGCCTCTGTATTTTCTACTACATACGATAGCAAGTTATAAGGCGATTTGGGAGATTATTTTCATGCCCTTCAAATGGGATAAAACTCAGCATGGGATTAGTACTCTAGACCTTGAATAAATCATGGTATACTCAGATAGAAAATCAATAATTGCGTTGTCGTATCTAAAGATCTCCGCTGCTCCGCATAGGTGTCAACTTAAGAGCGTAATGATTGAACATGTATAAGCAAATCAAACCTAAACGTCATTGCGAGAAGCCGCTGCAAGCGGCAACGCGGCAATCCAAGATACGCGAAGCGTTACTCTAAAAAACAGCTTCGCTGTTTATCTGGATCGCCACGGCATCTAACGATGCCTCGCGATGACGGCTGTGTTTAATTTGTTTATACATGTTCAATCATTACGCTCTTAAGTTGACGCCTATGCGTCATTGCGACTCATCTTCGAGACGAAAAAGTGCTTTAAACGTCTAAAGAATCAGGTTCGCAGCGGTTTTGGAATGAAGTTTGTAGTCATGTAAACATCACTTTTCTACTTGACATACTAAAAATTAGTCAACATAATGCTTCTTATGTGTATTACCATTGTTTTGTTTCAAATAAAAACTCTTGTCATTAAAGTACACTTTTATCAGTATTTCTTTATTATAAAATTCCACAGGTGAAAAAATGTAGTCAGTAACGAGAATTTAATTCTACACTCCACTCGTCGTATAATACTCACGTTCTATAGCATAATTTCTGCTCATATTTATCTCGAAGATGAGTTGCGAGGAGGCGATGAAATCGCCGACGTGGCAATCTCATGAAATAATATCTGCCTTTGTTAGGTGGCCTCGAGGTAATTTAAGCTCTTCTTCACAAGATTGCCACGTCGGCGATTTCATCGCCTCCTCGCAACTCATCTTCGAGATAAATATGAGCAGAAATTATGCTATAGAACGTGAGTATTATACGACGAGTGGAGTGTAGAATTAAATTCTCGTTACTGACTACATTTTTTCACCTGTGGAATTTTATAATAAAGAAATACTGATAAAAGTGTACTTTAATGACAAGAGTTTTTATTTGAAACAAAACAATGGTAATACACATAAGAAGCATTATGTTGACTAATTTTTAGTATGTCAAGTAGAAAAGTGATGTTTACATGACTACAAACTTCATTCCAAAACCGCTGCGAACCTGATTCTTTAGACGTTTAAAGCACTTTTTCGTCTCGAAGATGAGTCGCTAATAGACGGTTTTTTGGCTGAAACCTTTCCGGTTTAGCTATACGAGCAGTATATACTTTAAAGCAGAAGAGTATGGTTTGGTAAATTACCGGTGAACATTAGAACGCTTGATACTAACACCACCCAAAATAAAGTAAAAGGTAAAAATACTTTCCAACCTAAACGCATTAATTGGTCGTAACGATATCTAGGTAATGTTGCTCTTATCCATAAAAAACAAAATAATAAAAACCCGGTTTTTAGTACAAACCAAATAAAACCTGGCACAAAATTTAAGACTTTAATGCCAAAAGGTGGCAAATAGCCACCTAAGAAAAATGTGGTAGTCATACCGCTAGCTAAAATCATATTAGCGTACTCACCAAGAAAAAACAATGCAAATCCCATGGAAGAATATTCAACATTATAACCAGCAACTAGCTCAGACTCAGCTTCTGATAAATCAAAAGGCAATCTGTTCGTTTCTACAAGTACTGATATGAAGAATATTACTGCCATAGGTAACAACATCAAATCAACCCACCAAGGAAATAATCTTTGTCTTTCTATGATTTCTGAAAGATTAAGAGTACCTGTTGTTAAAAGTACAGTAACAATCACCAACCCTATAGATACTTCGTATGAAATCATCTGAGCCGACGAGCGAACAGCCCCAAGGAAAGCATATTTCGAATTACTTGCCCAGCCCGCTATGATTATACCATAAACAGCTAACGATGAGATGGCCATAATATACAAAACACCAACATTTATGTCGGCTAGTACAAGTTTCTTATCAAAAGGTATTACCGCCCAACCAATTAAACTAAGTACGAGGGTAATCATAGGTGCTAGGGTGAATAATATTTTATCAGCTTGGTTTGGTATAATTGTTTCTTTAAATAATAGTTTTACTGCATCGGCAATTGGTTGCAATAACCCAAAAGGTCCTACTACATTTGGACCTTTTCGGAGTTGCATTAGCCCTATTACTCTTCGCTCAGCATAGGTAAGGTAAGCTACGCACAGCAAAAGAGGAATAGTGATAGATAAAACTTTCAAAGCCACAATAATTAACGGCAATAGATATTGTTGAAAGAACGATATCATGCAACTTTGTCCCTTTCTTGCTTTGACTCTACACATTTTGCCATAGTAACAGATGCTCTACTAATCGAGTCTGTCATATAGTAATTTATAGGTTTAGTCACTATATCAGATTTAAGTAAATTATCGAGGGAGGTAAATTTTATAAAATCACAGCTCGTTATCTCAGAAATATTGGCAAATACCGGGAATTCTGCAGCCAACCTAGTTCTTATTTCATCTAAATTATTCATGCCAAGATTTAGCCCTAAACTATTAGCTAGATTATTTATAATAACCCAATCTTCTTTTGCTTGTCCTACTGGATGAGTTGCGGCTTTACCATATTGAGGTCTTCCTTCAAAATTTACGTAAGTGGCATCTTTTTCTGTATAGCTACTAGCAGGAAAGATTACATCTGCTACATTTGCTCCATTATCACCGTGATGTCCTTGATATACTACAAAAGATGATTTTATTTTGTTCATATCAATTTCATCACTGCCTAGTAAATATACAAACTTAATCTCACCCCTTTCTGCCTTTTGTAAAATTTCAAAAACTCCATTACCACCGTTTTTAGGACTAAAGCCTATATCTAAACTACCGACCATTGACGCATGATTATGTAGTATATTAAAACCATTCCAATCATCTCTAACTATCTTATATTTATCAACCATTTGGTGAATGAGTGCCAAAATAGCATAACCATCATCCCGAGAATATACACCATCACCAATAATTATAACTGGATTTTTTGCATGTTCTAATTCCTTAGCAAACTGATGTTCCTCTGATATTATTGCCTTAATTATGTCAGGGCTAGCTCCTAATTCATTTATATAATAAGTTTGGTTAGTAATATTGCCAATTCGAACTACTTTTAGCTTTCCTTCTCTTTGCAATATGCCAATACGAGCATTTAGGACAGGAGCTACTTGTCTGATATTTGCGCCAATTAACAAAGCTAGATCAGCTTCTTTAAGTCTAGAAATTGTTGTGTTAAATAGATAGTTCCCCCTACTAGATTGGTCTATTTTATAATTAAACTGGTTACTGTCAAAATTGTTACATCCAAGTTTCTGTAATAATGTTTTCAATAAAAACATTGATTCGGTGCATGCTAGCGTTCCAGCTATTGCTGCAATCTGGTCACCAGCAAGAGACTCTAATTTTTGTGCTACTAATGCAATAGCATCATTCCAAGAGGCTTCGACTAATTTACCGTTTTTCCTAATATATGGAGAATCCAACCTTTGATATTTCAAACCATCATAAGCAAATCTTGCTTTATCTGATATCCATTCTTCGTTGATATCGTCATTAATCCTTGGTAATATCCTCATTACTTCAGATCCCCTACTATCAACCCTTATATTACAACCTTGTGCATCCAATACATCTATTGACTCAGTCTTTGTTAGTTCCCAACTACGAGCTTTAAAAGAATAAGGCTTGGAATTTAATGCTCCGACTGGGCAAATATCTATAATATTGCCTGATAATTCCGATTCAAGACTACGTTCAAGATACGAGGTTACTTCCATATGCTCCCCCCTGTAAAGAGTTCCTATTTCCTCAACTCCAGCAATATCAGTGGCAAATCTTATACATCTAGTACATTGTATGCATCTAGTCATATGGGTCTTAATCAAAGGTCCCATATACTTATCTTTGACCGTTCTTTTATTCTCCGAAAATCTAGAACTTGCTTTACCATATTTAAAGGCTTGATCCTGTAAATCACACTCACCTCCTTGATCACAAATAGGACAATCTAGGGGGTGATTAATCAATAGAAATTCCATCACTCCTTCACGAGCCTTTTTAACACCTATGGTATTAGTGTGGATAACCATACCTGAGGAGGCAGGCATAGCACAAGAAGCAATGGGCTTGGGAGATTTTTCCATCTCCACCAAGCACATACGGCAGTTACCGGCAATCTTTAAACGTTCATGAAAACAGAAATGTGGGATTTCTATACCAAGCTTGCTGCAGGCACGAAATACGGTTGTGCCTTCCTCTACTTCAACTTCAGTACCATCTATAGTAAGTTTTATCATTATATAATGTAGTTTTATATTACGTCGAAATTATACCACATTATATGTTACTCACTAATCTAAATTTTCCAATTTTACAAGAATTTTGCAAAATTAACTAACAAAAAAGATGCTATCCCTATGAAAGCAGAGATCTGTATATCATAACTTTTTAGGCTATTTTTTAGATCTCCGCACTAAGATGAAATTAAGAGACGACTTAAGTTCCCGTACATGCTGTAGTAGCATCAGCAGTACTAGCTACCATGTTTATAATTTCGGGAGCCTTAAACAATATTATAACACCAGTCACAATAACCAATGCAACTTCCCATTTTAATTGACCTCTAAGAGTTTGAATCCCTAGAACAACTATACCAATAATTGCTATACCACGAGCTGTATTACCACGAAATGTTTTGATCATCTTACACAACACATCACCTACTGGATCAGTAGAAGCAAAAGCATCCGATGCTGTAGTAATTAGAGCAATGCTACAAAGGATAAACAGCAAACGCCACACAAAACCACTATCAAACTGTTCAGAATAGGACCTACAAATATTCATATTTTACCTTGTTAACGAATTATTTTAGACATGTGGATGATTCTATACTGTACATTTTTACAGTTCAAGGATTAATATAGGGTGATCGTAATCTAATTGGATAATTGCTGGAAAAGAAAGGTTTACGTGGTGTTTTAGTCACAATTTTTGCAAGTTTAATTAATACTCCCGATGTTATCTCTGCACTTTCGGATGTCATCAACTATGATTTTAAACCGATGTCTTACATTAAATTGAGGTTACACTATGTAGTTCTCTTTTGTGGGTAACTTCCAGAGTCTTTTTCTAACTTCTCAAAATGCAATAGCCCGTAGGCAAAAGCTATAATTGTAGGAATCATAATAATCAATATCCCCCAATTGCCAAAATAGTCAATAATATAAATGAAACCAAAAGAAGTAATAACGTACATCAAAGCACGAGATACAGAAAATATCACGCTAACACAGGTAAAACGTTTAAATATAGGAAAGCTTTTATAAAAAATTGGAGCAGCAGAGGTATGACAGTACTTAAATAAAATAATGACTATCTGAATGAGAAATAGCTCAAACGGAAAATGAAGATTATTTAGCCAATATGGACAAAATAAAATAACAATAGAATATATAATAAGTATAATTTTTGCGGTTAATAATGGATATACTCTGTAACTTACATAAGATAATATTGATAAGATTAAGAACTCTAATACAGAGACAATAAAATTATGATGAATAACCTCAATTGATGTATAACCAAAATCAGTCTTGAGAATAGTACCACAATGCAGATAGATAAAATAAAAACATACCGGTGTAGAACATTCTAATAAAAGGAACGCTATTATTGTTTTTTTATTAATTTTTTCATTAACGACTGGATCATTATATAATGCTTTTATATCAATATTAGCTTTCTCATATTTCTTTTTTAGTATAAGTTTTGCATTAGCAAATTCAGGTGTTTCCCGCAATGTTGTTTTAGCAGCAAAACCAATCAATGCCACTATTGCACCTATCCAAAATGCTAGACGCCAGTTAAAACCATAGGAAGTAACAAGTGAGGCAATTCCTAAAGCACCCATACTTCCTAAGACAGCAGATAGCCCTACCAATGTCACACTTACATACTGGATTGGTGGGTTAATTGTTTCGGTTAAATAAAGTCCTGCCCCTACTATCTCCCCCATAGATGTCATGCCTTGAACAATACGGCAAATTGTTATTATCCAAGTAGCAGCTACTCCTATTTGAGCATAGGTAGGAAGATTAGCCATGACAAAACATGATACAGCCATCATAAAAGTTGTAATTATAACAGTAGATTTGCGTCCTATATTATCACCCAACCAACCAAATATTAAGGCACCAACCGGCCGAAAAACAAAGGTAGTACAAAAGGCAAAAGACATCATTAAAGAAGTGAAGTGAGAATCAGCAGGTTCAAAAAACAACTCATTAAGAAATGCTGCCATATGAACATATAACATCAAGTCAAAATATTCTAAAAATGTACCAATTGAAAGTAAGCCCACTGCTTCTTTCTGTTCTCTAGTTAGACTTCTCTGTTCATGCGGATACTTTATCATTTATTTTTCTCCTTTAATGTTAAAATGAGCTTATATATTCTGCTACTTTAAAGAATTGGAGTCTACTTAACCTCAAGTATCAATGTAATAAATTAATAGTAGGCTCAAGTAATCATCGCCATTAGGGGTCACCCTTGTCATTATGTCACTCCTACTCACCATTATGTCATCCGCTGGGATATAAAACCATATAACATACCTTTTATGCTATTTTTTAGACCTCTGCCTACGCACAGGTGTGACATTCGAAGGCAGGGATGGACTATTAAACAGATGTCTTACATCGAATTTAGGTACATTATATAAATTTTTTAGATACTGGATTTTCCATGAGTCTCTTAGCTATCTCACTATCTGATATGGAATCGTTTTTTGTAGATTGCATATATATAGCTACTAATTCTAGCATTTTATCACAAAACTCAGATTGTAGCATTTGAGAAGCTTCTAGCTTTTGCCTATTCATTAAATCTATAGTCTCAAGTTTTTTGCTTTCTAGAAACTTATCAAATTCTTCGTTTTGCTGCTTAATTATATTATTGGCAGTTTCTTTGCCATCTTTGATCATTTTTTCTCTTAAAACTTCAATCTGTTGTATTTGGACTGCAGCATCTTCAAATAACAACGTCATATCTTCGTTAAGTTTTTGGGCTTCTAAGACTTGGTCTTTGATAGCTGTAATTTTGTCATCTAACGATTTTAAAATTATATTTTTTATCGGTCTATAGACTAAATACACAAAAATTAGGAAACAGATGGCTAGCCAAAATTTTTCGTCAAACAATTGCATTATTTTATCTTTTTGTAAGATTCTTTTAGTAATTCTAAATCAACTTCTTGATTAGTAATTTTTTGAATTAACAATTTTGCTAAATCGATGCATGAGTCATTTTCATTAATCCAAAATAATTTATTAGTTGTTTCTATATCATGACGATTATTGGCAATTTGTGCTTTCAACTCATTATGGAGTTGAATTTTTTTTGATAGCAGAGATGCTTCCATTGCATCCCTAGCTTCTTTTTTAATATTTTCCACTATATTTGATATCTCTGCTAGCGTACTTGTATATTGCTTGTGCAAGCTATCAGCTTTTTCCCCAAGACTTTCTGCACTAGCAATATTGCTATCTATATAAGCTTGCCTGTTCTCAAGAATCTTTTCAGTTAGCGGTGCAATGAACTTATGAACTAGAAGGTATAAGGTACTAAAAACAACCACCAGCCAAAAGATTTGTGAACAATAAAAGGTAACATCAAATTGAGGCATAGTTATTTAAGAAAATATTAATAAAATTGCAATTACGAACGAGAATAAGCCCATAGCTTCCGTAAGTCCAGCTCCAATGAATGCCATTCTTTGTAATTGATCAGTAGCTGAAGGGTTACGGGCAATTGAAGACAGCAATGCACTGAATATACTACCTACGCCAATAGCAGCACCTGACATACCAATAGCCATTAATCCTACACCAATAAATTTTAGAGATGTTCCGTCCATATATAAGCTCCTAAATATAAAAAATTCTAGGTTCTTGCGTATGGCTTCATTTTTATCTATAAGACCATAAAAATGAAGCCTTCGCAAAACCTAATGTGAATTTACAGCATCATTCAAGTATACACAAGAAAGAATTGTAAATATATAAGCTTGAAGTATTGCTATAAAAATTTCAAATCCAATAAGGATCACAATTAGTGGAATTGGCAAGAATTTAAAGAAAATCATTAATGACACTATAAATCCTGCCATCACCTTTAGTAATATATGTCCTGCTACCATATTAGCAGCTAACCTTAAAGATAAACTTATAGGTCTTGCTAGATAGGCAAATAATTCTATCAAAATCATAAGCGGAGCTAGCCAAGATGGCGTACCTTTAGGCAAAAATATTGATAAAAAATGTATACCGTGATTAATAAAACCGATAATTGTAACCATAAAAAATATCATAATTGCTAAGGCAAATGTTACTATAATATGGCTAGTAACAGTGAATCCGTAAGGAAGCATGCCAAGCAAGTTACATAACAAAATAAACATAAACAAAGTAAAAATGAACGGTATAAACTTACGCCCCTTTTCTCCAACATTTTGATTGAGCATCACTGTAATTATATCATAAATTATTTCAGCACTAAGCTGTAATCTAGATGGTATAATTTTTTTACCTTTTAAGGCTAAATAAAAATAGGAGAGGCTTACAACTCCAGCAAGTAACATAAACAAACTAGAGTTAGTAAAACTAATATCGAAACCAAATAAATTAATTTCTACTAGTTTCTTTATTGCAAATTGATCTAAGGGACTATGGGACATTATTTCTTATTTAGTTTTTGCCAAATTATTTTAAAACCTGCAAGCATACCTATCAACAAAAATATTATAATACAAAATGGTTTAGAATTAAACAATTTATCTAATGTAAAACCAATAATAAACCCCAGCATCACACTAGAAAACAAATCTAACGCTATAGCCAACGCATCAATTTCTTTTTTTGGATTAAGTTTAGGGTGAAAATGATTATTTGTTTGATTATTTGCTTTAAGTGTCTTAATCCTTTTCTGTATCTTATCTAACTCTTTTTGTTCCAACATATACATTAATACAAAGAAGTCTATTTAAACCTCAATTTCGGATTAATTTCATTAATCCGAAATTGGAATGAGAAAGTAAACAATCAGGCTTAAAGCGGTTTGACGCCTGATTGTTAAATATTTCATTTGCTAATAATCTTATTTTTATTGGTATAAAAATAAGATTATTAGCGATAATAGATTAAAATGCATTCGTAGAATCGCTTCAAGAATGCATTTTTCTGAAGAACTTAAATTATTCTAGCCAGTTTTGGATTAAAATTAAAAATTTTAATCCAAAACTGAGGTTAGTAAATACAATATCAGATTTTTGGTGTCCTTCATAATTCACAATTCTACCTCAATGATTTAAAGCATGAGGTATTTTCTTGGAATTAATAGATACATTAAATGCCATAGAGACCCATTTTCCCAGTTCTTCCTCTTGATCTAAAATCTCAGGTAATACTTTCCAATATGATATAGTTACCAGCTTATTTTTGCTATTATAGGTAAATGGCTGTGAGCCAAAAGATTTAAAATATTTAGCGGTGAAGCTATCTGCTTTAAAGTATAGCTCACTTTCTGCAATAATCCCTATTATCACTCTATCTTTATATATGCCATAACTACCGAACATCGCACGAGTAGTTATTTGACCGAAAGGTGCTAATATATCTTTTATATACTCAATAAATTCATTATTTCTTACAATCTTGTACATATTTTGTACTTTTTATTTTTATAAGCTCATCATACTTTGTTTTAAGCTCATCTAGAGAATAATTACCATCATAATATCCTTGGATATTAATGATCCTTTCTAAATAAAAATTCAACTGCTCAGCATTATTCTCTAGAATATCATTATCAATTTTTAGGTCTTTCGTAATATAGGCCAATGCTTGATTTTTGATAGCTGAGCAGTATAATTTAAATTCTTGGATTTTTTTTATAATGCTTGGAATATCTTCTGGTTTCATTACTATCAGTGCTACTAACATAACCACTAATATTTCTCCTAGAGACATAATAGACCTCTTCATAATTCTATTTCTGCTGTATACTCTTTTGCTTTTAATCCAAAATTGAGGTTTATACTAACTTTTTATGACGATATTTAGGATTAATAATATTTTCCCCTGTTAAATTAATCATATAATCATGGTAATCTTGGTAATTTCCTTCAAACCATGTAGCATTGCCATCTTTATCAAAAGCAATAATATGTGTTGCTATTCTATCTAAAAACCAACGATCATGGCTTATTACTAATACACATCCAGCAAAATCCAAAATCGCATCTTCTAAGGCTCGTAACGTATCAACATCAAGATCATTCGATGGTTCATCAAGCAATATAACGTTAGCTCCCTCTTTTAGTAATTTGGCTATATGCACTCTATTGCGTTCACCACCAGAAAGTTGCCCTACTTTCTTCTGTTGGTCTCCACCCCTAAAATTAAAGGCTGCACAATAAGCTCGACTTTTCATTGATCTAGAACCAAGTTGTAACTCTTCAAGACCTGAGGAAATCTCATCCCACACAGTCTTGTTATCGTCTAAATCATCTCTTGATTGATCAACGTAACCAAGTTTAACAGTTTGTCCTAATTTAATAGAGCCGTGATTTGGATCAGTTTTGCCAGTGATAATGTTAAATAAAGTAGATTTACCTGCTCCATTTGGACCTATAATACCAACAATAGCTCCTGGAACAACCTTAAAGCTAAAATCTGATAACAACACCTTATCACCGTATCTCTTTGCTATATGCTCTGCCTCTATAACTAAATCGCCTAGGCGTGGACCATTAGGTATAATAATTTGTGCAATGCCGGATCTTTGTTCTTTTTGTTTAGTCAACAAATCCTGATAAGCACTAATTCTAGCCTTACTTTTTGATTGTCTAGCTTTTGGTGATTGACGTATCCATTCAAGTTCTCTTTTTAATTGTTTACTCCTATCATCTTCTTCTTTATCTTCAAGCTCTAATTTTGCTTGCTTCTGCTCGAGCCAAGTAGTGTAATTAGAATGCCATGGAACACATCTACCACGATCCACCTCTAATATCCAATCCGTTACATTATCAAGAAAATATCGATCATGGGTAATAACTACTACAGTACCTTTATAATTTTTTAAATAATTTTCTAGCCAAGATACCGATTCAGCATCTAAATGATTTGTCGGTTCATCAAGTAATAACATATCAGGCTTTTCTAGTAAAAGTTTACATAACCCAACTCGTCTTTTTTCCCCACCTGAGATTTTTGTAACATCGGCATCTTTATTTGGACACCTTAATGCAAACATAGCAATCTCTATTTCCCTCTCTAAACTCCAAGCATCACAACTATCTATTTTTTCCTGTAGATCAGCCTGTTTTGCTAGAAGTTCGTTCATTTCATCATCTGACATTTCCTCAGCAAATTTATAGCTTATTTCATTAAATTCATCGATTAAAGCTTTCTTCTCACTTAAACTTTCCATAATATTATCAAAAACATTTCGAGTAGGATCAAGATGCGGCTCCTGAGCTAAATAGCCAACTCTAACCCCACTCGCTACAAACGCCTCACCGTCATATTCTTTGTCAATACCTGCCATAATTTTTAAAAGAGTAGATTTGCCAGCACCATTTGGACCAATAATACCAATTTTTGCCCCTGGTAAGAAGGATAAATACGTTTCCTTTAAGATTTGTTTACCGTTGATAGTCTTACTTAGACCATTCATAACATAAACATATTGATATGACATAACTCTTAATTCCTTTATTTTTTGTAATTTATTTGTAGTTTTTAAATAGTAGTGGTACAGATTAATCTTAACATGAATTCTTTAAGGGAATTATATACATATACAATCTAAATATTTTGTTTATTTGTCCAAGCTGTAAATTCAGACATACTAAAAACACCTTTTAAGTTTCCATGAACTTGATCTTTTAACCATTGTAAAGCACCTTTTTTGTAACCATCTCCATCTATAATGATAATAACATCATAAACACTTTGTTTCCTAATATTTAATATTATATAAGGGTATTTCTCATCTGCAGAACCGCCTGATTGTTGCCACTTACATTCAATAACAAGACAATTAGAATGTTTTGTAGGATGATATAGAATAAAATCGCATTGCCAAGCAGTATTATAGATAGTTTCTCCTAAATTAAATTGTCTAGTATAGATTGGTTGGGCTAATGCTTGTGAAGCAATAAATCTAGTCTTGGGAACAAAAACGTAACCTTCCCTAACAAGACGATTATTTATAAATACCTCAAGTTCGTTCCCTGTTTTATTTGCAGTTGTTCCACCTTGTATTTTATTCATAATTTCTAATCAAAACCTCTTCTGCATTTTTCCTTTCATTAGCTTTACAATTAATAGTGCGTGGCACTTCTATAATTTCTATATAAAAATCTTTATACATATGCTTTATAAACTGAATATTAGAGTTTGAAAGCATAAAATATACACCCTTATCGTTTAACTCTTTACATTTTTGATAAAGTTTTATCTGATCTATTCCTGTAAAATCAAGTTTTGTATATTTAGTAAACGATTTATTATTTATAGGATGATAAGGAGGGTCAATATAAACAAAATCACCTTTATTTGGAGAAATTTCGCTGAAATCTTGATGTTTTATATCAACATTTTGTAGTAGTTTACTACAAGCTATTATATTTGTCTCATCCACTATTGCTGGATTTTTGTACTTCCCCATAGGCACATTAAATTCCCCTTTGTTATTGGATCTGTACAAACCATTATAACAGGTTTTATTAAGATATATAAAACGTCCAGCAACTTCTACATCATTATCATTAATAAATTGTTTTCTGATTTTGTAATAATATTCTTCACAATGATTTACTTTATGTTTTGTTAGTAGCTTTATCAATTCTTGAGGATTATTTTTAATCACAGCATATGTAATAACTAAATCTAGGTTTATGTCTGATATAGTTGCACTAGATGGAGTAAGAGCAAATAAAAGGGCTCCTCCTCCTACAAATGGTTCATAATATCTTTTATAAGTTTGCGGTGTTCTTGTGGATAATTCTTTTATTAGACTTCTTTTTCCACCTACCCATTTTACAAATGGTTTTGCTTTACTGTCGTTTTCAATTATTATGTCATCATTTTTTAGTACACTTTTTCCTATCTTTGATAAAGCTTCATTAAACGATATTCCTAAATTGTTTACTGATTCAATTTGCATAAGAATTTACCAAAGTTTTATATGCCAAGTGTCCTTTAGCATTTACAAGAATGTTATTAAACATACCACCTATTTTATGATTCCTCAAATTATCTTCTAACAAACTGTTCTAATAGTTTGTTTATGTTTTTACATAATACGTAGCATTTTGTTTGCTGCTCTTAAAGATAAATTTATTCAAATATCTTCCAGTGTGTTCCTTGTTTATAGAATAGACCTTTTTCGAAACTCGCTTATACTGAGGGATTTGAAGGAGATACTTCACCTCGAACCGTAGCGTACTTAAATGTACGTAAAGATTTGAGTACCGGTTCTACGTACAAATCATCAACAGAAGTAAAGTCGCGATAGGTTTAATGATAACTCCCAACCACTCCACACTTAAACACAGCCCAAAAACTTTCTATTGTGTTGCTTCTCTTATCCTATGAATCATAAGCCAAGCTGTTTTTTGAGTAACTTTTATATCTCTTGAAAGTTGCAGTGAAGATAAACTTTTTTATGTGTTGTTACTTAAAATATAGTAGTATATAACTCCTTTTTAATTATTAAAATTCTAATCTAGATTTATTCCAATCTCTATTAAAAACCTCTAAACCTGAATCTGTTAGTTGATGATCTAATAATTGTTTGATAATTTTACCAGACATTGTAGCAACATCAGCTCCATACATAGCAGATTGATAAACATGGTTCGGGTTTCTTATAGATGCAGCTAAGATTTTTGTCTGATATTGATAATTATCATACATCTGTCTTATATCTCTTATTAAACTCATACCATTCTGACCTATATCATCAAGCCTACCTATAAAAGGTGATACATAATATGCTCCAGCTTTTGCAGCGATAAGAGCTTGATTAACCGAAAAGCATAGTGTCATATTTACTTTCTTGCCTTTATTTGCAAAATACTGGCACACTTTAATACCATTCCATGTCATAGGTAATTTGATAACAATATTACTTGATATTCCTAAAATTTTGTTACCTTGGCTAATCATAGTGTCAACATCATTGGCAGCTACTTCTACACTAACATCAGAGCGTACTATCTTACATATCTTAATAATGGTTGATCCAAAATCATCTTTTGTCTTAGACATCAAAGAAGGATTAGTAGTTATACCATCAATGATACCCAATTGGTTAATCTCATCAATTTCTTTAATATCAGCACTATCTAAAAAAATTTGCATTTAATTTAACCTCGACAAAATTGAATCAAGTTCCTCTAAACTATTATAGTGAAATATTAATTTTCCACCAATTGGATAGTCTTCAATAGTTACTTTTATATTAAATCTTTCTGACAATGATTTAGCTAATAACTGTAAATCATTATCTTTACTACCTTCTTTTAGGAATTTTTTTCCTACACGTTTCTCATGTTCTGGTGCTTTTGTATATTCATTTTTGGACCAGTTTCTTACCATATCTTCAGTTTGACGAACATTTAAATCATTCTCAATAATATGATTAGCTATTATCTCAGCCTGCTCATGATTAATTAAACATCTTGCATGTCCCATAGTTAAAAAACCATCATTTATTTTATCTTTGATAGATTGTGGCAATTGATTTAGCCTTAATAAATTCGCTATATGACTACGACTTTTGCTAAGTTTTCCTGCTAGTTGCTCTTGTGTATAACCAAACTCTTTTATTAATCGCTCAAATCCTTCTGATTCTTCTATAACCGATAATTCTTCTCTTTGAATATTTTCAATTAGAGCTATTTCTATAATCTCTTTATCATTTAAATCTTTTATAATCGCAGGAATATCAGTAATCTTAGCTATCTTACAAGCACGCCAACGTCTCTCACCAGCTATAATTTTATATCTCCCCTCGCTAATTGAACTAACAATAATTGGTTGTAACAAACCATTATTACTTATGGAATCGGCTAATTCTTTTATTTTATCATACTCAAATTTTTTCCTTGGTTGATTATTCCTAGCTTCAATTTTGTCGATATCTATAATTTTTACTAATTCATCTTTCTCTATAGTAAAAACCTCTTCTCCAAGCAAAGCTGACAACCCTTTACCTAAACCTTTGTTTTTCATATATTTCTACCTAAAATCTCTTTAGTAAGTTCCATGTAAGCAATAGAGCCAGCACATTTATGATCGTAAATAATTGCTGGCTGACCATAAGATGGTGCCTCAGATAGTTTTATATTCCTTGGAATAACTGTCTTAAATACCAATCTTCCTAAGCATTTTCTAACGTCCTCTTCCACTTGTTCAGTTAATAGATTGCGTTTATCGTACATAGTAAATAAAATACCAGCGATTTTTATTTTTGGGTTTAGATTCTTCTCTATAATTTCAATTGTTTTTAGTAAATGACTTAACCCTTCTAATGAATAAAAATCGCACTGCATGGGAATTAACACATTATCACAAGCAACTAACGCATTGACTGTTAGCAGATTAAGAGATGGAGGGCAATCTATCATAACATAATCATAGTCACCGACTAAGTTATTTAATAAATCTGATAATAAATATTCTCGCTTTTTTATACTTAATAAATCCGACTCGGCACCAGACAAATTAGTATTAGATGTAATTAATTGTAAATTTGGAATATTTGTTTGTATTATAGCTTCTCCAATAGGCTTTGAACCTGTTAATACCTGATAAATAGTAACCTTTCTATCTTGTTGACTTATACCAAATCCAGTGCTACTATTTCCTTGAGGATCTAAATCTATTACCAAAATTTTTTTATCCATTACAGATAAAGCTGTCGATAAATTTACAGTAGTCGTAGTTTTAGCAACTCCACCTTTTTGATTAACTATCGCAACTATTTTTGTCATGTATATTACTAATTTCTAGAATTTTACTATTATTAGAAGTCTCACTATCATATACCGAATACCAAAAAGACCACCTCTTTTTGGCATTCTCAATTTCTTCGTGATACTGCTCACCTTTAAATAATAAATATTTATTTTTTACATTAATATGTTTGGTATAAACAAATATTTTCTCTAACTGAGCAAATGCCCTAGAAGTTAATATATCACAATCTAATTTAACATCTTCTATTCGTTGATTAACCACCTTTACTTTGTTACTAGAAATTTTAGAAGCTTGCAATAAAAAAATAGACTTTCTTATATCAGATTCCACTAAAGTAACATTCTTTATCCCTGCAATAGACAATACTATCCCTGGAAATCCACCACCCGAACCAACATCTACTAAATGGATATTGTGGTCATTTATGTACTTCATGAGTTGCAAAGAATCTAAAATATGTCTTACCCAAAACTCATGTTCGGTATTACAAGAAACGAGGTTAATAGTTTTATTCCACTTCAATGTTAACGATTGATATTTTCCTAGAGCATCTATTGTTTCACGTGAAATATTATCACAGTCATACATTAATTTCTATGCCTTGTTTTCATATAAATTATAATTGCTATTAAAGCGGCTGGAGTAACACCGGATATTCTTCTAGCCGCACCAATAGTAGCTGGTTTATGATGGTGTAGTTTTTCTCGCACCTCTGTAGACAAACTTGGTATTTTAAAATAATCAATATCATCATCTAACAATTCTAATTCTTCTTCTTTAAATAATTGAATATCTGCATTTTGTCTAGTCAAATAAGAGGAATATCTTGATTCGATACAAAGATAATGAAGAAGTTTTCTATTTAATGAAACAAGCTCTGGAAAAATTTCTATTGTTTTATCGATACCAAAATTTGGTAATCCCAGCAAATCAAAGGCTGTTTTATGTGAACCATCTTGTGAGATAGACACGCCTAGATTAGCTAACTTAGTCGTTGTTAGAGAAAGAGTTCTTACAATATTTTCTGCCTTATGAATATCTTCACATTTTTTGTTAAAAATCTCTTTGCGTAAATCAGATACAATACCAAAATCTATAGCCATTTGAGTTAGTCTTAAATCTGCATTATCTGCCCTAACTGAAAGCCTATATTCAGATCTAGAAGTAAACATTCTATAAGGCTCTGCTGTACCAAGAGTAATTAAATCATCAATCATAACACCAATATAGGCATCTGCTCTAGTCAAAATAAAATTTGATTGACTTTTTAGTGATAAAGCTGCATTAATACCTGCTATGATTCCTTGCCCCGCCGCTTCTTCATAACCAGTGGTGCCATTAATTTGACCAGCAAAGTATAACCCCTCAATTTTTTTTGTTTCTAAAGTTGCTTTTAATTCTCTAGGATCAACATAATCATATTCTATTGCATAGGCTGGTCTTAACATTGTAGCCTTTTTAAGACCAGGAATTGTCTTTAGTAATGCTAGTTGTATATCTTCAGGTAATGATGTAGATATACCATTTGGGTATATCGTATGGTCATCCAAACCTTCAGGTTCTAAAAATATTTGATGACTTGCTTTAGCAAACCTAGTAACCTTGTCCTCAATAGATGGGCAATATCTTGGTCCTATGCCCTCGATTTGTCCAGAATACATAGCTGATTTATCTAAATTATTTCTAACAATTTCATGAGTTTGTTCAGTTGTTCTAGTAACGAAACAATTTATTTGCTTTACCTTAATAGAATCTGTAAGTTCAGAGAAAGGGCGTGGCACAGCATCTCCAGTCTGCACTTCTACTTCGTTATAATCAATTGTTCTCCCATCTATTCTTGGAGGTGTACCAGTTTTTAACCTACCAAGAGAAAAACCTAGATATTTTAATGTGTTAGATAAGCCGTATGATGGCCTTTCACCCACTCTACCAGATGGAATTTTTTTAGGTCCTATATGAATGAGTCCAGATAAAAACGTACCTGTAGTCAACACAGCTTTTTGACATGCAATTCTCGTACCATCGTCTAAAATCAATGCTTTCACTCTAGAGTCTTGGATTTCAATATTTTCTACAGATGCATATAAAATTGTCAAATTTGGATGATTTATTAAAGCATTATACATAGCTTTTTTATAAAGTTTTCTATCAGCTTGAGCTCTTGGTCCCCAAACTGCTGGTCCTTTACTTTCATTAAGCATCTTATAATGTATACCAGCTTGATCTATAATTTTACCCATAAGCCCATCAAGTGCATCTACCTCTTTCACTAGAGTACCTTTCGCCACTCCGCCTATTGCAGGATTACAAGACATTTCACCAAGATTATCTAGCTTCAGAGTAATTAAAAGAGTATCTACACCACAACGTGCAGAAGCCGAAGCTGCCTCGCAACCAGCATGACCACCACCAATAACTACAACGCTATATTTCATAATACTTAAGTTATTCTACAATTTCTTTTTTAGTAAAGAATAATTTCACTTCTCTTTCTGCACTTTCTAAACTATCAGAACCATGGATACTATTAGCCTCAATATTCTCTGCAAAATCTTTTCGAATTGTGCCTAGTTCAGCATCATTTGGGTTAGTAGCTCCCATTATTCTACGATTTTTTAAAATAGCATTTTCCCCTTTAAGCACCTGCAAGACGACTGGACCAGAAATGATATATTCCACTAAACTATTAAAAAATGCCTTTGACCTATGTTCTGCATAGAAATTTTCTGCTTGATCTCTAGTTAAAATAGTCATTCTTTGAGCTACTATTTTTAGTCCAGTATTTTCTAAGTAAGAAATAATTTTACCAATTAGATTTCTTTTCGTAGCATCTGGCTTAATCATTGAAAATGTATATTCTTGAGTCACAGTAAACCTTTATTAATTTATTGTTAATATTTATATAAATTTATATATTTTTGGCAAGCAAATTCTGATAGCATGGTTAAAGTGGTACTTTATGCAATTTTTCTAGAACTATAATTCCAAGTTAAGGAAAAAAGTATTGCCCCCAAGAAAGCAGAAAAGATAAAAAATAAAAAAACACCATTCCAACCTAAATTATCAGAAATCCAACCAACACATACCCCAGCCAATGCAGCACCAAGATAACCAAATAAGCCTGAAAGACCATTAGCTGTACCAACTGCTTGTTTATTAGTAAAATCTGCTGTAGCAACACCTATTAAGACTTGCGGTCCAGATACAAAAAAACCAGCCAAAGCAAGAATAATCATGCTAAATATTTCATACTCGTTTGGTATTTGCCAAAATAAAATAAGAGTAAAAGCCAAAACAAACATAAATACTGAACCAACTGGACCACGTCGTCCTTGAAATAGCTTGTCTGACATCCATCCAGCAACAACACCACCAATTAAACCTAAGATATCATAAGAAGCAACTTGTAGACCAGCTTGAGCAATAGTAACGTTTTTTAGTTCACGTAAAAATACGGGTGCCCAAAAAATTACACCTGACCGTACAATATAAACAAACATATTAGCAAAACACACATACCACACTAACCTATTACAAAATACAATTTTTATTAGTTGACGCGTTAATAAATTATCACCATTGTTTCCAAGAGATATATCACATTCTTTATACTCTTCTACTGTGGGTAAATTAACCTCATTGGGAGAATTACGTAATCTATTAAATAAAAATAACGATATTAATAATGCCACTATTCCAGGAATTATAAATGCTGCTTTCCAACCATAAACGTCTATTAAATAGCCACACACTATCATAGTAGTTGCTCCGCCGATTTGATTAGAAGTAGCCCCCAAAGACCATTTCATTCCTAATTCCTTAGAAGCGTACCAATAAGTCAACATACGTGTTGCAGGCGGCCATCCCATGGATTGAAACCAATTATTCAGAATCCATAAAAGACCCAGTAAGGTTATACTAGAAGCAAAACCAGATAACAATGTTATGATGCCTACAAGGGCAAGACCAACCACCATAAATATACGAGCATTTGATCTATCGCTAAAGAATCCATTACACAATTTTCCTACACCATAAACTATAGAAGAGGCTGTTAAAATCCAGCCAAGTTGAGTTTTTGTTACCTCAAAATTATCCATTAAAGCAGGCATTGCAATATTAAAATTCTGACGACAAAATATGAATGTTGAATAACCAATAATTATTGAATATAAAATTCTAATACGCCAGCTATTATACTTTCTAGCATAAGGAGGTCTTTCTTTGAAGGATGTACTTACCATCGTTTCCTTAGGTTATTACTTGCAAACATTTGAAGAGAGTATATATGCTTGTCAGGAAAAATGCCACAAGCTATTATGTATTTTGTATCTAAAACTTATTTTTTATTAAATGTACTTGAGATATATTGCGAACTAGGTTAACCTCCTATAGAATCTAAGACAATAAAATTAATTCCAAACGACAATTATGACAAAATTATTAAGATTTTCTCTGTTTTTTGTTATACTCTTGCAATTATTATCATGCACTCCTGGTCCTCCTTACGAGATTAAAAGCCCTTGTGTGTCTATTGAATCAACAGATTCTTCGAGTACTGGCAACCCATGTGTTCGTAGACCGGTAAATTTAACTAGAGATATTGCCTAAAGGTTTACTTTTATAATAATGTACAAAATTAGTAGATTGTATAATTACCTAATAGATTATATCTTGCCAGCAAGATGTTTGTCTTGTGCTGAAATGACTGCCGCTAAAGAGGGTTTTTGTCTAAATTGTTGGAAGAAACTTGATTTTATTACAAAACCTTACTGCAATATTTGTGGTTGTAGATTAGATATATCAATTTTAGATAATATGTGTTGTGCAAAATGCTTTCAACATAAACCTTGGTATGATGTATCTCGTAGCTTAATTAAATTTAATGAGCATAGCAAAGAAATAATTCATGCCTTTAAATATCAAGATAAAACTATTTTCTCCAAAACTTTCAGCAAATTACTTTATAGACAATATCACAGCGAATTTCAAGATATTGACCTGATTATTCCAGTTCCAATGAATAGATTCAAAAGATTGTTTAGAATGTATAATCCTGCTTTGATTATGGCTCAAGAAATCAGCAAACTACTAAAAAAACCGGTAAGTCCTGACGTATTAATTAAGTCAAGATGGACCAAATCCCAAACTTTTTTATCTAAAAAAGAACGAGAAAAAAACTTATCAAATAGCCTTATATTCAATAAAAAATATCAAATTATAGGTCAAAAAATATTATTAGTAGATGATGTATTGACAACTGGCACTACCATTAACAAATGTGCTAAAATCTTAAAGGATTCCGGGGCTAAGAGTGTTTATGTTATGACAATTGCCATGACATAAATACTCTTATATCCCCATTTTACCCCCATTCGGGATAAGAATTAGTTAATTCTTATCCCGAATTCGCGTATTTTGCACTCATTAAATTGAGGACAAGCTACTTAAAAATTCACTTTAACCTTCAAACTACCTTGGTGACCAATATATTTGCTGGCAATGTTAACATTATAGATAATACCACATTCCATCATATTATATTTCGCAGTGAAACCAGTACCAACAGTGAAGAAGGTCTTAACAGGTTTAACTGATTTAGTCGGTAATGGTTCATTTATCCCATCTAACCTTGCATCAATAATTGGTGCTTTTCCTTTGAAGTCATGATTAACGTAACCATGCAATTCTGGTATTAACAATACTTTGTTAGCCTTCAGGGTTGCTGCAGTTCTTAACCCCAGAATACCTTCAAATTTATTGTACGACCTTTTCTTAACAACTAGGTTTTGGAATTTTGTACCAGTTTCCGTATAGCCAGCATCCTTAAATTGCGAATATCTGAACCCAATTGTTGGGGTAATCATTAACTTTTCAGAAGCTATATAATTATACCCTGTAAGTAATTGACCACTATAAGAGATAGATTTATACTTAGCAGCAGCAGTCTCTAGAGCAGTAACATTTCTCTTCGTTGTGGCGATTAGGCGTCCTTCTGAGTTCTTAACCCTAGTTATACCATATGATGCTATAGCTTCAGTAAACCAATTATTGGTAAGATTATATAAACTATATAAGGAGAAGATATTAGTCTTACCGTTAGTTTTATCACCAATTTTCTTATCCTGATGAGACATTTGTGTGTTAATTCGGCTATAAGCTGCACCAAGTAGCAGGTTATCATTTACTAAACCATCAAATCCAACTATTCCACCAGCTGATTTCGATTTATAACCACTAACTCCTTTATACGTTTCTTGGCAAGCAGTACCATAGAATGGACTACCCCATACTCCATACCTTAGCGTATCATCATCACCAGAGCCTATAGCTGATGTAGCATTTTCAGAGTCTACAGCTGATGCAGCATTTTGCATAGGTACTGAATTTCCCATCCTTGTTGCAGTAATTTGGGTATCAGCTTGAGCAATCAATCCTCCAATTATTTCAGATGTTGGATTTCTTACAAGGCTCTCTCCTATTGGATGTTCATTACTAGGCAATATTCTATCCATCGCTTGAAGGGCATGCTCTCTATCCATCCGACCTATATTGTTCATGAACTGAGCAGCAGAACTATTACGATCTGTTACATTATTCAACTGTGTATAAAATTCCCGTTCTTCCTGTGATGTGGATTTATCAGCAATTTCTTTAGCTATAACTTCCTTAGAAATGTCAGTTATATATAGTGTTAGATCGCTAGAATCCATGGACCACTGTACAAAACGGTTTTGTTCACCAGTTGGGTCAAGCTTAATTTTACTGTTATCAATTGCAACAAGACCATTACCATTAACTGACGAAATCACAACATATTTAGCCCCCTCCTTAGGAATTTTGTTAATATCAGTCTGAGCTTTCACTTTTATAGTCAGCTCGTCTGCTTTCGATAAATCCAATTTACTACCTGTCTGAACCTCTATATTACCACCTGCTCCACTTGATGTGTCGTAGGCAGTAACTAGTTCTATCTTTCCTGTCAGCTGTGCCTGACCAGTATATTTTAATTGATTAGCTGCAAGATCTACGGTAAAATCTTTAGCTGCTAAATTACCAGTTATAGAGGCTGTTTTAGGTAATATAATTATCTTAGCTTGATCTGCTTTAATATTAGCAAAGTTAATATTTTGTTCTAATATTACATACTTATTTGCAGCAAAATTTACTTCTTTCCCATCAGCAGTTTGTTTAAACCAAACATTATCGGCAAACGTTACCTTACCACCAGTAATTTTGGCATCAATCAGTACTGCCTTATCAAATTTTGCAATACCTTCATTTTTTATTTCATCCGAAACAATTTGTGTACTATAGGCAAAACTTCTCAATGATCTTGACAGGCTAGACCTATCTACAGTGAGGTTTGGCACAGATATAGTTCTGTTTATAGTACCAGCAAAAGTTGCAGTCTTATCACTAGCAATTGTTATTTGCTTAGAATAAACATCACCTTTTACCGTAGCATTATTAGCAAAGGTTACATCAGACAATCTTAATTTATCTGTTCCTAAATTATAAGCAAAGCTTCTATCCGAGTTGAAAACTACTTTACCAGTATTATCAGTTTTAGTTGATATATCGGAATAGACACCACTATTAATAGTAATTTTATGATCACCCAGTAATTTAATAGATTTTAACCTGTTATTCTCTGACCCAATATCTTGTATTTCAGTGGTAAAATCTGCAGCCAATTCAAGAGTATGAACATTATTACCATTAGTCCTAATACCACCTACAGTACTTGTCCCTTCTAAAGTTAAAGTTGCCTCTTTACTAGCATTAGAGAAGTCAATATAATTCGCTGAAACTGCTTGGGTAATCTTTACATCTGCTCCCGCTATGTCTAGAGTATATACTGCATTAGTAGCACCTATTGCACTATTAACGGTTATAGCTTCAGCATTACTAAATTGAACCGTACCTTTGCCAGTTAGCTCTCCCTTAATATTACGAGTCGTCACGCTGTTAGCAAACTTAGCAGTTGCCTCCTTAGATATTATGATGTCCTTATCATTAGCAGTTTGAACTGTGTTACTAAAGATATTAGTACCAGCTTGGACTTGTATAGTACCAACAGGATTTTTTGCCGTTCCAACTACACCAGTAACTCTATTGTTGCCTTTGAATATTAAACCAACTGCAGCTCCTCCTGTTGAGTTAATAGAACCTTCTAAATTAAAGTTATTAGCAAAAATTAAATTATTATTACCATTACCTTGAATTTCAGTAATATTATAATTGCCACCTGCTAATTTTACCTCACCTGCCCCAGCTCTTAACATCTTTAATTTAGTAATCGGGTCTGTTACTTCACCAATTCCTAGGAATACTAATGTTCCCTTAGCATCACCAGTACCAGTACTAGTTACACTACCATTGATGTTTTTACCATTTGCCAAACTAACTGTACCATCATGATTTTGGAAATCTACATTACCTGTAATATGACCCTCAGCGGTAAGCACAGTATTTGTAGCAAATAAAATATTGCTATTAATCGCACCCAATGTTAGTTCATTTACATTTAATTCTATATTTTTGCTATGAATGGTAATCTGCCGAGTGTCAAATTTACCAGCACCAGAAAAAATTACCTTTTTTAGGTTATTACCACCAGTACCTAAAGATGTAGCTGCTCCATCAATTGTCAATGTTCTTCCATTCACAGCAGAATGAAGCTCAACTATACCCTTACCATCAGCACCAGCACCAGCACCTAGATCTAAATCATTTACCAAAGTTATTGTTCTATTTGCATCAGCACTATTCCGTAAAGTTAACTGAGCATCTGCATGGTCAAAAACAATCTGATTAGCATTATCAGCATTTAACTCAAAATTACGGTGTTTTGCATCAAGTATATAAGTTGCTGGACCGATACCAGCACCAAAACCATCATCTGCCCCAATATGAATATTGGCAATCTGTGCCGAGGTAGTACTTTTATCGGTAAATTCCGCCCCATGAATAATGGTCAACTTATTTGCATTTTGGACACCAAGCTTATTAACATGATCTTCCCCTGCGATGGTAACTCGATGAGAAATACGTAATTCATCTAGCTTATGACCAACAACACCAAGGGTTTCTGCACCGGTTGCAGATCGCACAGTTAAAGTGTGGAGGTCAGTATCAGCACCAGATAGCCACACGATTCCTCCATCACCAGCAATAACACCATGAGCATTAGGAATTCCTCCTGATAAGTTAGCGTTAAAGGTTATAATACTATCACGTCTTATTGTACCTAATCCCAAGATCGAATTTGCATGTATAAAATTAATCTTTTGATTAACAGCAACACCAACAGCAGGATTAACTCGACCAAGGAGAATAACATCAGCAGCTGAGGCATCTATTGCTAGAACTTTAGCACCACCAACAGCATCACCTATATTTATGGTTTTAATATTTCCAATCTGTGCATTTGTAGCTACGAGTATGCTAGTATTAACATTTAAAGTACCATTAGCACCATTTTGTATTTTTGAGTCGAAAAGACGAGATATTATTTCCCCTGCAGGACCATCAGCACCGTTAAATTCTAACACTCCTCCCCCAGCAGTAAAATCAACTCCTCCTCCAACTCCTCTAACTCTTCCTACAAAATTACCACCGATTTTCACAGTACTATTATCAACAAAGTTAAGTTCATCAGTATAGACATTTTGTCTTAATATAACATTCTTGCCAGCTGCCTTAATATTAATTTGGTGAATAAGCTTATTAAGAGCAGGCTCATCAGGATCAATAGCACCAATATCTCCAGTTACTGTACCAGCTTCCTCGAAGTTTAATATTCCTTCACCACCACCTTTCGTAGTGATACTACCATCGATTGTCTTGCCATCTGCTAGATTAATTGTACCATTATGACCGTTGAAATGCACATTACCAGTAATATTATCATGGGCATGTAACGTAGCAACTTCATTAAAAGTGAAAGTCCGAGCCTTAGCTGCTTGCCGTAAGTGTACATCACCAGCCCCTTTGAAATTAACCTTTGCTAAAGCCTTAGTAGCACCAATAGCCTGAGTTACCGTACCAGCTCCTGCGAAGTTTAATATACCAGCAACATCACCAGCAGCAGCACCCTTACCATCAGTATTATCCACAGCACCAGTGATTGTCTGACCATTTCCTAGAGTAATTGTACCTGCATTACCGTGGAAATCCACATTACCCGTAATCCCACCATTAGCAGTTAACTTACCAGCCTTACTAAAAGTCACAGTACCCTTCATCAAATCTGCAGCGGTAACATTAGCCTTAGCATTGGCAATATTAAAAATAGCGGCGTTAGCTACATCCCCTAAATTTACAGCACCAGCCCCTTTGAAATTAACCTCTGCTAAAGCCTTAGTAGCACCAATAGCCCTAGTTACCGTACCAGCTCCTACGAAGTTTAATATACCAGCATTAGCAACAGCAGCACCACCAGCACCATCAGTATTATCCACAGCACCAGTGATTGTCTGATCAGCTCCTAGAATAATTGTACCTGCATTACCGTGGAAATCCACATTACCCACAATCCCACCTAGGGCAACTAACTTACCAGTCGCATTAAAAGTTACCGTACCAGTCATCAAACCTGTAGCGATAACATGTGCCTTAGCATGGTTTATATTAAAACCTGTGGCAATGGCTGCACCCCCTAACTGTACAACACCTCCACCCTCATTAGGCTGTCCAACAGCAATTCCAAAATTAACCGTTGCTAAAGCATTAGTAGCACCAATAGTCCCAGTTACCGTACCAGCTCCTGCGAAGGTTAATATTCCTTCACCAGCACCAGCACCATCAATGGTACCAGGAATTATCCCAGTAGCTATAAGATGTGCATTAGCACCATTAAGCGTTACAGCACGTAATGCCTCATTGTTTCCAGTTAACGTTAATCCCTTGGCATCATTAACGGTAATAGCTATATTTCCAGCATTACCTGTTATAGCTGTTATAGTAAAGTTATCCCTATCTATTGTAACAGTACCGGCATGTGGTGCCCTTATACTTATGGCATCAAGGATATCGACCCTAAGGTTACGAATATCAGCATCATCATTAAAAACGGCCATATCATTATTAATAATAGCAGGATTACCAGCCCTAACAAGATCATCAGAAATAGCAGAAAGATTACCACCAACATCAACATCAAAATCAACAGCAAAAGCCACGTTGCTTCCCCCTATGCTTGCTACGATAGAGGCAACTGACACGCTGGTCAGCAAATTTTTAAAGAATTTTTGTTTTTTTGTCATCATTTTACCATTCTATAATTAAAAAAAATAATTCATGTCTATATCCCTGCCATCATTATGTCACTAGGGCAGTTTAAAAGTCCTAACTAATGATAGAAAAGTTTGTTTTTTAAAATGCATAAATGTCTATTAGCGAGGAGCGTTGTCAGCCCTAAACCGTCTATTAGCGAGCGAACGTACGTGAGTGCGGCAATCCATGAAGCTTGTCATATGGATTGCTTCGTCGACCTACGGTCTCCTCGCAATGACGTTTGTTGAACTTTCGACAGTTGTGCCACTTTGTGGCTCGCGATGACAACTATTTGTTTTTATAACTTAGTATTTTCTATCATTAGTTATGACTTTTAAACTGCCCTGCGTAGGCAGCGGTCTAAAATAAGTTGGTTTTCTGTTGATTTTACACTAAAGTTGTAGAAAGACAACCCCAAAAAAACTCTTTTTGTAACTAATTCACTTTACGCGTGGCATTTATAAAGTCATAGGAAAAACAACCTAGCGTCATTGCGAGGAGGCATAAGCCGACGAAGCAATTGTAAGGCTTAAACCGTCTATTAGCGAGCGAACGTACGTGAGCGTGGCAATCCATGAAGCTTGTCATATAGATCAATTGCAGAAATTAATAGCATAGCCATAAAAATTCAATCAAGATGCAAGATATAATTCTGTATTTGCTTAAATTACTAGTGATGCTAGCTTATTTGTGCTACAATTTGTTAGATATAAGGTTTTATGGTAATTTTCAAATATAATCAACTAGTATGATAGTTAAACTTTCTGATACTAATATTTCTTAGTTATTCACCCACAACTGTCGAAAGTTAGAAGAGGAAGCGGTTTTAGGCAGGGCAGTTTAAAAGTTGTATATGGTCAACGTCTATTAGCGAGGAGACCGTAGGTCGACGAAGTAATCCATAAAAGTAACCAAAAATGGATCAACTATGTTCGCAATAAAAATTTAAATAAATTTGGTTTAAATTTTTATTGCTTGTGCAGAGCTAGTTAAATCACGTAACTTAGCGTTTGCAATCACAATGATTTTACGCATTAATGCTACCATCGCCACCATTTTCTTTTTTCCTCTATTGATCAATTTCTCATAAAATACCTTCAGTTCAGAGTTAGAATTTCTAGCAGCCATAGCAGCTACAAACAACATAGGTCTAACAAAATTTCGACCATGACCTGTATGTCTATATCCGCTATATCTACCGCTATCATTAGATATTGGTGCAACACCTACTAATGATGCTATTTGTTTGCGGTTCAATGTACCAAGTTCAGGTAACAAAGCTATAAGCTCATTAGATACTACTGCGCCTATACCACTAATAGTTTGCAGAGTCTCTTTCTTAGCTTGCAAGAGCTTATCTTTTGCTATTAAGTCATCTATTTCTTTAGTAATAGATGCAATTTGTTCTTCTAGTACTTCGATCATTTTAACACAACTAGACTTGATTAAATCAGCTCTCGGGGACTGAAACCTATTTTTTTCTGCAATCAACATTTGTTTAAGATCGTTCCTACGTCCTACTAATTCATACAAGTTTAAAGCTTGCTTAGATTGTACTTTAAATAGCTCTAATCTTTCTGATCGTTCAAAACCATAAAGTGCTAGAGCTTTAGCGTCAAGACTGTCAGTTTTAGCTGCATTACCAAAAGACCTAATAAAGTTTTTAACTTTACGAGTATTGGCTCTATGTACAGCAAAACCCTGATTGCAAAGCGTTAGTAATAGTTCCATTTCATATCCACCAGTAGTTTCTAAAACACACAATGCAGAACTAATCTCTTTTTTGTAATCCTTGATAAAATCAGCTATTCCATTAGAGTTGTTATTATATTCTTTAGTTTCTTTTTTTCCATGAATAGCAACAACAAAATTGAATTTTCCTATATCAAGACCGATAAAATTATTATATAATAGCATAATACCTCGAAGACTTTTAATGTTTACGATTGTAAGCGGGCGTGCAAAGGCATCCCAATCAACTATTCAAACGTTTCGGGGATTTGGGCTAGAGTACCAATATCCATTCGGTCTTAAAACCAATTGCTTCACGGTCGCTCACGCCTGCACAGCGATAGTCATTTATATTATTAATGACTATCGCTGTAATACCCCCTTATAAGTCAGTATAAATCATTATTTACATTGACTTCAATATCTATTATATCATACTTTTAACTTACAATTGCTTCGTCGGTCTTACAGCCTCCTCGCTACTCATCTTCGAGACGAAAAAGTGCTTTAAACGTCTAAAGAATCAGGTTCGCAGCGGTTTTGGAATGAAGTTTGTAGTCATGTAAACATCACTTTTCTACTTGACATACTAAAAATTAGTCAACATAATGCTTCTTATGTGTATTACCATTGTTTTGTTTCAAATAAAAACTCTTGTCATTAAAGTACACTTTTATCAGTATTTCTTTATTATAAAATTCCACAGGTGAAAAAATGTAGTCAGTAACGAGAATTTAATTCTACACTCCACTCGTCGTATAATACTCACGTTCTATAGCATAATTTCTGCTCATATTTATCTCGAAGATGAGTCGCTAATAGACGTATAGGGAAGCTGTATTTACTAACTTTCAACAGTTGTGGGGTGTTCCCTGCGTAGGTAGGGGGTCTAAAAAAATAGCATGTGTTGCCAAAAAAAATTAAAAAAAGTTAAAGAATGGTTACAAAAAGGTTTTACAGAAATAAAGAAGATTTTATTTGTGAGATATGTAGTGAATCGGTACAAGGAAATGGTTATACTAACCATTGTTCAACATGTTTCTACAGCAAGCATGTGGATATTAACCCTGGGGATAGAGCCTCTAGATGTAACGGACTAATGCAGCCAGTTTCCTATAAACTCGATAGTAAAAAGGGCATAATTCTAACCCATAAATGTCTTAAATGTGGAGAATATAAAAATAACAAGCTTGCGAACACAGATAGCGTAGAGAATTTGCTAGATGTTTTCAGTTATGCCTGAATAAATTAGGGATAAGAATTGACAAATTCTTATCCTGAATTCGCGTAATATCAGGGCAATGGCATAAATTCTATCACCATTACTATAGCTCAAACATTTGCGGGTTAACTATAGATCAGTCTATTGTGTTTTTATTGCCACAAAGTATCTCTATAACACTATTGATTAATGCTCATAATAGTTTTTAGTTTGCCCTAAGGGAAATAGTATGCTATATATACCGAACTAGGTGGTCTAAGTGGGATTTGGAGAGATTTGTGTTTCACGGGCCTTATTTGAGAATCTAATAAGGGGATTCTTGTCTATATAATTTAAGGAGAAATATTATGAAAAAGTTGTTTTTAATCGCTGCTACAAGTACGGCTCTTTTAACTTCTGCTACATCTTTTGCAGATGTAGGACAATTTTATATTAAAGCCGAAGGTGGTGTGACTAAGTTGAATAATACGAAAATGGAATCTGATGATAAAAAGAGCTTGAAATTTAAATCTAAAACCAACGCTATTTTGGGTCTTGGTGCTGGTTATTATGCCATGGATAATGTTAGAGCAGAATTGACACTTGATTTCCTAGTCAATCCAAGATTTACTAGTTCTATGCCTGAAACTGCAACTGACGCAGGTCATAAAATGACAGCTAAAGGGCAAGTGATGTCATTGTTGCTCAGCGGTTATGTTGATTTGTATGATGCAGGTTTTGCTAAATTTTTTGCCGGAGCAGGTGTTGGTATGGCTCAAGTAAAAGAAAAGGTAACTGTGGAATACACTGAGAATAAAAAGGTAGATACAGGTCCTGCAATAACTAAGAAACCCGCTAATAATTTTGCTTATCAGTTGACTGTTGGTGCTTCTGCTAATGTGGCTGATGGTGTAAATGTTGAGCTTGCCTATAGCTGGAGAGATTATGGAGAAACAAATTCTAAAAATAAAGACAAGAAGGAGACTGGCAAAATATCTAAAACCGCTTACAGAGGTCACAATTTAATGGCTGGCTTAAGATTTGATATCTAATAGTAAATAATTTATAGATTTATTATTTTTGTGCTACAAAAGAAGAGGGCTTTTAGTAACCCTCTTCTTTTGTTATTTGTAGGGTGATCTTGAAAATAAGCTAGCGGATTAGTTTAATTTATAGTAAGCTGTAAATTAAAAAATAGAATTATGAAACATTTACTCTTAGTAACGATTATAGCTATTTCACTTTTATTCTCTGTTTCCTCTTTGGCTATTGAAAATCAATTTTATTTGAAAGCAGAGGTTGGGGCGAATAAAATGGCTAATATTAAGTTAAATGATAAAAAATTAAAGCAAAATACCGCTATGTTTCTTGGCGGAGGTTTGGGTTATTATATTCTAGATAATGTTAGAGCTGATCTCATGCTTGCTTGGATTGCTAATCATCAATCTAAGCATTCTTTTGCCGGTACAGACTCAAAAATTAAGCCTCAAATTGCTACTTTAATGCTTAATGGTTATGTGGATATTGTTGATATAAGTATTTGTGAATTTTTTGTTGGTGCTGGTGCTGGAGTTGGTCAACTAAAAAACCAAATTACTAAGAATAATGGTGTATCAGTTTCTAGTGGTAAAAAAAATAACCTAGTCTACCAGTTTACTCTTGGAGCTGCTATAAAGTTAGCCCCAGGAGTAAAAGTTGAAGCAGCTTACAGTTGGAAAGATTTTGGTAGCACAAAAGAAATAAAAAATCATATTAAATCATTAGCATATAAAGGTCATAATGTATCACTCGGCGTCAGGCTTGATGTGTAATATGTTCTAATATTCTGTCATTCCTCTAGCTACGACAACATCATTGAACAATTCGGACACTATATGAAAATACCATACCATTGTGATGTTGCCAAAAGGGTTATATTAAAAGAATCTGCTGCATTAGTTGAATTATCTAATAATATTCCTAGTGATTTTAACAATATAGTAGATTATATAATTAACTGTAAAGGTAGGGTTATTTTAACCGGCATAGGAAAGAGTGGTTATATAGCTCATAAAATAGCAGCAAGTTTTGCTTCTACCGGTACGGCTGCTTTTTATCTGCACCCAGCTGAGGCTAGCCACGGTGATCTTGGTATGGTAACTGACAATGATGTAGTATTCATGCTGTCTAATTCAGGGGAGACAAAAGAATTATTTGATATAATGAAATATTGTAAGAGATTTTCTATAAAAATAATTGCCATGACTATGAATGCCAACTCTACTATAGCAATCAATAGCGATTTCCTATTATTAATACCAAGAATCAATGAAGCATCTTATATTGCCGCTCCAACAACTTCTTCAGTAATGATGTTATCTCTTGGAGATGCACTTACCACTTCTGTACATGAAGCACGAGGCTTTTCTGAAGATGATTTTCGGCTGTATCATCCTGGAGGAAAGATTGGAGCGAATCTTATAAAGGTAGAGAGCTTAATGCGGGTGAAAGATCAGTTGCCTTTAGTATATGCTGATACCTCATTTACCGATACTATATTGGTTATGAATCAAAAGAGTCTTGGATGTGCTATAGTGGTAGATAAAGATTTGAGTTTAGTTGGTATTATAACAGATGGAGATTTGCGTAGACATATTAATGATAAAATAGATATGAAGTATGCAAGCGATGTAATGACTTCTAACCCAAAACAAATTTCTTCTTCGAAATTAGCGGGAGAGGCTTTAGGTCTAATGAATAGTAAATCGATTACTAGCATACCAGTAACTGAAAATAATATAGTGATTGGTATTGTTCATATACATGACTTACTTAGGGCAGGAATCAGCTGATGAATGTTCATGATAATGTTGGCAATATTATGATTAAGATTCCCTTCATAGATAAAGGTAGTAGTGCTATCATTTCATCTTATAGACGTTCAATTAGTCTATCAAAGATCTTATCTTGTTTAGGAATAGTATTAACCTTATATTTTATTTATATAAATTTAAATCCTATCAGTAATAATTCAAAATCAACTGAGGACAATAGTAGCAATAGTGCTTTTAATCCAAATGATAAAGATTATGAAATAAAAATTTCAAATTCAATTTTTAAGGGGTTCAATAAAAACTTAAATCCTTACCAGATTCAGGCTGTGCAAGCAGTTAGGACTTTAGGTAATCAATATAAACTAGAAGAAATTAATGCTACATATAAAATAAATGATAACAAAGACTTAGTGATCAGTGCAAAAAATGGTATATTAAATGAGAATAGTCATATGTTAAAATTAAAAAATGATGTACAGTTTTTTTTAGGAGAAAGCACATTAAAAGCACAAGAAGCCCAACTGAATCTACTAAATAAAGAAACATATAGTAACACAGGAGTGGTATTATCTTATAAAAATTGTAAAATTACTTCTAATAATTTTAGTGCTACACATGATAATGATATTATAAATTTCAAAGGTAATGTATCGACGGTTATTGATGTATCGGATTTTTAGCATAATTTGCTATGTATTGTTTTTTCTAATCATAAGTTCATCCGTAGCCTATGGGAAACATCCGTACTCAAAACATTCGAGTATGGATAGATTATATATTCATTCTGACAATTTAGTAATTGATCAAACTAAGAATCAAGCTTGTTTTACAGGAGAGGTGATTTTGTGGTTTGATGATATGATGGTAAAAACAACTAATTTAGAAATTTTTTATAAAACAGTTGATAATAAAAAAACTATTGATTACATCTCCATACCGTCAAGATTGATTGCTAAGAGGAATAATGGTCAAGAGTTACTAACTGCTACTTCTGCAAAATATTTTGTAGAAAGAAAAGAACTAGTACTGCTTGGTGATGTAATAGTACAGAATAAGGATGGTATTATAAAAACTGACAAACTAGTATATTATACGGAACTCAATAATATAGATTATACCAAATCAAAAAATTAGTTATGTAAGAAATTTTTTAAAGTATGCCGCATTTAATAATAGATAAATTACAAGTAAGTAGTATTTCAAAATCTTATAATAAGAGAGTGATCCTAAACGACGTATCTCTTCAATTAAAAACAGGAGAAATAGTTGGTCTTTTTGGTCCAAACGGTGCAGGTAAAACTACCTGTTTTAGTATTATTATAGGACTTACCAAACCAGATAGTGGAGCATTATTTTATAATGATCATGATATTACTCATTTACCAATTTATTTAAGAGCTAGGTTTGGCTTTAGCTATCTTCCTCAAGAACCATCAATTTTCCGTGGGCTATCTGTAGGAGATAATATTAGATTAATGCTAGAGGTTTTAGAAAATGACCAAGAAATTATCGAACAAAAAACATTAGATTTGCTTAAAGAAATTTCTATTCTTCATCTAAAAGACATGCCAGCAATAGGACTATCCGGCGGAGAAAGACGTAGGCTAGAAATCGCAAGAACAATAGCACTAGATCCCAAATTTATTATGCTTGACGAACCACTTGCAGGCATTGATCCATTAGCAATTGAGGATCTTAAAAATTTGATTGTTCACTTACGTAACCGCAATATCGGCATCCTAATTACCGATCACAATGTTAGAGATACTCTTAATATAGTTGACAGAGCCTATGTTATTTACGAAGGAAAAGTCCTATTAGAAGGAACTCCACAAGAAATAGCCACAAGCTATCAAGTAAAGGAAGTATATCTAGGGCAATCTTTTTGTTTGTAATAATAGACATACTGTAATTGTAGGTAACCATACACTTTAAATTATCTATCCTATAACTTACAAAATCTTATACCTATTTTCAACTATTTTCTTTCAAAACTTAAATACTCGTGAACGGTTACACCTCGACTTGGTAATTCCTGCTACTATCATGATTTTGATTCTATCGTCTATCAACTCTTCATTTACGAGCAGTATACTTCATTATTTTAGAACGAAGTCAAAGTTCAGAAAGAACAGTTTCAAAAATAAATTAAGTTCAATTTAAACAGGAGTCATTTTACAGGATATCTATACATGAAAAAATTACCAGCAGAAGTAGATATTTTTTAGCTTACTATTATGTCAACCTGATCAACACATATTTTTTCTTACCTACGGAGATCTTAATAACTTGGTTGTCCTGCATAAAGATCAAATCAATAACCATGTTTTCGTCTTGGATTAATTGATTATTGATTTTTGCTCCAGCCCCTCTAATCAACCGACGTCCTTCGGATTTTGATTTAGCAAGACCTGCTTCATAAAGTAACTCATATGCTGGAATACCTAGAGCTAACCTCCCCTGTTCTAGATAAATAGTTGGTAAATTGCAATCAATTTCTCCTTGTTCAAAAAGCTTGGTAGCTGTTTCTAAAGCTATCATAGCTGCCTCTTTACCATGACAAAGTTTAGTTAAATTAAAGGCTAATTGCTTTTTGGCACTATTAATATCAGATGCACTAAGTAAGATAAACTCTTGCATGGCATCTTCTCCTAACTCACTATATAATTTTGCGAACTTGACCACATCTTGATCTTCACAATTCCGCCAATATTGATAATAATTGTACGGGCTTAACATATCCTCATTTAGCCACACAGCTCCACCAACAGACTTGCCCATTTTGTTGCCAGAAGCAGTTGTTAGTAAGGGAGTAGTCATACCAAAGACTTCATTACCTGTTAGTTTCCTTGTAAAATCAACGCCCATTACTATATTACCCCACTGGTCACTACCACCTATTTGTAAAGAACAACCATATAGTTTATTTAAATGATAAAAATCGTAGGCTTGTAGCAACATATAATTAAATTCTAAGAAACTCATATGTTGCTCTCTCTCTAAACGTAATTTTACAGAGTCCATAGATAACATACGATTCACAGAAAAAAAACTACCAAAATTGCGAAGAAAATCTAAGTAATTTAACGATTCTAGCCAATTTGAATTATCAACTAATATTGCATCATTTTCCCCAGTACCAAATTTAATAAATTTTGATAATGATTTTTTTATACCTTCAGCATTTTGGGCAATTTCTTCTTTTGTTAAAGATTTCCTTGCTTCATCTTTACCAGTAGGATCACCAATTTTACTAGTTGCCCCTCCTAGGAGTACTATTGGCTTATGACCATATTGTTGCAATAAACGCAGTATCATAATTTGCATCAGACTACCTACATGTAAAGATTGTGCTGTACAATCAAAACCAATATAAGCAGAGATTTTGCTGTTTTTCATTAGCTCTGTTAGTTTTTCTAAATCAGTACATTGATATAGAAAACCTTTACTATCAAAATCTTTAATAAACATTTTTAAAACTAATTTTTTTTTAATATTTATTATTATTTTGTAGCAGAATTGAAGACCTCTACTTCAATTTTGCCACTCAACTTTTATCCAAAAACTTGAAAATTGATTTATCAATTCTTCAAGTTTTTGAAGTAGGTCAATATAGGAGCAGATATAAAAATAGATGAATATGTACCAACTATTATACCAAAAAACACTAATACACTAAAACTATAAATAGCTTCCCCACCAAATATTACCAAAGCTAGGTTTGCGAGTAAGGTTGTAACAACTGTTAGAATAGTTCTAGACAGAGTTTCATTAATACTCAGATTAATAATTTGTGGCATTACTTTCTTATGTGATTTACGTAAATTTTCTCTGATTCTATCATAGATAACTACTGAATCATTCACAGAATAACCTATTATGGTAAGAATAGCAGCTATGGAGCTTAAATTGAAGTCTAGCCTCATTACACTCATAAAACCTAAGCTTAGTATGGCGTCATGTAACAAAGCTACAAGTATACCAAGCCCAAAATACCACTCAAATCTAACCCAAGTGTAAACCATTATGGCAAGAAACGAAAGAATTAGTGCCGTTATTCCTGATTTTATCAGTTGAGTACCAACTTGTGGACCGACAAAATCTACTTTACGATATTCAAATTTATAAGGAAATTGGTTTTTTAAAGTTGATTTGATAAGCTCAATATTTTGCATTAAAGTATCTTCACTATTGCTGCCAACTCGTATTGACAAATCATGCTGATTACCAAAATTTTGCAATACTACTTCACCAATCTTAAGGTTATTAAGCACCTCACGCATTTTGGTTAAATCAGGGTCTTGATCAAGCCGCACTTCTATAACAATCCCACCAGCAAAATCAATACCAAAATTAAATTTGTAAATCCCTATCCAAATAATACTTATAAGAGATAAAATAATGGATATTGTATAACTTACTTTCTTAAATTTGATAAAATCAAAGTTGATTTTATCAGGTAAAAGCCTTAATGGATATAATTGCATTATTGAATTCTTTAATTTATATACCGAGAGCTTGTCTATACAATTCTAAGATCGCATCTTGTTCAGCTAGCTTATTTCTATCAAGTTTTTTTAGTTTTAACACCGACTTCATAGCCTTGGTATCAAAGCCACTAGAGCTGGCTGCATCAAATATATCTTTTATTGCTTCAGATAATTCAGCTTTTTCTTGTTCAAGCCCTTCTATTTGATTTATATATTGTTCTAATTGTTCTTTAGCTATCACTTCTGTCATAAAATTAAAGTTTATTGTTTATTAAAAATTGTATACTCTTCTGCTCCTACGAATTGTTTTTTGAAAATATCATGGATTCGCATGCTCACGTACTATATGTACGCTGCGCTTGCTCACCATTCATTTTCAAATCCAATTCGTAGGATCATTTGAGTATAATAATATGGCTAGTATATATTATTTTATCAAGCCACTAAGTAATTTATAGATAATTTTGCTATAAATGCTAGAAAAATCTTTAGATGAGTTGTTACCCTCTTGAACGATCCTTATAAAAACGAAGAGCTATTAGGCTTGAAATAGCACAAGCAATTACATAATAAATAGATGAAGTAATAGTACCAGTTTTTTGCACAAGATATTCTAGTATTAAAGGTGTTGTACCACCAAAAATACTGGTTGCTGTATTATAAGACAATGATAAAGCAGTATTTCTGATATTGGTTGGATAAAATTCAGCTTGCAGTGCAGGTTCAGGACCAATATAACAAGCAGCTAAAATTGATAATACGATTTGAGATATAATTATAAAATAAAATTCTCCAGTTTCAATTACATTCATCAAAAAAGGGATAACTAAAATAATTACCAGTAAATTAATCACAAAAATTTTCTTTCGACCAATTACATCAGATAAATAGCCAGAACATAAAGTAACAATAGCCATGATTATATAACAATAATTAGCTAAATTGCTAACTTGGTCATCGGTAAAACCACGATTTATCCTCAAAAATGACATTAGATAAGTAGCTTGTAGATAGAATATTACTGAACCTGTAGAATTGATGAAGATTGATATTAACATATCAATCCAATATACAGAGATAACTTCTTTCAGAGGAGATTTTAAAATCCCACCATCTTCTTTTATACTTTGAAAACTAGGGGTTTCACTGGTATATTTTTTTATATAAAGTCCAGCAAATAAAATAAAAATTCCTAATAAAAATGGTATTCTCCATCCCCAATCATTAAATTGTTGTGCTGATAAAAGGCTTTGTATAAGCTGCGAAATGAGTGATCCAAATAATATGCCAATACAAATACTGGACATTGGTATACTGCCAGTAAAGCCACGATGCACCTTACCTGTATGTTCAATAGCAAATGCAATTGAGCCAGTAAGTACTCCGCCCATTGATAAACCTTGCAGCATCCGAAGTAGAATCATTAATATAGTTGCGGTAACACCTATATTGTCATAAGTTGGTAATATGCCAATTAGTGCCGTTGGCAGAGACATACAAAATATAGATGTACTTAAAGCAGTTTTTCTACCAAAACGATCTCCGAGTACCCCAAAAAATACCCCACCTATTGGTCTCATTAAATAACCGATAGCAAATACCAAAAAAGCATGTAATAAAGACGAGCTAGGACTTGATCCAAGAAAGAACTTTGCCCCTATTATAGGAGCAAAGTAACCAAATAGTGCGTAATCATACCACTCAAATGCATTTGCTACACCACTTGCAAAAACCAACTTACATTTATTCATATTTTTTATTATTTCTTGGCTATCAAGGGTTAGAATGCTTATTAGCAACATAGATGATGACTTATATACTCTTCTGCTTTGAAGAATTGGCTTCACAAAATTGCGGGGAATTCGCGTACTCACGTACTTTATGTACGCTCTGTTCGCTCACCCCTTGTTTTACGTTCCAATTCTCCAAATCATTTGAGTATACCATTTCTGAAAACTAATCATCACGTCGTCGTACTTCATAATCTCCGCTCCTCACGTACTAGTTGTACGCTCCGGTACTCGACACTCGTACTCCGAGTAGCAATTTAGTTTTGGGAAATGGTATTACTCATAATGCCCACTCAAGCTGATTATTAGTACAGTCTTTTCATCTTCAAAAATTTCGTATATCAATCTATGTTTGATATTAATTCTTAGAGAATAGCAACCTTTTAAGTTGCCTACGAGTTTTTCACTGCTGATAGGTCTTGGATTATTTTTTAATTCAGTCCATAGTTTTCTAGCCTTATTATCAAGCTTTTCTGATTTTAACTTTTGGAAATCTTTAAATGATTTTTTAGTAAATTTCAAATTGTACAATGACATCAATTCATATCATCTTCATTTAAGCACTCATCCAAAGGTTCTTGCCTAGCTTTTAATATTTCCTTAACTAATCCAGGTATCGAATATAATTCTAATGTCGCTTGCAAAGATTCGTAGTCTTCTCTAGATAATAGCACTGCATCATAATTCTTACCTTTTAAATATACTGGTTTATGTGTTTCGTTTGTTTCTTGTACAAGGCTAAATAAATTAGCTCTTGCTACCGATATTGTCTGTACGTTCATAATTTATCTCCCTTATAAGTATACTCGCTTTGAAGAATTGTCTTTTGAAAATATCAAGGACTCGCGTACACTCCGTTCGCTCGTCCCTTATTTTTAAATCCAATTCTACAAATCATTTGAGTATATACACATATAGTACATGATATTGTACATTCAATATCATTTCAACAAAATGTTTGAAAAAAACAAGCATTGCGAGTACTTTTTCATGCAGTAGCTTTATCATTTTGTGTAATATTTCCTTTCTCAGAATATATTATAAACAATGTTGCAGGTATTATTATCAATGCTCCGTATAAAGTACTGTTTTCAGGTGTTTCATTAAACACAAGATATCCAGCTGATGCTGAAATTATTAACTCTAAATATCTATAAGGGGCGGTGGCAGTGGCATCAACTAGAGAGAAAGCCTTTAATAAGAGAAATAAGATTAAACTACCTCCAGCTCCTAAGGTAAATAGCAATGCAAATTCTGAACTGGTAGGTGTTTGCCAATACATTATCGATGGTGGTATTGATACTAAAGATGTTACTAAAGCAGAATAAAATAGCATACTAATCATTGATTCTTTTACTACAAATTTCTTATTGATAATATCTAACATGGCAAAAGCTATAGAAGCTAAGACAAAAATCAATATCTGTGGATTAAAGTCACTAGCATGAGGTCTCAGGGTAATAACAATACCAATAAAACCAAATAAAGTTGCTGCCCATCTTTGCCAAATAATATTCTCATTTAAGAAAAAAACTGCTAAAACTAGAGTAAATAAAGGTGTAGCAAAACTAATAACTGTAGCAGTAGTCACTGGGGCAATACTGAGAGCATAAATCCAAGACGTCATAGCAAAAAACAATAAAACCCCTCTTGCAATATGTATAAAAGGACGATTAGTTTTAAGAGTCTGTTTCCCATAATATAAAATAAAAGGGACAAGAATTAAAGCACTAAAGAAAAAGCGAAAACTAGTCACCTCAAAACTATGTAGCCTAAGTCCAAGATATTTTGCTGTTATGTCATTAGTTGCACTACTTACCAAGCTTAATATAAACCAACCAATACCAACAAAATAAGTTTTTAATTTATTATTCATTGTATAGACCTTAATTCGTTATTTTTTTATATTTTTTGTATTAGTGTTTTCTATATTTAGTGTTATAGTATCACTAATATTAAACAAGTTTAAAAATCTTATTATCAATTTGATTTCCAAATAAGAAAGAATATATATAATACAGCAATATATTTAAAGCAAGAAAAGGTTTATAGTTATGATAAAAGTCACGAAAAAATTTGGAATATTGCTGTTGGTAGGTTGTGTAAGTATCTCTAGCTTTGCTAATTCTGATTCAACTAATAATGACTATGATGCTGATTATTATGAAAATGAAGGTAATCTTGTGTTTAAAATAAGAGGGGGGGGTATAAAATCTAGTGCAAAGCAACAAGGCTTTCCTAAGGCTACCGCCAAAGATCCGGTATCGATTGGTAATTTTGTTGAAAATGGTTACGGTTTTGATGCTTCTACATCAATATTCTTTGCTAGTAATGTTGCCGCAGAATTATCTTTAGGTTTTAATGTATTACGTACTAAAAATAATAGTTTAAAGAATGTGGCTTATAATTATGGTGGTAATCCAGCAGACGTTGGTAAGAGAAAAGATATTTATATGATCCCTCTGACTGTCACGGGGCAATATCATATAGCTCCCTTTGGTGCTATTAGACCTTATGTTGGCGTTGGTTATCATGGAGCTTATATGTCCAGTAAATCTAAAGGATGTACAGTCAAAAATGGTCACGGTGCTGTATTACAGATCGGGGTTGATTTATATGCTAAGGATGATACATTGATTAACTTAGATGTAAGGCAGTATTTTCTTAAGACCAAAGTTGATTATAAAAATAGTTTAATAAAACAACCTATATCATCTAAAGTAAGATTTAATCCGTTAATGATTGCAGTAGGTATTGGTTTTAGGTTTTAGCCTGACCTAATTAAGCGAGAAATTGAAAGTTGACTTATTAGTTAGAAGAGACTATATCTTTTCTAGACATATCAATATTATATTATTAGTTTTTTACTATGAGTTCACAACAAAAATTACCCATACTGCCTAGAGCAACTGCTATTTGGTTGATTGATAATACTGCTTTAACGTTTAAGCAGATAGCTGATTTTTGTGGGATTCATGAGTTTGAAATTAAAGGCATTGCTGATGGTGAAGTGTCCCAAGGTATTATGGGGCTAGATCCTATTGCTGGAGGACAATTAACTCAAGAAGAAATAATGCGTTGCACGAAAGATCCAAGTAGTAGTTTAAGACTTTTTGTGAGTAGTGCCTATGATTTGGTAAGTACAAAGAAAAAACAACAATCTAGATATACTCCTATTGCTAGACGTCAGGATAAACCAGACGCGATATATTGGTTACTTAAAAATTGTCCAGAAATTTTAGATAATCAAATTATAAAACTCATTGGTACTACTAAGTCAACCATAGAAGCTATCCGTGATCGTAGTCACTGGAACATGAAAAACATTCGCCCACGTGATCCAGTTTTACTTGGAATTTGTAGTCAAGTGGAATTAGACAAGAGTATTGAGCAAGCACAGCTTTTATCTAAGCAAGAAAAAACTGCTAAAGAATAAGTCAGGGCAATTTAAAAGCCGCGAACGGTAGTTGCTATAGACATGCCTGCAAAGGCTATGAGATGTTATAGATTCCCGCCTATGCGGGAATGACCTACTCATGGTTCATGCAACAAATCCTCCATGCGGAAGTTGGGAGGATTTAAAATGGCATCTTTAGTCCAGGTGGCAAACCAATATTACCTAAAGCATCAGACATAGAGTTTTGTGAATCTTCATCGACCTTGCTTTTAGCATCGTTGAAAGCAGCAACAATTAAATCTTCCAATAATTCCTTCTCTGTCTCTTTAAGCAAAGAGGAATCAATGGAGACCTTTCGAACCTCACCACGACCACTAACGGTAATATTTACTAACCCACCACCTGCTTTTCCAAAATATTCAGCATTTGCCATTTTTTCCTGCATTGCTTGCATTTTTTTCTGCATTGACTGAGCTTGTTTTAAAAATTGATTAAAATTTGTCATACTATGTACCTTTTAATTTTCTAACAAAATATCTGAAATTGTAACATTTGGAAAGTGTTGTGTTAAAATTTTCCAATCTTGACTTGATTTTACTTTATTTAGCAATTGTTCTTTAAGAGTGATTATTTTTAACTGTTTTGTAATGATAACATTCCAAGTTTTTCCTGACCAAGCAAATAATAAATTAGCAATTTGTTCTTTTATTTTTGTATTGAGATCGCTTCCAGCAATTTCTATAGTTTGAAGAACAAAAGATTTTAACTCCACTTGGTTTAGTAATCTGTAATAAACTTCCATCTCATTATGCAAATGTAAAAACTCAAGAAAATCGATAAGAAGAGCGGTAATTTGATAATTCTGAGTTGATTGTTGTAATACCGGCTGTTCTAGTTGTTCCCCATCATTATATTCCGCTAATTCTTCTAGCGATGGCAACATCTGTGAGTAAATAGATTTTATCACCAGCATTTCAGCTTCTATCAATTGATTATGTGAAGTTCTCATCTCTATAATTCCTTTACTATATATTTGCCAAATAATAGATAATTGAGGAAGAGTAATTTTTGTTAAAATATTTGTAACATTATCATTAAAAGATACATATATAGGATTTTGATAATTAGGTATACTATTCTGCTTTGAAGAATTGGTTTTTGCAAATACTTGCGGGGTATTCGCGTACTCACGTACTTCATGTACGCCTAGTTCGCTCACTCCTTGTTTATTGTCCCCATTCTCCAAATCATTTGAGTATAATATCTTTATTTTATTAAGATAGGCAGTAAAATCAGCAACTAATGCTACAAAAGTTTCTAAATTTGCTGAAGACATATAGAGATTGTTTACTAAATCAATCGATTTAGTAGCATCTTTTTGAATAATATATTCAAAAAACTTAACTATACTAGCTGTATCCACTAAACCAAGTATTTGATAAACGATTTCAGGAGTGATCAGATATCCTGCTGCCAAACTAGTTGCTTGGTCTAGTACTGAAACTGCATCTCTAGCTGAACCATCAGATCTAGACGCAATTATTCTCATAGCCTCTATCTCAACGTTTAACTGTTCTTTTTTAGCGATGAACTGAAGCAATTGAAAAATTTCATCAAATGTTAGCCTCCTTAAATCATATCGCTGACATCTAGAAATTACGGTTAATGGAATTTTTTGTGGTTCAGTAGTAGCAAATATAAATATTACATGTGCTGGTGGTTCTTCAAGGATTTTAAGTAGAGCGTTGAATGCACCTTTAGATAGCATATGAACTTCATCAATTATGAAGATACTGTACCTAGCGATTAGTGGCTTATATTCACTACTTTCTATTATTTTACGGATATCATCAACACTTGTCTTGCTAGCAGCATCAATTTCAATTATATCGGGATGGTTATTTTTATTAAAACTACTACAATTCTGACAACTCTCACAAGGTTTAATACTATCACCTTCAACTATCAGATTGGTACAATTAATAGTTTTAGCGATAATACGTGCTGAAGTAGTTTTGCCAACACCCCTAATACCAGTAAGAAGATAACCTTGAGATATACGATTTTTTAGAATAGTATAGCTTAAAATCTTTGTTAAAACTTCTTGTCCGTATAGCTCAGAGAAATTAGTAGGGCGATATTTTCTAGCAAAATTAATATATTGGTCAGTTGTTTTTGTCACTATGGTATATTCACAAAAATATGATCTACTCAAATGATTTCAAATCCAATTCTTGAAAACAGAAGAGTATGCTAGTAATGACCCACTAGAGACTATTTTGGCTGCTTCCTTTCGAACCTGACCACCTGAACAGCACCAATGCCCACTACTAGCACATGATAAAATAGTTCTTTTATCATCTAGAGGCAAGTTATTTAAGTAGCTAAATTGTATTTTTTTTCTATATCGCTTTTTGTCAGTCTACTTGGTGTTCCGAATATGTCTGGATTCTTAAGCTTAAATAAATCATCATCAAATTTTTGTACTTTTGCAATATGATTAAATATTATGGTAATAACATTTTCATCTTCAAGTATTTCTAGCTTTTTTATTTGTTTAGTTTTTTTATCAAAGGTAATCTGACTATGTCGTTCTGATAAAGTATGATAAATAGTAATTTTAAACATATTATCTTGATCTATTACTGACTCAATTTTGAAATATTTATCAAAATCTATACTATCTTCTAATAAAAAATTAAATACATTCTCTTCTGCCTTAATACGACTTACATGTTTCATATCATAGTCATACACAGAAACATAATTAGCATTACCAATAACCACCAAAGGGAATGGTGGGTAATAATTACATCGAAACTTAGAAGGCTTATTTATTAATAACTTACCTTCAGCTTTATTCCCTGCTGAATCCTCTTGGCTAAAGTCCACAGCCATGGATTTTATTTCACGTAAATATATTTTGAGTTGATCAGTAGCTTTGTTATCAAGAGGTTTATTCTCTAATATTTCAGCATAGGCTATGGTTAGAAACCAATAAATGACAATAATACCTTTACAAAGCCAGCTCATCTTTTATACCTATATGTGTTATATTTTGTTTTGCTGCTTTAAGTGTATTCTTTAGCAAATAAGCGACAGTCATTGGTCCAACACCGCCTGGAACTGGTGTTATATATCTCACTTTATCAACAACATTGGTAAAATCAACATCTCCTACCATCTTGTCGCTATTAGGAAGTTTACTAATACCAACATCAATAACTATAGAGTTAGGACTGAAATATTCTTTTGTTAGTGTTAAAGGAGAACCAATAGCAGATATTACTATATCAGTACGGGAAGTTATAGAACTTAAATTTTGAGTTCTTGAATGGCATATAGTCACAGTACAATCTTCTCTAAGTAATAAAGCTGATAATGGTTTACCTACAATATTAGAACGCCCTATAACTACAGCATTTTTTCCAGCTAAATTTGGTTCAACTTGTTTAAGTAAATCAATGCAACCAAGAGCCGTGCAAGGTATAAAGCCATTGCCTGAGTTACTATGTAGATAACCAACATTTATAGGATGGAAACCATCGACATCTTTGCTAGGATTGATGGCAGATAAGATTAAATTTTTATTGATATGTTCAGGTAGAGGAAGTTGTACGATAATTCCAGAAATATTTGAATCATTGTTGAGCATACTGATTTCATGCAGCATATGGTCAATATCAATTTCATTGGGCAAATTTATTTGCAAGGCGTTCATACCAATTGCTCCTGCTGCTTTGATCTTATTTCTTACATATATACTACTAGCTGGGTTATCACCCACTAGTATAATAGCAAGGGTTGGTACTAACTTGTGTTGTTCCTTGATTAAATTAATCTCTGCCCTTAACTTAGATAATATTTGTTCTGCAACATATTTGCCATTGATTATATTACTACGTTCATTCACTATTTATGCACTCCTTTGGTAGTTGAATATTCGAAGTGTAAGGCCTTACCCTCAAATACCCTGCCATAGGCGTGATGTAAGCTGCTAGCTGCTTCGGCAAAACCAGTAAGAATTAATTTTAATTTTGCAGGATAACTAGCAATATCGCCAATTGCATAAATGCCCGAAATATTTGTTTCGAAATATGAAGGTTCTACAACTATATGATTAGTTTTGAGATTTAATCCCCAATTTTTTATGGGGCCCAATTCTTGGGCAAGTCCGAAGAATGGTAATAAAATATTCGCGGGTAAAGTACAAATATTTCCCTCAAAATCTTTGACGTTGACTGCTTCTAGTTTGCCGTCTTTTCCTACTAAATGGTTCAGTTGATAATTAATTACTAACTCAATTTTGCCACTATTTGCTAGTTCTTTGAGTTGCCTTATACTTTCATTTGCTGCCCGAAATTTCTCACGCCTATGCACTAAATATATTTTTTTAGCAATTTCAGAGAGTGATATTGCCCAGTCTACAGCCGAATCCCCTCCACCAGCTATTACAATTTCTTTGTTGGCAAAACTATTGCGGTTATTGATAAAATAAAATACTGATTTTCCCTCAAATGCTTCTATATTAGGTAATGGAGGTCTGTTAGGTCCAAAAGAGCCGCATCCAGCAGCTATAATAATAACCTTAGCAGTAACTAGGATGTCTTTAGAAGTGGTAATTTGGAATTGCCCCTCTTTTTTTTTTAACTGCACTACTTGCTGATTTAGATGATAAACCGGATCAAACGGTTGTGCTTGCAATGCCAATTGTGCTATCAACTCTTCTGCCATAATTTTAGGATATGCTGGTATGTCATATATAGGTTTTTCCGGGTAAAGTTGGCTGCATTGGCCTCCTATTATCTCTTGGGAGTCAATAACATGGCAACGCATACCAAGCATCCCAGCTTGAAAAATAGCAAATAGACCAACTGGACCTGCACCAATTATTATAATATCAGTATTGTGCATAAAATAAAATTTTTATAAATAAAAAAATAGTCAAACTCTTAACGATACCGGGATTTTATGTTAGAATGGATAAATAATCAACTAATCAGTTTAAATTAATTTTGTATCATGATAAATTTTTATTTAGTTATCAATATTTTGTTCATTGGTTTAATGATCTATTTATTAATTAAAAATGTAAATATTTTTGTCAAACTCTTAGTGCTAAATAGTTTAACTAGTATAATAACCTTATTCATTTGTTTTCTTGGTTCATTTAAAATGAATAATTGTTATCTAGACATTGCTATAATTTATTTTCTCTTAAGTTTTATAGCAAGTGGAGCATATTTAAAGTATTTTATCAATCAATCTACCCAAATTCAGGATAAGAATTAACAAATTCTTATCCCGAATTCGCGTAATCTAATATATGTGATGTGATGGAAAAAGAAATAGTAATATTGGGTTGTGGTTTCAGTGGTATGCTTACGGCATTATCGTTTGCAAAAGAGGATATTAAGACTACCATCCTTGAGTATCAATCGATAAATTCTGATAATTTTTGTACTGATATCAGAACGACCGCCTTAACCCCTGCTTCTGTGCAGTTTCTAAGAGGTCTTAATGTATGGTTTGAGATTGAGAAGATAGCTAGCAAAATGTTGGACGTCTATGTTGTTGATAATAAAGCCCCAGAAATGTTATGTTTGCCAAATATTAAGGGAAATGATGCACTAGGTTATATAGTAAAAAATAGTGAATTTAAGAAAATATTGCTAGCAAATGTTAGAAAAAACCCTCTGATTAAGGTAATTGATCAGTGTGATTATAAAAAAGTTGATAGTAAACCTGATCATTCAACCATATATCTAGATGACAATAAGACTATGAATAGTGACTTATTGATTGTTTGTGATGGACGTAATTCTAAAGTTCGTCAATATTATTTTTTTAATAAAATAGAGAGAACCTATAACCAAATCGCCTTGACATTTGATATTAAGCATGAGAAAGATCACGAAAATTGTGCTATTGAACATTTTATGCCATCTGGTCCTTTTGCCATTTTACCTCTCAAGGATCAAAAGGTCTCATCTATAATATGGACTACTGGGCAAGAGCAGGCTGCATTATTGATGAGCTTACCAAAGGAAGAATTTGAGTATTTAGCAAGTAAAAATTGTGGGAATTCTTTAGGGTCTATTGCTTTAGATAGTACTATTAGCTCTTTTCCTTTAAAGGCTCGTATAGCTAGTAAATATTTTTATAATAAAATAGCAGTTGTGGCAGATAGTGCTCATACAATTCATCCTTTAGCTGGTCAGGCTTTGAATCAAGGAATAAAGGATATTGAAACTTTAACGGGGTTAGTGGCTAGTAGTGGTATAAGTACAGGAATGCTAGAACGATATCAAAAATTAAGACAAAATGATAATTTTCATATGTATATGATTACTGAAAGCTTAAATAGTATTTTCTCAAACCATTCAAAAACCTTGTGGTATCTAAGACGTTTGGGGCTTAAAACTATTGATAATATACAGCCTATTAAAAATTTGTTAGTAGAGTATGCCATGGGTCGTAGATAAAATGAATAAGGAAATTATAAAAAAAGTTCAAAATACCAGTTGACAGGATGGTAGATTTTGCATATAACTACTCCTACGAAAAGACGAACATTAATTATTCGTAGCTGTTTTTAAAAGTAAATAATCAGATATAGGTAGTGACAGCAAAATGTACTTATCACTAAAAGTGATAAATTAAACCTGTCAATTTTTTGAATAAAAAGTAGACAGAATCAAACTTGAGAGTTTGATCCTGGCTCAGAACGAACGCTTTCGGTATGCTTAACACATGCAAGTTGAACGGATTAATTTAGGGCTTGCTCTGAATTAGTTAGTAGCAAACGGGTGAGTAACACGTGGGAATCTACCCATCAGTACGGAATAACACTTAGAAATAAATGCTAATACCGTATATTCTCTTCGGAGGAAAGATTTATCGCTGATGGATGAGCCCGCGTCAGATTAGGTAGTTGGTAGGGTAATGGCCTACCAAGCCAACGATCTGTAGCTGGTCTGAGAGGATGATCAGCCACACTGGGACTGAGACACGGCCCAGACTCCTACGGGAGGCAGCAGTGGGGAATATTGGACAATGGGCGAAAGCCTGATCCAGCAATACCGAGTGGGTGACGAAGGCCTTAGGGTTGTAAAGCCCTTTTCAGCAGGGAAGATAATGACGGTACCTGACCAAGAAAGCCCCGGCTAACTCCGTGCCAGCAGCCGCGGTAAGACGGAGGGGGCTAGCGTTGTTCGGAATTACTGGGCGTAAAGAGTGCGTAGGCGGTTTAGTAAGTTGGAAGTGAAAGCCCGAGGCTTAACCTCGGAACTGCTTTCAAAACTACTAATCTAGAGTGTAGTAGGGGATGATGGAATTCCTAGTGTAGAGGTGAAATTCTTAGATATTAGGAGGAACACCGGTGGCGAAGGCGGTCATCTAGGCTACAACTGACGCTGATGCACGAAAGCGTGGGGAGCAAACAGGATTAGATACCCTGGTAGTCCACGCCGTAAACGATGAGTGCTAGATATCGGGAGAATTTCTTTCGGTTTCGTAGCTAACGCATTAAGCACTCCGCCTGGGGAGTACGGTCGCAAGATTAAAACTCAAAGGAATTGACGGGGGCTCGCACAAGCGGTGGAGCATGCGGTTTAATTCGATGTTACGCGAAAAACCTTACCAACCCTTGACATGGTGGTCGCGGGAAGCAGAGATGCATCCCTTCAGTTCGGCTGGATCACACACAGGTGTTGCATGGCTGTCGTCAGCTCGTGTCGTGAGATGTTGGGTTAAGTCCCGCAACGAGCGCAACCCTCATTCTTATTTGCCAGCGGGTAATGCCGGGAACTATAAGGAAACTGCCGGTGATAAGCCGGAGGAAGGTGGGGACGATGTCAAGTCATCATGGCCCTTACGGGTTGGGCTACACGCGTGCTACAATGGTATCTACAGAGGGAAGCAAGACGGTGACGTGGAGCAAATCCCTAAAAGATATCTCAGTTCGGATTGCTCTCTGCAACTCGAGAGCATGAAGTTGGAATCGCTAGTAATCGCGGATCAGCATGCCGCGGTGAATACGTTCTCGGGCCTTGTACACACTGCCCGTCACGCCATGGGAGTTGGTTTTACCTGAAGGTGGTGAGCTAACGTAAGAGGCAGCCAACCACGGTAAAATTAGCGACTGGGGTGAAGTCGTAACAAGGTAGCCGTAGGGGAACCTGCGGCTGGATTACCTCCTTTAAAGACTTAATTATAGCATGTTATTACTTTTGTAATACTTGCTCAAGTCCGACTTTCGCTGTCACTACCTTTAACTGATTGTTTATCAAATTTTAAAAACAGCTTTTTCTTTAAGTATTCTTTTGTATTCACCAAGCCTAGCAAAATAAATATTTCCCAATATATATACTTGATGAATTTCAACAGTTATGGGTGACAGCGAAGGCTGGGATGCATAGTACCCTACATTTTTTTATAATCGTCATAGCAAGGCTCTTTAGATGCCGTGGCGATCCAAGTAACTCATCTTCGAGACGAAAAAGTGCTTGAAACGTCTAAAGAATCAGGTTCGCAGTGGTTTTGGCATGAAGTTTGTAGTCATGTAAACATCACTTTTCTACTTGACATACTAAAAATTAGTCAACATAATGCTTCTTATGTGTATTACCATTGTTTTGTTTCAAATAAAAACTCTTGTCATTAAAGTACACTTTTATCAGTATTTCTTTATTATAAAATTCCACAGGTGAAAAAATGTAGTCAGTAACGAGAATTTAATTCTACACTCCACTCGTCGCATAATACTCACGTTCTATAGCATAATTTCTGCTCATATTTATCTCGAAGATGAGAAGTAAACAGCGAAGCTGTTTTTTCTAGGCGTATCCTAGATTGCCGCGTCGCCGCTTTTTCGCGGCTTCTTGCTAATAGACATATTTTTTAATAATTCTAAAAAACTTGATTATCGAGTATACAGGGTAATCAACATGCTGTATCACCAATAAGTTCTACAGATGATTGATATTCCAGCTCTGTAGATGCCGGTAAAAAATCTGCGAGAGTTTTGAGGTCGCATGTTATTATTGGTTCTTGGGTAGAAGAGTTGTGAAAAAGGTATGGGCTTTTAAAAAACCATGCGTATTCCCCTTCCATATCCTTGGCAGTTAAGTCATTTAATATAATACCATTTTGTGCTGAAAGTTTAAATGACTCATATTTTTTATAACCATTACCTTCTTTAACTTCTAAAGGCATCTTGGTGTTTTCTTGTTCCAATAATGCTTGTTGCTTTAGTAAATGAATTGATAGTAAATGTAGATTGTACTCAAGGCTCATACGATTACTTTTATTATATCCAGCAATAACCATTGCTTCATGGGTGTTTATCAATGATTCTAAAGGCTCTTCGCTATATTGTATATTATTATCTCCTATAAAAATCTTACTATTATCTTCAAATGATTTAATTAATATTGTTCTCATATGTGAGGCTGGAACAGTTATCATATACTCTTTATCTAGATGATGCTCCAATGTAGCTTTAGCAATAAAACTATGCAAATTTGTTGATAGATTTTTATGAAATTCCCCGTTATAAGAAGCGGCTCTTGCAATCCCTACATGTCCAGTAAAATGAGCATTTTTAGATGTCATCATACTCACAAACATTTCAATTGATTCTTGGTCAATTTTATTGTGATCTTGCCAAATTTTATTTGCAACAAAAGCAACATATGTTTCTGTAAGATACTGGTCATGATAACGTAAACTAGGCAAAAATCCTGTAATACCAATGTCTGCCTTTTGTATACCTGTATGTGTAGTATAATAGTTTTTGCTATTTTGCCTCTGATTCACAGCATATTCGTTCCACATATCACAATTTTTTTCTGTAACTTTCACCATATAGAAATGAAGATATTCTTGTTGTAAATGGTAAATTTCTGATTTTACCTCTTGTGATTCATATATAGATTTTAATTTATCTTTAAGATTAGAATGATCGTTGATCAATTGCAGTAAAATCAAAATTCATGAGTATTTTTAAAGCATGAAGATACTGCATTGATTTGTCATTTGTAGATTTCGCTTCATTACAGGTATTACAAGCATTCTTTACAAACTTAGCTAAGTCATCATTGCTTAGATTATTAGCATCACAGTCCTTAACTTGGCTATAAAAATTTTTAATTAAAGTATCGTTTGCACTAAATTTAATTTCTACTCCAGATGTTATGCTTAAAGATGTAATGTGATTATCATAGCAATTATGGCAATCTAGTTGTATATATTGTAGCGGAGGGGTTGATAAAATAAACTCTTTAAAGTCATCAAAATCATCTTTATTAAGATAGTCAATCTTAATAGAATCAACATTATCAAGCATTCCTGAAAATTGCACTTTATTTTGTAAAATATACTGGATTCCTTTAAAACCAATGGCTCTCAATATATTGTTGTCAATAGTTAAGGTGCTAGTTCCTATGCTGTTTTTAGCTTTTTCTAATAATTTTAATATTTGGTTATTGTCATATTCTAAATTTGGCATATAATTCCTACTCATCATTAAATTTCTAATCCGTTTAAAACGGATTATGGTTGGTCATTATATACAAAATTACTTAATTTTCTAGTATAATTTTGCTAAAAATTCATGTTATATAATTAAGCTTTATTTATTTTGCCTCTAATGAAATCAAATAAAACGCTATTGCAGCAGCATTTGAGACATTTAAGCTTTCTACTTTACTTGAAATGGGTATTTTAACTAAGTGATCACATGCTTCTTTAACTAGACGTCTGATTCCTTTATCTTCAGAACCAAGTACTATTGCCATTTTATCTGAAAATATTTTTGTACTTAAAGATTGTTTTGCATTGCCATCAAGACCAATAATCCAAAACCCATGTTTTTTTAGATATTCTATTGACCACCTTAAATTAGTGACTTTAACTATTTGTACTAGCTCTAAAGCTCCAGAAGCTGTTTTTGCTATGGTAGCATTTTCATCAGGTGCATTATCTAGAGGTAATATTATGGTCGTGATGTCAAAAGAAGCTGCACTACGAATAATAGCACCAATATTTTGTGGATCGGTTATTTGATCCAAAATAGCAACTTTACAATTAGGAATAGTTATGTCAATATCTTCAATACGATTAGAGAAGATACTTTTAACGTTAGCGGCTATTCCCTGATGATTATGATTTGAACCAAAAAGACGTGTTAAGTAATCTATGTTGGTAATCTCATACGGGTGGTTAGAGATTAAATTTTTGTGCAAATTGAAAATATCTTCTGTACATAAAACATTTTGAATATAACGTTTTGGGTTGCTTAATGCTGCAAATACTGGATGTTTGCCGTATATATAGTGCAAATCTTTAGAAATTTTAGCTTTATTTCTCATCTTATTAGAACCTAGAGTAATTTATTCTTGACACAAACTACTATTTATTATAGAAAGTTACAACTGATAAACGTTCTGAAGTAATGTAAGTTTAATATTAGCTTATTTAGGATAGTTCAAGAGAAAAGAGCCGGGGTCATTTGAGTTTCAGCTTTATAACAAAAAAGATGTCCTTCCCGTGTAGGCAAGTCCATGATACCTAACAGCCTTTAGGCTGTTTTTTGGATTTCTGCCGCGGGAAGGATATAGAGGCTTCTTAAGTTAACACCCATGCGATTACGCAGGAATGATACTGATGTTGTTTAAGGGTTATATCCTTATTTATAAAGGCTTGTAGCCCGAAGTTCAAATGTCCTTGGAAAAGAGCAAAGAAGATTTGTTGGTACTTATACTAAGTTATATATATGCTTTACGTTTAATTAGACCATTTAATACTTGCGTAAATTCTTTGGAGGAATGGCCGAGTGGTCAATGGCAGCAGACTGTAAATCTGCCCGCGTGAGCGTACGAAGGTTCGAATCCTTCTTCCTCCACCACAAGTTGGTTAGGTAGATACGCGGGTGTAGCTCAATGGTAGAGCTCCAGCCTTCCAAGCTGGCCACGTGGGTTCGATTCCCATCACCCGCTCCAAGAGTATTGGTGATAATTGGAAATTGGATAAATTTGTATTTTTATGTTAAATTGTATTAAATCTTAAATTGTGGAGAATGAATTATGGCAAAGGTAAAATTTGAAAGGGATCTACCCCATTGTAATATAGGTACTATAGGACACGTAGATCATGGTAAGACTTCTTTAACAGCTGCAATAACTTTAGTGTTATCAAAAGAAGGTGGAGCACAGGCTACTAATTATGATGACATTGATAAAGCTCCTGAAGAGAGGGAAAGGGGTATAACTATTGCTACTGCTCACGTTGAATATAGAACTAAAAAAAGGCATTATGCTCACATTGATTGTCCTGGTCACGCAGATTATATAAAGAATATGATAAGTGGTGCAGCTCAAATGGATGCTGCTATATTGGTAGTATCTGCTGCTGATGGTCCAATGCCTCAAACAAGGGAACATATATTGCTTGCTAAGCAAGTTGGCGTACCTGCAATAGTTGTATTTTTGAATAAAGTTGATATGGTTGATGATCCAGAATTGCTTGACTTAGTAGAAATGGAAGTCAGAGAACTTTTATCAATGTATGATTTTCCTGGAGATGATATACCAGTTATCAGAGGTTCAGCTTTACAGGCTCTAGAAGGAAAACCTGAAGGTGAAGCTGCGATTAAAGAGTTGATGAATGCTATTGATGAATATATACCTCAACCTGAGAGAGATACAGATAAACCTTTCTTAATGTCAATAGAAGATGTATTTTCTATTTCTGGAAGAGGTACGGTTGTTACTGGTAGAATCGAAAAAGGTATAGTAAAAGTTGGTGAAGAGGTAGAGATTGTCGGTATAAGAGATACTCAAAAAACTACTTGTACTGGTGTGGAAATGTTTAAGAAGCTATTAGATCAAGGTGAAGCCGGTGATAATGTTGGTATATTACTGCGTGGAACTAAAAGAGAAGATGTATGTAGAGGTCAAGTGTTAGCTAAGCCTGGAAGTATAACTCCGCATACTGAGTTTGAAGCTGAAGTTTATGTACTTACCACAAAAGAAGGTGGTCGTCATACAGCATTTACAGATAAATATCGACCACAGTTTTATTTTAGAACGACTGATGTAACTGGAGAAATCACTTTGAAAGATGGTAAAACAATGGTGATGCCTGGTGATAATGCGAATCTGAAAATTGCATTGATCGCTCCAATAGCTATGGAAGAGGGCGTACGTTTTGCTATACGTGAAGGTGGTAGGACAGTAGGAGCCGGTGTAGTATCAAAGATTATAAAATAATAAGAAATAGTCATCCTGAAAAATTTCAGGATGACTATTTTTTTAGGGTTAGGCAAAATATGTTTAATTAGAGTAAATCTATTAAAGAATGTGCTTTGACTGGTCTAGCTGTTTATAAAAAGGTTTAGTTAATGAAAAATAATCAAAAAATCAAAATTCGTTTAAAGTCGTTTGATCACCGCTCGCTTGAGCAAGGTACTAGAGAAATAGTAGGGGCTGTTAAAAGAACCGGTGCTGATATAATTGGTCCAATTCCGTTGCCAAGGACAATTGAGAGATTTACCGTTAATAGGTCTCCGCATGTCAATAAAAAATCAAGGGAGCAATTTGAGATTAGAATTCAGAAAAGACTTTTGATAATAAGTTATCCAACTCCTCAGACTGTTGATGCTTTAAAAAAAGTTGATTTGCCTGCTGGTGTTGATGTTGAGATTAAGTTAGAGAGTGTTGAGTAATGAGAACCGGTTTAATTGCTAAAAAAATTGGTATGAGTTCAATTTTTAATGAAAAGGGTGAGAGAGCTACCGTTACTTTTCTACAAGTTGAAGATTGCCAAGTAGTGGGACAAAAGACCCTAGAAAGGGATGGCTATAATGCTTTGGTTATTGGGGTAAAAGATAAAAAATTATCTAAAGTAACAAAACCAATGAAGCAGGTATTTGCTAATGCTCAAGTTACGCCAAAGGAAAAATTGAAGGAATTTAGAATTTCTAAAACTTGTTTCCTTGATGTAGGTTTTGCATTGCATGTGGATCATTTTGTTATTGGTCAGTTTATAGATGTTGTAGGTACTACTATTGGTAAAGGTTTTGCTGGTAGTATGAAAAGGCATAATTTTAGAGGACTTGAAGCTTCACATGGTGTATCTGTATCTCACCGTTCGCATGGTTCTACTGGTGGTAGACAAGATCCTGGTAAAGTATTTAAGAATAAGAAAATGGCTGGTCATATGGGAAGTACAAGAGTTACTATTCAAAATTTGAAAGTAGTCGATACTGATATGGAAAAAAGCATAATCATAGTTAGTGGAAATATTCCCGGTTCAAAAGGATCTTATGTCTACATTAAGGATGCTATTAAGAAAACCATTACAGCTATAGGATAAACTATATGAAAGCCAAATTATTAAATCTTGAAAATGAAGCTGTTGGTGAGATTGATTTAGATAACGAAGTTTTTGCCGTAGATTTTGTTAGGGAAGATATTATCAAGCTTGTTGTTGATTGGCAGAGAGCTAAAGCTATGGCTGGTACACATCAAACAAAGACAGTGTCGCAAGTATCTGGTACTACAAAGAAACCTTTTAAGCAAAAAGGTACGGGTAATGCAAGGCAAGGATCTTTAAGATCTGTCCAAATGAGAGGTGGTGGAGTTTCTCATGGTCCAGTAACAAGGAGTCATGCTACAAAATTGCCAAAAAAAGTTAGAAAACTTGGTTTAAAACATGCTTTATCAGAAAAATTGGCTGAGGGGAAATTGCTAATAGTAGATTCTTTAAAATTACATGAATCCAAAACTTCTAATCTTATAAAATTATTAAATAATTTTCATGGTAAAAGTTATTTTATTGTTAGTGGTGATGAGGTTGATATCAATTTTTCTTTGGCAGTACAAAATATTCCAAATACTATTTCAGTACCGCAAATTGGTGCAAATGTTTATGATATAATACGCCATGATTATGTTTTGTTATCACAAGAAGCTGTAGATGCTTTAGAAAAGAGGTTAAAGTGAAGTCTTATAAACATTATGATCTTATTAGGAATCCTGTGATCACTGAGAAGACCAATATTTTATCTGAGCAACAAAATAAGTTTACTTTTCATGTTGCTGATAGTGCTGAGAAAGCTTCTATCAAGATGGCGGTTGAAAAAATTTTTCAGGTTAAGGTTAAAAAAGTTAACATAATGAATGTAAAAGGTAAGAGAAAAAGATTTAAGGGTATTAACGGCAGACAATCAGATAAAAAGAAAGCAATTGTGACGTTAGAAAAAGATTATACTATTGATTTTACAGGGGGTATTAAATAAATGGCTTTAAAAACGTTTAATCCAGTTACTCCATCCCTTAGAGAATTAGTACAGGTTGATAAATCTGATCTTTGGAAGGGTAAGCCTCATAAAGCTTTAACTAAAGGTTTATCTAAGACTGGTGGTAGAAATAATTTGGGTAGAACCACTGCTTGGCATAGAGGAGGAGGGCATAAAAGACTTTATCGTATAATTGATTTTAAAAGAAATAAACAGGATGTATTTGCCACTGTTGAAAGAATAGAATATGATCCTAATAGAACTTCCTTCATTGCTTTAATTAAATTCGATGATGGTGAGTATTCTTATATTTTAGCACCACAAAAGCTTATTATAGGAGATAGAATAGTATCAAGTGATGAAGCTGACATAAAAATAGGAAATTGTTTATCTTTGAAATCTATTCCTGTTGGTACTACTTTACATAATGTAGAAATGAAAGTTGGTAAAGGTGGTCAAATTGCAAGATCTGCTGGTACTTCTGTTAATTTAGTAGGTAAGGATTCGGGTTATGCACAGATCAAGCTTCGATCTGGAGAATTTAGATTGATACCGTTAGATTGTAAAGCTACCATAGGTGTTGTTTCAAACCCTGATCAAAAAAATACCAATTTAGGTAAGGCCGGAAGAAATAGATGGCTAGGTTGGAGACCACATGTTCGTGGTGTTGCAATGAATCCAGTCGATCACCCACATGGGGGGGGAGAGGGAAAAACTTCTGGTGGTCGTCATCCAGTGACTCCATGGGGTTTCCCAACTAAGGGTAAGAAAACACGTAAGAATAAGCTTACATCAAAATTTATTATTAAGAGAAGAAAGTAATTAGGTAGTAATTATGGCTCGTTCAGTTTGGAAAGGACCTTTTGTAGATGGTTATTTGATAAAAAAAGTACAAAAATTGATTGAATCTGGTAAATCAGAAATGATTCAGACTTGGTCTAGAAGGTCAACAATTTTACCATTTTTTGTTGGAATAACATTTGCTGTACATAATGGAAATAAATTTATACCTGTTACTGTAAGTGAAGAAATGGTTGGTAAAAAATTAGGTGAATTTTCTCCAACTAGGACTTTTCATGGTCATGGCACAGATAAAAAAGTTAAGAGAAAATAGATATGGTGAAGGTGAATAAAGGCTCTACTACAGCAATTGCTAAGTCTCTTAGAGTGAGTCCGAGGAAATTGAATTTGGTTGCAACTTCTATTAGGAATATGAAAGTGTCTGAGGCTCTAATTCAGCTTACCTTTTCCCCTAGAAGAATTGCTCAAGATGTAAAAAAATGTTTGCAGTCTGCTGTTGCTAATGCTGAAAATAATTTTGGTTTAGATATTGATACTTTGTTTATTACTTCTGCAACTGTAGGTAAGGCGTTGGTGATGAAAAGAATTATGCCAAGAGCTAAAGGAAGAGCAACAAGGATTAATAAATTTTTTAGTAATTTATATATTACAGTTACTGAAGTTGAGGGGAAATAAGATATGGGGCAAAAAGTTAATCCGCATGGCTTTAGGGTTGGTTCGACATTAATTAAAGGTTGGGACTCGGTGTTATATGCTGATAAGAAGCACTATAAAGTTCTTCTTATCCAAGATTTAGAGGTTAGAAATCTAGTTAATAAAAACTATGTGCAAGCACAAGTTAGTAGAGTATTAATAGAGAGGCCTTCTAATAAGAATGTTATAATTAATATTTTTGCTAAAAAGCCTGGAGTTATTATAGGTAAAAGTGGTAACGACATTGATAAATTAAAAAAATCTGTCCAAAAAATTACGGGTTTAGAAGAAATATATATTAATATACATGAAGTAAAGAAGCCTAATATAGACTCTAACATTATTGCTCAAACGATTGCTATGCAGCTTGAAAAAAGAGTGTCTTTTAGAAAAGCTATGAAAACCGCTATCCAAGCCTGCTTTAAGCAAGGAGGATTAGGTATAAAGGTTGCTTGTTCTGGACGTTTAGCTGGAGCTGAAATAGCGAGAACAGAGTGGTATAGAGAAGGTAGAGTACCTTTACATACTTTGAGAGCTGATATTGACTATGCGACTGCTGAAGCTATGACAACTTATGGAGTTATAGGTATAAAGGTTTGGGTCTATAGGGGTGATCATGTGGAAAATAGAAAGAAACATAATTAATTTTGAAGTAAAATAATGTTAGCTCCAAAAAAACAAAAATTTAGAAAAGCACATAAGGGGAGAGTTTCCTCAAAAGCAAAGGCTGGTACTATGCTAGCTTTCGGTTCTTTTGGCTTGAAATCATTAGATGGTTTAAGGGTTACCGCAAGACAAATAGAGGCAGCAAGAAAGGCTGCAGTTCGTTGTATGAAAAGGCAGGGGAGATTATGGATTAAAATTTTTCCTGATTTGCCTGTGTCAAAGAAGCCTGCGGAAGTTAGAATGGGTAAAGGAAAAGGTTCTACTGAATTTTTTGCAGTGAGAGTATCACCTGGAAGAATTATGTTTGAAGTGGAAGGGGTTACAGATGATGTAGCGACGAAAGCACTTGAGCTTGCTAGTGCAAAATTGCCTGTAAGAACAAAGATAGTGAGGCGTTATGAATAATTTAGGGGTATCAGCAAAGGAATTGGTTGGGCAGACTACGGAAGAGCTTCACAAAAAGAGAATTTTGTTTAAAAAAGAGTTTTTTAATCTACGGTTTCAGAGAACATTAGGTGAATTACAAAATACTAGCAGGTTTTCTTTTGTAAAAAAAACAATAGCTCGTATTAATACAGAGTTAACTATAAGATCAAAAACTGGAGAATAGGGAAATGCCGAAAAGAGTGCTACAGGGTGTTGTTGTAAGTTCAAAAACTGATAAGACTATTACAGTTAAAGTAGAGCGTAGGTTTAAGCATCCTATATACAAAAAAATTGTGAAAGTTTCTAAAAAATATGCTGCTCATGATTCAGAAAATACTTATAAGGATGGTGATAAGGTTAGTATAGTTGAAAGTCGCCCTATATCTAAAACTAAGTCTTGGGTAGTGTTAGGGGATGTAGAGGTATCTCTTTAATAATAGGTTTAGTTGTTACAGAATGGTGAGTTTTATCCTTTGACTTTGTTGTTTAGATTGTTTATTGTGTTGCGTTATTAAATTCTCAAGTGGAAGTAAGTTATGATTCAGATGCAGAGCATCTTAGATGTTGCGGATAACTCTGGTGCTAAAAAAATTATGTGTATTAAAGTGCTTGGTGGTTCACATCACATGATAGCAAATCTTGGGGATGTCATTGTGGTATCTATAAAAGAAGCTTTACCAAGCGGAAAAGTAAAAAAAGGTGACGTACATAGGGCTCTAATTGTTAGAACAAAAAAGGGTGTTAGAAGGGCAGATGGTAGTACAATTAAATTTGATTCTAATGCAGCAGTACTTTTAAATAAGCAAGGAGAACCAATAGGTACAAGAGTTTTCGGTCCTGTAACTAGAGAATTAAGGGCAAAAAAATTCGTTAAGATTATGTCACTTGCAGAAGAGGTGTTGTAATGATTAAGCTAAAAATTAAGAAAGGTGATGAAGTTATTGTTATCACCGGAAAAAATAAGGGAAAAAAGGGTAAGGTCTTAAAGGTTTTGCCTGAGCAAAATAGAGCTATTGTTTCGGGTATAAATATTGTTCGCAAGCATGTTAAGGCGAGTAAAACAAGTGAAGGTGGCATAGTGTCAAAGGAATTATCCATACATATATCCAATGTTGCTCACATAGATCCTAAAACAGGTAACCATACAAAAGTTGCTTTTAAATTTCTAGAAGATGGTTCTAAAGTAAGAGTAGCTAAGAAGTCTGGTGAAATTATTAGTAGTAAGGAAGGTAAGTAATGTTGCTCAGGTTTAAAGATTTATACACTAAAGAGATTGTACCAAACTTACAGAAAGAGTTTGCGTACAAGAATAAACATCAAATGCCTAAGGTTGTAAAAATTGTTGTTAATATGGGTGTTGGTGAAACGGTTGCAGATTCTAAGGTAATTAATAATGCTGTCAATGATCTAACTCTAATTTCAGGACAAAAGCCTTTAGTGACTGAGGCCAAAAAATCTATTGCTACTTTTAAGCTTCGTGAAGGTATGAAAGTTGGTTGTAAAGTTACTCTGCGCAAAGATAGAATGTATGATTTTTTAGAGAGATTAGTAATCGTTGCTCTACCGCGTATTAAAGAATTTAGAGGTTTCTCCAGTAAAAGTTTTGATGGTAGAGGTAATTTTACTTTTGGTATAAAAGAACAGATTGTTTTTCCAGAGATTAATTACGACAAGATAGATGTAATTCGTGGTATGGATATCACGATTGTTACAAGTGCTATGAATAATGAAGAAGGTAAATTATTACTTTCTGGCTTTAATTTGCCTTTTTATAATTAATTTTTAGAAGAAAAATAGATGGCTAAAGTAAGTTCTATAAAAAAGAATAATAGAAGAAGAAAGATGGCACAAAGTTTATATAACAAGCGTGCTAAATTAAAGGACAAGATTTACGATAAAACTTTATCTTTGGAAGAAAGATTTTCGCTAGTGATGGTTTTAGCTAAGTTACCTAGAAACTCAGCTATGAATAGAGTCCGAAATCGGTGTGAGCTTACTGGACGTCCAAGAGGAGTGTATAGTAAATTTGGTCTATCACGAAATAAGCTGAGAGAACTTGGTAGTAAGGGATTAGTTCCTGGTTTGATTAAAGCAAGTTGGTAAAATAGCTTGAATTCGATATAACTTATTATATCGAATTCAAGGGTTAAGTAGAAACAATCAGGTTTGAAGCGGTTCAGTACCTGATTGTTAAAATGTAATATTCTATTCAATAGGTGGTTTTAATAATTAAAATCACCCATTGAATGATGAAAAAAGTTGAAATGTACTCGTAGAACCGCTTCAAGGGTACACTTTTCCTTATAACAAGCCAATTAGATATAAAAATTAATAATTCTTATATCGAACTGAAGTTAAAATAGTAGGTTTATCGTATGTCAATGACAGATAATATAGCGGATATGTTGACTAGAATTAGAAATGGTCAAAAAAGTAAATTGATGAATATATCTCTACCTTGTTCAAAAATAAAATGTGCTATTTTGGACGTTTTAAAAAAAGAAGGTTATATCAAAGAGTATGTAGTTGTCAAGGATGGTAATATAAGTCATATTGAAGTGGATCTAAAATATTCTGTTAATGGAAAACCTGCTATATGTGAAATAAGTAGAGTTTCAAAACCAGGTAAGAGGATTTATTCTTCTATTGATAAACTAAAAGGATATTATAACAATATGGGTATTTATATTCTTTCTACTTCTAGAGGAGTTTTATCAGATAGAGAAGCACATAGCCAAAAAATTGGCGGTGAAGTAATTTGTAAAGTGTTTTAAGGTATAAAGATGTCACGTATTGGAAAATTGCCAGTCCCTGTGCCTGAAGGGGTGAAAGTTGAACTTGATGGGTTGAAAGTTAATGTTGTTGGTCCCAAGGGAGAATTAACAAAAACTTTCGCAGGAAATATAGCAATTTTATTGCAAGATAATCAGCTTTTTGTAAAACCATTAGCAGAGACTAAAAGTGCTAGATCTATGTGGGGTACGGCACGAAGTATAATAAATAGTATGATAAAAGGTGTTAAAGAAGGTTTTACAGAAGAGCTTGAAGTCAATGGCGTCGGTTATAAGGCTTTGGTGAAGGATAAATATTTAAACTTAATGCTTGCTAAAAGTCATAATACTAAAGTAGAAATACCTCAAAATATTAAAGTTACCGCTCCTAAACAAAATCAGATTATATTGGAAAGTGTTGATAAAGAAAAATTAGGTCAGTTTATATCAATTATTATAAAGCAGAGACCACCTGAACCATATAAAGGTAAAGGTATTAAACGCAAAGGTCAATATGTTCAGAGGAAAGAAGGTAAGAAAAATTAAAATTTAAGAGTTAAATATGCGTAGTTCAAAGTTAAAGTTTGATATAAGAAAGGCTAGAGTGAGGTCTAAGATATCAAAGGTATCAAACAGACTCAGGCTGTCTATTTTTAAGTCTGGAAAGCACATATATGCACAAGTCATAGATGACAAACAATCAATAACTATTGCATCTGCTTCGACTTTAGATAAAGAAATTAGACAGTTAAAAAAATCCAACTGTAATATTGGTACAGCCACGAAAGTAGGTGATTTAATAGGCGAAAGAGCATCGCTTAAAGGGGTACAAGAAGTTGTATTCGATAAGGGTGGTTATAAATATCATGGTGTTGTTAAGGCTTTAGCTGATGCAGCAAGAAAAAAAATGAAATTTTAATTTTAGGTTTAAGAAATGGCTAAAGCTAAAAAAAATGCGGGTGAAGCACTAACAGAAACTTTGGTGGATGTAAACAGAGTTACTAAAGTAGTAAAGGGGGGTAGAAAATTCTCTTTTTCTGCTTGTATTGTTGCTGGTGATAAAGCCGGTAAGGTTGGTTATGGCCATGGTAAGGCGAAAGAGGTAACAGAAGCTAGAGCTAAGGCTACTCAAGAAGCAAGGAAAGATATGATTAAAATTCCTCTTTATCAAAATAGGACTATTCATCATGATGTCATTGGTAAAAGCGGAGCAGCTAAAGTCATTTTAAGAAGAGCCAAGGCAGGTACTGGTGTTATCGCTGGTGGTGCTATGAGAGCAATTTTTGATTCTTTAGGAGTTCATGATATTGTTGCCAAATCTTTGGGTTCTAGTAATGTATATGCGATGATTGCTGCAACTTTTGATGCGTTATCTCAACTCTCTTCTCCAAAGAATATTGCTGAAAGGAGAGGAAAAAGAATAAATGAGGTATCAACTAAATCTACAAAAGGGCAACAAATAATATCAGAAGCAAGTGTGCAAGTTTAAGTAGTGTAATAGTCCTTTCAGCGTAGGCTCATGGGTGTCAACTTAAGAAGTTTCGATGTCATTCTCGCGTAGGTAGCAGAATCTAAAAAATAACCTGCAAAGGCTATTAACCCCAATTCGGGATAAGAATTAGTTAATTCTTATCCTGAATTTGCGTGTGAAGGGGGTTTGGAAGCAATGGGCTATAGTGAGTCTTTATATTTAAAGTAATAATTGGGTTGTAGGAATTTATGAGTAGTAATCAAGAAAAAGTGAATGAGGCAAAGGTTAAAGTTACCCAAATTGGTAGTAGTATAGGTCGTAAATATGATCAGGAAGAAACCTTGGTAGGTTTGGGTCTAAATAAAATGCATAAATCTGTTATTTTGAAAGATACAAACTCTGTTAGAGGGATGATCAAGAAGGTACGACATTTGTTAAAAGTAGAAAATATAAATTAGAGTTTAGAAAATGAAATTAAATGAGTTATCTAACAATTTTGGTGCCAAGAGAGATAAAAAAAGGGTAGGTCGCGGTATTGGCAGTGGTAAAGGTAAAACATGTGGCAGAGGTGTTAAGGGGCAGAAATCTAGATCTGGTGTAGCTATTAAGGGTTTTGAAGGGGGGCAGATGCCTATGATTAAAAGATTGCCAAAGAGAGGCTTTAACTGTCCTAGTTCTAAGAAATATAGTGTAGTAAATATTGCTGATATAGAATTTTTAATAGCAGAAAATCGTTTGAACTCAACAGAAGTTGTAACAAAAGAGAGATTAGTTGAAGTCGGGTTAATTAAGAATACTAAATTATTGGTTAAATTACTATCTGTTAGAAGTGGTGAATTTAATAGTCCCTTATCATTTCAATTAGATGCTTATTCTGCTTCTGCTAAGAAGTTAATAGAACAAGTTGGTGGTCAAATATTGTAATTTATGAGTTTAAATTCCACACAAAAATCTAATAAAGACTTAGCTAATAGGATTATTTTTACTATTTTGGCTCTTATAGTATGTAGATTTGGGTCATTTATTCCTATAGCGGGTATTGATTCGGTTGCGTTAAGCAGTGTGGCTGAACAAAATCAATCTGGTATACTTGGTATGTTTAATATGCTATCTGGGGGGTCTCTAGGTAGAATGTCTATTTTTGCTTTAGCAATTATGCCATATATAACTGCTTCAATTATCATTCAATTAATGTCAATAGCCTACAAGCCTTTAGAGAATTTAAAAAAAGAAGGTGAGGTTGGTAAAAGGAAAATCAATCAATTATCTAGGTATTTAACTGTTTTATTAGCTTCTTTTCAGGCATATGGTGTTGCAGTAAGTTTGGAACATGTTGTAACTAATGTAGGTCCAGTAGTTATTATACCGGGGCTTTTTTTCAAGGTTACTACCGTTATTACTTTAGTTGTAGGTACTATGTTCTTAATGTGGCTTGGTGAACAGATTACTGGTAGAGGTATTGGTAATGGATCGTCCTTGATTATATTTATAGGTATAGTGTCGGGGGTACCAAGTGCTATTATAAGCATGTTTGAGTTGTCAAGAAGTGGTGGTTTGTCTCCGATAGTAGTTATGGCTATTTGTTTAGGAGTTATTGTAATTATAGCTATAATAATTTTCTTTGAGAAGGCACAAAGAAAAGTTTTGGTACAATATCCAAAGAGACAAGTTGGCAATAAAATTTATGGTGGTGATTCGACTCATATGCCTCTTAAACTTAATACTTCTGGGGTAATTCCGCCAATATTTGCTAGTTCGATTTTGTTGTTTCCTGTGACAATAGCTAATTTTTCTAGCAATAATTCAGAAATTATGAGTTTATTAACTTTCCATCTAGGGCATGGGAAGCCTTTATATATTTTGTTGTATGTTGCGTTGATAATGTTTTTTAGTTTTTTTTATACAGCAGTAGTTTTTAATTCAGAAGAAACAGCAAATAATTTAAGAAAGTATGGGGCATATATTCCTGGCAAAAGACCTGGTAAGAATACTGCGGAATATTTTGATTATTTGTTAACTAGGTTAACTGTAATAGGTGGTATATATCTTAGTTTTATATGTATAGTTCCTGAAATGTTAATGAATAAATACGCCGTATCTTTTGCCTTAGGGGGTACAAGTTTTTTAATTGTTGTTAATGTTGTTCTAGATACATTTGTACAAATTCAAACTCATTTATTTAGCAGTAAGTATGAGGGATTAATTAAAAAAATGAAGTTAAAAAACTAACTGATATTATAAAAAAACAATTCTTTAAAGCAAAAAATTATACATTTTAACTTAGTGGAGGGTATATATTATGTTATGTTTAAAGAAGAGTTTCAAATGATTATAGTGCTTATAGGGTCTCCTGGTTCAGGGAAGGGAACTCAAGGGCAGTTATTGGCAAGAAAGTTAAATTTACCTCATGTGTCTACTGGCGATATATTCAGACAAATGGTAAAGGTTAATAACAAGGATGGTTTGTTAATTAAAGAGTATATGGCACAAGGAAAACTTGTCCCTCCTAAATTGGTGAATAATGTAGTTAAGGAGTTTTTAACTCAGGATATATATAAAAACGGTTATGTTCTAGATGGTTATCCTCGTAATTTAGAGCAAGCTAATTTTTTAAGAATGTTTGCTAATCAAAAGATTAAAGTTGTGTTTTTCAACATAGACGATCAAGTGATTATCAAGAGGATTTTAGGTAGGTTTAATTGTGAGAATTGTGGACAAATTTATAATAGTTATTTCATTAAACCTAAGGTTGATAATGTCTGTGATGTTTGTGGGTCAGATAAGTTTATGCACAGACAAGATGATGATGAACAGACTATTAAGCAAAGAATAGAAGAATATAAAATAGAAACTTATCCGTTACTTAACTATTATAGAGATAATAGTGAATTCTATGTTGTTGATGCAAATAAGGATAAAGAAGAAGTAGAACTTGTTTTATATAAAGTGTTAAAAATGATTTGACTTTAAGGGATATTTTTATATTATTCCCTTTTGGTTATTATCGAAATTTTGGAGATTATTTGTGGCAAGAATAGCGAGTGTTAATATTCCAGCAAACAAAAGATTAGTAGTGAGCTTAACATATATTTATGGGCTTGGTTTTTCTGCTGCAGAAGAGATTTGTCAAAAAACTGGAATATCTGCAAGTAAAAGGGTCAAAGACTTAACAGATCAAGAACTTATTATTTTACGTAATATTATTGAAAAAGAATATAAAGTAGAAGGTGATTTAAGAAGAGAAGTGAATCTTAATATCAAGAAGAAAAAGGATATTAGAAGTTACCAAGGTCTTAGACATATAAGAAAGTTGCCTGTTCGAGGTCAGAATACTCATTCTAATGCTCGAACAAGAAAAGGTAAAGCTGTTGCGATTGCCGGTAAGAAAAAAGTTACAAAGTAATATGGTATAATGATGAGTCAGGCTAATACTAAGGTCAAGAAAAAAAGAAAAAATATTACTCTTGGCGTTGTTCATATAAAGACAACTTTTAATAATACTATTGTTACTTTTACGGATGTACAAGGTAATGCTATAGCTTTTTCAACAGCAGGTACACATGGTTTTAAGGGGGCTAGAAAAGCTACGCCTTATGCTGCTCAAATAACTGTTGATAAAGCCTCAGAAGTTGCAAAAGAACACGGTCTGAAAACTGTTTCAATTAGAGTGCAAGGTGCAGGGGCTCAAAGGGAATCGGCTATGCGTGCGGTATTTAGTCAAAATTTTATAGTTACGTCAGTTTTAGATGTTTCGTCTGTTGCACATAACGGTGTTAGAGCACCAAAAAGAAGAAGAGTATAGGGGCATAGGTAAATAATGTTATCATTAAATAAAAACTGGAGTGCATTAATAAAACCTTCTAAGATAGTTTATGACAGTCCTGATAAGAGTAGTAATATAGTAAAAATTGTGGTTGAACCTTTAGAGAGAGGCTTTGGTTTAACAATAGGTAATGCTATGAGGAGAATTCTACTCTCATCTCTTCAGGGTGCTGCAATAACATCAATAAAGATACTAGGGGTGGTGCATGAATTTTCTGCTATACCTGGGGTTAAGGAAGATTTAGTTGATGTAGTTTTGAATCTTAAGTCTGTGGTCATTAAGATGCATTCTTCAGAAAGAAAGATTGTTAGATTAAGTGCTACTGGTCCTTGCGTTGTAACTGCTGGGATGATTGGAACAGGGCATGATGTGGAGGTACTAACTCCTAATCATGTGATTTGTACTTTGGCAAAAGGGGCTCAGCTTGAAATGGAATTAGTGTGTGAGACGGGAAAAGGGTATGTTCCCGCTGCAAGCAGCGTTGGTTTGGAATTAGCTATTGGCGTTATCCCAATAGATGCGTTATTCAGTCCTGTAAGAAAGGTTACCTATAAAGTTGATAATACACGTGTTGGTCAAGTTACAGATTATGACAAATTGATTATGACCGTTGAAACTAATGGTAGTATTTCTCCGGAGATGTCTATAGCACTTGCTGCTAGAATTTTGCAAGATCAGTTGCAATTATTTATTACATTTGAAGAACAAACAGAAGATAAACAGGATAAGTTAGAAGAATTAGCATTTAATCCAGCGTTGTTGAAGAAAGTTGAGGAATTAGAATTATCTGTTAGATCTCAGAATTGTTTAAAGAATGAAAATATAATTTATATAGGCGATCTTGTTATCAAAACAGAAACAGAGATGCTTAGAACTCAAAACTTTGGTAGAAAGTCTCTTAATGAGATTAAGGATATATTATCAGGCTTTGGTTTAAAATTTGGTATGGACATACCAGGATGGCCTCCAGAAAATATTCAGGAGCTATCTAAGCGTTATGAAGATCCATATTAATAAAAGGTAACAACATGCGACATAAAATTAAGGGTAGAAAGCTTAATAGAACAAGTAGTCATAGACAGGCGATGTTTGCTAATATGGCCGCTGCACTTGTGATGAATGAGCAAATAAAAACAACTTTACCTAAGGCTAAAGAGCTTAGACCATATATTGAAGTGCTGGTAACTAAGGCCAAAAAATCTGATTTAGCGACTAGAAGAATGGTGCTTGCTAAAATCAAAGATAAAGTTGCTACTGAAAAACTTATTAGTGTTTTAGGCAAAAGATATAGTGAACGTCCAGGTGGTTATACTAGGATAATAAAGGCTGGTTTTCGTTATGGGGATATGGCATCAGTAGCTTATATTGAGTTCGTTGATAGAGATGTAAATAGTAAAGGCTGTATGACCCCAAAAGCAGAAAGTCATAACCATGAAGAACAAAACTAATGAATCTGTAGGAAAATAATAAATATGGCTAATCATTCATCAGCAAAAAAGGCAATAAGACAAACAATAAAAAAAACTTTAATAAATAAGAATAGGTCAAGTAGAATTAAAACTTACATAAAAAAAGTTTTGCAAGAAGTAACGCATGGCTCGAAAGAATCAGCTAAATTAGCTTTGACTGTTGCACAATCTGAAATAATGAAAGGTGTAACAAAAAACATTATCAAATTAAATACAGCATCACGTAAAATCAGTAGATTATCTCAAAAAATTAAAAATATGAATTAGCTTCTAGCTTCTTGTGTATGCCTTCTGTGTAACCTCAGTTTGATGAAAGACAGTTTAATAGCCTAGGGTGTATTATCCCTGCCTTATTACTATTACCCACATCTCTAGATTTGTGGGACGTCGTATATGACGTCAGTAGGTTCAAATATACGACTTTTAAAAGATGTAGGTAATAGTAGGTATGCAAGTGAGGATTCGAGAACAAAAAGAAGTGTTCACGAATTGATTCCTTTTGGTAGTTTTGTTGTCAAAATTTGCTTTCGTTCCTCATGGACATATATGTACTGCTTGTGGTTACTTGGCTACTTTTTTACTCAGAAATTCCTCAATAATTATTCAATTTGTGGGTACTTCCTAAAAATAATAGACTTCTTTCGAAACTCGCTTATGCTGAGGGATTTGAAGGAGACGCGGAACGCAGAACCGCAGCGTACTCTAATGTACGTGAGGATTCGAGTACCGCATCGACGTACAAATCACCAGCAGAAGTAGAGTTTCGAAAGAAGTCTAATGAACATATAGACTATAGAAATGAAACCTTTACAGAAGCTAGATAGAAAATGTATGAAAGGATATAGTTGAGAGGGATATGCTAAATATTTCAGCCTTTATTATCACAAAAAACGAAGCTACTAGGATTGCAAGAGCTATCAACAGTGTTAAGGACATTGTCGAGGAGGTTATTGTTGTTGATAGTGGGAGTACTGATGATACAGTACAAATTGCTAGAAATTTAGGAGTCAAAGTGATTTCTAACGGATGGAATGGATATGTTAAACAAAAGACTTTTGGTAAAAATTTATGTCAAAATGATTGGATATTAAATATTGATGCTGATGAAGAATTGTCAAAAGAATTACAGGATGAAATAGAGTTTATATTCGCTTCAAATAATCAAGATAACTATTTAGCCTATCGCACTAAAATTGTCACATTGCACCGTAATGATGATAAGATTCGCTGCTTTGCTCCTTATAATAAATGCATCAGATTGTATAATCGTAAATATAGTAGTTTTTCTGATAATAATATTACTACCCATGATTCGGTGTTATTTAATCTAAATATTAGTTTACAAAACAAAATCTATGATTTAAATGGTATAATTTATCGCAGGCTTGGCACGTCAATTGAACAACTGGTAGCTAAAGCAAATTGCTATTCCTCTGAGCAAGCAGAAAACTTAGTTAAACTAGGTAGGAGTCCATCAAAAACAAGAATTGTTACAGAAACTATGTTTTATTTTTTTAAATCATTTTTTATAAGACGATATTGGGTGTTTGGTCTTGATGGTTTTGTTGACTCTATGATTTTTGCTTTTGCACGGTTTATAAGACTTGCTAAAGCAAGAGAGTTGTTAAATAATAAAAAAGGCGATAACAACATAGAAGCGTAGATTACATAATAGCCTACAATTTTTGTAAGGTTTAGTAGCAAGCTCAGCATATAGACATAAATACAGGGCAGTTTAAAAGTCGTTACCAGTGGCTGGTATAAATATATATTTAGCTGCTATCGATGTCATCCCAGCCTCGGTACGGGAAAGAAATGTTCTGAGGGGGGTGTTTATAGATTGTAGACCCTTGTTTTTGCAGGGGGTGACATCAATTCTATTACTATGACTCAAACATTTCTAGATTAGCTATAATGTATATAAGGCTACACGCTAGTTATGGTTGAAACATTTCCATGTTAGCTACATTACTACTTTCTGTAAACAAAATTAAAAAATTTCAAAATAATTACTTGCATAAAATAAAATTTTACTGTATATGTGACTAGAACACAATAAAACCGTTTGTTACGGTTCTTTTGTTATCAGAAATTATACTCAAATGATTTGAGTATAATCGAGGTTGAAAATGAATAGATTAAAGAGAAGATTAGCAATCTAATAAAAAATATGGTAAAATTCAAATGACCCTAGGGAAGATATTAATAAGTCGAAGATCCTATATATATGGACTATTATTTGTTGCAGTATCGATTGTTGTAGTGATAGTTTCTATCAAAAAAGTAGTCAGCAGACAAGCCCCAACACAGCAAGTGGACAATCAAGCTGTCGTAATTCCTGTTGAAGTGTTTAAGGCTCAATATTCAGAGGAGACAAATGATATATTGGTTACAACAGGCAAAACCTTAGCCTATGAAACACATGCAGTTAAAGTCAATACAACAGGAAGAATTAAAGAACTTGACTTGCCTATAGGTAGCTATGTTAAAAAAGGTGATGTTTTAGCGGTATTAGATACCACGCAAATTGACTATCTGATTGAACTAGCAAATGAAGAGTATCGTCTTAAAGAGAAAAAAGCTAATGCGATGAAGCAGTTATTGGATAAGAACCTCATTAGATATACAGAGTATGTGAACCATAACATAGAATACCTTGATGCTAAACAAAAATATTATACATTACTTGATGAAAAAACCAATCATTATGTTGTTGCACCATTAAGTGGAATTGTTGAACGAAAACTTGTTACTGTGGGGGAGCTTGTTACACAAAAGGATAAAATAGTCGTTCTTTATGATATTCATATTATCAAGGTTGCGTTTGGTCTTGATGAAAGCGACTATCAAAAATTTAAAAGTTCGGGAGGAAGTTATGTCAACATCTATATTCCCGCTTTAAACTTAGCCCTTAAACTAAGTGATTTTAAAACTTCAGAAATTGCCCAAGATAAGAATCACTCAGTCTATATTGAGGCATTTATTCCAAATGATGATAATTCAATCATGCCGGGCTTATTTGTTAACGTAAATGTTATTTTCAATGGCAACAAGCAACGGATAAAATTGCCAAACTCAGCTGTTTTTTTTGACTCTTATTACTATGTCTATGTTATTGAGAATAATACAGCTAAAAAAGTAAGGATTGAAATAGGTGATAGTGATAGCCAAAGTGTAGAGGTAGTTAGTGGCATCAAACCCAATGACCAAGTGGTTATTTCAGGCAAGAAGGGATTGCATGACGAAGCCAAGGTTTTGATTGAAGATGAGACAACTCACTCAACAATACGAAATAGACCATAACTTATTGATGCACCGGAATCGAAATTTGACAAATTATAATAATAGCCTAGTAAAGCAAGGATATTTCAATTATATTACAATATATTAATACTTTCTTTCATTGTTGGAGAACTAAATTAAATGAGTACAAAAATTCAAAAATTATATTTTTTTATGATACTGCTATTTTGTAGTTCTGTTAATGCTCTTGAGAATAATGATGATAACACAGCTAAACTTAAGCAATTAAACATAATTCAAGCAGCTATTATACAGGATCAAAAGAGGAAGGCACTTAATCTTCAGGAAGAGTTGGAGAAAAAAAAGCAAGAACTGGAGGAATCTCAAAATATTAATGGTAGTAATAACTCAAATTCTTCATCAAATACTGGACAAAGAACTAATAGTAGTAATAATATTGCTCCAGAACAGTATATTGGTAGTAATAATCGTAATACTCAAGATAATGCAAGTTCTCAAATGAATTCTAAAGTATGTGTAAATGATGACAAAAATCTTGATATTATAAAAGTTCCAAATATTACTGATTTTGTGCAGAAAACTAATCAATCACAAACTAATCAATCACAAAGTGATATAACTGGAAATTTGAACCAACAAGAAGTAATGTTAGGTGATAATAAGCAATCGAATAGTCAAACTAACCAATTGGATTCAGATGGTGAACCACTAGAAACACGTGAAAATACTTTGAAATTTGAACTATTGCAGAGTGATATTGAAGAAGCTGAAGCAAAATTATTAGAGTTGCAGAGCAGAGAAAATGATTTGAATAATGCTTATATGGAGAAAAAATTAGCGTTTGAAGAACTAGGGCAACTACAACCACAACTGCTTAAACAACTAGAAATAAAAGATAATTCATTAAATCATACTGAACTTGAAAAGCAAACAGAAAAAAATACAAAAAATCAGCTGACAACACTTAGTGTAGCAAAAGATTTAGAATATAATAAGTTGAACACAGATTTACAAGCTAAGTTGGCTGAAGCTAAAAAAGATCATGAGCGAGTTCAGCAAGAATTAGTAAAAAAGGAGAAAGAAAATGAGGATTTGCAAAATCAGATAACAACCTTAGGTAAAGATAAGGATGGCTTGGAGAAGGATTTAGCAGATGCTAGAAATAAGGCAGCAGCTTTGACGAAAGAAACTGTTGCTTTGAATGCAACTTTGACTAAAGCTCAGGAAGCAAAAAATGAAGATAAGTTGCAGTTGGAAGGAAAAATTGCAGATTTAAAAGTAGAGTTGAATAAAGCACAGCAAGAAAAAGCTCAGCAAATAGCAGATTTGACTAAAGCAAATGATGAGGTGGTTAAAGCTTATAAAGATGCATTAGTAGAAAAAAAACAGGCATTAGAATTGTTTAAGAACGAATTAGCAGCAGAAAAGAGCAATTTTGAGGAAGCAAGTAAAAAGTTAGCTCAGGATAAGGAGAAATTGGAGAAAAGCTTAGAAGTTGCTAATAATGAAAAAGATGCTATTCAAGCTAAATTTGTTAAAGCAGAAGAATTAGAAAGGTTGGCACAGGCTGAGATAGCAAATAAGCAACAAAAATTAGAAATAGAGAAGAACAAATTTGAGGAAGAAAGTAAGAATCTACAAAAAAAGATGACAGCCTTAGAGGATGGTAAAAAACAGCTGGAACAGAACTTAGTAGATGCTGAAAAAAATGCACAAGAGTTGCAGGAAGCTCAAAACCAATCAGTGGCAAAGGTAAAGGATAAATTAAATGAAGAGGTTAAAGCTAACGCACTAATTCAGAAACAGTTAAAGACTCAGTTAGAAGAGACAAAAAATCAGCTGACAACACTTAGTGTAGCAAAAGATTTAGAATATAATAAGTTGAATACAGATTTACAAGCTAAGTTGGCTGAAGCTAAAAAAGATCATGAGCGAGTTCAGCAAGAATTAGTAAAAAAGCAGGAAGAAAATAAGAATTCGCAAGAGCAGATAACAGCCTTAGCTAAAGATAAGGATGGTTTGGAGAAAGATTTAGCAGATGCTAGAAATAAGGCAGAAGCTTTGACGAAAGAAACTGTTGCTTTGAATGCAACTTTGACTGAGGCTCAGCAAGTAAAAGACCAAGCACATGAAGCAAAATTAGCAGAATTGAATAAAGAAAAAGAGCAGGCGGTTAAAGATCAGAAAGCTCTAGAAGAAAAAGTTGCAGCTTCTACTAAAGAAATTGTATCTTTGAATGAAACTTTACTTAGAGGAAAACAAGCAAAGGAGGATGCATTAGCAGAGCAGGCTAAGTTGGCTGAATCAGTTAAAGATCGTGAGAAACAAATTGCGGTTTTGAATACAGAAAAAGATGAGATGGTTAAAGCTCAGGAAGAAAAAGAGCAGGAGCATGAAGCAAAAATGGCAGCTTTGATTAAAGCAAATAATGAAGCATTAAAAGTGGCACAAGATAAGTATGAATTAGCTGAGAAACAATTTGAGGAAGGTAAGAAGCAATTGGATGAAAAAATAGTAAATTTGGCTAAAGAAAAAGAGCAATTGGTTAAAGTCCGTGAAGAAAAGATTGAAGCTTTAACTAAATCTCAGGAAGAGCAAGCTGCTCTAGCTAAAGCAAGAGAGGAGGAATTCAATAAGTTGCAGGAAGCTCAAAACCAATCAGTGGCAGAGTTAAAGTCACTACAGGATAAGTTTGCTACATCGGAGCAAGCTCACAAAGATGCACAGGCTGAGATAGTAAGGAATCAACAGGCATTAGAATTAGCTCAGGAAGAATTAGAAATAGAGAAGAGCAAATTTGAAGAAGAAAGTAAAAAGTTAGCTCAGGATAAGGAGAAATTGGAGAAAAGCTTAGAAGTTGCTAATAATGAAAAAGATGATATTCAAGCTAAATTTGCTAAAGCAGAAGAATCAGAAAGGGTGACACAGGCTGAGATAGCAAAGAAACAACAGGCATTAGAATTAGCTCAGAAAGCATTAATAGAAAAGGAGAACAAGCTTCAGGAGGAAAGTGATAAGTCTTTAAATTTGCAAGAGAATATAACAGCTTTAAAAGATAAGATGGAAGTTTTGGCTAAAGAAAAACAGGGAAATGAGCAGAGAATAACGGATTTGATTAAAGAGGGGAAAGTAAGAGAGGAAGAATTTAAACAAGCAAACAAGCAGGTAGCTGAATATCTAGAAGAACAACAGAGAAAAGTTGCAGATTTGCATGCAAAACAAGATGAGATGGTTAAAACTCATGAAGCAAAAGAGCAAAAATTAAAAGAAGCAAGTGAGAAGGCAGCACAAGAGTTAACAGCTTTGACGGAAGCTCAGAAACAATTTGAGGCAGGTAAGAAGCAGTTGGAGAATAGTTTACAAGTTGCTAATAATGAAAAAGATGCTATTCAAGCTAAATTTGCTAAAGCAGAAGAATCAGAAAGGGGGGCACAGGCTGAGATAGCAAAGAAACAACAGGCATTAGAATTAGCTCAGCAAGAATTAGTAGAAAAGAAGAAGGAAAATGAGAATTTGCAAGAGCAGATAACAACCTTAGGTAAAGATAAGGATGGCTTGGGGGTGGATTTAGTAGATGCTAGAAATAAGGTAGAAGCTTTGACTGAAGAAACTGTTGTTTTGAATGTCACTTTGACTGAAGCTCAAAAGGCAAGAGAGCAGGCAGCTAAAGATCTAAAAGAACAACAGCAGAAAGTAACAGCTTTGACTCAAACTCAGACAGGAAAAGATAAGCAAATAGAAGATTTGACTAAAGCAAAGGATGATTCATTAGTAGAGAAGGATAAGTTGGTTGAAGATGTTAAAGCTCAGGCAGAAAAAATGGTAGCTTTGAATCAAGCAAAAGATGAGGCATTAAAAGACAAGGCTAAGTTGGATGAAGAGGTTAAAGTTCATGAAAAACAAATTGAGGAGTTGACTGCAACATTGGCTGAAGAAAAACAGGAGCAAAATGCGAAATTACAAAAGGTACAAGAGAAGTTAGATGAAGCGGTTGAAGCTCATAAAGCAAACGAGCAGGCATTAGAATTAGCTCAGAAAGAATTAGAAATAGAGAAGAACAAATTTGAGCAAGAAAGTAAGAAGCTACAAGAAAAGATGGCAGCCTTAGAAGATGGTAAGCAGCAGTTGGAGGAGAGCTTAGCAGATGTTAGAAATAAGGCAGAAGCTTTGACTAAAGAGAAACAGGAAAAATATCAGCAAATTGCAGATTTGAATAAAGAAAAGGATGATGCATTAGCAGAGAAGGTTAAGTTGGATGGAGAGGTTAAAGCTCATGAAAAACAAATTGAGGATTTAATTCAAGCAAATAAGGAGATATTGGAAGATCTAGAAGATCAAGAGCAGGAAATAGAAGATTTGGCTGAAGAGCGCGAAGATTATAAAAAGCAAATTGAAGATATGATTGCAGAAAAAGAGGAGATGGTTAAGTCTTTAGAAGAAAAAGAACAGGAGTTAGGCGTTGCACTGGCAAAGTTGCAGGGCAATAAAGGGGATTTGACAGATGGTGTTAAGCAATCTAGAACAATTACGCAACAACAGGAGCAAGTAAAAACTCTGAGGGCACAGATTAGTCAACAATTAGTAAAAGCTAAAAGAGAACTTGCAGCAGCTAATATTCTCGCAGAGAATAGGAGAATAGAGGCTAGGACTATACGAAGAAATGCTGATAAAAAACTTGCATCAGCTAATAGTTACGCAGATGAGAGGAACACAGAGGCTAGGAATCTAGTAAGAAGGGCTAGAATAAAACTTGCATCTGCTGAGAATACAGCAACTGATCTTGCAGGACAGGCTAGGAGTGTAGTAAAAAGGGCTAAAGGAAAACTTGCATCTGCTGAGAGTACAGCAACTAATCTTGCAGGACAGGCTAGGACTGTAGTAAGAAGGGCTAAAGGAAAACTTGCATCTGCTGAGAATACAGCACGGCAGACTATAGCACAGGCTAAGAGTATAATAAGCAAGGCTAATCAAAAACTTGCAGGAGCTAATCTAACCGCACAGCAGATTGTAGCAAATGCTAAAAAAATAAATGTGAGTGGAGAACAAAATGTGCCTGTGACTACAGCAGGTTTAGAATATCAAGCATTACTTGACGCACAAGAACAATTCACTGCAGTAGAAGAACAACTCACTGTAGCAGAAGAACAATTAACAACTTTAACTAATACTCTTGCAGACAAAGAGGAAGAAATAGAAAATTTGACTAAGGTTCTTGAAGAAAGAAAGCAAGAATTTGACGTAGCACAACTGAAGATGGATAAAGATATACAAGAGTTAAATAACACTCATAAAGAAAAAGAGCAAAAACTTACAGAGGAGCATGAGAAGACAGTTAAAGATTTGAATAGCAATTTCAAAGAAAAAGAGCAAAAACTTACAGAGAAGCATGAGAAGGTAGTTCAAGGTTTGAATAAAGATTTCAAAGAAGAAAAGAAAAAACTTACAGAGGGGCATGAGCAGGTAGTTCAAAGTTTGAATAGCACTTTTAACGCAAGAGAGCAAGCATTGCAAGAAGAAAAAAATACGATACAGAGCGAGTTAACAAACTCGAATAATGCTAATAAAGTGCTAGCACAAGAACTTAAAGAATCAAATACGAACTACAGAAATCTAACTAAAAGTTATACATCATCGCAGAAAGCTATAGCTCAACAGACAAAAAACAATAATAGGATTCAAGGGCTGGAAAAACAAATTACAGATTTGAAGCAAACTCATAGCGCTGAGTTAGCAAAGTATCAACAAGCAAATCAGTCTCTACAACAGGTAAACGGTGCAGCATTAAAACCTGATATGGGTGAATTAGCTCAGCAAGGATTAGCTAGTGCGCAACAAGCAATGGAAAAGTTAAAGCAACCGTCACCTATAGGTGGAGATGTAGCAGACAATACCGTTAAGAGAACTCGTAAGAGATATAGTGATAGATCTCGTAATTTAAATGATTTAGCAAAATCGCCTAATTCATTAGAGCAGAAAGTTGCTGAAACTAACCTACTAGAACAACAGAGCAACAAACCTCCAGTTGTAATCCCAAAAGTATCCTCAGCTGAGGGAGCGAGTGCAGTAAAAATAGTAAGAACTGGAGCTAGTAACGTATTAAGAGAACAGAATTTTCAACTTGCAACCTCAAAGCGTTCTACAACTGAAGTAATCAATCCAAAGGTAGTAAAAACAGGTGCTGCTGTAATTAAAGCTAAAGTTACAATCCCAGCTGCAAGCACAAACAATGCTAAGCCGCAATCCAACACCCAGCACTCACTACCGAGGAGAACAGGGGTGCAGGATCCTACTAAGAATATTAGGCAGTAATATGAAGAAATTTACGGCAGTATTAAATTATAATAACCTTGATATAAGACATCGGTTTAATAGCTTAGATGTCATCCCCGCTTCGGTGCATAGGCGTCAACTTAAGAGCGTAATGATTGAACATGTATAAACAAATTAAACACATCCGTCATCGCGAGGCATCGTTAGATGCCGTGGCGATCCAGATAAACAGCGAAGCTGTTTTTTAGAGTAACGCTTCGCGTATCTTAGATTGCCGCGTCGCCGCTTGCAGCGGCTTCTCGCAATGACGTTTAGGTTTGATTTACTTATACATACTCAATCATTACACTCTTAAGTTGACACCTATGCGCTTCGGTGCGAGATCTAAAAATGTTGAATAGTTTTCTGTGCTATTTCTTTAGACCCCTGCCTTCGCAGGGGTGACATCACCCTTAACAGGGGGATGAGTTTGATATAAGACATCGGTTTAATAGCCTAGGATGTCATCCCTGTGTAGGCAGGTATCTAAAAATGTTGAATAGTCATGCTATTTCTTTAGACCCTTGCTTTCGCAGGGGTGACATCCATAACTGTCGAAAGCTAGTAAATACAGCTTCCCTATATGTCATTGCGAGGAGGCTGTAAGACCGATGAAGCAATTGTCCAGTAACATCATTTATCTATAGATTGTTTCCTAGATTGCTTCGTTTACGCTCGCAATGACGCTAGGCTGTTTTTCCTATGACTTTTAAATTGCCATGGGGGTTATGCGTAAGGTGAGTAAATAATTATTATGAAAAATTTTTTACAACTTCTAATTGCATATTTTAAACTACTATGAATCTTTGGACTCTCTTATGATAAAAAAATTGTTGGAACATAGTAGCTTCTTTATTGTAATAAATATTGTGGTTGTGCTATTTGGTATATACTCATATTTGCAGCTGAAAATTCAACTTCTACCAAATATTCCTGTTTCAAATATTTACATTTCTATCATTAACCCGAATGTAAAGCCGGATCTGATAGAGAAATATACTACCAAACCTTTTGAGGAAGTTTTTTCACATATTGATGGTCTTAAGTCGATTATTGCTATTAGTCAGTTAGGAGAGAGTAAAATAACTCTAAGCATTGCCAAAAGAGTTCCTATAGAACAAGCAATTAATCAAGTTAGAGATTTGATATTAAAAAATAAGGCTCTCCTGCCAGAGGGGGCTAAAGAGCCTATAATATCTACTGAAAGCTTTTCTGTTTTACCAATGATGTATATTGCGGTGAGTTCTAAGAACAATGTATCAGCTACTGCTGATGATATTGAGTTGATTAAAAAGAAGCTTAAATATGTCGATGGTGTAGCCAATACATCTAGTTTTGGTGTAACTGAAAAAGTGATTAATATCGATATTGATCCTGAAAAGATTGCAAAATATTATATCCCGTTAGATAGTATTCTTGCTTCGTTAACACTACAAAACAGTGATTTCTCTGGTGGTAAGTTATCAAATCAATATAAAACAGAGTATATTTCTTTTGATACAGCAATTAATAAGTTGAGTGATTTTGGCGAAATCAATTTAGAAAGTAATAATGTTGCTATAAAATTAAAAAATATTGCCAGCATTACAATATCAGATAAAGAAGCACTTAGCCTTGCTTATTTTGGCATGGATAAGATTGTTTTATTAGGTATTTTTGCTAAGTCGGATGCAAATCCAATCGATGTATCAAAGAGTGTAAAACATTTCCTAGAACATTATGAAAAAGCCAATCCCCAATTTATCTTTCAGGTTATTATCGATGATAGCCAAGATATTTTACAAGCATTTCAAGAAGTAAGAAAAACTTTGCTTGAATCGGTCTTGTTGGTGTCAGTAATTGTTTTACTGCTAATGGGATCATTGCGATATTCAATTATCGCAATTTGTGCAATTCCAGTCTCGATTGCAGCTTGTTTTGTTATGCTATACTTATGTGGTTTTACACTCAATGCCATAACAATGTTGGCGATGGTACTGGCTATAGGGTTAGTGGTTGACGACTCTATTGTAGTGATTGAGAATGCTGAACATTATTATCGGAAGAATAAAGATGCTTTAACTAGTATATTGCAAGCAATTTATAGTCTTTTTTTATCTGTTTTAATATTGATGTTTACGCTAGTAGTAATATATGTCCCTATTTTGTTTATTAAAGGAGAAGTAGGAAAAATTTTGCAGGAATTTGCTTTGTCAGTAATTGCTTGTTTAGTGATGTCCTTTATCGTTGCGTTTACCTTAACACCCATATTGTTTTTAAAACTAGCAAATAATACGCATGAAAGCAAATTTGTTCAAATTGTTAATAAGACATTGGATATGATTACCTATAAATATACGAGTTCTTTATTTTTTATTATACGCCATGCCAAAATATTTTTATCCTTGGTAGCTATCGTTGTAGCGGCTGCTACATATGTTGCAGTTAACAATATGAAAATAGAAATTGAGCCATTTGAAAAGAAAGATATGCTCATACTTACTAACACCTTTATGGTTAATACCAATTTAAGTTACATCCATCACTATATGGAGAAAATTACTAAAGTAATCAAGGATAATGATAATATTAAATATACTCTGAGTATTGAAGAATCACCACGTTCAACGATTTGGTTGATATTAAAAGATAAAACTAAAGCGGTACAAACATTGCATGACATTGAAGCTAAACTAGCAAAAATAGCAGTGGGTGGAGATATTTCAGTGAAATTTGCTCAAGGGAAAAATGCTGGTTCAGCAAAGGGTAATGTTGAGTTAAGCTTTTATGTCAATAACCAATCATCCATGGAGAATGCTTGGCAGGCTGTTCATTTTATACAGACTAACTCAAAAGATTTATTTACTAATGTTATAGCTATTGAGGCTTCACCTGTACAAGATTATAAAATTTGGTGTAATCAAGATAAGTTATTTAAATATGGTTTAAGTCAGAAAGATATATCAAGTACGTTAGACATTCTGTTTAATGCTAGGAAGATAGGGAGCTTTAAGCACTATGATAATAGCTATGATGTCATCGCTAAATCAGATCCTAAATTTGGCAAAACACTAAGTAATATACAAAATATGTTCATTACAACACAGAAAAATGGAGAAAACCTTATTCAGCTTAAGGATATATGTGATATTAATAGGGTGAATACCGTTAATCAAATTATGCGTTATAATGAGCAATATTCCATTGAAGTAATTGCCACTGCTAAACATGGTATTAAATTGCAGGATGCAGTTCATTTTATTAATCAGTTAAACAGCAAGTTACCAAATGATAGTGATATTAGCTATAGTGAGCAAACGCAAATACTTATTGATTCAACATCATCATTTACAGTACTAATTTTACTATCTGTACTTGGACTCTACTTATTAATGTTTGCACGTTTTAACGACTCAATTCTATCACTGTTTATTTTAGTTGGGGGAATTCCAGCCGCTTTAAGTGTAGCATTATTAAGCTTATATTTTTCTCAAGGGGGATTAAATATATATACGCAAATATCACTTATCACACTAGCAGGATTAATGACTAAGCATAGTGTGTTGTTATGTAGTGCAATGCATCAGAAGGGACAAAGAACTCTAAAAACAATAGTAACAGCGGCAACATCAAGAATCAGGGCAATTTTAATTACTTCTTTAGCTATGAGTATTGGTTTGTTGTCACTTTTCTTTGATAATGGCAACTATGCCAATAGTCGTTTTCAAATGGCTATAGTTTTGGTAACAGGGATTGTTGTTGGGTCGATATTAACACTTTATGTAACACCTTTGCTTTATGTTGGTTTTCATCAACTGTCGAAAGTTAGAAGAGCTAGGGAGCAGTAGTAAAAGCTATTAGTTTAATATATAAAAGATAGCTTTAATTATACAGGATAATGATAGCACAAATATTAACCCCACTAAGTATAATATTACAAACCAAAACCATTGTTTGGATTTTTGAGAAATAAAAATTTTTCTCAACTTACTAATACATAGGGTGATGAGTCGATTTTCCACGGAATATATAATAACAATAAGTTGTATAACCCAATATTATTGGTAAAAGTGTTGCCGCCCCTACCAACATTAGAGATTGTGATTCTGCTGCCGCTGCCGCTTGCCACAGAGATATTTGATATGGTACTATAAAAGGCCAAATACTTAAGATAAGCCCCAAATAGCCTAGAATAAAAAGTAAAACTGAGTAACAAAAAGGTTGAAATTCTTTATTCTTATAAAGAGTTGAAAGTAACCTAAATAATGTAAAAATAGTTAAAATGGGGATTAATGAGAGATATATAAAATTAGGCATACTAAACCAAAATATACGAATTCGCTCATTTAAAAACGGTATCCATAAACTTACTAAACCCATAAATAACATAACATATATTAATACGTATGATGCGGATTTACGAGCCCATATTTGGGTATTTTCGTCAGTCTTCATTATCAGCCAAGTAGCACCAAGAAGAGCGTAACCAAATACTAGAGCAATACCTGTCATGATAGAAAAAGGTGTTAGCCAATCAAAAGCATTGCCAACAAATATCCTGCCATCAATTTTAATCCCTTGTATAAAAGCTCCTAGCATAATTCCCTGAAATAATGCAGCGATGATAGAGCCAAAATGGAAAGAGTAATCCCATATGAAACAATATTTTAGAGAGGCTTTAAATCTAAATTCAAAAGCTACTCCGCGGAAGATTAATCCCAAAAGCATTGCGGTAATTGGTATATAGAAGGCTGACATCAAAACTGAATAAGCTAGTGGGAATGCGGCAAATAACCCACCACCACCTAAAACTAACCAAGTTTCATTACCGTCCCAAAATGGTACTACAGAGTTCATCATTTTATTGCGGCAATCTTGAGTAGGAGCAAATGGGAATAATATACCAATGCCTAGATCAAACCCATCTAATAATACATAAAGAAATATTGCTGTGGCAATTATTCCACCCCAAACCAAAGGTAAATCTATATAGGGAGCAAAATTAAGCATGGTTGATATTATCCCTTACTGGTTGGATTTCCTAGTACTATAGTTGTATAGTCAATTGATGAGAATTTGGTGACGTCGTCACTCGTCGCTCGCCTATTATCTATAGGCTTCGCTCCATCGTTCCTAGCATCAAATCCTCCTGAATTGACTATAGTACTAGGTCCTTTTTTTATTAAAGTTATAATATAATAAATGCCTCCGCCAAATATAAAAGCATACACTATAACAAAAGCAATTAGTGAGGCAAAGATATATTGACCTAATACTGGTGAAGATACTTCAGATGTTCTGAGTATATTATATACTACATAAGGTTGCCTACCAACTTCTGTAACAAACCAACCTGCTAATATTGCTATAAAACCAGATGGAGTCATCAACATGCACCAATATTGAAACCATTTTGTATCAAATAATCTTTTACGTAAGTATAAAACTAATGCAATAACCCCAGTAATTACCATTAATATACCGATTCCTACCATTACTCGGAAGGAAAAAAATACTATTAATACAGGAGGTCGTTTTTCTTTTGGCCATTCTTTTAAACCTTTTACTTCTCCATCTAAGCTGTGTGTCAGTAATAAGCTAGCAACTTTTGGTATTTCTATAGTATATTTTGTCGTCTCTTCTTCTGATGAAGGCCAGCCAAAGAGTCTAAGGCCTGCTCCTTTCTCTGTGTCCCATATACCTTCTATAGCAGCAACTTTTGTCGGCTGATGTTTTAGAGTATTTAACCCATGTTGATCACCAATAAAAAGTTGTATAGGGGCAACAGCTACTGCCATCAACATTGCCATGCCAAACATGATTCTAGCATGGTTAACAAATTTTTTATGTAAAAGATAGAAGGCAGCAACACCACCAACTGCAAAAGCTGTAGTTAAATATGCTGCTACAATCATATGACAAAAACGATATGGAAATGAAGGATTAAAAATAATTTTCAACCAACTTACCGGGTATAAAATATTATCTGCTCGTACTTCATAACCAGTAGGAGTTTGCATCCAGCTATTAGCTGCAAGAATCCAAAAAGCAGAGATAATTGTACCAACTGCCACGATTAAAGTGGCAGCGAAATGCATATTTTTACTGACTTTATTCCAGCCAAATAGCATAACTCCAAGGAAAGATGACTCTAAAAAGAATGCAGTAAGCACTTCAAAACCTAATAGTGGTCCAAGTACATTACCTACCTTATCAGAGAAACCTGACCAATTCGTACCAAATTGATAAGACATAACAACGCCTGATACCACTCCCATACCAAAAGTAATAGCAAAAATCTTAATCCAAAATTTATATATTTCTTGATAAATATTATTACCAGTTTTAATCCATAACCCTTCTACAACAGCAAGCCAGCTAGCAAGGCCAATGGTAAAGGACGGAAAAATTATATGAAAACTTATGGTAAAGGCAAATTGTATACGAGATAGTAGATTAGGATCGAATTCCATATTGTTACTTTGTGTCAAACCGCTTTAAGTCTGATTGTTTATACTCTCATTCCAATTTCGGATTAATTTCATTAATCCGAAATTGAGGTGATAAGAGACTTCTTTGATAAAAAATACTATAGTCAATTTTATTTTCAAATGCTACCATACACTATTCGCACTAGATTGTCACGTTAAGTTAACCTCATTTTATGCGAATTCGGGATAAGAATTTATCAATTCTTATCCCAAATTCGGTGAAATTATGGAAACAATCAGATTTGAGACGGCTCTGCATCTGATTGTTAAATTAATATTGTACTAAAATCATGTTTTTAGCTTTAGAAAGGTTTAAAATGCATTCGCGTTAGCCGCTTTAAGAATACATTTTTCCTTATATTAAAGCCAATTCGGAGTCACATTCGAGTATATAAACCTTTGATTCTATTTATTCAACTTAAAAATTTTTTAAATATTGCTTGCATGTAATGGAATTTTACTGTAATATGACCACAAATATCCGTTTCAAACGGATATTTGTGATATAAAAACTAACTGGAGGAATAAATATGACGTTTGGAACAGTGTGTAAGCAAGTTGTTGCTAAAGTACGCTATGGTGGTTTAACTACTTTATTTGATAAAAATCCTTTATTTACAGCTGTAAAGACAGGTAATGTAAAATTAGTAAATCATTTAGTTACAAAAGGTAATGTAAATAATCAAGATAAAGACGGTAATACTGTACTACATTATGCAACAGAACATAAAAACAATCCTAATAGTACTAAGATCACTGAAATGTTATTAGAAATGGCAGCAGATCCAAATATAGCTAATAAGGACACTAATACACCATTAGACATTGCTTCTATAAATGGTAATTATCCAAATGTTCATCTATTAGAAGCATATGGTGCTAGAATTAAAAAACCATATTTGTTTAAGGCACAGCTAGATAAGAATATACAGAAAGATATAAATGATTTTCGGGAATTATTGAACAAATCAATGGGTTTATCATCTGATGCTCATTTAAAAAAGATAAGTGATATTGTAGAATCCTTATATGAAGCAACAAGTCATGACACTACGGATTATTCATTTAATAATAAATGTACTACTATATACCAAAATGTACTTGATCGTGGTATTGGTGCGGCGTCTGTTCCATTGTCAGGGGTAGATGATGAACTATCTTTTGATTATTAATGAAGCAAGTGGGTAGCAACTGGAAAATGGATGAAACATATATATACTCAGGTAGAACTTCAAGAATTGTCGGCGTCGTGTCAAAGGTCTGTGCTGCTCTGTTACTCATGTACGCTACGCCGCTCGACTTTGCTACTGCCTAGCTCTTCTTGAAGTTATACTATCGTCTACCCAACTCTTGAAATCATAGTAGTATACTCGATGAAAATCAAGAATTGCGTTATCGTCTTCAGGGATCGTAGGTAGCCACGTACTAAATGTACGCCTAGCCCCTACAACTGTTGAAAGTTAAAAAACCGTCTATTAGCGAAGTGCCGTTAGGTGCTGTGGCAATCTTCATGATAGTCAAGGTCTCCTTCACGAGATTGCCACGTCGCCGCTTGCAGCGGCTTCTCGCAATGACGGTTTAAGCCTTACAACAGCACTTCGCTAATAGACGGTTTTTTTAACTGTCAACAGTTATGGATGTCACCCCTAATGGCATACTGAGCCTACTATTAATTTATATATAGACAAAAACAACAGCTAGAGCAGCAGAAACAATTAGAATTAACACAAAATAATGTAATTGGTATTTACTTTTTGATTATTATACCTTATATTTTAAAAATATTAATTTTATATACAAAGTATTACTTATGGCAAATTTACAGGCTAGACTTAATTCGTTAATGGCTCAAAAAAACATAAATGCTATAGATATAGAGAGGAAAACTGGACTAAGTAGAAATACTGTCTATAGCATTTTGTATGGTAGTTCAAAAAATCCTAGTGCTAATAATTTACAATTAATTGCAAAAGCCTTAGACATTAACTTGGAAGCTCTTGTTATTGATAATGAAATAAACCTCGAGATACTAACTGTTGATCAGATAAAAATTTTTAGCAAAGCTACTAGTGCAACAATTAATATATTAATTGAAAGAAACTTAAGTTTCTCATTGAGAAACCTTACAGCTCTAATAAAAGAAGTATATGAGTATGCTTTGAAGAAGCAGTCTGTTGATAATATATTTATAGATTGGATAATTGATAAATATCATAAACCTTAATTGTGTGGTTATAGACACGGTTACAAGATAATTGTCAGATGAATAAATTTATAGTGTACTCTTCTGATCCTACGAATTGTTTTTTGAGAATATCATTGATTCGCATGCGTAACTATACTATATATACGCTACGCCTTCTCACCATTCATTTTCAAATCATTTGAGTATGCCTGTCAGCAACAACTAAAAATTCAATCAGAAGATTTACCATTGTCAGTATCTTTAGTAGGGGCAATTCTACCAACCATTTCATCTAGTGATATTTCAAAATAATCTGCTAGGGCTACTACAATTTGACTATTTAAAGTTTTTTGTTCCCTATTACTATTAACAAAACTATGTAAAGAGTTATTACTAAAACCTATAGTCATGCCTAATTTATATAAGTTTAAATTTTGTTTCTTTACCTTATCAATCAAAAACTTCTTTATATTAGAAGTGATGTCACTTGATGTAATTTTATAAAATTCTAGACTTTCTATATTAGGTAAAGAAATATATTCATTTCTTCCTACAACTTCATCCATAGAACACTTAAAGTAGTCAGCAATTTTCAATATATTACTAATAGTTGGGTTAGCTTTCAGACATTGCATAATATTAGTTACAGTAGAATAAGGAATGCCACTTTGTTCAGCAAAATCTTTTCTTGTTAATTTTAATTCATCAAACTTTTTTTTGAGGAATTCTTGTATTTGGTGAACAAGAGCCATATACTCAGAACAATTAAAATTTAAATACTCCCACCATAGAAATATTTTTTCTTGACACCTCAAAATAACTATAATAAACTAGCAAAATAGAATGAGATTATTAAAAAAGAGATCAATGATTATTGATTAATTTTTTAAAGCAAAGAATATACTTTTCTAAATCTCAAACTAAAAAACCAATATAATACTTAAGCTCTACTCTTAAATAAAGCTCAAGTATTATATTGAATATTATAGTTAACTGGTAAGTACTTTCAAGTTCGCAAAATTTCTAAGTACTTACTAGTAGCATTAATCAAATAGCATCAACTGCTATTTAAATAATAACCTTTTTATTGAGGTATTACTGTGATCATATACAAATTTCTTAGCCAAATCAACCCCAAATCAACTTATTTCAACCTCATTTATTTTTACAATCCTAGTAATACCATAATTCTATAATGTAAATGATATCAATCTTAGAACAATACAATGGAAGTAGAATATGTATTACCCACTATTAGTCATTCTATTATTCAGCATAATCATAGGGCAGATATTGTTAATTCTGTTATCTGTCAGGTGGTTTAGTAATATCCAACTAAGCTATAACAATATTATTAGCATCAGTAAAGACTTCCCCAATACCTACATCAAGGCAAAAGATGAAATAGCACTATTGCATAAAGAAATAATAGAGTTAATTACTCTAACTACTAAGAAAGAGCAAGGTATATTACATATGACGTTTCGTTTAGAAGAGATGCATATATGCATAGAAATGCTACTTAATGAATTTAGAGAGCTTACTAATACTACGTCACAGACCAAGGAGAAAAAATAATTCTTATAATAATCCTTGTATGTTCAAGATTCATTCAAGTATATATACTCTTCTGCTTTGAAAAATTGTTTTTTGAAAATATCATGGATTCGCATGCGTAACTATACTATATGTACGCCTAGCATGCTCACCATTCATTAGACTTCTTTCGAAACTCTACTACTTCTGCTGGTGATTTGTACGCGACGTCTGTACTCGAATCCTCACGTACATTAGAGTACGCTGCGGGTCGAGGTTTCGCGTCTCCTTCACACCCTTGCGCATAAGCGAGTTTCGAAAGAAGTCTATTTTCAAATCCAATTCTTCAAATCATTTGAGTATACCCTAACTCAATATATATAAAAATAAGAGACAAAGAGATATATTAGGAATATAATCTTCTAAATATCAGATTTATTAGGAATATATTCATGATTATCAAGAGATTTTTAAATTTAAAATTACCTGAGAAGCAATCTTGTTTTTTATGGGGGGCTCGTAAAACTGGCAAATCAACATATTTAAAAAAATGCTTTCCAAACGCTCTTTATATAGACTTACTGCAAGCAGATATATATCAAATTTATTTCCAACATCCGGAACGTTTAAGAGAAGAAATAAACGCACAAAATAAAGTATCTACTATCATTATCGATGAAGTACAAAAAGTACCTTTGCTTCTTGATGAAGTGCATCATTTAATAGAATCAAATAAGTTTTTGGCAAATAATTCTCTACAATTTATTCTTTGTGGATCAAGTGCAAGGCGATTAAAATCAACTGGAGCTAATTTACTTGGAGGTAGAGCTTGGAGATATATGTTTTTACCACTATGTTATCCTGAACTAAAAGAACTGAATTGGCATAAAATATGTAATCATGGGCTTATTCCAGACCATTATATAGCTTCGCAGAATATTCATAAATATTTAGCTTCGTATTTATATGATTATATTTTACCGGAAGTCCAGTTTGAGGCAAGTCTGAGGAAAAGAGAGGCTTTTGCTAGATTCTTAGAAATTATAGGAATTTCTAATGGTGAGATGATCAATTATAGTAATATTGCTCGGGATTGTGCAGTAGATGCAAAAACTGTTAAAACATATTTTGAAATATTAGAGGATATGTATCTTGGGTATCATTTATATCCTTATAGGTCACGTACTAAACGACAAATTATTACAGAAACACCTAAATTCTATCTTTTTGATACTGCTCTTGTTAATTATTTAAGAAAATATGAGTATCAAGAAATGATAGGATTTGAAGCTGGTAAAGCTTTTGAGCATTATGTGTTTCTAGAATTTATAGCATATAAATATCTAAATGATAAAAGAGATCAGTTATGTTATTGGCGTACGAAAGAAGGTTACGAGGTTGATTTTATCGTACAGGATAATGCATTTGAAGTTAAAATTTCCTCTTCTATACAAAAAAATCATTTAAAAGGACTTTTAGAATTTGCAAAAGAACATAATTTTAAATTACATGTTATTAGCTTAGAAAAAACAAAACGTGTAATCATATTAGAAAATAAAGAAATTACTATTTGGCCTATAAGAGAGTTTCTAGATATGTTATGGGGAAATAATATATGGCAGTGAACTTAATTTTCTGGCAATAATATTTCTCTCTTACCAGTATGGTTAGGAGGAGATATTACCCCATTTTGTTCCATTTTTTCAACAAGAGTAGCCGCTCTATTATAGCCAATTCGTAAACATCTTTGTATATAGCTAATTGATACTTTTCGTTCTAATTGTACGATTTGTACTGCTCTTTTATATAAAGTTTCATCACTGCTTGAATCATCTCCTGGACTTTCGCCATTTACTTCATCATCTAGTTGTTGGGTCACTGCTGAAATATATTCAGGCACTCCCGTGGATCTTAAATATTGGGTAACCTTCTCTACTTCTTTATCATCAACAAATGGACCATGCACCCTAGTAATCTTTGAAGAATTACCCATATAAAGCATATCTCCCATACCTAGTAACTGCTCAGAGCCTTGTTCACCAAGAATAGTTCTACTATCAATCTTAGAAGTTACTTTAAAACTGATACGACTTGGGAAATTAGCTTTGATTACCCCAGTAATAACATCAACAGAAGGTCTTTGAGTTGCCATGATGATATGAATACCTGCTGCTCTTGCCATTTGAGCTAGACGCTGTATTGACAATTCAATGTCTTTGCCAGCTACCAACATTAAATCAGCCATTTCATCAACAATTACTACAATGAATGGTAATTTCTCCATATTCATTTCAATTGTTTCATAGATAGGCTTACCAGTTTCCGGATCAAATCCTGTTTGAATAGTACGTTCTAATATTTTACCTGCCGATGTAGCTTCTGAAATTTTAGCATTATAACCTGCTATATTTCTTACCCCAATATTTGACATTGCCCTATAACGATTTTCCATCTCTTTTACCGCCCATTTGAGGGCTACCACTGCTTTGCTTGGCTCAGTAACCACTGGAGTTAGAAGATGTGGTATGCCATCATAGGTAGATAATTCAAGCATTTTGGGATCGATCATTATTAAACGGCATTCTTCCGGGGTATAGCGGTAAAGTAGGGAAATTATCATAGCGTTAATTGCCACTGATTTACCGGAACCTGTCGTACCAGCAACTAACAGATGGGGCATTTTTGCTAAATCTGCAACAAAAGGTTTACCAGCTAGATCCTTTCCTAAAATCAATGGTAGCATAATACTGCTATCTTGATATTCCGGTGTTTCGATTAATTCTCTTAGACAAAAGAATGCTCGTTGTTTATTTGGTAATTCAATACCTAAAACGTTTCTACCCGGTATTACGGCTATCCTAGTTGATATTGCCGATAAAGATCTAGCAATGTCATCTGATAAACCGATAATCCTAGAAGATTTAGTACCTGCAGCTGGCTCAAATTCATATAACGTTACCACTGGACCTTGGCTAATATTAATGACCTGACCTTTAACCCCAAAATCACCTAGAACAGTTAATAATGCTTGGGCATTATGTTGTAGTTCTGATGAAGTTTCTACTTTGATATTTTGGTTGTCAGCTTGTTTTAATAATTCGATAGGGGGCAAGTATGGTAATTCGCCATTTTCTTTTTTGAATGGAGATTGTTGTTTTGAAAAATGGGAGTGTATGTCATTATTTTTTTCTTGTAATGCATCTATTTTATGAGCATACGTTGCTTCTTCTTGATTAATAAAAGGTATCTTTTTTATCAAAACTTGTTTCGTTGACTTGGTATTTGTCGATATTGTAGGTAAAAGTATAAATTTTTTATAAGGTATTAGTTTAAATAATTTAATTATAACGATCCCAAAAACTGAAAATTTTATTTCAGTCAATAAAAATAATAAAATAAATGTAGTAATAATTAAAGCATAATCGGCTCTACTGTCCAATTGCTTGATTATTGGATAAATAATAGTACCTGTTGTCCCACCTGCACCTGCCGGTAAATAATTAATTTTTATATTAGTGCAGACTATCGATAATGATATAATTGACAGCAGCATCACAATTATCCTGACGGTAGCCCATTTTTTCTTTAAACGCCATACACTCAGAGACCAAAAAATACAACAAATTGGTAAAATAAAGGACGCTATACCAAAAAATTGGTAAAAAATATCTGCCAAATAAGCACCGAAATGACCTAATAAATTGCTAGGATATTTGTCTGTGACAGAATTAAAGGAAGGATCATTTGGATTATAAGTCACTAGTAATAGAGCAGTAGAACAACCCACCAACATTAATAAAGCAGACTGCACTCTATGATTAGTAAAAATCTTGTTTATGTAATATAGCACAAAAGTTGCCTAAAAAAATGAACCACTTTGGTCGTTGCCTAAAATCCTCAAAGAACCTGTATGTAAGGTGGAATCCATATATCTGTATAATAGATTCAGACAGGGACGGTTTCCTAATAATAAAAATTATAGTCCCGGGGCAATACGTTAAGCTCACGAACCAGGCAGCCCATTATAAACATTAGACCTCTTTTGAAACTCTACTTCTGCTAGTGATTTGTACGTGATACCGGTACTCTGCTCCTCACGTACATCAGAGTACGCTGCGGGTCGAGATTCCGCGTCTCCTTCACACCCTTGCGCATAAGCGAGTTTCGAAATAGGTCTATTGATGTTTCATACACGGGATTATATAATATCACTTTCCAATCTTTCTCGCAAGGTCTTCTAAATATCCTGCTATAGTACTTAACGTTTCTGCAAATTTTTCTTCTTCGGGAGGTATATTAGCACCATCAATTTTAGCAATTGTGTTAGTCAAGTTTTGTACTTGTTCCTGTAAACTCAATGCAGACATAACTAATAATAGTTCAAATGATGCTGATGGGTTAACTTTTTTTATCTGAGCAATATTTTCATTCAATTTGGCTGCAAGATTGCATAATTCTTCTCTTGATCCTTCACTACATGCGAGCTGGAAAGTTTTGTTACCAAGTAGTATTGTTACTATAGACATCTTTATTTTATGTATTTTTATGTTTTATTGCTTCAAGTTCAGCAATATATACGGTTATTTGCTCAAGTATTTTTGCATAATTATCCCTGAGCTGTTTATTTTCATCCTTCAGTTTATTGATTTCTTCATGCTGCCTAGCGATATTTAACAAGAGACCTTCAAGACCTTGGTCCACTTCTTGCATTAACTTAAGTAATAAATCATTAGTTATTTTCATTCAGATGATAATATTAAGTGATAAATTATTGGAATTATTATTAATATTAAAATAGAAATAATAATTAGTTGTTTTTTCCATTTATAGTCAAACATCATTGTATCTGACCTATTTCTGAGGTCAATATCTTTTGAAGATTCCTGCTTGTCTTTCTCACTGAGATTTAAAACTATCCCTAAATAGTTTGAGTATAATTTAAGATAACCCTTTACATAAACTTCCGCTGGCATCGAACTAAAATCCTCCTCTTCAAGAGCTACCAAATATTGCTTCCTAATCTTCAAATAGCTAGATATTTCTTCAAGAGTTTTACCAGATTCTATTCTCGCTTGTTTTAGGGATGACGACATAACGCATTACTCAAGCTTACGCAAAAAAGTTTCAAATTTCTTGTTTGCTAAAATTAAAATATTTAAGTCAATAGTTTCTTGCAATCTAATTCCTTTTACAAAATCTAAAAAAATACATGCAGAATCTATATTATTATCAATCCATAATTCTAAATCAATATTTGATTTAGAGTTGTTAATTATTTTAGTCAATAATTGCCTTTGTTTATCATATAAGTCATCTTTTAATGATTGAATTGACAATCTGTTCCAATAGGAGTCGTTTAGTTGTTTATCGCAAGATTTACGAAGCCAATCAATACTAAATTTATTACCAGTAGTGAAATATAAATTAGCAACATCATTATTTTTAGCTTTTGTCTTTTTTGCAATATATATTATATCAAAGACAGACACTAGGCTGTCAAGAGTCGCAATCCTGTGAGCTATTTCATCTGTCACTCCTGATAAAGTATATTGCTTAACTTTATTATCGAATTTGTTTTTTGCTTCTCCTAAAAGAAGATTACCAACCACTTTACTAAGCATTCTAGCTGGTTCATAAAATTCATCAATGGTATTGCTAATATTGATAGGATGTTTTATGTGCTTCAGAAACCAAGAGATACCTCTACGCATAATTTTAGCAAGCTCAGTGAACATATCAATTTTAACTTTATGATCTATATTACTTGCTAGAGATTCTACTATAGCCCATAGATTATCTAAATCAAAAATTTCACAGATAATAGTATACGAACGAACTATATCACAAAGATCAGCCTGAGTTTCACGTTTTATAAGATTAAGTGATGGCCCACCTAATTGATTGACAATTTTATTTGTTACAACGGTTCGAATAATTTCATGCTTAAGCGGATGAGCTAAAATTCCCTCACGGAATTTTTCTTGCATTAGTTTTGGAAAATAATTAATCAGATAAGATTCAAAATACTTATCTTTTGAAAATGTTGCTGTTATTAAATCATGATAGACTGAGCGTTTACTATAAGAAAGTAATACACAAAGCTCGGGGCGACTCATACTTTCCTTATTAACTGCCCTTTTACTGAGTTCTTCCTGAGTTGGTAAGAACTCAACAGTTCTATTAATTAATTTTTCTTCTTCTAAAGTATCAATAAATTGGCTAAATACTCCGATAGTTGAAGTACTAGATAATTGCATTATATCAAGTGCCTGATTTTGCTTATAGTTATCAACTAGGATCAGTTCTTCGACTTGTTTTGTCATAGTAAATAGAAACTTATTACGTTCTTCTAAACTAATTTTCTTAGAAGACATAGCCTGATTAAGAGCAATTTTGATATTTACCTCATGATCCGAACAATCAACGCCAGCTGAATTATCAATGAAATCAGTATTTATTCTCCCACCTAGCTTGCTATACTCTATTCTACCTTGTTGTGATACGCCAATATTTCCACCTTCTCCTATTACTTTAGCTCTGATATCTTTACCATTGACTCTCAGATTGTCATTGGCCTTATCGCCTATCTCTAGGTGACTTTCCGTTGAAGCTTTTATATAGGTTCCTATACCTCCATTCCAAAGCAAATCAACTTCTGCTTGTAAGATAGCTCTAATCAGATATTCAGGAGATAATTCGTTAATGTCTATCTTTAGCAATAATTTGGCTTCTAAGGATAATGAGATAGACTTACTACTTCGTGCAAAAACTCCACCACCTTTTGAAATTAATTGTTGATTATAGTCAGACCAATTTGATGTAGGTAAATTGAATAGTCGCATACGTTCATTGAAACTAATAATTGGATCAGGTTGTGGATCAATAAATATATGTTTATGATTAAATGCCGCAACAAGTTTTATGGTATTGGCTCTAAGCATGCCATTACCAAAAACATCCCCCGACATATCGCCAATACCAACAACAGTAATAGGGTCTTTTTGTACATCAATATCCATAGCATGGAAATGGCTTGCTACAGAAATCCAAGCTCCCTTTGAGGTAATAGCCATTTTCTTATGATCATAACCTGCTGATCCACCGGAAGCAAAAGCATCACCTAACCAAAAATTATATTCAGCAGATACACTATTTGCATAATCCGAGAATCTTGCTGTACCTTTATCGGCTGCAACCACTAGATAGGGATCTTCTTGGTCATAGATAACAGTATTTTTTGGCTGAATAACTTTACCATCAACTATATTATCAGTGATATCAAGTAATCCACGGAGAAAATTCTTGTAACACTGTACCACTTTGTCCATATAGTCTTGACGAGTCATATTATCATCAGTGAAATTAACGAAAAATCCACCTTTTGAACCAACAGGGACAATGACTGAATTTTTGGTCATTTGTGCTTTCATTAGCCCTAATACTTCTACTCTATAATCCTCACCTCTATCAGACCATCTAATACCTCCGCGAGCGACGATACCCCCTCGTAAATGGATAGCTTCAAAATCATTATCGTAAACAAATATTTCGGCAAATGGTACTGGCAAAGGCAAGTGAGGAACTTTTTGCGAGTCAAATTTAAAAGAAAAATAATTTTTACTAACTGTACTATGGTTGTTAGCTGCATTTTTCAAGTCATTAGAGCTAGGCTGATAACAGTTAGTTCTTACAATAGCTTCAATAATATCAAACATCTGTCTTAGAACCTTGTCCTCACTACTGCTAGTAATTGTATTAAGATAGTTAAAGATACTATCTTTTATAGTTTTTGAACGTGCATCTGAGAAATTTGTTGGATTAAATTTAGTATCAAACAAATCAACTAACATTTTAGTATATAAAAAATGCTTTATTAAGGTCAACTGAACATAGCTTTTACCATAAATAAAGCCAGTTTGATGTAAATATCTAGTTAATGCTTTAACCAACTTAACTTGCCACCAATTAAAGCCCGATAATACTATTAATTTGCTTAAAGAATCATTAGCTAAAAGTCCAAGATATATCTTATCTAGAGCCTCTTCTACGTTTGCTTTAAGTAAATCAATATCACTTTCAATAGTTATCAATGCTTCGAGAGTAAACTCATATATCCAACTTTCTTCAATATAGTCAATTGATGAGAAGTTGGTAACGTCGTCACTCGTCGCTCGCCTATTATCTATAGGCTTCGCTCCATCGCTCCTAGCACCAAATCCTCCTGAATTGACTATATCTCCCGCTCCTTTTATGGCAAAGCTTTGTTCATCTATAGCTTTGAATCCTAAATTTTCTATAGATGGTAGTAAGTCTGAAAGAGCTAATTTAGGCGTCGGGCTGTAAATTTTTAGCTGGAACTCTTTACTATTTATAGCAATTAAATTAAATATTGGTTTGTGATAAATACTAGCCTCTTTTAAATACTCAATATCTATTAAAGCTGTTTGTCCATTAAATTTTTCTCTATAGTCAATAGGAAAAATTGGGTCAAAAAGTTTAAAATTTACTCCCCCTTGGTATTCACCAAATTTTTTACATAACTTTTGGTAAAAATCTTCGCTCCAACGTGTGGAGAGTTTATCTAATTCTTGCTCTATTAGTTCAACATCAAAATCAATATTCTTTTTACCCTGTACCTCCAACGTAACAAATAAATATGAAAAATTTTCTACCACTTCTGCAGTATAATCTGAAAGTATCAGACCACTAAGTATATTTGATAAATAATAATTTATGCTACTATGTACTTCTAGTGTCAAACGATCTCTTGGTAGAAATATTATGATATTAACAAACGAACCAGACCAATCTTGTTGAATAAATAATTTAAGTTTTCTACTCGTTATCCCCGAGAGTACGTGTAAGCACATACAGTATAAATCACCTTCATCAATCTGTATCAAAGCTTCTTTAGGCAGAGATTGAATTATATTTTTAAGTTTCTTGGTATTATATCCACCGATCGGGAAAGCGGCTTTATCTACAACAAATTTTAGTTTTTGTCTCAGTATAGGAATATCAGTAACTAATTGATAATATATTGCAGAGCTATATAAGCCAAAAATTATACTACCTGAGTGATATTTTTTATCCTGATCAATTTTCTTAATTAAAATATAATCTACTAAGTTACTTCTATGTACCTTTGATAAGATATTAATTTTACCTAAAATAATTAGTTTATTTTCATGTAATGAATTTGCTGAGCGTTCGATAATATCAATAACCTCACCACTATCTTGCCATATCTTTTTGACCCCATCTTCTGATGAGAAGTCTTTAGAGGTGAGATCAAAGTTAATCATACCTAGAAAAGTAAAATTATCATCTTTTAACCAATCTAAGAAATTTGTAGATTCATGATAATCTAAATGATCGTCATTATATAATTGTTGATTATTTTGGATATCGTTTGAAATTAACGTCACTCTGTTTAAGATTTTAGACCATACATTATAAGTAGTATCTACCTGATCTAGCACTTCATTTAAAGCTATTTCCAAAGAGCTAATATCTTTTTGATCAAAACTCCCTAAAATAGTGATATGGACTAAAGATTCCTCTCTATCCAACTTTATATCCAATATTTCTTGTAAGTGACCATCATTGCTCCTTACACAAGCTATAACAGGATGAAGTAAAAATTTAACTTTTAAATTTAGGCTTGTTAATAAACAAATGATCGAATCAACTATAAATGATTTGTTATCATTCAGTAGCAGAATATTAATTGCAGGATCATTTTCAATTACTGTACTGACAATCTGCAACTTTCTTTTATCAGGCTGTTTTTCTTGAAAGAACTGAAAGGCATTATTTATAAACTCACCAAATAATTCTTGTCTATCTCTAAATCTATAGTCTACAGGGATATAAACTAGAAATTTTTGTACAAACTTACTATAAAGAGGGGTACTATAAAGTGGATTCCCACTTTTTGCTGTACTCAGTGATAAAATTTCTGATTTATAATTAGGCACTTGACAGGTAAGCTTACTTAAAGCTAAAGATGTCTTTTCTATTGTCATAGTTGTTACCAAACTTTATAATTGTTTCAATAGATTACCAAGTAGGCAACAAGTATTTAAATAGACTTCCTGCAGAATTCGTTTTTGCGCAAGGATTTGTAGGAGACACGGAATCTCGACCCGCAGCGTACTCAAATGTACGTGAGGAGCAGAGTACCGGTATCACGCACAAATTATCAGCAAAAACGAATTCTGCAGGAAGTCTAATAGCTTAAATTAGGAATAATATCACAGTATACTCGATGTCATTCCCGCGAAAGCGGGAATCTAAAAATGTTTAAGTACCTATCCTTGTTAGTTCTTTAGACCCCCGCCTTCGCGGGGGTGACATCTTTGTGCATAATTTAAGTTGTTTAATCTTTGCCTACTTGGTATTGATTATAATTAAATAAATTACTTAAGCAAGAGGATCACTACTGTCGTGGAAACTATTTTTGCTCAAAGCTCTAAACCAGGGAAAGCTGGTGTTGCAGTTTTTCGTATCTCTGGATCTAAAAGCCTATTTGCCTTAAAACACCTGCTTAAGAATAATAATATAGAGTTTGTTCCGAGAATTATGTACTGTAAAAAGCTCATAAATCCTAAGAATCAAGAATTAATTGATGATGTAGTTGTAGCATATTTTCAAGCTCCAGCTAGCTTCACTGGAGAAGATGTAGTGGAGATATACACACATGGCAGCATAGCAATTGCCGTAATGCTAAGTGAAGTATTGTTAACCATAGATGGTTTAAGGATTGCAGAGCCTGGGGAATTTACTCGTAGGGCGTTTTTAAATGGCAAATTTGATTTAACTGCTGCAGAAGGTATTGCCGATTTAATTGAAGCTGAAACTGTTTGGCAACATAGGCAGGCGGTTAAGCAAGTTGGTGGAGAACTTGAAGAACTTTATAATGGATGGAGACAAACTTTACTTACCATTATTGGCTTACTTGAAGCTTATATCGATTTCCCTGATGAAGATATTCCACAGGAAATATTAAATAGGGTTATGACTATTAGTGCTGATCTTAAATATGCTATAATAAAACACCTTAACGATAATAGACGAGGGGAGTTACTACGAACTGGGATTAAATTGACTATTTTAGGAACTCCTAATGTTGGTAAATCTAGTTTACTTAATTTTTTGATGCAAAGAGACGTTGCTATTGTATCAAACATTGAAGGCACAACTCGTGATATAATTGAGGGGCATCTAGATATCGGGGGATACCCAATTATATTACAAGACACGGCTGGTATAAGGTCTAGTAATGACCTAATAGAGCTAGAAGGTATCAAACGTGCAATTGAGTCAGCAAAAATGGCTGATATCAAAATAATTATGCTTGATGCTATAAAGTTAAGCAACTCACCCTCATATTTTGAGGAGATGACTGATATTATAGATTTAATAGATAATAATAGCATAATGCTGGTCAATAAAATTGATCTTTTGGATAAAAATTTAGAGCATTGTCATCCCTGCAAAAGCAGGTATCTAGACTCCCGTATACGCGGGAATGACATTGAAGGAAGCAGGGATGACACCATGGAAGATAGATTGCGGCCATTCAACAAAAATTATTTAAAGATATCTATAAAAGAAAAAATAGGACTGGATATTTTATTAAAGGAAATCGAAAATATTGCTCATAATATAGCGGGTTTAACTGAATCGCCGCATATTACTAGACAACGTCAACGAGCCTGTATAGAAAAAGCGTTGGAATATTTAGAAAATTTTAATATTGAAAATGACTTAGTGCTAGCCACAGAAGATGTTAGAATGGCTATCAGAAGTTTAAGTAATGTTACTGGTAAGATTAGTGTTGAAGAAGTTTTAGGAGAGATATTTAGTAATTTTTGTATAGGTAAATGATCAATGATTCAGAAAAAAGCACAAGAAGTATTAGAGCTAATAGATAAATGGCAAAAATATCTGAAATTACAAAAAAATTGTTCAGAACATACCATAATTTCTTATAAGAATGATTTAGAACATTTTCTGAATTTTATGACTCTCTATAATTCTGAAATCATAACTATTAATTCTATAAGGCAAGTTGACATAAGATTAGTACGAAGCTGGCTTTCTAAAAGGCAACAAGATAATTACCTAACAGCTTCTAATTCTAGAAGTTTGTCTGCTATAAAGAATTTTTATAAATATCTAGAGAAGACTGCTAATATCACTTGCCATGCAATTTTCTCCGTCAAAAACCCTAGGAAAGCTAAAATATTACCGAAATCTTTATCGCAGTCAGATGCTCAATTATCCATTGAACATATTGATGATTTTGCTGATTTAGAATGGGTGGAGTTAAGAAATAAAGCCCTTTTAGTGCTTATTTATGCTGCTGGGCTTAGAATATCCGAAGCATTATCTATGACTACATCTCATCTACGAAACTTAGATTTTATAAAAATAACAGGGAAGGGTAAAAAAGAACGGATAATACCATGGACGCCAGTTGCTAGAGATTTAATAGAACAATATTTGAGTAAATTACCTTATAGTATAGATGAAAAAGATCCAATATTTCGAGGTAAAATGGGTAAGAAATTACAAGCTCCAGTATTTAATCGTGAACTGATAAAATTACGCCGCTTCTATGGATTATCAGAACATTTATCAGCTCATTCCTTTAGACATAGTTTCGCCACGCACTTGCTTGAGAATGGAGCAGAGTTAAGGTCTATTCAAGAATTACTTGGTCATAAAAGCTTGTCAACTACTCAGCGTTATACTAAAATTAGTCTAAAACATTTGGAAAATATTTATAATAATGCTCACCCAATATCAAAATCTAATGGGAAAGTATTATAATCTTCTTGCCATGCTTTTTAATTATAGGTTATATTATCCCATGTTTGAATATGAGAAGCCTGTATGTCTAAAATTATTTTACTAAAAGGGTATAAACCTTCCAATGATGAAGAATATATGAATCTTCAACAGTTAGAATATTTTAGACAAAAACTCCTTGAGTGGAAAAGTTCTTTACTAGAGGAATCACGAGAAACCTTAACCCATCTCAAGGAAGAAAATTGGAATGAGCCGGATTTAAATGATCGTGCGTCAATTGAAACGGATACAGCAATTGAACTCAGGACAAGAGATAGGTATCGTAAGCTTCTTGATAAAATCGAAGAAGCTTTGGTAAGGATAGAAAAAAATGAATATGGTTATTGTGAAGAAACTGGAGAGCCAATTGGCTTAAAACGTCTAGAAGCAAGACCAGTTGCAACTTTGTGTATTGAAGCACAAGAGCGACATGAGAGTTATGAGAAACAGCATATAGATATTTAGGTTCTAATAGTTAAATAGGTGCATATATGGCATATACAGAGAAAACAAAAAATAAACTAATTATTTTTTTTGATAGATATATGATATTTGCTGGTACAATGGGACAATATTTGTTTTATACTCAGGCCTATAAAATTTTTACTACTAAGAGTGCAGATGACTTATCTCTTGATGGTTTTCTTGTGATAATTATTGTTACTTTAAGTTGGTTAATTTACGGCATAATCCACCATAACATTACAATTATTGTTGCTCAAATAGTTGGGTTAGTAGGAATGATAATGGTGGTGATTGGTATATTGCTTTATGCTTCTTGAATTCGGTCTTGGGATGAATTAAGGACGACAAACAATTAAACAGGGTAATTTAAAAGTCGGGCTGCAAGCCTAATAGATAAAGGAAAAAGTGCTTAATATGCACTCGATGTCATTCCCGCGTAGGCGGGAATCTAAAAAAATAAGCCTGAAAGACTATTAAGTAATATAGATCCCTGCCTTCGCAGGGATGACATCGGTAGTGGTTAAACTTGTATCTATAGCAACTAGTGATTGTGACTTTTAAATTACCCTGCAATTAAACCAAGTATTTTACTCTTGACTATTTGCCAGCTTACTTTATTATGACCAGCAGTTTATTTTATAAATAATACAAAAAGGTCTGATAGTTGTGGCTAAAAAAAATAAGAATGTTTTGGTAAGGCTTGTTAGTACAGCTGGTACAGGGTATTTTTTGGTAAAGAAACGCAACCCTAAAACTCAAACTGAGAAGTTATCATTTAAGAAGTATGATCCTGTAGTCAGGAAGCATGTTCCTTTTAAAGAAGAAAAGATTAAATAGTAAAATAGAGGTATATGGCAACAAAAATTCGTTTGGCAAGAGGTGGGGCAAAGAAGCGTCCTCATTATAGAGTAGTTGTAGCCAATGCAACAGCTCCTAGAGATGGTGATTTTTTGGAGAAAGTAGGTACTTATGACCCAATGCTTGTCAGAGGTGATGCAAATCGTGTGGTTCTAAAATCTGATCGTATAGAATATTGGTTAAGTACGGGTGCTCAGCCTACAGATCGTGTTGCTAGGTTTATTGAAGAAGCTGGTATATTGCTCCCGGCATCAATCAAAAAGAAAATGGAAGTTAAAATTAAGAATCGTAAAATAAAACCTCCTAAGAAAGAGTCAAAAAAAGCTCAAGGTGGATAAAAACATGCTCCCCGTGAGGGGGGATGTCATTCGAGCTGCGGCAGGAATCTAAAACACCCAAATCGATGTCATTTCCGTGTAGGCGGTAATCCATAATATCTAATAACCTTTGTAGACTATTTTTTGGATTTCCGCTTTCACGAAGATGATAACAACCTAATAATAGGTGCTTCACTTTAGAGCTTTTTCTTATTTGCCGGATTAGCTCAGTGGTAGAGCAACCGCCTTGTAAGCGGTAGGTCGTCAGTTCAAATCCGACATCCGGCACCAGCTATTTAATAATTATGTTTGCAATACATAAGACAATTCCTTATAGATTTATCAGTTACTTAAAGCTCTATAAATTAGATCTAGCAATTGTTATGTTGGCCTTATTATGTGTGTCAATTTCGTTGTTAGCAATAGGTAGTAGTTTTAGACAGTTAATTGATAATGGTCTAAAAACACATTATCTGCAATCAATTGATCAATCGATATTATATATTACTATTTTAATAGTAATTTTTAGTGTAGGTAGTTTTTTCCGTTCTTATTTCATTAATAATATTGCTGAAAAAATCGTGAGTACAATTAGGCAAGAAGCTTACAGTAATATAATTAATTTTGATATTGCTTATTTTGAAGAGCTAAAAATTGGTGATATCATCTCCCGCCTGACTATAGATATAGAACTTATCTCCAAGTTGATTATCAATTTTCTCTCTTTCTTTGTTCGTAACTCAATAATGCTAATTGGTGGAATTATATTGATGTTCTTTCAGAGCCCTAAACTCGCTGTGATTGTCATTACCATTATACCATTATTATTGTTACCACTAATGAAATTTGGCAAATATGTAAGAAATTTATCAAAAAATGCTCTTAAGTCACAAGCCAATATTGCAGTTAATTTAGAGGAAACTGTATCAAATATTTGCACGATACAAGCTTTTAATCAGCAGGCAAATAAAATAGCTGATTTCAATAGGCAAATTTCTGATTATTTAAAGCATACGGCAGATCGCTTAAAAATCCGTTCTATATTTTTCGCGATAGCTATTTCAGTCATACTATTCTCTATCACTATAGTTATATGGGTAGGTAGCAGAGATATAGTACATGGCGATTTATCATCAGGTCAGATGATATCATTTATTTATTACGCTATAATCGCTGGTATGAGCAGCGGAAGTATTTTTGAGCTTTTAAGTGAGGTACACTCATCTCTTGTAGCTTTAGAAAGGGTTTTTGCTCTTATAGACTATTCTTCCAAAAATCAACACACCAATATCCAAATATATGATTATCAAGATAATAAGACTTCTAGGATTATAGAGTTTGAAAATGTAAGCTTTATATATCCATCAAGATTAGACAGTTTAGTTATAGATGATCTGTCATTTAAAATAGATAGAGGTAAATTTATTGGTATAGTTGGCAGATCAGGTGCGGGTAAAAGTACCATGATGCAGTTAATGTTAAAATTTTATTTTCCTAAAAAAGGGATTATTAGAATTGCCAAACAAGATATATCAAAGACTAATGACCAGCAGATAAGGCGTATGATTGCCTATGTTCCACAGGATTCAAGCATTTTCTCTGGTACGATTAGGTCAAATATCGTTTTTGCTAAACCGGATGCTAGTGAAGAAGAAATAATAAAAGCAGCTAATAATACCGGAATAATGGATTTTGTTCAAAATCTTCAAGAAGGACTAGATACTGAAATTGGTGAGAAGGGTATTAAATTATCTGGAGGACAGAAACAACGAATAGCTATTAGTAGGGCAATTCTATATAACCCAGAGATTTTACTTCTAGATGAAGCAATGAGTGCTTTAGATAGCGAGAGTGAACAAAAATTACTAGATAGATTACAAAAAATAATGAAAGATAAAACTATATTATCTATCGCTCATCGTATTTCAAGTATAGAGCAGGCTGACGAAATTTTGGTAATTGATCATGGACGATTAATTGCAAGGGATACTCACGCTAAATTGCTTGAGAAATGTGAAATTTATAAAATAATTTGCAAAGAACAGTCAATAAACTTGTAAAAATGTGAACCAAAATGACACAGAGTTATTACATTAATAATATATTTTTATAATAAAGGGTAATTCTACTTATTATTTGACTTGAATATTACGGAGTTTAAGCTAGAATCACCAATACAAAAAAATGAGGTTTATTATGAAAAATTTATTAACTATTATTCTAACTTTAGCTTTCTCTATTTCTGCTTTTGCTGCAGCGACTCCTGAGAAAAAAGACCCGCAGCAAGACGAAGTGAACGTGGATGAAAACAACATGAACAAGAAAGACCCGAAGAAAGAAGAAGTGAAGAAATAAATCCCTGTTTTCTAAGGCTGGTGTAGAGTTTTTCTATGCCAGCTTTTTTGTAATATGATTTAATCGTATTCAGTCCTTTCAAGGCTTTTCTTTGACAATTCAATTCATGCAGAATGTTTCTATTTAAGCTCAATTCGATGTAAGAATTATTAATTTTTATCTAGAAATAATTCGCTGGATAGTCAACGATAAGTCATAAAAGTTTTTGATCAGGCAATCAATTTTATTTATTTGATTATGGGATAGTTTTGAGATAGGCTGCGATTCTATTGCTATATTCTTGGTTGTCATATGGGTTTTCAAATATTCAATATCTTGTCTTGTATAATATCGTCTGTTACGTATCTTATGTATAGTTAGGTTTGGCAGTAGCCGCTCTAGATATCTTAGCTGGTGAGAGTGAATATTTAGAAGTTTTGTTACTTCACTAATGGAGTAATATTTCTTATTCTGCATTTTTAATAGACCTCTTGCATAATTCTACTTCCGCTGGTATACTCTTCTGCTATTTTTTAACCCCTTACCTGCAGAGGTGGTATCCGAAACGCAGCTGTTGAAAGTTAAAGCCGTCTTCGCGATGAGGCAATCCCTAAACCGCCTATTAGCGAGAGGTCGCTTACAAGCGGCTTCATGGCAATCTTGTGAAGGATATCTTACTTATTCCATCGTATATGTCACCCCTGCGTAGGCAGGGGTCTAAAGAAATAAACAGGAAGGATGCTTTAGACATTCTAGATTCCCGCGTACGTGCATAGGCGTCAACTTAAGAGCGTAAAGATTGAACATGTATAAGTAAATCAACCTAAACGTCATTGCGAGAAGCCGCTGTAAGCGGCGACGCGGTAATCCAAGATACGCAAAGCGTTACTCTAAAAAACAGCTTCGCTGTTTATATGGATCGCCACGGCATCTAACGATGCCTCGCGATGACGGCTATGTTTAATTTGTTTATACATGTTCAATCTTTACGCTCTTAAGTTGACGCCTATGCGCGTACGCGGGAATGACATCCATGAGATCGCCACGACGCCTGTGGCGTCTCGCGATGACGATTTTAACTTTCAACAGTTGTGGGTGACATCCGAAGGCGCAGGGGTGACACCACAACTGTCGAAAGTTCAATAAATGTCATTGCGATGAGCGTTGTCAGCCCTAAACCGTCATTGCGAGCGAACGTACGTGAGCGCGGCAATCCATGAAGCTTGTCATATGGATTGCTTCGTCGACCTACGGTCTCCTCGCAATGACGTTTGTTGAACTTTCGACAGTTGTGGGGTGACACAATAGGCTATTAAACCGATGTCTTAGTTAATTAATAATTTTAACTTTTTAGCTGGTATAAAACGCATTACCTCTTTTGCTGGAATTATCACTGTCTCTTTTGTATGAAAATTTATGCCAGGTCTAGGTTTTTTTGTGCTAGTACAAAAGCTTCCAAAACCTGCTACCGTCAATCTTTGATTGCTTGCCATTAGCTGAATATTCTTAAATATTTGATCGACTATTTCCTCGCATATAATACTTGATAGCCCTAACTTAGATTTTAATATGTGAGCAATTTTTTCTCTAGTAATAGTCTTAGTTGTTACCATCTGATTAAAACCGATCCCCAAGTTATTCCAGCACCAATAGCTGTAAAAAGGAGTATATCACCTTTTTTGATATTAGCATAAGATTTAAGAGAAGCAAGGGCTAAAGGGATTGAAGCAGCAGAACAATTAGCATGTTCTGTAACCGTTTTTACTACTTTACTTGGATTAATTTTTAGTCGCTCTATAACTGCATCTATAATTCTTATATTTGCCTGATGTGGAATAAAATAGTTAACATCATCTATGGTAAAATTATTATTATGTAATATGTCTTCAGCTGATTTGCTCATTTTTTCTACTGCATGCCTAAAAACTTCCTGCCCTTTCATTTTTATTTTACCACTTTTACCATCTGTACTTACACCACCATCAGTGTAAAGAATATCAAAATAACGACCATCCGAGTAAATATTACTATCTATTATACCAGAACTATCCTCACTATATTGCAGAATTACAGTACCAGCACCATCACCGAATAAAACGCAAGTAGTTCTATCGCTCCAATCTAGTAGAGACGACATTTTTTCAGCACCAACCAGTAATATTGTTCTATATTTTCTAGATTTAATCAAAGAGTCAGCAACATGTAAACCATATACAAAACCCGAACATACCGCCTGGAGATCAAATGAAGGTACATTATTAAGCCCAAGATAACCTTGTAACTTAGAAGCTATAGAAGGAAAACTATTATCTGGAGTAGTGCTGCAGGTAATTATCAAATCTATAGATGATGCCTTTAACCCAGCATCATCTAGGGCATTCTGACTGGCTTTAAGAGCTAAATGTGACGTATATTCATCGTTCCCGGCAATGTGCCTTTGTAATATACCTGTCCTTGAGCGAATCCATTCGTCGTTGGTATCAAGCGATAACGATAATTCTGCATTGCTAACAATACGTTCCGGCAAATATGCACCACACCCAAGAATTTTACAAGCCATACTGGTTTATGCTACTTCTTCATCTTTTTCTTCTTTCTTCACAATAACTTGACGACCATTATATGTGCCATCAGCTAAAGATATATGATGAGGAAGTTTATATTCTCCTGTTTGAGAATCTACTACTACATTAATCTTACCAAGTGCAAGATGAGAGCGTCTCATATTACGTCTTGATTTTGATGTTTTCTTCTTTGGAACTGCCATAGAGCCTCTTAAAAATTATACATAGGGTTATTTTATAGTCCTGTGCAAAAAGTGTTTGTCAAATCGATGAAGCAGTATATTATACTTCCATTGCAAAATCTAGGTATTTCAAACATAAATTTTATGAAATTTTTTATAATTCGGACTTTTCTTGTTTCATCGATATTCTTTACATTATGTAGTTGTCAAACTATAGAATCAAGAGGGCAGTATGTGGATGATAATTTATTACCTACGCTTGAGGGGAGGAGGCTTAGTAAATCCGAGGTAAAAGATTTAATTGGCACACCAACAATTATACCTGACTATACACCTAATACTTGGTATTATGTTCAACGTTCTTTAGCTAGGAGAGCATGGTTTAAACCAAAAGTGGTTGAACAAAGAATAGTAAGAATTACTTTTAATAAAAATGATATAATTGAAGAAGTTTTAGTACTTAATGACTCACATAAAGATGATATAATGTTAATTAAAGAATATACGAAAACTTATGGTACAGAATTAAATGGGTTACAAAAGTTTGTAAAAAATATTGGTAGGTTCAATAAAACTACCGACGGAAAAAATAAGAAGAAACGATAAAATCATACTTGCAATATTTCATAGATACTGTATAAACTAGAACGCTCTGATTCTGAGAATATAGATAGGCTATAGCTAACCTGAGAATGTTTTAGTTGCATGTTGATATCTTAGTTAAAAGTATGTCATTCCTGCGTAGGTAGCGGAATCTAAAAAATAGCATAGAAGGTATGTTATATAGTTTTAGATACCAGCTTTCGCGGGAATAACATTAAGGATATCACCATTACTATGGCTAAAACCTTCTCGGGTTAGCTATATCAAAAAGTTTATGGCCCCTTCGTCTAGTGGTTAGGACGTTACCCTTTCACGGTGAAAACACGGGTTCGAGTCCCGTAGGGGTCACCAGTAATCTATATACTCTTCTGCTTTGAAGAATTGGTTTTTGCAAATACTTGCGGGGATTTCGCGTACTCACGTACTTCATGTCCGCCTAGTCCGCTCACCCCTTGTTTATTGCCCCCATTCTCTAAATCATTTGAGTGTAATTGTCAAATATAATATATCGCTTGCAAAAACTTGAAAATTGATAGATCAGTTTTCAAGTTTTTATTTTTTTATGTAAAGTTTATGATTATTACATCTTAAGGATTATATGTCACAAAAGCTTGGTTTTTGGTCAGTTTTGGGTTTAGTTATTGGTAGCCAACTTGGCACTGGTATTTTGATATTACCAGCAGGTTTAGCCCCATTTGGTATTTTTAGTTTAGTTGGATGGATAGTATCTTCCTGTGCTGCCATAATAATAGCACTTTTATTTGGCATACTTTGTGCACGATTTCCACAAACAGGTGGACCTCATGTTTATTTAAAGCAGGCATTTGGCAATGATGTAGCATTCTTTACTGGCTGGACTTATTGGATTATTTCATGGGTTAGTACAGCTGTAGTAGTTATTGCAGCTGTTACATATTTAACACCTTTAATTGGGGTGCGTAATAGTTTTATATGCTTAATTCTGCAAATATTATTGTTATTTGCTGTTATGTTACTAAACTTTAAAGGTATAGGAGTAGCGGGGCGTGCTGAATTTATACTAGCAATGTTAAAATTTATTCCATTAATAATAATACCAGTTGTAGCATTATATCAGTTTGATAGTAATAATTTTGTTATGGATAAGAGAACAACTAATTTAACTTTCTCTCAAATTCTTGGTGAAGTAACGTTACTGACATTTTGGGGATTTATTGGTGTAGAGTCAGCAACTGCTCAAGCTGGCTCAGTAATTAACCCATCAAAAACAATACCAAGAGCAATAGTAATAGGTACACTCTGTGTGGCTATTTTATATCTTATTAATAGTATTGGAATAATTGGTTTAGTTCCACGAGAAGATTTGATACATTCTAACGCCCCTTATGTAGATGCTACTCAAATAATTTTTGGTGGTCAGTGGCATCTACTTATTTCTTTGATTGCTTCAATTATTTGCATTGGAACGTTAAATGCTTGGGTATTAATCAGCGGACAAGTTGCTTTAGGATTAGCACAAGACGGTTTAATGCCATCTTTTTTTGCTAAGAAAAATAAAAATGGAGCTCCAATTTGGAGTTTGGTTGTAAGTTGCATTGGAATATTATTATTATTGATTAGTACAACAAATGAAGATTTGTCAGAACAAGTTACCGAAATAATTCATTTTTCAGTTATCTCTTTTTTATTTGTATATCTAGCCTGTAGTGTAGCTTTTTTAAAATTACTGCTAGCAAAGTTAGAAGAATCTTCACTATATAAATGGTTAATTGCCTTCGGATCAATTGCTTTTTGCCTATGGATCATTTGTGAGACACCATTAAAGGTCATAATACCAGCTATCTCATTTATATTAAGCGGAATACCGGTTTATTTTCTTTGGTATAAAAGGCAATAAATGCTTAAATTTTGTATATTGTTGTTAACTATACTATTATTACAAGGATGTAGCTCTTCATCTACCAACAAGACGCTTTTAACTCTTACCGCTCAGCAATTACAAAAAGATCATAAACTAAATCACGGCACTTTAATTATACAATATAATTTAGCAGCACTAAGTAAAAATAACTGCATCTATGCAAAAGATTTTGGTCTTATTATTAATGATAGCCAATATAATAAGGTTTTTTTACAAAAATTTAAAGCCAGCTGTACTGAGAATATTAATAACCAAGGAATGATCAGGTCAACCAAGATTAAGGACTTGCTACTAAAATTAAATTGTAAGTATAAGTTCTTATCCCAAGAAGAATTACGACTTGTTCAAAAAGCTAGTAATAAAAATAGTTCCCATAATATTAATGAGCTAGCACAATTAAATAAGCTAACTACTACTATTCCTATAATGTTACCACAATATAATAACGTAAAGATTACCAGTCATTACGGCGTACGCAAACACCCTAGGAAAAAACAAAAAAAATTCCACTGTGGGACAGACTTAAAAGGCTATAGTAGCTCTCCTATTTATGCCTCTGCTGATGGAATAATTACTACCATAAGGCGAGAACGTGCTTATGGAAATTTAATAGAAATAAAACATTCAAATAAATTTATCACTAAATATGCTCACTTGAGAAAAATACATGTAAAAGAAGGAGATATGGTTATAAAAGGTCAAATGATTGGGCTTCAAGGGAATAGTGGCAATAGTACTGGGGAACATTTACATTTTGAGATTTGGCTTAATAATAAACATGTCAATCCTTTTGATTTTGTGTCACACGCTTGTAACTGTTGAAAATTTTGCTATAATAGACCTCATTGTCTAATGATTAATCTTCAAAAACAGTAAAAAAGAAGCCGTAGCTCAGCAGGATAGAGCGAGCGATTCCTAATCGCTAGGTCGGAGGTTCGAATCCCCCCGGTTTCGCCATTCTCCGATTTTAGTGCATTTTACGAATGCGTCAAATGGTGAACGTAGCATAAAGTCTAGCTTTCCGTCTTTTAATTCTAGGTTACCAAACACTAAATTTATTAATTTACGTTTTCTCTCAATAGTAGAACCTTTGAAGGCTACGAACGCTCTAGAAGCCAGTTCTACTAGGTTAATCAAGAGTTCTGAAAATTTATCATCAGCATTTGTATGGTTCTCTATTTCTCTAATAATATCTTTACGTTTTTGCATTAATTGCTGACGTTTTTCTTCATGATCTTCCTTGCTAATATCACCGTCTAAAAATAAATCAGTTAACCTATCCATACGAGTTTTCATCTTTGTATGTTCAGATTGTAACTCAGATATACGGCTCTTATGATAACCTTGTTCGATACTGGCTGAGCTTTTTATACAAGATATTACTTCCTTGAGTAATTCAGGCTCTAAATGGAGTGTTGCTTATTGTCCTCAATAATGACATTATTGACGGAGCTTTTCCAGTACTAATAGTTGACTTATCTTCTTCAAAAACCTTATCTTAATTAGCTTTTAGTGTGACTAGGTTAGGATTCTAGTCACATTAGAGTCAATAATTTTTTTTCAAAAGGAGTCAAAAGCATATTGCAATCTAAACTCTAAAATTATTCAGGCAATATCCTCCTAAAGATTAATTAAATTGATACATCTATACAAATGCACGATAAGAATGATGGTTTATCACATTTCTTACTTCGGTTTGGGTTCTACAATCATCCACTAGGGCATGCCTGTAATTGATTCTTTTTAGTAATTTTGTCGTCAAAATTTGCTTCCGTTCCTCACATATATTTGCGTACTGTTTGCAGTACTCAGCTACATTAGATATCTTTGGCAAACTCTACTTCTGCTGGTAATTTATTCGTGCTACCGGTACTTTGCTCCTCACGTACATCATCGTCCACTGCGTGTCAAGGTTTTGTGGCTTCTTTAAATTCCTCAGCATAGGCGAGTTTGCCAAAGATATCTATTTTTTACTGAAAAATTATTCAATTCGTAGGCACTCCCAATTAATCAAATATCCAATTATGCCTTCAATTAGTCCTATATTATATTTCTTTAATTTTTGGTATTGGAGGTATTGATTTAGGATCAGGGCATTTACGAGTTTGGAACATTAATTGATCAATAGAATGCCCAAATTTATTAGTGCTTAGTAGATTTTTATTTATCCATTTTGCCGTTATCAACTTACTCAGTTCAGAATGAATAACTGGAATATCCGGTACGGCACTAGCACCTATCCCTGCAATTTTAATATGATAACCCTGTTTATCTAATCCATATTGTTGTAATACTTTATCAACTTCTCTTTGAGTAACAATTGTTTGGCGTTCAATATGAGGATTATTACTGACAAATAAAATAACAAAGTCTTTTTGTCTACCAAATTTTCTACTTAAAATTCTTTCAGCAAAATTAACTGCTGCATCATGAGCAGTAGTGGCTGTATCAGGCCTTTCGTTATTCTTGCCTACTTTAGTATTGATTATTTCAGTACGTTTAACTTGATCCTTATTAAGGAACTTGTTTACTAGGTCACTACTCATCAGGTCTTCTGTGAGTTTTCTCTCATTGCTGCTTGCATAATTAGGATAGAATCTTCTAGGAAAAAGACCTAATGGACATTCTTCTTGTGTTTTATATTGAATAAATGGCTGAGCTTTATTTAACTTAATACCGTAATCTTTAGCAAGAGACTCGATATATCTTTCACCTTCCTCAATACAAGCTGAATCATTTCCAACTAATTGTACAGTATCCAATCTATTAATATCTGCCTTTCCTTGCCATGCTTCTAGCAATTCAGTGTATGTTTTGGGGTTAATGCCATCGAGATTAGCCCATAAGGGTCTTGCTCCTGTTAATACTAGTACTAATCCGTTAACTTTAATTTGTTCTGTTAATTTATTATAATAGATTATACGTGTCAATAACCTAATTCTAGCTGCCCCGGCAATCCAAACTTCATCATATTCTTGATAGTGAGGTTTTATTTCATTAATAAGTCCCAATTGTCTAGCATCTACAATATATTGAGACTTATATTTAGTCATCCAATCTTTAGTGGTCAGTTCATTCCGTTCCTGACCAAGATTAAGATCAAACGCATCCTGAGCAACAAATAGTAACCAATCTTCAATATTTCGTACATTTATCTCATTAATAGATTTAAATAAATTTTTACGCAATGATTTAGCATTGAATTTACTAGGAGCGTTTTGATTAGCACCAGCTTTAGCCAAACTGCCCTGAATCAAACGAAATATTTTGTCTGCATTAGTCTTGTCAAAACATACTAGATCGTGCCATAATTTTTGTGGTTCAAAATATCCAGCTAGATAAAAAATCTTTAACAAAGCTTCTTGCTGGGTTGGTGAGGTAAAACCTAATTTGCTAGCAGCTAATTCGAATCCTGAAAGTTCTGATGAATGTTTATAATTCCCGTATGTTACGCTGGTAGTTAGGGCAACTGTTACAGATAGTAGCATTCTTTTTAAGGCTTGAAGCATAATATAATTTTCTTCGTTTAATTATAACCCTAGATTTTTGGGCTTTTGATACTTAATCCAAGTATCAATCAACAACTTAGTAATAATAATCGCAGAGAACATAGATGATATTATACCAATAGTTAGTGTTACTGCGAAACCTTTTATACCTCCAGCTCCAAATATAAAAAGTAAAAATGCTGCAATCAAAGTTGTAACATTTGAATCAAGGATTGTAGCAAAAGCTGATTCAAATCCCATCCTTATGGCATATAGATTAGATGCACCTTTTTTAAGTTCTTCCCTTATCCTTTCATAAATGAGTACATTGGCATCAACTGCCATACCAATCGTTAGGATTATACCAGCAATTCCTGGCAGAGTTAATGTAGCTTGAAAAAGTGACAATAACGCTAAAATATAAAGTAAAGCTAGGCTTAATGCTATATTGGCAAAAATGCCAAGAATTCCGTAAGACCAAATCATGAATATTACCACACTAACAAAACCAATCATACCTGCTTTCTTGCCTGCCTCTATTGAATCTGCTCCAAGATTTGGTCCTACGGTTCTTTCCTCTATTATTTTTAAAGGGGCTGGCAGCGAACCAGCTCTAAGTAATAACGCTAATTCATTTGCTGATTCAACAGTAAAATTACCTGAAATTATACCGCTTCCTCCAAGAATTGGTTCATTAATTACTGGTGCACTTAATAATTTGTTATCAAGCACGATAGCAAGCCTCTTGCCAGAATTATTCTTGGTTATTTCTGCAAATAATTTACTACCAAGATTATTAAAAGAAAAAGCAACAGCAGGTTGGGAATTTTGATTGAAAGAAGCTTGGGCAGTTGTTAGCTGGTCACCACTAACAATAACTTTTTTCTTAACAACTACGTAATATTCTTGCTTATTTTCATTTTCCCCTTTCACTAAAATTGAACCAAAGGGTAAATGTCCATTTAATGCTTGTTGTATGTTGGCAGTTTCATCTACTAAATGAAAGGTTAGTTTTGCAGTTTTACCAAGAATATTTTTGAGTTGTTGTGGATTTTCCTCACCTGGTACTTGCAGTAATATATGTTTATCACCTTGTCTTTGTATGTTAGGTTCTGTTGTGCCGGTGCTATCCACTCTCATTCTGATTATTTCAATTGATTGGGCAATAACTTGATACCTTAATTCAGCAAGCTTTGAATCACTATAGCTAAGCTTAATATTAGTATTATCATTTTCCACAGTAACTTCTCGGTCAACTTTACCTAAGATCTTTTTGACCTGTTTATAATCTTCCAGGTTTCTCAATTCAAACTGCACCGCCTTGTTCTTAACAACAAGATTTTTATAACCTATTTTATCTTCCCGTAAATATTTTCGTAAATGGTCAGCTAAACTGTCCATTACATCATTTAAGTAACTATCAAAATCTACATCTAGCAATAGATGAGCACCACCTCTCAAATCAAGACCAAGATTCACCTTATGGTTTGGCAGTATTTTAGAATCTATAGTTGTAAAATTAGGTAAAGCACAGATAAAGGCTGCTATTGTACATAAAATAGAAAGGAATATTTTCCATTTAGGAATATTATACACAGCTTATTTCCCTTTATCTTTTTTACTTTTGGCAGTAACTTCTGTTTTGTGACGACTTGTAATATCAAGTATTGAAGATTTCAGAATTTTGATTCGTATATTTTCAGCTATTTCAAGATCTACCGTGTTGTCAGCATCGTTAATCTTACTTACCACTCCGAAGATTCCACTATTAGTTACCACCTCTTCTCCTTTCTTAACGCTACCAACTACAGCCTCTTTCTCACGACGACGTTTATCTTGTGGTCTAATTAGAAAAAAATAGAATACAACGAAGATTAATACCATCGGTACAAGGCTTGTTAATATTGATTGAGTAGATGATGGTTCAGCTACTGGAGCTACTTCTTCAGTTTCTGTTATTGATATTGTATCGTTGTTATCTGCGTAGGCATTTTCTATAAACATATATATCTCCTGACGTATTATGTAAAAGTAGTTGTATTAATTTATTGTATACTCTTCTGCTTTGAAGAATTGTTTTTTGACAATGAGAGACTCGCGTACTCTAAAAAAGCTTGTACACTTGCAATATAAGACTGTTATCATTTTATTTCAATAAATATTTTTCGGGCGAAACCTATAGCTTTCAGACGTTCGCACACTTTTTCAAACACCGCTTTTGGTAAAATATTTAGTGTAGAAATTTCAATATATCTATTATCTTTTAACTCAAGAGAAAAAGAGGGTGACTGAAATCTTGGTCCATCAATTTCCCTAGCAATTTTTATAAAATTACCTATTATATGACTGTTACAATAATCGTATGAATTAATCATTCTTTTTGCTAATCTATTAATATATGTATCACTTCTTGTTGTATAGGTAAGTGCAAGAGCAATACTCAGCATCAACCTTTGACGATGACTAAAAGGAATATCTGAAGCTAAAATAAATTCAACAATAAAATTAGAGCGAAGAGTTTTATCGATATTTTTATTATATTGTGCAAGCATTATGACCAAAGTAATTATACTAATTGTTGTTGTATCTGGTTGAATTAAGATAGGCTTAATGACTTCTGTATAATTTTTGATATTATAAGTAGTTTCATCAAAATTTACTAATGTCTTGATTCTTTCATAAATAATATCTTTCTCCTGTTCTTCTTTAGGGAGACAAGCAAATCTAACACCTTCTTTTAAACCATAATTTGAAATTATTACCTTTTCAGGTAAAAAGACATTCAGCATAGATTTTGCCACCAAAATTGCGTTAGAATGAATTCTTGATTTATATTGTGTTCTCATACTATGAGCATGAGCCAATTTTTCGAGATATAGTTCAAATTCTCTACGATTTATTTCAAGGTTATGTAAGTTCTTAAGAGGATAATGAACAAACTCCATGTAAGAACGTCCAATTAGCCTTAAAGCTCCTCCTATTAAGTATAAGTTTGGACAATGATACCCTTGTTGACATTGTTGTATACCCGAATGATTTGAGTATACCTCTCCAAACTCTTTGTTGATCATTTGGCTAATTATATTAATATCGTCAAAATGATTATTAGTGATTAAGCTAGTGCCTAAAGGTAGAGACTTTAAGATTCCCACTTTTTTGTCTTTGATTTGGGCAAGTTCAAGGCTACCTCCACCTAGGTCTGCTGCTATGCCACAAGCATCATTGATACCAGAAATTAATCCGGCAGCTGTAAGATAGGCCTCGCGATTACCAGAAATAATTTCAATATTAATATTAAATTTTCTTTTAACTATTTCTCTAAATTCTTCAGCTCTTGGATGCCCTCTAAGTACAGCAGTAGCAACACATTTAACATCTGTTACTGATAACCTATCAAAAATATGTACAAAATATTGTAGTGACAGATATACTTGATGCTTTACTTCTAAGTCATCTAGATTAAGTAAATTGATAATATCACTTTTAAATTTATCATTGAAAATTTCTGGAGCTCCAAGTCTATCACATTCATAAACTACAGCTCTTATGGCATTATAGCCAATATCAATAATGGCTGAACGCATAGAGTTTTATCTTATTTCTTACTTAAAAAATTAATCTTCTTTAGTAGTAGAATCTGTATTGTCTTGTTCCTCATCTACATTATTTTTATTAGGATCATAAGGTTTTTGAGTTGGAACAAATGTAGGCGGTAATAACCTATTTGTAAAGAACTTATCCTCATAATACTTAATTTTTAAAGATTTAATAGGTGGAAAAGATTCAATTAAAACGATTTGTTCATCTTTTGGTAATTGAATTACTTCTTGAGGCAAAAGCAGAGCCCTGGAAACTTGTGATACATTCTGCGTTCTTGTTGAAATATTAAGATCAAAAAATAGTGGTTTACTATAAGATCGTTGTTCAACTGTTTTATTACCAACTAGCTGAGATATTAAGTTAGCTGTTTCATAGTTATTAGCTGCAAAAGTAATACGATATGTAGAATTTGACAAAAATGAATTCATGCCAGCATCCTCATAAGTTCCTTTGAGCTGTTGAGTATCTTGTATAATCAAGAATAGGCGAACTCTATATCCCCTGAAGAATGCGATACCAGCCTTAAATGTATCCATTTTGCCTAAAGTAGGGAATTCATCAAGCAGGAACATAACCCCATAAGGTTCTTCTTTTAAATCAGGCATTTTGCGGCTTAAAAATTCCGTAGCTTGTTGGTAAAAAACCTGCATCAATTTTTGTAAACGCTGTATATTATCCGGAGTTAAACCAACATAAACTGAGGTTTTAATCTTCTTAAACTCAAGTATATTAAAGTCAGATGATGCAGTAGCTGAGTCGATTAGCGGGTTTGCCCATAATTCTAAAGAAGAGTTCATTGTAGAAATAACACCTGAACGCTCTTTATCTGCTTTTTGTAGAAATGCAGCAATATTCATATAGGCCACAGGATGTATTACCTTGCCTAAAGTATCTAGAACTACTGCCAAGTTGTACACCACGTCATCACTACGCATTGTCCTGACCACTTCGCCAAAGGATTTAGTTTTTGTCGGATCAGCAATTAAGTATAGTACCACACCAAGAAATAAACTACGTGCTTCATTATTCCAAAAATCTTTTTCAGGCATAATCAGATTTGAGATTTTTTGTACGTCATCCACCATTTGACCTGGTTTGGTACTTACCCAGTCTATAGGATTGTAACAATGAGTTATCCCATCAGGATTGGAAGGTTCCCAAACAAATACTCGTTGCCCTTGTTTCTGCCGCCAGCCACTTGTAAAACCATGATTTTCTAGCTTAATGTCATGTACTATAATAGAGTGTTCCCAAAATAATAAATTGGGAATTACAAATCCTACACCCTTACCTGAACCAGTTGGGGCAAAAAGCAAAGCGTGCTGAAATCCATCAGCAACAAAATATCCTCCGTTATTGGTACCAAGCAACATACCATGCTTTGAACGTAGACCGGCTTTATCTACATCATCTTCAGTAGCCCAACTAGCATCACCATAAACTTTTTCCGGTTGAATAAAAAATTGTAAATTCTTTATTCTTTTAAAATTTTTCCAGTAAAATATGATAACTGTAATTGTCGGTATAGTAAGGGATAATATTAACTTAACTTTTAAGTAGTTATATGCTTGAAAAGTTAATTGCGACCATACACTAATTAGCCAATAAGTCCACTTATAAGCTATATCTATGGCTGTTAAGTCAACATTTATAGCTCTAATCTCGTTAGTAGTAAATGCAACTAGCACTCCACTAATCCATATCGTACAAAATACTACCAAAGGGTGTATTATAAAATGACCTAAGAGGTTACGGATAATGTTTACTATTTTCTCCAATCCCATCATTAGTCTTGCCTATTCTTACTATAGTATATTTCTGAGACATATCTCTTCCCACCACTACCACGTTTTAATTGTATCACAATATCGACGACCGCTAATATATATTTTTTCACTTCTTCTGGTGGCATGCCTAAACTAGCTTGCATAACCATTAGCTTAAGTTGTTCTATAGCCATTGCTGGTGCATCAGCATGTAAAGTAGATATAGAGCCAGGATGGCCTGTATTAATTGCTCGTAAGAAACTAAATGCCTCAGCTCCTCTAAGTTCACCTACAATAATTCTGTCAGGTCTTAGACGTAAACATGCTTCAATCAAATCCTGAGTAGTAACTTTTGCACGACCTTGCCCCCCTTTTGAAGCAAGGAGATGTAATTTATTAGGGTGATTTGCTAAGATTACCTCCCTAGCATCTTCAACAGTAATTAATCGCTCGCTATTTGGAATTTCTGCTAAAGCAGCGTTAGTAAAGGTTGTTTTACCAGTTGATGTACCACCACTAATAATAATATTTTTTTTAGAAATTACAGCATGTCGAATAAATTCTTTTATTTTATTTTCTTTTAAATAATTATTTAAGATTTTTGCATTCTCGTCAATTAATTCTCCAGTAGATGTTGAATCAAAAGCTCCCAGCTTGGCATATTGATCTAGTGTAAGGTTCATTGTACTACCTTTCCTGATAGCATATCCGACATGACCTGGTTCACAAGCAGGAGGAAATACTATTTGGATACGATAGCCATTTGGTAGGGATGCAGAGAGTAAAGGTTTCTCCTCAGAAATTGTCTGATCAGTTGACTGAGCTACAAGCCTACCAAGCGATATAAGATGTTCAAAATCAAGTTCAGGTACTGATTTACAAAACAAATCTCCTTTCTTCTCAACCCATACTTCTCCTGGTTTATTTACCATGATCTCATTGACACCATCTTCTGCGAACAGTTCTTTAAATGGTAATAGAAAAGTCTCTAATGCAGCAAAATTATCACTCATTTTATCAATCTTGATTTTCTCAGTACAGATTGAGGAAATTTATAATCTTTATTGACATAAATTTTAATTACCGTACCTTGATCTATGGTAATAGTTGGTCTAAATTCATGTTGCTGAATCATACCTTTCATAGTATCACTGATATCAGTAAAAGCTTTTTTTGAAGCTGTTTGTGCCTGGGTTGGAGTGCTAGCAGTTGCAGTGCTAGTTAGCAAACTAGCTGCTGCATTAGTTACTGCAGTCATTAATGCAACAATCCTTTGACCAGGCTGTGATCCAGTTGGATTTTGTGCAGTATTACAAGCCTGCATCATGGAAATATAGGCTGCTGAGGTCTTGTCGGGAATGGCGTTCATGACACTAGAACATATCTGTGAAATTTTAACATCCTCAGTACCAGGACCATTATTAATACTTTGTGCTAAACTTTGTATATTAGCAGCAACAGCAGCATTAGCGGCAGCAGCTTGTGAATTAACTGGGGGAGCTACCACTTTGTCAAGGGCATTGGCAAGTCCAATATTAAATGCCGATAATAATACAGCATTGGTTAATCGTTCTTTATATTTATTATCTACTCTTCCTTGCTCACCTTTCCTTCCAAGATTATCAACAGCTATAGCATCTAAGGTAATGGTATAACCGTTTGATAGATCAATACGATTCCATATTATTGCAATTCGACCATACGCTCCATCAATACCAGTTGTATAAGCACCAAAAATCTTTGATCCTTTAGGAATTAAAATAATCTTTTCCCTTTCAGAAAATACATCTCTGCTAATTATTGCCCTTACTTCCCCACCTAAGTCAGTATTAATAGCAGTCTCTAGTACCGCTTCAATTATCTTACCACGACCAAGAACAAATGCCATATCTCCACGATCTTGAAAATTTGCTTCTTCGGCAATTTGACTTGGTGTTTTTTTCTCTGGAACTCCTGCAATTAATACTATAGAAGATTTTCTCTTTGCTTCACGGCGTTTCTTTTCCTCGTCACTTTCAGCTATTCCTCCAGGAAGGGGTGATGATACAACGGAAGGAAGAGAAGCTTTATCAGCACTTTTGTCAGCATTATTATTATCTACTGAAGTAGTAGGTAAAGGAAGCTTTGGCACATCAGCAACTTTAGGGGGAGGAGGTGGTGGAGGTGGTGGAAGCTCCACAGGTGTTTCGAGTTTAGGTGCTTCTGGTAATTTTGGAATCTCTGGTAGATTTTTAGAATTATCTTGTGTCGGTTTAGTAATATCAGTAGGTGCTGATGGAGCTACCACCTCAGCTGGTTTATTATCAGCAATAAAAAGTTTAAAAAAAATAAATATAAAGACAGCAGAAATGACAAGTAGAATCAGAATGCTTTGCTTAGGATTAGTGGCAACTTTTGATAGCTCATTTTGAACTTCTGGTATGTCTTGTTCCTCTGCACTCTGTGTACTGATTTGAGAAGAGGTATTATTTTGCTTTGCCATAGTAAATTAATATCATTATTACGCGAATTTGGAATAAGAATTAATTAATTCTTATCCCGAATTGAGGTATTATTGTGAAGTACTAAACCTTTTTTTAGGATAATAAAACCTAACTACATATACCAAGTCTTTTTCACGACCTTCTTCCAATTCTTTGGATACAACATCGAATTGGTAAGTCCTTTTATTAGTTATGATAGTCATATTTGTTCTAATGTTTTTTTCCAATGGCTTAATGAATAATCTATTTGCCAACGGGGTCATTTTCCAAGCATAGGATTCTCCTAGAACAATATTTTGTATCTCCTCATTTTTGGCAAATTCTATACTTGACTGAAAACCAAAATGCAGAACTAATAAATAAACTTCATTAGGATTATGTATATAAGTTTTAATTCTGTTATCAGTAGTTATGGCTAGATCATCTACATCATTATCTATATGCATATTACCTGCACAAGCGTTGGCAATAACCGAATGTAATAATATTGCCGCTACGAAAAGAAGTCTAGCTATTATCATCATCTACCCTATAATCATTAACTTGAAAACCTACTGGGTTAATATCTCGATCTGCATCTGTTAATTCCATTGGAATATATGCGTAACTTACCACAGCTATTTTATTGAAAACCGTTTTATTGCCTGTTGTTTCATTAATAGAGAACCTAACCATATATTTATTTTTTTCTACTCCTGACCAAGATTTAATTACCAAAAAAGTTGTGTTGTTTTGACCATATATTAAAACTGGATTTACATCTTTATTTTGTATATATCCTAGATAGTTATAATATACTGGACTTGAAGATAATAATCTAACGCTTTTCCTTGCTTCAGTATCAAAATCAACAGGATTATATGTTTCTCTAGCTATGAGGTATTTTTTAATAAAATACCTTGAAAGTGCCTCGTCACCGTTTAGTATCTCCGAAGATATTGGATTTACAATCGTTGCCATCCCTGTACTATCATCAATTTGGATAACAAAAGGGCTAAACTCTCTTGAATTTACCACTATAGTTACTGCTGCTATGGATGCCATTATAAGTATTATTAGTAATATAGATAATACCAACAAGATATTACGTTGTACAATTAACCTATCAGATCTTTCCTCATACCAATTCCTAGTAGCTTTAACAAAGTTGTTAGACTGAACGCTTTGATCCTCTACCGCATCAGAAGGTGATTTTAGTGTATTTAATATATTAGCTAACTTAAACATTGTACATCCCCACTACTTGTAAAACCTAAGACAAGTTAGTGAATAAATTAATTCAAACATTACAATCATAACTTATTTCATAACAAAAACATTGACAATATAATTCATCAATTCTCAATATTTTTGCAGTATACACTAATTTCGAGCTACACTAATAGGTTATTTGTCATAATTCAAAAATATTACTTAACCTTAATTCGATATAAGAATTATTAATTCTTATATCGAACTGGCTTTGTTATATTCGGTGAACTTCAAGAATTGGCGTTCCCGCGACCAAAGATCGAAGCTGCTCACGTACTAATGTACGCCTAGCAGCTCGACTTTGACACTCCTAGTTCTTCTTGAAGTTATACTATCGTCTACCAACTCTTCATTTACGAACAGTATATAAGGAAAAATGCACTCTTGAAGCGGTTCTGCAAGTGCATTTTAACTTTTTTCATCATTCAATAATGTGATTTTAATAATTAAAATCACATTATTGAATGGAGTGTTACTTACGACCACTACCAAAGGAATAAATTAATTTACCTATTAAGGATTCAATATTAACTGCTGACTGGGTGTATTTTATCTGATCACCTCCAGCCAAATTTTCTTCAGATGAACCGGGAGTTACGGATATGTATCTACTACCAAGTATTCCACTTGTGACTATTGCTATACTAGTGTCTTTAGGTAACTTTATATCATTATTGATGCTAATGGTTAATAAGGCAAAAAAACTAGTTTTATCTAGAGTTATGTTGGTTACTGATCCAATTTTTATACCAGCTAACATCACGCTACTACCTTGAACTATCCCTTCCGCATTCTGAAAGTTTGCCTTAACTATATACCCAGATTCAACTTTTGATGAGTTAGCAATTTTATAAGCAAAAACAAAAAAGGCTAAAGCAACTAGTATTACTATAAAGCCAACTAAAGTTTCTATAACATTCTGTTTCATTATTTTGATTTATCTAAAGGTTTCCAGCTACTATATTTAGCTTCAGTTGTACTATTTTTTATTAGGTTATGAGATAAGCTAGTGCCAGTGATATTAGGGAGATAATTTTGTTGCCAGTCAAATTTATTATTGTTATTTGGTACTTCATTAGTCATATAATGCAACCAAGCATGCCACATAGGAGGAACTTTCGATGCTTCCACTTTACCTTTATAAACCACTTGTCTTCTAGCTTGACCTAAATAATTCTGCTTTTTACTTTGATAATATTTGTTACCAAATTGATCTTTTCCAATTTCCTTAGAGAAAATAGATATAAAAAAATTATCTATGAATGACATTTAAGTATTTTTATAGCAGTTTCTTTTCCTTGCACAGCTAGCCTATCAGCCATTTCATTACCTTCATTATTATTGTGACCTTTAACCCAATTCCAAATAATATAGTGTTTACTTAACTCTTCGTACAATTTTTTCCATAAATCAACATTCTTGACGGGATCATTGTTGTTTTTATGCCAGTTATTTTTTATCCATGTGTTAATCCACTGTGTTATTCCAAGCTGTAAATACTTACTATCTGTGTAAAGTTCTACATAGCATGATTTTTTAAGAACTTTTAATGCTTCAATTACTGCTGTCATTTCCATGCGATTATTAGTGGTATATAGTTCATGACCAAATATACTCTTCTGCTTTAAAGAAAAGCTATCACGAAACTTCGTAGAGTTCTCACATATATCTAACTCGTTTAACTTTTTTTTGTTATACCAATTTTTTAAAGCATTTGGGTCTAGCTCTACACTATCTCCATGAAACTGTAATAATGCCCCCCAGCCACCTGGTCCAGGATTACCTGAACAAGCTCCATCAGTGTATATGGTAACCTTAGGCAAAGTAGCTTGACTCTTTGAAATATTTGGGTCTTGCAGATTCATTATAATTTAACCTAAGTTCGATGTAAAACATTGTCCATCCCTACGCCTTCGATGGCACACACCAAATTATGTAGTCAATTCAGGAGGATTGGGTGCTAGGAGCGATGCCTATAGATAATAGGCGAGCGACGAGTGACGACGTCACCAAATTCTCATCAATTGACTATACCTCTAAATAACGCCAAAGTCTGTCTGTACCTTTGCTAATACCAATTCTAGGAGTACTAATAAATTTAGGAGTACTACCTACATCAATAATACAAAAAGACTTATTACTAGTTACATCTTGACCATTTTGGGTTTTATTAATTCCAAGAGTACGACATAATTTACCAGGTCCATCAAGTAAAACTTGTAAAGGACTATATTGATACACCCCCCTAATTAATACAGCAGCTGGAAATCCCTGTTTTTCTGTTACTATATTTAAACAATAATACATACCATAAATCAAATATACATATGCATGACCTGCAGAACCATACATAATCTTTGTACGGGGCGTTATACCCTTTGCTGCATGACAAGCAGGATCATCTTCTCCAACATAAGCTTCTGTTTCAATAATTCGTGCTTCTATATTACCAAAGCACAAAACCTTTCCAAGTAACTCTTGTGAGACAATAAGCGTATCTCTTTCATAAAATGTTTTTGGAAGTATTTTAAACATCTTAGTGGTTTAATAAAATATGATATAATTATATTGATGCACTATAATTCACTATTACATCATTTCACAGCTTTTTCTTGACAAATATTAAAGGTAAGATATTTTGTACTTAGGTTTGTATATTATAGAAAAATATTTGAGATTATTACATATATGTCAAAAGCTAAAACAGCGTCTAAAAATAACCCAACCTCTAGAGAACAGGCAAAGGAGTATTTTCATAATGGACAAAAAATTAGGCCTGTAAAACTTATATCCGGTAAATCTTCTTTTTTGGCAGCAGAATATGATGTATCAGGAGATTTGGTACTTGGATCTGATGGCAAGGCATTACCTTGGGACAGAACAAAAATTTAGCCTAAATATTAAGTTTTCAAACAAGTTTGTTGACCTTACATGTAAAAAGGTATATAAGCTACCTATCATTAATATGGTTTGGGGATGTAGCTCAGGGGTAGAGCATCTGCCTTGCACGCAGAGGGTCGGGGGTTCGATTCCCTTCGTCTCCACCAATACTTATGCCACCTACAAGGTTTTCTAACTTTTGCTAAAAATTCCATATGTAATTCATATGTAACTTCTCAGACAAATTTCCTGAAATTTGACCTACAAAATAGTCTATTTTTAACCGTTTTTCACGGGGAGGAAATATGACAGAATCGCTAACTTTTTCTCTACCTGTAGTTGAGAATCAAGATATTATCTTTTATAACATAGTCGGTGATTTTGTCCCGCCTGAGTGGCGAAATCTTACCAATAATTGTGGTAAGCGATTAAGTATAACCGCTCGTCAACTTTTGTCGTTAATAGTTTCTCGTCTACAATTTGATAACAAGAGGGATAGACCAGTAGAAGAATTACGGGAAGGCTTTCTTTTCTTCCAACAAGAGCTAGGAGTTGGTCAAAAACGGGTAAAACAATGTCTGTTAGAACTGAAAGACAGTGGTTTGATTGATTTTTATTCAACCACTCTGATTATACATAATATGAGATGTCCTCATATTCAATGTATCAAACTTCTTAAAAATTTTGTCAGTTTCCGTAAAACTAGTGACGACTCTAACCAACAAAAATCTTCAAAGCAACCTGAAATAAATTACAGCTTATGGCAAAATATTCTACCTAACCGGCAAAAAATTTCCGGTCAACCGGAAAAAAATTACCACCCAACTGTAAAAAATTTTCAAAAAAACACATCTATATATAATATATCTATAATATCTAGATATGGAAAAAATCAAGAAATTGTGGACAAGTCTGTGGACAAACTGTATCAGAGCCTGAATCAACTGAGGAGCAAAGCGTTAATTTACCACTTGAGGTAACGACGAAAAGAGGTGGAAAAACTTTGTCAGAAATTGAGTCAACTACGGAGTAAAGCTTTAATTCATTGCCGGAGATAACGGTAAGTTCAGGTAAAAAAAGTTTACCAAAGCTTGAGTCAACTGAAGAAAAAAGTTTTAATTTACCTATGGAGACAACGGTAAACTCAGTAAATGAAACGTTACCCTGCAATTCTACAAACTGCAATTACTCTGAGGCAACTCTAACTGATGACGAGTCAGACTGCGATTCAGATTCTGATTCAACAGACGGGTATTCAGGAGGTAGCGGGTCTGAGCAAGAAGCTAGTGGGAAATTGCCTAGGTGGCTCAGTGATATTACCAAACAGGCTAAAGGCTGGTATTCACCTAGGAAGCTAGAGATGTTTTACCCATTGAGCGGAGAAGATGCTGATTGGCTAAAAAGGCAAACAGGTCGTAATTACGAATTGAGTTACGTCAACAAGCTGTTGATTAAACATAGCGTGGACTCTCCTAATCGTCTCTTTCCCTGCAAGCAAGCAGTACTGAATTACATGAAAAAAACTTTGATTCATGAAATGCGTCCACCAGCTAAGGCAAATAACCCAAACTTTAACTTCGATCTGAACAATGCTACTAAGACTAAGACAAGAAAAGCTTATTTGCAAAAAATAAGAGATAGTAAGGGCGTTAAACCACTGAATCAGTTGCAACGCAAGATTGTTGAAGCTTTTGAGCATCAGCCTAGTACTGCTTATCAATTACTGAAGAGGTGCAGTTTTTTTGGAGTATGTGACGATGAATACAAGATTGATCTAGCGGATATCTCTTTGTCAGAAACTGACAAATGCACATTGCTCAAGATAGTAGCAGAGGTATATGGCAAAGATGTTCAGCAATTGCGTATTACCAACAAAAGAGAGGTATCGGATTATCATTTAGAGCTAAGTGGACTAAATCCAGAGTCAGTATGGTATAAAGTAAGGAAATATTTGTTAAAATTATACGGTGAACACTTGGACAAAGCTTGGTTTAGCAAGTTAGAAGCAATTGAAGAAGATACGACTTGCAATAAGCTTATTCTCAAACCAGCTACTGCCTTTATTGGGGATTGGATTAAGAATAAGTACAGCAAAGATTTGGAATATGCTTGCAGTAAACTGAATTATACTTTTGAGTTTATGAAAGTCGATAGAATGGCTGGACTGTAAGCTATGGTAAATAGCATTTAAAGCTATTTTAAATATGTTTATAAGAGGATTTTAATTTTTGGGAATATGTAAAAACAAATAACACTATTGTACGAGTCTGTATTTGCGAAATTTTAAGGTATTATTGCAATAACAAACGAAAATTTGAATTGGTAGTTAAGTTGATGAAACTAATTGTATTAAGCGAGAAAAAAATGATTACAAATAAGTTAATAATAATCAAGAATTATTTAATTAGGGTTGAAAACACTATAAAAACACTACAGAAGGTTATTTGAACTTAGAGAAGATGAGAGTAATGCACCTTGTGGATACATCACTATCTTCCTATGAAGAAGGTGGGGTTATACTAAATTCACCATCTATAGCTATTTTGCCAAGATTTTTAGCAAATTTTGTCACTTTTTTACATTTTTTGGCAAAAATTGTTCGCGGAATCACCCGGGGGGTGGTAGCTATGCAAAATGGGGTATAGGGGGCGTCACGCGAAAAATTTTTTTGAGGTAATTAATCACTTGTTATTAAAAATTTTCACTTTTGTCAATTTTTTATATCTTTAAAAAAATTGACAAAAAAATAGAAAATAAAGTGTTGACAGTAATCTTTAGTTGAGATACACTGCAAAATATAGAGGGATATTTTCAATTAATTAATTGGCAAAAAACCTGAAAATCAGCTATAATAAAGGGAATTACAAGGAATTTTTAAAGAGATGTACATGATCAAAAATTATGGTTTGTTTGAAAAATATTTAGCAAAGATATCATCTAGTACCATTAGTAAGTTTGGCTCAATAGATGATATCTCTAATTTCCTATTATATCTTTGTGAACATGGTAACATCGTTATTGCAGCTAAGAAGGCTGGTTGTATTTCACCACTTAGGTTGCACCGGATCATTAATAGCGATAAATATTTAGCCAAATGCGTCAATTTAGCTTTAGCCATTGCAGTAGATAGAGCAGAAGGGGTGTTATATGACAGGGCAATTAACGGTTACGAGGAAGTGACTTATAACAAGGATAATCAGGCAATAGCTACTAAGAAAAAATATTGTTCTAAGTCATTGCTGGAATATCTTAAAGCCAATTCGCAAAAATATCAAACGAGGAGGCATGATGCTAGTTACCATAGGAAAAATAGTGATGAAGCTGAACAAGTAACCAAAGCCCAAGGAATGTCAAAAATGATAGATGTAGCTAATTTTGAAATAGAATCGTATGAAGCAGAATATGCACTTGCCAAAGGACAGTAAGACCAAAGTGATGAAAACTATTAGTAAAGCTAAAGCCAGCAAAGAGGTTACTAGCTCTGCTTCTAAAAGTCTTAAATTTCCAGTGGATTGGTCACCCTATCCATTTCAGTTGCCTTTGTGGAGATATTTATACTCGGGTGGTAAGAAAGCTATAGCCATTTGGCATAGAAGAGCTGGTAAGGATATTATGGGTATTAACTGGATCACTGCTAGTGCTATTCGAGAAGTTGGCATTTATTGGTATGTCTATCCTACCTATAATCAAGCTAAAATGAGCATATGGGATGGTATGACATTATCGGGGCGTCCTTATATGTCGTTTATCCCTAAAAGCATTATTGCTCGTAGTCAGCAATACAAACAACGAATATTGTTTAAAAATGGTTCAGTGATTCAGTTTGTTGGTAGCGATCGTTATGCTACTATCAGGGGTAGTGGTATTAAGGGAGCAGTTATCTCAGAGTATTCTTATCATGATCCAAGAGCTATGAGCTGCGTTATAGAGCCGATGGTAATTCGTAATAATGGTTGGTTGCTTTATTTGTATACCCCTTCTGATAATCCAAAACTTGTACATGGTGAAGAATTATACCGAAAATATCAAGATAGTCCGGAAGTATTTTGCCAAATCAAAACTATTGAAGATACTACTGATCATGAGGGGCAGCCATTAGTTGATAAAAACAAGTTGACTTCAGTCGACATGAGTAACGAAGAGATTCAAAGAGAGTTTTATTGTGATTTTGCTGCTTATCGCTACAAGAGAGCTGATCAAGGTGGTACTTTTGTTGAACAGTTACGACTAGCTGAAGGAGAAGGACGTATAGGCTATGTGCCATATGACCCAGCCTATCAGGTTCATACTTACTGGGATATAGGGATTGTTGATTATACGGTTATTTGGTTTGTTCAAGAAAAAAAAGATTCTATCGATATTATTGACTTTTACATGAATAGGGGCAAAGATTTAGAGTTTTATCTTAATCATTTAAGAACCAGACCCTATCAATATGGACGTAACGTATTGCCCCATGATATGAGTCGAAGACAAATGCCAACTTTGGATACAAGATTACAACAAGCTAATGAGGTAGCAGAGAAAGTAGGCTTCTCGCCTTTTGCTATTGGTAGGAAATATTTACGGGAAGAGATGATAACCAAGGCAAGAATACTACTCAGTAAATGCCGCATCGACGCCCAAAAATGTCAGCGTGGTATTAACGGTCTTTATGAGTTTGATGCTACTAAAAGAGGTGTGCATTCTAATTCATCTAGAGCAACTGATATAACCGAGAGCTTTTGTTATCTTGCCATGGATGTTAAAACTGGTAATGAGCAACAACAATCGCAATATAATATATTACAATATCGTAAAGTAATGAATGATTACAATGCGTTAGAAATTAAGAGTTAAAAAATGAGATTATCATTAGTTATATTTTCACTAGTAGTAGGTATACTCGATGAAAATCAAGAATTGCGTCGTCATTATCCAAGATCTGCGGTGCTCACGTACTATATGTACGCTCCGCTCCTCGACTTGGTAATTCCTAGCACTTCATGATTTTGATCTTCGTCTATCAACTCTTCATTTACGAGCAGTATACTGTAGTAATCTCTATAAATAATTTAGGGTAGGACTATGGGTGGATTTTGGAATTTTATTACCGGTAAAGATACAAGACGACAAAAGCGTCTCTATAATGAGTCACGAGATCGTTATAGTAGTTATGCGAGCGAAGCACAAAATACTATCAATAATTTGTCGCAGCAATTGCAACATGCTCAGCAGGGCTTGCATTCTTTGGAGGAACAAAAATATCAAGCTAGCTCAAGAAGCTATGATATGCAAAACCAGCTCGATTACCATAGCAGACAATATGAGAGTGGCTTAAGAAATATAGAATCACAAAGAGCTAGTTTGACCACATCAGCTGAACAGCTAAAACAAGCTTTTGCAGCATTTACACAAAAAGCTCCTGCTCTTGATGCAAAAATAAGTGAGGTAGAGCAATTACCGGGTCAGTTCCAAAACCTGTATGATCAAGTAGCCCAGCGAAAAGAAAGCTTGAAAGGTTTAACCGAAGAGGAAGCCGGTAGCCATATTAATAAATATAAGCAAGATGTTGAATTGTTAAAAAATCAACGTAGCGAAACAGAAAGCAAAATACGCCATTCGATGGATAGCATCACCAAAGAGCATCAACAGCTAACAAGGGAAAAAGCTAATCTTGAATATCAGCTTAGCAACTATCAATCACAGCAAAATCGATTGTCGCAGGATACTAGTAACTTTGATAATGCTAGACAACAATTGCTCAGCATGATTGAACAATGCAAACAAGAACAGAATAGACAAGAGCAAATCACTGCTAACTATACAAGGCAGCGGTCGCATGCTGAAGGGTTGCAAAACCAGTTAAGAAGTTATGGGGAAGCTGCTCAAAGCCAGTTGGATAGCTATGGCAGGGATTTAGACTGGCGAGCTGGTAAGTATCAAAAATCTGCAAGAGATACTGGGCTAGCACAAGGATTGGGGCTAACAGCTTTAACTTTTGGACTTGGGGCAGGCTTAGGAGCGATTGGTGTTAAGGGTTCAATACTTGCTGGGATAGGTTCGGGAATCAAAATGTTATCACCGCTTGTTGGTATTGGTCATTATATGAACAAATCCGATATTAGTCGTAAACTTGCTGGTTTTGACAGAATTAATCTTAACAACAATGATCCGAGTATAGGTGCTGATTTGTCGCGACTCATCTTCGAGACGAAAAAGTGCTTAAAACGTCTAAAGAATCAGGTTCGCAGTGGTTTTGGAATGAAGTCTGTAGTCATGTAAACATCACTTTTCTACTTGACATACTAAAAATTAGTTAACATAATGCTTCTTATGTGTATTACACATTGTTTTGTTTCAAATAAAAACTCTTGTCATTAAAGTACACTTTTATCAGTATTTCTTTATTATAAAATTCCACAGGTGAAAAAATAATGGTATGGACCTCCTGATATACAGAATGAAAAGCAGTTGCTAATCTTCTAAAGTTAATATTAAATATTAAAATAACAATCAGGAGGCTAAGATGGAAGTTACCACAATTGGTATAGATATTGCAAAAAGAATTTTTCAAATTCATGGTGTAGATAAAAATGGTAAGACGGTATTAAAGAAAAAATTAATGAGAGATCAAGTTTTAACATTTATGGCTAATTTACCAAAATGTTTGGTAGGGATGGAAGCTTGCGGCGGAGCTAGTTACTGGGCAAGAGAAATAACTAAATTGGGGCATACAGTAAAACTAATGGCAGCACAATTTGTCAAACCGTATGTTAAAACTAATAAAAATGATCAAGCTGATGCAGAAGCTATATGTGAAGCGGTAACAAGACCAAATATGAGGTTTGTACCAATTAGAACTGTAGAACAACAAGATATTTTATCAATTCATCGAGTAAGAGAGAGATTGGTAAAAAATCGTACTGCCCTTGCTAATGAAATTAGGGGTCTACTACATGAATTTGGTTTTATTATTCCTCAAGGGATCAATAAGGTTATGACAAAATTAACCGAGATTTTAGATGAAGGAAATTTAAGCCAGCTGGGTTATCAAACATTTAGTGAACTGAAAGAGGAATTTTTGGATAATGACAAAAAAATAAAAGAGATAGAAAAAAGATTAAAAATAATAGCTAGCAACTTAACTCAATATCAACGATTAACAGCTATACCTGGTCTTGGTTTAATTACTGCTACTGCTTTAATAGCATCAATAGGTAATGCTACAAGTTTTGAGAATGGTAGGCAATTATCGGCATGGTTTGGATTAGTGCCAAGGCAGCATTCCAGTGGAGGGAAAGATAAGTTGCTTGGAATTAGCAAGCGAGGTGATGTTTACTTGCGTACTTTATTGATCCAAGGAGCTAGAGCTGTACTAAATGCCAAGATAAGATTTACATCGGAAGAACAAAAATCTAAAAAAGATTTTAGCAAATTTACGCAGTGGATGTTTAATTTATCTGAGCGAAATGGACATAATAAAACAGTAGTTGCTGTAGCTAATAAACTGGCAAGAGTGGTGTTTGCAGTACTAAGGTCAGGGGATGATTATGTAGAGAGTAAAGTTTGTAGCACAAAGCTATTATAATTAACATAAAATAAATAGTGGTTTATTAATTAATAGGTAAACAAAGAATATGTAAGAGATTCCAACCCGGAATATGCGTGAGATAATAATATTGATGGTAAATAAGACAAACCTTAGCTTACAAAAAAACTGATGACTACAATGGCTCTTTGAAGCCGATAAAATGATAAGTATATAGTAAATTTGTAAGCCAGCGAATTCCATCAGGGCTGTAGGATAAATTACACATAATTTATTAACTATAAGCCGGATACATGTATGCATTTGCATTTTACAGGAGGTTCATACATGTAGTCAGGTGATTTTATGCAACTTTACAACCAATTTATAGTCACAAAAATATTAGACAAATTTTCTCTCTAACTGATTTTCAAGGGGAGGGAATATGACACAAATATTAACTGCTCCTAACAGTCTTGTAGAGAATCCTGATACCATTTTTTACAATTTGGTGAGTAATTTATCTCAAATCCTATTTATGCAACAAAGCCATTTTTAGCTTCATCTTCTGAGCAACTTGCTTTTTTATTCATAGAGTTACAGAATGTTAATCTATTTGGTAGTTCTATTTTATGTTTTTGGGCTACTTTAATAACCTTTAATACGCCTACGACACCGTAGTAGTTTGGATCATAATTGTTGCAGAGTTCTTTCTTTTTCTTTATGTCTAATGAATCTTGTACTTCTCTTAGTGCTGTTTTAAGATATCTCTTATCATGCTTTTCTAGTTTGCTGTAGTGTTGTGAATCTGCACAGGAACAAAGGTCTTGATATTCCTTTACGTTTACTAATGATTTTTCTATATCAGTATGCTTTCTTTTCATAACTAATTACCTTAATTATTGATTGTATTTTTTCTAAAATTAAGTTTCAAAGATGACTTTCAGCAAATTGCCAATTAATCATATGTTCTATATAAACTGAGACATAGTCTAGACGCTTATTACGATAATCTATATAGTATGCATGCTCCCAAACATCACAGGTAAGCAGAGGTTTCATAGATTTAGTAATAGGAGTTTCACCATTACTCGTTTTTACTATTTGTAATTTCCCATTATTAGAGACTAACCACGCCCAGCCGCTACCAAATTGGCTTACTGCTGCTTGCTTAAATTCAGTAGCAAAATTCTCGTAACTGCCAAAATCTTTATTTATCTGTTCCAATATCTTACCAGTAGGCTTTCCTCCACCTGAAGGCTTAATAGAATGCCAAAAGAAAGTATGATTCCATATTTGTGCTGCATTATTAAATATGGCTGCTTCAGTTGGTTTTATGCTTGTAGAAATTATTAATTCTTCCAAACTTTTTTTCTGCAATTCCTGATTATCTTGTAAAAGATTATTCAGGTTAGTTACATATGTTTGGTGGTGTTTCCCATGGTGGTAGTCAAAAGTTTCAGGGGAAAAATGCGGAACAAAATCACTTTTACCATAAGGTAATTCCGGCAAGACAAAAGGATAAGATGTTTGGTTAGATTTTTTGCAATATATCATAATTTCCTCAATTTTAGTATAAAATACTTACTTTTTTATTAAGCACTCTCGTTGTCATTCCAATTTCGGATTAATGAAATTAATCCGAAATTGAGGTTTAGTATATCATAACCATATAACTTTTGCAGGCTATTTTTTGAATTCCCGCTTTTAGCTAGGAATGACATCGAAGCCTATTGAGCTGAATTGCACTGTTTTGTCGGTTACCTAGTATGTGCATCTGTTTTTTGTTTAAGTTTTACTCCCAAATTTTGTGTAGGTGCTTCTGTTTCTTTTTGAGGAGAAATAACTGCTTTTCTTAACCCTGCTAGTGCATTTGTGATATCTGCTGAACCGACAGCAAACCCCGGTCTCTTTTGCTCAGTCTGTGGCTTGGTTGTTGGGGATTCTTCTACAGCTGTTTCTAATTTTCTAATATTAGGTAGCGAGTTTGTACTAGGCGGAGAAAGTGGCTGAGGAGGTGGTGGTGGAATTTCTCCAAGCTTAGATTGAACCTTAGGAGGAGATAGTATCTTTTCAGCTGCTAACTTCTTTCCCTCCTCTTCCCTTAGTGCTGCTGCTATCCTTGGAGCATCTATCTCCTCTTGTCTTTTTTGGCGTGCTTCTTCTTCTCTTCCCAGCCTTGCAAATTCAGCAGCGTCTTTAGCATATGTTGGAGATACCTTCTTATCGCCTTGCCCCTCAATAAATCCTCGACGTACTGCCAACTTTTTCTGCAACTCATTCATAAAGGGATCATCTGCTTGGTCTGCAGGTAATTCATTTAATGTTCGGTCTTCTACTTTGTTTAACTTAAAGTTACCTTTTGTTATAGCCGCCAACAAATCAGCTTGAGATATCTGTTGCAGCACTACATTAGAATGAAGAAGTGAAGGCGGAGGAGGTGGAGGTGGTGGAGGTGGTGGTGGAGGTGGTGGAGGTGGTGGTGGTGTAACTGGATCGTTAGGAGGAGTAACTGTTGCCTGCACTGAGATAGTAAAGTGTGCAGTTTCATGTACTACTACCGGTGCTGTGGTAGCCGTCGTTACATGAGGTTTCTGCTGAGTTTCTACCAAAGATGGGGGCAAAACCCCGGTTTCTTTTGCTGGAATGCTTGTAGATATTTGCTCCTGCACAGGGGGAATAGCCTTATAGTAACTTTTTATAAGTTCAAGCTCTTTAATAAAATCTGATTCTACTTGTTTTAACTCTTCTTTATGTTGTTTACTAAATGAAAATTTTAAAAACTTAATAAGAGAACGAGTCCATTCCCTTGCTTTAATAACAATGGGGGAACGATTTTTACTGTTTTCAACCTTTTTGGTTAACGCTTCTAGATTTTTCTGTAAGTTACTTCCATCCGCAACATTTATCGTACTAGTTATAATCTCAGCAACATCTTCTAAATTTTTCTTATCAGGAGAAGATGGTGGTAAGCTAACATAGGCTGCAATTGCAGCCTCAGCTAGCTTATTCACAGATTCATTGGCAAACCTTAAGTTTTCTTTACCACTTGTCATACCACTACTCCTACTTAATTAATATTTCTTAAGTATACAATATAACGTTATTAATTTAACGAAGTCAAGGACTCTAAGTAAAAAAACACAAATTTCGATGTAATAAATTATCAGTATAATCCCCATTAGGGCTGAACCATTGATTCCCTTTCGATGTCACCCCCCTGCTAGTCACAACTGTTGAAAGTTAAAAATCGTCTATTAGCGACTCATCTTCGAGACGAAAAAGTGCTTAAAATGTCTAAAGAATCAGGTTCGCAGTGGTTTTGGCATGAAGTTTGTAGTCATGTAAACATCACTTTTCTACTTGACATACTAAAAATTAGTCAACATAATGCTTCTTATGTGTATTACCATTGTTTTGTTTCAAATAAAAACTCTTGTCATTAAAGTACACTTTTATCAGTATTTCTTTATTATAAAATTCCACAGGTGAAAAAATAATGGTATGGACCTCCTGATATACAGAATGAAAAGCAGTTGCTAATCTTCTAAAGTTAATATTAAATATTAAAATAACAATCAGGAGGCTAAGATGGAAGTTACCATAATTGGTATAGATATTGCAAAAAGAATTTTTCAAATTCATGGTGTAGATAAAAATGGTAAGACGGTATTAAAGAAAAAATTAATGAGAGA